>NZ_JBIRFY010000009.1:0-305808 GCF_044327745.1 Streptomyces sp. NPDC018026
ACTAATCCCCACCGAAGTGGTTCATCGTTCGACTTGCATGTGTTAAGCACGCCGCCAGCGTTCGTCCTGAGCCAGGATCAAACTCTCCGTGAATGTTTACCCGTGATCGGGTGACACCACGAGAGCGGAACAGTCGGAGGAATAGTCCGACCGTTCACAGCATCCTCGCTGTGTGTTACTTCAAAGGAACCTCGTCCCAGCCGAATGGCCAGAGACGGGGTATCAACATATCTGGCGTTGACTTTTGGCACGCTGTTGAGTTCTCAAGGAACGGACGCTTCCTTTGTACTCACCCTCTCGGGCTTTCCTCCGGGCGCTTCCCTTCGGTCTTGCGTTTCCGACTCTATCAGATCTTTCCGATCCGATTTCCTCGGTGCTTTCCAGGTTCCCGCTTTCGCGTTTCCCTTTCCGGCGGTTCCGACTCTATCAGATCCTTTCGGGCTCTGATTCCCCGTCAGAGGGGGCTGTCGTTCCGGCTGTTGGGCCGTTCCGACGTCTCAAACCTTAGCGGACCCTCTCGGCGATTCCCAATCGGGGTCGATCGGGCCGACGAGTGCCCAGCGGAATTGAATTCGGGCACGCCGAAGCAATTCCCACTTGGGGGTCGTGCTGGTGGTTTGGTTGCCGCTGCTGCGGCGGGAGGTACTGCCGCAGAACCGTTACGGTCCGGTGGCAACCCGGAGAACACTACGGATCCCGTAGGGGACTGTCAAGCATCGCTGTCAAGATCTTTAATCGAGGTCGCTGAGCCGACCGCCGGCGTCCGGCTGGGCGTGCTCCACCCTGCGCAGGAGGCGGGTCAGCACCTCACCGAGCGCGGTGCGGTCGTCGGCGGAGAGGTCCTGGAGCAGGTCCTCCTCGAAGACCGTGGCGAGGCGCATGGCCGACAGCCACTTCTCCCGCCCCTCCGCCGTGATCGCGACGATCACGCGCACCCGGTTGGTCTCGTCGCGCTCCCTGGTGACCAGACCCTCCGTCACCATGCGGTCGATCCGGTGCGTCATCGCGGCGGGCGTGAGGCCCAGGCGCTTGGCGAGGTCGCCGGGGCCGAGCCGGTAGGGCGCGCCGGAGAGCACGAGGGCCTTCAGCACCTCCCAGTCCGTGTTGCTGATGCCCAGCTCGGCGGTCTGGCGGCCGTACGCGACGTTCATACGGCGGTTGAGGCGGGAGAGCGCCGAGACGATCTTCTCGACCTGCGGGTCGAGGTCCTGGAACTCGCGCTGGTAGGCGGCGATCTGCTCTTCGAGTGTCGGCTCGCCGGCGCCGGAGGTGTCGCCCATGGCCGCAGTATGGCATGCGACTCCTTTGCTTTGAAGTCCTTCGGTATGTACTCTTTATCTTCGAACTTTAGCTTCTAAGTCTTCAGTCCTAACGGCTGGAGCGGACGATCCGAGAGATCAAGAGAGGGTGAACGTGACCAGGGCAATGGGCGCGGCGATGCGCCGGATCCACGTGGGCAACGCACTCAGCGCGTTCGGACTCGGCTTCACGGTCCCCTACCTGTACGTCTATGTGGCGCAGGTACGGGGACTGGGTTCTGTCACGGCGGGCCTCGTGCTCGCCGTCTTCGCCGTGGCCGCGCTGATCGTGCTGCCGTTCGCCGGGCGGGCCATCGTCCGGCGGGGCCCGCTGCCGGTACTGCTGGTCGCCCTGGTCACCGCCGCGCTCGGCGCGCTCAGCCTCGGGCTGTCGGCCTCGGCCGGCACGGTGCTGCTGTCCGCCGCCGCGCTGGGAGCCGGGCAGGCCGTGATGCAGCCCGCGCTCGCGACGATGATCGTGGACTGCTCGACGACGGAGACCCGGTCGCGCGCGTTCGCGATGCAGTTCTTCCTGCAGAACCTGGGGCTCGGCGTCGGCGGGCTCATCGGCGGTCACCTGGTCGACACCACGAGCGCGTCGTCCTTCACGCTGCTGTTCGCCATCGAGGCGGCGATGTTCCTGGTGCTGGTGGCCGTCATGGCGACGGTGCGGGCGCCGCGCGCGCCGCGGATCGAAGGGGCGCCGGGCCAGGCCGGCGGCGGAAGCTGGAAGCAGCTCCTCGGCAACCGGGCCATGGTGCAGCTGTGCGTCCTGGGCTTCGTGCTGTTCTTCGCCTGCTACGGGCAGTTCGAGTCGGGGCTGAGCGCGTACGGCGTCGAGGCGGCCGGGATCTCCACGTCCGCGCTGGGGACCGCGCTGGCGGCGAACACGCTGATGATCGTGATCGCGCAGTTCGCGGTGCTGAAGTTCGTGGAGCGGCGCAAGCGGTCCCGGGTCATCGCATCCGTGGGGCTGATCTGGGCCGTGGCATGGGCCGTGGCCGGGTACGCCGGGCTGGGGCACGGCAGCCAGACGATGGCCACGGCCGCGTTCATCTCGACGTACGCGCTGTTCGGGCTGGGTGAGGCGATGCTGTCGCCGACGCTGGCGCCGCTGGTGGCGGACCTGGCGCCGACCGGTCTCGCCGGGCAGTACAACTCCGCCTTCGCCCTGGTGAAGCAGCTCGCGCTGGCGATCGGTCCGGCGGTCGGCGGGCCGCTCGGGGCCTCGCTGCACGCGCCGTACATCGTGGCGTTCCTGTTGTTCTCGCTGGGCATCACGGTGCTGGCGGTGCGGCTGGGGCGGCAGCTCACCGACGTACAGAACCAGCCGTCGCTGGCCAGGAGCCGGGTGGTCACGCAGGGCGGGGCGCCGGCCGACGCCGTGGTGGTCGCGGAGGCGTGAGCGGGCCTGGCGGGTGGCGGCGGGGCCGGGGTCCGTACCGGCTCCGCCGTCGGCTCAGGGCTTCTGCAGGACGAACTCGCACCAGACGGCCTTGCCGCCGCCCGGGGTGCGCCTGGACCCCCAGTTGGAGGCGATCGTCGCGACGATGGCGATGCCCCGGCCGGACTCGTCCCCCGGCTCCGCGCGGCGGCGTCGGGGCAGATGGTCGTCGCCGTCGGTCACCTCGATGATCAGGCGGCGGTCGGTACGGCGCAGCCGCAGCCGCATCGGCGGGGTGCCGTGCTGGAGGGAGTTGGCGACCAGTTCGCTGGTGGCCAGGACGCCGAGGTCGTGCAGCTCGGCGGGGAAGCGCCAGCTGGTGAGGACGCCGGAGGCGAAGGCACGCGCGCGTGGGGCCGCTTCCACACCGCCGAGCAGTTCCAGGGCGGCGTTGCGGAACAGCTCGGCCTCGGCGCCCTTGCGGGCGGGGTGCTGGAGGACCAGGACGGCGACGTCGTCGTCGTGGTCCGGGGTGACGCCCGCCGAGCGGACCAGCCGGTCGCAGACCACCTGGGGCGTGCCGGTGGCGCCGGACAGCGCACGTTCCAGGGCGGCGATGCCCTCGTCGAGGTCCTCGTCACGGCGTTCGACCAGGCCGTCGGTGTAGAGGACGGCCGTGGAGCCGGGAGGCAGGGCGATCGAGCCGGACGCGTGGATCCAGCCGCCGGTGCCCAGCGGCGGGCCGGTGGGTTCGTCGGCGCGCTGGACGGTGCCGTCCTCGTCGCGGACCAGGATCGGGAGGTGGCCGGCGGACGCGTAGACCAGCCGGCCCTCGTTCGGGTCGTGGATGGCGTAGACGCAGGTGGCGATCTGGTTGGCGTCGATCTCGGCGGCGAGGCCGTCGAGGAGCTGGAGCACCTCGTGCGGGGGCAGGTCGAGACGGGCGTAGGCCCTCACCGCCGTACGGAGCTGGCCCATGACGGCCGCCGCGCGGACGCCTCGGCCCATGACGTCGCCGATGACCAGGGCGGTGCGGCCGCCGCCGAGGGTGATCACGTCGTACCAGTCGCCGCCGACCGCGGCCTCGGTGCCGCCGGGGTGGTAGGTGGCGGCGACGCGCAGGTCGTCGGGCTCCTCCAGCTCCTGCGGGAGCAGGGAGCGCTGGAGGGTGACGGCGGTCTCGCGCTGGCTGCGTTCGCTCGCGCGCAGGCGGCCGGCGGCTTCGGCGTGGTCGGTGACGTCGGTCGCGAAGACGAGCACTCCGCGGCCGTCGCCGTTGAGCCCGGCGGTGACCGGGGTGCAGGTGAAGGTGTACGAGCGGCCGTCCGGGGCCTTGCGGGACTTGAGGGTGCGGGGTCTGCCGCTGCGCTGGACCTGGTCCAGGAGCGGGAAGAGGCCCGGCTCGTCCAGCTCGGGCAGGGCCTCGCGGGCGCGGGCGCCGAGGTCGCGGATTCCGAAGGCGGCGACGTAGGCGTCGTTGACGTAGGCGAGGCGGTGTTCGGGGCCGTGCAGGAGGGCGACGAGGGCCGGGACGCGGCCGAGCACGTCGCGGACGGGCAGTTCGTCCACGCTGGGGACGTCGGCGGCGGGCGGGGCTTCGTCGGTCAGCTGTTCGGCGCGGGCGGCGGGTACGGAGCCGTCCGCCCGCCGGTCCGGGGAGAGGGCCGTGTCGGTCCGCGCGGCGGCGCGGCGCTGTGTTCCGGGGAGTCGGGCGCTCCAGCGCGTGAAGTTCACGAATCCTTGCCTCGTGTAGTTGTCGGCGGCCGGGGACCGGGACGGGCCGGGGCGGCCCGGGCCCCGGGGGCCGCGCTGGGGCGAGCGGCGGCGCGCCCGCGGTGGTGGACCAGTCTGGCAGGGTGCCCGCCTGGCCGACATCCGTCAGACGCCCCAGTGGCCGGGGGAGTTCCTGCGTCCGGTCAGGACGACCCCTTCGGGTTGTGCGGGGGCTCCTGAGAAGGCTTTCCACCGGCCGCGAGTTCGAACTCCGCCCGCGGATGTTCGAGTGAGCCCAGGGAGACGATCTCCCGTTTGAAGAGCCCGGCGATCACCCATTCGGCCAGTACGCGCGCCTTGCGGTTGACGGTGGGGACGCGGCTGAGGTGGTAGGCGCGGTGCATGAACCACGCGGGGTAGCCCTTGAGCTTGCGCCCGTAGACGTGTGCGACGCCCTTGTGGAAGCCGAGGGAGGCGACGGAGCCCGCGTACCGGTGCGCGTACGTGTCGAGGGGCTCGCCGCGCAGGGCGTGGGTGACGTTGTCGCCGAGGACCCGGGCCTGGCGGACGGCGTGCTGTGCGTTGGGGGCGCAGTTCCGGCCCGGTTCGGCCGCGGTGACGTCGGGGACGGCGGCGGCGTCACCGGCCGCCCACGCGTGCGGGGCGCCGTCGACCGACAGGTGGGTGGTGCAGGCGAGCCGGCCGCGGTCGTCGAGGGGCAGGTCGGTGGCGGCGAGGACGGGGTGCGGTTTGGCGCCGGCCGTCCAGACGACCGTGCGGGTGGGGAAGCGGGAGCCGTCGCTGAGGACGGCGACGCGGTCGGCGCAGGACTCCAGGCGGGTGTCCAGGCGTACGTCGATGTTGCGGCGGCGCAGTTCGGTGACCGTGTAGCGGCCCAGTTCCTCGCCGACCTCGGGCAGGATGCGGCCCGACGCCTCGACGAGGATCCACTTCATGTCCTCGGGGGTGACGTTGTGGTAGTACCGCGCGGCGTAGCGGGCCATGTCCTCCAGCTCGCCCAGGGCCTCCACGCCCGCGTAGCCGCCGCCGACGAAGACGAAGGTGAGGGCGGCGTCGCGGATGGCGGGATCGCGGGTGGAGGAGGCGATGTCCATCTGTTCGAGGACGTGGTTGCGCAGGCCGATGGCCTCCTCGACGGTCTTGAAACCGACGCCGTGGTCGGCGAGTCCGGGCACGGGCAGGGTGCGCGAGACGGAGCCGGGGGCGAGGACGAGTTCGTCGTAGGTCAGCCGGCGGGCGCCCGTCCTCTCCTCGTCGGTGGCGAGGGTGGTGATGGTGGCGGTGCGGGTCGTGTGGTCGATGGACCGGGCCTCGCCGACGACGACGTCGCACTGGCCGAGGACCCGGCGCAGGGGCACGACGACGTGCCGAGGAGAGATGGAACCGGCCGCCGCCTCGGGAAGGAACGGCTGATAGGTCATGTAGGCGTCCGGGGTGACGACCGTGATCTCGGCCTCGCCCCGCCGCAGTTCGCCCTTGAGATTCCGTTGCAGCCGCAGGGCCGTGTACATCCCGACGTAGCCACCGCCGACAACGAGAATGCGCGCACGTTCCTTCACCATCCCATGACGCACCCGGCGCTTGCGTTTGTCCACAGGCTCGTCAATTTGTGTGACCGGAGATCGTCGGGGCTCCCAGCCCCTGGAATCAACGTCGCACGGTGTGATCACGCAGGTCAGCGTGGGTGAGTGGGGGCTCGGAGGACGGCACATTCGGGGCGGGTGCGATCCGTGCTCCGATCGAGGGGCGCTCCGTGCGGAACGTGCCCCTTCTGAATTGACCCCCGCTCAACTATGTTCTTTCCCACGGTGTGTAGGGGGATGTGCTCATGGGGTCCGCGACGGGCGGGCCGCCCAACCGGGCCCGTTCCACTCACTCCGGCTTTCGATGGCGGGGAGTGTCTCCGGGGGGAGACGTCATTACCGGGGGATTGTCTATGCATGTTCAGGATTCTCATTGGTCGTCCGCGTCGGCCGTCGCGCCCGGCGGTGCGATGAGCACGGCGGCGGGCGGCGCACGCGGAGACACGGCACGGAGCGCGCCCTTGCGCGTGGACGCCCAGCGCAATCTGGAGCACGTGCTGCGCGCGGCGCGGGAGGTGTTCGGCGAGCTGGGGTACGGCGCGCCGATGGAGGACGTGGCGCGGCGCGCGCGGGTCGGCGTCGGCACGGTGTACCGGCGCTTTCCGAGCAAGGACGTGCTGGTGCGCCGGATAGCCGAGGAGGAGACGGCACGGCTCACCGACCAGGCCCGCACCGCGCTCGGGCAGGAGGACGAGCCGTGGTCGGCGCTGTCCCGCTTCCTGCGGACGTCGGTTGCCTCGGGCGCCGGCCGGCTGCTGCCGCCGCAGGTGCTGCGGGTCGGGGTGTCGGACGACGCCGACAGCGACGGTGGCGTGAGCGGTTCCGGCGGTGCGGCCACCGGTGATCCACGGGTGCCGCAGCAGCGGATACAGCCGGGCACCGGCGAGCTGCGGCTGGTGCCCGAGGAGTCCGCCGCGGCCAGGGTGCCGGCCGTCGGCGGAGGTTCCGTCGCGGGCGCCGCAACCTCTGCCACAGGTCCTGCGGCAGGTCCCACGGCAAGTTCTGCCGCGAGTTCCGGGCCGGGTTCCGTGCCGGGTTCCGTGGTCGGCGACGACGGTGCCGCCGCGCTGCTGGAGGTCGTGGGCCGGCTCGTGGAGCGGGCCCGCACGGCGGGTGAGCTGCGGCCGGACGTGTCGGTGTCGGACGTACTGCTGGTCATAGCCACGGCGGCGCCCTCGCTGCCGGACCCGGCCCAGCAGGCGGCGGCCTCGGCCCGGCTGCTGGACATCCTGCTGGAGGGGCTGCGGTCGCGGCCGGTGTGAGAGCGGCGGCGCCTTCGGGGCCCCTATCTCCTTCCCCGAACGGCTGAGCGTTATTACCGCGGCACCTGAAGTCCGCACAGACGAGTGACGGTCGGCACAGGGGGGTCCTGAACAAAAGCCAATATGGCACGCTGACCCGGTGTTCGGACGGGCTGGGCAGGTTGGCGGGGGCTTTCCGCGATGAGCGTTGACGGGCGGGACGGGTCACTCGGTGACGGCGAGAGCGGTCCCGGTGACGTCGAGACCGGCGAGAGCCGGGGCGGCCGCACCGGGGACGGTGACGCCCGCGCGGGCGACTCGCCGCAGGTGCCGGGCCAGGGCGGTCCGCCCCGTGCCGGGCGGGACGCCGCTCCCGTGGAGGACGGCGGCCGGAGCCCCGCCCAGGACGGCGGCCGCGAGGGCCCCGCCGAGGACGAGCGCCCCGCGGGGACCGGTGTCCCGGCCCAGCGCGAGCTGCACGAGGACAGCGTCCTGCCACCGCCGCGCGACCTGTACGACGACGACGGCATCCTGCCGCCGCCGCGCGAGCTGCCGGCGTCCGACGCCGAGCTGATCGCGCGGATGCGCTCGGGCGACGACGCGGCCTACGAGGAGCTGTACCGGCGCCACGCGGACGCGGTACGCCGGTACGCGCGCACCTGCTGCCGCGACGCCCACACCGCGGACGACCTCACCGCCGAGGTGTTCGCCCGCATGCTCCAGGCGGTGCGCGGCGGTTCGGGACCCGAGCACGCCGTACGCGCCTACCTGCTCACCGCGGTCCGGCGCGTCGCCGCCGGCTGGACCCGGTCGGCCGGACGGGAGCAACTCGTCGAGGACTTCGCGGTGTTCGCCGCACAGGCCGCGCACACCGCGAAGGTGCCGGACGACGACACCCTGGAGCTGGGCGCCGACGTCCGCGCCATGCACGAGGCCGAGCAGTCGATGGCGATGCGGGCGTTCCGGTCGCTGCCGGAGCGGTGGCAGGCCGTGCTGTGGCACACCGAGGTCGAGGACGAGTCGCCGAGCGAGGTGGCCATGCTCTTCGGGCTGGACGCCAACGGCACCCGTGTCCTGGCCAGCCGCGCCCGCGAGGGGCTCAAGCAGGCCTACCTCCAGGCCCACGTCAGCGATGCGCTCGCCACCGACGAGGAGTGCGCCCGCTACGCCGACCAGCTCGGCACGTACGCGCGCGGCAGGCTGCGCATCCGGGCCGAACGCGGACTGCGCAAACACCTGGAGGAGTGCGCGAGGTGCCGGCTGGCCGCGACCCAGATCAAGGAGGTCGCCAGCGGCATTCCCGCCGTGGTGCCCGTCGCGGTCATCGGCTGGTTCGGTGTCGCCGGGTACGCGAAGGCGGCGGGGCTCATCGCCGGGGGCGCGGGAGCCGGTGCGGCGGGAGCCGCGGGCGCGGCGGCCGCGGCGAGCGGCGGTGCGTCCGGCGGAGCGGGCGCCGGTGCCGGTGCGGCGGCCTCCGAGGGGCTGGGCGCGCCGGTGAAGGCGGGGATCGCGGCCGGTGTGGTCGCGGTGGCCGCGGCGGCGGCGCTGGCCCTGGCCCTGATCGGCGACGACACCCCGGACAAGGAGCCGCCGAAGGCCGCCCCGCCCGCCTCCTCACCGGTGGCACAACCCGCCCCGGACACCCCCACGCCCTCGACCCGACCGCCCCGCCCACCCGAACCGGTGGCGGCCCCCAAGCCGACCCCCACCCCGAAACCGACCCCCACCCCCACCCCCACGCCCACGCCCACCCCCACCCCGACTCCCCCGCCGAAGCCGAAGCCGACCCCCACCCCGACACCACCCCCTCCGCCTCCACCCCCACCACCGCCCGCCCCGACCATCTACCAGTGGAGCGAGCTGGCGTACGACGTGAGCGGCGACGGCACCGGCCCCGAGATGCGGCTGGCCGGAAGCAGCTGGGTCTGGCAGCGCTCCGGCCTGTCGGTCGACGACGTGTCGTACGCACACGGCGTCACCGTCAAAGGACGCTCCTCGGTCACCATCGACCTCAACCGCGAGTGCTCGTCCTACGACGCGCTGGCCGGCGTCGACGACCTGACGATGAAGCTGGGCAAGGTCCACTTCTCGGTGTACGCGGACGACGTCCGGCTGTGGAACTCGGGAATGATCAAGGGCGGGGACCCCGCGGTACCGGTCCATGTGGACATCACGGGACGCGAGACGCTGCGGCTGGTGACCGAGCCGCACAGCCACTTCGACTCGTTGGCGCTCGCGGACTGGGCCCAGTCCCGCTTCACCTGCGCGTAGGAGCCTGCGCGACCGGCCGCCGCACCGCCGTCTCCAGCTCGCCGACGACGTCCCCGGGCGTGAGACCGGCGCCCGCGGCCACCTCGGCGGCGTACCGCTCCGGGCCGAGGGCACCGCGGGCGGCGGCCTCGGCCCGCTCGGCGTGCGCCCGGTCCGGCATGGGGCGCGGGCGGTCGCCGCGCCAGTGTCCGGCCGCGCCCAGCAGCCGCACCGCACGGGCCTGGTCGCCGAGGTCGCTCAGCAGCCCGGCCGCGCTGTCCACCAGCGTCGCGAGGACCAGCTCGGCGCACCGCTCCTCGACGGCCGTCCGCAGAGCGTCCGCCAGCAACGGCAAGGCGGCGCCCGGGCCCGACTCGCCCGCCGTCACGAGCGCGTCCACCAGCCCCAGCATCGCGAGGAACTGCGGCGGCGGCGTGCCGCGCAGGCACTCCTCGCAGGCCCCCTCCCACAGGACGCGGGCCCGCTCGAACTCCTCGTCGACCACCGCGAGTCCGGCCCGCAGCATCAGGACGAAGGCCTTGGAGTCCACCACGCCGTACCGGTCGGCCGCGGCACCGGCCTCGTCGAGTACGCCCAGCGCCGTGCCGTGGTCCCCCTCGCGGTAGGCGATCTCGGCGAGCCGGGCGATGAGGAACGGCGCCTCCGCGAAGGCCCCCACCTCCTCGGCGAGCCGCAGCGCCTCCGCGTACTCGGCCCTGGCCTCCTCGTAGCGGCCGCGCACCATGGCGGCCTCGCCGAAGGCGCTGCACACCTGGGCCTCCACCAGACGGTCGCCGACACGACGGCTGAGCACACGCATCTCCGCCAGATCGTCGTCGATGCCCACCGGAGTGCCCGAGATGTCGACCACCGCATGCGTACGGAACATGAGACTCGCGGCGATCTCCCACTCGCCCCCATGAGCACGGCAGTTGGCGACGGAGGCGTCCATGGACCCCCGGACGTCCCCCGAGTCGCTGACGAAGAACTCGGTCAGCGGCCAGACGAGACCGGGCACCCGGGCCGCTTCGGGGCCGCCCGCCGCGAAGTGGTCCCGCACCCGCCGGACGTACCGCCGCATGCGCTCGTCCAGCAGCCCTTCCCTCGGCGCGGTCTCGAAGGTGAGGAGGATGTGCATCATCCGCACCTGCATGCGCAAGGCGTGCAGCGGATGCGTCGGACCGCCCTCACTCCCGTCCAGAAGCGCGCCAACATGATCGGCGGCAGCGATACGCCGTGCGAGGACGTCCGCCCCCGGCACCCGCCCGCCGCCCCCCACGTCCAGGGCGGCTCCGAGACGCAGCACCCGATCCAGCCACCTGACGCCTTCTTGCCGGTAGTTGCGCAGCCACCAGAACCAGCCCATGGCGAGCGCGAGGGCCGCGGCCTCCGGCTCGTCGCCCGCGCTGAGGGAGCGGTCGAGGGCAGTGCGGATGTTGTCGTGCTCGGTCTCCAGCCGGGAGATGTACGGCAGTTGCCCGGCCGAGCGCAGCAGCGGGTCGGCTTCCTGGGCCAGGGCCCGCGCCCACGCGCGGTGGGCGCGTTCGGCGGCGTCGCGCAGCCCGGGTGTCTCGGCGGCGCGTTCCTCCGCGTACTCGTGGATGGTCTCCAGCAGTCGATAGCGCATGGCGGCACCGTCGGTGCCCGGGCCGGCGACGACGAGGGACTTGTCGACGAGGGCCCCCAGGAGGTCCGCCGCGGGCCCGGTGCCCACGGCCTCCGCGGCGGCCAGGTCCCAGCCGCCCGCGAAGACCGACAGTTCGCGCAGCAAGGTGCGTTCCGCCTCGTCCAGGAGGTCCCAGGACCAGTCGACGACCGCGCGCAGCGTCTGCTGGCGGGGCAGGACGGTACGGCTGCCCGAGGTGAGCAGGCGGAAGCGGTCGTCGAGCCGGTCGGCGATCTCCCGCGGGGTGAGCAGCCGCAGCCGGGCGGCCGCCAGCTCGATGGCCAGCGGCAGTCCGTCGAGGCGCCGGCAGATCTCGGCAACCGCCTCCGCGTCCCGCAGGACCGCGTCCGCGTCGGGACGCACGGCGCCGGCGCGCGCGGTGAACAGGCGCTGCGCCTGCTCCTGGGTGAGCGGCTCGACCGGCCGCACCGACTCGCCGGGCACGCCCAGGGGTTCCCGGCTGGTGGCGAGGATGGTGAGGCCCGGGCAGCGGGTCAGCAGGGTCTCGGCGAGCCGGGCCGCCGCGCCGATGACGTGTTCGCAGTTGTCGAGGACCAGGAGTTGGCTGCGCGGGGCGCAGTACTCGACGAGCAGGGCGACGGGGTCGTCCTGCACGGCCGGCCGGTCGCCGGTCAGCAGCACGGTCTCGCGCAGTCCGAGGGCGTTGACGACCGCGCCGGGCACCGCGTCCGGCCGGTCGAGCGGGGCGAGCTCGACGAGCCATGCCTGCTCAAGCCCGGCGGCGGCCTCCTCGGCGAGGCGGGTCTTTCCGGATCCGCCCGGTCCGGTGAGGGTGACGAGGCGGGCCCCGGTCAGTTCGGAACGGAGGGCGTCGAGCTCCGGTTCCCGCCCCACGAAGGTGGTCAGCCGAGGCCTGATGTTGCCCTTGCGGCCGTCGGAGGAGGCCCGCTCGGGTGCCGGGGCGGGCCGCTGCGCGTCCCCGGTGCCGAGCAGTTCGGCGTGCAGGGCGCGCAGCCGGGGGCCGGGTTCGGTGCCGAGGCCGTCGGCGAGGGTGCGGCGGGCGCTCTCGTAGGCGGCCAGGGCGTCGGCGTCGCGCCCGGAGGCGCGCAGGGCGGCGATGAGGAGGGCGTGCAGCGGTTCGTCGTACGGGTGGTCGTTGGTCAGTTCACGCAGCCGCGGTACGGCGTCGTGGGCGTCGCCGAGGCGCAGACCGGCGTCGATACGGGCACGGGTCGCCTCCAGGCGCAGGGCGTCGGGGCCGGCGGCGTGACCGGGGAGGTCGGCCAGGGCGGGGCCGCGCCAGAGGGCGAGCGCCTCGTCCAGGTGCCGGGCGGCGGTCGGGGCGTCGCCGTGTGCGAGGGCGGTGGTGCCTCGCCGTACGAGGCGCTCGAAAACGAACAGGTCCACGTCGTCGCGAGTCGCCGCGAGCCGGTACCCGCCGGGGGCGGAGGCGACGGCCTCTTTGCCGACGGTACGGCGGAGGCGGCCGACCAGGGCCTGGAGGGCGGCGGGGGCGTCCTGCGGGGGGTCGTCCTCGGCCCAGACCTCGTCGATCAGCGTGGTGGGGGTGACGACGTCGCCGGGGCGCAGGGCGAGGGCGGCGAGCAGCGCGCGTAGGCGGGGGCCGCCGGGGTTTACGACGGTGCCGTGGTCCTCCGTCTGGGTGACGCCCAGGATTCTGTACCGCACGGAGTCATTGTCGCCGCACCGGTGTGGTGCGGGCACCCGGCGTCGGCGCGATCAGTGACCCAGGGAGGTCTTGGCACGCGGGGCGGGTGCGGGGTAGGTCGCGTGGCCCGGCGCTGTACAAGGCACCCGGCGTGGGTGCGGGCGCGAGGGGGACGCGGCCCGGCGTAGCGGGGTGCCGCTGCGCCCACCCGTGCCGCCCCAGCGGCACGACTGCCCGCAGCTAAGGCGGCATGGCGACTGCCCGCAGCCGTGGCGGCGTGGCGGCTACGCGCAGCTGGCACGGGGGCGACGCGGCGGGGGAGCCGCGTACGGCGAGAAGGGGACGTGTCGGGGGGTGTCCGCCCGCAGCGGTTGGCGCGTCAACGCCCCGAGCCTCTTCAAGTGACCGATTCCGCGCCGTTCCGAGGACGGACACCCCCCGGCGCGGCCCCGACCCACCCACCACACGCACCGCGCCACGCGCACCCCCACCACGCCGCAGGCATCCACCTCAGACCCGCCGCACGACCGCCCCGGCCCCGCCCAGCGCCCCCCGCTGAGGCACGATGCCCGCGGGTACCGCCCGTTGGCGGGCCGGGGTGCCGGTCCAGCAGGTGCCGCGGCGGGCCAGCAGGCGGCCGAGCCACAGCTCCAGCGAGACGAGGTCGGCCAGCCCGTCCAGCGGCAGCGGCTCACCCGCGGCCGCCGCCCGCACCGCCTTGCGCACGACCCGCGCCTCCACGAGCCCCGCCTCCGCGAGCAGCGGCCGGTCGAAGAGCCCCAGCAGGGAGTCCGCAGCGACCCGCAGCCCCGTCCGCGCCGTGGAGGCCGCCAGCGCCTGCGTGGGCGCCCCCCACCCGCTCGGCAACTCGCTCACCCCCGCCCCCTCCAGCACCGTCCGCAGAATCGCCGCCCGCGCCCCCGGCTGCACCCGCAGCGCCTCCGGCAGGGCCCGGCAGGCCCGGACGACCTGGTTGTCCAGGAACGGCGTGTGCAGCCGCTGGAAGCGGATCTCCGCGGCCTGTTCGAGCACCCGCACCTCCGCCGCCTGCCGAGCCAGCGCCGCCCGCGCCCGGAAGTCCCCCGGACGCTGCCCTGGGCCCACCCCCGACCGCTGCGAGGACGTCTGCAGGCGAACCGATACTTCAGCCAGCGCCTCTCCGGTCAGCCACCGCGCCGCCGGCCCCGCCCCGGCCCAGGTCAGCGCGGCCAAAGAGGCGTCCATCGCCCCGTCGCCCGGCGTGTCGAACCGCCTGCGCAGCAACCGCTCGGCGAGCACCTCAAGCCCGCTCCGGTACGGCGTGCGCGCCAGCCGCCGCGCCGCGCCGTACACGCGCGCGGGGACCAGCACCGACCCGTCGGCCTTGGCCAGCGCCGCGACCGGCCGGACCAGATGGCGCCGCTTGCGGTCCATGAGCAGGTCGGCGAGGCGCGCCGGATGCGCGTCCAGCACCTGCCGCGCCCCGTACCCGGTGAAGTGGTCCGCGCTGCCCGCCGCAAGCCGCGCCCGGTGCCGCGCCGCGGCGACCAGGGACGACCCCGGTTCGTCGGTCAGCGGCCCGTCCAGCGCGGCGTACGGCAGCATCTCCTCGCCGCCGGTGACCACCACGTGGTGCAGCCGCGGGTTGGCCGCGAGCGCCCCCGCCCGCGCCAGCTCGGGCTCCTGCCCGCCAACGGCGAGGTCGTTGAAGGTGACGGCCAGCAGCCGCTCCCCCGCCCCGGTCCCGTGTCCGAGCACGGCCCCCGGCATCCCCGGCATCCCCGGCAGCCCGGCCGCCAGCAGCGCCAGCGTGCCCGAGGCCGGCCCGCCGGACAGGTCGGCCCCGATCCCCGGCACCGGCATCCCCCGCGCCGCCCGCCGCTCCGCGGGCCCCATGCCCGGGACGGGCCCGGGGTCGATGCCGTCCCCGGGGACGTGCCGCGGCGCGGCGAGCCGGGTGCGCACCGCGTCCACCAGGGCGTCCCGCACACCGTCCACCGCGCGGTCGGGGTCGGCCGAGGGCGCCGCGACGGCGAGCGAGGCCACCGGTTCGTACCCGGCGATCTCCCGCGCCCCGGCGCGCAGGATCAGCGCGTGCCCCGGCGGAACGCGCTTCACGCCGTCGTACGGGGTGGAGTCGTCCAGCGCGGCCGGCACGTCGGGCGTGGCGAGCAGCGCGGCGAGGTGGCCGAAGTCGAGGTTGGCCTCGACGAGGTCGGCCAGCGGCAGCGCGGCGGTCGCGTAGGCGGTGCCGGACGCCCAGGGGGTGTGGAAGACCGGCCGCGCGCCCGCGAGGTCGCCGCAGACGGTGATCCGCCGCCCCACCTGGACGACGGCGGTGTAGCTGCCGGGCCACGCCGTCAGATGCCGAAGCGCGCCCCCGCGCGCGGCGAACAGCGCGACCCGCAGCTGCTCGTCGCTCGCGCCGCAGATGCCGAGCACGGCGATCCGGGTCTGCGCGTCGGCGGCGACGACGCGCACCTCGTCGGGACGCCAGTCGCCCACCGCCCAGAGGGGATCGGGGTCGCCCCACAACGGCTGGGCGCCCACGGGCTGCACGGTCTCACCGTCGTAGCCGGTGGCCCCGGCGGAGCCGGCCGCCCCGGCGATCCCCGCTGCTCCTGCTCCCACGGCGGCGCTGCTCCACCCCACCAACCACCGCATCGACGCCTCCACAGGCTGGGGAAACCAGTGCACCGTACGAACTGGTTCCCCATGCTGCCATGAAGGGCGCGCCACAGAGCGTCGGCGGAGCCGCGTGTGCTCCGCGAGTGCGCCCCGCGGAGACTCACGCGAGAACGCCGGGACATCGCCGCGGGACCGTCAACTCCCGTTACCCCACGGCGAAGACGACGCGAATGCGCCCCCGCAACGCGCCCTTTGGCTCCCCAACGCGCCCTCAACTCCCATGGTGGGGGCGGTTGTACCCCGAAATCACCAACGGTGATTTTCAGCCAAATCGGCGCCACGCGGCCACACTCGAACACGCTCCGTACAAACTTTGCGCACCGCCCGTCAGCGTACCGGCGGCGCGCAGTCCGGGGGACGGGACTCGCCCCCCGGACCGGTCCGCCGCCCGCGGGGATGTAGGCGGCGGCGTCCCCCAGCCCACTGGATCCAGTACAGCGGGCCGACCCACGCACCGCCCATGGAATCGCTCCCGCCGTGGCCGGAGAAGAGCGCACACACGGGCGCACGGCCACACATCGGGAGCACGCGGCAACAGACCGTACATACACCGCACTTGAGTACGGACCACAATCCCGCCATCCGGAACAATGCCTCTTAACGCCTGGGATGCGGCGAACTACGCTGGGTTTACGAATGCCGCGTGGTTATGCCAGCGCGGCAGCCGTCTGTGTCGAGGGGTGGCGCATGTCCAGGGAGCAACGCGGGCCGAACGAAAAGCTCGGCGCCGTTCTCGCCCTCGCGGGAATCAGCAACGCAGGACTCGCCCGGCGCGTCAACGACCTCGGCGCCCAACGCGGGTTGACACTTCGCTACGACAAGACGTCGGTGGCGCGCTGGGTGTCGAAGGGCATGGTGCCCCAGGGCGCCGCGCCGCACCTCATCGCGGCGGCCATAGGCCAGAAGCTCGGCCGCCCGGTGCCGCTGCACGAGATCGGCCTGGCGGACGCGGATCCCGCCCCCGAGGTGGGCCTCGCCTTCCCCCGGGACGTCGGCCAGGCGGTCAGGTCCGCCACCGAGCTGTACCGTCTCGACCTCGCCGGCCGCCGCACCGGCGGCGGCATCTGGCAGTCGCTCGCCGGTTCGTTCGCGGTGAGCGCGTACGCGACGCCCGCCTCCCGATGGCTGATAACCCCGGCCGACAGCTCGGTGGCGCGCGAGGCGAGCCCCGCGGAGGGCTCCGGCGCACCGCTCAAAGTCGGCCACAGTGATGTGCAGAAGCTGCGCGAGGCCGCCGAGGACGCCCGGCGCTGGGACTCCAAGTACGGCGGCGGCGACTGGCGTTCCTCGATGGTCCCCGAGTGCTTACGCGTCGAGGCGGCTCCGCTCCTCCTCGGCTCCTACTCCGACGAGGTCGGCCGCGCCCTGTTCGGCGCCTCGGCCGAGCTGACCCGGCTGGCCGGCTGGATGGCCTTCGACACCGGCCAGCAGGAGGCGGCCCAGCGGTACTACATCCAGGCCCTGCGCCTGGCCCGCGCGGCGGCCGACGTCCCGCTCGGCGGCTACGTCCTCGCCTCCATGTCCCTCCAGGCGACCTACCGCGGTTTCGGCGACGAGGGCGTGGACCTCGCCCAGGCCGCCCTGGAGCGCAACCGCGGCCTGGCCACGGCCCGCACCATGAGCTTCTTCCGCCTGGTCGAGGCCCGCGCCCACGCGCGCGCGGGCGACGCGGTGGCGGCCGGCGCCGCCCTGAAGGCCGCCGAGAGCTGGCTGGAGCGCTCCCGTCCCGGCGACAGCGATCCGACGTGGCTGGGTTTCTACTCCTACGACCGGTTCGCCGCCGACGCGGCCGAGTGCTACCGCGACCTGAAGGCACCACGCCAGGTCCGCCGCTTCACCGAGCAGGCGCTGTCGAAACCGACGGAGGAGTTCGTACGCTCGCACGGCCTCAGACTCGTCGTCTCGGCGGTGGCCGAGCTGGAGTCCGGCAATCTGGACGCGGCCTGCGAGCAGGGCGTGCGCGCGGTGGAGGTGGCCGGCCGCATCTCCTCGGCCCGCACCACCGAGTACGTGAAGGACCTCCTGCACCGCCTGGAGCCCTACGGCGACGAGCCGCGCGTGGTGGAGCTGCGCGAGCGCGCCCGCCCCCTGCTGGTGACCCCGGCCTGATCGCCCGATCGCCCGCCCCCCACGGGTTTGAGGGCATTGTCAGTGGCGCAGTGCACTATCGAAGCGGGAGGTGGGCCGGGAAATGGAAGAAGTGCGGACCGGGCTCGTTCGGAGCACCGCGTACGACTGCGACGTGCTGGTGATCGGCGGCGGGATCGTCGGCCTGTCCACGGCGTACGCGATCACGCGCGCCGCACCGGGCACCCGGGTCACGGTCCTGGAGAAGGAGCCGGGCCCCGCCCGCCACCAGACGGGCCGCAACAGCGGCGTCATCCACAGCGGTGTCTACTACCGCCCCGGCTCCCTCAAGGCGCGCTACGCGGTCCGGGGCGCCGCCGAGATGGTCAAGTTCTGCGCCGAGTACGGCATCGACCACGCCGTCACCGGCAAGCTGATCGTCGCCACCGACCGCGCCGAGCTGCCCCGCCTGCACGCCCTCGTGCAGCGCGGCCGGGAGAACGGGATACCGGTGCGCGAGCTGAGCGGCGCCCAGATCCAGGAGTACGAGCCCGAGGTGCGGGGCCTGGCCGCCATACACGTCGGCACCACCGGGATCTGCGACTACGGCGCCGTGGCCCGGCAGCTCGCCCGGGCGTCCGGGGCGGAGATCCGCTACGGCGCCGAGGTGCACCGCGTCGACCGGCGCCCCGGCCTGGGCGTCGCCGTCCGCACCCGCACCGGGGACGTGCTCCGGGCCCGGGCCCTGGTCAACTGCGGCGGGCTGCACTGCGACCGGATCGCCCGGCTGACCGGGGACGACCCGGGCATGCGGATCGTCCCGTTCCGGGGCGAGTACTACGAGCTGGCGCGGCCGGAGCTGGTGCGGGGACTGGTGTATCCGGTGCCGGACCCGGCCTTCCCGTTCCTCGGCGTGCATCTGACCCGGGGGATCGACGGCGGCGTCCACGTCGGGCCGAACGCGGTGCCGGCGCTGGCCCGCGAGGGATACGGCTGGGGCGTGGTGCGCCCCCGCGAGCTGGGCGCGACCCTGGCCTGGCCGGGCTCGTGGCGGATGGCCCGGCGGCACTGGAGGTACGGGGCGGGCGAACTGCGGCGGTCGCTGTCCGGGAGCGCCTTCACCGCCGCGGTCCGCAGGCTGCTTCCGGCGGTGACGCAGGACGACCTGGTCGCGGCGCCCGCCGGGGTCCGGGCGCAGGCGGTGCTCGCGGACGGCACGCTGGTGGACGACTTCCTGATCAAGGAGGGCGCCCACGCGGTGCACGTCCTGAACGCGCCGTCCCCCGCGGCGACCGCGTCCCTGCCCATCGGCCGGGAGGTGGCCCGCAGAGCGCTGTCGATGCTGACGACCTAGGGACCACCCGGCACCCACCGGGCCGACTAGCCGCGCCCGGGGGCGCTGCTCCCCTGGTACGAGCCGAGGCCCTCGATCAGGGCGACGAGGGCCGGGTCCCCCGCGAAGCGCTCGGCGTGGATCTGCCGGATGCGGTCGGCGGTGGCCGGGTCCTCGTCGTCGGTCAGGTCGTGGGAGACCATGTGCCGCACCAGCGGCAGCCCGATCTCGTCGACCCGCCGGTGCAGCGGGGCGTGCATGTACGCCCGGTAGCCCTCGATGTCCTCGACGGCGAACATCGCTCCGAAGTCGAAGTCGCCGCCCACGTCCCGCCCGACCGTCCAGTACACGACGGCGTCGATCTCGCGGCCCATCCTGCGGAGCATCTCAAGGGCTTCCTCGACCTTGTCCCGGGGCGCGTCGGGGCGCATGGCAAGGCGGATCTGGTGGTGAATCACGGTGTCTCTCCCCACGGGTACGACTGTCGCTACACTCAATCGCTGACGTTATAGACTCTAACTATCTCTACAAGCAGTCGCAACCACGTGCGCGGTCTAAAATCGACGCATTGTGTCTGACTCCCACCACACCTCCGATGCCGCGTCCGCCTCCCTGCGGCACGTCCGCGCCAAGGGCGAGCCCCGCTTCCCCGACGGCCCGAAGGCCGATCCCGCCGGGTCGCACTTCGAGCGGCGGATCCGCAGCTTCCAGCCCCGGCGGAGCCGGGTGACCGCCGGGCAGGCGGACGCGCTGCAACGGCTGTGGCCCCTGTGGGGGCTGGACATCGACGGACAGCGGGTCGTCGACCTCGCCGAATTCTTCGGCAACGCCCGCCCCGTCGTCCTGGAGGTCGGCTTCGGCATGGGCGAGGCCACCGCCCGGATGGCGGCCGCAGAGCCGGACACCAACATCCTCGCCGCCGACGTCCACACCCCCGGCCAGGGCAACCTGCTCGGCCTCGCGGAGCGACAGGGGCTGTCCAACGTCCGGGTGGCCAACGGCGACGCGATCATCCTGCTGCGCGAGATGCTCGCCCCCGACTCCCTCGCCGGGCTGCGCGTCTACTTCCCCGACCCGTGGCCGAAGAAGCGGCACCACAAGCGCCGGCTGATCCAGCCGGAGTTCCTGACGCTGGCCGCGACCCGGCTCGCCCCGGGGGCCGTGGTGCACTGCGCCACCGACTGGGAGCCGTACGCCGAGCGGATGCTCGACGTGCTGACCGCGCACCCCAACTTCGAGAACACCGTGCCCGGCGGCGGATTCGCGCCGCGTCCCGAGCACCGGCCGCTGACCCGTTTCGAGGGCCAGGGACTGGACAAGGGACATGTGGTGAACGACCTGCTCTTCCGTCGCGTACAGCACAAGGAGCCGCCCCCCACCGGTTAGGGTCCTGCCGTGGCCACCTGTCCCCCGTATCCGACCCATGTGCACCGGCATACGCACTGGTGGCAGCGGGCCTGGGTCCGTTACGGCGCGCTGATCACCCTGCTCGCGCTGTCCGGCCTGGTGATCCTGGCCCTGGTACGCGAACAGACCGGCACACAGGGGTTCCTGGTGGGGCTGGGCCTGGCGGTGCTGCCGGTGCCGCTGCTGACAGCCGCCTTCCGCTGGCTGGACCGGGTGGACCCCGGCCCCTGGCGGAACCTGCTCTTCTGCTTCGCCTGGGGGGCCTGCGCGGCGGCGCTGATAGCGATCGTCGCCAACAGCTTCGCGACCCGCTGGATAGCCACCGCGACCGCCGACCCGGCGAGCGCGGACACCCTGGGCGCCACGGTCATAGCGCCGGTCGTCGAGGAGTCGGCCAAGGCCGCCGCCGTCCTCCTGGTCTTCCTCTTCCGCCGACGGGACTTCACCGGCATCGTCGACGGGGTGGTCGTCGCCGGGGTCACTGCGACCGGCTTCGCCTTCACCGAGAACATCCTCTACCTGGGCACCGCCTTCGGCACCGACCAGCTCACCGGTGACAGCGGCATCGCCTCCGTCACCGCGGCGACCTTCTTCGTGCGGGTCGTGATGTCGCCGTTCGCGCACCCGCTGTTCACCGTGCTCACCGGCATCGGCTTCGGCGTCGCCGCGCTCTCGACCGGCCGGCACCACCTGCGCCGGGCGCTGCTCCCGCTGGCCGGGCTGCTGCTCGCGATGGGCATGCACGCCCTGTGGAACGGCTCGGCCGCGTTCGGCGAGTACGGCTTCTTCGCGGTGTACGCGGCGTTCATGGTGCCGTCCTTCGGCCTGCTGACCTGGCTGGTGATCTGGACCCGGCAGCGCGAACTGGGCACCGTGCGGGCCGAGCTGCCCGCGTACGTCATGGCCGGATGGCTCACCCCCGCGGAGCCGTACGCGCTCGGCTCGATGCGGGCCCGCCGCATCGCCAGGCAGTACGCCCGCAGGCACGCCGGGAAGGAAGGGGCGCGGGCGGTGGCGCGGTACGAGGCCTGCGCGACCTCGGTGGCGTTCCTGCGGCAGCGGGGCCGCCGGGGCAGGGCGGGCGCCGACTTCGCCGTACGGGAGCGGGCACTGCTGGACGTCCTGTGGCACCTGCGGGACCTCGCCCGCCCGGCCCTGGACCACGCGGCCCGCGCCACCGCCCCACCGCCGGTGCCGATACCGATGCCGCCGTGGGCGTATCCGTACGGCGGCACGCACGGCACACACGGCGCGTACGGCGCGTACGGCCCCCGCACCGCACCCGGTCCTTACGCTGCGCAGGCCCCCTACGCCACACAGGCCCCGCACAACCCGTACCTGCCGCCGTACCACCCGTACGGACCTACGCCCGGCCCGCACCGGCCGTAGATCCGCGACGCGACGCGCCGCGCCCGCTCAGGCGGACGCCCGGGTCAGCCTCCCCACCTCGTCCTCCGTCAGGCTCAGTTCGGCCACGCCCAGCAGCGCCGGGAGCTGCTCCACCGTGCGCGCGGAGGCGATCGGCGCCGCCACCGTCGGCCGGGCGGCCAGCCAGGCGAGGGCGACGGTGGCGACGGGAGCGTCGTGGGCCGCGGCGATCTCGTCCAGGGCGGCCAGCACCCGGCGGCCCCGCTCGGTCTCCAGGTGCTTGGCCGCACCGCCCGCCCGCGGGCTGTCCACCTCCGTGCCGGGCCGGTACTTGCCGGTGAGGAAACCGGACGCGAGGGCGTAGTACGGCACGGCGGCGAGACCGGCCTGCTCGGCGAGGTCGCGCAGTTCGCCCTCGTACGTGTCGCGGGAGACCAGGTTGTAGTGCGGCTGGAGGGCGACGTACCGGGCGAGGCCCTCGCGGTCGGAGAACTCCAGGGACGCCGCGAGCCGCTCGGCGGAGATGTTGGAGGCGGCGATGTGCCGCACCTTTCCGGCCTTCACCAGCGCGTCGAGCGCGCCGACGATCTCCTCGACCGGCACCTCGGGCTTGTCGAAGTGGGTGTAGTACAGGTCGATGTGATCGGTGCCCAGGCGGCGCAGCGAGGCGTCGGCCGCGGCCCTGATGTTCGCGGCGGACAGGCCCGGGTACTCGGGGTGCTGGCTGACCTTGGTGGCGAGGACGACGTCGTCACGGTTGCCGCGGGCCGCGAACCACTGGCCGAGGACGGTCTCGGACTCGCCGCCGCTGTTGCCGTCGACCCAGGCGGAGTAGGAGTCGGCGGTGTCGACGAAGTTGCCGCCGGCCGCCGTGTAGGCGTCCAGGACGGCGAAGGACCGGTCCCGGTCGGCGGTCCAGCCGAAGACGTTGCCGCCGAGGGCGAGGGGGAAGACCGCCAGGTCGGAGGAGCCGAGCTTGCGCAGAGAAGTCATGTAGGGACTCAACGACCGCGCCGGAGCGGGCGATTCTGGCAGGCGGGCAAAATTTCCCGCGAACCGGCAGCCCTGACGTCGGGGGGTCGCCGTCAGGACCGCCGGGGTTCAGCGGGGTGCGTCGGGGGCGGGGCGGATCAGGGGGTGAGCCCCTTGCTCTGCAGCCAGGCCATCGGGTCGATGCCGCTGCCGCCGTCGGTGTGGACCTCGAGGTGGAGGTGGGCGCCGGTGACGTTGCCGGTGGCGCCGACGCGGCCGATGACGTCACCGGTGGTGACCTGCTGGCCGACGCTGACGTTGATGGAGGACTGGTGCGCGTACCAGAGCTCGGTGCCGTCGTCGAGGGTGAGCACGGTCTTGTAGCCGTACGACCCGTCCCAGCCGGCCGACGTGATGGTGCCGCTGTGCACCGCCTTGAGCAGCGTGCCCGTGGGGGCGGCGAAGTCGAGGCCGGTGTGGTGGCCGGAGGCCCAGAGGGAGCCGGCCTGGTTGAACGTGGAGGAGATCGTGTACGAGGAGGTCGGCAGCGTGAACTGCTTGGCCAGCTTCGCGAGCCGCTCGGCCTCGGCCTTCTTCGCGGCCTCCTCCTCCGCCTTCTTCTTGGCGGCGGCGGCCTTCTCCTCGGCCTCCTTCTCCGCCTTGGCGGCGGCTTCCGCGGCCTTCTTCTCGGCCGCGGCGGCGGCTTCTTCGGCGGCCTTGGTCTCGACCTGCGCCTGCTGCTGCTCGGCCTGCGCCATGATCCGGGCCCGCAGCGACTCGCCGGCGCCGGTGGTGTCGGCGCCCTCCGCGCTGTCGGCGGCGACGGCCTGGGTGATGCCGCTGAGCGGGGTGGCGGAACCCTCGGGCTCCGGCGCCTCGTCGTCGCTCCCGGGCATGAGCGAGCCGACGTTCGGCAGGTCCGGCATGGAGATGGACACCGGGGGCTTGCCGGTCTGCGCGCTGGCCATGCCGCCCGCTCCGACGGCGGCTATGACACCGACGCCGAGGACGGTGGAGCTGCGGGCGAGTCCGCCGCGCTGCTTGGCCACGCGGTGCCGGCCGCGTACGGGGCGGATGGATTCCGCGGTGGGATTCCACTCCTCCCAGGGGCCCTCTTCGGTGCGGTAGCCGTCGTAGCCGAAGGTGTCGGTGCCGTGCCCACTGGGCGCGGACGGGGCCTCGGGGGCAGGCCGGTTGGACGCCACGTGGGCGTACTCCTTTCCTTCCTTTCGCCTACCGGGTTAGCTGACGGGTTCGGAGCAGGAAGGTCTCCTACGGGTGTCTGCCGACCGTTTTCCACGGCGGCATACGCCCGATTCACCCCAATGTGGTGGTTCCCCGGTTCCCTTGCGGGATTCGGCGCGTGCGCACGGAGCCGCCTTCTGTGACGGCTGGGACGACCGCGCTGCGTTATCGAACGTTAATAGACGCGAGGCTCCGATTCCAAGCCGTTCCTCTTGATCATTACCGAATACGGCCGGGACGTACGCCTCACGACCGGTGAAAACCGGGCGAGTTGACCCGGCCTCGGTATTCCCTCTCGCGCCAGTTTCTTCTGACGGTGTATCAGTTGTTATGCGGAGGGGGGTCGCGCTGTCACGGCTCGTGACAATGATCATGATCACCGCGCCGGGGGCGCCGGACGGCGAGCAGTGCCATGTCGTCCGCCATGCCGCCCCCGGAGTGCCGGCGCACGTCCTCGGCGAGGGTGGCGAGCAGGGTCGCCGGATGCGGGAAGACGCGGCCGGTCAGCCGCGCCTGCGGATCGTAGAACTCGCCCTTCGCGTCCCGGGCTTCGGTCAGCCCGTCGGTGTAGAGCAGCAGTGTGGCCCCGCCGGGGAAGGGGGCCTCCTCCGCCCGGTCGGGCCACACTCCCAGCTCGCCCATGCCGAGCGGCAGCGCCGACTCGTGGGCGGGCAGCGGGCCGAGGGTGCCGTCGGCGTAGAGCAGCAGGGGCGGCGGATGGCCGCGGTTGACGATGCGGACGGTGCCGCCGCCGTGCGGGAGTTCGGCGAGGACGGCGGTGGTGAAGCCCTCGAAGGCGTCCAGTCCGTCGCGTCGGGTGCCCTCGCGCGCCAGCGCCCGCTCCAGGCGCTGTGCCACCGCCTCCAGCGTCGCCTCCTGCTCGGCCGCCTCCCGGAACGCGCCGATCACGACGGCGACGGCGGCCACCGCACCCATGCCCTTGCCGCGCACGTCCCCGACGATGAGCCGGACGCCGCGGGCGCTGTCCTGCACCGCGTACAGGTCGCCGCCGATGAAGGCGTCGGCCTGCGCGGCCTCGTAGCAGACGGCGATCTCGAAGCCCGCGATCCGCTCGGCGGGTTCGGGCAGGACGGCGCGCTGGGCGGCCTCGGCGATCTCACGGACGGAGACGAGGCGCTCGCTGCTGCGGCGGACCATGCCGTTCACGAGGACGGCGAGTACGGCGACCGTGGCGATGGTGATCAGCTCGGTGAGGGAGTCGACGTAGTGGATGACGCCCTTGCCGAGCTGCAGCCCGATGACCGCGGCGACCACGGCGACGCCGGTGAGCGCCGTGCCGCGCCGCGAGTAGAGCGGGGCGGCGATCAGGGGCGCGGCCGTGTAGAGGGGTCCGGCGGTGAAGTATCTCGGGGTGAAGATGTCGTACAGGATGGCGACGACGATCAGCAGCACGGGGAGCGCGTGCACGAAGGCCCGCCCGTACCCGGTCCGCCGGACTGGCGGTGGCCCGGAGGGCGGCACGGGCAGCGCCTCGTCGCCGAGCCCGAGACCCGGGTCGGGCACGGGATCGCCGGGGAGCCGGCCACCGGCTCTGGCGGCCGCTCCCTCGTCGTCCACGTCACCTGGCCGCACCACTCGTCTCCCGCCGCCCCGCGCGTCCGCGCCGCTTGCCGTCCCGCACTCCAGGGTTCCGGGGGCGGGGACGGGCGGCGAGCGGTGAGGGGCCGACCGGATGACACGGGGCACCTGCGGAAACGCACCGAGGGCCGGAACCCTTTCGGATTCCGGCCCTCGGCCTTCAGTAGCGGGGACAGGATTTGAACCTGCGACCTCTGGGTTATGAGCCCAGCGAGCTACCGAGCTGCTCCACCCCGCGTCGTTGTGTTCACCACTGTACGTCATCCCGGGGGCGGAATGCACATCGGTATCTCCGCGCCCCGCTCTCCCTACCCTTCCAGGTGGCGGTTGGGCGCCTTCGCCCGCTGCGCGTACTCGGCCAGTACGACGACGGCGGCACCCGCGGCGGTGAGCACCCCGCTGCCGTCCGCTCCCGCCACGAAGGTGTCCGGCTCCCGCCAGGCCGTGACGACCCGGCGCACCCCCGCGTCGAGGATCAGCCGGGCGCACGGGGCGGGCCGGGAGGCCCGGCGGGCACAGGGCTCCAGGCTGCTGTAGACGGTGGCGCGGGCGAGCCGCGGGTCTTCCGGGTCCACCTTGGCGAGCGCGGCCTCCTCGGCGTGCACGACCGGATCACCGCCCTCCCGCGAGTATCCCCGGGCCAGCTCGCTCCCGTCGGCGGCGACGACGACCGCCCCCACGCTGAACGCGGTGTCCGACGGCGGACACAGCTCGGCCAGCTCGCAGGCGAGCCCCAGCCAGTGCCGGTCGGCGGCGGCGACGCGGTCACCGGTGCCGGGTGCGGTCGGCAGGTACCGCATCAGCACCACGTCCTCGATCCGCCGCGTCCCGATCAGCCGCAGCCGCCCGCCCTGGTAGGCACCGGGCCCGAACAGCCGGGGTGCGGCCGGGTCCCCGACCAGCAGCGGCGCGAGAACGAGCTGCAGCTCGTCGGCGAGTTCCTGCTGGAGCAACTGGGTGTGGACGGTCCCGCCCCCTTCCACCATGAGCCGCCGCACGCCCCGCCGGTCGTGCAGGTACTCCAACGCCGCCCGCCAGTCGAGGTCCGGCCCCAGGGACACCACGTCGGCACCGATCCCGAGCGCGCGGGCCCGCCGGGCACCGTCGTCCGTGGTCAGCAGCACCTTGTCCCCGCCCGTGTGCCAGAACCGCGCCGCCGGGTCCAGCTCGCCGCTGCCGCTGACGGTGACCTTGATCGGGTACTCCGCCCTGCCGTCCGCGACCCGGGCCGCCCGCCGCTCGGCCGAGTTCACCAGCAGCCGCGGATTGTCGGCCCGGATCGTCCCGGCCCCGACCAGGATCGCGTCCACGGAGGCCCGCACCTCGTCGACCCGGTCGAAGTCGGCGGGGCTGGAGAGCAGCAGCCGTTCGGGGCCGGTGTCGTCCAGGTATCCGTCGAGGGAGACGGCGGCGGAGAGGAGGACGTGGGGGAGGGGCATGGGTGGCACTCCGGGAGGCAGACGGGCGGCGGGTTCCGGCGGGCACACACTAGGCGCCGCGCCCGTTCCTACGGTTCACCGTGGTCCGTGGACAGGCGCCGCCCCCTCGACTCCGCCACCCGCAGCGCGTCCGCGAGGCACTCGGTCAGACGGATCGCGGTGTAGCGGACCTCCGCGTTCGGGGACACCGGGTCGTCCAGGACACCGCGCGCCGTGCGGAGGACGTCCAGCCCCTCGGCGAGCTGCCGGACCTCCGTCTCGTCGGCGAGCCGGGACACGTACCCGCTGCCGTCGCCGGGTGCGAGGAAGCAGGGCTTGCCCTCGGCCGACAGCCAGGGCAGCAGCCGTAGCGCCGTGTGCGGTGTCATCACGCGGCCGCCTTCCGCGCGCCGACGACGTGCTGGTCCAGGTCGATGCCGAAGTCGGCGGCGAGCACGAGGGCGAGGCGGCGGTGCCGTTGGCGGTCTCGTTCCTGGTCGTGGGCGGCGAGGTAGGGGCGGACGAGGCGGGAGGCGGCGCCGTCGAGGGGGAGGTGACGGCAGTACGGGGAGTGGTGAAGGGGGAGGCTCGCGGGGACGGTGGGGCGAGGGGTGGTCCGGGCTCGGTGGCGCGGGGCGCCCGCGCGGTGCGTTCCGGTGCCGGGACCGAGGAGAAGGGTCAGCCAATGGGCGATGCGGTGGATAAGGTCGGGCATGTCGACGCTCCTTGCGTAAGCGTTGGCCGTGCCCCGGGAGGTCTAGCCACCTCGCCGGGGTCTTGTGTGGATCAACGTACGGGCGGGGCATAGCCCTCTGCATACAAGTGCAGAGGAATCCACTCGTACGTGTAGGTCGGCGGATGCATACGTTGGACATGTGAGCGATACAGAACCCGAGCCCTCGACCTCCCTGGACCCGATGAGCGCGCGGCCGCTCTACGTGCAACTCGCCGACGTCATCACGAAGAAGATCGAGTCGGGAGCGCTGGCGCCGGACAGGCCCATCCCGTCGGAGAACCATCTCGCCGACGAGTACGGCGTGGCGCGACTCACCGCGCGCCGGGCCGCGCAGGAGCTCCGCGAACGGGGGCTCATCGTCACCGTGCGCGGCAAGGGGTCGTTCGTCGTGGAGCGGCCGCCCGCCGCCGACGACGAGGACCAGCCCTCCGGCTGACGCCCCGCCTTGACTCTCCAGTGGCTGGAGACCGCAGGGTGGGCTCATGAACGGCGCGACGCCCCCGCACTCGATCGGTGAACTGTCGGCCCGTACCGGCGTGTCCGTACGGACGATCCGGTTCTACTCGGACACCGGACTGCTGCCTCCCACCGACCGCACCCCGGCCGGCTACCGCCGTTACGGCGAGGCGGCGCTGGACCGGCTCCACCTCATCTGCGTCCTGCGGGAGCTGGACGTCGATCTGAGCACGGTCCGCCGCGTCCTGGACGGTGACCTGACCGTCGCCGAGGTCGCCGCCGCGCACGCCGACGCCACCGCCCTCCAGATCCGCGCACTGCGGCTGCGGCACAGCGTGCTGCGGCTCGTTGCCCGGCGCGACGCCAGCCCCGAGGAGACAGTTCTCATGCACCGGATCGCCCGCCTCACCTCCGACGAACGACGGCGCGTGATCGCCGACTTCATCGCCGCACTTGAGGCCGGAACGCCCCACGCCCGCGACGCCGCCGCCGCCCTGCGCACCGCCCTGCCCGAACTCCCCGACGAACCCTCCGACGCCCAGCTCGCCGCGTGGGTGGAGCTGGCCGAACTCGTCGCCGACGAGGACTTCCGCGGGCGCATGGCCCGTGCGGCCCTCCCGCCCGCCGACGAGGACGTGCTGCCGGGGGTGGCCCCCGGGGCGGTGGCGGAACTCATCCCCTTCGTCCGGCAGACCGTCGCCGGGGCCAGAGCGGCGGGCATCGACCCGGAGGGCGACGAGGCCGCCCCGGTCGTCGACGCCGTGGTGGCGCGCATCGCCGCCGTACTCGACCGTCCGGACGGCCCGGAGCTGCGGGAGTGGCTGGCCGAGCGGTTCGAGGCGGGACACGACCCGCTCGTCGAGCGGTACTGGCGCCTGGTCTGGACCCTCAACGGCTGGCAGGTCGTCCCCGGTCACCTGCCCTTCCAGCCCTGGATGGTCCAGGCCCTTCGCCGGCCCGGCCGGGTCAGCCCCAGTCGCCGTTGACCCACGCGAGCAGGCGGGCGCGCTTCTTGTAGGAGCAGGGTGCGTAGTCGGCACCGGCCGTGCCGTACGTCTGCGGGCCGCCCTGGAGGTCGTACCCGTAGTCGCTGGGGCCGTACTCGCCGTCCCGGTAGCCGTCCAGGTCGTCGGCCCAGTCGAGCAGGCCGAAGTCCAGCAGGCCGAAGCCGATGTCGAGATTGTCGAAGTACCGGCCGGGGTCGGCCGGTTCCACCGGCGCGGGACGGCCGTCCGCCCCGGCGGCGATCCGGTCCTCGACGCAGCCGTCGGACCGCACCGGCTGGCCCAGCCACCACCCCGCCAGGAACACGGCGTACAGGGTGGTGACGACTCCGAGGCGGCGCAGGGTCATCCAGGCGGGCATCGCCCCTACTCCCAGCCGCCGTCGAGCCAGGAACCGAGGCGGGGGCGTTCGCCCATGTCGTTGGTGCAGGCTACGGCGTAGGTGGTGACGGTCAGGGTGTCGACGGCCACGGACCGCACCGTGCGGACGGCTCCGAGCTCGCTGTGGCCCGGCAATGCCGACGACGCCGGGATGGGGCTGTAGGCAGGCGCGGGCGTGGCGGACGGTCCGGGGCCGTACCGCTCGGCGGCCCGGTCGAGCGCGGCCTGGTCGACGTGGCACTCGGGGGTCACGGGCTGCCCCAGGTACCAGCCCGCGACGAACACCCCGTAGACCACGGCGGCGGCGGCCAGGCGGCGCGGGGTGACTCGGCGGGGCCGCAGGTCAACCAAGCTGTCACCGGGGGGAGTTGTGCTCATGCCGGGGGACTCTACCCGTCGGTCCGACGGGCCCTGGGTCACGCGCCCTTCACCCTGGGGACGGAAAAGGCGCCCGCGGCGGCCGCCAGCACCGCGGCCGCCGCCGCCCGTTCCGGAAGCCGCGGGTCGGGATCGGCGCGCAGGAGTACCAACTGGTGGTAGAGCGGCGCCGTGGCGGCGATCAGCAGGCTGCGGGCGTCCAGGTCCGTTGCGGCTCGGGCGGCTCGCGCGGGGAGTTCGCCCCGCTCGACGGCGCGCTCCACGAGGATCTCGCACTGTGCGTACCGGTCCGCCCACAGTCTCGTCTGGGCCCGCGCGGCCTGCTCGGAGTGGAACGACGCCGCCATCAGCGCGACGGCGAAGGACGGCCGTACGACGAGGGACTCCTGGATCTCCCGGTTGAGCGCGGTCAGGTCGCCGCGCAGAGAACCGGTGTCCGGCGGCTGCCAGCCCATCTCGCCGGCGGCGTCGATGACGTCGACGAGCAGCCCGCCCACGTCGCGCCAACGCCGGTAGACCGTGGTGCGGTGAACTCCGGCGCGGGCGGCGACCCCTTCCACGGTGAGCCCTTCGTGCCCGGCCTCGGCGAGTTCGGCGCGCACCGCGTCGAGGACCTGGGCGCGAATGCGGGCGGTACGTCCGCCCGGACGGCGCTCGGGCCCCACGACTGTCGGCTCCGTCGAATCTGTCGAATCCGTCATCGGCCGTCCACTATCCGTTTGATCGATACGACTGCTCGTGCCACGCTCTTAACACTACATCTGTCGCACTAGTGGTCCGCCGAGAGGATCCGCCTTGCCGATGCCCGCCCTCCCCGCCGATCCCACCGTGCTCCACCCGATGCCCGAACAGCCCCGGGTCGTACTGCTCAAGCCCCTGGTGAAGTCCCCGCTGATCGAGGTCGGCGACTTCTCCTACTACGACGACCCGGACGACGCGACCGCCTTCGAGACCCGCAACGTGCTCTACCACTACGGGCCGGAGAAGCTGGTGATCGGGAAGTTCTGTGCCCTGGGGACCGGCACGCGCTTCATCATGAACGGCGCCAACCACCGCATGGACGGCCCGTCCACCTTCCCCTTCCCCACCATGGGCGGCTCCTGGGCCGAGCACTTCGACCTGCTCACCGGCCTGCCGAACCCGGGGGACACCGTGGTGGGCAACGACGTCTGGTTCGGCAACGGCGCCACCGTGATGCCCGGCGTCCGCATCGGCCACGGCGCGATCATCGCCACCGGGGCGGTGGTGACGAGCGACGTGCCCGACTACGGCATCGTCGGCGGCAACCCGGCCCGCCTGATCCGTACCCGCCACCAGGAGCAGGACATCGCCCGGCTGCTCGCGGTGGCGTGGTGGGACTGGCCCGTGGAGAAGATCACCGAACACGTCCGGACGATCATGTCGGGGACCGTCACGGAGCTGGAAGAGGCGGCCGCACGGACGAACAGGACCCCAGCTCAGTCCTGCGGTGAGCCGGGGTCCGACGAGTAGGCCCTGTGGGACTCGAACCCACAACCAATGGATTAAAAGTCCACTGCTCTGCCAATTGAGCTAAGGGCCCAGGCGGTGTGTCGCGCGGTGCTGCGTGATGTTGCCACACCGAGCATAGCCCGCCGCGGCCGGGACGCCGATCGGGTATCGGGGTCACGGCCGCGTCGGAGGGCGGCCGGAGCAGGGCGGGCTACGGGTCCACCGGCTCGGGCGCGTTCGCCTGGGCGGCGGCGCGGGTGCGGGTGCGTTCGTGGTCCGGGTTGAGGAACCAGTGCCGGGCCGAGGCCAGCCACCAGGTGGCGGCGAAGCCCAGCACGACCAGGACGGCGATCGGCGCGTAGTTGAAGGTCTCCCAGGTGACCGGGGAGACCTGGGGCAGCATGAACAGCACCGTGATGACGCCGACCCACGTCACCGCCACCACGCCGATCACCTGCGACCAGCGGCCCAGGTGCCAGGGCCCGCGTTCGAAGGCGGCGCCCTTGCGGACGCGGAGCAGCGTCGGGATGACGTACGCGATGTAGAGGCCGATGACCGCGATCGACGTCACGGCGGCGTACGCGGTGACGTTGATCAGGTACGGGAGGCCGAGGACCAGCGCGGCCAGGGCCGCCAGCCAGACCGCTGCGACGGGCGTGCGGGTGCGCGGGTTCACCGAGTGCCAGATGTGCGACCAGGGCAGCGCGCCGTCCCGGGAGAAGGCGTAGATCATGCGGCTGTTGGCCGTCACCGACGCCATGCCGCAGAAGAGCTGGGCGCCGATGACGACGAGGAGCAGGAGCTTGCCCGCCGTCGCACCGAGGGCGTCGAGCAGGATCTGCGCGGGCGGCGCGCCGGTCGGGGACGTCAGGGCGCCGTCGTAGGACTGGATGGCGAAGGTGAAGCCGAGGAGGAGGACGAAGCCCGCGATCCAGGAGGTCCAGATGGAGCGGACGATGCCCTTCGGTCCCGCCGTGGACGCGTCGTGCGTCTCCTCGGTCATGTGGGCGGAGGCGTCGTAGCCGGTGAAGGTGTACTGGGCCATCAGGAGACCGATCAGGACGACGTACGCTCCGCTGCTCCAGCCCGTGTTGTTCACGAACTCGCCGAAGACGAAGGACGCCGACTGGTGGTGGTCCGGCGCGAAGGTCAGCGCGCCGACGATGACCGCGACGCCCAGGACGTGCCACCACACGCTCACGCTGTTCAGCAGGCCGACGATGCGGACGCCGAAGGTGTTGAGGAGGCCGTGCAGGATCAGGATCGCGGCGAAGAGGAGGATCGTGCGGCCCGGGGTCACCTCGAAGTCGAACTGGAGGTTCAGGTAGGCGCCCAGGAAGGACGCGGCGCCGAAGTCGATGCCGGCGGTGACCGCGACCTGGCCCAGCACGTTGAACCACCCCGTGAACCAGGCCCAGGCCGCCGCCGTGCGCGGGGGTGCCAGGCGGTGCGCCCAGAAGTACAGGCCCGCCGAGGTCGGGTACGCCGAGCAGATCTCGGCCATCGCCAGTCCCACGAAGAGCGTCATCAGGCCGACGGCGACCCAGCCCCACGTGATGACGGCGGGGCCGCCCGTGTTCATGCCGAAGAGGTAGAGGGTCAGGCAGCCCGACAGGACCGAGATGATCGTGAAGGAGACCGCGTAGTTGGAGAACGCCGACATGCGGCGGGCCAGCACCTGGGTGTAGCCGAGCTGGGCCAGCCGTTCCTCGTCCGACAGCCCACTCGCCTTGGCGTCATCTGTCATGCCCCCAGCAATTCCCTCGCGGCGAGCGTGACATGCGTCACTCCGTGGACTTCGTGGCCGAAACCGGCCCGCAACGCGAAGCGCCGTGGCCTCCACCCGGTGGGGCGGAGGCCACGGCGCGTCTCAGGTGCTCAGGCGTCAGCCGTTGCGCTTCCAGCGCGGCTTGTCGTCACGGCGGCCGAAGGACGAACCGCGGTGGTCACCGCGGTGGTCGTCGCGGCGGCCGTACGGACGGTCGTGACCGCCGGAGCGGAAGCCGGGGCGGTCGCCCTGACGGTCGCGGTTGAACGGGCGGTCGCTGCCACGGTGCCCGCCGCGCTCGCCGCGGTCGTCACGGCGCTCGAAGGAACGGCCACCACGGTCGTCCCGACGGTCGTCACGGCGGAAACCGCCACGGTCGTCACGACGCTCGAACGAGCGGCCACCACGGTCGCCGCGGTCGTCACGACGCTCGAACGAACGGCCACCACGGTCGTCACGGCGGTCGTCACGCCGGTCGAACGAACGCCCGCCGCGGTCACCGCGGTCGTCCCGACGGTCGAAGGAACGGCCACCACGGTCGTCCCGACGGTCGTCACGGCGGAAACCACCACGGTCGTCACGACGCTCGAACGAACGGCCACCACGGTCGCCCCGGTCGTCACGACGGAAACCACCACGGTCGTCACGACGCTCGAACGAACGCCCGCCACGGTCACCGCGGTCGTCACGGCGGAAACCGCCACGGTCGTCACGACGCTCGTACGAGCGCTCGCGGTCGTTGCCGCCGCGCTCCGCCTTCTCCACGTCCCGGGCGCCGGACTGCTCCGGCAGCGAGACCTCCGGCTCGGCCACGGTCGCGGCCACCTCGGCCAGTACCGTCTCCGGGTCCTCGCCGCGCTCCCGCGCGACCCTGGCGACCAGGCGGTCCGCTTCCTCACGCAGCTCGTTGGCGCGGCGCTGGGCCCGCTCCAGCTCCTTGGTGAGCTGGGTGACCTCGCGCTCGGCCTGCTGCGCCGCGTTGCCCGCGGACTCGGCCTGGACCTCGGTCATCGACCGGGCGCCGGTGATCTCGGCGACCTCGGGGTCGAAGGCGGCGCCGCCCTGGATGATGTGGCGCGTGGCGTCGACGCCCGCGTCCTCCATCAGCCGGAAGATCTGGCGGCGCTGGTGCGGGAGGGACAGGGACACGACGGTGCCGGTGCGGCCGGCGCGCGCGGTGCGGCCCGCGCGGTGCAGGTAGTCCTTGTGGTCGCCGGCCGGGTCCACGTTCAGGACCAGGTCGATGCCGTCGACGTGGATGCCGCGGGCGGCGACGTCGGTGGCGACCAGGACGTTGACGTAGCCGTCCTTGAAGTCGGCCAGCGTGCGGGTGCGCGCGCCCTGGGTCATGCCGCCGTGCAGCGCGTCCGCCTTGGCACCGGCGTCGCGCAGCTGCTCGGCGACGCGGTCGGCGCCCAGCTGGGTGCGGACGAAGATGATGGTGCGGCCCTTGCGGGAGGCGATGGCCGCGGTGACCGGCGCCTTGTCCTTGGGCTTCACGACCAGGATGTGGTGCGACATGGTCGTCACCGCGCCCTGGGCCGCGTCGACCTCGTGGTGGACCGGGTCCTTCAGGTACCGGTCGACGAGGGTCTTGATCTCGTTCTCCATCGTGGCGGAGAACAGCATCCGCTGGCCGCCGGCCGGGACCTGGTCGAGCAGCTCGGTGACCTCGGGCAGGAAGCCCAGGTCGGACATCTGGTCGGCCTCGTCGAGGACCGCGATCTGCACGTTCTCCAGGGAGCAGGCGCCGCGGTTGATGATGTCGCGCAGCCGGCCCGGGGTGGCGACCAGGATGTCGACGCCGCGCTCGAGGGCGTAGATCTGGTTGCCCATCGAGGTGCCGCCGCAGACCACCTTCATCTTCAGGCCCATGACGTCGCCGTACGGCTGGAGCGCGTCGGCGACCTGCATGGCCAGCTCGCGGGTCGGGGTGAGGATGACGGCGCGGGGCTTGTGCTTCTCGGTGCGGCCGCCGGCCAGCGTGGCCAGGGTCGGCAGACCGAAGGAGAGGGTCTTGCCGGAGCCGGTGCGGCCCCGGCCGAGGATGTCCTTGCCCGCCAGCGCGTCCGGGATGGTCGCGGCCTGGATCGGGAAGGGGGTGGTCACGCCGTTCTGCGCGAGCTTGCGCACGACGCCCTCGGGCAGACCGAGGTCGGCGAACGTCGGCTCGGCAGCCGCCTCGGGAGCCTCGACGGCCTCCGGGGACTCGGTGGTCGCGGAGGCGGCCACGGCCTCGACGGCCTCCGGCGCGTCCTGAGCGCCCTCGGCGTTTCCGGGCACGACGACGTGGTCAGTACTGGTCATGGACATGCGAATGCGAAACCTTCCGGAGTCTCTCGTCGGCACGCGCCCGTCAACTCCGTGAATCGCGATTCGCAATACGACCGCCTCTATGCGGTCCACCACGGCAAGGGGAGAGTACGCGCCACACGGCGCGCTCTGCGGTGGCGCCGGGCAAATGGGATCAAACGATCTACCACCATACGCACCCCCCACCCCTGAAGGCAAACCGGCAGCACATGCCCAGCTCAGCGGCCCGTCGTCGCCCGCTCGGCGAGCGGCCCGTCGTCGCCCCGCCCGGCGAGCGGTCCGTCCTACGCCGGCGTCCCGGCCGCCGGTGCCGGCTCCCGCTGCTCCAGCTGGGTCCCGGGCGGTTCGTGCGCCGACGAGGACGGCTCGGCCACCGTCGGGTCCGGCGTCGGGGAGGCGGGCGGCTCCTCGGTCGGCGTCGGCTCCGGCTCGGCCGTCCGGGTGGGCTCCGCGGGCGGCGTCCGGGTGGGCTCGGGCCCGTGGTTCCCGCCGTTCGGCGGCGGGGCCCCCGTCGGCTGCGCGGCGGGCGGCGCCGAGGCGGACGCGTCCTTCCCCTTGCCGCCCTCGCCGCCCTTCCCCCTGCCGTCGCCCCCGGCCCGGTCCCCGCCGCCCCCGGCCTTCTTCCCCTTGCCGTGCCCGTCGTCGGCGGCCGCCGCGTCGTACCCGGCGTTCCCGCCGGAGACCGCGGGGCCGCCCTCCGGTACCTCGCCGCCCCGCTCCCCGGCGGACTGGGACGGCCTGGCGCCCCCGCCGGAGTCGTCGTCACCGACGCTCATGCAGCCGGCGGCGGCGACGACGGCCAGGGCGGTGGCGGCCATACGGACAGGTACGTACAAGGGGCGCACGGGCGGCCACCTCCGGGGGTCAAGGAGTCGACGTGCCCAACTCCCGTCACCCACAAGAGGACACGCGCCCGGCGAGGCGGACTTGACCCGAGCGCGTCACCCGTATCCGGGGCTCCCCGTCCGCACCCGGGCGCGCGTCACCCGTACCCGAGGGAGTGCAGCCGCGCGTCGTCGATCCCGAAGTGGTGGGCGATCTCGTGAACGACCGTCACCTCGGTCTCGGCGACCACGTCTTCACGCGTCGCGCAGAACCGCAGCGTCGGCCCCCGGTAGATGGTGATCCGGTCCGGCAGCACGCCCGCGTACCACTCCCCGCGCTCCGTCAGCGGCGTCCCCTCGTACAGCCCGAGCAGCTCGGGATCGTCCGCCGGCGGTTCGTCCTCGACGAACACCGCGACGTTGTCCATCAGCCGCGTCAGCTCCGGCGGGATCCGGTCCAGGGCCTCGGCGACCAGTTCCTCGAACTCCTCGCGCGTCATCTCCAGCACAGGACCATTGTCGGGTACGACCGTGGAGTACGACCCGCATATCCGCCCCGGGCCACGGGCATACGGGACCAATGGCCCGCGTCCCCGCCGCAGCCCCGCACGCCCTGGCCGAGGTGATGAACCCCATCCGCAACGTCCCGCGCATCCTCACCCGCCGCTACCGCGACCGGCGCGCACGCAGCGGCCGGCCCGCGGCCGCCACCCCCGAACTCGCCGCCCGTCTCCGCCCACACCCCTGGACCCGGGCCGCCGGTCTGGTCGCCGTCGTCCTGCTCGGTGCCTGGCTGGGGCTGCTCGTCGTCGGCAACGTCCGGGCCCCGGTCGGCCCCATGAACACGACGATGACCCTGCGCCCGTCGCTGTCCGGCGGCACGAAGATCAACGTCTCGCCGCTGGGCGCCCTCCAGCTCGACAGCCACGTCGCCCCGGTCCGCCTCGACGTCAACGTCGACCAGCTCGACCCCGCCCGCGCCCAGGCCCTCGTCGACCACCCCGAACGCCTCTCCGGGCTCCAGGACGAGGTCGCCCAGGACGTCGGGCACGGCACGCTCGACCTGGCCGTCCGCTCCTGCGTGGCCGTCGTCACCGGCGCCACGGCCCTCGGCCTCGTCGTCTACCGCCGCCCCCGGCGCGCCCTCGCCGCCGGGGGGCTCGCCCTCACCCTGCTGGTCGCCTCCGGCGGCACCGCCTACGCGACCTGGAACCCCGACTCCGTCCTGGAGCCGAAGTTCTCCGGCCTGCTCTCCTCCGCGCCCTCCCTGGTCGGCAACGCGCGCAGCATCGTGACCGAGTTCGACGTCTACCAGAAGGAGCTGGCACGGCTGGTCACCAACGTGACCAAGCTCTACGACGTCACCTCGACGCTCCCCGCCTACCAGCCCGACCCGACCACGATCCGCGTCCTGCACGTGTCGGACATCCACCTGAACCCGGCGAGCTGGAAGATCATCGGCTCGCTGGTGGAGCAGTACAAGGTGAACGTGATCGTCGACTCCGGCGACACGATGGATCACGGCACCGCCGCGGAGAACGGCTTCCTGGACCCGATCGAGGACCTCGGCGCGCCCTACGTCTGGGTCCGCGGCAACCACGACTCCCGCGGCACCCAGGAGTACCTGAAGCACCTCAAGAACGTGCACGTCCTGGACGACGGCCACGCCCGGACCGTCGCGGGCCTCCGCTTCGCCGGCATGGGCGACCCGCAGTACACCCCCGACCGCTCCAAGGCGGACGGCGCCGAGGCGTCCCAGGAACTGGCCGGCGCCCGCCTCGCCTCCGCCCTGCGCGACCAGAGCGCGGCCGGCACCCCCGTGGACATCGCCGTCGCCCACGAGCCGTCGGCCGCCCGCGAGGTCGACGGCGATGTGCCCCTCGTCCTCTCCGGGCACCTCCACCACGAGGACATGGAGGTCATGAAGTACGGCACCCGGCTGCGCGTCGAGGGCTCCACCGGCGGCAGCGGACTGCGCGCGGTCGAGGGCAAGTACCCCGACCCCATCCAGGCGTCCATCCTCTACTTCGACCGGGACACCCGACGCCTCCAGGCCTGGGACGAGATCGAGCTGGGCGGCCTGGGGCTGACGACGGCCGAGGTCAGCCGCCATCTGCCGAAGGAGAACCAGCCGGGCGCGACACCGTCCCCCTCCGCCACCAGCCCCTCCCCCTCCGCCACCGGCCCGTCCCCCTCCGTCACCGGCGCCTCCCCCACTGCCCCGGGCAGCCCCGCCCCCAGCACTCGGTAAACCGTTTTGGCGATACCTCCCGCCATCCCATATGCTTCTCACGTCCCCGACGCGCTGCGAAGCGCCCAGGCGGGCCGATAGCCCTCATCGTCTAGCGGCCTAGGACGCCGCCCTTTCAAGGCGGTAGCACGGGTTCGAATCCCGTTGGGGGCACGCGGTACATGTGCGACACTGTCGTACGAAGCTTGGTCCTGTGGAGCAGTTTGGAGTGCTCGCCACCCTGTCAAGGTGGAGGCCGCGGGTTCAAATCCCGTCAGGACCGCTGAGGTTTCACGTGAAACCTCGCGGCTGGGTAGCTCAGTTGGTACGAGCGATCGCCTGAAAAGCGATAGGTCGCCGGTTCGACCCCGGCCCCAGCCACAGCAAAGGCCCCGATCTTCGGATCGGGGCCTTGTTGTAGTTGCCTGCGTTGCCCGGGCCGACGCCGCGGCAAAAGCATTCGCCAGGTTTTTCCCGAGGATGAGATCCTGGAACCCGTATGTCTACGCATCCTGCCCCCGCCCTCGGCACCCTCGCCCCCCGGCTGACCGAGCTGTCGCTGCGCGACGCGCACCGGCTCGGCCGCAGGCTGGAGGGTGCGCGGAAGATCCGCAAGCCGGAGGCCCGCGCCGCCGTCCTCGCCGAGATCGAGACGGAGGTGGCCAAGGCCGAGCAGCGCATCGGCGAACGCCGGGCGCGTGTACCGGCCGTCGGCTACCCCGAGCAGCTCCCGGTCAGCCAGAAGAAGGACGAGATCGCGGCGGCCATCCGTGATCACCAGGTCGTGATCGTCGCCGGTGAGACGGGGTCCGGCAAGACCACCCAGATCCCGAAGATCTGCGTCGAGCTGGGCCGTGGCGTCCGCGGCATGATCGGGCACACCCAGCCCCGCCGGATCGCCGCGCGCACCGTCGCCGAGCGGGTCGCGGACGAACTGGACACCCCGCTCGGGGAGACCGTCGGCTGGAAGGTGCGGTTCACCGACCAAGTGAACCCGGAGTCCACCTTCATCAAGCTGATGACGGACGGCATCCTGCTCGCCGAGATCCAGACCGACCGCGAGCTGCGCGCCTACGACACGATCATCATCGACGAGGCCCACGAGCGGTCCCTCAACATCGACTTCCTGCTGGGCTACCTCGCCCAGCTGCTGCCCAAGCGGCCGGACCTGAAGGTCGTCATCACCTCGGCGACCATCGACCCGGAGCGCTTCTCGCGCCACTTCGGCGACGCGCCGATCGTCGAGGTCAGCGGGCGCACCTATCCCGTGGAGGTGCGCTACCGGCCGCTCCTTGAGGAGGACGGCGACGACGCCGACCGCGACCAGATCACGGCGATCACCGACGCCGTCGAGGAGCTGATGGGCGAGGGCAAGGGCGACATCCTCGTCTTCCTCTCCGGCGAGCGCGAGATCCGGGACACGGCGGACGCGCTGGAGAAGAAGAGATACAAGTTCACCGAGGTGCTGCCGTTGTACGCCCGGCTGTCGCACGCCGAGCAGCACCGTGTCTTCCAGCAGCACACCGGGCGCCGGATCGTCCTCGCGACCAACGTCGCCGAGACCTCCCTCACCGTGCCGGGCATCAAGTACGTCATCGACCCCGGCTTCGCCCGCATCTCCCGCTACAGCCACCGCACCAAGGTCCAGCGGCTGCCCATCGAGCCGGTGTCGCAGGCCAGCGCCAACCAGCGCAAGGGCCGCTGCGGCCGTACGTCCGACGGCATCTGCATCCGGCTGTACTCCGAGGACGACTTCACCGCGCGCCCGGAGTTCACGGACGCGGAGATCCTCCGGACCAACCTCGCCTCCGTCATCCTCCAGATGACCGCGGCCGGCCTCGGCGACATCGAGAAGTTCCCGTTCATCGACCCGCCGGACCACCGCAACATCCGCGACGGTGTGCAGCTGCTCCAGGAGCTGGGCGCGCTCGACCCGGCGCAGAAGGACGTACGCAAGCGGCTGACCGACACCGGCCGCAAGCTCGCCCAGCTGCCCGTCGACCCGCGGCTGGCCCGGATGGTGCTGGAGGCGGACAAGAACGGCTGTGTCCGCGAGGTCATGGTCATAGCCGCCGCGCTGTCCATCCAGGACCCGCGGGAGCGCCCCGCGGAGAAGCAGGCCCAGGCCGACCAGCAGCACGCCCGGTTCAAGGACGAGAGCAGCGACTTCCTCGCCTTCCTCAACCTCTGGCGGTACCTGCGCGAGCAGCAGAAGGAGCGCGGCTCGTCGTCCTTCCGCCGGATGTGCAAGCAGGAGTACCTCAACTTCCTGCGCATCCGCGAGTGGCAGGACATCTACACGCAGCTGCGCACCGTAGCCAGGCAGATGGGCATCCACCTCAACGACGCCGAGCACGCGGCCCCCGACGACCGGGTGCACGTGTCGCTGCTGGCCGGGCTGCTCTCCCACGTCGGCATGAAGGACGTGAAGGAGGGTGCGAAGAACGAGTACGTGGGCGCGCGCAACGCCAAGTTCGCGATCTTCCCGGGCTCGGCGCTCTTCAAGAAGCCCCCGCGGTTCGTGATGTCGGCGGAGCTGGTGGAGACCTCCCGGCTCTGGGCCCGCGTCAACGCGAAGATCGAGCCCGAGTGGGTGGAGCCGCTCGCCGGGCACCTCCTCAAGCGCACCTACAGCGAACCGCACTGGGAGAAGGACCAGGCGGCGGTGATGGCGTACGAGAAGGTCACGCTGTACGGCGTACCGATCGTGGCGCAGCGCAAGGTGAACTACGGGCGGATCGACCCGGAGATCAGCCGCGAGCTGTTCGTCCGCAACGCCCTGGTGGAGGGCGACTGGCGCACGCACCACAAGTTCTTCGCCGACAACCGCAGGCTCCTGACCGAGGTCGAGGAGCTGGAGCACCGGGCCCGGCGCCGGGACATCCTGGTCGACGACGAGACGCTGTACGACTTCTACGACCAGCGGGTGCCCGAACACGTCGTCTCCGGCGCGCACTTCGACTCGTGGTGGAAGCACAAGCGGCACGAGCAGCCCGACTTCCTCGACTTCGAGCGCGAGATGCTCATCAACGAGAAGGCGGGGGCGGTCACCAAGGACGACTACCCGGACTCCTGGCGGCAGGGGCCGCTGAAGTTCCGGGTGACGTACCAGTTCGAGCCGGGTGCGGACGCCGACGGCGTGACCGTGCACGTGCCGCTCCAGGTGCTCAACCAGGTCACGGACGAGGGCTTCGACTGGCAGATCCCGGGCCTGCGCGAACAGGTCGTCACGGAGCTGATCCGCTCCCTGCCCAAGCCGGTCCGCCGCAACTACGTACCCGCGCCGAACTACGCCCAGGCGTTCCTGGACCGTGCCGTGCCCCTTCAGGAGCCGCTGACGGTGACCATGGCGCGGGAGTTGAAGCGCATGGTGGGGGTGCCGTTCGACGCGGAGGACTTCGACTGGTCGAAGGTGCCCGAGCATCTGAAGATCACGTTCCGGATCGTCGACGAGCGGCGCCGCAAGCTGGCCGAGGACAAGGATCTGGAGGCGCTGAAGCTCCGGCTGCGTCCGAAGGCGCGCAAGGCGCTCTCGCAGGCCGCCGCGGCCACCGCGGAGCGCAGCGGCGGCGAGTCCGTGGAGCGCTCCGGGCTGTCGGACTGGACGATCGGCTCGCTGACCCGGGTCTTCGAGACCCGCCGGGCCGGTCAGCCGGTGAAGGCGTACCCGGCGCTGGTGGACGACGGGCCGAAGGCGGACACCGTCTCCGTCCGCCTCTTCGACACCGAGGCCGAGCAGGCGCAGGCCATGTGGAGGGGCACGCGGCGGCTGATCCTGCGCAACATCCCGGTCAACCCCGCGAAGTTCGCGTCCGAAAAGCTGACCAACCAGCAGAAGCTGGGCCTGTCCGCGAATCCGCACGGTTCGATCCAGGCGCTGTTCGACGACTGCGCCACGGCGGCGGCGGACAAGCTGATCGCGGACTTCGGCGGCCCGGCCTGGGACGAGGAGTCGTACCGCAAGCTCTACGACAAGGTCCGCGCGGAGATCGTCGACACGACCGTCCGCACGGTGGGCCAGGTGCAGCAGGTGCTGGCGGCCTGGCAGGCCTGTGAACGCCGCCTGAAGGCCGTACGCAGCCCGGCGCTGCTGGCGAACCTACAGGACGTGCGGGGGCAGCTGGACGCGCTGGTGAAGCCCGGCTTCGTGACGGAGGCGGGGATCGGGCGGCTGCCGGACCTGATGCGCTATCTGGTCGCCGCGGACCGCCGGCTGCAGCAGATGCCGACCGGCGTGCAGCGGGACACCTCCCGCATGGAGAAGGTCCACGAGATGCGGGACGAGTACGCGTGGCTCCTGGAGCAGATGCCGCAGGGGCGGCCGGTGCCCCGGCAGGTCCTGGACGTCCGCTGGATGATCGAGGAGTTGCGGGTCAGCTATTTCGCCCACGCGCTGGGCACGGCGTACCCCGTCTCCGACAAGCGGATCGTGAAGGCCATCGACGCCCTCGCGCCGTGACGAGGCCCGTACGGAGGGTGAGTTCGACCGGCGGCCCACCCTCCTGTACAGTCTCTTCTCGCAGCGCAACGCAGAAGAAGCGCCGCGAAACCTGGTCCTGTGGAGCAGTTTGGAGTGCTCGCCACCCTGTCAAGGTGGAGGCCGCGGGTTCAAATCCCGTCAGGACCGCAGTAACGAAGCCCCGCCCGAGCAAATCGGCGCGGGGCTTCTTCGTTGCCGGGGGTTGCCGGGGGGGCGGCCCGGAACCGTCGAACGCCCTGAGTGGCCCTCAGGGCTCCTCTCGCGGCCTTGACGGCGTCACTTTCGCTCGGTACTCCAAAGACAGGGCACAACCCCCGTGTGGCCCCTGGAGGTGGCGTATGGCGACATCGGTCAGGCACGAGACGCGGGCCCTGCTCCGCGCGCATCTGTCGGCCGCGTCGTCGTACGGTCACGTGACGCGCCACTGCCCGATCTGCCACCGGCTGCTGCGGCTCGCGCTGGACTCGCCGGCCCCACAGTCTCCGACAGGCCGTCAAGAGGGCGTCGACGACGGGAGCGCGCCCACGGCATGAAACGGCGCGACCCCAACACCCTTGCCCCGCAGACCTCCTGGAGGCCACGCCTCCATTAGCGCACGGGTGCCGGATCCAACAACTGCCGCGGTGTGTGACGGGTGTCACCGCATGAGTTTTTGGAACCGTGGCACTTACGACTCCCCTACAACTGATCAATTTAATATGTGCAATTGCACCACCTTCGCAGCGCTCGCACAGCCGATCCGACACCCCTCCCCAGACTCCGACAAGCCCGGACACCGGACAGGGCACACACCCGGACACCCACCCGGACACACCGCGCGCCCGGGCCGGGCCCGGGCACAAAAAAATCGCGCTGGACCCGGCGGAGTCCAGCGCGATCAACGACGCACCTCTGTTGGGGCAGGGACGGCGTCGCTTGGAGCTGTGGTTCCGGGCGCCGCGACAGATGGGGGACCTGCCGTTATGCCCGGTTATTCAGTTGTTCAGGCCTCGCTGCGCTGCTGCGGAATGCCCGCGAGCAGAGCGCGGACCTCGGCTTCGCGGTAGCGGCGATGCCCGCCGAGCGTGCGGATCGACGTGAGCTTGCCGGCCTTCGCCCAGCGCGTGACCGTCTTCGGGTCGACGCGGAACATGGTGGCGACCTCAGCCGGGGTCAGCAGCGGCTCGGCATCAGGGGTGCGAGCGGTCATGAGCGGCCTCCTCGGGAGAACCGAACCTTCTCGGTTCATTCCTCTAAATTCTGCACCTTGACCCGCGTTGCCCGAAATGGCGGACGCGAGTCGAGTCGGTTATAGGACGAACGGCTTGTCCTCGGCACTACAACTACACCATCTGTCCAGCCGCGTCGGCCAAACCGATGGAATTGCCCTCCCAGGTGTTCATCAGCGACGGAAGCCGATGGACCATGCCATAGCGGACAGTCACGCCACTGTGACGATCAGTCACAGGGGCGATCAGGAGTCACCAGACCCCCCAAAGCGTGCAATGCTGAGATTCCACCCACAGTGCATCACGGCAGGACGGAAGGAGCCCTCCCCGGGCTCCTTGTCCTATTTTGGCATGAGGAGGGGCAAGCGGCGCAAGAGTGATGTACGTGCGGTCCGTCACGCTTGACGCAAACGCCCGGATCGGGACCTACGTCCCTTGTCGGCAAGAGATCAGCCCACACCGGGCGGGTGTCGGAGCGGAAGACGAAACCCCACATCGGGCGGTACGTCAAACGTCAGTTCGCCGAGCGCCGGTCCCGCACCGCCCGCCAGCGCTCCACCAGCCGCCCGTACGCCGCCCCCGCGGTGAGCCCGTCGCCGTGGCGCAGCGCCTCGATCCCCTCGGCCACGTCCGCCGCGGAGTGGTCCGCCGCCAACTCGCCGGCCGGCAGGGCGTGCACCAGGCCGCCGTAGTCCAGCTCGACCAGGGAACGCGGGTGGAACTCCTCCAGCCAGCGCCCCACGTCCACCAGGCCGTCGACGAGCGGCCCCTCGTCCACGGCCTCCCGCAGGGCCCGCAGCCCCCGGGCCACCCGCCGGCGGGCCTGCACCATCGGCGTGCGGTAGCGCAGCACCGGTGCGGCCGCCGCGTCGTCGTCGCCGCCCTCGTCGTACTCCCGCTCCGCGTCGGAGACCAGCACGAACCAGTTGATCGGCACCTGCCAGGTGGCCGTGCGGATCCAGGGCCGGGCGTCCGGGTTGCGCTCCAGCCAGCGCTCGTAGTCCTGCGCGCTCTGGCGGCGTACGACGGGTGGGATCAGGGCGTCCAGGACCGGCTCCGGGAAGTCCTCGGCCACCTCGCCCAGGGCCTGCCAGCCGCGCAGCCGGGTCCGCCAGGGGCAGACGCAGACCACGCCGTCCACCTCGGTCACGAAGGCGTCCGCGCTCTCGTGCACCGGCACCGCCACGGGCGGGGTGGGCAGCAGGTCGGCCAGGGAGCGGCGCAGCTCGTCCTGGTAGGACGGCCGGTCGGGGCGGCGGGCGTAGCGGGTCCAGTGGGCGCGTTCCTCGTCGGGGAAAGCCGCCAGCGGCTCGTACACACGCAGGTACGCCGCGTACGGGACGATCACCGAGGACACCTTGGGCACGCCTGCTCCCTCCCCCGCGCACCGACGCGAAAACCTGCGAGAACCTGCGGAAACCGGAGGCAACGGATCACAAACGCGCGGGAATCTCTGCAAATCGTCGCATGCCCGTACTCCGTGCGGAGGTGATCCTGAGCACTGTGCGGCGGGCCGGTACCCCCAGGCTCTAATCTCGTGCCACAGTCCCCGCCACCTTCACGGGGCCTGCCACCCATCGCCGCACCTACACAGGAGTCACCACCGTGACCGACGTAAACGGCGCACCTGCTGATGTACTGCACACCCTGTTCCACTCGGATCAGGGGGGACATGAGCAAGTCGTGCTCTGCCAGGACCGTGCCAGCGGCCTCAAGGCCGTGATCGCCATCCACTCCACCGCCCTGGGCCCCGCGCTCGGCGGCACCCGCTTCTACCCGTACGCGAACGAGGCGGAGGCCGTCGCCGACGCGCTGAACCTCGCCCGCGGGATGTCGTACAAGAACGCCATGGCCGGTCTGGACCACGGTGGCGGCAAGGCCGTGATCATCGGTGATCCGGAGCAGATCAAGAGCGAGGAACTGCTCCTCGCCTACGGCCGGTTCGTCGCCTCGCTCGGCGGCCGCTACGTCACCGCGTGCGACGTCGGCACCTACGTCGCCGACATGGACGTGGTGGCCCGGGAGTGCCGCTGGACCACCGGACGCTCCCCGGAGAACGGCGGCGCGGGCGACTCCTCCGTGCTCACCTCCTTCGGCGTCTACCAGGGCATGCGGGCCGCCGCCCAGCACCTGTGGGGCGACCCGACGCTGCGCGACCGCACCGTCGGCATCGCGGGCGTCGGCAAGGTCGGCCACCACCTGGTCGAGCACCTGCTCGCCGAGGGCGCGCACGTGGTCGTGACCGACGTGCGCAAGGACGTCGTGCGGGCCCTCACCGAGCGGCACCCGTCGGTGGTCGCCGTCGCCGACACCGACGCGCTGATCCGGGTGGAGAACCTGGACATCTACGCACCCTGCGCGCTCGGCGGCGCGCTGAACGACGACACCGTGCCGGTGCTGACCGCCAAGGTGGTGTGCGGCGCGGCCAACAACCAGCTCGCCCACCCGGGCGTCGAGAAGGACCTCGCCGACCGCGGGATCCTCTACGCGCCGGACTACGTGGTGAACGCCGGCGGTGTCATCCAGGTCGCCGACGAGCTGCACGGCTTCGACTTCGACCGGTGCAAGGCGAAGGCCTCGAAGATCTACGACACCACGCTGGCCATATTCGCACGTGCGAAGGAGGACGGTATTCCGCCGGCCGCGGCGGCCGACCGGATCGCCGAGCAGCGGATGGCGGAGGCCCGCCCCCGGCCGTGATCCGGCGGTCGCGGGCGGTGGCCCGGCAGGGCCTTCGCGGGGTTTGACCGGTACCCGTCGGGGTGCAGTTGGAGAGAACTCTCACTTATCCCGGCGGGTCGACCGTCGAAAGGTGGTTAAAATCGCCTTTGACCAGCGAGGACGGGGCGCCTCGACGGTCCTGGGCAGGGCCACGTGCTGCGGGCGACGTACCGTATGGGCGTGGGCTCAGGTACCGTGGAAGCCCTACGGACCGGTCTCTCTGCGGAGAGCCCGTTCCGGACCATGAACGCGTGTCAAGACTCTGGGGCCGTCGAGCCCCGTCGTTGAGGGGGTCGAGCCATGGGGCGCGGCCGGGCCAAGGCCAAGCAGACGAAGGTCGCCCGCCAGCTGAAGTACAACAGCGGTGGGACTGATCTCTCCCGCCTGGCCGAGGAGCTGGGCGCATCGCCGTCGAATTCGCAACCGCCGAATGGCGAGCAATTCGAGGACGATGAGCAGGACGACGACGTGTACGCAAAGTACGCCGACCTCTATGAGGACGACGACGAGGACGAGGACGGCCAGTCCCCGTCCCAACAGCGACGCGGCGCTTGACCTTGCACTGAACACCTTCCCGGTCGGTGACCTCTGTCACCGACCGGGTTCTGTGCTACCCGCGGCATCCGGGGCACCTGCGGCACCTCAGGCGGCGTAGTCGCCGACCAGTGCCGCGCCGCTCTCGTGGTCTGCGCGGTCGGTGATCTCGCCGGCCACCCAGGCGTCCACGCCGCGGTCGGCGAGGGTCGTCAGGGCCACGTCCGTCGACTCCTCGGGCACGATCGCGATCATGCCCACGCCCATGTTCAGGGTCTTCTCCAGCTCCAGGCGCTCGACCTCGCCGGTCCGGCCGACGAGGTCGAAGATCGCGCCCGGGGTCCAGGTGGAGCGGTCGACCACGGCGTGCAGGCCGTCGGGGATCACGCGGGCCAGGTTGGCCGCGAGTCCGCCGCCGGTGACGTGGCTGAAGGCGTGGACCTCGGCGGTGCGCATGAGGGCCAGGCAGTCCAGGGAGTAGATCTTGGTCGGCTCCAGCAGCTCCTCGCCGAGGGTGCGGCCGAGGCCGTCCAGGTGGGCGTCGAGCGCCAGGCCGGCCTCGTTCAGCAGGACGTGGCGGACCAGCGAGTACCCGTTCGAGTGAAGCCCGGAGGACGCCATGGCGATCACCGCGTCACCCGTACGGATGCGATCCGGGCCGAGCAGGCGGTCGGCCTCCACGACGCCCGTACCGGCGCCGGCGACGTCGAAGTCGTCCGCGCCCAGCAGGCCGGGGTGTTCGGCCGTCTCGCCGCCCACCAGGGCGCATCCCGCCAGCACACAGCCCTCGGCGATGCCCTTGACGATGGCGGCGACGCGCTCGGGGTGGACCTTGCCGACGCAGATGTAGTCGGTCATGAACAGCGGCTCGGCGCCGCACACCACGATGTCGTCCATGACCATCGCGACCAGGTCGTGGCCGATGGTGTCGTAGACGCCGAGCCGGCGGGCGATGTCGACCTTGGTGCCGACGCCGTCGGTGGCGGAGGCGAGCAGCGGGCGCTCGTAGTTCTTGAGGGCGGAGGCGTCGAAGAGGCCGGCGAAGCCGCCGAGGCCGCCGAGGACCTCCGGGCGCCGCGTCTTCTTGACCCATTCCTTCATGAGCTCGACGGCGCGGTCGCCCGCCTCGATGTCGACGCCGGCTGCTGCGTAGCTGGCACCAGTTGTGTCAGGCATGACGATGTGAACCTTCGTGTCGTACGGCAGGGAGGCCAGGGAAACCATGGGAAAGCCGGGCGATCCAGGGAAACGGACGGCTACGGGCGACGGATGGCGTCGGCGGCGGCCGTACCGGCGGGCCCGGCGGCCAGCTCGGTCTCCAGGAGCTGCTTGCCGAGCAGCTCGGGGTCGGGAAGCTCCATCGGGTACTCCCCGTCGAAGCAGGCACGGCACAGGTTCGGCTTGGCGATGGTGGTCGCCTCGATCATGCCGTCGATGGAGATGTACGCCAGGGAGTCGGCGCCCATCGAGGTGCCGATCTCCTCGACGCTCATGCCGTTGGCGATCAGCTCGGCGCGGGTGGCGAAGTCGATGCCGAAGAAGCAGGGCCACTTCACGGGCGGGGACGAGATCCGGATGTGGATCTCGGCGGCGCCCGCCTCGCGGAGCATGCGGACCAGGGCACGCTGGGTGTTGCCGCGGACGATGGAGTCGTCGACGACGACCAGCCGCTTGCCCTTGATGACTTCCTTCAGGGGATTCAGCTTCAGGCGGATGCCCAACTGGCGGATGGTCTGTGAGGGCTGGATGAAGGTCCGGCCGACATAGGCGTTCTTCACCAGGCCGTTGCCGAAGGGGATGCCGGAGGCCTCGGCGTAGCCGATCGCGGCGGGGGTGCCGGATTCCGGGGTCGCTATGACGAGATCGGCCTCCGCGGGGGCCTCCTTCGCCAGCCGGCGGCCCATCTCGACACGCGAGAGGTAGACGTTGCGGCCGGCGATGTCGGTGTCCGGGCGGGCCAGGTACACGTATTCGAAGACGCAGCCCTTGGGCTTCGCTTCTGCGAATCGGGAAGTGCGCAGACCGTTCTCGTCGATGGCGACGAACTCGCCCGGCTCGATCTCCCGGACGAAGCTCGCGCCGCAGATGTCGAGAGCGGCGGACTCGGAGGCGACCACCCAGCCGCGCTCCAGGCGGCCGAGGACCAGCGGGCGGATGCCCTGCGGGTCGCGGGCCGCGTAGAGGGTGTGCTCGTCCATGAAGACGAGGGAGAAGGCACCGCGCACCTGGGGCAGCACCTGGCCGGCCGCCTCCTCGACGGTCAGCGGCTTGCCGTCCTCGTCGACCTGACCCGCGAGCAGGGCCGTGATCAGGTCCGTGTCGTTGGTCGCCGCGACGCGGGTGGAGCGGCCGTCCTGCTTGGGCAGGTCGGCGACCAGCTCCGCGAGCCGGGCGGTGTTGACGAGGTTGCCGTTGTGCCCGAGCGCGAGGGAACCCTGCGCGGTGGCACGGAACGTCGGCTGGGCGTTCTCCCACACGGAGGCACCGGTGGTCGAGTAGCGGGCGTGACCGACCGCGATGTGACCCTGGAGCGAACCGAGCGAGGTCTCGTCGAAGACCTGGGACACCAGGCCCATGTCCTTGAAGACGAGGATCTGGGAGCCGTTGCTGACCGCGATTCCCGCGGATTCCTGGCCCCGATGCTGGAGGGCGTACAGCCCGAAGTACGTGAGCTTTGCGACCTCTTCGCCCGGAGCCCAGACACCGAAGACGCCGCAAGCGTCCTGGGGGCCCTTCTCGCCGGGAAGCAGATCGTGATTGAGTCGACCGTCACCACGTGGCACGCCTCCGAGTGTAGGCGAGGTCGACCACTGGTCCGAATTGGGGATACGGGCCCACCCATGGATCACCGGTCGGCGACGGCGCGGACCGTGACACCGTCTTCGCTGGTCAGCGTGAGGGTTTCATGATCGATCCGGTAGTCGACCTTGCCGTCGAAGAAGCCCAGCAGCCGCTTCTCGGCGTCCATGAGTGAGCCTTCGCACATCATTCGGGTGGTGGACGGGGCGCCGAGGGTGATACGCCCGTCGCTGACGGTGGCCCCGGCGTTGACGTGGTTGCAGGGGAGCCGCCCGGAGACGCTCTTCGCGTCCTGGTCGAAGGTCAGGTGGGCGCGGCCCTTCCCGTCCTTCCCGTCCGGCCGGCGCGGGGTGTCCACGGTCCACTTCGTGCCGTAGAGGGACGCGTCCTCGGACCTGCTGAGCCGGACCGTGTCGCCGTCGGCGGTGGTGAGGGTCAGGCGGTCGCCCTCGCTCTCGGTGGTGAGGGGGCCGGTGGTGAGGGCGCGGCCGAGGGACTTCTCGAAGTCGGCGGGCGTCTCGGCGCAGGCCTTCTCGGTGAACATGGCGTCGCTGAGCCGGACCCGCCGGCCGTCGTCGCCGCCGCCGTCGCCGTCGCCGCCCTCGTCTTCGACGGCGGCGCGGGCGCTGAAGCTGTTGCAGCCGGTGCTGCCCGCGGCCTCGCCGCCGTCGTCGATCCGTACGTGTGCCGCGTCCGGCGCCCGGTGGGTGGTGCCGTCGACGGTGACGCTGTCGATGCTCCACCGGACGCCGGTGAGGCGCGGTCCGTCCGCGCCGACGGAAGCACCGCCGGTGCCGTCGGCCTGCTCGCTCCCGCAGGCCGCGGCGAGCGGGACGAGCGCGACGACGGCCGCCGCGGTGAGGGTCATGCTGCGCTGCTGCTTCTGCCTGTACATGCCGATTCGACGGAGACAAGGAAGGTCCGGTTCCGTCGTCCGTCCGCTTCTCCGCAGCTCGCCCTCTTCCCGGCGCTCCCCCGCCTCCGCTCGGCTCAGCTCAGCAGCGGCAGCAGCGCCCCGAGGTCGGCCCGCTCCCCGCTCGCGCTCACCTTCGCCCCGTCCAGGGCGTCCTTCCAGGCCAGCCGTCCGGTGGCGAGCCGGATCCAGGTCAGCGGGTCGGTCTCGACGACGTTGGGCGGGGTGCCCCGGGTGTGCCGGGGACCCTCGACGCACTGCACGACCGCGTACGGCGGGATCCGCACCTCCGTCGAGCCGCCGGGCGCCTTCACGGCGAGCGCGTCGGCCAGCAGCCGGGTCGCGGCGGCCAGCGCCTGCCGGTCGTACGGGATGTCGAGGCCGGGGACCGCGGCGTTCAGGTCGTCGGTGTGCACGACCAGCTCGACGGTGCGGGTGACGACGTAGTCGGCCAGCGGCAGGGCGCCCGCGCTGGTGGGGAGCAGCCTGCTCCCGGGGTGGGTGTCGAGCCGCTCGGTGAAGCGCCGCTCGACCTCGGCGAGGTGGGCGTCGAGGCCGGGGTGCTCGGCGGCGAGCCGGCGGGCCGTCCCGGCGATGGCGTCCGCGTCGGCGGCGATGGCGAACGGCCAGTCGAGCAGCCGGCCGTCCTGCCGCACCGGCTCGGGCTCCGCCAGCAGCCGGTCCACGGCGGTCAGCGCCATCCCGACGTGCGCGACCAGCTCCCGCACGGTCCAGTCCCCGAGCCGGGTCGGCAGACCGAGCTGCTCGGACGTGAGGCCCCGAACGGCCACCCGCACGTGACCGAACTGGGCGAGAACGGCGGCGCGGGTGCGGGCGGAGTCGTAGGCGCGGGGGCGTTTCCTGGCCGGGGGCATGCGGTGAGCCTATGCGGGCGAGGTGGCCGACGAGGGCGTCTCGAAGATCTCGCCGTTGCGCGGGACGCCGATGCCGGTCCAGGTGAAGGGGATGCCCCGGGCGGTGTCCGGGTCGGGGCCGTCCATCAGCTGGAAGTGGACGTGCGGCTCGGTGGAGTTGCCGGTGTTGCCGCAGCGGGCGAGCACCTGGCCTGCGCGGACCCGGTCGCCCTCGTGGACGGTGAACGAGTCGCGCCGGACGTGCGCGTACAGGGCGTGAACGCCGTCGCCGAGGTCGAGGACGAGGTGATTGCCGACGATACGGCGGACGCCGGCCAGCTCCCGGACCGAGCCCTCGACGAGCATCAGGTACAGCAGCGCGGGCAGCGAGGTCCGGCTCAGGTGGTCGCGCTGGCCGTCGTCGGCGCGTACGACCGTGCCGTCGGCCACCGCGAGGAGCGGCGCGCCGAACGCCGGGAAGTCGCGGCTGCGCCGGGCGAGCGGCCACAGGGCACGGAAGCCGGGGCGGGCGCCGGGCTCCGGCTCGGCGACGAGGTCGATGGCGAAGGTCTGGCCGTAGGCGTGGACGCCGTGGCTCGGGGTGCGGTCGGCCGGGCTGTTCAGCGCGGACCAGCGGCCGGTGACGGGCGGGGCGGTCTCGACGGGCTCGCGGGACCTGCCGGGCGCGTCCGGGGCGCCGCCGTTCCAGCGGTTGACAACCGTGATCAGGACGTAGGCGAGGACCAGCGGCAGGAAGACGCTCCACCACGGATACCCCGGGTCGAAGAGGACGCCGACGACCACCAGGGCCAGGAAGACGAGCTGGAGCACCCGGAAGGTGATCATGGCGAGCTTGCGTGCGGACATCGTTCGTTCCCCCTTGCTCGTGACGGGCCCGCCGGTTGGGGCCTCGGTCAGTTCCGCGCGGCCGACAGCGCCACCAGCAGCGGTACGACCCGCCCCGGCGGCACCTCGTGGCGGCCCCGGCCGGTGGTGTGCAGCCAGCCGGCGCCGGTGAGCTGGCGCAGGTGGTGGTAGATCTGGCCGGTCGTGCCCATCCCGTCCAGCTCCGCCAGCTCGGCGGCGGTGCGCCGCCCCCCGAACACCTCCCTCAGCAGCCGCAGCCGCACGGGATGCCCCAGCGCGGCGAACACCTCGGCGGACTCGGACCAGTCGGCGTCCAGCAGCCCTTCGGTCAGCGCGCCGTGCTGCCAGGCGTACTGCTCCCCGGTCGGCAGGCGTACGGAGCCGGTGAAGAGGACACCCCCGGCTTCCGCCTCCAGCTCCGTGAGCTGCTCCTTTAGCCCTTCCAGGGCCCAGAGGTCGCCCGCCTGGACGCGAGGCGCGGGGCGGTCGGTGGCTTCCAGCGCGGCGAGGCGCCGTTCGAGGTCGGCCACGCGTTGTTCCAGATGCTCCACACTTACGAGATTACGTAACTATGTAATCTCGCGCAAGCGTCACTCGTACGTGTGTCTGGCCGCGAAAGGTGGCCCGGGAGGGCCGCAGCCCCGGAAACACTGGTCCGCGCCTGGAAGGAGGTGCAACATGACGGTTATGGCCGAGCACACGTCTCAGATGTCGGTGGACGAGTTCGAAACGATCGCTTCCGCCGCTCCCGAGACCGTCACGTTGGAGTTCATTGACGGACGGATCGGGGTCAAACAAGTGACCGACGGGGATCACGACACCATCGTGTCCTGGCTGGCCAAGCGCTGTATTCAGGCCCGACCGGACCTGGACCTGTACCACGCGCGAGGCCTCCGCGTCGACGGGTATCGCCAGAGCAGGGCCAGGCCGGACGCCGTGCTCGTACCCGAGGCCCACTTCGCGGGATACGGCGAATGGGCCGACCCGGCTGGAGCACTCATGGTCGTCGAGGTCACCTCGTACGACTCGGACACGGACAGGCGGGACCGGCACGAGAAGCCGGCCGCGTACGGTCAGGCGGGGATCCCGCTGTACCTGCTGATCGACCGGGACAGCTGCACAGTCACGGTGCACAGCGGCCCGGACCGGAGGGTCGGCGGCTACCGGGACGCCCGCGTCACGAAGTTCGGCGAGACGTTGGTGCTCCCCGACCCCGTCGGCATCGAACTCGACACGGAGATCCTCAAGAACTACGTGCGCTGAGACGACGAGGTCCCGCCCGGAACCAGCCGGACGGGACCTCGGACGCTCAGGGAGCCGCGACTACTACGCCAGCAGCCCCGGGATCGTCCCCTCGTGGGCCTCGCGCAGGTCGGTCAGGGGGAGGGTGAACTCGCCCTGGACCTCGACCGCGTCGCCGTCGACCACGCCGATGCGGGTGACCGGCAGGCCGCGGGCGCCGCACATGTCGTTGAAGCGGACCTCCTCCGAGCGCGGGACGGCGACGACCGCGCGGCCCGCCGACTCCGAGAACAGGAAGGTGAAGGCGTCCAGCCCGTCCGGTACGACCAGACGCGCGCCCCTGCCGCCCAGCAGCGCCGACTCGACGACCGCCTGGACCAGACCGCCGTCGGACAGGTCGTGCGCGGAGTCGATCATGCCGTCGCGGGAGGCGGAGATCAGGATCTCGCCGAGCAGGCGCTCGCGCTCCAGGTCGACCTTCGGGGGCAGGCCGCCGAGGTGGTCGTGGATCACCTGGGACCAGGCCGAGCCGCCGAACTCCTCACGCGTGTCGCCCAGCAGGTACAGCAGCTGGCCGTCCTCCTGGAAGGCGACCGGCGTGCGCCGGGCCACGTCGTCGATGACGCCGAGGACCGCGACCACGGGGGTCGGGTGGATGGCCGCCTCGCCCGTCTGGTTGTAGAGGGAGACGTTGCCGCCCGTGACCGGGGTGCCGAGCTGGAGGCAGCCGTCGGCCAGGCCGCGCACGGCCTCGGCGAACTGCCACATGACCGCCGGGTCCTCCGGCGAGCCGAAGTTCAGGCAGTCGGAGACCGCCAGGGGCTTCGCGCCGGTCGTGGCCACGTTGCGGTAGGCCTCCGCCAGCGCCAGCTGCGCGCCCGTGTACGGGTCGAGCTTGGCGTAGCGGCCGTTGCCGTCGGTCGCGATGGCGACGCCGAGGCCGGACTCCTCGTCCACCCGGATCATGCCCGAGTCCTCGGGCTGGGCAAGCACGGTGTTGCCCTGCACGAAGTGGTCGTACTGCTGGGTGATCCACTGCTTGGACGCCTGGTTGGGCGAGCCGACCAGCTTGAGGACCTGGGCCTTCAGCTCCTCGGGCGTACCCGGCCGGGGCAGCTTGCCCGCGTCGTCGGCCTGGAGCGCGTCCTGCCAGTCGGGGCGGGCGTAGGGGCGCTCGTAGACCGGGCCGTCGTGGGCGACGGTGCGCGGGTCGACGTCGACGATCTTGCCGCCGTGCCAGAAGATTTCCAGCCTGTCGCCGTCGGTGACCTCACCGATGACCGTGGCGATGACGTCCCACTTCTCGCAGATCTCCAGGAAGCGGTCGACCTTCTCCGGCTCCACGACCGCGCACATGCGCTCCTGCGACTCGCTCATGAGGATTTCCTCGGGCGAGAGGGTCGAGTCGCGCAGCGGTACGTCGTCCAGGGTGACGCGCATGCCGCCGGAGCCGTTCGACGCCAGTTCGCTGGTCGCGCAGGACAGGCCCGCCGCGCCGAGGTCCTGGATGCCGACGACCAGCTTCTCGGCGAACGCCTCCAGGGTGCACTCGATGAGGAGCTTCTCCTGGAAGGGGTCGCCGACCTGGACGGCGGGGCGCTTGGACGGCTTGGCATCGTCGAAGGTCTCCGAGGCGAGGATCGACGCGCCGCCGATGCCGTCGCCGCCGGTGCGGGCGCCGTACAGGATGACCTTGTTGCCCGCGCCGGACGCCTTGGCGAGGTGGATGTCCTCGTGCCGCATGACGCCGATGGCACCGGCGTTGACCAGCGGGTTGCCCTGGTAGCAGGCGTCGAAGACGACCTCGCCGCCGATGTTGGGCAGGCCCAGGCAGTTGCCGTAGCCGCCGATGCCGGCGACGACGCCCGGGAGGACGCGCTTGGTGTCGGGGTGGTCCGCGGCGCCGAAGCGCAGGGGGTCGACCACGGCCACCGGGCGCGCGCCCATCGCGATGATGTCGCGCACAATGCCGCCGACGCCCGTGGCCGCGCCCTGGTAGGGCTCGACGTAGGACGGGTGGTTGTGCGACTCGACCTTGAAGGTGACCGCGTAGCCCTGGCCGACGTCGACCACACCGGCGTTCTCGCCGATGCCGACGAGCATCGCCTCGGACTCGGGGGCCTTCTCGCCGAACTGGCGCAGGTGGACCTTGCTGCTCTTGTACGAGCAGTGCTCGGACCACATGACGGAGTACATGGCCAGCTCCGCGCCGGTGGGGCGGCGGCCGAGGATCTCGACGACCCGCTCGTACTCGTCCTTCTTCAGGCCCAGCTCGGCCCAGGGCAGCTCGACGTCGGGGGTCGCGGTCGCGTGCTCGACCGTGTCCAGGGATTTGGGGGCCCGAAGGGCTTCCGTTGAGGGCGGCGGTGGGAGACGGGAGGGCGTCCGGCTCATGCGTTGACCAGCTTCTTGAGGATCGAGGTGAAGAACGGCAGGCCGTCGGTACGGCCCGTACCGATCAGCGACTCCACGGCGTGCTCGGGGTGCGGCATGAGGCCGACGACGTTCCCGGCGGCGTTGGTGATGCCGGCGATGTCGTTGAGCGAGCCGTTGGGGTTCATGTCCAGGTAGCGGAAGGCCACCCGCCCCTCGGCCTCCAGCTCGTCCAGCGTGCGCCGGTCGGCGACGTAGCGGCCGTCCATGTTCTTCAGCGGGATGTGGATCTCCTGGCCGGCGGTGTAGTCGCTGGTCCAGGAGGTGTCCGCGTTCTCCACCCGCAGCTTCTGGTCGCGGCAGATGAAGTGCAGGTGGTCGTTGCCCAGCATGCCGCCCGGCAGCAGGTGGGCCTCGGTGAGGATCTGGAAGCCGTTGCAGATGCCCAGCACCGGCAGCCCGGCCTTCGCCTGGTCGATGACGGTGTCCATCACCGGCGAGAAGCGCGCGATGGCACCGGCGCGCAGATAATCGCCGTACGAGAAACCGCCGCACAGCACCACGGCGTCGACCTGCTTGAGGTCCTTGTCCTTGTGCCAGAGGGCGACGGGTTCCGCACCGGCGACGCGGATCGCGCGCTGCGTGTCCCGGTCGTCGAGACTGCCGGGGAAAGTGACGACGCCAATACGAGCGGTCACTTCGCCGCCCCCGCGACTACGTCTTCGGACTCGACCTTGACGGTGAAGTCCTCGATCACGGTGTTGGCGAGGAAGGATTCCGCAAGATCATGGATGCGGGCGAGGGCGGCGTCGTCGACCGGCCCGTCCACTTCCAGTTCGAATCGCTTTCCCTGACGGACGTCCGAGATCCCTTCGAAACCCAGTCGCGGCAGTGCGCGCTGCACCGCCTGGCCCTGGGGGTCGAGGATCTCCGGCTTGAGCATGACGTCGACTACGACGCGTGCCACTGGCACTCCCGGTGTGTGGTGCTGAGCAGGTTCCTTCAGACTACCCGTACAAAATTTCTACGCGCGTAGCCTTGGAGGAAACTACGTGAGCCCAGTCACGATTCGGCATCGGGAGGGGGCGGTCACGAAAAGCTTCGGGAAAGATCCGGGATCGGGCGCGGACACCTATTGCGCGAGGGACACGCGGGCAGATTTAGTCGGTCTTCCCATTGCAATGCCGGGCACTGTACAAATGAAATGTCATTAGCCGATACTTTGCCCAATTACAGGCGAACAGTCGGCATCTCCGCGGCGTCTCGGCACGTTCGGGCACGTCATCGCGGAGATGCCGCACGAAGGGACCGATATTCGTGGCGCAGCGTGTCGTGGTCACTCTCTTTGACGACATCGACGGCTCGGAAGCGGCGGAGACGATCGCCTTCGGAGTCGACGGCCGGATGTACGAGATCGACCTGAACGAAGCCAATGCCCGGAAACTGCGCAAGGCGCTGGAGCCGTACGTCTCGGCCGGTCGCAAGCGCTCCCGGTCCGGCAAGGCCTACCGGCAGACCGAGGTCGCCCCCGACCCGGCGGCGGTCCGCGCCTGGGCCCAGGCGAACAAGATGGACGTGCCCGCGCGGGGCCGGATCCCGAAGAAGGTGTACGAGGCGTTCGCCGAGGCGCGGTGAGCCGTGCGTCCAGTGAGCCGGCGCCCGGCGGGAGCGGCCGACGGCCGCTCAGCCGCCCCTCGCGGCAACCGACTTGCGCGGCACCCCGGGTGATCAGCTAAAGTCTGGAGCACGCCGAGGGGCGAGGCCGAAAGGCCCAGCTCACGGAACATGCGGGTGTAGTTCAGTAGTAGAACATCCCCCTTCCAGGGGGAAGGCGCAGTGTGCAATTCCTGTCACCCGCTCTGCACCGCCGTACCGATGACCCAATGGGATCAGGTAGGCTGGTGCTCGCACCGATCGGTGAACCGCCGGTCGGGAGCAACTGCGGACGTAGCTCAGTTGGTAGAGCGCAACCTTGCCAAGGTTGAGGTCGCGAGTTCGAGCCTCGTCGTCCGCTCGGGAATCAGACCCCGGTCCTCAGGGCCGGGGTCTTTTCGTGCGTCCGGCCCCGGGTGCCCCGGCGGCTCTGACATTTGTCATGTCCGGTGATGACGGCTCGCACTGTCGTCCCGCCCGGTGCGCCGGAATGCTTGAAGCATGCAAACGAACGAGCACGAACACGTGATTGAGGTCACCGACCTTCGGCGTGTGTACGGGGGCGGGTTCGAGGCCGTGCGCGGAATCGACTTCTCCGTGCGCCGCGGGGAGGTCTTCGCCCTGCTCGGCACCAACGGCGCCGGCAAGACGTCGACGGTCGAGCTCCTGGAGGGGCTGGCCGCCCCGGCCGGCGGACGGGTCCGGGTCCTCGGGCACGACCCGTACACCGAGCGGGCCGCCGTACGCCCCCGTACCGGGGTCATGCTCCAGGAGGGCGGCTTCCCCTCCGAGCTGACGGTCGCCGAGACGGCACGGATGTGGGCGGGGTGCGTGAGCGGCGCCCGGCCACCGGCCGAGGTGCTGGCGCTGGTCGGCCTGGAGGCGAAGTCCGGCACCCGCGTGAAGCAGCTGTCCGGGGGCCAGCGGCGCCGCCTGGACCTGGCGCTCGCGCTGCTCGGCGACCCCGAGGTGCTCTTCCTCGACGAGCCCAGCACCGGCCTGGACGCCGAAGGCCGCCGGGACACCTGGGAGTTGGTGGGCGCCCTGCGCGACCAGGGCACGACGGTGCTGCTGACCACGCACTACCTGGAGGAGGCCGAGCACCTCGCCGACCGGCTCGCGATCATGCACGACGGCCGGATCGCCACCACCGGCACCCCGGCCGAGGTGACCGCCGCCCAGCCGTCCCACATCTCCTTCGAACTGCCCGACGGCTACTTCGTGGGCGACCTGCCGCCGCTCGGCGAGCTCGGTGTGAGCGACCACGAGATCGACGGCCGGACGGTGAAGCTGCGCACCCGGGAACTCCAGCGCGCGGCCACCGGCCTGCTGCTGTGGGCCGCGCAGGCCGCGGTGGAACTGCGCCGCCTGGACGTGCGCTCGGCGTCCCTGGAGGAGGCCTTCCTCAGCATCGCCAAGAAGGTGTCGGCGAGGTCGGACGGCACCGCGACGGACCCGACGGACCCGATGGACCCGACGGAGAAGGAGTACGCGGCATGAGCGCTACGGACGCACCGGCCCGCGCGAAAGGTCCCGCCCGGACGGCGGTCACCACGCCGAGGAGCCGCATGACCGCCCTCGCCCGCGCCGAGCTGACCCTGCTCGGGCGGAACAAGGGCACCGTCTTCGCCGCGCTGTTCATCCCGTTCGTGATGCCGTTCAGCGTGCGGGCGGGAGCCGAGGAGATGGACCTCGGCAAGGCGGGGCTGACCATCGGCACGCTCGTGCTGCCCGCCGCGATCGGCTTCTCGCTGCTGTTCGCCGTCTACTCGGCCCTCGTCGGCGTCTTCGTCGTCCGGCGCGAGGAACTCGTCCTCAAGCGGCTGCGCACCGGCGAGCTGCGGGACGCGGAGATCCTCGCCGGTTCCGCCCTGCCGGCCGTACTCAGCGGGCTCGTGCAGTCCCTGCTGCTCGCGGTGGGCTGCGCGGTCCTGCTCGACCTGCCGGCGCCGTCGGCACCCCTGCTGAGCGTCGTCGGCCTGCTGCTGGGCCTGGTGATGTGTGCCGCGCTCGCGGCCGTCACCGCGAGCTTCACCAGGACCGGGGAGAGCGCGCAGGTCACGCCGCTGCCGTTCACGTTCGTCTCGATGCTCGCCTCCGGCCTGTTCTTCCCGCTGGAGCTGCTGCCCGACCGGGTGGCCTCGGTGTGCGAGCTGCTGCCGCTGACCCCCGTCGTCACCCTGGTGCGCGGCGGCTGGACCGGCGACCTGTCGGCGTCCGAGACGCTGGGCGCCGCGGCGACGGCGGTGGCCTGGACGGTCCTCGCGGTGTTTGCTGTACGGCGGCGGTTCCGATGGGAGCCGCGGCACTGACGTGACTGACGTGACTGACGTGCGAGTCGAGCGGGAGTGACGGACGGATGCGCAGGCCGGACGGATGGTGGCGGGTCAAGAGCACGCCGGAGAAGGTGGAGACGTACACGCGGTGGTCGTTCCACTTCTTCGGGGTCATCGAGATCCTCGCGCTGGGGGTGACCGCCTACGGGCGCACCGGCGCCGGGCTCGCCACCGTGCTGTGCCTGCTGGTCACCGCGCACGCCGCGGTCTGCATGCTGGTCTCGTCCCGGGCGCTGGACTGGACCCGCGGGCGGCGCCCGCAGCCCGTGCGGCAGATGTGGGCGCTCGTCGTCGTCTCCGCCGTCGTCTCGGTCACCGCGGTCGTGATCGCGGAGCGCGGACCGGCCGGTGAGGTGGAGACCGCGGCGGGCTCGGTCTACGGCGGGGTCCTGTGCTACGCCGCCGGTGTCATCACGCTCGGGGTGCGGGGGTGGCGGCGCAGGGTCGCCGTCGTCGGGGCCTTCGCGGTGGGCGCCGGGCTCCTGACGTTCCCGCTGGAGATGCCGCTGCTCGCGTCGGTCGTGCTGGCCGGCCTGGTGATGGTGACCGGCGGGTTCCTCGCCGTCACCTCGATCTTCTCCCTCTGGCTGCTCAACGCGGTCTACGCGCTCGACGACGCCAAGGAGACCCGGGTCAGGCTCGCCGTCGCCGAGGAGCGGCTGCGGTTCGGCCGGGACCTGCACGACGTGATGGGCCGGAACCTGGCGGTGATCGCGCTCAAGAGCGAGCTGGCCGTCCAGCTGTCCCGGCGCGGGCGGCCCGAGGCGGTGGAGCAGATGATCGAGGTGCAGCGCATCGCCCAGGAGTCGCAGCGCGAGGTCCGGGACGTCGTGCGCGGCTACCGGGAGGCCGCCCTGGAGGTCGAGCTGGCCGGCGCCCGGGGGGTGCTCTCGGCGGCGGGTATCGCGGCGAAGGTCACCGGGGACACGTCCGGCCTGCCCCCCGAGGTGCAGTCGGCGCTCGGCTGGGTGGTGCGGGAGGCGACCACGAACGTGCTGCGGCACGGGGACGCGAAGAAGGTCGTCGTGACGGTGCGGATGTCGGAAGGACGTGCGGTGCTGACGGTGGAGAACGACGGGGTGGCCGAGGCGACGGGAGAGGGACCCCCGGCGGGCCCGGGCGGCTCCGGGCTCGCGGGGCTGCGGGAGCGGCTCTCGGCGGTGGACGGAACGCTGGAGGCGGGGCCCGTCGGCAAGGGCGTGTTCCGGCTGACGGCCGAGGTGCCGCTGCCGGACGCCGCGGCCGGGGCCGCACTGGAGGTCGCGTCGTGACGACGACCGTGCGCGTCCTGCTCGCCGACGACGAGCACCTCATCCGCGGGGCCCTGGCGGCCCTGCTGTCCCTGGAGGACGACCTGGTCGTCGTCGCCGAGGCGGCCACCGGTCCCGAGGCACTGGCGATGGCGCGGGCTCACGCGCCGGACGTCGCCGTACTGGACCTCCAGATGCCCGGCGCCGACGGTGTGAAGGTCGCCACATCGCTGCGGTCCGAGCTGCCCGCCTGCAAGGTGCTGATCGTGACCAGTCACGGGCGTCCGGGGCATCTGAAGCGGGCGCTCGCGGCGGGTGTGCGGGGGTTCGTCCCCAAGACGGTCAGCGCCCAGCGGCTCGCCGAGCTGATCCGCACGGTGCACGCCGGAAACCGTTACGTCGACCCCGAGTTGGCCGCCGACGCGATCTCCGCCGGGGACTCGCCGCTGACCGCGCGCGAGGCCGAGGTGCTGGAGCACGCCGCCGACGGGGCGCCCGTCTCGGAGATCGCCGAGCGGGCCGCGCTCGCCGAGGGCACCGTACGGAACTACCTGTCGTCGGCCGCGAGCAAGCTCGGTGCGGAGAACCGGCACGCGGCGGTGCGGCTCGCGAGGGAGCGCGGTTGGGTATAGTGGCTGTCGCGCCACGGAGAAATCCACGGCACGCAGTGCGAACGTAGCTCAGTTGGTAGAGCGCAACCTTGCCAAGGTTGAGGTCGCGAGTTCGAACCTCGTCGTTCGCTCCAGACGAGAAGCCCCCGGTTTTCGGCCGGGGGCTTCTTCGTGTGCGGCCTGCCGCCGCTGTGTCCGTCCGCCGCTACGACCAGCTCTGGCCGGTCAGCAGCTCGTAGGCCTCCACGTACTTGGCGCGGGTGGCGTCCACGACCCGCTGCGGCAGCGGCGGCGGGGGCTGCTCGCTCCGGCGGTCCCAGCCGGACTCGGCCGAGGTCAGCCAGTCCCGCACGAACTGCTTGTCGTACGACGGCTGCGCACGGCCCGGCTGCCACCGGTCGGCCGGCCAGAAGCGGGAGGAGTCCGGGGTGAGCACCTCGTCGGCGAGGACCAGGTCGTCCCCGTCGAAGCCGAACTCGAACTTGGTGTCCGCGAGGACGATGCCGCGCTCGCGGGCGATGTCCCGGGCGCGGGAGTAGACGGCGAGGGTGGCCTGGCGCAGGGCGGCCGCGGTGTCCGCGCCGACCTGGCGGGCGACCTCCTCGTAGGAGACGTTCTCGTCGTGCTCGCCGACCTCGGCCTTGGTGGCCGGGGTGAAGATCGGGGCGGGCAGCTCCGAGCCGTCGACGAGGCCCTCGGGCAGGGCGAGGCCGCACACGGTGCGGGTCTGCTCGTACTCCGCCAGGCCGGAGCCGGTGAGGTAGCCGCGGGCCACGCACTCCACGGGGACCATCCGCAGCGACTTGCAGACCAGGGCGCGGCCCTCCCAGTCGGCGGGGGCGCCGGGGGGCAGCTCGGTGCTCAGGACGTGGTTGGGGGCCAGGTCGGCGAGCTGGTCGAACCACCACAGGGAGAGCTGGGTGAGGACCCGGCCCTTGTCGGGGATCTCGGTCGGCAGCACCCAGTCGTAGGCGGAGATGCGGTCGCTGGCGACCATCACGAGGTCGCCCGCCTCGTTCCGGTACAGCTCGCGCACCTTGCCGGTGTGCAGATGCACCAGACCCGGAACCTGGATCGGCTCGGGCTTTTCAACGAATCCGGACACGGTGCCTCCCCGTGGTTCTGAACAGTACGTCGATTGTCCCGTACGTCGCGGGGACGGCGACCGGCGGGGAGGGCGACCGGCTGGGCGGGCGACCGGCTGGGCGGCGGGGTGCGCGCGGCTCAGTCCCGTTTGCAGATGCGGTCCAGGAGGTTGGCGGTGGCGCGCTGGACCCGCGGGTCGACGTGGCCGGGGCGGTCCAGGGCCGGGGACCAGGCGAAGGTGCCGGACGCGAAGACCCAGGCGCCCGACGGGGCCCGGTACAGCGACGTCTCCTGGTGGCGCCGGACGCCGTCCACGTCGGCGTACGGGGAGTGGGCGAGCAGGACCCGCTCGTCGTGCGCGGGGAGCGCGGTGCGCGGGAAGTAGCGGTCGGCCTCGCCCGCCACCAGGTCCTCGATCTCGTCGCCCTCGTGCGCCCCGGTGGCCTCCCAGAGCCAGTGACCGGCGTTGCGGACGACCATCGGGTGGGGTTCGGGGACACGGCCGGCGTACTGGATGCCGAGCAGCTGCTGCTCGGGGCGGTCGATCTCCCGCCACAGCGCGGGCCGGCCGGGGCCCTTGCGTTTGCGGCAGGTCAGCAGGCGGTCGGCGACACCGGAGGGGGAGGGGGCCAGCTCCACCTGCCAGTACATGGTGTTGGCGGAGAGGAAGACCAGGGACGTGCCCCGGTCGCGGGCCAGTTCCGCGGTGCGGCGCATGGCGGTGGACCAGTACTCGTCGTGGCCGGGGAAGACCAGGCCCCGGTAGCGGGCCGGGTCGACCCGGCCGGAGTGCAGGTCGCGGGCGTCGGCGTAGGCGAGGTCGTAGCCGTAGCGCTCGGCGAAGCGGATGAAGTCGTAGGCGTGGCCCACGTGGAGAGGGAGACCGGCCCCGGCGTACGGGCGGTCGAAGGAGACGGTCGTCGCGGCGTCCGCCTCGCCGAGGAGCCGGCCCTCCTCGTCCCAGGCGTGGTAGAGGCTGGCACCGGTGCGGCCGTCCTCGGGATAGAGGTTGTACGCCTGCCAGGTGACGTCCGGCAGGAGGAGGAGCAGGTCGGCCGGGTGGTCGTCGCGGACCGTGAAGGGGACGTGGGAGCGGTAGCCGTCGGCGGTGGTGAGCACGGCCACGTACGCGCCGATGTTCCAGTACGTGGGGATCTGCAGGCGCCAGGACAGCCACCAGTGGTGGCAGGAGACCGTGCGGTCGGCGGCGAGCGGCGGGGGCTGGACGATGCCGGACAGGCGGGGACTGGTGGTGATCTTGGCGGCGCCGTCGCCGCCGTAGTGCCCGATCCGGTACACGTCGACGCTGAACTGCTGCGGCGGGTCGACGGTGACGTGGAAGTCGATGGCCTCGCCGGGGGCGGCGGCTCCCGTCGCGGTGAAGCCCTTGATCTGGCGGCGGACGTCGTCCGCGGCGCGGGGGCCGCCACCGGAGTCGGTGCCGGTGCCGGTGCCGGTCTCGGTGCGGTCCTGGTCCGCGTACCAGGCGACCACCTGGCCGGTGTCGCCGAAGTACGTCTCGCCGCCGCGCAGCCAGGGGACCGGCTTCTGTCCGAAGGGGTCCGTCACGGCGTGCGCGAGTGCTCCCGACTCCCAACGGCGGATCTGCTCGGAGCCCATGGGACAGTCCCCTCCCTCGTGCCCCCGTGGTCGTGCGTATGACGAACGCCTTTGCCATGTGCGCGATCGGTCCCAGCACATCACATTTCGCACGCGGACTGTCACTGTTCGTCGCGAACCGGCCGAAAGTGGAATGAGGGGGTCCGCTTCATCGGAGCCCTGGGGTCAGACCAGACGCACCGGCTTCTCCGGACGTATGCCGAGGTCGGTCATCCAGGCGCGCAGCGGGCCCGGGTCGCCGGTCTCGACAAGGCTGAGCACGCTGGGCGCCAGGTCCGCGGCGCGGGCGCCGTCGAACAGGAGCGAGGGACCGTCGAGCCAGTCGAGGCCCGGGGCCGCCCCGGCGGTGTCCATCGCCGCGCAGCACACCATCGCCGTGATGTGCGCGGTGAGGATCTCGCGCCCGGTGCGCGGGGGCTGCAGCGGGAGGAGTGGGAGCGCACGGTCGTCCCAGAGGGCCGCGTCGGGACCGGCTCCGGCTCCCGGTTGCGGGGTCGGCGAGGGGGCCCCGGCCTCGGCGGGCCGCGCCTGCGCCTCCTCGCGGGCCAGCTGCGCACTGAGCCCGGCGGCCAGGGCGGCGCCACGGGCGGTGGTGCCGGCCAGATCGTCCTCGTCGTCCTCGTCGTCGGCGGCGTGGTCGGCGTGGTCGGCGTACGGCACGTGCGGGGCCTCGTGGTCGGCGTACGGCACCTGGGGATGCGGGGCGCCGCCCCCGGCCGGCGCCTCCGTCCCTGCTTGGGCGGCCGCTTCGGTCGCGGTCCCGGTGTCGGCGTCGGTGACAGGGGGGACGGTGACCGCGTTGTCCGGGGTCGTGAGGTGGTCCAGGACGCGGGCGAGGGTCGGGCCGTCCGTGCCCGGCGGGACGCCCCCGGCGGCGCGGCGGACGCCCAGGGTGTCCAGCACGCGGTGCAGGCGGGCCGCGTCCGTGCGCCAGGTCCGGTCGACGACCTCCTCGGGATACTCGTCCCACCCCACCGGCGACCAGTCCGGGCCGGTCTCGGCGGGCCCGCCGTGGAAGAGACGCGCGGCGAGGAGCGAGACCGCCTCGTCCATCGCCCCGGGCTCCTCCAGCAGGTCACAGGCGGGGCGCTCGCCCAGGCGGGAGGCGAAGCCCTCGGCCAGGCGGTCCCGGCGCGACAGCTCCGTGAGGGCGGCGACGACACCGACGTCCAGCCGGGAGGGCCAGCGGCCCATCCGCCAGGCCGGCAGCGCCACCCGGGTCAGCAGCCGGTCCCAGCCCGCGTAGGCGAGCCCGACCTGCTCCTGCGCGACGATCCGCAGACCGTAGTCCACAGCCTGTGCACGCTCGGCGGCCGCGGCCGCGACCCCGCGCTCCATCTCGGTCGCGTGACCCCGGCAGCCGCGCAGCAGCAGCCGGGACGCCCAGCCCAGGCCCGCGCACGCCACGCGGGACAGCGGATCCCGTCGGCCCGCCGAGGCCACCGCCACCGCGGCGTCCAGCCCCCGTATGAAGCGCCGGGCCGCGGCTATGTCGGGGTGCGCCGAGGGCCCCGTACCGGCGACGACCGGGGCGAGGACGGCGCGCAGCTCGCCCACCCGCATCCACCACAGGAAGGGTGAGCCGATGACCAGGACGGGCGCGGCGGCCGTGCTGCGGCGGTGGGCGGGGCCGCTCAGGCCGGTCAGGTCGTCGTCGTGCTTCTCCACCGGGGGCGGGCCGTGGGCCGGGTGGGTGCGGTCCTCCAGCCAGCTGTCGCAGTCCGGGGTGAGCGCTATCGCGGAGGGGGCGGGGACGTCGAGGCGGTCGGCCAGGTCGCGCACCATCCGGTAGAGGTCGGGCGCCGACTCCTCGGCGACCGTGACCGTGGGGGTCACGGCGGGCCGGGAGCGGGCCACGACCAGGGCGACCCCGGCGGCGGCCAACAGGACCAGCAGCGCGAGGCCGGACACGACCCAGCGCAGGACGTCCCAGGCGGCGCCCGCCAGGTGCCCGGTGGAGCCGCCGACGAGGAGGATCACGGCGACGGCGGCGGGCAGCAGGGCCACGGCCAGCGCGCGGCTGCGGACCCGCAGCACCGCCAGTGCCCGGGAACGCGCGGCCTGAGCGCCCATCTCCACACCACCCATACCGGTCACGGCCGGACCTCACCCCCTCATCGCTGTCCTGTCTGTCCTGGACCGTCCTGCTGCTCTTCCGTGCTTCCGCTCTTGCTCACTCCACCCACTGTGGCACCCGGCACCGACATCGCAATGCCGGTGGGCCAAGTGCCGGAACGCTTGCGCGGCACCATAGTTGGGGCCCCCGCCCCCGTCAGCCGTATGGCCCATCGGTCACCCGATGGAATGGCTTTGGGGAAAGGTGGAGACGGACAGCAAAGGTCAGGCCCCGACTCCTGGGACGGAGCCGGGGCCTGCCGGGTTCGGTGACCGGGAGCCATGGGGAGGCTGCGGGTCAGGACACCTACGCGCCCGCCGCCTTCGCCGCGATGTCGGTGCGGTGCTGCGAGCCGTCGAGGCCGATGCGGGCGACGGCCCGGTAGGCACGGTCGCGGGCCTCGGTCAGGTCGGCGCCGGTGGCCGTGACGGACAGGACGCGGCCCCCCGCGCTGACGACGGCGTCGCCCTCGGCGCGGGTGCCGGCGTGCAGCACGTAGGCGTGCGGGGCGTCCTCGGCGGCCACTTCGTCGAGGCCGGTGATCGGGTCGCCGGTGCGCGGGGTGCCGGGGTAGTTGTGCGAGGCGACGACCACGGTGACGGCCGCCTCGTCGCTCCAGCGCAGGGGCTCGAGGTCGCCGAGGTTGCCGGTGGCGGCGGCCATCAGCAGTCCGGCGAGCGGGGTCTTCAGCCGGGCCAGCACGACCTGGGTCTCGGGGTCGCCGAAACGGGCGTTGAACTCGATCACGCGCACACCGCGCGAGGTGATCGCGAGCCCGGCGTACAGGAGCCCGGAGAACGGGGTGCCGCGCCGGCGCATCTCGTCGACGGTCGGCTGCAGCACGCTCTGCACCACCTCGTCGACCAGCTTCGGGTCGGCCCACGGCAGCGGCGAGTACGCGCCCATGCCGCCGGTGTTCGGACCCTCGTCGCCGTCGAGGGCGCGCTTGAAGTCCTGGGCGGGCTGGAGCGGGCGGACGTTCTCACCGTCGGTGACGGCGAACAGGGATACCTCGGGGCCGTCCAGGAACTCCTCGACGACGACGCGGTCGCAGGCGTTCGCGTGCGCGCGGGCCGCCTCGACGTCGTCGGTGACGACGACTCCCTTGCCCGCGGCCAGCCCGTCGTCCTTGACGACGTAGGGCGCGCCGAAGGCGGCGAGGGCCGCGTCGACCTCGGCGGGGTCGGTGCAGACGTAGGAGCGGGCCGTGGGCACGCCCGCGCCGGCCATCACGTCCTTGGCGAAGGCCTTGGAGCCCTCCAGCCGGGCCGCCTCCCCCGAGGGGCCGAAGACCGGGATGCCCGCCTCGCGCACGGCGTCGGCGACCCCGGCGACCAGGGGCGCCTCGGGTCCGACGACGACCAGCTCGGCACCGAGCCGGGTGGCCAGCGCGGTGACGGCCGCGCCGTCGAGGGCGTCGACCCGGTGCAGTTCGGCGACCTCGGCGATACCGGCGTTGCCGGGTGCGCAGTGCAGCGCGGTGACGTCGGGGTCGAGGGACAGGGAACGGCACAGGGCGTGTTCGCGGGCGCCGCCGCCGATGACAAGGACCTTCACGGGGTGAAGCCTAATGGGAGCGGGCCGGTGCGGTTTGTGCGGGCTTCCGAAGAGACGGGCGGCAAGGACTCGTACCTTCCTCCAGGCCCCGGCCGCGGACCGGCGGCGGCTATTTGTTCGTGATCTCCTCGACCACCGTGGCGCCCAGTTCGCGGACCAGCAGCTCCTTGCCGGAGAGAGCCGACTCGTCGAGGTCCGGGTCGTCGTCCTCGGGGATGTCGTCCTCGGGGGAGACCGGGGGCGGCTCGGGTGCCGAGGGCCGTGGGGCGGGAGCGGGCGCCGGGGCCGACGCGGGGGCCTGGGGCGGCGCGGCGGGCGTGGACGCGGACGCCGACGGCCGCTGGGCGGGCGCGCTCCCGCCGCCACCGCCGGCGGAGCCGCCGCCGAAGCCGCCGCCCCCGGGCGGCCCGCCGAAGCCCCCCGAGGGGCCGGAAGGACCACCGGCGGGCGGGGGTGCCGCGCCCCCGCCGGACGGGTCGACGACCGCGTCGATCTTCCACTGCACGTTGAACTGCTCGGCCAGGGCCTGCCGCAGCACGTCCTCGCTGCCGCTGCTCACGAAGTTGTCGCGGGCACCGGCGTTGACGAAGCCGAGTTGGAGGGAGGTGCCGTCGAAGCCGGTCACCTGGGCGTTCTGGCTGAGCAGGATCCAGGTGAAGCGGCGGCGGTTCTTGACCGCTTCCAGGATGTTGGGCCAGAGCGAACGGGGGTCGACCCCGGAAGCACCCGGCGGCGGTGAGGCGGGCGCGGGGGCGGTCGCCGCGGGAACCGGCGCCTGGGCCGGGGTCGCGGCGGGGCCGGCTGCCGGAGCAGCCGGGGTCCGGGGCTGTCCACCGCCCGCCGGTGCCGCCGTGGGCCACCCACCGGGGCGGCGCCCACCACCCGCGGGGGCCGCGCTCGGCCAGGCACCGGGCGCGGGGGCCGGAGCGGAAGCAGGAGCAGGAGCGGCGGCAGGTGCGGGAGCCGCAGGTGACGGTTGGGCAGACGCAGGTGTCGCAGGCGCCGGAGCGGCGGCGGAAGAGGGCGCGGCCTGCGGGTGCCCGCCACCGGTGGGGGCCCCACCCGCGTCGGGGGCGGGACCGTTACCGGCACCGGCAGCCACGTCGGCGGAAGGGCCACCGCCCGGTGCGCCCGCCGGGGTCCCGGCACCCTGCCCCCGTACCGCCGCACGGGCCGCGGCGGGCCCGCCGCCCGGCGGAACCGGAGCCGGAGCCGCAACGGGCCCGGCGGCCCCCGCACCGGCGTGCACCTCGGGCCCGGGCGCGTATCCCATGGCGGGCGCGCCCGCACCGGCCGAGAACTGCACCCCGCGCTCGATCCGGTCCAGCCGGGCCATCACCGACCGCTCGTCGCCGTACGCGGCGGGCAGCATCACGCGCGCGCAGATCAGCTCCAGCTGGAGGCGCGGCGAGTGGGCGCCGCGCATCTCGGTGAGCCCCTCGTTGACGATGTCGGCGGCGCGGCTCAGCTCGGCGGCGCCGAAGGACCGGGCCTGCTGCTGCATCCGCTCGACGACGTCGGCGGGGGCGTCGATGAGCCCCTTCTCCGCGGCGTCGGGCACGGCGGCGAGGATCACCAGGTCACGCAGGCGCTCCAGCAGGTCGGTGACGAAGCGACGCGGGTCGTTGCCCCCCTCGATCACCCGGTCCACGACCCCGAAGGCGGCGGAGCCGTCCCCGGAGACGAAGGACTCGACGACGGAGTCGAGCAGCGAGCCGTCCGTGTAGCCGAGCAGGGCGGTGGTCATGTCGTACGTCACGCCGTCGGCGCCGGCGCCCGCGAGGAGCTGGTCCATGACGGACATGGAGTCACGCACGGACCCCGCGCCGGCCCGCACCACGAGCGGCAGCACACCCTCCTCGACCGCGATCCCCTCCCGGCCGCACACCTCGGCGAGGTAGTCGCGCAGGGTGCCGGGCGGCACGAGCCGGAAGGGGTAGTGGTGGGTCCGCGACCGGATGGTCCCGATGACCTTCTCGGGCTCGGTGGTCGCGAAGATGAACTTCAGGTGCTCCGGGGGCTCCTCGACGACCTTCAGCAGGGCGTTGAAGCCCTGCGGGGAGACCATGTGGGCCTCGTCGATGATGTAGATCTTGTACCGGCTGGAGGCGGGCCCGAAGAAGGCCTTCTCGCGCAGGTCACGGGCGTCGTCCACACCGCCGTGCGAGGCGGCGTCGATCTCGATGACGTCGATCGAACCCGGCCCGTTGCGCGCGAGGTCGCGGCAGGACTGGCACTCGCCGCACGGGGTCGGCGTGGGGCCCTGCTCGCAGTTCAGACAGCGGGCCAGGATCCGGGCGCTGGTCGTCTTGCCGCAGCCGCGCGGACCGCTGAACAGGTACGCGTGATTGACCCGGTTGTTCCGCAGCGCCTGCTGCAGCGGGTCGGTGACATGCCCCTGCCCGATGACCTCGGCGAAGGACTCCGGGCGGTAACGGCGGTAGAGCGCGAGAGACGACACGCATACGAGGTTATAGGCGCCCACCGACAACCGGACCGCCCGCAAAGGAGACGCCCCCCACGCACCCGCCAGAGCCGACCTACCCTTGCTGCCTTCCGGCCCTGGGGGAGTTCAGTCAGATAGCGCCGCGTGAGGGGCTGGGCAACACGTTACCCGATGTGGGGGCCCCAGAACGAGTTCGCAAGCACTCCCCGGCGTCATGTAATGTTCTCGGCGGAGGATTCGCCTAGAGGCCTAGGGCGCACGCTTGGAAAGCGTGTTGGGGGCAACCCCTCACGAGTTCGAATCTCGTATCCTCCGCCAGTGCCTCACCGGGCACGACGTCGAAGGGCCCCCTGGAAACAGGGGGCCCTTCGACGTTGCGCGGCGCGGTGGCTGCCCGGGTCGATCCGATCGCATCGATATAGAGGTATGTTTTACAGAAGCGTACTTCTATTTCTGGGGAAACCGTGGACAAGCCTGCGGAGATGTTCGACCGGGACTACGAGTGGTCGGCGCTGAGGCGGTTCATCACCGATGCGCAGCCGGGCGCAACCCTCGGCGTGGTCTCGGGGCGGCGCCGCCAGGGGAAGACGTTCCTGCTGGACGCCGCCTGCAGGGCTTCCGGAGGGTTCTACTTCGGTGCGACCGAAGCCGCCGACGCCGAGTCGCTGCGCCGCATCAGCAGCGCGCTGACCGCCCACATCCGCCCCGCCAGCCCGTTCCACTTCGCCGACTGGGCGGAGGCCGTCGACGCGCTGCTCGCCCTCGGTTCCGAGCGCCCCGTTCCGGTCGTGATCGACGAGTTTCCCTACCTCGCCAAGGCCAACCCAGAGCTTCCCTCGATCATTCAGGAGGCGCTGCGGCCGCTGCGTGACCAACGCACCGGCTCACGGACCAGGCTCCTGTTGTGCGGTTCTGCGCTCTCCTTCATGGGGCGACTGCTGTCGGGCAACGCCCCGCTGCGCGGACGGGCCGGGCTGGAGCTGGTCGTCCGTCCGCTCGACCACCACCTGGCTGCCGAGTTCTGGGGCATCACCGATCCTCATCTGGCGATGAAGGTGAACGCGGTCGTCGGCGGCACACCCGCCTACCGGCGCGAGTTCGCGCGCGGAGACGCCCCCGCAGGACCGGACGACTTCGACGACTGGGTCGTCCGCACCGTCCTCAATCCCGAGACCCCCCTCTTCCGCGAGGCCCGCTACCTGCTCGCCGAAGAACCCGATCTCCGCGACACCGCCCTGTACCTTTCCGTTCTGGCCGCCGTGGCCGACGGAAACGCCACCCGTGGGGGCATGGCCGGCTACCTGGAACGCAAGGCCACCGACATCGCACACCCCATCAACGTCCTCGAGGACGCGGGACTGCTGCACCGTGATGCCGACGCGTTCCGCGACAACCGGCCCACGTACCGCATCGCCGAGCCGCTGATCGGCTTCTACCACGCGATCATGCGCCCGGTCTGGGACCAGCTCGAACGTCCCGGCAGTGCGCCACGGGTCTGGCAGTCCAGCCGCCGACGCTTCGTCAGCAACGTCCTCGGACCTCACTTCGAACAGGTCTGCCGTGAATGGGCCCTCCACCACGCCGACCCCGAACTCCTGGGCGGTCTGCCCGCCCGCGTCGGGCACGGCGTGGTCCACGACCCCAAGGCCCGCATCGGCCATGAGGTCGACGTGGCCGTCATCGGCATCGCCGACGGCGGCAAACCTCCGCTCCTGGCCATCGGGGAGGCCAAGTGGAACGACACCATGGGCCTGGCGCACATCGACCGCCTCCGGCACATCCGCAGCCTCATCACCCAGGCCGGACGCTACGACACGACCAGCACCCGGCTCATCTGCTTCAGCGGGGCAGGATTCAACGACAAAGCGCACGCCGTCACCGAGGCAGACCCCGATGTCCAGCTGATCGACCTGGCAACGCTCTACGGCCAGGCCTGAGGCATGCCATCATCCGTCCCCTACCGGCATCAAAACCGCCCCTCCCCGGCCGGCCACACCTGACCAGAGGGATGGGTGCCGCAGTCACCTGGAATGGGGGCGCCCGTCAACCGCCTACCGTGACTTCGGAACGCCTCCTGGAGCCCGCCCAAGAAGCGAATTCATCACGTTCAGGGCCGCCCTCTGACGCTGGGCCTTCCTCGACCACACCGCCGGGCAGACCACCCCAAAGAAGAACAACGCCCCCAGGACAAGGCCCGGCGCCGCCGAAATGACGGCGATGTTCTCGTTTCCTTGAAAGGCAGCCGCGAAGGGGCCCGCACCGGTCGCCGCCACGCCCGCCGACGCAACCCAGCGCGAGGCGCGCCTAGGAGGCGCGGCTCCCACCGCCTGAGCGGTTTCACCAGATACAGCACTCCCCGTACCCTCGAGCATGTGGTTCTCCGTAAGTTGACGATGGGAACTACGAGCAATGACGGCTTCCTGTTGGCGCAGGGAGCCGTCGCTCTTTTCAGAGCTAAGGCTCAGCCGATGCAGTAACGATCGCAGACCTCCACTGAGCGGATTCCCGCAGAAAACATCGCGGGACTCATGTAGCGTCACGTTCTAGCAGCTCAGACAGAAGTTGAGTCCATTCGATATGAGCTACATCACACATATTAGAGGAGGGAATGTGATGCAGATCACAGTGATGACATGCCTCGAAGGCTGCCACTGAGCGGGGACAGCCCTCTGGTGTCCTTCGCTCGCGAACTTCGGGCGTTGAAGGAAGAGACGCAGGGCACGGTTGAGGTGGCGGTGATCCGTGGCGCGTCGCGAACGGCCATCTACGCAGCGCTGAACGGCAGTCGCCTACCGAACGTCCGGACTTTGGACACCATGATCGAAGCATGGACTGCCGGCGGCGAGACGGAGTCCCGGCGGTGGCGCGAACGACGTCGTGCCGCTGAGGAGTCCTTGGCGGAGTCCGCACGGCTACAGGGCAGTGCCACGGCGCGCCGTACGCCCGAAGAGGAGGACTTCACCGAGCAGTTGCGCGCGGTGTGGCAGGAGCGCGGCAATCACTCGACCGAAAAGGTGGCGCGGCACTGCGGTCTGAGCGCACGAACCCTCGACTCCTACCTGGAAGGCCGGACGCTACCGAATGCCGAGCGCCTCCGCGAGCTTTTTGACGGGCTTTCGCTCGTACAGGGGGACAGCGAGGTCTCGTTGCCACCGATACGCGAGGCACTGGTTGGTGAGGCGCTCTTCCGGGCACGCACAGCACGCAAGGAAGAGCGGACCAGAGTCCGACAGTTGGCAAAAGCACTACCCGCAGGACAACCAGCCACCCCAGACACCCCACATTTCAGCGGCTTCGGCGCGGTGCCAGGAGTTCGCCTCGGGCGACGGTTCGACAACCGACGAACGCTGTCCCAGGCCGGCGTGCACCGGCAGTCCATCGCCGGTATCGCCGGCAGTAGGGATCGTGGCGCAGAATCAGTCGTGGTCTCTGGCACGTACGCAGATGACGACCATGGTGACGTGATCATCTACACGGGCGAGGGCGCAGTCGACCCACGAACCGGCCGCCAGACGCACGACCAGCAACTGACTCGGGGAAACGCGGCTCTCGCAGCAAGTGCCGCCACCGGGCTCCCTGTTCGAGTGACCCGTCGAATCACCATCGGCCCACACGCTGGGGCGTACCGCTACGACGGGCTGTACAGAGTCGAGGACTACTGGTCCGAGCAAGGCCCACACGGCTACAGGGTGTGGCGCTTCCGCCTCGTTCAGCTCCCCGGAGTAGAGCAAAGCGAGGTCGCCCAGCCAACGCCCACGCCCCCGTCGGACACGAAGATGCAACAGCGCAATGATCGCCCCCGTTCGGTGTCCTCGGTACAGCGCGTCGTACGAAGCACCGCAATTGCGAACCTCGTCAAGCGCATGCACGACTACACATGTCAGGTGTGTGGCATCCGCCTCCAGGGGGCGACAGGCGGATACGCCGAGGCAGCGCACATTCGCCCACTTGGATCGCCGTACGACGGTCCGGACGCGGTTGAGAACGTGCTCTGCCTGTGCCCCAACCACCACGTGCTGCTCGATCAAGGCATGTTGCTCATCAACGACGACCTCACAGTTGTGAACCGCGCGGACAGCACCGTGCTCGGGCACCTCCGCGAAACCGCGGACCATCGGGTCGGCAGACAGCACCTCGCGCACCACCGGGTTCGCCACGCGCTGCCCACGGACGAAGCTGCCCAATGATGTGCTACGCGCTCCAGTGGCCACGACACCCCGAGGCGTCAGTCCACATACACGGGCATCTCTCCGCCAGTGCCTCACCGGGCAGGATGTCGAAGAGCCCCCTGGAACTGAAGAAACAGGGGCCCTTCGACATGTTCGCCCGCGTGGCGAGGCGCGGGGGCTGAAGGCGCGTCGGTCGAGGCGCGCGTCAGTCCGGTCGGTCCGGTGCGGGCCGGTTCGCTTCGGGGCGTTCCGCCAGTGTCTTGATCCGGAGCAGCCTGGTCTCCCAGGAGCGGCCGATGCGGTCGAGCTCGCGGGCCAGGGCGCCGAGGCGGGCGCCGACGGCGACGTGGACCACCTCGCGTCCCCGCCGCTCGGACTCGACCAGACCGACCTCGCGCAGCACCTCCAGGTGCTTGACGATCGCCTGCCGGCTCACCGGCAGGGCCCTGGCCAGTTCGGACGCCGACACCGGGGCCTCGCCGAGCCGGGCGAGTATCTCCCAGCGCGTCGGGTCGCCGAGCGCCGCGCACACGGCGGGCAGCGCGGGGGCGGTCACCGGTGCCCCGTGGCGGGCGTGGCGGGCGTGGCCTGCTCCGCGTACGCCTTCGCCGCGGCCAGTTCGGTGAGCCAGCCCTTGTCGTTGCCCTCGCGCTGCTCGAGCCAGGTCGCCGGGTCGTCGGCGAGGCCGGAGAACCCGCTCTCCACCACCCGCAGGGTCACCCCGCCACCGTCCCGCTCGTCGATCCAGAACTCGACCAGGGTCGAAGGGGCCGACTCGTCGCGCGAGGGGGTGCCGATCCACCGGAACGCCGCGTAGCGCGGCCTGTCCAGCTCCACCGTCCGGAACCGGAACTCGCCGAGGGACGGATGGCGCAGCACCGCCGTGTCGCCCTCGTACCGCACGTCCTGGTCCGCCTCGACCGCGCCGTCGTTGACGTACCAGCCGGGCCGGGCCACCAACTCCCACACCCGGTCGGCCGGGGCGTCGATGTCGATCTGCCGGGCGATCCGGTCGAGCTCGGCCGGATCGGTCGTCTCGGCCGTGGAATGTGCCGACTCGTTCATGACTCGTCCCTTTCTCCGTACTGCTGAGTGCTGACCTGTACTGCAATTAAATGGTTGCATATCGAGGCCTCGATTAGCAACCTGTCGGTTGCACCTCGTGTCCTGCGTTGCTCCATCGAGGGGGAGTCGCGCCGCACTCTCACCCGGTTGAGCCGCCCAGGGGCCGCTTTGCGGGTATGGAGCGGATTGGTCTGTTCCGTTTCCAGTGAAGGAGGGCCGGTGGCCGAACGCATTGTTCATCGACGCGGTTATCGAAAGGGCCTCGGCGGTGAGATGTGCGCCGAGTTCCTGGGGACGTTCGTCCTGATCCTGTTCGGCGTCGGGTCGGTGGCCGTCGCGGTCGCCGGACTGCCCGGCTCGGGCCGGCAGACCGCGGACTTCGGACCCGCGAACTGGCTCATCATCTCGTGGGGGTGGGGCCTTGCCGTCGTCTTCGGCGTGTACGTGGCCGGGGGCATCAGCGGGGCACACCTCAATCCGGCGGTGACCCTCGGGTTCGCGGTCCGGCGGGACTTCCCCTGGCGGAAGGTGCTGCCCTACTGGCTCGCCCAGGTCGTGGGCGCCTTCGTCGCCGCCGCGCTCGTGTACGCCTGTTACCGGTGGGCGATCGACGCGGCCATCGCCGAGGCGGGCGAGACGCGGGAGACGTCCCTGAACACGTACTCGATCTTCGCCACGTTCCCGGCGGAGTACTTCGGGGACTCCTGGTGGGGTCCCCTGCTCGACCAGATCGTGGGCACCGGGATGCTGCTCCTGCTGATCTGCGCGCTCATCGACACCCGCAACACGGCTCCGATGGCCAACCTGCACCCGTACCTCATCGGGCTCGTCGTCGTCGCGATCGGCCTCACCTTCGGCACGAACGCCGGATACGCGATCAATCCGGCCCGCGACTTCGGCCCACGCCTGTTCACCTTCTTCGAAGGATGGGGCGACATCGCCCTGCCCGGCACCTTCCAGTGGTTCAGCGGCTACTGGTGGATCCCCATCGTCGGCCCGCTGATCGGCGGGGTCGTCGGGGTCCTGGTGTACGACCTGCTCATCAGCCCGGTACTGAAGGCCAGGCTGACCGAGCGCGAGGAAGGTCCGGCCACCGAGGAGCCCTCCTGACCGCCGGACCCCCGGCCGTCAGGGCCTGTCCGGCGGTCCGGCCCTAGCGGTCGGCGATGTCCTCGCGGAGTCCGTCGGAGAACTCCCACCACGACAGCGGCAGCCAGTCACCGTCGACGAAGCCGTCGACGGTGGCGCCGCGGCCGCGGACGGTCACCGTCGTGCCGGGCGGATAGGTGGTGCCGGACAGACCCGGCACGGGAACCAGCAGAGTTCCCAGTCGTTGCGCTGACACCCCCTGGCCTCCTCTCGTGATGTGCGGCGGGCGCGTCTCGTTCGCCCGAGATTCCCGAGATTACCGACTTGCCCCGTCTCATCGACCGGAGAACCATGAGAGATGGGTCACGGATAATCCGCGCGCGGACGGAGGTCACGACCATGAAGGCTGTCGTCTACAAAGGACCGTTCTCTGTTGCGGTCGAAGACGTCGCGAAGCCGGACATCCGGCATCCGAACGACGTGATCGTGCGCGTCACGTCGACCGCGATCTGCGGCTCGGACCTGCACATGTACGAGGGGCGCACGGCGGCCGAGCCCGGCATCGTCTTCGGCCACGAGAACATGGGGATCGTCGATCAGGTCGGACAGGGCGTCACGGGGTTGAAGAAGGGCGACCGGGTGGTCATGCCCTTCAACGTCGCCTGCGGCTTCTGCACCAACTGCGCCGCGGGGTACACGGGTTACTGCACGACCGTCAATCCCGGCTTCGCGGGCGGCGCGTACGGCTATGTGTCCATGGGCCCCTGGCAGGGCGGCCAGGCCGAGTACCTGCGCGTCCCGTACGCCGACTTCAACTGCCTGAAGCTGCCCGAGGGCGACGCGCACGAGACCGACTTCATCCTGCTCGCCGACATCTTTCCGACCGGCTACCACGGCTGCGAACTCGCCGACGTCCGTCCCGGCGAGAGCGTCGCCGTGTACGGGGCCGGTCCGGTCGGGCTCATGGCGGCCTACTCGGCGCTGCTGCGCGGCGCGAAGAAGGTGTTCGTCGTCGACCGCGTCCCGGAGCGGCTGCGAAAGGCCGAGGAGATCGGAGCGGTGCCCGTCGACTTCTCCGCGGGCGACCCGGTCGAGCAGATCAAGGAGCAGACCGGGGGCGCCGGTACGGACAAGGGCGTGGACGCCGTCGGCTACCAGGCGACGGCGGGCGGGACGGGCAAGGAGGAACCGGCGACCGTCCTCAACTCGCTGGTCAAGACGGTCCGGCCGACCGGGGCCCTGGGCGTTCCCGGGCTCTACGTCCCGGCCGACCCGGGCGGTCCGGACGAGCAGGCCAAGCAGGGCATGCTCCTCGTCGCGATCGGCAAGCTCTTCGAGAAGGGCCTGCGGGTGGGGACGGGTCAGTGCAACGTGAAGCGCTACAACCGCCAGCTGCGCGACATGATCATCGAGGGCAGGGCGGAGCCGAGCTTCGTCGTCTCCCACGAACTGCCCCTGGACCAGGCTCCGTCCGGCTACGACAAGTTCGACAAGCGGATCGAGGGCTACACGAAGGTGGTCCTGCACCCGTAGCGCCCCCAGCACCCCCAGCGCCCCCCAGCACCCCTCAGGACACGATGCGTATCCGGCGCTGCTCGCTGACCTGGTCCACCTCGGACACCCGGACGGTCGCCCTCATCGTCCAGACGCCGGGCAGGGGCAGCGTGAGGGTGTTGGCGCTCCAGTAGCCGCCCCGGTCGACCAGCTCCGCCTCGATGGGGCCGACGTCCTTGTCGGGGAGGGTGAAGGAGAGCCGCAGTTCGGGTACGGCGGCCAGGCTGCCGTCGGGGCCGAAGACGACGGCCTGGACGGCGTTGTCGCCGGTGCGGCCGGGGTCCAGGGTGATCTGGACCGTGCCGCGGGCGGCCGCCGTGCCGATCTCGAACGGGATCGTGGTGACGGACGCGGGCAGCACACCGCCCGCCGGTACGGCCGTCCGCGCCGCCTCGTCCGCCGCACGGCCGGGCGGGGTGGCGGTCAGCACGGTCGTCACCGCCAGGACGACCGCGGCCACGGCGGCCTCGGCGAGGGCGGAACGGCGCAGACCGCGGCGGAGGGCGGCCTGCGCGGCGGTGGGGGGCCGTTCCGGGTCCGCCTCGGTGTCCGGCCTCGGCGCCGGCTCCGGCTGTGAGTCCGGTTTCGGCTCCGGCTGTGACTCCGGGGGGCCGACCGCCGGTTGGGGGATGCGCTCGCGCAGCGTCGTCCGGGCGGGCTCGGGCACGGTGAGCGCCGCCGTCGCCAGGGCCGTCGTCCATCTCCGGGACACCGCCGCCGCGGCCAGCAGCACGGCCACCAGGAGCACCTTGACCAGCAGCAGCCTGCCGTACGTCGTGCCGGTGAGCGCCTGCCAGGAGCCGAGGCCGCGCCAGGACTGGTAGACGCCGGTGGTCACCAGGACGGTGACGGAGGCGAGGGCGACGCGGGAGAAGCGGGCGACGGTGGCGGCGTCCGCGATGGTGCGCAGGGTGAGGATCAGGGCGGTGAGGCCGCCCAGCCAGACCGCGGTGGCCAGCAGGTGCAGGGTGAAGGACGCCATCGCGAGGGGCACCTGGATGCCGGCGGCGGCGTGTTCCGCGGCGGCCCAGGTCAGGGCGAGGCCGACGGCCAGGGCGGTGCCCACCGCGCCGACGAGCGGGGTGCGCTCCCCCCGCCGGTCCGCGCGGGACACCCGGACGAGGAGGAGCGCGACCGGGGCCAGCAGCGCCAGCCTGATCAGCAGCAGTACGCCGGGGCGCGCGGTGAGGGTGCCCGCGAGCGCGTCGGCGTCCAGGGCCGACGACGGCCCCGTACCCGCCTCGTACGGGGCACGCAGCACCAGCAGGGCGACGGTGGCCGCCAGCAGGGTCCACCAGCCCGTCACCAGCGGGCGGCGCAACGGGGCCGGGTCCGGGGGGCGGCACAGGGCGGCGAAGGCGGCGGTGCCGATGAGCAGGGCGGCGGCGAGGTAGGCGAGGTAGCGGGCGAGCTTGTGGAGGGTCGCGGTCAGCGGGTCCTCGGTGGGGCCCGGGTCCACGGGGGCGGACGTCTGCGACGGCTTGCCCACGGAGAAGGTGAAGGCGCCCGACACCGGGTGGCTGTCGGCGGACACCACCCGCCAGGCCACGGTGTACGTGCCCTCCCCCAGCCCGTCCGGCAGCGCGACCCCGGCCGTGTCGGACCGGCCGTCCACGTGCCCGGCCGCCCCGGTGCGGACGCGGTGACCGCCCGGGTCCAGGACGCGGAAGGAGTCGTCGCGCAGGCCGACGGACTCGCTGAAGGTCAGGGTGACGCGGGCGGGGGCGCGCTGGAGGACCGTTCCGTCGGCGGGGTCGGTGGAGCCGAGGGCGGCGTGGGCGGACGCAGGTCCGGCGCCACCGAGGAGGAGCAGGACCAGCACGGCTCCCAGCAGCACCAGCCGCCGGACTCCCCGGCCGGGCCGGAGGACCTGGCCGGGCCGGAGGTCCCGGCAGCCCTGGCGGCTTCGGGAAGTGCTTCCGTTCCCTCGGTCCCCGTGGTCCCACCGCTGTGGCCGGTCGTGTCCTCCTCCTCGCCCCCGGCGTCCAGCGTGCGCATCGTCACCACACCTCACGTCGCATCTCCGTCGTCGGGGCCCACTGCCTCGGGGATACGTACGGACGCGGCGGCCGTCCCGCTCACCGGGCTGTCCGGCGGCTCCTCACCACGACGGGCGGGCCGTCACCCCGCCGTCCACCACCAGGTCGTGGCCCGTCACCCAGGACGCCAGCCGCGAGGCCAGGAACACGCACGCGTCCCCCACGTCCTCCGGGCGCCCGAGCCGTCCCGTCGGTGCCGCCCGCCGCCACGGCCGTACGCCCTCCGGCCAGGCCTCGGCGAGTCCCTCCCGGTCGACGAGGCCGGGGGAGACGGAGTTCACCCGCACGCCCCACGGGCCGTACTCCAGTGCCGCCGACCGGGCGTGCATCACCACCGCCGCCTTCGAGGCGCTGTAGTGCGCGTGCGCGGGAGCGGGGGCGCCCGCCTCGATCGAGGCGATGTGGGTGACCGTGCCGCCGCCCTGGGCGCGCATGACTGCCGCCGCGGCCTGCGTGCACGCGAAGACGCCGGTCAGGTTGGTGTCCACCACCTCCCGCCACTCGGTCGCCGTCATGCCCGGCAGTTCCCGCAGCGGCTGCACGCCCGCGTTGTTGACCAGCGCGTCGAGCCGTCCGCCGCCCCAGTCGGCGGCCTCCCCGACCAGGCGCCGGCAGGCGTCCTCGCCGGTGAGGTCGGCGCGCAGGACGGTGGCGCGTCCGCCCCGGTCGCGGATGCGTTCCGCCACCTCCCGCGCCGACTGCACCGCCGTACGGCAGTGCACCGCCACCGCCGCGCCCTCCTCGGCGAAGCGCAGTGCGATCCCCCGGCCGATGCCGCCGCCCGCGCCGGTGACCAGGGCGATCTGTCCGTCGAGGAGGCGGGTGGAGTCGGGGGGAGGGGGTGCGGGAGTCATGGGCGGCACAGTGACTCGATCCGGGCCGACTCGGCCGGGTAGCGCGCCGTGAGATCGGCGGCGTCGCCGTGCTCGTAGTCCCCGTAGGTGAAGCCGGGCGCCATCGTGCAGCCGAAGAGCGACCACGCGCCGCCCGCGCCCACCCGGCCGCCCATCCACGTACCGGCGGGCACCGTGTACTGCACGTGCTGCCCGCCCAGGACGTCGGGGCCGAGCACGGCCGTACGCGCGCTGCCGTCCGGGGCGAGGAGGAGCAGTTCGAGGGGATCGCCGAGGTAGAAGTGCCAGACCTCGTCGGCGGGCAGGCGGTGCAGGGCGGAGAAGTCGTCCGGCCGGGCGGTGAGCAGGGCGACGATGGCGGAACCGGCGGGGCGTCCGTCCGGGCGCCCGGGGCCCGCCCAGGTGCGCCGGAACAGTCCGCCCTCGCGCGGAATGGGCTCCAGTGCGTAGTGCGCGATCAGGTCCTCGGCGGTCGGTGTCGGCGCGGGAGTCACGCGCCGAACGCTACCTCCCGGCGCAGGAAAGCCAGTTGTGCCTTCTTCTCCGGCAGGTACATGTCCGGCAGGTCCACCTCGGGCAGGTCCACCTCGGGACCGGCGGTGAAGCCCTGCTTGAGGAAGCGGGCGATCGCCTTCTCGTTGGCCACGTCCGGGTCGACCACGATCCGCGTCCGGTCCAGGCCCAGCAGCACGTACGCCATGAGGACGGCCGACAGCGCGGCGGTCCAGCCGGGGCGCGCGCCCTCGGTTCCGGCGGGGGCGAGGAGCAGGTGGACGCCGATGTCGCCCGGCTCGGCGGCGTAGCACTCGCTCACCCGGTCGGCCGCGGGATCGTAGGTCTGGAGCAGGGCGGCCGGCGCGTCGTCCTTCACGACCAGGAAGGCGTGGTGGGTGTCGAGGGTGTCCATGTGCGCGTACACGGCGGCGACCTGGTCGCGCGTCAGGTCGTTCATGCCCCAGAACGCGGCCCGTTCCTCACCGACCCAGCCGTGGACCACCGCGGCGTCCGCGGCGGGGTCCAGGGGCAGGACGCGGACGGTGCCGAAGCCGTCGAGGTACTGCTCGTGGACCGGGGTGCGGGAGGCGTACGGGGCCGCGGGGGTGTCAGTCATCGGATTCCTTGGTGAGCCGGTCGAAGTCGGTGACCACCGGGGCGAGTTCCCCGCCGAGCCACAGGGGCTGCTGGTCGTGGTGGTGGGGTGAGCCGGGGCGGCCCGAGGCGCCGTGCGGCACCACCCAGCGGCTGTTCGCGCGGTCGGCCAGGTCCCAGACGTACCGTGCGGCCGGGCCGCGTGCGGCGCGGTCGGTGAGGCCGGGCACCGGGGAGGTGCACAGGACGCAGTCGTGGTCGCCGGAGAGGCCGGGTTCGTCCACGGGGGCGGCGGCGGTGGCGGCGGGGTCCGGCAGTGCCCGCCAGGGGGCCAGGCGGTGGGTGTCGCCCCAGGTGCCGGACGGCGGCGACGCGGCGACCTCCTCCAGCGCGGCGCGGACGGTCTCGGTGCGGTCGATGCCGTACAGGTCCTCCGCGCGCAGCAGGTGCTCCAGGGCGTGGCCGAGGCGCGGCACGAGCGCGAGCCACGGCAGGAGCACCTCGGGGTACGCGGGCGGCACGGACGCCGGGGCGAGGACCGGGTGCGCGGCCAGACCGCGTACGACCGCCGCGCGCACGGCCGCGTACGCCGCGGCGTCGGTGCTGTCGGCGTCCATGCGTCGGTCCCAGGCGAGGATGCGGTCGCGCAGGGCGGCGGCCTCGGGGGTGAGGGGGGTCGGGGTGGTCGGAGTCGTCGGGGTGGTCGGGGTGGTCGGGGTGGCTTCGGAGGTCGGGGTGGTCGGGGTGGCTTCGGAGGTCGGGGCGGTCGTGGAAGGCAGGGCCGCGAGGTGGTTCAGGAGGGGGGTGGCCGAGCCCAGGTGGGTGTCCGTGTGGATCGCGGGCATGTCCGCCGCCGACCAGTGCTCCTTGCCCGCGAGCAGGGCGGTGATGCGGTCGGCGCGGTGCGGCGGGGCGAACTCGACGCCCAGGGGCGTGGACGGGCCGCGCTGGTTCGCCATCACCGCGACGCCGTCGGTGAGGCCGGCGCGGGGCGGGGTGTGCCAGCCGGTCCACTCGTGGCCGGGCTCCCAGGCGGGGACCGGTCGCAGGCCGTTCGCGGCGGGGCGCACGGGGACGCGGCCCGCGACCCGGTGCAGCAGGCCGCCCTCCGTGTCGGCGGCCTGCACCACGTTGACCGGCTCGGCCCACGCGTCCAGGGCGCGGTCCACGTCGGCGACCCGGCGGGCCCGCAGCAGCGGCAGCAGGGCGCCGAAGCCGAGGTCGGCGGTGACGCGGGGCGGGTAGCGCAGGCTGAGGGCGGCCGGGGTGCCGTCGTCCAGGCCCTCGGGGCCGCCGGCGATCACGGGGCCGCGGTCGGTCTCGATGATCTCGACCTCCACCGTGTCCTCCCCGGCGACGTGGATCGTCTCCGTGTGGCGGGCGGCGCGGTGCCAGGTGCCGTCCGGGCCGAGCGCCTCGACCCCCGCGCCGGTGCGGCGCAGGCGTTCGCGGTACAGGTCCTGGTAGTCGGCCATCGCGTTGGTGATGGCCCAGGCGACGGTGCCGGTGTGGCCGAAGTGGGCGACGCCGGGGACGCCGGGCACGGCGAGGCCGACGACGTCGAACTCCGGGCAGGACAGGTGGACCTGCTGGTAGACACCGGGGTCCTCGATGAAGCGGTGCGGGTCGCCCGCGATCAGTGCGTGTCCGGTCGTGGTCCGCTCGCCGCTCACCAGCCAGCCGTTGCTGCCCGCGGTGCCGGGGCCGTCGGCGGCGAACAGGGCGACGGCTTCCGGGCCGAGGTGGGTGGAGATGTGCTCGCGCCAGAGCTTGGCGGGGAAGCCCGCGAAGAGGATGTGGGTGGCGAGCCAGACGCCGAGCGGGGTCCAGGGGTCCCAGTGGCCCGGGGTGAGGCCGGTGCGGGCGAACTCCGGGGACTGGGCATGGGCCTGGGCCGGGTTCGCGTTCGGGTTCGGGTTCGGGTTCGGGGGCTCTGTCTCGGTGAGCCCCTCGTTCACGCCGTCCGCGTACGCCCGCACCCAGGCCGCCGTCTCCGGGTCCTTCTGCTCCAGGGCGGTGAAGCAGCGGCGGGCGGTGTCCGCGAGGCGGGCTCGGCGGGCGAGGCGGTCCCAGGACAGGGCCTCGGGGCCGAGGAAGGACGCGGAGGTGCCCTGGGCGCGGTGCCGCTCGACCTCCAGTTGCCAGGCGCGGTCGCGGGCGGTGACGCGGCCCTGGGCGCGGGCGAGTTCGTGCGGGGTGTCCGCGCGCAGGTGCGGGATTCCCCAGGCGTCGCGGTAGGTCTCGGCGCTCACCCCTGTGCCTCTACTTTCCTTTAGGTTAGGCTCACCTAAGTTATAGCTGTCGTGGCCGAATAGTACGTGAAGGGTGAAGGAAACATGGGGCAGGGGCGGGGCTGGGAGGGCGCGGTCCTCAAGCTGATGCGCGCGAAGGACTTCGAGTTCACCGTGACGGGCGTGGAGGACGTGACCCCGCACTACCGGCGGCTGCGCCTGAGCGACGGCGGCATGCTGGCGGTGACCGGGGTCCACCCCACGATGTGGGTGCGGCTGTGGTTCGACAACGCGGGCAGGCCGCACCAGCGGGGGTACACGCTGGTCGACCCGGATCCGGCGGCCGGGACCTTCGCCATGGAGTTCGCCCTGCACGAGGGGTGCGCGAGCGACTGGGCGCGGGCGGCGAAGCCGGGGGACACCGTCGAGGCGACGGTCCAGGGCACCGGGTTCGAGGTGCCGCAGCCCCCTCCGTCCCGTGTCTTCGCGGTCGCGGACCCGGCGTCCCTGCCCGCGCTCAACTCCCTGCTCGACGCGTTCGGGTCGGTGCCCGCGACCGTCTGGTTCGAGGGGGGCACGGACGACGGCCTGCCGTTTCGTACCGACTCCGGGCGGCACGAGGTGCGGGCGGTTGCGCGGCGGGACGCGGGGGCGCAGTTGGTGGCGCGGGTGAAGGAGGAGCTGCCGGAGCTGCTGGGGGCCGCCTCGGAGCCGTTCGTATGGATCGCGTGCGACACGGCGACTACCCGGGCGCTCTCGTCGTACGTCCGCAAGGAGCTGGGGGTGCCGAAGCAGCGGGTGAACGCGCTGGGGTACTGGCGCGCGACCTGAGCCCGTACGCGCGATCATCGGGACATGGACGTCACACTTCACCTCGCCCAGGACCCCGAGGCCGACGAACTCCTCGGGCGCAGCCCGCTCGCCGCGCTGGTCGGCATGCTGCTGGACCAGCAAGTGCCCATGGAGTGGGCGTTCAAGGGTCCCTCGACCATCGCCCGGCGCATGGGGGCGGAGGACCTCGACGCGCACGACATCGCCGCGTACGACCCGGAGGGGTTCGCCGCGCTGCTGTCCGACAAGCCGGCCGTTCATCGGTATCCCGGCTCGATGGCGGGGCGGGTGCAGCAGCTGTGCCGGTACCTCGTCGAGACGTACGACGGTGACGCCGAGGCCGTCTGGCGGGGGGTGAGCACCGGGAAGGAGCTGCTGAAACGGCTCCAGGAGCTGCCGGGGTTCGGCAAGCAGAAGGCCCAGATCTTCCTTGCGCTGCTCGGCAAGCAGCTCGGCGTCCGTCCCGAGGGGTGGCGCGAGGCGGCGGGGGCGTACGGGGAGCCGGACTCCTTCCGGTCGGTCGCGGACATCAGGGGGCCGGAGTCCCTGACCAAGGTGCGTGCGCACAAGCAGGAGATGAAGGCGGCGGCCAAGGCGGCGAAGGGCTCCGGCAAGTAGGTGCGCGTGGCGCGGTATCTCCGGTGGGTGGGTCGGGGCCGCGCCGGGGGGTGTCCGTCCTCGGAACGGCGCGGAATCGGTCGGCCACAGAAGCGAACTCCGTTGACGCGCCAACCGCTGCGGGCGGACACCCCCCGACCCGCCCCCTTCTCGCCGTACGCGGCTCCCCCGCCGCCTCGCCCCCGCGCCAGCTGCGCGTACCCGCCACGCCGCCCAGCTGCGCGCCGTCCGCCGCCCCGCCCAGCTGCGCGTCGTCGCCCGCCGCCGCCGCTGCGGGCAGTCGTGCCGCTGGGGCGGCACGGGTGGGCGCAGCGGCACCCCGCAACGCCGGGCCGCGTCCCCCTCGCGCCCGCACCCACCCCGGGCACCGCGTGCGACGCCGGGCCACGTGCCCCACACCCGCCCCGGGTGCCGCGTCGCGCGGAGCGCATCAGCCCCGTGGCCCAACCCAGGTGGCATCCGTGTCGAGCCTGCTCCCAGCATGGGGCATGACCGAACCACCTAGCGGGTCCCCCGGCGGGACGCCGTACGACGACCGCGGGGTGCACGCCCGGCACGGGACGCCGCACGGGCCGGCCGCCGGACACCGGGAGCCCGAGCCCGAGCCCGCCTTCGAGGGGCCGTTGCACCTTCTGTCCCGCGCCGCCTGGCAGACCGTGCTGTTCACCGGCATCGCCTCGCTGATCCTGGGCATCCTGGTCCTGGTCTGGCCCGGCGCCTCGCTCCTCGCCGCCGGTGTGCTCTTCGGCCTCTACCTCGTCATCAGCGGCGTCCTCCAGCTGGCCGCGGCCTTCGGTACGCACCGCAGGACCTCACTGCGGGTGCTGGCCTTCATCAGCGGCGCCGTGTCGATCCTGCTGGGTCTGTTCTGCTTCCGCGGCCCCCTGCAGTCGGTGCTGCTGCTCGCGCTGTGGATCGGCATCGGCTGGCTGTTCCGCGGCGTCACCCAGATCGTGGCCGCCGCGCACGACCCGTCCATGCCGGCGCGCGGCTGGCAGATCTTCCTCGGCGCCGTCACCGTGGTCGCCGGCATCGTCCTGATCGACTCGCCGGTCGAGTCGGCCGCCGTCCTCATGCTGGTCGGCGGCTGGTGGCTGGTCGTCGTCGGCGTCGTCGAGATCGTGACGTCGGTGCGGCTGCGCGGGCGGGCGCACCAGGTCCCCCGCGCCCTGTGAGCGGCGCCCCGCCTACGCCGAGCGGGCGGATTACGTCCCCGGCGGGAAGGACGGCGTACGCCGGGCGGGGACACGACTGAGGTGAGACCCGCACCGCATGCCGCCGTCCGCCCGGACGCCTGTCTGCGGGCCCTGGTCCTGTTGCTCGTCCTGCTCGTGCCCTGCACGCACGTGGCGGTCCGGGCGGCACCGGTCACGCCGGTGGCCGCGGCGGCGGGTACGGCGGGGGAGTACGACCATCTCGACACCGTGCTGAGGGGGCCGGGGCGCAGTGTGCGGCGGGCCGTCGTGGTGCGGCCCGTTGCGCCGGTCTTCGTGGCGGGCCGTCGGGCTCGCCCCCGGTTCGACGCTCGTACCGATCGGGCCGCCGTCCTCCCCCGCGGCCCGCGTTCCGTGGTTCTGCGCTGCTGACCGCGCCGGACCGGCCCCGTCGCCGGTCCCCCGCGAACCCGGCACGCGAACCAGGAACGAGGAACCGACATGCCCAACGACCCCTACGCCGTCCTGCGCGCCCTCCTGCGTGCCGAGGCGGCCCGCCGTGCGCCCCGGACCGGCACCGCCGCGCAGGCAGCCGGCGAACAGCAGCGGCCCGCACGGGAACGGCCGCGCGGCTGACAAAAGGGCCCGGGCGGTGGGGGCGGTCACGCACCGTCTCCGCCGCCCGCGGAGAGCCCCGCGGCCACCGAACTCTCGCGGGCCCTGCCGATTGATCCGGTTTGCGGCGGCTTTTCCGGCGCCGCACTCCGGCGCCATGGCTGCGCCCGCGACGCCGGGGCCGGTAGGCTTTCCGTGTGATCTTCAAGCGCATCGGAAACGGCCGGCCGTACCCCGACCACGGCCGGGAAAGCACCCGGCAGTGGGCGGACGTCGCGCCGCGCCCGGTCCGCCTCGATCAGCTCGTGACGACCAAGGGCCAGCTCGACCTGGAAACGCTCCTGGCCGAGGACTCCACCTTCTACGGCGACCTCTTCGCACACGTCGTGAAGTGGCAGGGCGATCTGTATCTGGAGGACGGTCTGCACCGGGCGGTGCGGGCCGCGCTGCAGCAGCGCCAGGTGCTGCACGCCCGGGTCCTCGAGCTCGACTGACGACGCCTGTGGCGCTTTCGGTTGACCCTTTCGGGTTGCCTTGCGTCGAACCTCGGAACGTCGACTGATCATCTAATAGGCATCCCTGCTCCGGCGCACTACGCTGCGCCCATGAGCATGCTGACTCCTCCCGGCATGGGTGGCCAGTACAAGATCACGGGGGACAAGTACCCGCGGATGCGCCCGGCCCGGCGACGCGGCCGGTTCGCGGTCCTCGCCGTCGCCTGCGTCACCGTTCTCGGGGTGCTGGGCTGGGGCACGCTGCAGCTCATCGACGTCTTCACCGGCGGCGACAAGGCCTCTGCGGCCGGTGCCGCCGGCTGTGCCACCACCGCGAGGGCGAGCGCCTCGCCGTCCGCCGTGGAGCTGCCGAAGCCCGGTCAGGTCACCGTCAACGTGCTCAACGCGACGACCCGCAGCGGGCTGGCGCAGAAGACCGCCGACGAGCTGAAGAAGCGCGGCTTCCGCGTGGGCGACGTGAGCAACGCGCCCAAGGAGTACGACAAGAAGGTCGCCGGCACGGGGCTGCTGCTCGGGCCGGCCGCCTCCCTCAAGACCTCGCTCACCGTGCTCGGCACCCAGCTGCCCGGCGCCGAGCACCGCGCCGACGCGGCCCGCAAGGGCGCCGCCGTCGACCTCATCATCGGCAACGGCTTCAAGGGGCTGGCGAAGCCCGCGGCCGCCGACACGGCGCTGGCCGAGCTGGCCGCGCCGCGGCCGACGCCCACCGCGGAGAAGAAGGGCTGCTGAGCGGGTCCGGGACTGCGCCGACCGCTATTCGGCCGCTCCGTACATGCGGTCGCCCGCGTCGCCGAGGCCCGGGACGATGTAGCCCTGCTCGTTGAGACGCTCGTCGACCGAGGCCGTCACGACCGTCACCGGGGTGCCGGCCAGCTCGCGCTCCATCAGTTCGACACCCTCGGGGGCGGCGAGCAGCACCACCGCCGTCACGTCGTCGGCGCCGCGCTTGATCAGCTCCCTGATGGACGCGACCAGGGTGCCGCCGGTGGCCAGCATGGGGTCGAGGACGTACACCTGGCGCCCGGACAGGTCGTCCGGCATGCGCGTGGCGTACGTGGAGGCCTGGAGCGTCTCCTCGTTGCGCACCATGCCGAGGAAGCCCACCTCGGCGGTCGGCAGCAGCCGGACCATGCCGTCGAGCATGCCGAGACCGGCCCGCAGGATCGGCACCACCAGCGGGCGCGGGTGGGAGAGCTTGACGCCGGTGGTCCGGGAGACCGGCGTGTGGATGTCGACCTGTTCGGTGCGGACGTCCCGCGTGGCCTCGTAGGCGAGCAGGGTGACCAGCTCGTCGGCGAGACGGCGGAAGGTCGCGGAGTCGGTGCGCTGGTCGCGCAGCGTGGTGAGCTTGTGGGCGACCAGGGGGTGGTCGACGACGTGGAGACGCATGTCCACCACATTAACCGGGGCCCGTGGGGGCGGCGTCCCCGCGGCGGGCAAGGTCCAAAGCGGGGCTCCACTCGTTCGCGGGCGTCAAACCGCCCGGTCGGGGGAAGGTGGGAGGGACGGACGCTGGGTGGTGAGACTGTGCCTGACCGGGACTTCCACAACATGCCGTCCCCCGGCGCGGAGCGGGGTGCGGAACGCGGGGCCGAGCCGAGTGCGGTGCCGCGGGGGGAGCGGGAACGGGAGCGGGAGGCCGAACGGCGGCGGCGCCGGGCCGAGTTCCTGCGTGATCTGGCGGAGGCCCGGCAGTTGCGGGACCGCGTGCAGCCGCGCCGCGCCAAGGCCGCCCGGCTGCGGCACGCGATGCGCATGCGCACCTTTCGCTGGTAGTTCCTCGGCAGTTCGCTGGTTGTTCCTCCGCCCGGGAAAACTTCCTGAGCCGGCCGGGGAAGATCGCGCGCCGCGCCGACGTTGGTGGTGACGGACGTACGCGGGGACCGCGAGAATCCGCGTACGATCCGCACGTGGCGGCGACGAGGGCGCTGCTGGGCGGCTGTCCGGGTGCGCACCTTCCGGGACGCCGGTCAAAACAGCCGGACACAGGGCGCCGAAGACGTCCCCTGAGTGCCTTGTTTCTGCCACGATTCCGAGTGGGTGGGGCTCGGAGCACCGCTCCCCCGCCCGTAGCCTCCGCCGGGGGGATCCCCAACCGGCACGCCTAGGACCAGTGGGAGAGTCACGGTGTACTTCGCCGCACTGCTCGCGCGCACCGAAGACGGGTGGGAAGCGAGCGACACAGAGCTCGACGATGTGGAAACCCTGTCGGATCTTGCCGACCTGGCCCGGGAGTCCTCTCCCGACGAGGACACGGTGCTCGTGCTGATCGAGCAGGAGGACGCGTGGTTCGGAGTCGTCCGGGTGGACGGCGAGGAGGACCCCCGTATCTATGTGTCGGACGCCGCCGCGGCCGCCCGCAGCAGCTACGGCGAGATCCTGCTCACCGACGAACTGCTCGGCCGGGAGCCGGGTGACGACGGTGACGACCTCGACGCCCTCGACCTCGACGGCACGGAGGACGGCGAGTCCGACGACGAGGAGGACGAGGACGGCGGCGGCTCCGACGCGGCCGCCGGCTCGGCCGAGGCCGTGCCGCACGGGCCGGTCGGCGACGCCGAGGTCCTGGACGACCTCGGCGTGAGCGAGAAGGAGCTGCGCTCGATGTCCGGGGACGCGGTCGGCGAGATCGCCGAGGCCCTGGGCGCGCTGGACGTACTGGAGACCGTCCGCTGACCGCGCCGGCCGAGGAGGACCCCGAGGGGGCACCGCCCGATCCGGTGCGCGACCGGTGGCGGGCCGCGATGCGGCTCGCCCTGGCCGAGGCCGGGCGGGCGGCGGCCGGCGGGGACGTGCCCGTCGGCGCCGTCGTACTGGCGCCGGACGGCCGTGCCGTGCTCTCCGCCGGGCACAACGAACGCGAGGCCACCGGGGACCCGACGGCCCACGCCGAGGTCCTCGCGATCCGGCGGGCCGCAGCGGAGCTGGGCGAGTGGCGGCTGTCGGGGTGCACGCTCGTCGTCACCCTGGAGCCCTGCACGATGTGCGCGGGCGCGCTCGTCCAGTCCCGGGTGGACCGCGTGGTCTACGGCGCCCGCGACGACAAGGCGGGAGCGGCCGGGTCGCTGTGGGACGTGGTGCGCGACCGGCGCCTCAACCACCGTCCCGAGGTGATCGAGGGCGTGCTCGCGGACGACTGCGCCCGGCTGCTCACGGACTTCTTCCGCGACCGCTGACCGGGTCCGGACGGGGTGCCGGGACAGCTGCCCGTACGGCCGTTCGTCGGCCGCAATACCGATTTCTGAGCATGCCGCTCCGTGCTGTAAGGTCTCTCTCGGTAGCGTGTCCGAGCGGCCGAAGGAGCTCGCCTCGAAAGCGAGTGTGGCGCAAGTCACCGAGGGTTCAAATCCCTCCGCTACCGCTTTGGAAGGGCCCCGTCGAAAGACGGGGCCCTTCGTGCGATCATGAGCGACCGAAAGGCGTGGGTCGAAGGGACAGGGGAGGCCGCGGTGGCGGTGAACTCGAAGAAGATCGCCGTCTATGTGGTCGTGGTCTTCGTGCTGTACGTGATCATCACCGATCCGGCCAAGGCAGCCGACTACGTGCAGATAGGTTTCCAGGGCATATCCGACGCGGCGGGCGCCGTGGGCGACTTCATGACCTGGGCCGCCAACGGAGGAGAGTGATGATCCGCCATCTCGTGCTGTTCAAGCTGAACGACGGCGTCGAGCGCGACGACCCGCGCGTCGTGGCGGGCGTCGAGGCCTTCCGGGCGCTCGGTGGCCGGATCGACGACCTCCGCTTCTGGGAGTGCGCCTGGAACATCAGCGACCGGCCCATCGCCTACGACTTCGCCATCAACTCGGCCGTGGACGACGCGGACGCGCTCAAGCGCTATCTCGAACACCCGGCGCACCAGGCGGGCGTCGCGCTGTGGCGCGAGTTCGCCACCTGGGTGATCGCCGACTACGAGTTCTAGTACGACCGCGGGTCCGCAGCGCGCTGCGGACCGGGGCCCGGCCCCGCACCGGCTCGGTGCGGGGCCGTTCTGCGTTCACTCAACACGACGTTATGCGGTGCTTGCACACAGTGGACATGTCTTGTGATGCTATGACCGCTTTTGACGGATGAGTTGACGGAAGAGTTGACAGATCACGAGGTGGAGTTGACCGTGCCGGCCAGTACTGCGCCTCAAGCACCGCCCGCGCCGCCCGCCCAGGCCCAGGAGGCTCCCGCGCCGCAGCGCAGCCGGGGCGCCGACACCCGGGCCCTGACCCAGGTGCTCTTCGGCGAGCTGAAGGGCCTCACCCCGGGCACGCCGGAGCACGACCGGGTGCGCGCGGCGCTCATCGAGGCCAACCTCCCGCTGGTGCGCTACGCCGCCGCCCGCTTCCGCTCGCGCAACGAGCCGATGGAGGACGTCGTCCAGGTCGGCACCATCGGGCTCATCAACGCCATCGACCGCTTCGACCCGGAGCGGGGCGTGCAGTTCCCGACGTTCGCGATGCCCACCGTGGTCGGGGAGATCAAGCGGTACTTCCGCGACAACGTGCGCACCGTGCACGTGCCGCGCCGGCTGCACGAGCTGTGGGTGCAGGTCAACAGCGCCACCGAGGACCTGACGACGGCCTTCGGGCGCTCCCCGACCACCGCCGAGATCGCCGAGCGGCTGCGCATCACCGAGGAGGAGGTGCTGTCCTGCATCGAGGCGGGGCGGTCGTACCACGCCACCTCGCTGGAGGCCGCCCAGGAGGGCGACGGGCTGCCCGGACTGCTCGACCGGCTCGGCTACGAGGACCCGGCCCTCGACGGGGTCGAGCACCGGGACCTGGTACGCCACCTGCTCGTCCAGCTCCCCGAGCGGGAGCAGCGGATCCTGCTGCTGCGCTACTACAGCAACCTCACGCAGTCGCAGATCAGCGCCGAACTCGGCGTCTCCCAGATGCACGTCTCGCGGCTACTGGCGCGTAGTTTCCAGCGGTTGAGGTCCGCGAACCGGATCGACGCGTAAGCTCGGCCGGGAGTCCGGGCGGAGTCGAAAGCGCGAGCGAGGGGTCACCGGGGAGAGCGAATCGCTCACCAGGGCCGTTGCGGACGGAATCGGGCTGAAAGCCCATCAGACCCCCTGTTTCCAGGGGGTATTCGCATCTCGGATGTCGACATGTCACTACAGCGCGTTGCCGACATGTGACATTCTGCCGGAGACGCGTTTGCCGGGGCTTCGGCTCCGGTATTCAGGTGAAGGCTGCGTTCCCGGCGTGGGAGCGTGTGCCGCGACCGTCCCGCGACCCAAAGGGGGTGGCATGTCCGCAGAACAGGGCAGCTCGAAGGTGCTCGCGCTCGCGGAGAGCGAGACCGCGCCCGACTCGATCGAGGCGCTCGGCCCCGTCGAGCCCGTCGGCCCCATCGACTCCGTCGGCTCCGTCGGCTCCCTCGACGGCGCTCAGGCCGTCGAAGCCGTGCCGGACCTCGACGCCGTGCCGGCCCAGACCCTTCCGGCAACGGAGGCCATCGACACCCGCACCCTGTCCCGCTCCCTGTTCCTGCGGCTCGCCGCCCTCGACCAGGACAGTCCCGAGCGCGCCTACGTCCGGGACACCCTGATCGAGCTGAACCTCCCGCTGGTGCGCTACGCCGCCGCGCGCTTCCGGTCCCGCAACGAGCCGATGGAGGACATCGTCCAGGTCGGCACCATCGGCCTGATCAAGGCGATCGACCGCTTCGACTGCGAACGCGGGGTCGAGTTCCCGACGTTCGCCATGCCGACCGTCGTCGGCGAGATCAAGCGGTTCTTCCGCGACACCTCGTGGTCGGTGCGCGTCCCGCGCCGCCTCCAGGAGCTGCGGCTGGCCCTGACGAAGGCCAGCGACGAGCTGTCCCAGAAGCTGGACCGCTCGCCGACCGTGAGTGAACTGGCCGCCGTCCTCGGCGTGTCCGAGGAGGACGTCGTCGACGGCCTGGCCGTGGGCAACGCGTACACCGCCTCCTCGCTGGACTCGCCGGCCCCGGAGGACGACGGCGGCGAGGGCTCGCTGGCCGACCGCCTGGGCTACGAGGACACGGCGCTGGAGGGCGTGGAGTACCGCGAGTCCCTGAAGCCGCTGCTGGCCAAGCTGCCGCCCCGGGAGCGGCGGATCATCATGCTGCGCTTCTTCGCCAACATGACCCAGTCGCAGATCGGCGAGGAGGTCGGCATCTCGCAGATGCACGTCTCCCGGCTGCTCACCCGGACCCTGTCGCAGCTGCGCGAAGGCCTCATCTCCGACTGAGCCCGCGCCGCGGGAGAGCCCGTACGACAGCACGGCGGCCGCCGTGGCACCTCGGGGGTGCCGCGGCGGTCGCCTTCGTATGTCCCGGTACCAGGCCGCAGCGGCCGGGTGCCCGTTCTAGCCGAGCGCCAGCCAGGCCACGGCCGCGACGACGATCACGGCGGCCACGATGCCGACGATCAGGCCGACGCGGGGTCCGGAGGAGGCGGCGGGGGCCGCCGCCTGCCGGCCCTGCGGGGCGTCGTCGACGAACGCGCGGAACATCTGGGTGCTGCCTGCGGGGTCGTTGGTGCCCTGGGGGCCCTGGGTGTTAGCCATGGGCCGAGACACTAGCGAATCCGCGAGTGCGGCCCAAGTGCGGGGCCGCCGAGCCCTCTTGACCCGACCCACCCCTTACCACCTGCGCATTTACTTTCGCAATACTTGCCTTTGCCAACTTTTTATGCCGCGCCGACCCTTTTTGTTTGCCTGTAGCAACTAACTGTCCTTATGGTTGCCCTAAGCAACGAATCGGGAGGTGCGCATGGCCGAGAAGGCGCAGTACGAGGAGCTGATCCGCCAGTTCAGCGCCTTCGGCGCCGTGAAGCGGGAGATGGGGCGGCTGCTGCCGTCCGACTGTCCCGGCGGGTCCGTCGCCGTACTGACCCTGCTCGGCCGCCACGGGGACATGCGCATGAGCAAGCTCGCGGAGCTGCTCGCGGTGGACATGTCGGTGACCAGCCGCCACGTCGCCCACGGCGCCGAGCGGGGCTGGATCGAACGCTTTCCCGACCCGGCGGACAAGCGCTCGCGCATCCTGCGCCTGACGCCCGCGGGACAGGACCAGCTCGACGAGATCGCCGAGCGGACCACCCAGCTGCTCTCCCACCGCCTGAGCGACTGGTCCGACGACGAGGTCGGCCAGCTCTCCCGGCTCATGGCCCGCCTCAGGGCCAGCTTCGACGACTGCCGGGCCCCCGCGGCCCGGCCTCCCGCACTGTCCGGGGACGAACAGTCCACCCGTACACCCGCGATCACCACGTAAGTAAAGGAAGTCCATGGCAACGACCACACCAGCCGGTGTGCGGGCTCATGCCAAGCACGGGGGAGGCTCCACCGGAGACGCTCCGATGACGCACCGGCAGATCATGGAGGCACTGTCCGGGCTGCTGCTCGGCATGTTCTGCGCGATCCTGTCCTCGACCATCGTCACCAACGCCCTGCCCGAGATCATCGGTGACCTCGGCGGCGGCCAGAGCGCCTACACCTGGGTCGTCACGGCCTCGCTGCTGACGATGACCGCCTCGACCCCCCTGTGGGGCAAGCTCGCGGACCAGTTCAGCAAGAAGGCCCTGGTCCAGATAGCCCTGGTCGTCTTCGTCATCGGCTCCGTCGTGGCCGGCCTGGCGCAGAACCCCGCGATGCTGATCACCGCGCGGGCCATCCAGGGCCTCGGCGCCGGCGGTCTGTCCGCCCTGGCGCAGATCATCATGGCCGCGATGATCGCCCCGCGTGAGCGCGGGCGCTACTCCGGCTACCTCGGTGCCACCTTCGCCGTCGCCACCGTCGGCGGTCCGCTGCTCGGCGGCGTCATCACCGACACCAGCTGGCTCGGCTGGCGCTGGTGCCTCTACGTCGGCGTGCCCTTCGCGATCCTCGCGCTGATCGTGCTCCAGAAGACGCTGCACCTGCCCGTGGTCAAGCGGAAGGTCAAGGTCGACTGGGCCGGCGCCTTCTTCGTCACCGCGGCCGTCTGCCTGCTGCTCGTCTGGGTCACCTTCGCCGACGACAAGTACTCCTGGATGTCCTGGCAGACCGGCGCCATGGTCGGCGGCGCGATCGTGCTGACGCTGGTCTTCCTCTTCGTCGAGAGCAGGGCGAGCGAGCCGATCATCCCGCTGCGCCTGTTCAGGAACCGCACCATCACCCTGGCCTCGCTGGCCTCGCTGTTCGTCGGTATCGCGATGTTCGCGGGCACCGTCTACTTCAGCCAGTACTTCCAGCTCGCCCGGGACAAGTCCCCCACCATGTCGGGCGTCATGACGATCCCGATGATCGGCGGCCTGTTCGTCTCCTCCACGGTCTCCGGCATCATCATCACCAAGACCGGCAAGTGGAAGCGCTGGCTGCTGGCCGGCGGCGTGCTGCTGACGGCGGGCCTCGGCCTGCTCAGCACGATGCGCTACGACACCGCGTACTGGCACATCGCGATCTTCATGGCGCTGATGGGCCTCGGTGTCGGCATGATGATGCAGAACCTGGTGCTCTGCACGCAGAACCAGGTGGAGCCGAGCGACCTGGGCTCCGCGTCCTCCACGGTCACCTTCTTCCGGTCCCTCGGCGGCGCGGTGGGCGTCTCGGTGCTCGGCTCCATCATGTCGACCCGGATCAGCCACTACGCCACCGACACCATCGGGCAGCTCAGGCCCGAGGACCAGATGGCGGCCGGCAAGGCCCTGGGCTCCGGCCAGATCCCCGACATGGACCTGCTCCCCGCGCCCATCCGCACCTGGCTGGAGAGCGCCTACGGGCACGGCATCGCCGACATCTTCCTGTACGTCGCGCCGATCGCCCTGCTCGGCTTCCTGGTGACGCTGTTCATCAAGGAGGTCCCGCTGCGCACCAAGGGCGCCCTCGCACAGGCCGCGGAGTCCTCGGCCGAGGCCGCCCCGCCGGTGGCGGGCACCCCCGCGGAGGCCGTCCGCGTCGCCGACGAGCCGGTTCCGGCCGGTGCGATGGCGGCCGTGTCGGCCACACCGTCCGGCGACCCGGCCAGCTCGGCCGTCTCGGACACCGCGGTCTCCCCGGCCGCCGGACCGGCCGCCGGACCGGTGGCCACGCAGCGGCTCGCCGCCGTCGCCACGACGACCGGCTCCGGTGAACCGCAGGCGCCCGTCTCCGGCGGCATCGCGGTGCGCGGCTTCGTCCGCGGCGCCGAGTCCGCCCCGGTCCCGCAGGCCGCGGTCACGCTGATCTCGCTGGCCGGCCGCCAGCTCGGCCGGTCCGTCGCCCAGGCCGACGGCTCCTACACCGTCGACGCGCCCAGCGCCGGGTCGTACGTGCTGATCGCCTCCGCCGACGGCTTCCAGCCGCAGGCCTCCACCATCGTCGTCAACGACGAGCCGGTCGCCTACGACATCCTGCTCAGCGGCACCAGCGGGCTCACCGGCCTGGTCCGGGCCATGGAGGGCGGGCTGCCGGTCAAGGACGCCATGGTGATCGTCACCGACGTGCGCGGCGACCTGCTGGCCAGCGCCACCACCGGTGAGGCGGGCGAGTTCGCCTTCACCGAGCTGGTGCCGGGCACCGTGACCGTCGCGGTCAACGCCGCCGGCTACCGGCCCCGCGCGCTGCCGCTGGAGGTCGGCGGCACCGGCGTCACCCGCGTCGAGGTCGACCTCCAGGCCGGGGCCCAGGTCCAGGGCGTCGTGCGGGCGCCGCACGGCCCGCTGGCCGACGCCCGGGTCACCCTGGTCGACGCGGCCGGCAACGTGGTCGGCACGGCCACCACCGGGGCGGACGGGGCGTACGCCTTCACCGACCTGGACGCCGGTGAGTACACCGTCATCGCGACCGGCTACCCGCCGGTGGCCACCGCCCTGACGGTCGCCGGCCCGGGTGCCGACGGTCACGACATCGAGCTCGCCCACCCCGGCGAGTAGCAGAACCCCGGCCCGTGGTGGCGTGCGCGCTCCGAGCGGAGGTGCGCCCGCCCACCACGGGCCGGTTTCTTTACGACCACTTTCTGAGCCTTTGCAGGGAGAAAACGGGATGGGACTGACCGCGAGGATCCGAACGCGGGACGGATGGGCCGTGTCGCACGCGGTCGTCACGGTGACCGACATGACCGGCACGCAGGTGCTGCGCGCCGAGGCGGACACCGAGGGCGCCGTGCGGGACACCACCGCGCTGACGCCGGGGGCGTACACCGTGATCGTCACCGCGGTCGGCTACGCGCCCGCCGCCTCCAGCGCGATCGTCACCGCGAGCGGCCGGGCCGAGGTCGGCACCGTGACGCTGGCCCGCCAGGGCGGCACCGAACTGCCGCCGCCGGGGCCGTGGACCGTGGACCCGGCGCACTCCAGCGTGGCCGCCGTCGCGCAGCACCTGGGCATCTCCAGCGTGCGGGGCCGCTTCACCGACTTCGCCGCCACCGTCGAGATCGCCCCGGACGACGTCACCAAGTCCCGGGTGGAGGCGGTGATCAAGGCGGCCTCCATCGACACCGGCAACGGCATGCGCGACACCCACCTGCGCTCGGCCGACTTCCTGGACGTCGAACGCCACCCGGAGATCACCTACCGCTCCACCGGCGTGAGCGAGGCCGGGCCGGACCGCTGGACCGTCCGCGGCGAGCTGGCCCTGCACGGGGTCGTCCGCGAGGTCGACCTGGACCTGGCCTACCTCGGCACCGGCGCCGACCCCTGGGGCGGCACCCGGGCGGCGTTCCGCGCGACGGCGGAGCTGCACCGCGAGGACTTCGCCATGAACTACAACCAGGTCGTCCAGGCCGGCATCGCCGCCATCGGCACGACGCTCCGGGTCGAGCTGGACGTCCAGGCGGTCCAGGGGGAGTCACTGCCCGCCGTGTGAGGCATCGCCGGACGACGCCCCGGCCACCACCTGGGCGCACAGGTCCCGGAGCTTGACGTTCCGGGCCTGTGAGGCCCGGCGCCGCCGCGCTCCAGGGCCCGGTGGGCGTCGATGCGCTCCCGGGCCATGAGCATGCCGACCGCCCGGTCCATGACGCTGCGGGAGAGCAGGGCGGTGCGCACGTCGGCCGCCGAGGCCTGCCGCCGTTCGATGCGGCCCGCGCCGTTCTCGTACTGGCGCAGGTCCAGGCCGCCGGGCGGTCCGGTGCTGCGCGCCATGGCGTGGTCGAGGGTGGCCGATGTCCGGGCCGGGTCGGTTGCCCGGACAGTGTCCGCGTCTCCGCCCGGGTCCGTGTCGCTGATCCGCGGGGTGATGACCGTACGGATGTCACGTCACCGCTCGGTCGCGCCTCTGCCGCCCGAACCGGAGTTGGCGTCGACGATGCGGCGGGCCAGGTCGCGCAGCTTCACGTTCTCGCGCTGGGAGGCCTTCACCAGGGACTCGAAGGCGCCGCCCGCGTCGATGTCCAGACGCTCCATCAGGATGCCGGTGGCCTGGCCGATCAGGTCCCTGGTGCGCATCGCCTCGGTGAGCTGCTCGCGCACGGTCGCCGAGTCCAGGGCGAGGGAGACGTGCGCGGTGAACAGCCGCCCGATGCGGGTGGCGTCCTCGTCGAAGGCCTGCGGCTTGCGGGCGTACGCGGTCAGCACGGTCAGCCGCCGCCGGTCGGCGCGCAGCCGCAGGGACAGCGTGGAGCGCAGACCGAGCCCGGACAGGACGGTGCCGCCGCCGTCGGCCTCGCTGTCGTCCGTCCGCACCACGGGCGTGGTCCACAGGCGCTCCCAGTCCGGGTGCGGGGTGTGGCCGCCCTGCCGGGGCTCGGCGGCGAACCGGACGGTCTCGTCGGTCCAGGCGAGGGAGCGCAGCCGGCCGCCGCGCTGGATCTCCGAGATGCCCGCGTGCTCGGCTTCGGGCAGCAGGCGTACCGCCAGTGCGACGGCGGTGTTCATGGTGTCGCCGGGTGAGCCCGTCGCGTGCAGGTCACCGGCCGCGGCGGTCAGGGCCTCGGCCAGCTCGAAACCCACTGGAAAACGCGGCAAATCAGTAAATTCGGACGCAGCCACCACGAACCTCTTCGGCAAGCGCGGCCTCACGGCCGTGCGCAGGAGAGCTCCGCAGCACATTCCCGACTGCGAGCACAGGACGAACAGCACTTTAGCTGCTCGGTTGCGTGCCGGTGACGCTCGGCCGACGGTCCGGGCGGCCCCGCGGCCGGGCGAGTGGCGCGCCTTCCGCACCGCCCCGCCGCGTGGTGCAATGGGGACCGGGTCAGGAAGCGGCCCGGCCGGAAGCCCGACGGACGTCTGTCAGGTGAGTGCTGTGACCTTCCTCCCCCAGCCCTGCGAGCCGTGTGAGCCCTGTGAACCACCCGGGTGCGTCGTGCTCGCGATGCCCGGCGAGATCGACTTCTGCAATGCCGCGGGGCTGCTGCCCCTGATCATGACCGCCGTGGAGCAGCGCTCCGACGGACTGCGCCTGCTCGTCCTGGACCTCTCCCCGACCGGTTTCATGGACTCCCAGGGCGTCCGCCTCGTCGCGGCCGTACGCCGCCGGCTGCCCGACCACGCCCTGCTGCGCGTGGTGGCCGTCCCGAAGGGCGTACCGAGCCGCGTCCTCGAACTCTCCGGCCTGCGCCGCGACGTGCCGGTCCACGACAACCTCGCGGAGGCGCTGCGCACCGGAAGCGGCACGGCCGGGAGCGGGACGGCGGGGAGCGGCACGGCGGCCTAGGCTGGCGGCATGGCACCGAACATCGCGACGAACACCCGTGTCTCACTGGACGGGTTGCTGGACTTCGTACGCCCCCGGCACCGGGCGATCCTGCTGACCCGCCGGGCCGACGGCAGCCCCCAGGGCTCGCCCCTGACCTGCGGGGTCGACGACGCCGGCCGGATCGTCGTGTCGACCTACCCCGAGCGGGCCAAGACCCGCAACGCGCGCCGCGACGCGCGGGTCAGCCTCATCGTGCTCAGCGACGAGTGGAACGGCCCGTGGGTCCAGATCGACGGCACCGCGGAGGTCATCGACGCGCCGGACTCCGTGGAGCCGCTCGTGGAGTACTTCCGCAACATCTCCGGCGAGCACCCCGACTGGGACGAGTACCGGCAGGCCATGGTCAAGCAGGGCAAGTCCATCGTCCGGGTGACACCGGAGAAGTGGGGACCGGTGGCGACGGGCGGCTTCCCGGCGCGGCTGGCGGCGGACGACTAGGGCGCGTGTCCGCGAGCCGTACGCCGGGGTGGGCGGCCATACGCCGGGGTGGGCAGCCGTACGCCGGGCGGTCAGCCCTGTTCGACCATCGCGTCGATGCCCGCGACGAGCAGGTCGAGGGCGAACTCGAAGTCCCGGTCCAGCATCTCCGCCACGGTGTCGCCGCCCCGGGCCGCCATGATGTCCTGCGCGTCCTCGATGACGCCCGCGGTGTCCGGCACCTCGGTCACCGCGGTCATCGAGTCCTGGAAGTACTCCTCCGGACTCAGCCCGGTGTCCGCCACCCGGGCGAGGAAACGGCCCTCGATGGTGCCGTAGCCGTAGACGAACTGGAAGACGGCGGAGATGGCGCCGGTCAGACGGTGCGCGGGCAGCCCGCTGCGGCGCACGACGTTCTGCACCGCGCGGGAGAAGGCCAGCGAGTGCGGCCCGATGTTGAGGTAGGTGCCGACCAGCCGGGACGACCAGGGGTGGCGCACCAGCAGCGCCCGGTTCTCCCGGGCCAGGGCCCGCAGCTCCTCGCGCCAGTCGAGCCCGGCGTCCGGGTCCGGGTGGCGCAGCTCGCCGAAGACGGCGTCCAGGGCGAGTTCGAGCAGCTGGTCCTTGGTGTCGACGTACCAGTACACGGACATCGCGGTGACGTTCAGCTCGGCGGCCAGGCGGCGCATCGAGAACCCCGTCAGGCCCTCGGCGTCCAGCAGCCGGACGGTGACCCCGGTGATCCGGTCCCGGTCGAGCCCGGACGGCTGCCCCCCACGGCGTCCACCGCGCCGCCCCTCCCCCGACAGCCACACGCTGTCCCGCGGCCCCTCCCGCCCTGCCTTCGCCATGCGCACTACCTCGCTCTCACCCTCAACCGTCATGCTAGGCGCCCCGGAAAGGGGCGCGGGGCGTGACGATATGCGGCTCCGCAGCCACACACCCGCCCCGCGGCCCGAGTTCTTAGGCGCCCACCCGCTCCGCCCGCCGCAACAACACCGCCGCCACCACCCCGCCCAGCAACACCGCCACCGCGCCCACCAACTGACTGCTCTCCACTCCGGAGGAGAACGCGTCGAGCACCCGCCCCCGCTCGCCCTCCCCGCGCGCCGCAGCCAGCGCCGCGGGGAGCGAGGTCGCCGCGACGGGGGTCAGCGCCGCGAACCGCGAGGTCAGCACCGCGCCCAGGACGGCCACGCCCAGCCCGTTGCCGAACTCGGCCAGCGTGCCGTTGACGCCCGCGCCGACCCCGGCCCTGGCCGGCGGGATCGCGCTCATCAGCGCGTGTGCCATGGCCGGGTTGCCGAGCGCGCACCCCACGCCGATCAGCAGCAGTCCCAGCAGTGTGCCGGCGTAACCGTGCCCGGTCAGCGTGGCGATGGCCACCAGGCCCGCCGCCATCAGCACCATGCTCAGCAGCACTGCCACCGGCGTGCCGAGCCTGGCCAGCCACTTCGCCGCCACCCCGGAGAAGTTCAGCAGCACCACGGTCAGGGCCAGCGGCGCGGTCCGCAGCCCGGCCTCCAGCGGGCCGTACCCGAGCACGAACTGCAGGTGCTGGGTGAGCAGGAAGAGCGCACCGCCCATGCCGAAGGTGATCAGCACGAGACCGGCCACCGCGCCGGTGAACCGCTGGTCGCGGAAGAAGGTGAGGTCGAGCATCGGGTACGGGATGCGGCTCTCCCAGTAGGCGAAGAGCGCGAGCACGCCCACGGCGACGGCGGCCGTGGCCAGGACCCGCCCCGACGTCCAGCCGTGCCCGGGGCCGGAGATGATCGCGTAGACCAGGGCGGCCATGCCCACCGTGGAGAGGAGGGCGCCCAGCAGGTCGGGGCGGTCGCCCTGCCGGTTCTTCGACTCCGGGACCAGGGCCACGACCGCGACCAGGCCGAGGGCCACCACCGGCAGGTTGATCAGGAAGATCGCCCCCCACCAGAAGTGGTCCAGCATGAAGCCGCCGATCAGCGGCCCGCAGGCGAAGCCGAGCGCGCTGACCGCACTCCAGATGCCGATGGCCCTGGCGTGCTCGGCGGGTGCGAAGATCTGCATGACCACGGCGAGCGTGGTCGTCAGCAGCAGGGCGCCGCCGATGCCCATGCCGGCCCGCGCCGCGATCAACTGGCCGGTGGTCTCCGCGAGTCCGGCCGCCAGCGAACCGACCCCGAACAGGGCGAGGCCGGTGGCCAGCATCTTCTTGCGGCCGTACCGGTCGGCCGCGCTGCCCGCGGTGAGCAGCAGTCCGGACTGGACCAGCGAGTAGGCGTTGATCATCCACTGGATGTCGGAGGTGGCCGCGCCCAGCTCGTCGGTGAGCGAGGGGATGGCCACGTTCAGCACGGTGTTGTCCAGGACCACCGTGAGCTGGGCGAGGCTGATGACGCCGAGGATCAGCCAGCGCTGCGGGTGGCCCTGGACCGGGGGTGCGGGTTCGCGTTCCTGCTCCTCGGCGGATTCCTGGGATGACGTCGTCATGTTGTACAGCGTATAGGAGTTCCCTATACGCTGTACAACAGTTTCTCGTCCGGCGCGGTCAGTCCGTCGGCGAGGTGAGGTCGTAGAAGGTGGCCGAGCCGACCGTGACCTCCTTGAAGTTGGCCTCGACCCACGAGGTGATCTGCGACGCGGCGCCGGAGCCGCCACCCATGCCGCCCCCCGCACCGCTGCCGATGAAGTAGTGGATCCGGCCGTCCGCCACGTACTTCTTGAACTGGGCCAGGGTCGGCGACGGGTCGGTGCCGTTGAAGCCGCCGATCGCCATCACCGGGGCGCCGGTGCCGAGCTGGTAGCTCGCGGCGTTCTGGGAGCCGATCGCGGCGGCCGCCCAGGTGTACGCGTCGGCGTCGGTCTCCAGCAGCTTCTTCGCCTCGGAGCCCACTTCGGCGCCGTTGAGCAGGCCGCCCATGCCGCCGCCGCCGGCGCCCATACGGCCGCCCTCGCCGGTCGGACCGCCGGCCGGACCAGCGTTCCGGCCGTTCTGGCCGTTCTGGCCGTTCGGTGTCTGGCCGTTCTGGCCGTTCTGGTTGGTGCCGCCGGCACCCGGAGCGGTGCCGCCGCCGGGGAAGCCGCCGCCCCCGGGACCGCCCTGGCCCTGGCCCTGCCCCTGGCCGGGGGCGTTCCCGCCGCCCGGGAAGCCGCCGCCTCCGGGGCCGCCGCCACCGCCGGGACCGCCGCCCATGCTCGCACCGGCCGGACCCGCCGTGACGATGGAGCCGCTGTGCCCCTCCCGCACGGTGCTCAGCGTGTACGCGGTGGGTGCGGCCAGCGACGCCACGAGCCCGAGACCCGCCGCCGCGAGGGCGGTGCGCCGCCCCAGCCGCCCCGCGAAGACCAGCCCGAGCGCGGCGGTCAGGCCGCCGACCAGGACCGTCACCTTCAGCCAGGGGAGGTAGTCGGGCGTCCGGTTGAGCAGCACGTATCCCCAGGCCGCGCTCGCCGTGACGGCGGCGGCGAGGGCGATCGACGCCCAGGGCCGCTCGCGGCGTTCCCACAGCGTCGCGGCGCCCATGCCGGTCACGGCCGCCAGGTACGGCGCGAGGGCCACCGTGTAGTACTGGTGGAAGATGCCGGCCATGTAGCTGAAGACGACCGCCGTCATCAGCAGCGAGCCGCCCCAGACCAGGAAGGACGCGCGTGCGCCGTCCGTGCGGGCGGCGCGGCGCGTGGCGATCAGGCCCGCGACGAGCAGGATCAGGGCGGCCGGGAGCAGCCAGGAGATCTGGCCGCCGATCTCCGAGTTGAACATCCGGTCCCAGCCGGTCTCGCCCCACTGCCCGCCACCGCCCCCGCCCATGCCGCCGCCCCCGCCGCCGACGCTGCCGGTCTCCTCGCCGTTGAGGCGGCCGAGGCCGTTGTAGCCGAAGGTCAGCTCCAGGAAGCTGTTGTTCTGCGAGCCGCCGACGTACGGGCGGGACGACGCCGGCCACAGCTCGACGACCGCGACCCACCAGCCGCCGGAGACGACGATCGCGGCGGTCGCCAGCGCGAGCTGGCCGAGGCGCTTCCTGAGCCGCACCGGCGCGCAGACGCCGTAGACCAGGGCGAGGGCGGGCAGGATCAGGAAGGCCTGGAGGGTCTTCGCCAGGAACGCGAAGCCGATCGCGACGCCCGCCCACACCAGCCACTTGGTCCGGCCGTCCTCCAGGGCCCGTACGACGAGGTAGCAGGCGACGGACATCAGCAGGGCGAGAAGCGCGTCCGGGTTGTTGAACCGGAACATCAGCGCGGCGACGGGCGTGAGCGCGAGCACGGCGCCCGCGATCAGTCCGGCCGCGGGGCTGAACCGGCGGCGGACGGCCGCGTACACGACGGCGACCGTGCCCACCCCCATCAGCACCTCGGGGACGAGGACCGACCAGGAGGAGAGGCCGAAGATCCGCACCGCCAGCGCCATCGGCCAGAGCGCGGCCGGGGGCTTGTCGACGGTGATGGCGTTGCCCGCGTCGAGCGAGCCGAAGAAGAACGCCTTCCAGGACTGGCTGCCCGCCTGCACGGCCGCCGAGTAGAAGGAGTTGGCGTAGCCGGAGGCGCTCAGGTTGTAGAGGTACAGGAGGGCGGTGGCCAGCAGGAGGCCGAGGAAGGCGGGGCGTACCCAGCGGGGGTCCTCGGGGCGGCCGCGCCACACCCGGCCGGGCCGGGGCCGCCGCGAAGGCCGGGGTTGCCGGTGGGCGGGCGGCGCCGAGGACGGCGGCCCCCCGTCCTCGCCGACGGGGGTGGGCGTGCCGTCGGCGCGCGTGGTCGGGTCGTAGTGCGTCGTCATCGGGCGTCGCTCCAGGTGCGATGCGGGTCCGGAAGATGAGGGTCGGGGAGGTGGGGGTCCGGGAGGTGGGGGTCCGGGAGGTGGGAGTCCGGGAGGTGGGGGTCCGGCGTCTGGGTCGTGGGCGGCGCGTCCGGGAACACCCAGGCGCGGAAGAGCAGGAAGCGCAGCACGGTGGCGGCGAGGTTGGCGGCGATCAGCACCGCCAGCTCGGTGGAGTGGTCGGGGTCGGTCGTCGCCGCGCTCAGCGCGGCCAGCGAACCGCTGGTCAGCGCGAGACCGATGCCGAAGACGACCAGCCCCTGCGCCTGGTGCCGCACGGCGCCGCCCCGGCCCCGCACCCCGAAGGTCAGCCTCCGGTTGGCGGCGGTGTTGGCGACCGCCGAGACCAGCAGGGCGAGCGCGTTGGCGAGCTGGGAGCCGGTGAAGTGGCGGAAGCCGCTGTACAGGAGGAGGTAGAAGAGGGTGGACAGGGCGCCGACCACGCAGAAGCCGACGAGCTGCCGGGCCAGGCCCCGCGGTACGCCGGTCAGGTCGCGGTCGCGCGGGTCGTCGCCGAAGGGGCGGGTCAGCCGGTCCAGTGGGAGGGAGCCGGTGGCCAGGGCCCTGCCGACCCGCCACACGCCCTTGAGGTCCTCGGTCGCCGTCCGCACGATGTGCACGGTGGAGTCCGGGTCGTCGACCCAGTCGACGGGCACCTCGTGGATCCGGCACCCGGCGCGTTCGGCGAGCACCAGCATCTCGGTGTCGAAGAACCAGCCGGTGTCCTCCACCAGCGGCAGCAGTACCCGGGCCACGTCCCGGCGGATCGCCTTGAAGCCGCACTGGGCGTCGGAGAAGCGGGCCTGCAGGGAGCCGCGCAGGATGAGGTTGTAGGTGCGGGAGATGAACTCCCGTTTGGCCCCGCGCACCACCCGCGAGCTGCGGGCGAGCCGGGAGCCGATCGCGAGGTCCGAGTGGCCGGAGATCAGCGGCGCCACCAGCGGCAGCAGCGCGTTCAGGTCGGTGGAGAGGTCCACGTCCATGTAGGCGAGGACCGGGGCGTCCGAGCCCGACCAGACGGTCCTGAGGGCCCGGCCGCGCCCCTTCTGCTCCAGCCGGACCGACCTGACCGCCGCGAGGTCGGCCGCCAGGCGGGCCGCGACGTGCGGGGTGCCGTCCGTGGAGGCGTTGTCGGCGACCGTGATGCGGAAGGCGTAGGGGAACGTCCGGTCGAGGTGCTCGTGCAGTCTCCGGACGCACGGCCCGAGGTCCTTCTCCTCGTTGTAGACGGGGACCACTACGTCCAGGACAGGCGTACCGGCTCCTGCGGCCGGGAGGTGCTCCCGCGCCGGCAGGGAGCCGGGAGAAGAGTCGGTTCGCATGGAACCGACTCTTCTCAACTCCCCTGTCGCACCCGTGTGGTGGTGCTGTGCTGCGCCTGTGAGTGCGCTCGCCCGTCCGGCCGGGCGTGCACCGGCGACAGGGACCGGTCGTGGACCGCGGACAGGGGCCGGTCGTGGAGCGCGGGGAGATACACGGTGAAGACCGTCCGGCCCGGCGCGCTGTCCACCGTCACGCCACCGCCGTGCGCGGTCGTCACGGCCTGCACGATGGCGAGCCCGAGGCCCGTCGAACCGGTCGCACGCGACCGTGCCGAGTCCCCGCGCGCGAACCGTTCGAAGACCCGCGGCAGCAACTCGGCGGGGATGCCCGGCCCGTTGTCCACCACGTCGACGCGGAGCCACGGCCCGTCGCGTCGCACGCGCGCGGTGACGGTCGTGCCCGGCGGGGTGTGGTTGCGGGCGTTGCCCAGCAGGTTGACCAGCACCTGCTGGAGCCGGGCCGGGTCCGCCGAGACCAGAGCCGGGTCCTCGGGCAGGTCAAGCCGCCAGGTGTGGTCGAGACCGGCCGCGCGGGCGTCGCTGACGGTGTCCACGACCAGCGGTACGAGGTCGGTGGGGCCGAACTCCAGCGGGCGTCCGGCGTCCAGGCGGGCGAGCAGCAGCAGATCCTCGACCAGCAGGGTCATGCGGCCGGCCTCGGACTCGATGCGGCCCAGCGCGTGCCGGGTGTCGGGGCCGACCTGTTCGCGTCCCCGGCGGGTGAGTTCGGCGTAACCGCGGATGGAGGCGAGCGGGGTGCGCAGCTCGTGGCTGGCGTCGGCGACGAACTGCCGTACCCGCGTCTCGCTCTGCTGCCGTGCGTGCAGGGCGCCGTGGACGTGGTCCAGCATCCGGTTGAGCGCGGAGCCGACCCGGCCGACCTCGGTGTGCGGGTCGCACTCGGACTCCGGGACCCGTTCGTCGAGGTTCACCTCGCCCGCGTGCAGCGGGAGTTCGGAGACCCGGCCGGCGGTGGCGGCGACCCGGCGCAGGGGGCGGGTGGCGACGCCGACGATGACGGCCCCGGCGAGGGAGGCGGCGACGAGGCCCGCGGCGGTGACGCTGGCCTCCACGAGGATCAGGGTGCTGATGGTGCCGTCGACGTCGGAGGTGGGCAGGGCGGCGTAGTAGCCGTCGTGATACTCGACGCGGTAGTCACCGAGGCCGGGGATCTCCACGGTGTGCGCCTCCCCGTCCCGGGGGACGGAGGCGAGCGCGGTGCGCTGGGCCTCGTCGAGGGAGACCGCCGTCGTCCCGCTGGGGTCCGTGCTCTCGTCGTCCTTCTTGCCGTACTTGGCGTCGACGACGGCACCGTCCCGCGTCTCGGCGACGATCGTGTCGCGCGGCTGCGGGCCGCCGTGCGTGACGAAGTCGTCGAGGTCCATCCGCTGCTTCAACCCGCCGCCGGGCCCCGGTTCGCCCGGCGGCCCGAACCCGGACACCCTGGCCGCGACCTCGCGCACCTGCCCGTCCAGCTGCTCGTACAGGTGCGAGCGCAGCGCTACCGTCGTCACGGTGCCGATCACCGCGCACACCACCGCGATCAGCGCCACGGACGCGACGACGAGCCGCGTCCGCAGGGTGCGCGGCCGCGGTCGTCGCCGCCCGCTCACGAGACCGCGGGCTTGATCAGGTATCCGGCGCCGCGCCGGGTGTGGATCATCGGCTCGCGCCCCGCGTCGATCTTCCGGCGCAGGTAGGAGATGTACAGCTCCACGACGTTGGCCTGGCCGCCGAAGTCGTAGGACCACACGCGGTCCAGGATCTGTGCCTTGCTGAGCACCCGCCGCGGGTTGCGCATCAGGAAGCGCAGCAGCTCGAACTCGGTGGCGGTGAGGTGGATGCCGTCGCCGCTCCGGGTGACCTCGTGGCTGTCCTCGTCGAGGGTGAGGTCGCCGACCACGAGTACGGAGTCGGAGCGCCGGTCGGCGGCGCCGGAGCGCCGGATCAGTCCGCGCAGCCGGGCGACGACCTCCTCCAGGCTGAACGGCTTGGTGACGTAGTCGTCGCCGCCCGCGGTCAGCCCGGCGATCCGGTCCTCGACGGCGTCCTTGGCGGTCAGGAACAGCACCGGCACGTCCGGCAGGTCGCGGCGCAGCCGCCCCAGCACGCTCAGGCCGTCCATGTCGGGCAGCATCATGTCCAGTACGACGGCGTCGGGCCGGAACTCGCGCGCGGTCTGGACGGCGCCGTGGCCGTCGCCCGCGCTGCGGATCTGCCAGCCCTCGTAGCGCAGGGCCATGGACAGCAGTTCGGTGATGGACTGCTCGTCGTCCACTACAAGCACCCGGACGGGGCTCCCGTCCGGCCTCAGCAGTTCGGTGCGCCCCTGGGGCGAGGTCGTGGTCATAGCGGTCACCTTGTCGGGACGCTCTGAGAAGGCCCTTTCCCCAAGCTGTGATTTCTCTGAGAAACGCCCGGGCGCCGCGCGGGCACCGCCCGTCAGCCCTCTCGCGCCGCCGGTAGCCTTCCGGCGCCGCCCGTCAGCCCTCCGCGGTCAGGCCCTCGGCCGTGAGGGTGAGGTGCCGGACCAGCACCTCGGCGGCGGTGTCGGCGTCGCGGGCCAGCGCCGCCTCCTCCAGCCGGCGGTGCTCCTCGACGCCGTCCCGGCCGGGATTGCGGTGCGTCGACCAGCGGCGGGCCAGTTCACTCGCCGTCCACAGCCGGTCGAAGGTCTCCAGCAGCACGGGGTTGCCGCAGCCCTCCATCAGGGCGCGGTGGAAGAGCCGGTGCGCCTCGGACCACGCCTCGCTGTAGTACTCGCCCTCCTCCGGCGTGTACGGGGGCGTGCGGGACAGCCGGTGGTGGGCGGCGCGCACCCGGGCCTCCCAGTCGACGTCGCCGCGCTCGACGGACATGCGCAGCAGGACCGGTTCGATGGTGCGGCGGGCCTCCGCGATCTCCTGCCAGCGCCGGTCGGAGTGGGCCGGGACCGCGAAACCGCGGTTGGGCAGCCGGTCGGCGAGCCCGTCCCCGACCACCCGCACGAGGGCCTCGCGCACCACGGCCAGGCTCACGCCCTGCTCCTTGGCGAGGTCCTGCGGCTTGAGGGCGGCGCCCGGGGCGTGGTCGCCGCGCATGATCGCATCCCGCAGATGTGCGTAGACCTGCTCGGAGAGCATGCGCTTGCCCGTCGGCGGGGGCGGGGTGGGGCCGGTCTGAGTCATGAGGGCAGCATAGACGATCCATTGAATAATCGATTATCGGTGTTATGGTCGATTGCAGCGGCCGGTCCACAGGGACCGGCCCGGCCGAAAGGAACGACGCGATGAGCGCCAACAACCCGTTCGCCCGCCTCCCCGAGGCGGCCTCCTTCACCCTCACCAGCACGACCGTCACCGACGGCGGTGCCTGGCCGGCCGCGCAGCACTCCTCCGGCGTCCCCGGCGGCAAGGACGTCTCCCCGCAGCTGTCGTGGAGCGGCGCGCCGGAGGGCACCCGGAGCTACGCCGTCACCGTCTACGACCCCGACGCCCCCACCGGGTCCGGGTTCTGGCACTGGGCGGTCGCCGACATCCCGGCCGCCGTCACCGAGCTGCCCGAGGGCGCCGGCGACGACACCGGCCCGGGTCTGCCCGAGGGCGCCTTCCAGCTCCCCAACGACGCCCGCGCCGCCCGCTACATCGGCGCCGCGCCGCCGGCCGGGCACGGCCCGCACCGGTACTTCGTCGTGGTGCACGCCCTGGACGTCGAGTCGATCGGCGTCCCGGCCGACGCCACCCCGGCCGTCCTCGGCTTCACCATGGCCGGGCACATCCTCGGCCGCGCGGTCCTGACCGCCACCGCCGAGACCCCCGTCCAAACCCCCGCCTGACGCACCGCGTGTCCAGGCTCATCGACACCACGGAGATGTACCTCCGCACCGTCCTGGAACTCGAGGAGGAGGGCGTGGTCCCGTTGCGCGCCCGCATCGCCGAGCACCTGGACCAGAGCGGCCCCACCGTCAGCCAGACCGTCGCCCGCATGGAACGCGACGGCCTGCTGCGGATCGCCGCCGACCGGCAGCTGGAGCTGACCGACACGGGCAGGCGGCTGGCGACGCGCGTGATGCGCAAGCACCGGCTCGCGGAATGCCTGCTCGTCGACGTGATCGGCCTGGAGTGGGAGCAGGTCCACGCCGAGGCCTGCCGCTGGGAGCACGTGATGAGCGAGGCCGTCGAACGACGCCTGCTGCGCCTGCTGCGGCACCCGACCGAGTCGCCCTACGGCAACCCGATCCCGGGCCTGGAGGAGCTGGGCGGGGCGAACCCCGCGGCGCCGCGCACGTCCACCGCCACCGCTGCCGCTGCCGGGGGCACGGTCAGCCTCGGTGAACTGCTCCCCGGGCCGGACGGCGTGAGCGCGGTCGTCCGGCGCATCGGGGAGCTGGTCCAGGCCGACGGAGGCCTGCTGTCCACCCTGCGGCGGGCCGGCGTGCGGCCCGGCGCGGTCGTGAGCGTGACGCCGTGGCCCGGCGGTGTGACGGTCGGCACCGGCGGCCGGACCGCCCGGCTCCCCGCACGCAGCGCCGCGCACGTCTTCGTCGCCCCGCTCTGAGCCCGCACCTCAGCTCACCTGAGTCCCCTGAGTCCCCTGAGTCCCCCGGCTCTGCGGGCTCCGCGGGCTCGCCGGCAGCCCGAACAGCCGGGCCGCGTTGTCGTGGCACACCCCGCGCAGCCACGCGTCCCCCAGCTCCAGCCGCTCCAGGGCGTGCAGTTGGTGCAGATAGGGATACGGGATGTTGGGGAAGTCGGTGCCGAGCAGGACGCGGTCGCCGAGGTCCGCCAGCCGGGGCAGCGCCCGGCGCGGAAAGGGCGCGAGACGCTCACTGAAGTCGGTGAACGCCATGGTCGTGTCCAGCCGCACCTCTCCGTACCGCTCGGCGAGGTCCAGGAAGTCCTCGTACTCGGGCATGCCGAGGTGTGCGACGACCAGCCGCAGCCGCGGGTGGCGCGCCAGGACCCGGGCGATCGGCTCGGGCCCGGTGTGCTTGCCGGGCGCCGGGCCCGAACCGCAGTGGACGACGACCGGCACGCCCGCCTCGGCGAGCACGCCCCACGCCGGGTCGAGCAGCTCGTCGGCCGGGTCGTACGCCCCCACCTGCACGTGCGCCTTGAAGACCCGCGCCCCCGCCTCGACGGCCCGGCGCACGTACGTCTCGACGCCCGGTTCGGGGAAGAGGGTGGAGGTGTGCAGGCAGTCGGGCGTGCGGCGGGCGAAGTCCACCGCCCAGTCGTTCAGCCACTGGGCCATGCCGGCCTTGTGCGGGTAGAGCATGGCGGTGAAGGCCCGTACCCCGAACCGGCGCAGCAGCTCCGCGCGTTCGTCCTCCTCCTGCCGGTAGGTGATCGGCCACTCGACCCCGCCGGTCAGCGGCCCCAGGGCGTCGAAGTAGGCCCAGACCTTGCGCAGCACCCGCTCGGGCATGAAGTGCGTGTGCACGTCGACCAGCCCGGGCAGCCCGAGCCCCTCCCAGAACCGGCGGACCTGCCCGACTTCGTGATCACTCATGCGGCCACGATCGCGCCCCGCGCTCCCGTGGACAAGGGGGAGAGGCAGGAGACAGGGGGAGAGGGGAAGGAGAAGGGGAAGGGGGAGAGAAGGAGGAAGCGGGGGATGCCCGGAAGCCGACGAGGTCAGAACAGCCCGTCCTGCACCCCCGCCGCCCGCCTGAGCTCCCGCAGGGGCACGGCGCACGGCTCGCCCTCGGCGGACACCAGCTCCCACCCCGTCATCAGCCGGGTGTCGAGCACGACGACCCCGCGCTCCGTCGCCAGATGCAGATCCGGCCCGGCGGCCGCCACCAGCTCACCCCCGATCGCGCCGCCCGCCACCAGCTCGGCGACCTCCGCCACGGCGGCCGGCCCGCGCTCCGCGCCCGTGATCCCGAAGACGCCCGCGTGGTCGACGCCCCGGAACGGCTCCGGCGTCAGCGCCTCGGGCCAGCCGCCGAGCGCCACCGCCTGCGCGTGCAGCCCGGCGATCTCGGCCGCCCGCTCCGCCTCCGACTCGGGCAGGGCGGCCCGCACCGCGCGCTTGTGGGCGTACGGGACGCGGTCGGGCACGCCCAGCGCGGCCCGCAGCAGCTCCTCGGTCCGGCGCGCGGCCATCAGCGGACCGCACCCCAGCCAGCCGAAGCACACGGCCCCCTGCTCGAGCAGCCGGGCGGACCCCCGTTCGTACGCGGTGATCCCCACCTTGACGAGGCCGGGGCCGAACCACGCCAGATAGACCCGGTACGGCCGCGGATCGTCCGCCATGGTGTCGGCGGCCACGGAGTGGGCCCGGTCCAGCCGTGCGCACTCCTCGCACCGCGCCCCCGTACTGCGCCCCGACACACCGGCCCGCACCGGACACGCGTGTCCTCGCGCTCCCACACACGTCCGCACACCCCCCTCGGCGACCCCGAAGGCCACCCGCTTCCCCCGGACCAGCGCACTGCGCCGACCCCCGACCCACGTCAGCACGGGACCGTCCGCCGCCCACCGCAGCCCCGCGCACTTCCATGCCTGTGCCATCCCCACCGACAGTAGAGGCCGGCACTGACAACGGGCGGGCACTCACTCATGGTGAGTGCCCGCCCGGACGTACCGTATGACCATGGCAGAAAGTGAAGCGATGTGCCCCGAGCGCCTGCTCCTGGAGCACGTCACCAGCCGCTGGGGCACCCTGGCCCTGATCACTCTGCTCGACCGCCCCCACCGCTTCAGCGAACTGCGCCGGGAGATCGGCTCGGTCAGCGAGAAGATGCTGGCCCAGACCCTGCGAACGCTGGAGCGCGACGGCCTGGTCCACCGGGATGCCCAGCCGGTGATCCCGCCCCGCGTGGACTACTCCCTCACCGGCCTCGGCCGCGAGGCCGCCGAACAGGTCCGGGACCTCGCGCTCTGGACGGAGCGGCGGATGGCGGCGGTCGAGCGGGCCCGGGGGGCGTACGACGCGGACAGGACGTGACGCGTCGCCGCCCCCGGCGGGGTCATGACTTCAGGACGGCCTTCATGACGCTCTTGGCGATGGGCGCGCCGAGCCCGCCACCGGAGATGTCCTCGCGGGAGATGTCCATGTCGGTCGGGTCGATGAACACGGCCACCGCGACGGAGGACCCGTCGTCCTTCTTGCCGTAGGAGACGAACCAGCCGTAGGGCACCTTCTCGTTCACGTCGACACCGCGCTGCGCGGTACCGGTCTTGCCGCCGACCGTGACGCCGTCGATCTGGGCGCGGCGGGCGCTGCCCTCCTTGGCGGTGAACTCCATCATCTCCTGGACCTTCTGCGCGGTCTCGGCGGAGACCGCCTCGCTCATCACCGCGGGCTCGGTCTTCTCCAGGGTGTCCAGGTCCGGGCCCTTGACCTCGTCGACGACGTAGGGCTGCATCACCTTTCCGTCGTTGGCGATCCCGGCGGTGACCAGGGCCATCTGCATCGGCGTACTGGTGAGGCTGCCCTGTCCCATGCCGGTGAGCGCGGTGCCGGGCTTGTCGAGGTCCTCCGGGTAGAGGCTCTTGGTGGCGAGCAGGTCGCCGAAGTCCTCGGAGTAGACGTCCTCGTTGAAGCCGAACTTCTCGGCCGTCTCGCGCATCTTGTCCTGCCCCAGCCGGGAGGCGGCGTCGAGGAAGACGTTGTTGCAGGAGTACTGCATGGCGGTCTTCATCGAGGCCTTGTTGCAGACCGCGTCACCGGCCTCGCTGCCGATCTTGTTGGTGGACTGCGGCAGCGGGTACGGGGAGACGGCGTCCGTGCGGGCGTCGACGTCGGTGACGATGCCGTGCTCCAGCGCGGCGGCCGCGGTGAGGATCTTGAAGGTGGAGCCTGGCGGGTAGGTCTCCCGCAGTGCCCGGTTGGCCAGCGGCTTGTTCTTCTTCTTGTCCAGCGCGACGAAGCGGTCGGACTCCTTGAAGGTGCTGCCCGCGAACGTGGAGGGGTCGTAGGAGGGCGCCGAGACCATCGCCAGCACCTTCCCGGTCTGCGGGTCGAGCGCGACCACGGCCCCCCGGGCGCCCTTCAGGTCGGTCAGCCCGTCCCAGGCGGCCTTCTGCGCCTTCGGGTCGATGGTGGTGACCACCGAGCCGGCCCGTCGTCCCTCACCGCTGACCACGTCGGCGAAACGCTGGAAGGCCAGCCGGTCGTCCTTGCCGGTGAGGATGGAGTCGTAGGTCTTCTCCAGCAGCGTCATGCCCTGGGCCTGCGACGCGTACCCGGTCACCGGCGCGTACATCGGACCGTCGGCGTAGGTGCGCTTGTACTTGAGGTCGGTGCTCTCGGTCTCCTTGGACCCGGTGACGGCCCGGCCGCCGACGATGATGTCGCCGCGCGGGGTGGCGAACTGCTCGATCTGCACCCGTCTGTTCTTCGTGTCGGAGGCCAGCTCCGGGGCCCGGACGTACTGCAGCCAGTTCGCGCGGATCAGCAGGCCGAGCACCAGCAGACCGCAGAAGATCGCCACGGCCCTCAGCGGCTTGTTCACCGTCGGCCTCCGTCGAGGCTCGTCCGGTCGGATATGAAGACTGGTCCTCTCAACATGCGCACACCCTAGACACAGTTGCGGACCGTACTCACCTCCGGTCGGCCGCCGCACCCGCCGTGTCGCCCAACACCCGGGGCCCGCGGCCGTGGAGACCCGTCGGCGACAATCCGTCGGAACTTGTCACTCACGCCACTGGGACACCCTGCGAGCCCTGCATAGCGTGCCCGCATGAACCCCGCCGGCCTCCTCCCGTACGTCATGCCGATCGGCATCGGCCTCCTCGTCGTCCTGCTGCTGTCCCTCGTCCCGGACCCGCACCGCCGCCCCCTGAACGCCCTCGGGGTCGCCGGTGCCGGGGGCGTCTACTTCTCGGGCGGCGGGCTGGGCGCCTGGGAGCTCCCCTTCGGCGCGCTCATGCTCTACGTCGCCTACCGGGGCCTCACGTCCTGGACGTTCATCGGCATCGGCTGGCTGCTGCACACCGCGTGGGACGTCGTCCACCACCTGAAGGGCAACCCGATCCTCCCCTTCGCCCACGACTCGTCCCTGGGCTGCGCGATCTGCGACCCGGTCATCGCCCTGTGGTGCCTGCGCGGCGGCCCCTCCCTGCGCGAACTCCTCCGGGTGCGCCGCGTTCCGGGCGGACGCGACGCTCACCTGCCGAGCCGCACGCCCTGATCGCCCCTCGTACAGCCCACCGCCGACGGCATGTCACGGCACCGCTGTTCCTGATGGGACTGAAGCGCCACACCGCCGAAGACGACGACACAGACCAGGCCGACCATGACGGCCTGACCGACCACCGTCACCACGGCCCCGGCCCGCGCGGCGACCGCGGCCGCCACCCCGGCGAGGACCCCCACTCCTCCGACGGCGGCCAGGTAGTTCCCCAGAGGGTCGGGCGCGGCGCTCTCCGCCGGGTCGAAGTCGAACCCGGACAGGAACCAGAGCCCGAAGATCACCGCCAAGGCGATCAGCTCCAGAAGCACCAGACCGCACCCGGCCCCGATGTCGGCGCCCAGGTCCGCACGACGCCGACGTCCGGTGCCGGTGGTGGCATCGAACGCCGGCGGAGCGACAGGCAGGTCCATGCCCGCCACCCTGGCCCGCACGCGGAACGGACGCATGAGTACGCCTACTCAGCCACCCCAGGAGAAGGCGGAAGCCCCGTGGAGTGAGCCACGGGGCTTCCGACGTTCTGTGCACCCGTTGGGCGACGGCTCTACGAGGACGCCACCGGGCGGTGCCGGTCGCTGCAGCGGCTGTACTTCACTGCTGTACCGCAACCAACCGTCAGCAGCCCTGCCACTGCGACGGCATCGGCGATTGCACCGACCGCCTCCCCGAACGGGCGCCAGAAGATCACCACTACGACGATCACGGTGATCCACCACGGCTGAGGGTCCGGGTTTGACAGGGACCGCCTGATGGGGGTCACACTCATGATGAGCCTCCTATGGGTTCGTGGCCCATCTCCGCCGCCTCGCCGGCAAGCCTGAGCAGTGGAGGTGGGCTTCCTTGCGCTCATCAGCATCTTGTGAACGACAGCCTCAGCAGGGCAAGTTGTCCGCCAACTGTCGATAGGTGGGCAGCAACCTCTCTCCACGACAAAGCCAGTGCTCAGAAGTTCGCCAGTCAGGCCGCCGCCGCGGCGACGAGCCGCAGCGGGGGAGAATTCGGCACATAGCGCCACACAACGAAGTGGCGCAAGTCACAAAAATATGGTTACTCCTGGGGCTTCCCCGTGACCAACCCGACTCGGGTTGGCGCCAGGTTGGACGGCTCCTGCCGACGCCAGTGCGATCGGGGAGTGCGGGCTGCCCTCACGCACGCGCGCTGCCCTCAGCCCAGGCAGGCCAGGCACACTGATGTCGCCTGCTGATGTCAAAAGCCCCGCCGGATTTCCCGGCGGGGCCTTTGATCTGTGTGCACTCGGCAGGATTCGAACCTGCAACCTTCTGATCCGTAGTCAGATGCTCTATCCGTTAAGCTACGAGTGCTTGGCTTGTTCAGTTTTACCGCCGCTTCCGTTCCTTCCGGCCCGTTCGCGGCGACAGGAAGAACATTACATGACTGCCGCCGTCATGTGAAATCCATTGGCCGCACCCCTTGTGACCTGGACAAATGCCGGTTGCGGGCGGCCGACTACACAGAAGCCCCGGCCGTGTGGGCCGGGGCTTCGGTGATCGTGCGGAGGCGGAGGGATTTGAACCCTCGATGGGCTTTAAGACCCAAACCGCATTAGCAGTGCGGCGCCATAGACCGGACTAGGCGACGCCTCCAGACAACATCACCGTCTCGCGGGCGAGCGCGAGTGGCGCGTGCCGATGATGACACAGTTGAGCGCGCTGTCACCAATCGACCCCTACGGTACTAGGCGGGCAGGCCGCAGAGCAAAGCCCTTACGGCGTAGTCCACCGGGCCGTCGCGCAACGTCCGGGCGGCCGGCGCGTTGGTCAGGTCATGTTCCAGGTGACCCGCACCCCCGCCGCCCGCCTCCTCGGCGCCGCCGCCCTGTCCGCCGCCGCCCTCGCCTCCGTCTGCGCCGCGCCCTCGGCCGCGGCCCCCGGTCCCGCCGCTCCGGAGGGTGACCACCTCACGGTCACCGTCCGCGACGCCGGCGCCGGCCTGGACGGCACGTACGAGCTGTACTGCCACCCCGCCGCCGGTGACCATCCCGACGCGGCGGGCGCCTGTGCCGTCGTCGACCGCGACACCCGGTGGGGCCAGGAGGTCTTCGCGCCGGTACCCGAGGGCACCGTCTGCACCATGCAGTACGGCGGCCCCGCCACCGCGCGCGTCACCGGCACGTGGGCCGGACGCCCCGTCGACACGACGTACGACCGGCGCGACGGCTGCGAGATCTCCCGGTGGGACCGCATGGTGCCGCTGCTGCCCGAGGTGGGGGCCCCGGCCCGGTCGTAGGGCCCGGACGGTCACCGGTCACACGTTCTACGTCACTTCCTCGTGCGACCTCCGTCCCATCCCACGCCGCCCGAGGGGCCCCAACCCTTAGACTCCCTCGCGTGACACGCTGCGGGCCGATTGGCAAGATGGCCCAGGCGGTCGGCAAGTGCGGTAACAGGAGGGAAGCGTCTCGTGAGCAGCAGGCCATCCCGAGGCGCTGCTCGCCTCGCAGCCATACTGGACGCGCTGCCGGACGCGTTGGTCCTGGTCAACGCCAACGGCACCGTGGTCAACGCGAACACCATCGCGCTGGAGGCGTTCGAGACGCCGGGCACCGCGCTGGTCGGGCGGGGGCTGCTCGATCTGCTGCCGCAGTTCGACTCGCGGCTGATCCCGGGCTCCATGCGGCGCCCCGACCACATCGACCCGCGGGCGCGCACCAAGCCGACGCGGATGGTCGCGCGGCGCACCGACGGCTCCGAGTTCCCGGTCGAGGTCACCAGCGCCAACCTGGAGACCGGCCAGCAGGCCTACGACACCTACGGCTACACCGGCGACGAGCTGCTGATGCTCGTCGTCCGCGACCTCTCCGGCACCGTCGACACCGAGGCCGAGCTGGCCCGTTCGCAGCGGCAGACCGAGATGATCCTGCGGGCCGCCTCCGAGGGCGTCGTCGGCACCGACACCGACGGGCGGATCGTCCTCGTCAACCCGGCCGCCGCCCAGATCCTGGGCTACCGGGCCGGTGAACTCGGCGGGCGCGAGCTGCACACCCTGGTCCTGCACTCGCGCGCCGACGGCTCGCCCTTCCCGTACGACGAGTCGCCGCTCGCCGACACCCTGCGCTCCGGGCGCAAGCACCGGGTGCGCGGGCAGGTGCTGTTCGCCAAGAGCGGGGATCAGCTGCCGGTCGACCTGACGACCGCGCCGGTGCGCGACGGCGACCAGCTCGTCGGCGCCGTGCTGACCTTCACCGACCGGCGCCCCTACGACGCCCTCGTCAAGGAGCACGAGGAGGCGGAGCGGCGGCACGCCGAGGAACTGGAGCGGCTCGCCGAGGAGCACGCCGCCGAGCTGACCGCGCTGCGGCAGCGGCACCTCGCCGAGCTGGAAGAGCTCAAGGAGCAGCACGCGGAGGAGATCGCCGCCGACGCGGACCGCTACGCCGCCCTCGGTGAGCGGGAGAAGGACCGCTACGAGGCGATCGCCGGGCGGCACGAGCAGCTGCTCACCCTCCTCGGCGACTCCCTGCGCGGCCCCCTGGACGAACTGCGCCGGGAGCTGGCCGCGCTGGCTTCGGACGACGCCGGGCAGTTGTGGCCCGAGGCCAACCAGGTGCTGCACCACCTGTCGGCCGGCTACTCGCGCATCACCACCCTCATCGACAACGTCCTCGGCTACCAGCGCCTGGACGTGGGCAACGAACAGGTCGCCCGTACAAAGGTGATGCTCGACGCCGTCGTCGCCGCGGGCGTCGACGGGGCCGTGGAGCTGATCGGCCCGGGGCGGGTGCAGTTCGCCGTGCACGCGCCTCCGATCGAGGCCGAGGTCGATGCCCGGCTGCTGGCCACCGCGCTCGCGCACCTCGTCGCGGACGTCGCCGGTGTCGACGCCACCGGCAACTCGCCCGTCTCGGCGACGGGCGGCTACCTGGACAACACCGTCGTGGTGGCGGCGGCGCAGCGCGGCGAGGTCGTGCGCATCGAGGTACGCGGGCCGTACGCCGGGGGAGACCCGGTGCACGAGCCGATCGTGCGCGGGATCGTGCGGGCGCACGGTGGTGTGCTGCAGACGCACGACGTGCCGGGCATGAGCGGCAGCGCGTTCGTGCTGGAGGTGCCGATCGGCGGCGGGGCGGGTGCCGTCACCGCCCAGGGCGCCGAGCTCGCGCAGATCGCCCCCGCCGTGCCGGACGCCCCTGCCGACCCGGCCGGTGGCGTGGGTGCGCAGGGCACCGTGGCCGTTCGCGAACCGGCTCCCGGGGGCGGGCGGCGGCGGGCGCGCCGGGCCTCCGTCGACGCGTTCCTGGAGAGCGAGGTCGCCGGGGCGACGGGCGGCGCCGGAGCCGGGCCCGAGTCGGGGAACTCCGCACCGACCGGGCGGCGCAGGAGGCGCGCCGCTGCCCAGGCCGGAGCCGGGGCCGGGGCCGGAGCCGAGAACAGCGCTCAGGTGCCGGGACAGGAGCAGGGCGGCGACGTACCGGCTCCGCTGCCCGTGCCCGCGCAGGCGGGGCCCGGCGCGAGTGCCGGGGCCGGCGGTACCGGGCGTCGGCGTGGACGGCCCGCGGAGGGTTCCGGCGCCGAGGCCGCCGGGGTGCCCCAGGCCGCGCTCGGCGGGGTGTCCGAGGGTGCCGTCGTCATGGCCGGCGAGCACGGCGGAGGGGCCGCGGCGTCCAACACCGGTCTGGGCGGGACCGTGCCGCCGCAGGGCGTGCCCGCGCCCACCGGACGCCGGGCCGGGCAGGACGGCGGTGAGCAGCACGCGCTGCCCCCGGCCCTGCCCGCGCAGGCCGGCGAGTCCAACCCGGCGGACCCGGCAGACCTGACAGACCCGGCAGACCCGGCGGCCTCCGACCGGCCGACGGGGCGCCGACGCCGTGCCCTGGCCTCGGCCAACGAGCGCGCCGCGGCGCAGGAGGCCGCTCCGCGCCAGGTGTTCGCCCTGCCGCCCGCCGACGCCGACCGGCCTTACGAGGGGGCCGCGGAGGCTCTGGGACAGGTTCAGGAGCCGGGGCAGGTTCAGCCCGGTCGGGTCCGGGTGCCGGGACCCGCCGCTCCCGGTGACGCCGTGACCGACGTGACCGACGTGACCGACGTGACCGACGTGACCGACGAGGGCCGTCACGACGCCGTACCGCACGACCAGTCCGAGGACCACACGCCGCCGCAGCCCCACCCGGCCGAGGCACCCACGGGACGCCGCCGACGGGCCAGGGCCGCCCGCCCGGCCGACGAACCGGTGCCGGGCCAGGACCGGACGGCGCCCGCGCAGAGCATCCCGGTGCAAGGAGCGCCGCCGGTGCAAGGAGCCCCCCTGCCCGCCCCGGCCGCCGCCCACCCCGAGGCACAGCCGGCCCGGCCCGCCGGGTCCGGTGCCGACACCGCGGCGCCCGCCGCCCCGGGACAGCCCGCGCCCGCGCCGCAGCCGTGGCCCGCCGCCGCGGACACCCAGGGTGCCGGCACCCCCGTACCGCCCGGCTCCCCCGTACCGCCCGGCGCGGCACCGGCGCCTGCGGCACCTGCCGCCCCCGCCGCCCCGCAGGGCGTTCCCGCCTCCACGCCGAGCCGGGGCACCCCGCTGCCGCCGGAGAACGCGCCCGCCCCTCGCGCGGCGCAGCCGCTGCCCGCCGAGGCTTCCGCGCCCGTCGACCCGAACTCGACGCAGGGACGGGCGATCAGCGTGCGGACCCTGGGCCAGGGAGTGCCGTTCAACCGGCAGGCGGTCCAGGTGCAGCAGCCGTCGGCCACCCCCGCCCCGCACCAGCCGGGCAGTGGAGGCCGGCGCCGCAAGCTGGGCACGCCGCCCGACCCGGCCGCCGGCGGGACGGCGCCGTCGGCCCGCCCGCACGCGCCCGCCGAGCAGCCGCCGGGCGCGCAGCCGAAGAAGCAGGCCCAGCCGCAGCCCCCGAGGCAGTCCCCGGACCAGCCGTCGCCGACCGGCGGTCAGGGACGGCTCGCGCCGGTCACCGAGGGCGCCGGACGGTCGTACGCCATAGGGGCGCCGGACCGGAACGCCGCCGAGGGACCCGAACCACTGGACGGACCCGGCGGGGCCGTCGAGGTGGCCGACCCGCCGCGCCCGCAGCCGATGGACGACGAGCTCCCGCCGGAGCCGCTGGACAACCCGCGCCGGCTGCTGGTGTGGCCCGCCCCCGACGTCTCCACGCAGCAGGCGCTCAGCGACCGCGGCTACCGGCCGGTGATCGTGAACTCACGCGAGGAGGTCGACGCGCAGATCGCGGCGTTCCCGGCCGCGCTGTTCGTGGACCCGCTGACCGGGCCGATCACGCGTACGGCGCTCCAGTCGCTGCGGCAGGCGGCGGTGGCGGCCGAGGTGCCGGTGCTGGTCACGGCCGGGCTCGGACAGGCCTCGCGGGACGCCGCCTACGGTGCCGATCCGGCCGTCCTGCTGAAGGCGCTCGCGCCCCGGGACAGCGAGCAGCATCCGCCACGCGTCCTGCTGATCGAGGAGCACGCGGAGATCGCGCTGGCGCTGACCTCGACGCTGGAGCGGCGCGGGATGCAGGTGGCGCGGGCGGCGAGCGACGCCGACGCGGTGACGCTGGCGGGGCAGTTCCGGCCGAACCTGGTCGTGATGGACCTGATGCGGGTGCAGCGGCGGCAGGAGGGGTCCGCCGGGATCCTCGACTGGCTGCGTGCCAACGGGCAGCTCAACCGCACCCCGCTGGTCGTCTACACCGCCGCCGTCGACCAGGACGACCTGCCTCGGCTGGCCTCCGGCGAGACGGTGCTGTTCCTGGCGGAGCGTTCCACCAGCGGTGAGGTGCAGTCCCGGATCGTCGAGCTGCTCTCGCGGATCGGGACCAACTGACGCCCTTCCCGCCGGGTCACCGCTCGACGACGCGGCGGGCCGCCTTCTTGATCGAGTCGCGCAGGCGGTCGGCGTCGGCGTCCCCGCCGCCGACCAGGATGCGTTTCATCTGCGGCACCACGACCGCCCAGTTGGCCATCGCGACCAGCAGGAACAGGAGGTCGGGCGCCGGGATGGCATCGGTGATCACGCCGCGCTCCTGGCCGTCCCGCACGGCGGCGACCTTGCGGGCGTAGTGGGCCTGGCGTTCGGCCTCGTGCGGCAGCTCGGCGGTGCCGTACTCCATGCCCTCCCAGAAGAGCAGGCGCAGCAGCTCGGGGTGGGCGGCGTGGTAGTCGAGGAGGCGGTCGATCCAGGCCTCGATGTCGTCCGGGTCCACGGGGACGGAGATCGCGAGGTCGAGCATCTTCTTCTCGAGGACGGACGCGAACAGCTCGCCCTTGTTCCCGTAGTAGGCGTAGATCAGCTGCTTGTTGGCCCTGGCCTCGGCCGCGATGCGGTCGATGCGCGCGCCGGCGATGCCGTGGCGGGCGAACTCCGCCACCGCTGCCTCGAAGATCCGGGCCTTGGTGGCCTCGGGGTCCCTTGCTGCCATGGGCCAAGGGTAACGGGGCGGACGAAGTAACCAACTATTTGGTTGCCATTCTCGGGAATGCGGGCCAGACTCTCCGAGTTACTTCCAACCAACCAGTTAGTTACTAGCTAGTGTGCGCTCGAAGGAGTCGCTCCGCCCATGCCGTCATCGCCGTCATCGCCGTCATCGCCCTCCTCCACCGCTCCCGCGCCCGCCCCCGCTCCCGTCCCCACGTCCGCGTCCGCGTCGGCCGGGAGGGGGCCCTCCGGGAAGGGGCAGTCCGGCGCCGCCGCCCGGCTCTTCCTCCCCCTGATCGCCCTGTGCACCGCCGTGACGGCCGCCAACATCTACCTCGCGGCGCCGCTGCTCCCCCTCATCGCCCACGACATGGGCTCCACCCCGTCGGCGGTCGCCTGGCTCGCCTCGGTCGCACAGCTGGGCTACGCGGCCGGCCTGCTCTTCTTCGCCCCGCTCGGGGACAGCGTGAACCGGCGCCGCCTGGTCGCCGCCCTCTCGCTGGTCGCCACCGCCGCCCTGCTCGCCGCCGCCGCGTCCGCCGGAACCGGGGCACTCGCGGGCGCCGTCCTGGTCGCCTCGGCCGCCACCGTCGTACCGCAGCTCCTCGTCCCGCTGGTCGCCGAGCGCGCCCCCGCCGACCGCCGGGCCCGGCACGTCGCGGCCGTCATCGCGGGTCTGTTCACCGGCGTCGTCGCGGCCCGGGTGCTCGGCGGTCTCGCCGGGCAGGCCTTCGGCTGGCGTGCGGTGTTCGTGGGCGCGGCCGTACTCACCGCCGTACTGGGACTGGCGACCGCCTACATCCTGCCCGTGGAGCGGCGGCAGCGGCGGGGACCGCTGTTCGCGGGGCTCGTCGCGATACCGGGACTGGTGCGCCGCTCGCCCGACCTGTGGCGGGCGTGCGTGCGCCAGGCGGGGATGTACGGCGCCTGGAGCGCCCTGTGGACCTCGCTCGCCCTGCTGCTCACGGAGGACGAGGGGTACGGCATGACCACCGCCGCGGCCGGACTGTTCGGCCTGTTCGGGCTGGCGGCGAGTGTCGTCGCGCCGCTCGCCGGGGGTCTGGTCGACCGGTTCGGCGCCGCCAGGGTCGTACGGTCCGCGTACGTGCTGGCCGCCCTCTCGGTGCCGCTGTTCTGGCTGGGCGGTCAGGTGATGGCGGCACTGTGTGCGGCCGCCGTCCTGGTGCACGCCGCCCTGGTCGCCTCGCACGTCGCCAACCAGACCCTGGCACTCACCACGACCTCGGCCCCGGCCCCGGCCAACACGGCGTACGTCGTCGCCGGTTTCGCGGGCGGCGCGCTGGCCTCGGCGCTCGCGGGGCCCGCGTTCGGCCACTGGGGCTGGGGCGGCGTGTGCGCGGTGGCGGGCGCGTGGCTGGTGCTGGGGTGGACGGCCACGGCGGTACGCCCCACGCGGTCCGCGCGGTAGGCGCCTTGAGGACGGACGCCGGGCGGGCGCGGAACCGTGGGGGCCCGCCCGGCGGGGAGAGTACCGGCGGGGGTCAGAGCCGGGTGACGTCGAGACCGCCGTCGGCGTACTGCCGGCGCAGCACCTTCTTGTCGAACTTGCCGACGCTCGTCTTCGGCACCGTCTCGATGACCGTCCAGCGTTCCGGGAGCTGCCACTTGGCGATCTTGCCGTCCTCGGCGAGGAAGGTGCGCAGGGCGGCGAAGTCGGTGCTGGCGCCCTCCCTGAGGACGACGGTGGCCAGCGGGCGCTCGCCCCACCTCTCGTCCGGTACGGCGACGACGGCGGCCTCGGCGACGTCCGGGTGGGCCATCAGCGCGTTCTCCAGCTCGACCGAGGAGATCCACTCGCCGCCGGACTTGATGACGTCCTTGGCCCGGTCGGTGAGGGTGAGGAAGCCGTCCGGGGAGATCGTGCCGACGTCGCCGGTCTTCAGCCAGCCGTCCTCGCTGAACTTGTCGTCGGGACGCAGCGGCTCGGCCCCGGGGCCGTTGTAGTAGGCACCGGCGATCCAGTTCCCGCGCACCTCCAGCTCACCGGCGGACGCGCCGTCCCAGGGCAGGCGCTCGCCGCCGGGACCGGTGAGCCGCGCCTCGACGCCGGCCGGGAAACGCCCCTGGGTGAGGCGGTAGGCGAACTCCTCCGGCGTCCCCACCACGTGGGCCGGCGGCCGGGCGATGGTGCCGAGCGGCGAGGTCTCCGTCATGCCCCAGGCGTGGCAGACCCGCATGCCGAGCGCGTCGAACGCCTCCATGAGGGAGGGGGGACAGGCCGAGCCGCCGATGGTGACCTGGGTGAGGGAGGAGACGTCGCGGGGCCTGGCCGTCAGCTCGGCCAGCAGGCCCTGCCAGATGGTGGGGACGGCGGCGGCGTGCGTCGGCCGCTCGCTCTCGATCATCGCGGCGAGGGGCGCGGGCTGCAGGAAGCGGTCCGGCATCAGCATGTTCACGCCGGTCATGAAGGTGGCGTGCGGCAGTCCCCAGGCGTTGACGTGGAACTGCGGGACCACGACCAGCGAGGTGTCCTGGTCGGTCAGGCCCATCGACTGGGCCATGTTGACCTGCATGGAGTGCAGGTAGATGGAGCGGTGGCTGTAGACCACGCCCTTGGGGTCGCCGGTGGTGCCGGAGGTGTAGCACATGGCGGCCGCGGCCCGCTCGTCCAGCTCGGGCCAGTCGTACGTGGTGGGCCTGTCGGCGATCAGCTCCTCGTACTCGTGCACCCGGACGGCGGCCCCCTCCAGCAGGGAGCGGTCGCCCGGCCCGGTGACGACGACGTGCTCGACCGTCTTCAGGTGCGGCAGCAGCGGGGCGAGCAGCGGCAGCAGCGAACCGTTGGCGAGCACGACCCGGTCTGCGGCGTGGTTCACGATCCAGGCCAGCTGCTCGGGCGGGAGGCGGAGATTGAGGGTGTGGAGGACCGCGCCCATGGAGGGGATCGCGAAGTAGGCCTCGACGTGCTCGGCGTTGTTCCACATGAGGGTCGCCACGCGTTCGTCGTCGCCGACGGCGAGGTCCTCGCGCAGGGCGTGCGCCAGCTGTGCGGCGCGGGCACCGATCTCGGCGAAGGAGCGGCGGTGCGGCTCGTCCTCACCGGTCCAGGTGATCACCTGCGAGCTGCCGTGGATGGTCGACCCGTGGGTCAGGATCCTCGATATCAGCAGCGGTACGTCCTGCATCGTGCTCAGCACGGTGTCCTCCCGGGGCGACATTGCCTACGCGGCGGTAAGGGTTGCGCTGATTCTGCGCACATACCGCGCGGTATGTCACTAGTCCCGGGTGATCGATCAGTGGGCGGCGCCGAATACGCGATCCCACCGGGTGTTCACATACCGGCCCATTACCGTACGAACCCCAGCTCAGGGTCCTCGCGGAGCTTGCCGAGGGCCCGGGAGACGGCCGACTTCACGGTACCCACGGAAACTCCGAGCACTTCGGCCGTACGGGCCTCGCTGAGGTCCTCGTAGTACCTGAGGACGACCATCGCGCGCTGCCGGGCGGGCAGCTTCATGATCGCCCGCCACATCGCGTCGTGCAGGGCCTGCCGCTCCGCCGGGTCGTCGCCCCCGGAGACGGGCTCCGGCTCGGGCAGCTCGTCGCAGGCGAACTCGTCGACCTTGCGCTTGCGCCACTGCGACGTCCGGGTGTTCAGCAGCGCCCGGCGCACGTAGCCGTCCAGGGCGCGATGGTCCTCGATGCGCTCCCAGGCCACGTACGTCTTGGTGAGCGCGGTCTGCAGCAGGTCCTCCGCGTCGCTCGGGTTCGCGGTGAGCGATCGGGCGGTACGCAGCAGCACCGGCTGGCGGGCCTTCACGTACGACGAGAAGGACGGGTACGGGAAGGTCTGCGTCCTCGCCGTGGAGGCGGCCGGTGCGGCGGTCCTCGCCATGGCCGGCGCCAGGGCTGTGGCGGCGTTCGAAGCGCTGGTGCAGACGGGTGCGGTCATGGCTCAACGCTATGAGCGAGAGGGCACCCGGCGGATCGGCCGCAGGTCCCGAAGCCGAGTCCGCCTCAGGTTGTAGGGGTGGTGCTGGCCCCACCTCCTGTAGGTGGAGTGGGGGAGGAGGGGTACTGCGGGTTGACCCCTGAGGGTTCCCACGGGGCGAGCACCCGTGGGGGCCCGGAGTACCCGCGAGGCACGCTCCGGCAGGGGCCCGGATGCCCGCGCGAGGCACGCACCGGCGAGGACGCTCCGGCACCCGCGGCACGGTCGACGCCGGCACGAAAACGTCCGGGCGACGGTACCTGAGTACCGTCGCCCGGACGCACTGCGACCCCATGAAGCACACCCACACAAGAACCGAGGGGCCGGCGCGGCAGCGCACCCGCGCCGGCCCCTCAGCTCACCACCACAGCGGGGAGAAGGTGACGGCCACGTTGTCGTTGCCCTGGTTGATCGACGTGAAGGCGGAGCCGTCGACCTGCGCGGTGTTGCTCTGGTTCGAGGCCCCCGAGCCGACCGCCTGCTGCTGCGTGGTGGACGAGTTGCCGTTGTTGTCGTCGCCGACGCCGCTGCCGATGATGCCCGCGGAGGCGCTGGCGGCGGTCGCGTTCGATCCGTCGTCCGCGAAGGCGCCGTTGTCCGCCGTCGCCACCCCGCCGAAGAGAGCGGCGGCGAGCGGAAGGGCGGCAACGGCGGCGACGACACGGGCGGTACGGATGCTTGCCATGTTGTTCCTCCAGAACAAGTGCGCACCGGCTTCCAGCCGACAACGCGAGAAGTACGTGAACTAGGGCTTGTGTCAAGGCAGTTGGCCGACCGCCTCGACGCTGTGCACGACGTCGCGTGATCAGAATTGCCCACCGGATCCCCGGCGAACCACCCTGGAAGCCCTGATTCGCCCTCAAGCGTGAGGACAAGTCGATAAACCCCTTTGCTTCTCTTCCTCCCCACATCGGGACAGCACGGACGACTCCACCTCAAGCCCCGCAAGAGGTGAAGCGTTCCGCCACTTTCTCCCCACACCCCTCCCTCCCCGGCGTGTCGCACCCCTCGCCCTTCCCTTTCTCGAACATGCGTACGAGCATAGACCCATGGCCACCACCGACCGGCGGGCCACGACGCTGGCCCTCGCACACGCCCTGTCAGCCGCGGAACGCGGACTGGCCGTCATCCCGCTGGCCCGGACGAAGCTCCCGGCGCTGCGCTCCCCCCACCGCGACGCCCCGGCCTCCGAGCCCGTCGCCTGCCGCGGCGAGTGCGGCCGCTTCGGTCACGGTGTCCACGACGCCTCCACCGACCCGGACCGCGTCCGCGCGCTGTTCGCCGCCGCGCCGTGGGCCACGGGCTACGGCATCGCCTGCGGCCTGCCGCCGCACCACCTGATCGGCGTCGACCTGGACACTAAGTCGGCGGTGGCGCCGACGGACTCCTCCACCGCCCTGCGCGAACTGGCCCTGCGCCACCTGTTCACGATCCCGCCCACGGTCGTCGTCCTCACCCCCAGCGGAGGCCGCCACCTCTGGCTGACCGGCCCGCCGGACCACGTCGTCCCCAACTCGGCCGGCCGCCTCGCCCCCGGCATCGACATCCGGGGGGCCGGCGGCTACCTCGTCGGCCCCGGCTCCCGCACCCGCCACGGCGCCTACACGATCGCCCCCGGCACGTCCCACCTCAGGCCCGCTCCCTGCCCGCCGGCGCTCCTGCGCCTGCTGCTCCCGCCCCCCGTCCGGCGGGCCGGCGGCGAATCGGCGGGCGACGGGCGCGGCCTCGTCCAGTTCGTCCTGGCCGCCCACGAGGGCCAGCGCAACACCCGCCTCTTCTGGGCGGCCTGCCGCGCCTACGAGAACGGCGTCGGCGCGGCCCTCCTCGCCCCCTTGCTGGACGCCGCGCGGGCCACCGGCCTGACCGAACGCGAGGCCCGCGCGACGATCGCGTCGGCCGCCCGCATGACGGGCCACCACCCCTGACGGCCCCCGAACCTCGCCGCCCGCCCCACGCCACACGCCCCACCCGCATCCCCGTCACCCGGCCCCCCGGCACCCGGCCCCTCGACGCCGACTCACACCACCCCGCCACCACCCCACCTTCTGTCCCACCTGCCTCATCTGTCCCATCTGTCCCACCCGGCACGCAACCGAAAGACCCCGATGCACGACCGCCCCAGAGTGCCGACCCTGTCGCTGACCCGGTTCGTCCTGTCCTGCGGCCGCAGCGTCGAGCTGACCGAACTGCGCCTGACCCCGACCTACGGCGACATGCCCGCGGGCTACCCGTGCCGCCCCGTGAACGACCGGCGCATCCGGGCGCTCCTGCACACCGCCGCCGGGTTGTCCCCCAGCGTGCCGGTACACCTGATCCCGCCGCCGCGCGAGTACCCGGACCAGTACGCGGGCGCCTTCGGCCCCGTCGAGACACTCCCGCGCGTGGCCTGCGTCGGCCGTTTCTCCTCCATGCCCCTGGCCCCGGCCAAGGACCCGGACGCCCACCGTTCCGGCCTGACCGTCATCTGGTTCCAGCCGACGACCCGAGTCCCGGACCCGTACGACACGGACCCCGCCCTGCGGGAGGTCGACTGGACGTCCTTGGCACAGGACTACGAGCTGGAAGGCCTCCCGTACGGACCTTGACCCCCCGGCCGCCCGCTCCCGCTCTCCCCCGTGCCCTTATCCGGCCCCGTCTCGTCCTTCCGCCACGGCCGGACCCCCAGCTCGCCGGTGGTGCCGAGGTCGAGGTGCGGGGCGACCATCACCGGGTCGGACCCGGCCTCGGCCCGGACCCTGACGTAGGGCACGGTCACGGCCTCGCCGAACTCGGTGGTGTTGCGCCACGCCAGCCCCGACACGGCGGACTCACCGGGCCGCAGCGTCACCGGCCGCGGCGGCCCCTCGTCCCCGCCCGCCATCGGGATGCCGTCGGTGCCGCGCAGGATCTCGATCCCCTCCACCGGCTGGTGTCCGGCGTCGAGCAACTGCAGTGCCGGGTACCCCTCCAGGGAGTACGGCCGGCTCCCGCAGTTCTCCAGGTGCAGCCCCACGACACGCAGCCCCATCGCGGCGTCGCCCTGGTCGGCGGTCAGCCGCAGTCCGGACGCCGGACAGGAACCCGCGGGCGCCGGCGCCTCGTCGGAGGGCACCCGCTCCACGTCGAGGATCCGCACCCGCCCGGCGTCGAGCACCCCGTCGGCCGGGTATCCACCGTGTTCGAGGGTCCGCCGCACGGTCTTCCCCGCCCCCACGGAGGCCACCGTCTCCTCGACGTTCGACATGGCCCGGCCCTGCTCGTCCGTCAGGGAGAAGGTGATGGTGTACGTGAAGGGCTCATCCTCCGGGTTGGTCACGTCGTACTGCACGGCACACGGCCCGGCCGCTCCCCCGACCCCCGGCAAACTGTCCGCCGTGACCGACACCCCGGGCCTCCGACTCGCCCGTCCACTGGGAGACGCACTCGCCCCGGCACCGGCCCGCTCCACAGTCCCGACGACCCGAACCCCGTCCCGCTCGGCACCGGCGCCGTTCGTGCCGCCGGAAGCCCCGTCGTCGGCGGCGGCACCGCCCGCACACGGCCCCTTCGTCTCCCCACCACCCCCTGCCTCGGAGCCGGCGGTCTCAGTACCGCAGCCACCCAACACAAGACCGGCCACAAGAACACCGGAGACCGCCAACGCCGTGCGGAACGGGGGAATTCGCATCGCCCCACCCCACCAGCCCCACCGCCCCCCGGCCGTGGCGGAAGCCACACCTCCGGTCACAGCCCTGTCACAACCGGAACACCGACGGCCCCTGACCACAACACCTGGTCAGGGGCCGTCAAACACCGCGGTGGGTGTGGCCCGCTGAGCCAGGGCGCCCCAAGAAGCATTCAATTCACCAGCGAGGATCGAATGCGATCGATGGCCCGCAGAACCTCGACGCGGTTCTTGGCGCTTTTGATCCACGTCGGCAGTCTGGCAACGACCGTCATCTTCCGCCCATGCCAGTCCCACGAAGGACGCTCGCGCAACGGCGCCTGAACGAACTGCCTGATCAGGTTCAGATGCTCGGGGTTGTAAGCCCACACCCAGCCGTGACGCGTCTCCGTCTGCAACCACAACGGCAGACCGAAGTACGGATCTACCGCCTCCCCCGTGCCTCGAAAGAGGCTCAGACCGCCAGAGGCATGACGGGTCAAACCGCAGGCTCGGCAGACGAGGCGTCGCGGCGCGAACAGCGAGGGGCTCGCTTCCCCAGCGATTGCGGCGGGAGCTACGTGCGCAATGCCGGCGCACTTCGGGCAGCACACGAGCACGTGATCAACGAAGTCGTACTTCGTATGCCTGGAGTCCCGGAACCGCTGCGACGAGAGCATGACGGCAGTATGCGCCGCGTCCTGGCCGCGCGGGTGATGGAGGAGGCGCACACGGTGAAAGCCTCCGACCGATCTTGCTGGTCAGAGGCTTTCAATCACTGCGAAGGCAGCAAAACGAGCCCACGGTGATACGGGCCGACGCTCACGCTTGTACGCGCTCCCCGGCGGTGCCGTAATCATCGTCGTCACTCCCGCTGAGCCAGGAGTCAGCCGCCTCGGCCACCTGATCGTCCCGACCGGCGACCGGCCGGGCGTAGTGCCGGGTGGTGACGCTCGCGTTCGAGTGCACGAGCCTATGCGCTGCGGTCATGACGCCGTACCGGTCAGCAACCCACGTGCCGTGTGAGGCACGCAGATCATGCGGCGTGACGTCGAGCAGACCAGCCGCCGACACAGCGGGGTCGAAGTACGCCTTGCGCCACTGGTTGTAGCGCAGGGGCTTGCCGCCAGGGGTCGTGAAGAGGAGCGCGTCATCCCCTCCGGGCAGAGTCTCCAGGTGCCGGCCGAGCCGCTTGGCAAGGTACGGGCCCGCGCGGAGCAGTCGCTTCTGATGCGACTTGGGAGTGTCGAAGACCAGCGTGCCGTTCGTTTCCGCCAGGTTCTCGTCGACCAAGACGAACCCTCCGGACACGTCGATGTCCACGCGCCGTAGGGCGAACGCCTCGCCCACCCGCAGACCCGCGTACGCGAGGAGCGCGATCAGCAGGTCATGCGGCTTGGTCGCGCCCTTGACGATCCGCGACGCTTCCAGCGGCGCGAGGATGTGCGGCTCGGTCTGCGGCATCCGAGGCAGCTTCACGCCCCTGCACGGTGTCTGCGGGATCATGTCGTTGTCGAGGCAGAGCACATACCGTTAGGAAAGTGCGACGAATCTTGCGGGCGATTGATTTCGACGAGGAGAAGGACTCCTCTGTCTTGCAAATTCTCAACTCGGTGGAGCGTTCACATGGAGCCAGCGAGGGAGAGCAGCTAGAGGCGCTTATTGCGGAAGCCGCCCCAGAGGAAAAGCTGCGCGAATTTTTCACACGTGACCACGGCGGTCACTTCGAAAAGAATGGTCCGATTGCGGGAGTTCATGCAATCAACCTGAAAAGCGGTGAAGCGCTTCCTTCTCAGGTAGCCAAGAGGATCTATATGCTCCGAAATCGGATCGTGCATGCAAAGGATGACGTACGGTATGCCGAATCTAAAGTGCTGCTTCCGCTGAGCTATGAGGCGCTGAGGCTATCCCCAGACATTGAGCTCCTTAGGCTATTGGCCATCGAAGTTATCGTCGACAACCGATAACTGAGCCCCGGGCGGGTCGTCGCCGGCCAGCAGCTGGCCGGCTGGCCGCGTCGGCATCTCCCTGTGCAGGAGCCACAGCACCCCGTCCGACAGCTTCCTTGAGGGACCTTAGGACCCTCAGCCAATCGGTGCGCCTAGAGCTACGAATCAGTCCGATCACAGATCGGAGGTGCCGCGCACAGCGCGGCGGCGCCCGTCCGCGCCCACAAGGGGGCGAAGACCAGGCCGGGGTAAGGGTGAGACGGCCCCGCCGAGGTTAGAGCACCGTCGTGGCGCCGATTTAGGCAGCGCGAGCCTCGAAGATCATGGCCCAAATCGGGCACCAACGGGCAGGTCCACAAACCTGCCCGATTCGCGGGCTAAGGCTTGTCCCGTAACTGATCTTGGGCCTGGTAAGGGCAAGGCCGGCGGCGGTGCCGCCCGTTGGGCTATCCGGCGAGGGCGAGGTTGTGCAGGCGGGCGATGCCGAGGATGGCGTGGTGGACGCCGTCGCCTTTGAGGCGGCAGTCGCGCAGGATCTTCCAGTCCTTCATGCGGGCGAAGGTGTGCTCGACTCGGGCCCTCACCTGCTTGTGCGAGCGGTTGTGCTCCCTTTTCCAATCCGGGAGTTCTTCGCCTATGCGGCGGCGGTGCGGGGTGACCAGCCCGGTGCCCTGGTAGCCGCCGTCGGCGATGGTCATTGTCTTGCCGACGGCGGTCTTGGCACCGGATTCCTCCCAGCCGCGGGAGTCGTGCCGGTTGCCCGGCAGGGGTCGGCCGACCACGACGACCAGGCGGGTGTCGGCGTCGATAACCACCTGATGGGCCGTTGAGTAGCGGTAGTTCTTCGATTGCTCGGCGATCGTGTGGTCGCGGGTGGGCACAAGGGTGCCGTCGACGATGAGAACGGTGTCCTCGCGGAACCGCTTCCTTGGCTGGAGTGCCAGTAGCGGTCCGAGGTGGTCGATGATCCGGTCCGCCGCCGACTTGGAGACACCGAACAGCGGGGCGATCTGGCGCATCGTCAAGTTCGTGCGCCAGTACACAACCACCAGCAGGATCCGGTCCTCCAGCGGCAGGCTCCACGGTCGGCCGCGGGGTCCGTCGGCCACGACTTTGCGGCGCACGATAGTCACCAACTTGCCGAAGCAGCGCGAGCTCAGCCCGGCAAACGGGGCTATCCAGGACGGGTCCGACGCCGTGATCACACCAGCCATCGCAAGATCATCCCACCTGCGACCAAGTGTTACAGGAAAGCCTCTGGCGACCCCATGATCGGTCCATGACGGGAGTCAACGCCTGAAGTACCCCTCAGCTGCGGGAAAGAGGTAGGTCCCTCTTTCCCGCACCCACAGTCGTCCGGAAGATCACTTGCTTGCCCTCAACCGCGCTTGAGGTTCTACGGTCTCCCCATGAACTGCACGGTGTGCGGGCTCCACACTGAAGCACCCGGAGGGGACACCCCATGACGACCCAGCAGATCTCCGACACCGAACTCGCCGGACAGCCCGCCGCGTACTGGACCGGTGTCGCATACGAGGCTCTCATCGCCTACACCCGGGCCCAGCAGGCCGAAAAGGGCTACACCCAGCCCCAGTTCTGGCTGCTGCGCAACCTATCGGTGAACGACATCTCGTCCAATGGCGAGGGAATGACCCTGCCTGAGCTGAGGGAGGCCATGGCCTCCTACATCCGTCCCGGGGACGACTTGGCGGCGGAGGCTGAGGGCCTCCTTGAACGCGGCTGGCTGACCCAGGACACCGAGGACCGGCTGTGGCTCACACCGGAAGGGGAACAGGCCCGTGTCGACCTGGCCCGCAACGCCCCCGCGATCCGAGCCGCCCTCCACGAGGGCATCGACGACGCGGACTATGTCACCACGGTGAAGGTGCTTCAGCGGCTGATCAGGAATGCGGGTGGGAAGGTCGTCTGATGGACCGCAAGCCCGGGGCAAAGCGCCCCGGGCCGCATGCCCAAACCGAGCTTTGCGGGACAAGCCTTAGCGTAATGGGCCATGATTACTCGCGCCAAAGCAGCTGCAGTCCAAAGCCGCTCCGCCGACCTGTCGGTTAACTACCGCATCGACCCATCACTCCAGAAAACGGAGGGAATTCATAGTCAGATAAGCATCGCCGTCAACATACTCTGGATCTACATCAGACTCTTCTTCGCTCCCTTCGAAGCTCTGCGCCTCGTCTGGGAACCAACCTTCCAGCAAGGTTGCCGCGCTCGGCCACTTGTGTTGCCAAAGCTCGCCATACCGCAGTATGTAGTCAAGGCCGCTATCGACCATATTCGAATCCACGTCGTCAGGATCACGAGAGTATTGCTCCAACAGTCCTTCAAACATTTCATCGGCTTGTTGACACAGGGCCTCTCGAATCCCATCGTCCACGAATTCCGCAAGATCCAGGGCATGGCTAGCTGCTATGAACAGGCCGTAGTCACCTCGATCCCTGTTGAACAGGGAAGTGAGCCCTTCCAGTCTCACGGAATCATGAAGCTGTCTGATCCTGCGATTCGTGGATCCGTGCGTGATTCGAATCAATGCAGTTATGTCGTCAGTTGACCCCCCATAGACGAATCCTGGCTGTTTCATTCTTAGAACTGCCCAATTCTCGACGCTCGGGACGTACATTGACCCCGCGATGCCCAGGCAGACCGCCGCCCTGCCTGCCCTGGAGCGCTTAGTAGTCGCATCACGCTCCAATGTCGCCATAGCTGCTTTCTCTACTTCCCCCTGGAAAGGGATGAGGTTCAACCGAGCGGGCATCTCCGCATCAATTGGTGCATCATGGTAGGAGTAGAGAAGCGCTATCTGGTCGAAAGAGAAGGGATTTTCCAGCACCCTCACGATCAGGTCGCTCTCTTCCGAGAACTTCATCAACATAAAGTCGTTCACGGAGGGGTTAATGAATTCCACGTAACTGCGGAGTCCCTCGTCGAATACTCGGACGAGCGTGCCATTGATGATCTTCAAACTTGCTTTGAAATGGGACAAGCCGCGATTGGTGAACCCTAGATAGGCTTTCCCTAGGACTGAAAGGTCGACCTTTCCGCCGAAGGTGAAGAGAAGGCGAAGGGTATCTCTGTCGCTCTCCTTCAACTGGTGATCAAACACGTGCCTCCACAACCCCATGGGATCGTCAAGGGCTGCTACGACTTGAGTACCGGGTTCGCCCAGCTCGGGCTCGAATGGGGTAGAGAGGAGGTCTGCGATGGCCCGTGGATTAAAGTTCCTATGCCTAACGATCGGACGATAGACGTCCGGATGAGAGAAATGCCGTTTTGCGGACGCCGGCCATTCCGACCAGTAGACATGATTGTAGAGTATCTGGGCCCTCTCTTCCCGTCCGAGAACGTCTATGTCGACTGTGAACGTGAGAGGGTCGAGATCTCCTCGATCCATGCGCTCGTACCTTTGTTTCGCCTGCTGAAGAACGTATTCACGTGTTGTGCAGACGAACCTTTTAGTCGAGTCCCTACGGATTCGCCGAATCAATGATAGAAGTCTACTGTCTTCATTCTTATGCAACTTGTCGTCCAGTGAAGTCTGGCCGAGAAAGTCATCGTAGATGAAAATCTGCGGCTCCCCGTCGTGCCAGACTCGGTAGACGTCTTCCACGTTTTCGGACACTTCGACGACATCAAATCCGCGATCCGCGTATTGGGCGCAAATTACCTGACCCAATGTCGTCTTGCCTACACCCGGTGGCCCTGACACCAAAAGCACGTGATTCTTCTCCACAAGGTTCATTGCCTTGTGTAGATTGGCACTCGGTACGTACGTACGCAACGTCTCTTTGATGTCGTCGGCAAGATGAAGTGAGCGCTGGATCACATTTTTTGAGATCATGGCCTCAAGGATCGTGGCGTCGTTAAGCCATAGCCTCATGTTCTTGCGGACTACTTCGGGATTGTTCTGCAAAAACGACGTGATCTCAGCTAGTCCGTAAATATCCCCGGTGCTTTGAATGTAGGGTCGAAATCCGTCAAGGATCTTTTCCTTAGCGGCTGGTGTCATTTCGACCGAGGTTGCCAAGATGTAACGCATCGGCTTTGGGTGCATGCGATCCAGCTTGGGGAGTTCGCTGTCAAACAGGTGTGCAATAAGTCTGGCGCGTCCACTTTTCATCCAGTGCTTGCATTGGATGATGATTGTCTGGTTCGGGGCGTAGTATCGGAGGTCGATGCCGCCATCTGGGCCGCTAGAAAATATTTCTAGCCTCACGCCAAGTAGGCGTTCAAGCATGTCTTTGCATAAACCTTCGAAATCCAGGTCAGACAGTTTTGCCAGATCAAGCAAGTCCACGCCTCACCACCCCCAAGGTGTCCCACGCCGCGAAGGAAGATCGTAGTCCTTCACTACCGCTTCGAGTGGGGGAATAGACTCACTCAACTTGTCAGGCTCTGCCGACGGCAGCATCGGGGGCGTTCTGGTGCCACGGGACCCGCTCGAGAGAAGCGGGCAGCCCGCCAGCGATCTCCGCTGGGCCGTCTCTGGGCCGTCCGAGGCCGCTCCCATGGCGACCGCTGACGACCACTACCGACAGTCGTAGCGAGCGACACCCCCAGGTCACCCAAGTCGATCTGCGACACTGGTACCACCATGCCCAAGCCCGGAGAACTGAGCTGAGGTGCACTGATCCGTGCATCGGGTGAGTGTCTATTGCGTCACAACGCCAACGATAACGGCGGACGTCTGCGGACCATCAGCGCAGGTGAGAGGCCCACCAGTCCCAAGGCAGAGGCCTCACCAAAGTTACTTCGGGACTCTGCTCACGTCAGCACAGTTCACCCGGCTCGTATCTCGTGACGTTCTTGGCCTCCGCGTTCCAGACCCACACTGCCGATTCGCGCCAGAGCCGCGGATAGTCGTCACACTCGATCGCGTGGGGAGACACCGGGCCGGGCTCTTCCAGGCCGGTGACGCCGTCTATCCACCTGCCCGTTCCCACTCTCGACGGCCGCCATTCGGCATTCGCGACGATGATCGCCTGGACACTGCCGACAGCGTGGCTCCCGGCCGGCAGGGGCAACCTCCACTCTCGCTCGTGAAGCCAAGACGAGTCCTTCTCGGTCCGGACGGCCCAATGGCCCAACTTGGCCTTGACGAAAGCCTCGTGAACATCGCTCGGCACGTATGCCACCGCCCCGCCGCCCCGCCTATGCACCTTCTCCCGTGTCGTGACCACGCCCCACGGCTCGAAGCGTCCTGTCCGAATCAGGTGATCGAGGTGCTCGAAGGGGCACTCGGAGAAACACAGGCAGGGTACGCCGCTGGCCCCGGCGCCAGCGGCTTCCGCACCGAACGGCGCGAAGGCCCGGAACCGCTCTTCCCGAAGGATGACGTCCAGGCGCTCCTGCGGACTTGCGTCTCGTATGTCTTCAGGCACCCAGACGGGCCGGTCACCGTTGCGCCCGGTGAAGTGGTACAGGTACTCGCTCTGTGCGGGCCCTACCTGTCCGAGTGTCATCGCTGCCCCGCCCCCGGTACTCGTTGAGCCCGTCAGCGTAACCGGCCCACGGGCGAAGACGGCACAGCCGTATGTGTGCAGGCCGTCACGGGGTTCCGTTGAGAAGTCTGTCGGCAGCCACAATCGGCGACATCCCTACGATGTGCCCGGCGGGTCGTGACGGCTGATCGGAGCGGGCACGGCCGGCTGACGATGAGCTACGGATCAAGAGGCATAGGCGCTCTAGATCTCCCCGGGCACTGGTCCTAACCTTCGAGGTCGGCCACCGAGGATTTGGGGGAATCGTGACAGACTTCCGCGCTGAGGCGATTGAGGCGTATGAGACGACACGTAGCAGTGATACCCGGGGCATCATCGCGGCCTTGTTGCACCTGGCTGAGACGATCGCCCCAGCGGACACTGGCATTCCGAGGGGCGGCAGCTCGCCGAGCTGGCAGGCGGCGGCCCTCTCCTACCTCCAAGGCGGACAGCACCGAGCTAAGACCGTTGACCGGTTGGCCAGGTGGCTGACTGAGCAGGGCTTCGACGTGGACGATGACGCTGTCGGTCTCGGCATGTGGGAACTTGTCGAGGCGGGCCGCGTGAAGGCCAATACAACGGGTGCCCAGCCACTGTTCTCCGCCGTCCCCGATCGTCAGTGACTGCATCACTCTCTCAAGAGCGAATCCACCGAAACCAGTGCGTGTCTGACTGCATGACAACGACGACACACAACCGTGAACACCCTTGGACATCAGTGGACCATCAGCGCAGGTGACAAGCAGAGCAGCTCAAGGACAGCGGGCGCCCTAAGTTGCTTCGGGACGAAGAGGTCGTGTCCTTTGGCTAGTGGAAGCCGAGGGCGGATCCTGGGCCGTCCCGGCCGTCCACGGTCACCCGACACTGACCGGCAACGGCAGAAGCCCACGGCATCTGAACTGGTCAGAGCCGTGGGCTTCTTCAGTCCCGCTGGTCAGCGGAGCCGGTGATCAGTAGACGGGCTTCTGAGCACTGGAAGGAGGGCCCCCTCAGGGACGCCGCCTTGACCGTGTCCTTTAAGACTGGAGTTCGCGCACCGCCAGGAGGTGACCGCGGCTGGTTGCCACGCGGACCACGTCTCGTAGGGCTCGGGTCACTTCGGTCAGCATGAGGCGCAGGTCATCGCGGCCGGCGTCCTGGTCGCCGAGGACTCGCGCGGCCCGCTCCAGAAGATCGGTTGCCGTCCCGAGCTGTATCGCTTCGATGTTGGCCGCCAGGCGGGACATGTAGCCGCCGCTGTCACCGGTGCTCAGGTAGCAGGGCTTGCCGTCCGGGCCCGACCATGGGAGGAGTCGCAGTTCGTTGTGCGGCGTCATCTGTGCGCCTGCCTTTCTTCGAGCACGTGGTGGGTGCTGAAGACGGCGTCGACACAATTCCCAGGGAACACCAGCAGAGCCGCTTCAACGATTCGCCCGGTGTTGTCTGCCGCAACGCGGGTGATCGCGAGGACGGCCAAGGCTGTGTTGATCCGCAGGGTCGACGCCTCATCCGGCGTTGGGAGACGGGCGGACACCGTCTCGTGCACCTCGGCCGGCGGCGGGTCCGGCACAGAGAAGCTGGCTTCCGCCCACGCACTTGAGGGCCGGTCGCTGAGCGCCGTGGTCGGTGTCAGGTCTCGCGGTACGTAGACGCGGGCCAGGCTGTGTGGGGACTCTCCCTCGTAGCTGAGGCGGAGGAATTCGGTCAGTGGGCTTCCGTCGTCCACCTTCAGAAGCGCTGTCAGGTGGCCCCGCGCGGGCAGTGCCGTAGTGCGGACTGTCACGCGCAGGTCCACGTCTGCGGCAGTCCGAGGATCCAGCGTGCCCCATCCACCGACGTACGTGATCTTGCGTAGCGGGCGGCGGACGAAGTTGCCCTTGCTGTGGATCTTCTCGACGAGGCCTTCTCCCTGGAGTACTGCGAGGGCGCTCCGCAGTGTGGCCGTGCTGACCTTGTACCGGTCGGCCAGGGCGGACTCAGACGGGAGCCGTTCACCGGGTCCGATGCGGCCGGTTGTGATCTGGCGTCTCAGGTCGTCGGCGACGACGAGGCGGCGAGACGTCATGGACTGTGTCACCGCCTTCTCGTCATCCGCACGGCGAAGAGCCGGGTCTGCCGGTTTATGGTCAGCAGCTCCCCCGACTCGAACGGGAGTTGTTTCGCGCCCTGGGGTAGCTAGAAGAGGTCGCTCACCCGGCAAGCCCGACCACCAACTTGGACGATGTCGCCCCGTAGAACGGTGGCCGCCGTGATCTCGACGTTGGATGCCAACGCACCCCCAGGGGCCCAGCCGCTCACCGCTTCACCGCCGGTCGCGTGGAGTGGTCCGGCGCGGGGTGGCAGGGGCAGGCGCACGTCTCGTAGATCACCGGCAGGTCGACCGGCGCCGGAGAGGGCGACGCTTCCGCGCAGGCTGCGTGAGTGCCAACCCGGCATGCAGTCGACCGGTAGGCAGCAGCAGCGGCTTCCGAAACGTGGAGGTGTTGACGTGGAGGCATCAGCGAACACCTGCCAGGGCCGAGAACGCCTCAGCCGTCAGTCGCGGAACCACGACCACTGAGCGCTGGCGTGCACGCTGCCGTTCCCAGGCCACGTACGGGCGGACGAGTGCGTTGTCCTCGCCCAGGAGCAGGTGAAGGCGGTCAGTGGTGTCCGGCATCCATTCCGGGAGGGCCGGCGGTTCTACGGCGATCACGGGAGGGGGCGCCGCGGCCGTTCGGGACGGCGTTAAGGCTCGGCGGTGCCTGCCCTTGGGGAAGTGCCGCGCTCTGGTGAGCGAGAGGGCACGGCGGATACGGTTGAGCACGCTGCTCAGCTCCTATCGCTGATGGCTCGGTCCCCCGACATCGCCCGTCGTGGGGGCCGCTTTGCGTACGACCGCCCAAAGGGTGCGGCCGTTCAAGCTGGTGGCGTGGAGCCCGAATCGATCGGCCTCCGCCACGACTTCCAGGACCTCCCGCCATGACTCGACGGAGAGCGATTGCGGTACCTCCGCCTCGACCGACGACGTGCACCGGTCGCGCTCCTCCACACGCGTGGTGAGTCCGACCGCCGATAACCGGGCGGCGATGGCCTCCGCGCTCATTCGCGAAGCGGGCACAGGGAAGCCTCCGTCACTCGACGATCACTTTGAGTGAAGCTAGTTAACTAGATCAGAGCTAGTGGACTAGATTTTCCATATGCCTGAGCAGCCGCCCTATCTCCGCATCGCCGACGAGCTACGGCGGCGGATCGCGGAGCATGTGTGGGAACCGGGGGACCGGCTTCCCTCCCGCGCGCAGATCGGCCAGGAGTGCGGCGTAGGCGAGAACGTCGTCCGCAGGGCGCAGGAGCTGCTGATCTCCCAAGGCGTGCTGGAGGGCCGTGCCGGTTCGGGCACCTACGTCGCCGAGCCCCGGCAACGCGTGCGCGTCGTGCGGTCGTCCGCGCGCGAGCAGCCCGAAGGGTCGCCGTTCCGGGCGGACATGAAGGCCGTCGGCAGGCAGGGCGACTGGGAGAGCAGGACCGACGCCAAGGTGCCGGCCCCGGTGGAGATCGCCGCCCGGCTCGGTATAGCCGAGGGCGAGCTGTGTGTCCGGACCGCGTACGAGTTCCTCGCCGACGGCAGGCCCGTGCAGCTGTCGACCAGTTGGGAGCCGTACGACCTCACCGCCGGCACTCTCGTCGTGCTCCCCGAGGGAGGGCCGCACGCCGGGGCAGGCGTCGTGAATCGGATGGCCGCCATCGGGATCACCGTCAGCCACGCCGTGGAGCAGCCCGAGCCCAGGCAGGCGACCGCCGAGGAGGCGTCACTCCTCGGGATTCAGAAGGCCGCGCTCGTCACGCACATCCGACGGACGTACTACAGCGACCAAGGACGGCCGGTCGAGACGGCGGACATCGTGGTGCCCGCCGCGCACTGCGAGATCGTGTACGAGATTCCGATCAGCCGGGCGTAGGCGACCAGGCTGCAAGGCCCCTCACGGCATGCCCCAGCCGTGTCCCTTCCGTGCCCGATCGGTCGGGAAATCGCGGGGAACCGCAGTGCTCGGCGGGTAGCGCGCACGGCGACGGCCCCCGACCGTAACGCCTGGTCAGGGGCCGTCAAACACCGCGGTGGGTGTGGGATTTGAACCCACGGTGACTTGCGCCACGACGGTTTTCAAGACCGTTCCCTTAGGCCGCTCGGGCAACCCACCCGCGCGCCGTCCCGCCCGGGGCGGAGCGGGTACAGCCTACCGGCCCCGTCCGGCGGGCGGGGGTCACGTGGGGTGTGGAGGGCGGGCCGCTGCCCAGGCGGCCTCGATCATCGGGAAGATCTCGTCGAGGGCGGCCTCGGGATCGGGGGCCTCGCGGGACAGTGAGTAGGCGTCGATCACGAACCGCGCGAGGGTGCGGGCGGCGGTTTCGCTCCGGGTGAGGGCTGCGTCGGCGGCGATGGCCGTGGCCAGGGCTTCCGCGTGGCGCAGGCGGACCGACTCGTCGTACTTCCGCAGGGCGGGGGACGCGTCGATCATGCGCCAGATCGGGGCCGCGTCGTCCGCGGTGCAGTGCCGGACCAGGGCCAGGATCTCGCGGCGCAGAGCGGGGATCAGCGGCTCGTGCGGGGCCCGGTCGGTGACCGCTCGCGTGAGGCGGTGCTCGAAGTCCTCGTCCTGCTCGAAGACCAGGGCCTCCTTCGAGGCGAAGTGGGAGAAGAGCGTGGTGACGGCCACGTCGGCCTCGGCGGCCACGTCACGGATGCCCACCGCGTCGTACCCGCGTTCCAGGAAGAGCCGCAGCGCGGTGTCGGCGATCTTCTGGCGGGTCGCGGCCTTCTTGCGCTCACGGCGGCCCGACTGCTGCACGGTCATGACGCGCAGGCTAGCAGGTAGGAAATCAAAACCGTTATGAAAAGCTATCCGTTAGTGCTACGTTCGGCGGCATGAGGAAAGTGAGCTTCGCCGAGTTCGGCGGTCCGGACGTCCTGCAGCTGGTCGACGCCGAGGAGCCCCACGCGGGGCCTGGCCGGATACGCATCGCCGTGCGGGCGGCGGGCGTGAATCCCGTCGACTGGCGGGTCAGGGAAGGGCAGGTGCTGGGGGCCCATCCGATCGAGTTGCCCTCCGGAGTCGGGCTGGACGCCGCCGGTGTCGTCGACGAGGTCGGCGAGGGGGTCACCGGGGTCGAGGTCGGGGACCGGGTGTTCGGGGAGGGCGCCGACACCTACGCCGAGTTCGCCGTGCTCGGGGCCTGGGCGCGGATGCCGGAGGGGCTGGCCTTCGAAGAGGCGGCCGGGTACCCCTCCGTGGTGGAGACGGCGCTGCGCGTCCTTCGGGAGGTCGGTGTCCGGCCCGGGCAGACGCTGCTGGTCAGCGGGGCTTCGGGGGGAGTCGGGTCCGCGGTGCTGCAGATCGCCCGCGAGCGCGGCGTCAGGGTGATCGGTACGGCCGGTGCCGCCAACCAGGAGTACCTGCGCGGCCTCGGTGCCGTCGCCACGACGTACGGCGCGGGCTGGGTCGAGCGGGTGCGGGCGCTCGGCGATGTCGACGCCGCTCTCGACCTGGCCGGGTCGGGGGTGATCCGCGAACTGGTCGAGCTGACCGGGAGTCCGGAGCGGGTCGTCAGCATCGCCGATCTCGGGGCGCCCGAGTTCGGCGTCCGGTTCTCCGGTGTGGCCGGTAGCGTGCCGGCGGCGCTCGCCGAGGCCGTCGATTTGATCTCGCGCGGGAGGCTCCACATCCCGGTCGAGAAGTCGTACGCGCTCGCCGAGGCCGCCGCGGCGCACGTCGACAGCCAGGCCGGTCATACCCGTGGGCGCCGGGTCATTGTCATCTGAGCCTGCCCGGAGCGCGGTGTCCGGTCCCGCGGCCCCGGCCGCCTGCCGACTGCCGCCTCACTGAACGCACTTCGCCACCGGAGGCGCGGCCCCGGTGGCGGAGTGGATGATCGTGCTGTGCGGAAAGCGGCGTCAGTCGTCGCCGAGCTTCGAACCCAGGGTGACCTCGGCGGTGTGCTGCTTGCCGCCGCGCTCGTAGGTGACGGTGACCTCGTCGCCGGGCTTGTGGGTCCAGATCTCGCCGATCAGGGTCGGACCGCTGTCGATCACCCGGTCGTCGAGCTTGGTGATGATGTCACCGGGCTTGAGGCCCGCGTCGTCGGCGGGGCCGCCCTTCTCGACCGGGTCGGAGCCGCCCACGCCCTGCTCGGTGAGCTTGGCGCCGTTCGTCGTCTCCTCCAGGGAGACGGAGGCACCGATCTTCGCGTAGACCGGCTTGCCGCTCTTGATCAGCTGCTGGGCGACGAACTTCGCCTGGTTGACCGGGATCGCGAAGCCCAGGCCGATGGAGCCTGCCTGGCCGGTGCCGAAGCCGCCGTTGCCGGTCGACTGGATCGCGGAGTTGATGCCGATGACGTTGCCCTGCGCGTCCAGCAGCGGGCCGCCGGAGTTGCCCGGGTTGATCGACGCGTCGGTCTGCAGGGCGCTCATGTACGACGCCTTGCTGTCCGCGCTGCCGTCGCTGGAGGCCACGGGACGGTTCTTGGCGCTGATGATGCCCGTCGTCACCGTGTTGGACAGGCCGAAGGGGGCGCCGATGGCGATCGTCGAGTCGCCGACGGCCACCTTGTCGGAGTCGCCGAGGGGGAGCGGGTTCAGGTCGGAGGGGGCGTTCTCCAGTTTGATGACGGCGACGTCGTAGCCCTGGGCGTGGCCGACCACCTCGGCCTCGTACTTCTTGCCGTTGGGGAAGGTCGCGCTGAGCTTGCCGCCGTCGACCGCCTCCGCCACCACGTGGTTGTTGGTGACGATGTGGCCTTCCTTGTCGAAGACGAAGCCGGTGCCGGTGCCGCCCTCGCCGTTGTTTCCCTCGGCCTGGATGGTGACCGTGCTGGGCAGCGCCTTGGCGGCCACGCCGGCGACGGTGCCCGCGTCGCGCTTGACGGAGCCGCCGGTGTCGGAGGCGGAGACCGTCGTGGAGCCGTCCTCGTCGTTGTTCTTGGCCAGGGTGTAGCCGAGGCCGCCGCCCAGACCGCCCGCCACCAGCGCGGCGATCAGGACACCGGCGAGCACACCGCCGCGTCCGCGGCCCGGCTTCGGTGCGGGCTGCTGGTACGAGGAGCCCCAGCCGCCGGCACCCCAGCCGCCCGCTCCGCCGCCGGCCCCTTCACCGGGGCCTTCGCCGAAGCCGTTGTCTCCGCCCGCGCCGTACGTCGGGGTCGGCGCCGGGGTGCCGGCAGGCTGCGCCGGGGTGCCGGGCGGCTGGGGCGGGGGCCATGAGGCGTCGGGAGCCGTGGAGCCGTGGGGCGCCGGGTCCGGGGCCTGGGCGGGGGGAGCCGCCGGGGCCTCGGGTGTGGCGGCGGGGGGCTGGTGCGGGGCGTGCGGCGCGGGGGGCTGGGCGGAGGCAGCGGGAGCATCCACCGGCACGGGAGGTGCGGACGGGGCGGGGGGTACCGCGGTGCCCTCGTTCTCGGTGCTCACAGCTTCTCTCCTCGTTCCACGGCTGTTGGTCGCTCACCCTGGTCGCGCTCAGCCACGCTCACGCGCTGCTCCACGGTCCGGCGCGATGCGGATGTGCTGGTGATTTTGTATGCCATCAGCTTTTCCCACGGGCCGTCAGAGCACCATAAGCGGTTGCTGTGGGTCCCCGACCGTCCTTTACAAAGGTCATCCAAGACTAAACGGACACGTTGCCGTTTCCGCCGATGGCACGTCTACCCGCCCGCGGTGGCACCATGACGCGGTGACCCACGCACGACAGCACCGGATTCAGGTCGTCGCCCACCGCGGTGCCTCCGAGGAGGCGCCCGAGCACACGCTGGCCGCGTACCGGAAGGCGATCGAGGACGGGGCGGACGCCCTGGAGTGCGATGTGCGCCTCACCGCCGACGGCCACCTCGTCTGCGTCCACGACTGGCGCGTCAACCGTACGTCGAACGGCCGCGGCGCGGTGTCCGCGCTGGAGCTCGCCGACCTCGCCGCCCTGGACTTCGGCGCCCGCCGGACGCGGGAGTTCTGGCGCAGCCGCGACGAGCAGCCCGACTGGGAGCACCGGCCCGAGGACCGGGAGGAGACCTCCGTCCTGACCTTGGAGCGACTGCTGCAACTGGTCGCCGACGCGGGGCGGCGCGTGGAGCTGGCCGTCGAGACCAAGCACCCGACCCGCTGGGCGGGGCAGGTGGAGGAGCGGCTGCTGCTGCTCCTGAAGCGGTTCGGACTCGACGCCCCGGACTCGGCCGAGGACTCCCCGGTGCGGGTGATGAGCTTCTCGGCGCGGTCGCTGCACCGGGTGCGGGCCGCGTCGCCGACGCTGCCGACGGTCTATCTGATGCAGTTCGTCTCACCCCGGCTGCGCGACGGGCGGCTGCCCGCGGGTGTCCGGATCGCGGGCCCCTCGATGCGGATCGTGCGCAATCACCCCGCCTACATCGAGCGCCTGAAGCGGGCCGGTCACCAGGTGCACGTGTGGACGGTGAACGAGACCGCCGACGTGGATCTCTGCTCCGACCTGGGCGTGGACGCCATCATCACCAACCGGCCGCGCGCGGTCCTGGACCACCTCGGCCGCTGATTCGTCCGCGGCTCTTGACCCGACGGCCCGGCTGCCCCAATCTCTGGTCTCGGCCACACCGATCAAATCCAGCCAGGCGACTACGGGGAGTGCTCCGGCGCGTTCGGTACGTGTTCGACCGTGTCGAATGCGTCACCGTGCGGGGTTCGGCCGGTTTCCGGCTCAGGGCGATGGGGCATCCACACCGTGGCGTGGGGCGAAGGAGGTCTCGGGGGTGGCGTTGGTGGTGGCACAGGAAGTGCCCACGTCGTCGAGCATGGCCGTGCCCCATGGCCCTGCGGGCGTGGGGGAAGCGAGACACCGTATGCGTGATCAGTTGCGCAGTGGTGGCGTGGCGGAATCGGTCATCGACGACGCCGTACTGGTCCTTTCCGAACTGCTGAGCAATGCGTGCAAGCACGGCCGCCCGCTGGGCGACGCCCTGGCCGGGGACGGCGACGTCCGGGCCGCGTGGCAGGTGGACGCGGACGGGCGGCTCCTCGTGGAGGTCACGGACGGCGGCGGCCCGACCCGCCCGGCTCCGGCGACCCCGTCGGTCACCGCGCACGGCGGCCGGGGGCTGAACATCATCACGGCGCTCGCCGACGACTGGGGCGTACGGGACGACGCCCGCGGGGAGGTCACGGTCTGGGTCGTCGTCCACGACGACGTGCACGACCCCGACGCAGGTCACCGGCGCGACGACTTCGCCGCCCGCATCTCGGCACCGGCGGTGTCGCAGATCCCCGGCCTGGACTTCGCCGACGCCTTCGACGACCTGGGATGAACGGCCTCCCGACGGGACGGCCTGGTGGCCCGCCTCCCGACGGGACGGCCTGGGACGACCCACCTCCCGACGGGACGACCTCGGACGACCCACCTCCCGACCGGGACGGCTGGGGACAACCCGCCTCCCGACGGCCGGTGGGCCCACCCGCCGTTCGCCGGCCGAAGACGACCCGCCATACGACGACCAAGGGTGACGGGCTGCCCAGGAGCCTGAGCGAACCCGCCGTTCGACGCCCCGGGCCGGCCCGGCGGCCGCCCGCGTTCCGTGCGGGGCGGGGCGAGTTGTCCACAGGCGACCCGTCGTCCACAGGGTCCCGTGGGCCGGTGTGGGAACGGCTAGGCTCGCGCCCGTACGAGTAGAGCCGTAACCGGGAGACACCCACGATGGCCAAGAAGCGACCCCAGACCAAGGCCAAGCGGCCCCAGCTCGACGATGCCGAGGTCCCGGTCGTCGGTGCCCGTGAGCCCTGCCCCTGCGGCAGCGGCCGCCGGTACAAGGCCTGTCACGGCCGGACCGCCGCGCAGGCCACGACCGCGCTGGTGCAGCGCCCGTTCGAAGGGCTGGCCGGTGAGTGCGACTGGGTGGCGCTGCGGGAGCTGGTGCCGGCGGCCACGGTCGAGCTGACCCTGCGGAACGGGCTGCCCGGGGGCGTCCCCTCCGTCACGCTGGCCACGGTGCTGCCGATGGCCTGGCCGGCCCTGCGCCGCGACGACGGCTCGGTCCTGCTCGGCCTGCAGAACGACACGGCGTCCGGCGACATCAGCCGCGACCTCGCCGACACCCTCGCGCGTGCTCTGACCGCGGGCCCCGGCACCCCGGTGCAGGGTCGCCGCGCGCCGGCCGACGGTCCGCGGCTGCAGGACCTGCTCGCGCCCGAGGGCGCATTCGAGCCCGAGGTGCACTCGGGCTTCGAGTTCTGGGTGCCGGACCCGGAGAACGCCACGCCGGACGTCACCGCCTCCCTGGAGCGGGCCAACGCCGCGGCCATCCCGACCGTCCGGCTGCAAGGGGTCGACGCCGCCTACTGGTGCGAGACCCCGGACAAGAACCACCTGCGCTGGGTCATGCCGCACGAGGAGGAGCGGCTTCTGGACGCTCTGGCCCGGCTGCACGCGGCGGGGCGGTCGTCCCTCGGCGAGGGCACCCGCCTCGTCGGCTCCTTCCGCGCCCACGGCCTTACCGTGCCGGTGTGGGACCTGCCGAGCGAGGTCACCGCGCAGGACATCGAGAAGCCGGCCGCGGAGTTCGCCGAGCGGCTCGCCGAGGCGCTGGCCACGGACGCTCCGCTCACGCACGACGAGCGCCGGGCACGCGGCGGACTGACCAACCGACAGGTCACGCTCAGCTGACGCACAGCCGCACCGCCCGCCCCCGGCTGACCGACCGGTCAGCCGGAGCGGCGGTCCGTGGACCGGTGACGCCGGTCATAACTCCCGGTGGAGACAGGCCAGTCGGTGACCGGAAAACAGGAGATCGAATTTGCTAACCGCCGATCTCTTGTTACCGTTTCAGTAGCCCGGTTGCTGGTGCATCCCCCGTCGCCAGCAACCGGGTCTTTCCATGCCCCCGGTCGCACACGTACCGCAGTCGCCGGTCAACTCCCCGTTTCCGCAGGGCGATTGCCCTCACCCTCCGCACCGCTCCCGGCACGCAGCAGGAGCGGCCCGTACCCGGCCCGGTGCGCGAACTCCGCGACCGCGGAGTGCCCCGCCAGCCCGCCGCGGCCCGCGCCACTGGTGTTTCGGGGCGGCGTCTCGCAGGTGCCCGGCGCGTCCTCCGCGCCGACCGCACAGCGCGTCCGCACGCTGCGCCCGTCCGGCGCCATGAGGCTCAGTACGGCCTCGAGCGGGCGCCCGGTGGCGTTGCGGTAGTAGGTCCGCGCCCAGGTCTGCGCACCCCGGGCCAGGACACAGGTCTGCGCCTCGACGCCCGCGGGGGAGGTGAGTTCGGGGCCGCAGCGCGCGGCCAGCGCGGGACCGGGTGGCAGCGGCGGACGGGTGGGGGCCGCCCCCTCGGTGGCCGGGACCGCGGACGCCTTGCCGTCACCGCCCCGGGCGAGGAGCGGGAGCGTCACCGCGGCCTTCCCGTCCGTGTCGTCGCCCGGAGGCCCGGCGGACGCCACCGCGAACGGCAGTACGACCGCACACGCCACGATCCCCGCGAGCCCGTACAGACGGATCCGCCGTCGGTCCGGCCCGCCGCGGCGCTTTCCGGCGCGGTGCGGTCCGACGGCTCGCTGCGGTCCGACGGCGCGGTGCTCCCCTGCATGAAGCGGCATGGGGCGGACGATAACGACCGAGGGCGGGCGCGGACCCGGCGCGCGCCGGACACCCCTACAACTCGGGCGCGCTCACACCCGTACGAGTGAGGGCGTCGACCACCGCGTCCACCACGGCCTCCACGTCGGGCACCCAGGGCGAGGCGGACCCGGGCAGCGGCGCCCGCTCCCAGCGGACGGTACCGGTGCCGGTCTCGGACGGGGGCAGCGCGAGGTAGCCGCCCTCGCCGTGGAAGCGCAGGGAGCCGGGGACGAAGTCCTTGGCGTAGAGCAGCTCCCCCAACTGCTCCATGGAGTACGGCCTGACCAGCAGCGCCCAGCGGGTGGGCGAGGCGACGACCGGGCCGAGCCGCAGCCCGGCGCGGTCGAGAGCGGCGAGGGCGTGGGCGGCCGGCAGGGCGGGCAGCGAGACGGCACACGGGGCGCTGCCCCCGGTGGCCAGGACGATCGGCGCGGTCGGCCGGTTGCCCCACCACCAGCGCACCATGCGCGCGTCGGTGGTCGCCGCGAGGAGACCGGGGTCGAAGGGATGAGCGCCCGGCACCGTGCACTCGGGGTCGGGGCAGCCGCAGCGCGACCGCGACCGCGGGTCCGCCGCGGCGCCCGGGAGTACGGGCCACTGCCATTGTGTCGCGTAGGTCAGGGCCGCGCCGATCAGCTCAGGCTGCCCGTCGTCGTGCTGGGACAGGAGCCTGCGTCGCCTTCCGAGGATCTCGCGCATGAGCGCTCGTTCCTTTCCGTTGCACGCCTGGCAACACCGTGGTCACTTCACACCATGTGTCGATCACTTCGCTGTGCGTTGCTGGTGGCGCATCACACCCCTGCCGAGGGGCGTTCCCACGAGGAACGCCTCCGCCAAGGGCAAGGGAAACCCCTGTGGGTCGAGCACGGTCGAGCACTGACTTCGTCCGTGACGGTACCGGCCACTGCCTCTGGCAAGAGCAAGGGCATGGCGCGGGGGTGGCGAAGTCTGGCGTTTTGCCGTCGCGCGTATTTCTCTCCGCCTCCGCCACGGGAGGATGGGGCACGGTCGTCGGTGGATAGGACGCCCGGGTCCGTCGCCGGGTTCCAGGTGGCCCCCAACCACCCCCGGCCTTCTCCGAGTACGTACCCATCACGACCGCTGTGACGCTCCGTGAAGCACCCCCAGTCGACCGCAACAAGGCGTCCTCTGGGGCAGTTTCAAGCCAATTTCGCTTTTCCGCAAGGGGTCGAGAAGGAGGCCGCCAACACCTCATGGACACCAGGAATCCCGGCAGGACAATGCTGGACATCCCCTTACGAGTGCGTGTACATGTGGAGACACTGCTGGCGGCGCAGAATGACATGGGGGTTTGCGATGCTTTTGAGCAGTAAGCGCCGGTCGGGAGGCCGGACGCCATGAACGCCCCGCACCCTGCGAAAGTGGCCGGAATCGATTCAACGGTTCCGCCCCCCGCACACACTGTCGCGCCCGCCACCGCGGGCACCTCCCCGGCGGCCGAGTCCCGCACGGCGGACGCCGCAGCCGCCACGGACGCCTCGGGCACCCCTTGTGCCCCCGGCGCCCTGCTCCAGGACCGGCTCGCCGGCTGGGTCTCGGACCTCACGACCCTGCACGAACTGACCGAACGGCTGGTCCGCACGGGCACCCTCGCCGACGGCCTCCAGGAAGTGCTGCGCGCCGGAGCCGCCCTGGTCGGCGCCCGGCGCGGGCTCCTCGTGCTGGAACCGGCCGACGGACTCGGCCCCGACACCACCGTCGGCCTCGGACTCGCCCGCGCCGATCTCGGCCACATCGAGACGGTGCCCCGAAGTGCCCTGCCCCACGGGCGGATTCTGGACGGCCCGCCCCTCGACGAGGACGGCATCGTCGAACCCGACCTGCTCGCCGAGAAGACCCTCGACCCCCGCCACCGCGAGGTCGCCGCCCGCCTCGGCTACGCCGCCAGCTACGCGCTCCCCCTCTCCGCCGAGGGCACCCCGCGCCTCGGCGCCGCCGTCTGGCTCTACGACGAGCCCGCCGAACCGGGAGAACGGCAGCGCCACCTGGCCGGCCTGTACGTCCGGTACGCCACCCCGCACCTGGCGCAGCTCCTGGAGGTCGAGCGCACCCGCACGGCCATGGCGACGATGGCCGAGGAACTGCTGCCCTCCCGGCTGCCCCGGGTGCCCGGCGTGCAGCTCGCCGCCCGGCACCGCACCGGTCCGCTCGGCGGAGGCGACTGGTACGACGCGCTGCCGCTGCCGGACGCGGCGCTCGGCCTCTCCGTCGGGTCCGTCACCGGGTCGGGGCCCAGCGCGGTCGCGGCGATGGGCCGGCTGCGCGCCTCGCTGCGGGCGTACGCCGTGATGGAGGGCGAGGACCCGGTCGCCGTCCTGTCCGACCTGGAGCTGCTGCTGCGGCTCACCGAGCCCGCCCGCTCGGCCACCGCACTGTTCGGCTACTGCGAGCCCGCGCTGCGCCGGATCACCCTGGCCGGCGCCGGGCACAGCCCGCCCCTGCTGATCGGGGAGCGGCGCACCGAGTTCGTCGAGACCTCCCTCTCCGCGCCGCTCGGCATGCTCGCCTGCTGGGAGGCGCCCAGCGTGGAGCTCCAGGCCGAACCCGGAGAGACGGTTCTGCTCTACACCGACGGGCTGCTGCACCGCACCGGCGACCCGGCCGACCGCGCCTTCGCCCGGCTGCACGCCGCGGCGGCCGGCGTCCCCCGGGCCGCCCGGCAGGACCCGGACGCGGTCGTCGAGCACGTGCTGCGCACGGTGCTGCCCGACGGGAAGGCGGAGGCGGACTCCGAGGAGGACGTCGTCCTGCTGGCCGTCAGGTTCGAATAGCGGACACTGACGCCCCGCATGCCACGCATAACGGACGGTAGTGCACGGGGCGTAACAGGCCCTTCGGCCCTGGGCCCCCTTCCGTACGACCGTACGATGGGGGGTGGTCCAGTGCCGTATCGAGGAGGATGACCGTGGCGGAGGAGCTCACACCGGAGAATCCGGAGATCCCGGAGACCCCGGAGGAGACCGAGGAGCCCATCAAGCAGCGCAAGAACGGCCTGTACCCGGGCGTGTCCGACGAGCTGGCCGAGAACATGAAGTCCGGCTGGGCCGACACGGAGCTGCACGGCCTGGAGCCGATCGCCCAGGCCGCCGAGACCGCCGCCCGCCGCGCCGCCCTGTCCGCCCGCTTCCCCGGCGAGCGCCTGGTGATCCCCGCGGGCAACCTGAAGACCCGCTCCAACGACACGGAGTACTCCTTCCGCGCCTCGGTCGAGTACGCGTACCTGACCGGCAACCAGACCGAGGACGGCGTCCTGGTCCTGGAGCCCCGCGGCGACGGCCACACCGCGACGATCTACCTGCTGCCGCGCTCGGACCGGGAGAACGGCGAGTTCTGGCTGGACGGGCAGGGCGAGCTGTGGGTCGGCCGCCGCCACTCCCTGGCCGAGGCCGCAGAGCTGTACGGCATCCCCGCCTCCGACGTCCGGGAGCTGGCCGGCAGCCTGCGCGAGGCCACCGGCCCCGTGCGCGTCGTGCGCGGCTTCGACGCCGGGATCGAGGCGGCCCTGACGGACAAGGTCACCGCCGAGCGCGACGACGAGCTGCGCGTCTTCCTGTCCGAGGCCCGCCTGGTCAAGGACGAGTTCGAGATCGGTGAGCTGCAGAAGGCCGTCGACTCGACCGTGCGCGGCTTCGAGGACGTCGTGAAGGTCCTCGACAGGGCCGAGGCGACCAGCGAGCGCTACATCGAAGGGACCTTCTTCCTCCGCGCGCGCGTGGAGGGCAACGACGTCGGCTACGGCTCCATCTGCGCCGCGGGCCCGCACGCCTGCACCCTGCACTGGGTCCGCAACGACGGCCCGGTCCGCTCCGGCGACCTGCTGCTGCTCGACGCGGGCGTGGAGACCCACACGTACTACACCGCCGACGTGACGCGCACGCTGCCGGTCAACGGCACGTACAGCGAGCTGCAGAAGAAGATCTACGACGCCGTGTACGACGCCCAGGAGGCCGGCATCGCGGCGGTGCGGCCGGGCGCCAAGTACCGCGACTTCCACGACGCGTCCCAGCGCGTGCTGGCCGAGCGGCTGGTCGAGTGGGGCCTGGTCGAGGGCCCCGTCGAGCGCGTCCTCGAGCTGGGCCTGCAGCGCCGCTGGACGCTGCACGGCACCGGCCACATGCTCGGCATGGACGTCCACGACTGCGCCGCCGCGCGCGTCGAGTCCTACGTCGACGGCACGCTGGAGCCCGGCATGGTGCTCACCGTCGAGCCGGGCCTGTACTTCCAGGCCGACGACCTGACCGTGCCCGAGGAGTACCGGGGCATCGGCGTGCGCATCGAGGACGACATCCTCGTCACCGCCGACGGCAACCGGAACCTGTCCGCCGGGCTGCCGCGCCGGTCGGACGAGGTCGAGGAGTGGATGGCCGCGCTGAAGGGCTGACCGTCCGACCGTCTGACCGCACCCGCCGTACGACGGCCGGGCATCCGCGTGGGTGCCCGGCCGTCGGCGTGTCCGGGCCCTGCCGTCACACCGCGACCAGCGGGGCGTTCTCGCGCCACTTGAGGACCTTGTCGAAGCTCACGACGGCACCGGCCCGCCCCGGGGCGCTGCCGATGTGGACGTGGTCGGCGAGCTCCCGGATGAGGCACAGGCCGCGGCCGCTCTCCGCCTCCGGGGACACCGGGCGACTCACGCCGTGCGGCCCGCCCGGGGCGGGGGCGGGAAAACCGGGGCCCGTGTCGGCGACCTCGATCCGGCACCGCTCGCCGTCCAGATAGGCCGTGACCCGGTACGCCTCACCAGGGCCGCCGGACCCGTCGTCCCCGCCGTGCTCGACGGCGTTCGCGCAGGCCTCGCTCAGGGCGACGGAGAGGTCGAAGGAGATGTCCGGGTCCACGCCCGCGGTCTCCATGGTGCCGATCAGCAGGCGGCGGGCCAGGGGCACGCTCGCAGCCTCGCGCCGCAAATGGAGTGACCACCAGATGCTCATGCTCCAGCCTCCCGGCCGCGGCTCGACATACCGATACGTATTGCCCCTCACGGCGTGGCGTAAGCGCGGCGCACCCGTGACACCGCTCATCTGGCGGATGCGTCGCCGCCGCCGACCGGTGTATGCGGGGCGGCGACGGAACAGAACGTGACCTTCCGCGCCTGTCCCCGCGTTCCGGTCGTACGGCACCTTGTGGACCTGCCGTACGGCGTGCGGGCCGTGAGTGCGATGATGAGCCCGCCATGACTGCCCCCCACCCGCCAACGGCGCGCTCCGGGAACGATCTCCGGATCCTGCGGGCCGCGGTGTTCGCCGCGGTCTGCGTCGTGCTGGCCGCGGCGGGGCACACCCTCGCCTCCTGCGCCACCGTTCCGCCGTGGTCGCTGGGCGCGGGGTTCCTCGGGGTGGTCCTGGTCGCCGTGCCGCTCACCGGCCGCCGGCGCTCGCTGCCCGGCATCGCGGTGCTGCTCACCGTCGGACAGACCGCGCTGCACACCCTGTTCGGCCTGGGCCAGCACGGCACCGCCGCGGCCACGGCCGCCGGTGCGGCCACCGGGTCCGGCGGCGGGGCGGGCGCGCTGTCCGACGCCTCCCTGGTCCAGCAGGCCGCACGGCTGGTCTGCGGGACCACCGCGGCGGCGATCAGCCCGACCCAGGCCCAGCGGATCCTCACCGACGCGCGGCTCGCGCCGGACGCCCCCACCGGCGCGGCGCACCATTCCGCCGACGCCGTGTCCACCGCGAGTGCCTCCGCCTCGCTGCTGCCGTCCCTGCCGATGCTGCTCGGCCACGTCCTCGCGGCCCTGGCCGCCGGCTGGCTGCTGCGGCGCGGGGACCTGGCCGTGGCCCGGCTCGTCGAACTGTCGGCGCACTCGGCCCAGTCCATGGCCGAAGCGGCCTTCGTACGCGCCTTGCGCGCGGCGCTCTCCCTGGTGCGCGCCCTGCACGCCGGGCTGGCCGGCGCCCCCGGTACGGGTCCGCGTCCGCCGCGCCCCGGCCAGTGGGTGCCGCCCCGGCCCCGCACCACCGCGCTCCAGCACACCGTCATCAGGCGCGGCCCGCCGAGTGACGCGTTCGCCCTCGCCGCCTGACACGACGCGACCGCCGTCCCGCTCCGGGAGGGGCCGCCGTCGTGCGGCACGCGCGCGTGCGCGCATTCCTCCCGTCACTCGGCACCGGACCAGTACCGGTGTCCCCACGAAGCGGAGTACTCCGTCCATGAAGGCTTCCCGTATCGCCGCCGCCGGCGCCGTGTCCGGCATCGCCGTCCTCGCCCTGTCCGCCCCCGCCTTCGCGCACGTCAGCGTGCAGCCGGAGGGCCCGGCGGCCAAGGGCGGCTACGCGGTCGTCGACTTCAAGGTCCCCAACGAGCGCGACAACGCCTCCACCACCAAGCTGGAGGTCAACTTCCCCACCGACCACCCGCTGGCGTCCGTCATGCCGCAGCCGGTCCCCGGCTGGAAGGCCGAGGTCACCAGGGCCAAGCCGGCCAAGCCGCTGGAGTCGCACGGCAAGCAGATCACCGAGGTCGTCACCAAGGTGACCTGGACCGCCGACGGCGAGGGTGTCCAGCCGGGCTACTTCCAGAAGTTCCCGGTCTCCATCGGCGCGCTGCCCGAGGACGCCGACCAACTGGTGTTCAAGGCGATCCAGACGTACTCCAACAAGGAGGTCGTGCGCTGGATCGAGGTGCCGCAGGAGGGCCAGGACGAGCCCGAGAGCCCGGCTCCCGTGCTCCAGCTGTCCGCCGCCGAGGACGACGCCCACGGCGCGTCGGGTGCCTCGGACGCCAAGGCCGACGACACCGGGGCGGACGCACAGAACACCGCCGCCGACACCGCGTCGTCGGACTCCGGCTCCGGGGACGGCAGTGACACCACCGCCCGGGTCCTCGGCATCGTCGGCATCGTCGTCGGTGCCGCGGGCGTCGCGTACGGCGTGCTGGCCGGCCGTCGGCGCAACTCCGGCGCGGCGGCGTAACAGCGCCGTGCCGGTGCGTCGGCGTGACCTCGCCGGCGCATCATCTCGTCCGGTGCGCGCCGGACACCGTCCGTCGGTCCTCCGACGGGCCCCGGCGCGCACCGGAGCACCTCACATCTGGGACATTTTTCTATGCGCAAGAAGACGTTCGCCACGGCCGCCCTGCTCGCCGCCGCCTGCCTGACGCTGTCCGCCTGCGGCAGCGGCACCGACAGCGACAAGCCCGTGACCGTGGTCTCCGAGGACAACAGCCAGCAGGCCGCCACCGTCCTCGACAAGCCCTTCGAGAAGCCCGACCTGGTCCTCACCGACACCCAGGGCAAGAAGTACGACCTCCGCGAGCAGACCGCCGGCAAGCCCACCCTGATCTACTTCGGCTACACCCACTGCCCCGACGTCTGCCCGCTGACCATGAACAACATCGCCGTGGCCAAGAAGCAGCTCTCCCAGGCGGAGCAGGACAAGCTCCGCGTCGTGTTCGTCAGCACCGACCCGGAACGCGACACCCCGGCCGCGCTCGGCAAGTGGCTCAAGGGCATCGACCCGCAGATCGTCGGCCTCACCGGCGAATTCGACACCATCCAGGCCGGCGCCCGCACGCTCGGCATCTCGATCGACCCGCCGACCAAGGACAAGGACGGCAAGATCGTCTCGACCCACGGCACCCAGGTCGTCGCCTTCTCCCCGAAGTCCGACGCGGGCTACGTCCTGTACGGCGAGGACGCCACGGTCGACGACTACACCAAGGACCTCCCCAAGCTCATCAAGGGGGAGAACCCGTGAGGCGGCCCGCAGGAGGTCCCGTGGGGCGGCGCCCCGCACTCGCCGCCGTCGCGGTGATCGGCGCCCTCACGCTCGCGGGGTGCGGCGGCTCGGACTCCGGCTCCGACTCCGCGGCCTCCGGCGCCGAACTCTCGGTCGACGCCGCCTACATACCGCAGCCGGTCTCCGACTCGATGGCGGCCGGATTCCTCACGATCACCAACGAGGGCGACTCGGCCGACGAACTGACCTCCGTCACCAGCGAGGCCGGGGAGATCACCGTGCACGAGACCGTCGACGGGACCATGAAGGAGGTCGACCGCCTCAAGGTCCCCGCACACGGTCAACTCGTGTTCAAGAGCGGCGGAAACCACCTGATGTTCGAGAAGCTGAAGCAACAGCCGAAGCAGGGACAGTCCGTCGCCGTCGAACTGCACTTCGCCCACTCCGACCCCGTCACGGTCAAGCTGCCCGTGAAGGCGGCCACCTACCAGCCCGCCGACGGACACTCCGGGCACTCCGAAGACTCCGGACACTGAGGGAGGGACCACCTTGACGCAGACCATCGCCCCGCGCCTCCGGACCCTGGTGCTGCTGCTCCTGGCCGCGGCCTGCGCGCTGCTGGCCGGCGCCGGACCGGCCTCCGCGCACGCCGCGCTGACCGGCAGCGACCCCCGGGAGGGGGCGGTGGTCGACACGGCTCCGGCCCAGGTGTCGCTCACCTTCTCCGAGTCGGTCTCCACGGACGACGACTCACTGCGCGTCCTCGACCCCAAGGGCAAGCGCGTCGACGACGGCAAGCCGTCCGGCACGGGCGGCACCACCTACTCCGTGAAACTGCACGCCGGGCTGCCCGACGGCACGTACACCGTGACCTACCAGGTCGTCTCCGCCGACAGCCACCCGGTCGCCGGCGCCTACACCTTCTCCGTCGGCGCCCCCTCCGAGACCTCCGTCACCGTCTCTGGGCAGTCGGCCGGTGGCGGCTTCGTCGGCGGGTTGTACGGCGTCGGACGGTATGTGTCGTACACCGGGTTCGCGGTCCTGGTGGGCGGCGCGGCCTTCGTCCTCGCCTGCTGGCCGCGCGGCTCCGGGGTGCGCATCCTGCAACGGGTCGTCGTCTCCGGGTGGCTCGCGCTGACCGCCGCCACCCTCCTGCTCCTCCTGCTGCGCGGCTCGTACACCGGTTCCGGGAAGTTCGCCGACGTCTTCGACCTCAACCTGCTCGGCGAGGTCCTCCAGACCAAGGCCGGCGCCGCACTGGTCTCCCGGCTGCTGCTGCTCGCGGCGGCCGCGCTGTTCATCGCCGTGCTCTTCGGCGCGTACGACAAACGGGAGGACGAGGAGAAGCGGGACCTCACCTTCGGGCTCGCGGTCGGCGGGAGCGTCGTGGCGGCGGGGCTCGCGGCGACCTGGGCGATGTCCGAACACGCCTCGGTCGGCCTCCAGGCCGGGCTCGCCATGCCGGTCGACGTCGTCCACCTGATCGCCGTCGCCACCTGGCTCGGCGGGCTCACCGCGCTGCTCGTCGCCCTGTACCGCGGTCCGGCGGACACACCGGTGCCCGCCCTCGCCGTACGCCGGTTCTCGCGCGTCGCCTTCGGCAGCGTGATCGCGCTGGTGGTGACCGGCACCTACCAGTCCTGGCGCCAGCTCGGCTCCTGGACGGCCTTCACCGACACCCGGTACGGACAGCTGCTCCTGGTGAAGATCGGGCTCGTCGCCGTACTCGTCGGCGTCGCCTACTTCTCGCGGCGGTGGACGGCACAGCTGGCGGCGGCACCCGCCGTCGCCGGGCTTCCGGCCGCACGGCGCGCGGAGAAGGAGGCCGGGAAGACGTCCGGCACCGCGCAGGGGTCCGGGAACGCCTCCGCGAAGGCGGGCACGAAGACGTCGGGGAACGCGAAGGTCGCCGAGAAGGCATCCGGCACGGCGAAGGCCTCCGGCACAGCTAAGGGCTCGGGCTCGGCGAAGGGCTCGGGTTCGGGCTCGGCGAAGGGCTCGGGTTCGGGCTCGGCGAAGGGCTCGGGCGGCTCCCAGCGTGCCGAACAGCTCGCCCGGCAGCGCGCGGCCGTGGACGCCGCCCGGCAGAAGCGGCAACGGGACGCCGATCCGAACCGCTTCGGGCTGCGCCGCTCCGTGCTCGCCGAGGCGGGCATCGCGGTCGTCCTGCTGGTGGTGACCACCGTCCTGACCCAGACCGAACCGGGCCGCACCGAGGAGGAGGCCAAGGCCGCCGGCGGATCCTCCGCGGCCGCCTCCGCCCCCTCCACCGGCGCGGTGACGCTGGACATCCCCTTCGACACCGGCAGCCAGAACGGCAAGGGAGTCGTACGGGTCGAACTCGACCCCGCCCGGGTCGGCGCCAACGACATGCACCTCTACGTCGAGCGCCCGGACGGGACCGCCTTCGACATTCCCGAGGTGAAGGTGGCCCTCACCCAGAAGGCCAAGGACATCGGGCCGCTGCCCGTCGCCCCCGACCACATCACCACCGGCCACTGGTCGGCGAGCGGAGTGCAGATCCCGATGGCCGGAGACTGGGAAGTCGCCGTCACCGTGCGGACCTCCGACATCGACCAGGTCACCATCTCCAAGAACACGCAGATCGGCTGAACCGCACCATGCCCGACCAGTCCACTCCGCAGGCCCGAGACCCCGAGGCGACCCGTGGGACGCCCGGACCGCCCGACTCCGACAACGCCGGGGCCGCCACCGCCGCCCCCGAGGGCGTATCGCGCCGGCGGCTGCTCTCCACCGCCGGTGCCACCGGGCTCGTCCTCGGCGCGGCGGGCGCCGCCGCGGGCTACGCCGCCGCACCCTCGTCCGCCGCCACCCCCCTCACCTCGCTCGGCAGCGAGCGGGCGATGTTTCACGGGAAACATCAGCCCGGCATCACCACTCCCATGCAGGCCCGCGGGCACCTCGTCGCCTTCGACCTCGCGGCGGGCGCCGGGCGCAAGGAGGCCGCCGCGCTGCTGCGCCGCTGGTCCGACACGGCCCGGCGGCTGATGGCGGGCGAGCCGGCCGGCAGCCGTGACACGGACGTGGCCCGGGACGCGGGGCCCTCCTCGCTGACCGTCACCTTCGGGTTCGGGCACAGCTTCTTCGGCCGGACCGGTCTGGAGAAGCAGCGCCCGGTCGCGCTCGACCCGCTTCCCGACTTCTCCTCCGACCACCTCGACAAGAAGCGCAGCAACGGCGACCTGTGGGTGCAGATCGGCGCCGACGACGCGCTGGTGGCCTTTCACGCCCTGCGCGCCATCCAGCGGGACGCCGGGACGGCCGCCCGCGTCCGCTGGCAGATGAACGGCTTCAACCGTTCCCCCGGTGCCACCGCCCACCCCATGACCGCCCGCAACCTCATGGGCCAGGTCGACGGCACCCGCAACCCGAAGCCCGGCGAGACCGACTTCGACCGGCGGATCTTCGTTCCCGAGGAACCCGAGTCCGGGAAGCGCGGGCCGGCCTGGATGGCGAACGGCTCCTACGTCGTCGTACGCCGCATCCGCATGCTCCTCGACGACTGGGAGGAACTGTCGCTCAAGGCGCAGGAGGACGTCATCGGGCGCCGGAAGTCCGACGGGGCGCCGCTGTCCGGAGGGAGCGGGGCCACCGAGACGACGGAGATGGACCTGGAGAAGACGGACGGGTCCGGAGAGCTCGTCGTTCCGATCAACGCCCACGCCCGGATCACCCGCCCCGACCAGAACGGCGGCGCGGCGATGGTCCGCCGACCCTTCTCGTACCACGACGGCTTCGACACCGACGGCGTCCCGGACGCCGGCCTGCTCTTCATCTGCTGGCAGGCCGATCCGCTGCGGGGCTTCGTGCCCGTGCAGCGCAAGCTGGACCGGGGCGACGCGCTGTCGAAGTTCATCCGGCACGAGGCGAGCGGCCTGTACGCGGTGCCGGGCGGGGCGTCGGAGGGAGAGTACGTGGGTCAGCTGCTGCTGGAGGGGTGAATCCGGGGGCGCATCACCCCGCGGAGGGGCTTGTGCGAAACGCGTGAGCCGGGTGTCCCGGAGCCCATTAGGGTGAGGACATGCCAGCCAGTTACGCGTATCTCGGCCCTGAAGGCACCTTCACCGAAGTCGCCCTGCGCACTCTCCCGGAGACGGCGACCCGGGAACTGGTCCCGTACGTCTCCGTGCAGTCCGCGCTCGACGCGGTGCGCACCGGCGAGGCCGAGGCCGCGTTCGTGCCGATCGAGAACTCCGTCGAGGGCGGCATCACCACCACCCTCGACGAGCTGGTCGCCGGCCAGCCGCTGATGATCTACCGCGAGGTGCTGCTGTCCATCACCTTCGCGCTGCTGGTCCGGCCCGGCACCAAGCTGTCGGACATCAAGACGGTCACCGCCCACCCGGCCGCGCAGCCCCAGGTCCGCAACTGGATCAAGGCACACCTCCCAGACGTCGCCTGGGAGTCGGCCGCCTCCAACGCGGACGGCGCCCGGCTGGTGCAGGAGGGGCGGTACGACGCCGCCTTCGCCGGTGAGTTCGCCGCGGAGCGCTACGGTCTCGAGGTGCTGGAGGCCGACATCCACGACGCGGAGAACGCCCAGACGCGCTTCGTGCTGGTGGGCCGGCCCGCCCGGCCCGCGGCACCGACCGGGGCGGACAAGACGTCCGTAGTGCTCTGGCAGCGCGACGACCACCCCGGCGGCCTGCGCGATCTGCTGGGCGAGTTCGCCACCCGGGGCGTCAACCTGATGCTGCTGCAGTCCCGGCCCACCGGTGCGGGCATCGGCAACTACTGCTTCTGCATCGACGCCGAGGGGCACATCTCCGACCGGCGGGTGGCCGACGCGCTGATGGGCCTGAAGCGGTCCTGCCTCCAGGTGCGCTATCTGGGGTCGTACCCGCGTGCGGAGGTCACGCCCGCGGATGTGGACGCACTGCGTCCGGGCACCTCGGACGAGGCGTTCGTGGCGGCGGCGGACTGGGTGGCGCGCTGCCAGGACGGCCGGTTCTGACCGCCGGGCCTATCTGCTGATTTTCGTTGTCCACAGAAGTTATCCACAGGTCCGCTTCTCGACCTGGGGACAAGTCGACAACGAAGCGGCATTCAGTCGACATATCCGCCTACAGTCCCCCGCTTCGCCCACAGGGGTCCAGGTCACCCTTCGTCCACTCGTTTCTTGCACCCCATTCTCCGGAGTGACACCGGGTGCCCCGTTTCCACTCGAAAGTGGGGGCCTGGAGGGTTTGGACGGCCCGCCTCCAGGAATGAGGAATGATCACTTCCGTGCATCCACAGATCTTTCGCACAGCCTGTGGATAACTTTTCCGGACTGTGGATCCCTGTGGACAATCACGTCCCAAGTCCCGTTCTCCACAAGGAAATCCGGTCAACCGGGCGCCCGTGCGGCGCCTCGTTCCGGGGAGTCCGCAGCGCTTCATTGACCCCCCGCAGGGGATGTGCCGCCCGCGTACGGCAATAGTGGGTCGAGACCCGACACCACGCACCGGTAGCCTTGACCGCGTGATTGACCTTCGCCTGCTCCGTGAGGACCCCGACCGTGTGCGCGCCTCGCAGCGCGCCCGTGGAGAGGACGTCGCGCTCGTCGACTCCCTCCTGTCCGCCGACGAACGGCGCAGGTCGTCCGGCGTCCGCTTCGACGAGCTGCGCGCCGAGCAGAAGGGCCTCGGCAAGCTGATCGGCAAGGCCGCCGGAGACGAGAAGGCCGAGCTGCTCAGGCGGGCCGAGCAGCTCAAGACCGACGTCAAGGCCGCCGACGCCGAGCGCGACGCGGCCGACGCCGAGACCCAGGAACTGCTCCAGCGGCTCGGCAACCTCGTCCACCCCGACGTGCCCGTCGGCGGCGAGGAGGACTTCGTCACGCTGGAGACGCACGGCACGCACCGCGACTTCGCCGCCGAGGGATTCGAGCCCAGGGACCACCTGGAGCTGGGCCAGCTGCTCGGCGCCATCGACGTGGAGCGCGGCGCCAAGGTCTCCGGCTCGCGCTTCTACTTCCTGACCGGCGTGGGCGCCCTCCTGGAGCTGGCGCTGGTCAACGCGGCGATCGCGCAGGCCACGGCGGCCGGCTTCACGCCGATGCTCACCCCGGCACTGGTGCGCCCGCAGTCGATGGCCGGCACCGGCTTCCTCGGCCAGGCCGCCCAGGACGTCTACCACCTCGACAAGGACGACCTGTACCTGGTCGGCACGTCCGAGGTGCCGCTCGCCGCGTACCACATGGACGAGATTCTGGACGGCGAGCGCCTGCCGCTGCGCTACGCCGGCTTCTCGCCCTGCTTCCGTCGCGAGGCGGGCTCGCACGGCAAGGACACCCGGGGCATCTTCCGCGTGCACCAGTTCGACAAGGTCGAGATGTTCTCCTACGTCCTTCCCGAGGACTCGCAGGCCGAGCACCAGCGCCTGCTGGAGTGGGAGAAGCAGTGGCTGACGTCGCTGGAGCTGCCGTTCCGGGTGATCGACGTGGCCTCGGCCGACCTGGGCTCCTCGGCCGCGCGCAAGTACGACTGCGAGGCGTGGATCCCGACCCAGGGCAAGTACCGCGAGCTGACCTCGACCTCGGACTGCACCGAGTTCCAGTCCCGCCGGCTGTCGATCCGCGTCCGCGAGGGCAAGAAGGTGCGCCCGCTGGCCACGCTCAACGGCACGCTGTGCGCCGTTCCGCGCACCATCGTGGCGATCCTGGAGAACCACCAGCAGGCCGACGGCTCGGTCCGCGTTCCCGAGGTGCTGCGCCCGTACCTGGGCGGCCGGGAGGTCCTGGAGCCGGTGGCCAAGTGACTGACACCGGCCCCGCCGCGGTCCCCGGCACCGGTTCCACCGGGGGCTTCCCCTACCGGCTGATCGCCACCGACCTCGACGGCACGCTGCTGCGCGGCGACGACACGGTCTCGCGGCGCACCCGTGACGCGCTCGCCGCGGCCACCGCGGCGGGCGCGGCCCACATCGTGGTCACCGGGCGAGCGGTGCCGTGGACCCGGCACATCCTGGACGACCTCGGTTACGAGGGGCTCGCCGTCTGCGGCCAGGGCGCGCAGGTCTACCACGCCGGGGAGCACCGGCTGCTGACCTCCGTGACCCTGGACCGGCAGCTGGCCGGGGTGGCGCTGGCCAAGATCGAGGCGGAGACCGGTCCGCTGTACCTGGCGGCGAGCCGGGACGGACTGGAGGGCGACGTGCTGGTCGGCCCGGGCTACGCGGTCGGGGGCGACCTGCCGGCCGTGCCCTTCACCGACGCCTCCGACCTGTGGTCGGCGCCGCTGAACAAGATCTACATCCAGCATCCGACCCTGTCGGACGACGAGCTGGCCGAGACCGCCCGCCGCGCCGCGGGCGGGTTCGTCACGGTCGTCATGGCCGGGGCGGGCGTCGTCGAGCTGTTGCCTTTGGGCCTGTCCAAGGCCACGGGTCTGTCGCTGGCGGCCCGTCGGCTCGGTCTGAAGGCGTCGGACACGATCGCGTTCGGCGACATGCCCAACGACGTCCCCATGTTCGGCTGGGCGGCCTGGGGTGTGGCGATGGCCAACGCGCACGAGGAGCTGAAGGCGGTGGCCGACGAGGTGACGTCCTCCAACGACGAGGACGGCATCGCGGTGGTGCTGGAGCGTCTGTCGGCCTGACGCCGACGCGGGGCCCGTCTCCTCGACGTGGCCCCGGCACACGGTCCGGACGGCGCCGGCGTCCCCGTCGGTCGGCCCACGCGGGGTGACCCGCGTGCTCGAAGCGGCCTCCCGTTGCGCCGGCGCCGTCCGTCCTCGTGCATCCCCCACAGTGCCGCCACGGGAAGCCGGGCGCCACCGATTAAAGCGGACGTACGCCGCGTTCCCGACGGGTCGCGGTCACTCCTCCCCGGCGAGCGTCAGCGACCGCAGCTTCTGGCCGGCGTACCAGGTGGCGAGCACGGTCACCACGGCGAGCAGCACCGTCGCGGTCGGCAGACCGACGTCGGAGGTCACCAGATTCCCGTCGGCGACCTTCTGGGCCACCGCCAGCGACCACTGCTGGACGCTCAGCGTGCGGGCCCCCGCCACCAGGGAGCCGAACAGTGCCTCCCAGACGAGGGCGTAGACGAGCCCGAAGACCACCGCGTGCCGGGACACCGTGCCCAGCAGCAGGAACAGCGCGGCGTAGGCGATGGAGGCGACCAGCGCGGCGATCGTGTAGGCGATGGCGACCTGCTGGCCGTTGCCGTTGAGGATCAGGCCCGCGAGCAGCGTGGGCACGGCGGAGAAGACCATCGTCACGGCTATGGCGACGATCAGCTTGGTGAAGATGATCGTCGGCCGCTTGATCGGCTTGGACAGCAGGTACACGACCGAGCCGTCGTCGATCTCCGGGCCGATGGCGCCGGTACCGGCGATGACGCCGATGATCGGCACCATGGTGGCGAGGGCGAACCCGCCCAGCACGTCGGCCGAGGTCTGGTCGTCGGCTCCGGCGAGGGCGCGCACCGCGACGGCGATGACGAGCAGCAGCAGGGGGAGAACGCCCAGGATGAGGGCCCGGCGGCGGCCGAGCAGGGCCCGGTAGGTGAGTCGGGCGACTGTGGGGTCGTACATTCTTCGGCCTCCTACGCCGCGACGAGATACGAGAAGACGGACTCGAGGGACTCGTCGGACGGCGAGACCGTGAGCAGCCGGATGCCGTGGTCGCGGGCGACCTTCGGCAGCAGGACCGTGAACCGGCCGAAGTCGACGGCCTGGATGCGCAGGGCGCCCTCGGCGAGGTCGACCTCGATGCCGGAGGTCGACGGGTCGGCGATCAGCGCGGCCGCGAGGGCCCGGTCGTCGCTGGAACGCACCAGGTAGCGGTGCGGCCGGTCGGTCATCAGGCGGCGGATCTTGCGGAAGTCGCCGCTGGCCGCGTGGCGTCCGGCGACGATGACCTCGATGTGCCAGGCGAGCTGTTCGACCTCTTCCAGGATGTGCGAGGAGAACAGCACGGTGCGGCCCTCGTCGCCCATGCGCCGCAGCAGGTCCATCAGCTGCATGCGCTGACGCGGGTCCATGCCGTTGAACGGCTCGTCGAGCAGGAGCAGCGACGGCTGGTGGACGAGGGCGGACGCCATCTTCACGCGCTGGCGCATGCCCTTGGAGTAGGTGGCGATCTTCCGGTCCTGGGCGTAGGCCATCTCCACGGTGGCGAGGGCCTCGTCGGCCGCCTTGGCCCCGAGCCCGTGCAGTTCGGCGTTGGCGAGGACGAATTCGCGGCCGGTGAGGAAGTCGTACATCGCCTCCCGCTCGGGGACGATGCCGATCTGCTTGTAGATGTCCTCGTTGCGCCAGACCGGCTGGCCGTCGAGCGTGACGCTGCCGGTGGAGGGGGCGAGGAAGCCGCCCATCATGTTGATGAGGGTGGACTTTCCCGCGCCGTTGGGGCCGAGCAGGCCGGTGACGCCGGGGCCGATCGTCATGGTGATGTCGTTGACGGCGACCACGTTGCCGAACCAGCGGGAGACGTGGTCGATGTTCAGCGTGGTCACAGTCCCACCTTCTTGTAGCGGCGCATCAGCAGGCCGTAGGCGCCGGCGATCAGGCCCAGGGTGACGAGGACGTAGACCGCGCCCTCGCCGTTGCTCGGGCCTGCCCCGCCGGGGGAGGCGGAGGTGGCGCCCAGGAAGGCGGACTGCACTCCGTCGATGAGGGTGATCGGCGAGAACAGGCCTATCCAGGGGACGGCCCCGGAGCTGCCCTGGTCGTCCGCGATGGCCTGGAGCGTGGAGACCGCGCCGTAGGTGATGGTCAGGACGGCGATGACGGCCGCGATGCCGAAGCCGCGGCGCGGGGTGACCGATGCGACGACCAGGCCGAGGCCGGCGAAGAGCAGGGAGAGCAGTGCCACGGAGACCAGTCCCTGGGCGAACCCCTTGGTCTGGTCCGCGAAGTCGAGTTTGGCGAGCAGCGCACCCACGTAGAGCACCAGCAGGGGTGCGGCGGTGAGGATGAACAGGGCCGAGGCCAGCGAGGCGTACTTGGCGCGCACGTAGTCGGAGGTCTCGATCGGCCGGGAGAAGTACAGCGGCACGGTCTTGAAGCGCAGGTCGCGGGAGACGGACTGGGGGGCCTGGGCCGCGACGTAGAGACTGATGACGGCTTGCAGGAGGATCGCGTAGCGCGTGTAGTCCACGGGCAGGTCGTTGGTCTTGGTGGCGACGGCCACCGCGACCATGATGCCCGCCGGGAGGCACATCACCACGAACAGCAGCGCCGGCAGCACCTTGGACTTGGCCGAGCGCCCGAGGCCGTAGGCACCGCGCAGGGACTGCGAGTACAGCGAACGGCGGGCGTAGGCGCGGCCGAGGCGGGGGCCGTCGTAACTGCGGTAGCCGATGTTGTGGATGCGGGTCTGGTCACCCGGTGCCACCGTGGCTGTGGGCTGTTCAGCTGCCATGGCCGACCGCCTCCTTCCGTGCTGCGTCGCTGTCGGTGAAGACCTCCGAGATGTGGTGCCGGCGCTGCTCCATGCGGACCAGGCCGAGGCCGAGGTCGGCTATGACGTCGCGGACCAGGTCGTAGGTCTCCTCGCCCGCCGAGGTGAGCAGCAGGACGTGCCCGGCGCCGGGCAGGCCGCTGCCGTCCTGGACGGTGACCCCGCGCGCGTCGAGCGCGTCGCGCACCGCGCGGGTGCCGTCGGGGTGTGCGTCTGTGTCGGTGACCTCGATCGCGAGGGTCGTGGTGGTCTGGGTGAAGTCCGTGGTGGAGCTGGAGCGCAGCAGCTTGCCGCCGTCCACGACGACGACGTGGTCGCAGGTGCGCTCGAGCTCGCCCAGCAGGTGCGAGGTGACCAGGACGGAGATGCCGAAGTCGGTGTGGATGCGGCGGATGAGGCCGAGCATCTCGTCGCGGCCGACCGGGTCGAGGCCGTTGGTCGGCTCGTCGAGGAAGACCAGCTGGGGGTCGTGCACGAGGGCCTGCGCGAGTTTGACCCGCTGCTTCATGCCCGTCGAGTAGCCGCCGATGGGGCGGTAGCGCTCCTCGTAGAGGCCGACGTGGCGCAGGGTGTCGGCGGTGCGCTCGCGGGCGGCGGCGGGCGGCAGGCCGGACATGCGTGCCATGTGGACGACGAACTCGGTGGCCGAGACGTCGGGCGGCAGGCAGTCGTGCTCCGGCATGTAGCCGACCCGCTCGCGGATGTCGGCGCCCTTGGTGGCGACATCGAGTCCGAGCACTTCGGCCCGGCCCTCGGTGGCGGGAGACAGACCCAGCAGGATCTTGATCAGGGTGGACTTGCCGGCGCCGTTGGCACCGACGAGTCCGGTCACACCGGGTCCGACGTCCACGGAGAGCCGGTCGAGCGCGGTCACCCGGGGGAACCGCTTGCTCAGGCTTTCGGTCGCGATCACAGTCACATCGATGACAGTAGTGACGTCCGCCACTGCGGTCGTCAGACCGCAGAGCCGTCTTGGCGTCAGACTCGAGTAGTACGGGCCCGTAGGGGATGCCGTACCTGAGAGCCACGGCACCGGCTTCCGAGCCGCCCCGGCCGTCCTATTGACGTCGGGTCTAACAACTGGGAGATTCGGCGGCGTCACGTTACGGACGAGTAGCACGGTCGGCGCGGAGGGCGTCGCGACGGTGCGGACGGTGGGACGGGGGTGGCACGGCATGGGTGACCCGATGGCGACGACAGCCACGGCGACGACGGCGACGGCAACGGCCGGGCTCCGCGCGGAACTGCGGGGTTTCCGCGAGGTGCAGCGCCTCGCCTACGAATGCGCCGAGGCCGTGGCCGCCCGGCTGGAGCCGGGCGTGACCGAGCGCGACGCCGCCCGCATGCAGCGCGCGTGGCTGCGGGAGCGGGGTGTGCGGGACTGGTTCCACCTGCCCTTCGCCTGGTTCGGCGACCGCACGGCGTTCACGGGCTTCCGGGTGCCGCTGCAGTTCTTCCCCACGAGTCGCCGGCTGGAGCCGGGAATGCCGTTCATCCTGGACATGGCGCCGGTGTACCGGGGATTCACCGCCGACATCGGCTACTCCGGGGCGCTCGGCCCCAACCCCGTGCAGCACCGGCTGGCGGCCGACCTGGCGGCGCACCGCGAGCTGATCCTGCGCGAGGTGCGCGAACGCAGGCCGCTGCGGGAGATCTACGAGGACGTGGACCGGCTCATGGTCCGCCAGGGCTGTGCCAACCGGCACCGCGCCTATCCCTTCGGCGTGATCGCCCACAAGGTGGACCGGGTGCCGGAACGGCGGCTGTCCCCGCGCCTGTTCGGCTTCGGCACGCAGTCGCTCAAGGGGCTGGCCAGCGACGCGCTGCACGGCCACCGCGAGGGCTGGTCCCCGCTGTGGTCCCCGTACCGCTTCTCCGACCACCCGCCCCACCCGGGGCTGTGGGCGGTCGAACCCCACCTCGGTTTCCGGGGTACGGGCGCGAAGTTCGAGGAGATCCTGGTCGTCACCGACTCCGCGGATCCCGAGGAGAGCGCCTTCTGGCTGGACGACGATCTGCCGCACGTGCGGCGCTGGGCGGAGGAGACATGACGGTGCTGGAGGGTGCGCGGGAGCGCCGGGTGCGCACGGGCGGGGTCGAGCTGTGCGTGGCGGAGCTGGGCGATCCGCGGCGGCCCACGGTCGTCCTGGTGCACGGCTACCCGGACAGCAAGGAGGTCTGGTCCGAGGTCGCCGCCCGCCTGGCCGACCGCTTCCACGTGGTCCTCTACGACGTCCGCGGCCACGGCCGGTCCAGCGCGCCGAGCCCGCTGCGGGGCGGGTTCACGCTGGAGAAGCTGACGGACGACTTCCTGGCTGTGGCCGACGCGGTCAGCCCGGACCGCCCGGTGCACCTGGTGGGCCACGACTGGGGCTCGGTGCAGTCCTGGGAGTTCGTCACGGTCAAGCGCACCGAGGGGCGCATCGCCTCCTTCACCTCGATGTCCGGCCCCTCCCTCGACCACTTCGGGCACTGGATCAACAAGCGTCTCAGGCGTCCCACCCCGCGCCGGGTCGGACAGCTCCTCGGCCAGGGCGCCAAGTCCTGGTACGTCTATCTGCTGCACACCCCCGTGCTCCCGGAGCTGGCCTGGCGCGGCCCTCTCGGCAAGCGTTGGCCGGGCATCCTGGAGCGCGTCGAGAAGGTGCCCGGCGGCGACTACCCGACCCCGTCCCTGCCGTCGGACGCCGCACACGGGGCGTGGCTGTACCGGGACAACGTCCGGCCCCGGCTGCGCAGGCCGCGCGAGGACGCCTACGCGCACGCGCCCGTGCAGCTCATCACGCCCCTCGGCGACGCGTTCCTGTCGGAGCGGCTCTACGACGGCCTCGAGCTGTGGGCGCCGCGGCTCACCCGGCGCACGCTGCCCGCGAAGCACTGGGTGCCGCGCACCCGGCCGGACCGGCTGGCGCACTGGATCACGGAGTTCGTCACCGCCACCGAGGACGGCCGGTCCGAGACGGCGGCGAGCGGCAAGTACGCGGACCGCTTCGGCGGGCAGCTGGTCCTGGTCACCGGTGCGGGCAGCGGCATCGGGCGGGCGACGGCGTTCGCGTTCGCCGAGGCCGGGGCGCGCGTGGTGGCCGTCGACCGGGACGCCGAGGCCGCCGCCCGGACCGCGGAGCTGTCCCGGCTGATCGGTGCGCCGGCCGCCTGGGCGGAGCCCGTCGACGTCTCCGACGAGCAGGCCATGGAGAAGCTGGCGGCCAGGGTCGCCGCCGAGTACGGCGTGGTGGACGTGCTCGTGAACAATGCCGGGATCGGCCTGTCGGGCTCCTTCTTCGACACCACGCCGGAGGACTGGAAGAAGGTCCTCGACGTCAACCTGTGGGGCGTGATCCACGGCTGTCGTCTGTTCGGCCGGCAGATGGCCGAGCGCGGGCAGGGCGGCCACATCGTCAACACCGCGTCGGCGGCGGCCTTCCAGCCCTCCAGGGCGCTGCCCGCCTACGGCACCTCGAAGGCGGCCGTGCTGATGCTGAGCGAGTGCCTGCGCGCCGAGCTGGCCGGTCAGGGGATCGGTGTCACGGCGATCTGCCCCGGCCTGGTCAACACCAACATCACCTCCACCGCGCATTTCGCGGGCGTGGACGCCGAGGAGGAGAAGCGCCGGCAGCGGCGCACCGCCCGGCTGTACGGGGCGCGCAACTACCCGCCGGAGAAGGTGGCGGACGCCGTGCTGGAGGCGGTCGTGCGCAACAGGGCGGTGGTCCCGGTGACGCCGGAAGCACGCGGCGCCCACCTCATGTCCCGGTTCGCACCTCGGATGCTGCGGCGCCTCGCCCGGGTGAAGCCGCCCCTGTAGTTTCCACAGGATCCCCCAACCAGCCTGTGGATAACTCGATTTGACTGTGGATCAAACCCTGGCGGCAAAATCGATCGCGTGACACGCGTCTCACTAGGCAGGCTGGTGCCATGCAACAGGAACGCACGGTGAAGGTGTCCAAGTATCTGTCGAAGCACCTGCGCCACCAGCCGGAGAGTATCGGGCTCACGCTCGACGAGGGCGGCTGGGTCGAGATCGACACACTCGTCGCCGCGGCGGCCGCGCACGGCTTCCCCTTCACCCGCCAAGAGCTCGACCACGTGGTCGCCACCAACGACAAGCGGCGCTTCGCGGTGGAGGGGACCCGCATCCGGGCCAGCCAGGGCCACAGCATCGAGGTGGATCTGCGGCTGCCCGTGGCCACCCCGCCGCCGTACCTCTACCACGGGACCGTGGCCCGGCATCTGGAGGCCATTCGGGCCGAGGGCCTGCGGCCGATGAACCGGCACGACGTCCACCTCTCGCCGGACCGCGAGACCGCGACCCGGGTGGGGGCACGCCGCGGCCGGCCGGTCGTCCTCCCGGTGGACGCCGCCGCCATGCACCGCGACGGACACGTCTTCCACGTCAGCGCGAACGGGGTCTGGCTGACGCGGCACGTGCCGTCCCGCTATCTGCGCTTTCCCGCTCCGCACTGAACCCGCATGATCGAGGGCATGGAGCACCTGCCCACCACCCAGTCCGCCGTCACTGCCCTGCGCGCCATCGCGCAGGAGTACGCGCTGGAGATCGAGGTCACCGACGACATCGGCGCCGACCAAACCTCCCGCCACAGCGCCGCGGGCGTGGGGGTGACCACCGACACCGACGGCTCCCTCCCGCACGAGGCGTTCGTCGAGTTCGGCGGCGTTCCCCGGGTGAGCGTCCGGCTCTTCCATGAGGGCGACGCCCTGCTCACCGTCGAGAACGTGGAGTTTCCCGATGTCGAACGCGACGACGTGCCCGCGTTCCTGCGCTCCGTCTTCGGCGGCCTCGCCCACGTCCACGGGCGCCGCTTCCCGCCCGGATACCGCCTGATCGTTCCGCTGCCGGGCGACCGGGCCTACAAGGAGCATGTGTCGATGCTCCTCCTCACGCCGTGGCTGAGCAGTCGCGTACGGTGACGACGGGGGCCGTTTCACGTGAAACCGGGGGACGGCCGCTTAGGCTCGGAGACATGAGTCTGCGCCTGAGCACCGTGATCCTTCCGTACCGCCGCTGGCACGAGGGCGGCCGTTCGACGTGGACGCGCGCCGAGCAGCTCGGCTTCCACACCGCCTACACCTACGACCACCTCTCCTGGCGCAGCTTCCGGGACGGCCCGTGGTTCGGTGCCGTGCCGACCCTCACCGCCGCCGCGGCCGTCACCGAGCGGCTGCGGCTGGGCACCCTGGTCACCTCGCCGAACTTCCGGCACCCGGTGACGCTCGCCAAGGAACTGATCTCCCTCGACGACATCTCCGGCGGGCGGATCACGCTCGGCATAGGGGCGGGCGGCACCGGCTTCGACGCCACGGCGCTGGGCCAGGAGCCATGGACGCCGCGCGAGCGGGCGGACCGGTTCGGCGAGTTCCTGCCGCTGCTCGACCGGCTGCTGACCGAGGACGCCGTGTCGTACGAGGGTGACTTCTACTCGGCGCACGAGGCCCGCAACATCCCGGGGTGTGTACAGCGGCCCCGGCTGCCCTTCGCGGTGGCCGCGACCGGCCCACGGGGACTGGCGCTCGCCGCCCGCCACGGCCAGGCGTGGGTGACCACCGGCGACCCGAAGCTGTTCGAGAACGGCACCCCCCAGCAGTCGGACCGTGCGCTGCGTCAGCAGGGCGACCGGCTGGCCGACGCCTGTGCCGCGATCGGCCGCGAGGTGGGCGAACTGGACCGGGTCCTGCTCACCGGCTTCACGCCGGAGCGCAGCCGCCCACTGGCGTCCGTGGACGCGTTCGTGGACTTCGCCGGACGCCACCGCGACCTGGGCTTCACCGAGCTGGTCGTCCACTGGCCGATCCCGGACTCGGACTTCGCCGCGGACGAGAAGGTCTTCGAGCGGATCGCGATGGAGGCGCTGGCCCAGCTGAAGGAATGAGGGCGTGGAATCGAGCGGGGACCGGGAGCCGGGCAGGAGAGCCGTAGCTCACATATGTGCGGAGCCGCGCACGGGCGTGCACGCATATGCGTGACAATGACCGGGTGACCTCAGCGACCCGACAGCCCGAGCCCCCGGCCGCCGCCACCCGCCCGCGCCTGATCGCCACCGACCTCGACGGCACCCTGCTGCGCGACGACAAGTCGGTCTCCCCGCGTACGGTCGCCGCGCTGGCCGCCGCGGAGAAGGCGGGCATCGAGGTCTTCTTCGTCACCGGACGCCCCGCCCGCTGGATGGACGTCGTCAGCGCCCACGTCCACGGGCACGGCCTCGCCATCTGCGGAAACGGTGCCGCCGTGGTCGACCTGCACGGCGGCCCCGGCAGGCACAGGTTCGTAAAGGTCCGCGAGCTGCCGCAGGAGAACGCGCTTGACGCCGTGCGGCTGCTGCGGGAGGCGGCGCCCGGCACGGTGTTCGCGGTCGAGCAGACGTACGGCTTCCACCAGGAGCCGGCGTACCCGAAGCTGCACATGGAGGTCCCCGACGACCTTCTGCCCGCCGAGGAGATCCTGGCGCCGGGCGGGCGCGCCGCCACCGAGCCCGTCCTCAAGATCCTCGCCTTCCATCCGGAGCTGGACCCGGACGGCTTCCTCACGCTGGCCCGCCTCGCCATCGGCGACCGCGCCAATGTCACCCGGTCCAGCCCCAGTGCCCTGCTGGAGATCAGCGGCCCCGACGTCTCCAAGGCCAGCACGCTCGCCCTGTGCTGCGCCGAGCGCGGCATCTCGCACGAGGAGGTCGTGGCCTTCGGCGACATGCCGAACGACGTCGAGATGCTCACCTGGGCGGGACGGTCGTACGCGATGGGCAACGCGCACCCGGATGTGATCGCCGCCGCGTCGGGGCGGACGGTCGCCAACAACGACGACGGGGTGGCGGTCGTGATCGAGCGGATGCTGTCGGACCTGCCCTGACCTCCCGCCTCGGCGGACCGCCCGGTCCGGTGCCGCGTCCGGTGCCGCGTCCGGTGCCGCGTCCGGTGCCGTCACAGCGGCACCCCGCGCTGTGACAGCCACGGCACCGGGTCGAGGGCCGAGCCCATCTCCGGGGTGACCCGGACCTCGAAGTGCAGATGGGGACCGGTGGAGTTGCCGGTGCTGCCGGACTGACCGATCCACTGCCCGGCCTCGACCCGGTCGCCCTGGTCGACGGCGACGGCGGCGAGATGGGCGTACTGCGTGTAGTAGCCGCCCGCGTGCTCGACGACGACCTGGATGCCGAAGGCCCCGCCGCAGGACACCTTCAGGACCCGGCCCGTGCCGACCGACCGCACCGGTGTCCCGACCGGCACCGCGAAGTCCTGGCCGGTGTGCCGGTGCGCCCACCGGGACCCGCCGCTGCCGAAGGACGCCGACAGCTCGTAGGCGTCGACCGGGGCCACCCAGGCCGGGCCGGAGGGCACGTCCGGCTGGTCGAGGCGGACCGCGCCGGGGCATGCGCCGGCCGCGACGGAGGAGTCCGCCTGCCCCTCCAGCTGTGACCGCACCACCTCCAGCTTGCTCTCGATCTCCTTCTTCAGCTTCGCCAGGTCGGCGTTGCGCTTCTCCAGCGCCTGCCAGGCCGCCCGCGCCTTCGCCTCCTCGTCGGCGAGCCGGTCCTCGGCCCGCAGGTTCTTCCCGATGGCCCGGTCGACGGCCAGATTCGCCCGGGAGACGGCCCGCTGACCGCGCATCAGCTCCTCGGGATCGTCGGCGAGCAGCATCCGCGCGGTGAGCGGGAGGCCGCCGCCGTCGCGGTACTGGGCACGGGCGATCCGGCCCAGGTCCTCGTGCATGGCGTCGGTCTTCCGCCGCTGCGCGTCGAGCCGGCGCTCGTACTCCAGGGCCTTCGACCGTTGCGCCTCGGCCTCTCGCCGCCCGTCCTCGTACTGCCGGGTGGCCTTCGCCGCGTCCTCGTACAGCCGCGCCGCCTGCGGGCCGAGACCGGCGCCGGGCCCGGCGTCCCCGTCCATGCCGTCGGTGGGGCGGGCCGCGAGCAGGGCGAGTGCGCACAGCAGCACCGGAACCAGCAGCGGACGTCGGTGGGATGAGCGCATGTCAGCGATCGTGGACCCGCGCGCCGCCCGGGGTCTCGTTCAGGTCGTACGAGTGGGGGACTTGTTGCTGCACACGGCTCAGCGCGGCTGCTGCACTCGGGGCAACGCGGCGTCGGCGGCGCTCAGTACGGCGCCTCCCACAGCACGGTCGTGCCACCGCCGTCCGCCCCGATGCCCGGCCCGAGCCGACTGGCACCGCCCACGCTCTCGGCGCGGCGCTCCAGGTTGCGCAGGCCGCTGCGTCGGCCGCCCTCGGGAACGCCGACGCCGTCGTCCGCGACGGTCAGCCGGACGCCCGGCCGGCCGTCCCGCAGGGTCGCCGTCGCGTCGACGACCACCTCGATCCGGCCGGCGTGGGCGTGCCGGAAGGCGTTGGACAGGGTTTCGCGCAGTGCGGCGATGAGGTTCTTGCCGGTCACGTCGCCGACGGAGGTGTCGACCGGGCCGACGAAGCGGTGCGCCGGGGTGAAGCCCAGCGGGGCGGCGGCCATGGTGATCTCGCGCAGTACGCGGGTGCGCAGTCCCGTGGGCGCCTCGGCCGGCTGCTGGAGGGCGAAGATCGCCGAGCGGATCTCCTGAATGGTGACGTCGAGTTCGTCGACGGCGCCACCGACCCCGTCGCGCACCTCGGGCACGGCCGACCTGCGCTGGGCGCTCTCCAGCATCATCCCCGTCGCGAACAGCCGCTGGATGACGAGGTCGTGCAGGTCCCGGGCGATCCGGTCCCGGTCCTCGTACACCGCGAGCCGCTCCCGGTCGCGCTGCGCCTCGGCCATCGTGAGGGCCAGCGCGGCCTGCGAGGCGAACCGGTCGCCGAGCGCGCGCTCCGTCCGGGTGAACGGGCGCTCTCCCCGGGCACGCGGCATGACCAGGCCCCCGAGGACCTTCCCGTCCCGGCACAGCGGCACCAGCATGACCGGGCCGTAGGAGCGCGCCGGTCCGGCGTTCAGGCGGGGGTCGGTGGCGGCGTCGTCCACGAACACGGGCCGACCGGCGAGCAGTTCCGCCACGATGCCGTTCTCGGGCGGGATGACCGCGCCGAGGGCGTTCGTGGGATGCGGCGCGTCGACGGCCACGATCTCCAGGCCGCCCCCGTCGGCCGGCAGCAGGACGATCCCGGCGGCCGCCCCGGACAGACGGCGGGCCTGCTCGGCGACGGTCTGCAGGGCGTCGTCGGTGTCGCCGCCGGACAGCAGGGCGGTGGTGACGGCGACCGAGCCGTCGATCCACCGCTCCCGCTGCTGGGCGGCCTCGTACAGTCGCGCGTTGCCGATGGCGATACCGGCCTCGGTGGCCAGGACCCGGACCATGGCGAGGTCGTGGTCGTCGAAGGGCCCACCCGCGAGCTTGTCGGTCAGGTAGAGGTTGCCGAAGATCTCGCCCTGCACACGGATGGGGACGCCCAGGAAGCTGCGCATCGGCGGATGGTGCCCGGGGAAGCCGCAGGAGCGCGGGTCCTGGGTCAGGTCGGTCAGCCGGACCGGCTCGGGATCGCGGATGAGCGCGCCGAGCAGTCCCTTGCGGCCGTCCGGGAGGTGGCCGACGCGCCGGACCGTCGCCTCGTCCAGACCGTGGTGCACGAAGTCGGCGAGGCCGTCGCCGTCCTCGTCGACGACGCCGATGGCCGCGTACCGGGCGTGCGCCAGGTCGGCGGCCGTCTCGCAGATCCGGCGCAGTGTGGAGTGCAGCTCCAGTCCGCTGCCGACGGACCGCATCGCGTCCAGCAGTTTCGGCACCCGTGCCAGTAGTTCTGCGGAGGCCTCCGCACGGGGCGGCGGGGAGCCGGGAGGCGGCGCTGGGGGCATGACCCGAGCCTAATGAGACCTTTTTGTTCAGGAAAGTCGTATTGCGGCAAATTTTTGCGGACCCGAGGCCGGGCCGGCCGGTCACACCGCTCCCACCAGCAGTTCCGCCGCCGCCTCCCGCCCGGCCATCTCCCGCAGCGGCCCCGGCACCGCCGCCAGCTCCGCGTACGTACCGCGCTGCACGACCCGGCCCCGGTCCAGCACGATCACCTCGTCCACCGCCCCCAGTCCCGCCAGCCGGTGCGTGATCAACACGCTCGTACGGCCCTCGGTGGCGGCCAGCAGATCGGCGGTGAGCGCGTCGGCGGTCGGCAGGTCGAGGTGCTCGGCGGGCTCGTCGAGCACGAGGACGGGGAAGTCGGCGAGGAGCGCCCGGGCCAGCGCGAGCCGCTGGCGCTGGCCGCCGGACAACCGGGCCCCGTGTTCCCCGACCAGCGTGTCCAGACCGTCGGGCAGGCTGTCGGCCCACTCCAGCAGCCGGGCCCGCGCCAGCGCGTCCCGCAGTTCGCCCTCGGTGGCGTCCTTCCTGGCCAGCAGCAGGTTCTCGCGGACCGAGCTGTCGAAGAGGTGCGCGTCCTGGGCGCACAGCCCGACGAGCCGCCGTACGTCGTCGCCGGCCAGGGCGTAGGCGTCGGCACCGGCCAGCGTGTAGGAGCCCGCGTCCGAGTCGAGGAAGCGCAGCAGCACCTGGGCGAGGGTCGTCTTGCCGGACCCGGACGGTCCGACCACGGCGACGCGGCGACCCTCTTCCAGGGTCAGGTCCAGGCCCGCCAGCGCGTCCCTGTCCTGCCCGGGGTGACGCGCGGCCAGCCCTTCGACGACCACCGGGAACGGCGAGGCGGGGGCCTGCCCGGGCATCTCCGGCTCCCGCACCGGCTCCGGGGCGTCGAGCACCTCGTACACGCGCTCGGCGCTCCTGCGCACGCGCTGGCGGTACTGCACGGCGAGCGGCAGTCCGAGGACTGCCTCGAAGGCGGCCAGCGGGGTCAGGACGACGACCGCCATGGCCACGCCGGCGAGCCGGCCGTCGGCGACCGCCTGGATCCCGACGAGGGCGGCGCCCGCGACGGTCAGGCCATAGACCAGTGCGGTGAGCCCGTCGCCCAGCGCGGTGGCCGTGGCGGCGCGCGAGGCGATCCGGGTGAGGGTGCCGTCGGCCCGCCGGGCCTCGGCGGCACGACCGGGCAGGGCACCGGCGACGGTCAGCTCGGCGGTACCGGTGAGCAGTTCCGTCACCCGGGTGGCGAGCACACCCCTGGCGGGGGCCAGCCGGTGCTCCGCGCGCCGTGCCACGGCCGCGGTGAGCAGTGGAACGCCGACACCGGCCGCGAGCAGGCCGACCGCGAGCACGGCGCCGGCCTCCGGCAGCAGCCAGGCCGTGAACCCGACCGAGGCGGCGGAGACGACCAGCGCGCTTCCGGCGGGCAGCAGCCAGCGCAGCCAGTAGTCCTGCAAGGCGTCGACGTCGGCGACGAGCCGGGACAGCAGGTCGCCCCGGCGGCTATGCCGCAGCCCGGCCGGGGCCAGCCGCTCCAGCCGCCGGTACACGGCGACTCGCGTGTCGGCCAGCATCCGCAGCACGGCGTCGTGCGACACCAGCCGTTCCGCGTAGCGGAACACGGCCCGCCCGATGCCGAAGGCCCGCGTCGCCGTCACGGCCACCATCAGGTACAGCACCGGCGGCTGCTCGGAGGCCCGGGAGATGAGGTACCCGGAGGTCGCCATCAGACCGACGGCGCTGCCCAGCGCCAGACTGCTGAGCAGCAGCGCGAGGCCGAGCCGCCCGCGCCGGGCGCCGGACATGGCGCGGACCCGGGACAGCACGCCTCCCCGCGCCTTCGCGGCGGGCCCGGCAGGCCCGGCGGACGCGGCGGCCGGCTCGTCGAAGGAACCCGGAGCGGCGGTGCGCGGGCTGTCCTGGGCCGCCGCGGGTGGTCCGCCGCTGTCCTCGGCCCCGGCGACGCCCGCCGGCGCTTCCAGCCGCACCACCCGGTCGGCGACCTCCAGCAGCGCCGGGCGGTGCACCACCAGCAGGACCGTACGCCCCTGCGCCAGCCTGCGGACGGCGTCCACCACCTCCGCCTCGGTGGCCCCGTCCAGGGCCGCCGTCGGCTCGTCGAGCAGCAGCACCGGCCGGTCCGCGAGAAACGCCCGGGCCAGCGCCAGCCGCTGCCGCTGTCCCGCGGACAGGCCGGTTCCGTCCTCCCCGAGGACGGTCGCCGTGCCCTCGGGCAGCGCGTCCACGAACTCCAGGGCGCCCGCGTCCCGCAGGGCCCGGCGCACGGCGCCGTCGTCGGCGTCGGGCCGGGCCAGCCGTACGTTCTCCGCGATGGTGCCGGCGTACAGGTGCGGATGCTGGGGCACCCAGGCGACGCGGGCGTGCCACTGCGCGACATCGAGCGAGGCGAGGTCGGCTCCCCCGACCCGGACCCGCCCCCCGGTCGGGGGAACGAAGCCGAGCAGGGCGTTCAGGAGCGTCGACTTGCCGGCGCCACTGGGACCGACGAGCGCGACCGTCTCCCCGGGCTCGACGGTGAAGTCCACGTCCGTGACGGCCGCCGCGGCGCGTCCGGGATAGCGGACCGTCACGCCCTCGAAACGCAGCGCACCGTCCGCCGGAACCGGGCCGGTCCCCGACGCCGGTACCGGACGCTCCAGCACCGAGAAGATGTCCTCGGCGGCGGCGAGGCCCTCGGCCGCCGCGTGGTACTGCGCCCCCACCTGCCGCAGCGGCAGATACGCCTCCGGCGCGAGGACGAGCACGACCAGGCCGTCGTACAACGCCATGTCCCCGTGGACCAGGCGCATGCCGATGGTGACGGCGACGAGCGCGACGGACAGCGTGGCGAGCAGTTCCAGCGCGAAGGACGACAGGAAGGCGATTCGCAGGGTCCGCATGGTCGCCCGGCGGTACTCGCCGGTGATGCGCTTGATCGACTCGGCCTGCGCCTTGGCCCGGCCGAAGACCTTCAGCGTGGGCAGCCCCGCGACCACGTCCAGGAAGTGTCCCGACAGTCGCGACAGCAGCCGCCACTGGCGGTCCATCCGGGACTGGGTGGCCCAGCCGATCAGCATCATGAAGACCGGGATGAGGGGGAGGGTGCCGACGATGATGGCCGCCGAGACCCAGTCCTCGGTCACGATGCGGGCCAGCACCGCCACCGGCACGACGACCGCGAGGCCCAGTTGCGGCAGATAGCGCGAGAAGTAGTCGTCGAGGGCGTCGACGCCCCGGGTGGCGAGGGCGACCAGCGAGCCGGTCCGCTGTCCGCCCAGCCAGCCGGGGCCGAGCGCGGTGGCCCGTTCCAGCAGTCGGCCCCGCAGCTCCGACTTGACCGCGGCGCTCGCCCGGTGCGCGGCCAGTTCGGTGAGCCAGCCGACCAGCGCCCGGCCGCACGCGACGGCCACCAACAGCAGCAGCGGGGTGCGGAGTCCGGCGGCCGTCGTGCCGTGCTGGAAGGCGCCGACCACCACCTCGGCGATGAGCATGGCCTGGGCGACGAGCAGTCCGGCCCCGACGGCACCCAGGGCGACGACCGCGGCCAGGAAGAGCCTGGTGGCGCGGGCGTACCGCAGAAGACGTGGATCGATGGGTTTCACGTGAAACTGGCCTTCCTGCCCGGCGGGATGCGTTCCGACGTTTCGCGACGTTTCACGTGAAACGCATCCCAGGACTCAGTGCGCGGCGTCGGCGAGGTGCTGGGTGCCGATGCGCTTGCGGAACACCCAGTACGTCCAGCCCTGGTAGAGCAGGACGACCGGGGTGGCGATCACGGCCAGCCAGGTCATGATCTTGAGCGTGTAGGCGCTGGACGAGGCGTTGGTGACGGTGAGGCTCCAGTCCGCGTTCAGCGTGGACGGCATGACGTTCGGGAAGAGCGTCAGGAAGAGCATCGCCACGGCCGCCACGATGGTGACGCCGGACAGGGCGAACGACCAGCCCTCACGCCCGGCCTGGTTGGCCATCAGGGCGGCGACGAGGGCGGCGACGGCCACCACGAGGGCGACCAGGCTCTTGGCGTCCCCGCTGTCGGCCTGCGTCCAGAGCAGGAAGGCGAGGGCCAGCACGGCCGTGACCAGACCGACCCGCAGCGCCAGGGTCCGCGCCCGCTCACGGATCTCACCGACGGTCTTGAGCGCGGTGAACACCGTGCCGTGGAAGGTGAACAGCGTCAGCGTCACCAGACCGCCGAGGAGGGCGTACGGGTTGAGCAGGTCCCAGACCGAGCCGACGTACTCCAGGTCCCGGTCGATCTCCACGCCGTGGACGATGTTGCCGAAGGCCACGCCCCACAGGAACGCGGGGATCAGCGAGGTCCAGAAGATCGCCGTCTCCCAGTTGCGCTGCCAGTTCTCCTCGGGCCGCTTCACCCGGTACTCGAAGGCGACTCCGCGGACGATCAGGCAGACCAGGATGACCAGCAGGGGAAGGTAGAACCCGGAGAAGAGCGTGGCGTACCACTCGGGGAAGGCGGCGAAGGTGGCACCGCCGGCCGTGAGCAGCCACACCTCGTTGCCGTCCCACACGGGGCCGATGGTGTTGATCAGCACCCGCTTCTCGGCCCGGTTGCGGGCGAGCAGCTTGGTCAGCACACCCACCCCGAAGTCGAAGCCCTCCAGGAAGAAGTAGCCGGTCCACAGGACGGCGATCAGAACGAACCAGACGTCGTGCAGTTCCATGACTGTGCAGCTCCCTCGGCCTAGTACGAGAAGGCCATCGGCTTGTCGGCGTCACGGAGATCGCCGCCGATCTTCGTGGGCGGGTTGAGGTCGGCCTCGGTCAGCTCGGGCGGTCCGGCCTTCACGTACTTCGCCAGGAGCTTTACCTCGATGACGGCCAGGACGGCGTACAGCAGGGTGAAGACGGACATCGAGATGATGACCTCGGCCGTGGAGACACCGGGGGAGACCGCGTCCCGGGTCTGCATCACGCCGTAGACCACCCAGGGCTGCCGGCCCATCTCAGTGAAGATCCAGCCCCAGGAGTTGGCGATCAGCGGGAACGCCATCGTCCACAGCGCCAGCAGCCAGTAGATCCGGGAGAGCCTCGCCCCGAGCGGCTTCTTCAGCAGCACCAGGTGCGGGACCTCGTCCTCCCCGGTGCGCAGGGCCGGTGGCAGCAGGAACCGCTTCCGCGTCAGCCACAGGCCCAGCAGACCGAGGGAGAGGGACGCCATGCCGAAGCCGATCATCCACCGGAAGCCCCAGTAGGCGACGGGGACGATGGGCTTGTAGTCACCGGGCCCGAACTGCTCCTGGAGGGCCTTGTTGGTGTCGTTGATGCCGGGCACGTAGGACTCGAAGTCGCTGTGGGCGAGGAAGGAGAGCAGTCCGGGGATCTCCAGGGCGACCTTGTTGTGCCCCTTGTCCACGTCGCCGTAGGCGAACACCGAGAACGGTGCGGGCTCCTCGCCGTCCCACAGGGCCTCGGCGGCGGCCATCTTCATCGGCTGCTGCTCGTACATGACCTTGCCGAGGGTGTCGCCGCTGACCGCGGTGAGCAGGCCGCCGACCGCCAGGGTCACCAGGCCGAGCCGGAGCGAGGTCCGCATCACCGGGATGTGCTTCTTGCGCATCAGGTGGAAGGCGGCGATGCCGACCATGAAGGCGCCGCCCGTGAGGAAGGCCGCCGAGAAGCTGTGGAAGACCTGGTTGAGGGTGGTGTTCTGGGTGAGGACCTGCCAGAAGTCGGTGAGTTCGGCGCGGCCCTTCTCCTCGTTGATCCGGTAGCCGACGGGGTGCTGCATCCAGGAGTTGGCCGCGAGGATGAAGTACGCCGACAGCAGGGTGCCGATCGAGACCATCCAGATGCAGGCCAGGTGGATCTTCTTGGGCAGCTTGTCCCAGCCGAAGATCCACAGGCCGATGAAGGTGGACTCGAAGAAGAACGCGATCAGCGCCTCGAAGGCGAGCGGGGCGCCGAAGACATCGCCGACGAAGCGCGAGTAGTCGGACCAGTTCATGCCGAACTGGAACTCCTGCACGATGCCGGTGACGACACCCATCGCGATATTGATCAGGAAGAGCTTGCCCCAGAACTTGGTCGCCCTGAGGTACTTCTCCTTCTCCGTGCGGACCCAGGCGGTCTGCAGTCCGGCCGTGAGGGCGGCCAGCGAGATCGTCAGCGGGACGAACAGGAAGTGGTAGACGGTCGTGATGCCGAACTGCCATCGCGCCAGCGTCTCCGGCGCCAGAGCCAGGTCCACGTGGTCACTCTCCTCACATCGCCACACCGCCGTGGTCAACGGCAGTTTGAGCGCGTTTGTCACACCCAACGCGGGCGCAATCGGGACACGCTTGTGAACGCGTTCACATTCACAAGCAATTATGACCTACCGCTTTTCGACACCGGAAGGGGGGTCCCCTGTGACGTCAACCCCTCTGCCGGAACTTCTACAAACCGTTGAATTCGGGGGAGGGCGACGGCCCCGCGGCATGCGAAAGCGCGGGGCGGCACCTGCCGTCCCGCGCCTCATCGTCCCGCCCCGTGCGCGCTACAGCTCCTTGCGGAACTCCTCCGACACCTTCAGGAAGATGTCGTTCGCCTCGCTCTCCCCGACCGTCACGCGCACGCCCTCACCCGCGAAGGGGCGGACGACCACGCCGGCCTGCTCGCAGGCGTTCGCGAAGGCGAGCGTGCGCTCCCCCAGCCGCAGCCAGACGAAGTTGGCCTGGCTCTCCGGCACCGTCCAGCCCTGCGCACGCAGCGCGTCGCCCACGCGGGTGCGCTCGCACACCAGCGAGCCGACCCGGCCGATCAGCTCGTCCTCCGCGCGCAGCGACGCGATCGCCGCCTCCTGCGCGATCTGGCTGACCCCGAAGGGCACCGCCGTCTTGCGCAGCGCCGCCGCCACCGGCTCGTGGGCGATCGCGAACCCGACCCGCAGTCCCGCCAGACCGTAGGCCTTGGAGAAGGTGCGCAGGACGCAGACGTTGGGCCGCTCACGGTAGATCTCGACACCGTCCGGGACCTCGGCGTCCCGGATGAACTCGCGGTAGGCCTCGTCCAGGACCACCAGTACGTCGCTCGGCACCCGGTCCAGGAACCGCTCCAGCTCGGCCCGCCGCACCACCGTCCCCGTGGGGTTGTTGGGGTTGCAGACGAAAATCAGCCGAGTGCGTTCGGTGATCGCGTCCGCCATGGCGTCCAGGTCGTGCACCTCGCCCGGCGTCAGCGGCACCTGCACGGACCTCGCGCCGCTGATCTGCGTGATGATCGGGTACGCCTCGAAGGAGCGCCAGGCGTAGATCACCTCGTCGCCGGGGCCCGAGGTCGCCTGGATCAGCTGCTGGGCAACCCCGACCGAGCCGGTGCCGGTGGCCAGGTGGGCCAGGGGCACCCCGAAGCGGTCGGACAGCTCGGCCATCAGCGACGTGCAGGCCATGTCCGGGTAGCGGTTGAAGGAGGCGGCGGCGGCCGTCACCGTCTCCATCACTCCCGGCAGTGGCGGGTAGGGGTTCTCGTTGGAGGACAGCTTGTAGGCCACCGGACCGTCGGCCGCGGCGGGCTTGCCCGGCTTGTAGGTGGGAATCCCCTCCAGCTCGGCGCGCAGCTTGGGGCTCGTCTCGCTCACCGCAGTCCTCCTCATGACCACCACCGGCATCGAATACTTCTCACCTTATGAGGATTCACCGCCGCTGCGTATAGGCGGGAGAGACGGGCGAGGTCGGGCAGACCTCGTCCGTCACACTGTCATCAGGAGCATCAGGGGCATCCGTGCACGAAGGCGCATGATTCGGGGGGCGCGCCGCACATATATCTACGCGCCGGTGGCTCACGCCGTGGCGCGCATCCCTCGTGCAGGTGAGTTGAGACCTCTTCGCAACATCCGCCACCCCGCAGGCACTCACTGGTCGACACGCCAGGTAATGGGGTGCGTAAGCCCAACTGGCTTGCTTTCCAAGGCCGTTAAGCTTTAATGATCTTGCAGAAACGTGACTGTCAACGCGTGCATATGCGTCCGCACTACCCCACCCCATGAGCCCTACTATCGGCTCGCCATGACAGCAGCAGGGAAGCACCAGGTGAGCCGCGCGGAAACCTCACGTCGAGGCAGCCGGCCGGGCCGGGCGGGTATCAGGGACGTGGCCGCCGCCGCCGGAGTATCCATCACTACCGTCTCCGACGCCCTCAACGGCAAGGGCCGACTCCCGGATGCCACCCGGCGCCATGTACGCGAGGTCGCCGACCGACTGGGCTACCGGCCCTCGGCCGCCGCCCGCACGCTCCGCACCGGCAAGTCCGGACTCATCGGCCTGACCGTGACGACGTACGGGGATGAACCTTTCACCTTCACCGAATTCGCGTACTTCGCCGAGATGGCGCGCGCCGCCACGTCCGCCGCGCTCGCCCGCGGCTACGCCCTCGTCATCCTCCCGGCGACGTCCCGTCACGACGTGTGGTCCAACGTCGCGCTCGACGGCACGGTCGTCATCGACCCCTCCGACCACGACCCGGTCGTCAGCGAACTGGTCCGCCAGGGACTGCCCGTCGTCTCCGACGGCCGCCCGGCCGGCTCACTGCCGGTCACCGCCTGGGTCGACAACGACCACGAGGCGGCCGTGCTCGGCATCCTCGACCACCTCGCCGACGCCGGCGCGCGCAGGATCGGCCTGCTCACCGGCACCACGACCGACACGTACACCCATCTGTCGACCACCGCCTACCTGCGCTGGTGCGAGCGCGTCGGCCAGGACCCGGTCTACGAGGCCTACCCGGCGCACGACCCGTGCGCCGGCGCGGTCGCGGCCGACCGGCTGCTCGCCCGCCCCGACCGCCCCGACGCCGTCTACGGGCTGTTCGACCCGAACGGCACCGATCTGCTCGCCGCCGCCCGCCGCTACGGTCTGCGCGTCCCCGAGGACCTGCTGCTGGTCTGCTGCAGCGAGTCCACGGTGTACGCCAGCACCGAGCCTCCCATCACCACCCTGTCGTTGAAGCCCCGCCGCATCGGCACCGCCGTGATCCAGGTCCTCATCGACGCGATCGAGGGCCTGCACTCCGACGAGCCGGTCGAGCAGGTGATACCGACCGAACTGATCGTGCGCACCTCGTCGCAGCGGCGCCCGCCGCGTACGACGGTCAGTCCGCCGCGGTCGCCGGAGGGCGAGTAGGGCGCGTCCGGCGTCCTCCGGGGGCGCCGGACGCGGGACCGGGTCGCGGCCGGACGCGCGACCCGGCCGGTGCGGGGTGCGTGGAAGAACAGCGGAGAACGGCGGAGAACGGCGGAGAACGGCGGACCGCGACAACGCGGAACGACGGCGAAACAGGGCGGCGAGGGCCACACCCGGCCCGTCCGGAACACGGCAGACCCACGGCCGGGCCACGGTCACCGACGGGCGAAGCCGGGCCCAATCGGGGCGAAAGCCGCAGTGAACCGGAGTCCTGGACCGATTCACCACCCCTGGGTCATCACACAGCGCGATCCGCATTCCTATGATGGGCCCACACACCGCGGGCCGCTGCGACCAGGCAGTCCGAAGCGGTGCAGATGCGGCGCGATGGTGGAGGGGTCGATGACTCAGGGGGCCGGTCAGGGACCCGAGGTGGAGCGGACGGCGACGGTGCGCGACTTCCGGGTACCCGCGTACGTCCACGAGACCGCTCCGTACGCTGCCCCCGGCGCGCACGCGAGCGAGCCCGAGCCGCCCTCCGAGGAGGGGCCCGAGGAGGCCCTGCCCGAGGGCTACACGCCCACGCAGCGCGATCTGCCCGTCATCCGTCGGGGTGACACGGTCCAGGTCACGGTCGACCCCGCACCGGCGGCGGTGCAGCCGCCCGCGACCGGACAGGGGCCCCTGTTCGTCGTCGGCGACGTGCACGGCTACCTCGACGAGCTGCTGACCGCGCTGCGGGAGAAGGGCCTCGTCGACGAGGCCGGCCAGTGGTGCGCGGGCACCTCCCGGCTGTGGTTCCTCGGCGACTTCACCGACCGCGGCCCGGACGGCATCGGCGTCATCGACCTGGTGATGCGGCTGTCCGCCGAGGCCGCAGCGGCCGGCGGCTACTGCAAGGCGCTGATGGGCAACCACGAACTGCTGCTGCTCGGCGCCAAGCGGTTCGGCGACACGCCCGTCAACTCCGGCGCGGGCACCGCCACCTTCCAGGCCGCGTGGCTGCTGAACGGCGGCCAGAAGACCGACATGGACCGCCTGCAGGACCACCACCTGCAGTGGATGGCCCGCCTCGACGCCATGGAGGAGGTCGACGACCACCTCCTGGTCCACTCGGACGCCACGACCTACCTCGACTACGGCCGCTCCATCGAAGAGGTCAACGACACCGTCCGCGAGACACTCACGCGCAACGACGCGGAGGAGGTGTGGGACCTGTTCCGCAAGTTCACCAAGCGCTTCTCCTTCCGCGACGAGGGCGGCGCCGACGCCGTGCGCTCACTGCTTGATACGTACGGCGGCACCCGGATCGTTCACGGCCACAGCCCCATCCCCTACCTGCTGGGCGAAGTCGGCTCCGAGGACGGCGAGGACGACACCCGCACCGTGGTCGAGGGACCGCACGTCTACGCGGACGGCCTGGCCATCGCGATGGACGGCGGCGTGACCATGGCCGGAAAGCTGCTGGTCCAGCAACTTCCCTTGAGCGTCTGACCGTCCACCGGGCGGCTTTTACGGGGTGCCGACCGTACAGACCGGCACCCAATTTCTGGAAACCCCCTGTCACCCTCCACCGTCACCGCTCTACCATCGGCTTATCCGTAGCAGGCTCCCCTCCGTTTCTGCCCGACGGCTCGTTGGCATGCGAGCCCCAAGCCCTACGGAGCATCGGGGGATGCACATGAACAGCGTTCCGCAGCACCTGCCGAGCGAGGACCGCCAGGAGTACGAGCGGATCCTCGACGAGGCGCTGCGCTCCGCACCAAACCGCCCGGAGCTGACCGCTGTCGGTCAGCGGCTCAACTCCGAACAACTGCGCACCATGGCACTCAACGCCACCGCCCTCATCACGGCGGCGGCCACCACCGAGTACCAGCACTACGTCAAGGTCCGCGAGGAACTGCGCCACCCGGCGTCCTCGGGCCCGTCGCCCGCCACGCGCGAGTCCGGCTCCCAGGAGCAGGGCACGAGCGCGGGGGGACTCGCCGCCACCATGGGCGAGATGGCCGAGGCGACCGGCGCGGGGGCCGTCGCCGTGGTCGCCGTCCTGGCGCCGGTCCTGGCCGGCACCGCCGCGGCGATATTCCTGCTGGTCGGCTATCTCCTGAAGATGCTCGACCCGGGGCAGACCTTCGCGCAGACCATGCTCACCACGGGATGGGTGTTCGGTGCCGTGACCGCGGTGGCGATCCTCGTCGCCGCGGTGGGGCTGCTGCTCACCGCGCTGCGCAACCGCCCCTCGGCCGAGTCCGGCTTCTACAGCGCACGCGACGAGGAGGTGGCCCGGGCCAGGGACGCCTGGCAGGAGGCCCTGCTGGAGCGCGGCATACTGCCCTTCCTCCGGGACGCGCTCGGCGACCCGGGCACGGCGGCACTGCGCCGCACGGAACCGGCGGCCCCGGGCAGCAGCCGTATGCCGCACCTGGGCTACGGCCGTCCCGGGTTCACCAGCCCCGACGGCGGTCCCGACGCGGGCCCGCGTCCGAGCTACTCGAGCCCGGACTACAGCAGCCCGGACTTCGGTGGCCCGGAACACCGGTCCGAATAGCCACCGGCACGGGCGGGCAGCGGTTCAGAGGATGCCCGCCCGGCCGGCGGCAGTGATCCAGGACGGGAACTCGGACAGCAGACGGTCGTACAGCTCCGGGTCCGGTACGGTGCCGATGTCGTCGACGGCGAAGAAGCCGACGTTGTCGACGCGACGGCCCGCCAGGGTGTCGAACCGCTCCAGCACCCCGTAGTTGGAGCGCCCGAGCCCGACGAACTGCCAGAAGACGGGTTCCTCCACGGCTTCCCGCAGCTCCCGCTCGATCTCGGCGTTTCGGTAGACACCGCCGTCGGAGAAGAACAGCACCAGGGTCGGGACCGGTACCGGGTCGGCCCGGACGAAGGCGCGGACGTCGGCGATCACCTTCTGCTCCTCGTTCTGGATGCCGACCGTCCGCATGTCGACCTGCTCGGGGTGCAGGCCCTTCTTCCTGCCCCGCCGGAACAGGCTGATCTCCCCCACCCGCACGTGCAGCCGCAGCCACTCGGGCAGGTCGCCCAGGCGCAGGTCGGGCAGACGCGCCGGGTTGGAGGCGAAGGTCCAGGCCTGCATCTCCCCGTCGTCGTCCAACTGCGCGGCGACGGCGGCCATCCGCTCCACGACGTCGGCGACGACGCCCTTGGAGTAGAGGAAGGACATGGACCCGGAGGCGTCCAGTACGAGGACGACGCGCGCGGTGATCCCGGACGCCCCGTGCTTGCTCAGGCTGACCGCGACCTGCTCCTTGCGCAGGGACAGCCGCTTGCGCATGTCCACGGGGAGGCGCTCCTCGCCCTTGGTGAGCCGGGGACCGGTGGCGGCCGGCGCCGACGGGGCGGTGGCGGTGGCCGGGGGAGCCGTGGGCGGGGCGGTGGCCGGGGTGGCGGGCGCCGTGGGGGGAGTGTCGTCGTCCACGGTGATGCCGAAGTCCGTCGCCAGTCCCGCCAGCCCGGAGGCGTACCCCTGTCCCACCGCACGGAACTTCCACGTCCCTCCGCGCCGGTACAACTCGCCGCCGACCAGCGCGGTCTCCGTGCCGGCCGTGATGTCGAACCGGGCCAGTCCGGTGCCGGTCGCGGCGTCCAGCAACCGCAGCGACAGCCCCGGAACCCGGCCGAAGGTGCCGCCGTCCGCCGAGGCGCACAGAACGATGCGTTCGACCGCCGCCTCGACCGCACGCAGATCCACCTCGACGGCATCGGTCGTGAGACCCGCGTTGGCGCCGGGGCCGACCCGCTTGCCCAGGTGTCCCACCGCGCCGGACGTGTGGCGGGGTTGGTTGTAGAAGACGAAGTCACCGTCGTCCCGCACCCGCCCGGCCGAGGTGAGCAGCAGGGCGGAGGCGTCGACCTCGGGGACGCCCGGTCCGGGGGACCACACGAGTTCGGCCCGCACCGCGGGGGAGTCGACGGCGACGTTGGCACCCTTGCTCAGGGAGGTGGCTGTCATGCGCCCAGTCTGCCGAGCGGGACACCCCGGCGGGGAGAGGGCCGACCGGGCGGCCTGTCCCCCTCCCGCGCCGGTGCGCTCAGTCCGCGATCGGCAGATACACCCGGTTGCCCGCCGCCGCGAACTCCTTCGACTTGCGCGCCATGCCCTCCTCGATCTCGCCCTTGCTCCCCCCGTGCTCCCGGCGAATGTCCTGGGAGATCTTCATGGAGAACTACATCGAGCCGGAGTCAGCATCTTGCGAAGGTCCGGCGCTGGGGTGCTGCCAGCCGTCCATCGCAGGCCCTCTAGTGTTCCTGGACTTCTAGGTATCGAGACACAAGGAATGCACTGTGCGCGTCTTCGCCCGGCCCGTGGCCTCTGTCAACTTCCAGCACGGAGGGTTGCTGATCACTGGTACTGCCTTGGAGGAACGGGGCGTCCACAGGCTCGCACTCATACGCAACGAGGGTGTCTTGGCGGTCCACGACCTGGAGGGCCTCTTCAACGGAGTTGCGGAGCCGCAGGTCAGCTTTCGCTCGCCCTGGTCGGGTTGGCGGCGCGGCGTGAACTCAGTGAGTCCTGATCTGAGCTTCGCGATATTCAGTGGGCAGCACGCGATCTGTGCCGTGGAGCCGGACGGGAGTGTCCGCTGGGAGTACGGCCACGAGTGCTGGGGAAATCGGGAGCACGATCACACCATCGCCGACCACATCTGTGGCGGTCTGGAATCCGGATCGGTCCGGGTCTCGGATGACGGGACTCTCGTCTGGGGGCACGTTCGTGGCTCCGAGTACGAGGAGTGGTTGGTACTCGATGCCATCACCGGCAGGGTTGTGGGCCGGACTCCTCTGGACAGCGCGGCAGCCGGCTCTGTACACATTGCCCACCCGGACGGGAAGCACGTGGGACTGAGCATCGGCTTGGGGCAGGACGGATCGATGCTCTACTGGGCGCGGTGGGAGCAAGGCAACCTGCACAGCTGGCACATGAACGACGACGACCGCATCCTCGTCGACATCCACCCATCGGGCACCAAGTTCCTGACCTTGGACCACAACTGCGGGGACCTCTCCGTCCACGCATTTCCTTCGGGAGCCGCAATGGCGACCGTCGACGATTCCGCCGTCCCCCCGCTCCAGCCCGAAGACGGAGACGAGGACTACGAGAACGAAGACCCCGCGTACTGGGACTACTACTGCGGGCACATCGACTCAACCTCAGTCCTGGCCTCGACCACTGAGGCCGACGAGGAGCACGGTGAGGGCCGTCACTGGCTGCTTGACTCGGCCACCTTGGAGGTAGTGGGGCAGGTCGGCTACCCGTGCCCCATAGAAGGACCGGCCCGCCCACTTGGTGACGGAACCTGGCTCACCCACGACGAGGCTTCCGGACAACTGACCCGCTGGGCCGTCTCCGCTCGGTAGCAGGTCCAGGCGTTGCGCCGGAATGCCGTTCCGCACTCCGGCACGACGCATCTGCAGCCGCTGTCAGTCTGCCATCGGCAGGTACACCCGGTTCCCGCTCTCCGCGAACTCTTTCGACTTCTGGAGCATCCCCGCAGCGACCTCCTCAGCCGTCGCCCCCGCAGCCGCCGTGCCGCCGAACTGCTCTGTGATGCTTTGACTAATCTTCATCGAGCAGAACTTGGGCCCGCACATGGAGCAGAAGTGGGCCGTCTTGGCGGGCTCGGCCGGCAGTGTCTCGTCGTGGAACTCCCGTGCCGTGTCGGGGTCTAGGGCCAGGTTGAACTGGTCCTCCCACCGGAATTCGAACCGGGCGTCCGACAGCGCGTCGTCCCACTCCTGTGCACCTGGGTGACCCTTGGCGAGGTCGGCGGCATGGGCGGCGATCTTGTAGGTGATGACGCCGGTCTTGACGTCGTCACGGTTGGGCAGGCCCAGGTGTTCCTTGGGCGTGACGTAGCAGAGCATGGCCGTGCCCCACCAGGCGATCATCGCGGCACCGATGCCGGAGGTGATGTGGTCGTACGCCGGCGCGACGTCCGTCGTCAGCGGGCCGAGGGTATAGAACGGAGCTTCATCGCAGATCTCCTGCTGAAGATCGATGTTCTCCTTGATCTTGTGCATCGGGACATGTCCCGGGCCCTCGATCATGGTCTGTACGTTGCAACGCTTGGCGATCCGGTTGAGTTCCCCGAGCGTGCGCAGCTCGGCGAACTGCGCCTCGTCGTTGGCGTCCGCGATCGACCCCGGACGCAGGCCGTCGCCGAGGGAGTAGGTGACGTCGTAGGCGGCGAGGATCTCGCAGAGTTCCTCGAAGTTCTCGTAGAGGAACGACTCCTTGTGGTGCGCCAGGCACCACGCCGCCATGATCGATCCGCCGCGCGAGACGATGCCCGTCTTGCGGTTCGCGGTGAGGGGTACGTACGGCAGGCGCACGCCCGCGTGGACCGTCATGTAGTCCACGCCCTGCTCGGCCTGTTCGATGACGGTGTCCTTGTAGATCTCCCAGGTCAGCTCCTCGGCGCGGCCGTCGACCTTCTCCAGGGCCTGGTAGAGCGGCACGGTTCCGATGGGGACGGGGGAGTTGCGCAGCACCCATTCGCGGGTGGTGTGGATGTTGCGGCCGGTGGAGAGGTCCATGACCGTGTCGGCACCCCACCGGGTCGCCCAGGTCATCTTGTCCACCTCCTCCTCGATGGAGGACGTCACCGCCGAGTTGCCGATGTTGGCGTTGACCTTCACCAGGAACCGCTTGCCGATGATCATCGGCTCGATCTCGGGGTGGTTGACGTTGGCGGGCAGCACGGCACGTCCTGCGGCGATCTCTTCGCGGACCACCTCCGGGGAGACGTTCTCCCGGACGGCCACGTACTCCATCTCCGGGGTGATCTCCCCCTGTCGCGCGTACGCGAGCTGCGTGACCGCGTTGCCGTCCCGGCCCCGGCGCGGCTGGCGCGGGCGGCCGGGGAAGACGGCGTCGAGGTTGCGCAGGCCGCCGCGGGGCGAGGTGTGCTTGATTCCGTCGTCCTCGGGCCGGACGGGGCGGCCCGCGTACTCCTCGGTGTCGCCGCGGGCGATGATCCAGTTCTCCCGCAGCGGCGCAAGGCCCCTGCGGACATCGGTGTCGACGTGTGGATCGGTGTACGGGCCCGAGGTGTCGTACAGCGTGACCGACTGCCCGTTGGTGAGGTGCACCTGACGGACCGGCACCCGCAGATCGGGGCGCGAGCCCTCGACGTACGCCTTGTGCCAGCCGATGGACTTCCCGGCCTCCGCGTTGTCCGCGGTGCCTGCGGTGTCCGCCTGGGCGGTGTTCTGCGTGGAGGCAGGCGTGCGTGCGTCCTTGATGGTCATGAGACCTACTCCCTACGCCGGCATTACCCGGTAACAGGTTCGGCGGTCGACGCAGCGGCTTCCGTCCGTCGACGCTTCGTGGGATACGTCACTCGATTTCGGTGACGTTTCCCGTGAAACATCGCTGGGACGGAGGTCAGCGCCCTCTCAGCCCGGTGCTCCGAGCTCCCGCGTGTACAAAGGTGCCTCCACGCTAGCGCCCATTCGGGCGCGGTGAACAGAGGGCCCCCCTCGTTCTTGCGATGATCGGGCGGTGACCACACCGCAGCCCCCCTCCTTTCCACCGCGCCGGCCCCGCCGCGGACCGAACGCCGAAGAGGGCGACGGCCGGACAGTCGGCCACGTCCCCGGCGTCGCCGCCGCCGCGAACGCCGGCAGACATGAGACGGGTTACGGACACGATGCGGACCATGGGCACGGTGCGAGCGGTGGGCACGGTGCGGGCGGCGGACACGGCACGGGCGGTGGGCACGGTGAGGGCGGCGGGCACGGTGTAGGCGGCGGGCACGGGCACTCGCACGGGCACGGACCGGCGGCTCCCGTCTCCCGGCATCTGCGGAAGGTCATCGCCGCGATCCTCATCCCCTTCACCGCGGCCGTCCTGGTCGGGCTCGCGGTGCTGTGGCCGGGCGGCGCACCGGCGCACGAGCGCACCGGCGTCGGCTTCGACCGGCAGACGCAGCAGGCCACCGTCACCAAGGTGGTCGAACTGAGCTGCCAGTCCGTCAACGCCTCGGGCGGTGTCCCGACCGGCGACACATCCACCGCCGAGGGTTCCTCCGCGGTGCAGCAGGCGAACGGCGACTGCAAGCGGGCGACCATCCGCGTCGACACCGGCGACGACAAGGGCCGCACGTTCGACGAGATCGTGCAGCCGGACCAGTCACGGCAGTTGCACGAGGGCCAGAAGGTGGTGGTCGCCTACGAGCCCTCCGCGCCGAAGGACCTGCAGTACTCGGTGACCGACATCAACCGCCGGCTCCCCCTGGCCCTGCTCGCCGGCATCTTCGCCCTCGCCGTCGTGGTCGTCGGACGGCTGCGCGGGCTCATGGCGTTGGTCTCGCTGGCCATCAGCTTCCTGCTGCTGAACTTCTTCATCCTGCCCGCCATCCTGCAGGGCTCCAACCCCCTGGTCGTGGCGGTGATCGGGTCCAGCGCCATCATGCTGATCGCGTTGTACCTGTGCCACGGGCTGTCGGCCCGCACATCCGTGGCGGTGCTCGGCACTCTGATCTCGCTACTGCTGATCGGCGTACTCGGGTCGCTCTTCATCGGCTGGGCCGCGCTCACCGGCAACACGGACGACAACACCGGCCTCATTCACGGCCTGTACCCGTCCATCGACATGAGCGGCCTGCTGCTCGCCGGGGTCATCATCGGTTCGCTCGGTGTCCTGGACGACGTGACGGTCACCCAGACCTCGGCGGTGTGGGAACTGCACGAGGCCAACCCGACGATGGGCTGGCGCGGTCTGTACCGCGCGGGCATCCGCATCGGCCGCGACCACATCGCCTCGGTGGTGAACACGCTCGTCCTCGCCTACGCGGGCGCTGCGCTGCCCCTGCTGCTGCTGTTCTCGATCGCGCAGAGCGGTGTGGGGACGGTCGCCAACAGCGAGCTGGTGGCGGAGGAGATCGTGCGGACGCTGGTCGGCTCGATCGGGCTGGTGGCCTCCGTGCCGGTCACCACGGCCCTCGCCGCCCTGGTCGTGTCGGCGGACCGGCCGGCCGAACGACCGGCCCAGGCGGCGACGGCGGGTGGCGGGGCCAGTACCCCGGCCCGTGGCGGGCGGGGCCGTCGCCGCAAGCGCTGACGCGTCCGGCGAAGCGTTACGCCAGCGACCGCATGGCTGCCGGAACGGTTCAGCCCGCGCTCTGTTCCTCCGCCAGGATGCGGTCCAGAGCCTCGTCGAGGTGGCTGTCGAAGTCGGCGAGCGCGCCCTCCTGGCCCAGCGGCACCAGCTTGTCGGTGCGGTCGAGGAAGGCCACCAGGGGCGCGGCGGAGGAACGGAAGAGTGCCTGGTCGCTGCCGACCTGAAGGCGGATCAGCACCTCGGCCAGCGGCTCGGGCTCCACCGGTGCGATGCGCACGTCACCGTCGCCGCACGGCCGGCCCACCCCGTCGACCAGCAGCTCCCGGCCGAAGGCCCAGGTCACCGGCGCGTCTCCGGGCAGATGAAAGGTCAGGCGTACGGCATAGGGATCCCGGGTCTCGTAGCGCAACTCCACCGGGATGCGGAATGAGAGCTCCTCGGACACGAGAAAGCTCATCATGACCTCTGCCTGTACGGACTCGCCCATTCGCCTACCCCGTCATTCGCCGTCGACTGTCCGGGAATCAAACCTCTAACACTGGTGGCATCTTGCTCAACGTACACACCAGATCACAAGGAGTGAGTTTTCAGATACTGATAGAGAGCGCGAGCGACCCCAGACGCCGCCCCACCTCGTTCTGCAACCGCTGAGCCGCGGGGAGTAAACGGTCCGCCTGATGGAGGGGCAGCGAGATGGCCATCGTGGCGGCCGTGGTGCCGACGGTGATCGGGATCGCCGCGCAGACCGTCCCCAGTGCGTACTCCTGGCGCTCGGTCACCGGCGCCATCCGGCGCATGCGTTCCAGCCGCTTCAGGAGACTGTGGCCGTCACGCACCGTGTACGGCGTGAGGGGCTGCACGGGGTAGCGCTCCAGGTGGTCGCGGCGCGCGTCGTCGTCCAGTTGGGACAGCAGGCACTGCCCGATGGCGTGTGCGTGTCCCGTCTCCCGGAAGTCCGCCCATTCCTCGACCGCCGGAGTGCCCGGGGTGTCGGAGACGCACATGACCTCGATCTCGCCGTCCCGGTACATGGCGTAGTACACGGGGACGCCGATCGCGTCGCGCCAGCGCGCCATGGTGTCGACCACCGTGCTGCGACGTTTCTGCTCGGCCCCGCTGCTGCTCAGCCGCTCGGCGGCCTCACCGAGGAAGAACAGCCCCTTCTCCCGGCGCAGATAGCCCTCGTGCACCAGGGTGCGCAGCAGGTGGTACGCCGTGGGCAGCGCCAGCCCCGTCTCGCGGGCCAGCTGTTTGGCGGGGGCCCCGTACTCGTGCTCCGCGACGCGCTCGAGCAGGCGCATCGCCCGCTGCACGGAGCCGATCAGAGTCGCGGACGGCGGGTCGGCGGCGGCCGGCGCGGGGCGCGTCCGGGACGTCGGGCAGGGCTGCACGGGAAGGGCGTGCAGCTGAGCGAATGCGGTGTCAGCCGTGGCCAAGGGTCACTCCCGGAACGCGAGGTGGCAGCCCGTGCGGCGAACACGAGTGGGGGTGCACGCCGTTCGCGGAGTCGCCCCCGCGTGGAGTTCCGGACTCTAACCGTCGGTCACCGCTCACCGACGGTCCGTCCGGGAAACTTCCCTCGCCCGAGGGAACCGGTGGTTCCTGTTACCGCCACCGGTGCCCCACGTCTCTCACCAGTCGCTGCGCGACGACGAGCTCGACATGAACTTGCGTACGACGTAGATCAGTCCGCCGACGAGCGCGACGAAGACCAGCAGCTTGAACAGCAGTCCGACCACGAACCCGACCACGCTGGCGATCAGCCCGCCGAACACGACCAGGGCGATGACCGGCACCGCGATCCACTTCACCCACCACGGCAGTCCCGTGAAGATCTCTCGCATCGCCCTTGCCTCACCTTTCGGGGAATCCTGGGAATCCTTTGATGTCCTGCCCTCGATGCTAGAGCCGCGAGCGCCACGGCAGGGGCCCCGCACCCCTTGTCTCCCCCTGACCGATCCCCTAGGGAACCCCGGGGTCGCGTCTCAGCTCTCCGGCGGAGAGAACACCACCAGGACCCGCAGGTCCTCGCTGATGTGATGGAACTTGTGGGCGACCCCGGCCGGCACGTAGACCACACTGCCGCGGGCGACCTCGGTGGTCTCCATGCCCACGGTGATCGCGGCCCGTCCGCTCACCACGAAGTACACCTCGTCCTGCGCATGCGGCTTCTGCGGGTCGGTCGTGCCCGCGTCGAGGGCGTACAGACCGACCGACATGTTCCGCTCCCGCAGGAACTGCAGGTAGGCACCGTCGTTGGCGGCGCGTTCCGCCTCCAGTTCGTCCAGCCGGAATGCCTTCATCGCCTCGTCCGCCCCGTTCGTGTCCGATCGCGTCTGCCACGATCAGACACATGAAGAATTTCCTAGTCAAGACGATCGCCAACGCCGGCGCCCTCGCCGTCGCCGTGTGGCTGCTCGACAAAATCACCCTGACCGGGGGCAGCACCGGGGAGAAGGCTCTCACGCTGATCGTGGTCGCCCTGGTGTTCGGCCTGGTCAACATGGTCGTGAAGCCGATCGTGCAGGTGCTGACCTTCCCGCTGTTCATCCTGACCCTCGGCCTGTTCACGCTGGTGGTGAACGCGCTGATGCTGCTGCTCACGTCGTGGGTGGCCGACAAGCTCGACCTGAGCTTCCACGTGGACGGGTTCTGGACCGCCGTGCTGGGCGGCCTGATCGTCTCGGTCGTCTCCTGGGCCCTCAACGCGTTCCTGCCCGACGGGGACTGAGCCCGATGACCTACCGCGTCTGTTTCGTGTGCACGGGCAACATCTGCCGCTCCCCGATGGCCGAGGCCGTCTTCCACGCGCGCGTGGCGGACGCCGGACTCGGCGACCTCGTCGAGGCCGACAGCGCCGGTACCGGCGGCTGGCACGAGGGAGAGGGCGCGGACCCGCGCACCGGGGCCGTGCTGGCGGACCACGGTTACGACCTCGACCACACGGCCCGGCAGTTCCAGCAGTCCTGGTTCTCCCGTCTCGACCTGGTCGTCGCCCTCGACGCCGGTCATCTGCGAGCCCTGCGGCGCCTCGCCCCCACGGAGCGGGACGCGGCCAAGGTGCGTCTGCTGCGGTCCTACGACCCCGCTGCCGAGGGCGGCGACCTGGACGTCCCGGACCCGTACTACGGAGGCCTGGACGGCTTCGAGGAATGCCTTGAGATGGTGGAGGCGGCGAGTACCGGACTGCTCGCCGCGGTACGCGAGCAAGTGGAAGGACGGGCGGCATGAGCGATTCCGCTACGAACGACAGCGCCGGTACGGGCGCGGAGAGATCCGCTTCCGCTCCCGGCGACGGCACACGCGCGGTGCGGGCCGGGCTGCCCGAACCGGTCAAGCACGAGCCCACCCTGCCGGGCCCGGTGTTCGCCGCCCACTTTCACCTGCCGGGGGACCCGACCGGGCCGTACACCTACGGCCGCGACGAGAACCCGACCTGGACCCGCCTCGAGAGCGCCATCGGCGAGCTGGAGGCGCCCGGAGAGGCCGGCGTGGAGACACTCGTCTTCGCCTCGGGCATGGCCGCGATCTCCTCGGTGCTCTTCTCGCAGCTGCGTGCCGGCGACACGGCCGTCCTGCCCGACGACGGCTACCAGGCGCTGCCGCTGGTCCGCGCGCAGCTGGAGGCGTACGGCATCGAGGTGCGCACCGCGCCGACCGGCCGGGACGCCCAGCTCGACGTCCTGGACGGGGCGAAGCTGCTGTGGATCGAGACGCCGTCGAACCCGGGGCTCGACGTGTGCGACGTACGGCGGCTCGTCGAGGCGGCGCACGCGCGCGGCGCCCTGGTCGCCGTCGACAACACCCTCGCCACCCCGCTCGGGCAGCGCCCGCTGGAGCTCGGCGCGGACTTCTCGGTGGCCAGCGGAACCAAGCAGCTCACCGGCCACGGAGACGTCCTGCTGGGCTACGTGGCCGGCCGCGACGCCGGGGCGATGGCCGCGGTTCGGCGCTGGCGCAAGATCGTCGGTGCGATTCCCGGCCCCATGGAGGCCTGGCTCGCGCACCGCTCGATCGCCACCCTCCAGCTGCGCGTGGACCGGCAGGACTCCACCGCGCTCAAGGTGGCCGAAGCCCTCCGCACCCGGCCCGAGATCACCGGCCTGCGCTACCCCGGGCTGCCCGACGACCCGTCCCACAAGGTCGCCTCGCAGCAGATGCTGCGCTACGGCTGTGTCGTCTCCTTCACGCTGCCCTCGCGCGCGCGTGCCGATCGCTTCCTCGACGCGCTGCGCCTCGTCGAGGGCGCGACGAGCTTCGGCGGGGTGCGGTCCACGGCGGAGCGGCGCGGGCGCTGGGGCGGCGACGCGGTGCCGGAGGGCTTCATCCGGCTCTCCGTCGGCGCGGAGGACCCCGACGACCTGCTGGCGGATCTGCTGCGCGCGCTGGACGAAACGACGGAATGACGTCGACGGACGGTCCGAGCCTCCCCCCTCGTGGCTCGGACCGTCCTCCGGTTCCGCGCGCGAAGAACCGCGCGCACAAGGCTAGTTGACTCAGTGTCAGCGTCCAATCACCCTAGCGACACAGACCTATCGACTTATTTATAGTTGGGCGCGGGCGGGGGCTGGAGAAGAACAGAAGAGGGGCGGATTTTCCGTGGATCTGGCCTTGCTCCGCACCTTCGTCACCGTGCACCGGGCCGGTTCCTTCACCCGCGCGGCTGCTCTGCTCGGCCTCTCGCAGCCCGCCGTCACCTCGCAGATCCGCACGCTGGAGCGTCAGCTCGGCCGCCCGCTGTTCCTTCGACAGGCCCGCGGCGTGACCCCGACGACCATCGGCGACGAACTCGCCCACAAGGCCGCACCGCATCTAGACGCCCTGGTGGAGATCGCCGAGACCGGGCTGGAGGACGACTCCTCCCTGCGGACCCTGCACCTGGCCGGACCGCCCGAGTTCACCGCCGAACGGGCGCTGCCCGCGCTCGGCGAGCTCACCGGTGAGGACGGCCACGCCTTCGCCCTGCGCGCCTCGTTCGGGAACGCCGAGGAGACCCTGGAGGGCCTGGCGGCCGGGCATCACGATCTGGCCATCGGCACGGCTCGTCCACGCGGGGCGCTGCTCACCGCGACTCCGCTCTGCGACGAAGAGCACATCCTGGTCGCCACGCCGCACTGGGCAGAGCGCGCGGGCGTCGAAAAGGTCCGCGACACCGATGCTTCCGCCCTGAAGCACGTCCCCGTGGTCGAAGTGCACGAGTCACTGCCCTTCGTCGCCCGTTACTGGGCCTCCGTCTTCGACGCCCGTCCGGCCTCCCCGGCCACGGTCGTCGCCCCCGACCTGCGTGCCGTTCTCGCCTGTGCGGTCGCGGGCGCGGGGCTCGCCGTCCTGCCCCGCTATCTGTGCGCGGAGGCGCTGGAGCGCGGTGACGTCGTCGCCCTGCACGATCCGCCGGTGCCGCCGCTGCGGACGTATTTCCTGGTGGTACGCACCGGCACGTTGGCGATGCCGCACATCGCCCGCGCCCACGAGTGGTTGCTGCGCGCGGCCGCCGACTGGAACTGAGCCGCCGGACTCACGAACCGGTCGCGTCTCAGGATGTTTCACGTGGAACCAGCCGGGCCACATTTCTCCCATGACCGTCCGACCCGTGGTCAAGCGCACCGCTCGCGCCGTCCTGCTGGACGGCGACCACCTGATCCTGATCAAGCGGACCAAGCCCGGCGTCGACCCCTACTGGGTCACTCCCGGCGGCGGGGTCGAGCCGGACGACACCAGCGTCGTGGACGCCCTGCACCGTGAGGTGTACGAGGAACTCGGCGCCAAGATCAGCGACGTGGTGCCCTGCTTCGTCGACACCGTCGAGCACATCGGTGAGGACGGTGGCGCGACCGGCGTGAAGGTGCAGCACTTCTTCGTCTGCCACCTGGAATCCATGGATCCGTCCCTGCGGCACGGCCCCGAGGTCGATGAGCCGGCCGGTGAGTACGAGATCGTCAGGGTGCCGTTCACCCGGGTCGGGATCGCCTCCGTCCACCTCGTACCGCTGTCCCTGCGGCACTACTTGGACGGCAACATCGAGGGTGTGCGTGCCCTGCACGCCCCCGACCTCGGCTGAACCGACTTGGCCGAAAGCTCGCAGGTTCCACCGGAAAGAGGTGGACGGGAGAGGCCGGCGTCGGACAGCCTGACCTGCGTGCCGACACCTTTCCTCGCCTCTGCTCCGATCCGCCGTCTGACGCTCCGCGATCTCACCGCCTGCGCCGACCTGTCCGAGGACCGGGGGTGGCCGCGTGAGGAGCACAAGTGGGGGTTCCTCCTCACCGCCGGAAAGGGGTACGGCATCGACGACCCCGGCGGCGGTCTCGTCGCCGCCTGCACCGTCACCGAGTACGGACCGCAGGAACGTCCCTCGCTCGCCGCCATCGGCATGGTGCTGGTCGCCGAGCGGCACGCGCGCCAGGGCGTCGGACGGCGTCTGATGCGTCACATCGTCTCCGAGCTGGGCGCCCTTCCGCTGACCCTGCACGCGACGCCGTACGGGCGGCCGCTCTACGAGGAGCTCGGTTTCAAGGTGACGGGCGGGGCGGAGATGGTGCGTGGCCGTTTCGTCCCGGGCGGGGCGGAACCGAAGACCGTCACCCGCACGGCCACCGCCGAGGACCTCGCCGCGGTCCTCCGGCTCGACGAGGAGGTCTTCGGTGCGGACCGCACCCCGATCGTCACGCGGCTGCCCGCCTTCGCCGACCAGTTGCGTGTCGCCGAGGAGGACGGCCGGATCATCGGGTACGCCGCGGCCTGGCCGAACATGGACACCCACGTGGTGGGCCCACTGATCGCCCGTGACACCGAGACGGCCAAGGCCCTGATCGGCTCTCTCGCCGCCCGCACCGACCGACCGCTGCGCACGGACATCGACGTACGGCACGAGGAGCTGCTGGCGTGGGTGAAGGAGCGCGGCCTCTCCAGCATCGCCCCCAACGCGGTCATGACCTACGGAATCACCGAGCTGCCCGGCGACTGGACCCGGCGCTTCGCGCCGCTGACGGTGGCGGCGGGCTGACTGCGGCGGGACGCCCGTGGTTCGCCTCTAGTAATTGCACGCGCGGGCAATATGTAAGCGCCGACAATCGCGTGACTGGTCTACCCTGGTCTCAGCCGCCCTGGACGGAGGATCCACATGACAGCGACGGACCCCGCGCTCACCGCCCTCTCCCAGGGCTGGTGCACCCTCTCCCTGCTGCACGGGAGGATCGAGGCACACATCGAGCGCGCTCTGCAGACCGGGCACGACCTGAGCGTCCGCGAGTACTCCCTGCTCGACGTGCTCAGCCGCCAGCACGACGGCGACGGGGGGCATCTGCAGATGAAGCAGGTCGCCGACGCCGTCGTCCTCAGTCAGAGCGCGACCACCCGGCTGGTCACCCGGCTCGAGGACCGTGGCCTGCTCGAGCGCTACCTGTGCCCCACCGACCGGCGCGGCATCTACACCAACGTCACCACGGCGGGCCTGCAGCTGCTCGACGAGGCGCGGCCCACCAATGACGCCGCCCTGCGCGAGGCCCTCGACGAGGCGGCGGCGAACCCCGATCTGGCCCCGCTGGTCCGGGCCGTGGAGACCCTGAAGGCACCGGTACCCGCCTAGGGACGTCCGGACAACCAGTGCCGGCCCGGTTCTAGAGTGCAGGCATGGGAGATCTCGAAATACGCCCCACCACCGCCGAGGACATCCCGGCGGTCGTCGCGATGCTCGCTGACGACCCGCTGGGCTCACGGCGCGAATTCCCGGACGACCTGGGCCCGTACCTGGCCGCCTTCGAACGCCTCAGGGTTGATCCGAACCAGCATCTGGTGGTGGCCGTCCGTGACGGTCGTGTCGTCGGCACGCTCCAGCTGACGATCGTCCCCGGACTGTCCCGGCGCGGCGCCACCCGTTCGATCGTCGAAGGGGTACGCATCCACCGTGACGAACGCGGCAGCGGACTGGGCACACAGCTGATCGAGTGGGCCATCGACGAGTCCCGGCGGCAGAGCTGCCACCTGGTGCAGCTCACCTCCGACAAGACCCGTACAGACGCCCACCGCTTCTACGGGCGACTCGGCTTCGAGGCCTCGCACACGGGCTTCAAACTCCAGCTCTGAGTGCACGGGCTCCCGTCAGACGCTCTCGATGGTGCGCGGCCCTGTTTCACGTGAAACAGGGCCGCTTCTGCACGGACGGCTGCTAGCCGATCCCCCGCCACCCCTCCGGGTCCACTCCACCCGGCACCGAGGCGCCCTCGTCGTAAGGCTGACGCGTGAAGACGAACGACCCGAGATCCAGATGGCTGACGGTGCCGTCCGGACGCCTCACCGCACGCAGCGACTCCCCCGCGTAATACCCCTCCAGTCCCGTCCAGCTGCCGTCACCATTCGCCCGGAACCGTGAGCGGCGCCCCTGGCCGGACAGCGGCCCCAGCGAGACCCCTCCGTCGGGCGTCAGCCGCAGCGCGAAGGCGTGCGTCCCCCAGTACCACTGCCCCGCCAACTCCAGCACGGAGGAGTCGACCTCACGCAGTGGACGCCACGGCTCGGGAATCCGGGGCTCCGCCTCGGCGACAATGCGCACGAGGTCGGCTCCGACCCCGGCGAGCAGGGGCCCCGAGGTGCAGTTGGTCAGAACCACCGCGGCCACGTCGTCCTCCACGCCGATGGTGAGGTTGGCCAGGAAGCCCGGCAGGGATCCGGAATGCCCGACGAGCAGCCGCCCGTCCCGATGCTGGATCTGCAGCCCCAGTCCGTAGGCAGCGCCGTCCACCACATCCGCGGCCTCGGCCGGGGCGGCGGGCGCCCGCATCTCCCGCACGGTCTCCGCTCCGAGCACCTGGTCGTCCCCCAGGGTCAGGAAGACGGCGAACCGCGCCAGGTCCCCGGTGGTGGACCAGAGCTGTCCGGCCGGGGCCATCCGCCCGAGGTCCTCGACAGGCTCGGCAAGCATCACATCGGCCCATGGATGCACCGCCCAGCCACCGGCATGCGGGGCGCTGGGCCGGGTGCCCGTACGCCGCAGCCCCAGCGGGTCCAGCACCTCCCGCTGCAGCACCACTTCCCACGGAGCGCCGCGCAGCTTCTCGACCAGCGCCCCGAGAAGCGTGTAGCCGGGGTTGGAGTAGTGGTGCCGACGGCCCACCGGGTGCAGCAGCGGCTGTTTGCCCAGCACATCGGCGAGTTCGGGGCGCAGCGAGCCCGGTGTCCGCTCCCACCAGGGCGCCGGTGACTCGGCGGCCAGCCCGCCCGAGTGTGCGAGCAGTTCGGCGATCGTCGCCTCCCCCGCCCCGGTGCCCGGCAGGTGCTTCTCCAGCGAATCCCCGAGGTCGAGCACGCCCTCGTCGCGCAGCCGCAGGACGAGGACGGCGGTGAACGTCTTGGTGATCGAGCCGATCCGGTACTGCACGTTCTCGTCCGGGCCGTGCCCGTCGATCGAGGTCCGCGCACCGTGCCACACGGCCCGCCCGCCCCGGACCACCGCGGTGACGAGCGACGGCGTACGCCCTTCCGCCTGGGCCACGGCGACCCGGTGCGTCAGCGCCCGCCGGGTGGTGGGGAGCAGCTCTCCTTGAGGTGTCGTCATGTGCCCAGTCCACCTGCCGGGACACCGCACGTCGAGCCGATTTCCCCGTGGCTCCGTCCGCTGCGGGAAGAACGGCGCCCCAATCGGGCCGTGCAGTTCCGGCCGCTGGGGTGCCAGGTCGGCGGGTCACGCGTCCTCAGCCGGCCGGGGCGGCGAGCCGGCCAGCGGCGAGGTGTCTTCGTACCGGATCTCGTAGACGCGCTCGGCGAACTTCCAGCCCTCGCCGGTGCGCTGGTAACGGTCATGGTAGATGGCGTAGTTCAGCCCCCCGCGGCCGTCGCGGCCACGCCCGATCTCTGACATGTACGCACGGCCGGACGCGGTGTCGCCGTCAAGCTGGATCACGCCCGGGTGCGTGTTCTGCACGAGGAAGTCCACAACGTCCGGCACCCGCCTCCCCCAGCCGCGGATCGCCTCCTGGCCTTCGAGCTCAACGGGGATATTGGGCATCCGCAGCGCGCCGTCCGGTGTGAACAGCAAAGCGAGACGGTCGTAGTCGCGCATCATCGCCGCGTCGGTGAACTCACCGCGGATCGCCTCGATCTCGACGCGATCCGAGATGGCCTGAAAGTCACTCATCGCTTTCCTCCTCATGGCCTCGAGCTCGGTGCACTAACGACACCGTCCCGCCATGGGTACGACGACACGGCTCTCCGGAATGTGACACGGCCCCGCTCAGAGCGAGCGTGCCGCGGAATCCGAGACCCTGCACAGGCCGCCGTCAGGTCTGTGCCATGTCCACGAAACGCGAGTAGTGGCCCTGGAAGGCGACCGTGATCGTCGCCGTCGGACCGTTACGGTGCTTGGCCACGATCAGGTCTGCCTCGCCCGCGCGAGGTGACTCCTTCTCATAGGCGTCCTCGCGGTGCAGCAGGATGACCATGTCGGCGTCCTGCTCGATCGAACCGGACTCACGCAGGTCGGAGACCATGGGCTTCTTGTCGGTGCGCTGCTCTGGACCACGGTTCAGCTGGGAGAGCGCGATGACCGGGATCTCCAGCTCCTTCGCCAGCAGCTTGAGGTTTCGGGACATGTCCGAGACCTCCTGCTGCCGGCTCTCGGCGCGCTTCGAACCGCCGGACTGCATCAGCTGGAGGTAGTCGATGATGACCAGCTTGAGGTCGTTGCGCTGTTTGAGGCGACGGCACTTGGCGCGGATCTCCATCATCGACAGGTTGGGGGAGTCGTCGATGTAGAGCGGGGCGGCCGAAACGTCGGGCATCCGGCGCGCCAGCCGGGTCCAGTCGTCGTCCGTCATCGTGCCCGACCGCATGTGGTGCAGCGCGACGCGGGCCTCGGCGGACAGCAGTCGCATGGCGATCTCGTTGCGCCCCATTTCGAGGGAGAAGATGACGCTCGGCAGGTTGTTCTTGATCGAGGCGGCCCGCGCGAAGTCCAGCGCCAGGGTCGACTTGCCCATCGCGGGACGTGCGGCGATGACGATCATCTGCCCGGGGTGAAGGCCGTTGGTCAGCGAATCGAAGTCCGTGAAGCCCGTCGGCACACCGGTCATCTCGCCGCTGCGTGATCCGATGGCCTCGATCTCGTCCAGCGCGCCTTCCATGATGTCGCCGAGCGGCAGGTAGTCCTCGCTGGTGCGCTGCTCGGTGACGGCGTAGATCTCGGCCTGGGCGCGGTTGACGATCTCGTCGACGTCGTCGTCGGCCGCGTATCCCATCTGTGTGATCCGGGTGCCGGCCTCGACCAGGCGGCGCAGCACCGCCCGCTCGTGCACGATCTCCGCGTAGTACGCGGCATTCGCGGCCGTCGGCACGGTCTGGACGAGGGTGTGCAGGTACGAGGCGCCGCCGACCTTGTTGATCTCCCCGCGCTTGGTGAGTTCCGCGGCGATCGTGATGGGGTCGGCCGGCTCGCCCTTTGCGTAGACGTCGAGGATGGCCTGGTAGACCGTCTCGTGGGCCGGCTTGTAGAAGTCGTGGCCCTTGAGGATCTCCACGACGTCGGCGATGGCGTCCTTGGACAGGAGCATCCCGCCGAGGACGGACTGCTCGGCGTCCAGGTCCTGCGGCGGTACCCGCTCGAAGGAGGCGCCGCCACCGTCCCATCCGCTGTCCGGGCCGCGCTCGTGCTGCTCGTCCCGGCCGCGGCCGCCCTCGCTGCGACGGCGGGAAGCAGGCAGACGATCACTGGGTCCGCTGTCGGCCCACGGGTCGTCCAAGGGCTCGGAAATGCTCACCGAGCCACCTCCTCCCGTCCGCCGAGCGGACCTCGCCGTGCCTCTCATTTCTACGGCACGGCACTGACAAATAGGACGCCCAACTCCGGTTCTGGCGCGTCGGTTTTGTGAGGGTTCACCGGCCGACGGACGGAGCGGGCGCCGGATAACCGTAGGCCTGCGGGCACCGTCAGCCAATCTGGTTATCCACAGGCCATGTGGACGACCGGCCAGATGCTGTGGAGAACTCCGCGAAACCTGTGCACGACCCGGTGGACAGCCCTGTGAACAAGCCCGCACCGCGACCCGAGAACCCTCTTTGAACTGCGCCTTTACCGTCCACCGCCTGTGCAGAAGAAAAACTTTCCCAGTCGGACCAAGATCACTTCGAACGGTACCCAGAAGTACACGGTTCGAGACCGGACGTAAGGGTCGCCAAAGCTTTGCATCTCTTACCTGTGGACGATTAGATTGGTGCTCATGACACAGGCCCCCGCGCGCACCCGGACCGTCCGGCGCCGGCACGACCGAGAGATCGTCGCGCTGGCCGTTCCGGCCTTCGGCGCGCTCGTCGCCGAGCCCCTCTTCGTCATGGCCGACAGCGCCATCGTCGGCCATCTCGGAACCGCTCAGCTCGCCGGACTCGGCATCGCCTCGGCCCTGCTCACCACGGCCGTCAGCGTCTTCGTCTTCCTCGCCTACGCCACCACCGCGGCCGTCTCGCGCCGCGTCGGCGCGGGTGACCTGCAGGCAGCGATCCGTCAGGGCATGGACGGCATCTGGTTGGCACTGCTGCTCGGCGCCGCCGTCATCGCGGTCTTTCTGCCCGCGGCCCCCTCCCTCGTGGAGCTTTTCGGCGCATCCGACACCGCGGCCCCCTACGCCACCACCTATCTGCGGATTTCCTCCCTCGGCATCCCCGCCATGCTCGTCGTGCTGGCTTCGACCGGTGTCCTGAGGGGACTGCAGAACACCCGAACCCCGCTCTATGTGGCCGTGGCCGGCTTCATCGCCAACGCCGTCCTCAACGTCCTGCTCGTCTACGGCGCCGGACTCGGCATCGCGGGCTCCGCCTGGGGCACCGTCATCGCCCAGTGCGGCATGGCCGCGGTCTACCTGTGGGTGGTCGTCCGGGGAGCCCGACGACACGGTGCCTCCCTGCGCCCGGACCTGGCCGGCATCCGGGCTTCCGCTCAGGCCGGGATGCCGCTGCTCGTGCGCACGCTCTCCCTGCGGGCGATCCTCATGATCGCGACGGCCGTGGCTGCCCGCCTCGGCGACGCCGACATCGCCGCACATCAGATCGTCCTGTCCCTGTGGAGCCTGCTCGCGTTCGCCCTCGACGCCATCGCCATCGCGGGGCAGGCCATCATCGGGCGCTATCTGGGCGCGGACGACGCCCAGGGCGCGCGCGAAGCGTGTCGCAGGATGGTGGAGTGGGGCGTCGCGGTCGGGGTCGTACTGGGTCTGCTCGTGGTGCTGTCCCGCCCGGTGTTCCTGCCCCTGTTCACCGGCGACTCCATGGTCAAGGACGCCGCGCTGCCCGCACTGGTGATCGTGGCCGTCGCACAACCCCTCTGCGGTGTGGTCTACGTCCTGGACGGGGTCCTCATGGGTGCGGGCGACGGTCCCTACCTTGCCTGGGCCATGCTGCTCACTCTGGCGGTCTTCACGCCCGCGGCGCTTCTCGTCCCGACCCTCGGCGGTGGGCTCACCGCCCTGTGGGCGGCCATGACGCTGATGATGGCGATGCGTCTGGTGACGCTGTGGCTGCGTACCCGATCGGGGCGCTGGATCGTCACCGGGGCGACGCGCTGACCGTTTCACGTGAAACACGGCTTCGAGCACGGTCACGAAGAGGGGCCGCATCCCCCGACGGGAGATGCGGCCCCTCTCATCGCTTCAGCGAGAGCAGTGCTCAGGCAGCGACGACCTCGACGCTGACCTTGGCGTCAACCTCGGGGTGCAGACGCACGGACGTCTCGTGGGCGCCCAGGGTCTTGATCGGCGCACCCAGCTCGATGCGGCGCTTGTCGACCTCGGGGCCACCGGCGGCCTTGATCGCCGAAGCGACGTCGGCCGGGGTGACGGAGCCGAAGAGACGACCGGCGTCGCCGGAGCGGACGGCCAGACGGACCTTCACACCCTCGAGCTGGGCCTTCACCTGGTTGGCCTGCTCGATGGTCTGGATCTCGTGGATCTTGCGAGCACGACGGATCTGCTCGACGTCCTTCTCGCCACCCTTGGTCCAGCGGATCGCGAACTTCCGCGGGATCAGGTAGTTGCGAGCGTAACCGTCCTTGACGTCGACGACGTCGCCCGCGGCACCGAGGCCGGTGACCTCGTGGGTGAGGATGATCTTCATGTTTCGGTCACCCTTCCCTTATCGCGCGGTGGAGGTGTAGGGCAGCAGCGCCATCTCACGGCTGTTCTTCACGGCTGTGGCGACGTCACGCTGGTGCTGGGTGCAGTTGCCGGTCACGCGGCGGGCACGGATCTTGCCGCGGTCGGAAATGAACTTCCGCAGCATGTTCGTGTCCTTGTAGTCCACGTACGTGACCTTGTCCTTGCAGAATGCGCAGACCTTCTTCTTCGGCTTGCGCACAGGCGGCTTAGCCATGATGTTTCTCCTGTGTGATCAAGAAGTGTGGGTAGAGCCCGTCCCCTTAGAAGGGGGGCTCGTCCGAGTAGCCGCCACCGCCGCCGGAGCCGCCGCCCCAGCCGCCGCCACCCTGGCCGCCACCGCCCTGCTGACCACCGGCGGGAGCACCGCCGGTCGCCCAGGGGTCGTCGGCCGGCGCGCCGCCGCCCTGCTGGCCGCCACCGGGGCCGCCGCCCCAGCCGCCGCCACCCTGGCCGCCACCGCCGCCGTAACCGCCCTGGCCGCCGCGGCCCTGGCCCGAGGTCTTGGTGACCTTGGCCGTGGCGCTGCGCAGGCTGGCGCCGACCTCGTCGACGTCCAGCTCGTAGACCGTGCGCTTGACGCCCTCACGGTCCTCGTAGGACCGCTGCTTCAGCCGGCCCTGCACGATGACGCGCATGCCTCGCTGGAGCGACTCGGCGACGTTCTCCGCCGCCTGACGCCAGACCGAGCAGGTCAGGAAGAGGCTCTCGCCGTCCTTCCACTCGTTCGTCTGGCGGTCGAAGGTGCGGGGAGTCGACGCGACGCGGAACTTCGCGACGGCCGCACCGGACGGGGTGAAGCGCAGCTCGGGGTCGTCGACAAGATTGCCGACGACCGTGATGACGGTCTCGCCTGCCATGGGGAACCTCTCGGCGGGTTTGCTGCTCTGGCTGCTTGGTTGCTGCTACTCGAATCCCGGGATCAGCTGAGCGGGAAGGCTCAGTGCATCTCGGGACGGAGGACCTTGGTCCGGAGGACCGACTCGTTCAGGTTCATCTGGCGGTCGAGCTCCTTGACGACCGCAGGCTCGGCCTGCAGGTCGATGACCGAGTAGATGCCCTCGGGCTTCTTCTTGATCTCGTACGAGAGACGACGACGGCCCCAGGTGTCGACCTTCTCGACCTTTCCGCCGCCGTCACGGACGACAGAGAGGAAGTTCTCGATCAGCGGGGAGACAGAGCGCTCCTCGAGATCGGGGTCGAGGATGACCATCACCTCGTAGTGACGCATGTGGAACCCACCTCCTTTGGACTCAGCGGCCACGGTCGTTCCGTGGCAGGAGGGTTGCGATGCGTTCGCACCGGCATCAACGAGTAAACCAGGACCCACTGACAATCGGGCCTCCTCCGAGGAGGTGGCCCGGCCGGGGCCGGCAACAGACACCGGTGCGGAAGGTACAGCGTACCCGGCCGTCGCCTTGCGGTTGAAATCCGGCCCCGCGGGGACACAATCGGTAGTCAGGGATGTGAGGGCTAAAACACACTGCCTTCGGCAGGAGGTTCTCCATGGCACAGATCATGCGACCCGCCAGGCCCCGGACCGGCCTGCTGGCCACCGACGGCAAGCGACACCCCCTCCAGGACTCACTGCTGGCCGTGACCCTGGTCCTCGGGGTGCTCGCCCTGGCCACCGCGAGCTTCCGGGGACTGCACGTCCTGACCTCCTGGGCAGGGCTGCTCGGTGTCCTGACCGGCGGGTACGGCCAGTACGTGTCCGAGACGACACGGGAGCGCTTCGGCCTGGTACTCGGACTCGGCGCCTCCGCACTCGGGCTGTTCTTCGGCATCTACCACGGCGGGCTCATCGGCTGATGCCCGTCGGCTGATGCCTTGCGGCGGCCGCCCGCCGCACAAGCCCTTCCAGCCGTACGCCGGACGGGGCGCTCACAGGGCGCAGTAGGCTTCGCGCGAGAGCCGGAGCCCCTGTACCCATGGGGACACACCAGCCCGAGGAGCGCCCCGAATGAGCCTGACCCTGAGGACCATCAGTCGCGAGCAGCATCTGGCCTACATCCAGAGCCTGCCGGCGGCGAGTCACATGCAGGTCCCGGCATGGGCGGACGTCAAGGCGGAATGGCGCTCGGAGAACCTCGGCTGGTTCGACGACCGGACCGGTGAGCTGGTCGGTGTGGGTCTCGTCCTGTACCGGCAGCTGCCCAAGATCAAGCGCTACCTCGCGTACCTCCCCGAGGGCCCGGTCATCAACTGGTTCGCGCCGAATCTCCAGGACTGGATGGAGCCGATGCTGGCGCACCTCAAGCAGCAGGGCGCCTTCTCCGTGAAGATGGGCCCGCCGGTGATCATCCGGCGCTGGGACGCGACGTCGATCAAGAAGGGCATCCAGGACCCGGACGTCAAGCGACTGCGGGACATAGAGGCGGACCACATCGAGCCGCGCGCGTTCGAAGTGGCCGACAAGCTGCGCCGCATGGGCTGGCAGCAGGGCGAGGACGGCGGCGCCGGCTTCGGTGACGTGCAGCCCCGTTACGTCTTCCAGGTGCCGCTGGCCAACCGCTCCCTGGAAGAGGTCCACAAGAACTTCAACCAGCTGTGGCGCCGCAACATCAAGAAGGCCGAGAAGGCCGGTGTCGAGGTCGTCCAGGGCGGCTACCACGACCTGGAGGAGTGGCAGCGCCTGTACGAGATCACGGCCGTGCGCGACCACTTCCGGCCGCGCCCGCTGTCGTACTTCCAGCGCATGTGGGCGGCCCTCAACAACGAGGACCCGAACCGCATGCGGCTGTACTTCGCCCGGCACAACGGGGTCAACCTGTCGGCGGCGACCATGCTGGTCGTCGGCGGACACGTCTGGTACTCCTACGGCGCCTCCGACAACATCGGCCGCGAGGTCCGGCCGTCGAACGCCATGCAGTGGGCCATGCTCCGCGACTCCTACGCGCTCGGCGCCACCGTCTACGACCTGCGGGGCATCTCCGACTCGCTGGACGAGAGCGACCACCTTTTCGGCCTGATCCAGTTCAAGGTGGGTACGGGCGGTCAGGCGGCCGAGTACCTCGGCGAGTGGGACTTCCCGCTGAACAAGCTGCTCCACAAGGCGCTCGACATCTACATGTCGCGCCGCTGACCGCACCGCCCATCCCCGATCCGCACCTCTGACAGCCACGAGAAAGGTTCCAGGTCCGGCCATGGCGCTCACGCTCTACGTCGACACCGCGCGCTGGCGGGCGCACCACAAGCACGTGCAGGAGCAGTTCCCCGGACTGGTCCCGGTCTGCAAGGGCAACGGCTACGGATTCGGTCACGAGCGGCTGGCGGAGGAGGCCACGCGGCTGGGCTCGGACGTGCTGGCCGTCGGCACCACCTACGAGGCCGCCCGGATCAAGGACTTCTTCGGCGGCGACCTGCTGGTCCTCACGCCGTACCGACGCGGTGAGGAGCCTGTTCCGCTGCCCGACCGGGTCGTGCGCTCGGTGTCGTCCATCGACGGGGTGTACGGCCTGGTGGGCGCGCGCGTGGTGATCGAGGTGATGTCCTCGATGAAGCGGCACGGCATCAGCGAGCAGGACCTGCCGCAGTTGCACGCCGCCATAGAGAACGTCCGGCTGGAGGGCTTCGCCATCCACCTGCCTCTGGACCGTACCGACGGCTCGGACGCCGTCGAGGAGGTCATCGGCTGGATGGACCGGCTGCGCGCGGCCCGGCTGCCGCTGCACACCATGTTCGTCAGCCATCTCAAGGCCGACGAACTGGCCCGGCTCCAGCAGCAGTTCCCGCAGACCCGCTTCCGCGCCCGGATCGGCACCCGGCTGTGGCTGGGGGACCACGAGGCCACCGAGTACCGGGGGGCGGTCCTGGACGTCACGCGCGTCGCCAAGGGCGAGCGTTTCGGCTACCGGCAGCAGAAGGCCGCCTCGGACGGCTTCCTGGTGGTCGTGGCGGGCGGTACGTCGCACGGGGTGGGGCTGGAGGCTCCGAAGGCGCTGCACGGCGTCATGCCGCGTGCCAAGGGGGTCGCCCGGGCCGGTCTCGCCACGGTCAACCGGAATCTCTCGCCGTTCGTGTGGAGCGGCAAGCAGCGTTGGTTCGCGGAGCCGCCGCACATGCAGGTGTCGATCCTGTTCGTTCCCTCGGACGCGTCGGAGCCCCAGGTGGGTGACGAACTGGTGGCCCACCTTCGGCACACCACCACGCAGTTCGACCGCATCCTCGATCGCTAGCGAGCAGGTTCCGCCGGTGAGAGGGCCGTGCACGACGTCTTCGTGAACCTCGTGCACGGCCCTTCACACGTTCGCTCAGCTCGAACCGTTCGGCTGCCGGCCCTTGCCCCAGTGCACCTGGGGACCCTCGAAGTGGGCCGTGGGCCGCTCGGCCCGAGCCGCGGGGCCCAGGACGAAGACGTCCTCCGCGCCGTCCAGCACACCGCCCGACGGGTCGTCGTCACCCGTCCGCCGGACCGGGTCCCGGTCCGGCATCAGGATGTCGCGTACGACCATGGCGCAGAGGAACAGCGTTCCCAGCAGGTGCAGGCCGATGGCCCAGTGGTAGCCGTCGGTGGGCAGTCCCTTGTGGGCGTCGCCGCTGGTCGTGTACGCGAGGTACATCCAGATACCGAGGAAGTAGGCGACCTCGCACGCCTGCCAGATCAGGAAGTCCCGCCACTTCGGCCGGGCCAGCGCGGCCAGCGGTACCAGCCAGAGCACGTACTGCGGTGAGTAGACCTTGTTGGTGAGGATGAACGCCGCGACGATCAGGAAGGCGAGCTGGGCGAACCGCGGGCGCCGGGGGGCGGTCAGCGTGAGCGCCGCGACGGCACCGCAGCACAGCAGCATCAGAAGCGTGGCGAGGGTGTTGACGGTCTCGGTGCTCGGCGGGTTGTCGGAGTTCTGGACGAGGATCAGCCAGAAGGACCCGAAGTCCACGCCCCGTTCCTGGCTGAACGTGTAGAACTTCGACCAGCCGTCGAAGGCGTAGAGCATCACCGGCAGGTTCACCACCAGCCAGGCGACGGCCGCACCCCCCAGCGCCGTTGCGAACGCCCGCCATTTGCCCGCACGCCAGCACAGGACGAGCAGGGGCCCGAGGATGAGGAAGGGGTAGAGCTTGGCGGCCGTGGCCAGGCCCAGCAGCACGCCGAAGGCCAGCGGACGCTCCCGGGACCACATGAGGACGGCGGCGGCCGTCAGGGCGACGGCCAGCAGGTCCCAGTTGACGGTGGCGGTCAGCGCGAAGGCGGGGGCCAGGGCGACCAGCAGACCGTCCCAGGGGCGTCGGGTGTGCGTACGGGTCACACAGACGGCGATCACGGCCGCACAGACCATGAGCATCCCGGCATTGACCATCCAGTACCACTGTTCCTGGTGCTGGATGCTGCCGCTGCCCGGCGTGAGCCAGGACGCGACCTCCATGAACAGGCCGGTCAGTACGGGGTACTCCAGGTACTCCATGTCGCCGGGGAGCTTGTCGAAGTACGGCACGAGCCCGTCGACGAAACCGCGGCCCTGGTAGAGATGCGGGATGTCCGAGTAGCACGCGTGCGTGTACTGGGAACTGGCTCCGAAGAACCAGGCCCCGTTGTAGCAGGGTGCCTTCTGGACCAGTCCTAGGGCGAACATGCCGATCGCCACGAGCGCGATCACCCGGACGGGGGTCCACCAGGACGTACCGAGCAGGGCACGTCGTCCCAGCGGGCCGCCGATCAGCTCGCTGCCGGCTGCGGCGACCGTGTCCTCCCTGGTCGGCCGCACCGGGTCCGGCTCGTGCACGCTCGCTGGCGTCGATTCTGCACTGGGCATGGGGCACATCCTGCCGTACGGGACTGAGAACACGACGGGGCCGCCGCACCCTCGCGGATGCGGCGGCCCCTGTTTCACGTGGAACTTGCGGGTGTTTCACGTGAAACACCCCTACTCGGGACGCTTCGGCTAGCCGTTCGTACCCCAGATGGTGTTTCCACGAGTGTTTCCGCTGCTGTCGCCCTCTCCCTCTGTCTCGGTGGCCGAGGGAGAAGGCGACTCACTCTCCTCCGAGCCGCCCGGCCCGGTCCCTCCGTTGCCATTGCCCCCGTTGTTCCCGTTGTTGCAGTTGATGTCCCAGAATTCGCACGACTCGGTCGGCGCGGGAGGTGAGGGACTGGTCGGCGTCTCGCTGGGCGACGGATTCGGCGACGGGCTGACTTCCTCGGTCTCGGAAGCGGACGGAGAGGGGGAGGGAGTCGGAGTCGGCGACGGGGCGTCGTTGATGACCTCGCCGATGGGCTCCGGCTTCGGGAACTTCTCCGCCTTCATGCCCTTGACCGCGTCCGACATGTAGTCCTGCCAGATCGTGGACGGGAAGGACGCACCGTGGATCTTCTTCTCGCCACCGGTTCCGTACATCTCCAGGAACGTGCGGTTCTTGATGGTCTCGTCGTCCGGGTAGCGGTACATGCTGATCGCGGTCGACAGCTGCGGGGTGTAGCCGACGAACCAGGCGGACTTGTTGCCGTCGGTGGTACCGGTCTTACCGGCCACGTCACGTCCCGGCAGCTGGGCGTTGGTGCCCGTTCCCTTCTCGACGACGGTCTTCAGGACGTCCGTCACGTTGTCCGCGACCTTCGCCGTGAACGCCTGCTTCTCCTCGACCTTGTGCGTGTAGAGGGTGCCGTCCTTGCTCGTCACCTTCGTGACGGAGTACGGCTCGCGCTGCTTGCCGCTGTCGGCGAAGGTGGCGTACGCGCCGGCCATGCGGATGGCGCTGGGGTCCGAGACACCGATGGAGAACGACGGGTAGCCGGCGCCGGCCAGGCTGTCCTCCAGGAGGCCCGCGTCCTCGGCGGACTCCTTCACCTTGTCCAGGCCCACGTCCATGCCGAGCTGCACGAAGGCGGAGTTCACCGACTCCCGCATCGCCTCACGAAGGTCGATCTTGTAGTCCGGCGGGTTACCGACGTCGTCCTGACCGTCGTTCTCCTGACGCCACTGCTCGCCCTTCTCGTTCTCCCAGATCGACCCGTCATAGTTATTGATCTTCAGGTCGTTCTTGCCGCTGTAGAGGCTCTTGGGGGAGACGACGGTGCGCTCGTCCTGGGCCTGGACCTCGCCGAGGTCCGGGTCGCGCACGCCCCACTTCATCGCAGCCGCGAGCACGAACGGCTTGAACGTCGAACCGACCTGGGCACCGGTCACGTCGGCGTTGTTGGTGAAGTGCTTGGTCGCGTCCTGGCCACCGTAGATGGCCTTGATGGCCCCGGTCTTGGTGTCGATGGACGCCCCGCCGAACTGGACGTGCGTGTCCTTCTCGGGCCGCTTCTTGGGGTCGATCTTCTCCTTGTAGACCTTCTGGACCGCCTTCTCCATCTCGTCGACCTTCTTCTTGTCGAAGGTCGTGTAGATCGAGTAGCCGCCCTTTTCCAGCTGCTGCTCCGTCACCGCGCCGCTCCTGACCACGGAGGCCTTGGCGAGCCTGACGAGGTAGCCGATCTGGCCGCCCAGCTTCGCGTTCGACTGCGGGTTCTGCGTGGTGGGGAGTTCGGTGTACTTGCCCCGGTCCGCCTGGCTCAGATGCCCGTACTCGACCATCTTGTCGAGGGTGTCCTGCATCTGGGCGTGGGCCCGCTTCTTGTTCGCCTCGGGCGTGGCCGCCGGGTCGATCGCGATCGAGCCCGCCGGGTCGTAGTAGGTGGCGCCCTTGAGCACCGCCGACAGGAACGCGCACTGTCCCGGGTTGAGGTCGACGGCATCGACGTTGAAGTACGCCCGAGCGGCCGCCTGGATGCCGTAGGCACCGCGGCCGTAGTAGGCGGAGTTCAGGTAGCCCTCGAGGATCTTGTCCTTCGGCTCCTCGGCGCCGACCTTGATCGAGACGAAGATCTCCTTGACCTTGCGGGAGATCGTCTGCGACTGGTCGTTCAGCATCGCGTTCTTGACGTACTGCTGGGTGATGGTGGAGCCACCCTGGGTGTCCCCGCCCTTGGCCATGTTGAACACGGCGCGGGCGATGCCCTTGGGGTCGATGCCGCTGTCGGAGTAGAACGTCTTGTTCTCCTGCGAGATCACGGCGTAGCGCATCGCCTTGGGAATCTGCGAGAGATTGACGCTCTGGCGGTTGCGGTCACCGCCCGTGGCCACCATCTGGGTGTTGTCCGCCCAGTAGTAGACGTTGTTCTGCGCGGTGGCGCTCTCGTCGATGACGGGGACGCTCACCATGGCGTACGCGAGGCCGGCGGCGCCGACCAGGCACCCGAAGAACGCGATGCACAGCCCGGAGACGAGTCTCCAGGAGGGCACCCAGCGCTGCCACCCGTCCTTGTTGTGGCGCGGGTAGTCGATCATGCGCTTCTTGCCGGGCGCCGCGGCCCGGCCCCGCCCGGGTCCTGCCGCGCCGTCGGGTGCTCCCCGCCGGCCGCCGCGGCCCGGCTCGGCCGCTCTGCGACGGCCGCCCCCGTTCCGCTGTGCCGCGCGCCGGGCTTCGGCGCGGCTCCCGTACGCACGCTCCTCGTTCTCCGGACCGTACGAGCCGGACGGCGACCCTGTGGCGCCTCGCGGTGCCGCACGGCGGCCGGAGGACGAGCCGGACTGACCGCGTCGGGCCGCGGCACGTCCGCCTCCCTGCGGCTGCGGCGGTTTGCGACGGTGCTCGCTCATCGAACGACTACTCCTCGGGCAGGCGCACCTTTGCGCGCCTGGTAAAGGCGGCTGGTTTCCGGTCCCCCCGAAGTACGGATGCGGCCCCTTCCGCATTCACCCGTACTGCACCGGGGACAGGGACGCCCCCGGACGTCACTCGGTTCCCGGTGGTTTGCATGGCGCACACACTACGCACCGTCAAAACCCCCGCGGCCCGAAGTTCACCTCAAATCAGGCAACTTGCTCGCGATGAAACCCTGATGTGATCCCGTTCACCAGTTCCCCTCTTGTCGCACGCAGAAGCTCGTTCTATCGTGCTGATGTATCGACTCGATACATCAGCGCGGCATAAGGGCGAGAGGAGGCGACGATGAGCCGGAGATCCGGCATCCTCGAGTTCGCCGTACTCGGCCTGCTCCGCGAGTCCCCGATGCACGGCTATGAGCTGCGTAAACGGCTCAACACGTCACTGGGTGTGTTCCGGGCGTTCAGCTACGGGACGCTCTATCCCTGCCTCAAGACGCTGGTCGCCAACGGCTGGTTGATCGAGGAACCGGGGAACGTCGGCGAGGCCGCCGCTTCCCTCACGGGACGCCGCGCCAAGATCGTCTACCGGTTGACGGCCGACGGTAAGGAACATTTCGAGCAGCTCCTCTCCCAGACAGGCCCGGACGCGTACGACGACGAGACCTTCGCCGCTCGCTTCGCGTTCTTCGGGCAGACGTCGCGAGACGTACGCATGCGCGTGCTCGAGGGCCGGCGCAGCCGGCTGGAGGAGCGCCTGGAGAAGATGCGGGCCTCACTGGCCCGCACCCGGGAGCGACTCGACGACTACACGCTTGAGCTGCAGCGCCACGGAATGGAGTCCGTGGAGCGCGAAGTGCGCTGGCTGAACGAGCTCATCGAGAGCGAGCGGGCGGGGCGGGACCTCAGAGGTTCCGCCGCCGAGGGGACCGCTCAACAGGACACGACATCTGGAGCGACGGGCGGCCTGCCCCGGCCGGGGAACGACCCCCGGCCGGATACGCCCGGCGACACCGCCACGTGAGCGCCCAGTCAGGGCCTCACTCGTACACACAGGGAGCAACCGGAATGGGTTCGGTTCGCGTAGCCATCGTCGGTGTGGGCAACTGCGCCGCATCGCTGGTGCAGGGCGTCGAGTACTACAAGGACGCCGACCCGGCGGCCAAGGTCCCCGGCCTGATGCACGTCCAGTTCGGCGACTACCACGTCAGTGACATCGAGTTCGTCGCCGCCTTCGACGTGGACGCCAAGAAGGTCGGCCTGGATCTCGCGGACGCCATCGGCGCCTCCGAGAACAACACCATCAAGATCTGCGACGTGCCCAACAGCGGCGTCCAGGTCCAGCGCGGCCACACCCACGACGGTCTCGGCAAGTACTACCGCCAGACCATCGAGGAGTCCGCCGAGGCGCCCGTCGACGTCGTCCAGATCCTCAAGGACAAGCAGGTCGACGTTCTGGTCTGCTACCTGCCCGTCGGTTCCGAGACCGCGGCGAAGTACTACGCCCAGTGCGCCATCGACGCCAAGGTCGCCTTCGTCAACGCCCTCCCGGTCTTCATCGCCGGCACCAAGGAGTGGGCGGACAAGTTCACCGAGGCGGGCGTCCCGATCGTCGGCGACGACATCAAGTCGCAGGTCGGCGCCACCATCACGCACCGCGTCATGGCGAAGCTGTTCGAGGACCGGGGCGTCGTCCTGGACCGCACGATGCAGCTGAACGTCGGCGGCAACATGGACTTCAAGAACATGCTCGAGCGCGAGCGCCTGGAGTCCAAGAAGATCTCCAAGACGCAGGCCGTCACCTCCCAGATCCCCGACCGCGACCTGGGTGCGGACAACGTCCACATCGGCCCGTCCGACTACGTCGCGTGGCTGGACGACCGCAAGTGGGCCTACGTCCGCCTCGAGGGCCGCGCCTTCGGCGACGTCCCGCTGAACCTGGAGTACAAGCTCGAGGTCTGGGACTCCCCGAACTCGGCCGGTGTCATCATCGACGCCCTGCGCGCCGCGAAGATCGCCAAGGACCGCGGCATCGGCGGCCCGATCCTGTCGGCGTCGAGCTACTTCATGAAGTCCCCGCCGGTCCAGTACTTCGACGACGAGGCCCGCGCCAACGTCGAGAAGTTCATCGCGGGCGAGGTCGAGCGCTGATCAGCCGCTGACCCCGGTCTGCCGAGGGTCCCCGGGTCGCATGACCCGGGGACCCTTCCCGTATGTGAGGCTGTGCCCCATGGCCGTCGTCCGTGACCTGCGCGTCCTGCTGCGCCTGAAGGGGTTTCGGCGCCTGCTCGCCGTTCGCCTGCTCTCCCAGGGCGCCGACGGCGTCTACCAGGTCGCGCTCGCCACCTACGTCGTGTTCTCCCCGGAGAAACAGACCTCGCCCGCCGCGATCGCCTCCGCGATGGCGGTCCTGCTGCTCCCGTACTCCCTGGTGGGCCCGTTCGCCGGTGTCCTGCTGGACCGCTGGCGCCGCCGCCAGATCTTCCTGTACGGCAACCTGTTGCGCGCCGTGCTGGCCACGGTGACGGCGGCCTTGATGATCGCCTCCGTCCCTGACTGGCTCTTCTACGTCTCCGCGCTCTGCGTCACGGCCGTCAACCGCTTCGTGCTCGCGGGCCTGTCCGCCGCACTGCCCCGGGTGGTCGACGCCGAACGCCTGGTGATCGCCAACTCGCTCTCCCCGACGGCCGGCACGCTGGCCGCCACGGCGGGCGGCGGCCTCGCCTTCGTCGTACGCCTCGTGGTCTCGGACTCCGACGCCGCCGTGGTGCTGCTCGGCGCCTTCCTCTATCTGTGCGGAGCCCTGGCGTCGCTGCGGATCGCCGTGGAACTGCTGGGCCCCGACCCGGCACTCGTGCCGCCCAGACTGACCTCGGCGCTCACCGGCACCGCCCGCGACCTGGCGGCGGGCGTGCGTCACCTCGCCGCCCCCGCCCGCCGGGAAGCGGCCTGGGCACTCGCGGGCATGACGCTGATGCGGTTCTGCTACGGCGCCCTGCTGGTCATGCTGCTGATGCTGTGCCGGTACTCCCTGACCTCGGACACGGACGAGGGACTCGCCCTGCTGGGGCTAGCGCTGGGGGTCTCCGGGGCGGGCTTCTTCGCGGCGGCGGTGGTCACCCCCTCGGCGGCGGGACGGCTGGGGCCCGGCCGCTGGTTGGCCGTGTGCGCGGCGCTCGCCACCGTGCTGGTGCCGGCGCTGGGCCTGCCGTTCTCGACGGCACCCCTGCTCGCCGCAGCGTTCGTGCTGGGCCTGACGACCCAGGGGGCGAAGATCGCGACCGACACGGTCGTGCAGTCCTCGGTCGACGACACCTTCCGGGGCCGGATCTTCTCCGTCTACGACGTGCTGTTCAACGTGGCCTTCGTCGGCGCGGCCGGGGTGGCCGCGCTCATGCTGCCGCCGGACGGCCGGTCGGTGCCGCTGGTCGTGACGGTCGCCGCTATCTACGGAGCGGTTGCGGCAGCTATGGCCCGGTTTGAGAGCCGGCAAGTGTCACATCAGTGACACAGAGCCCCACCGGACTACAGAGTTGTCAGTGGGACCCGGTAGCTTACGTGCGTCTTATCTCGCGGCATGTCCGCGACACGCACCTATTTCAGGGGGACCCCCAGTGACCACCCAGCCGCCGCCCCAGGGCAACCCGTTCGCGCAGAACCAGCCGCAGGCCCCGCAGCAGCCTCAGGGGCAGAACCCCTACGCCCAGGGGCAGCCCGGCTTCCCGCAGCAGGCCGGTCAGCCCGGTTTTCCGCAGCAGGGCGCACCGTACGCCCCGGTGCCGCCGCAGCCGGCCCGCCGCAAGCCGAGCTTCAAGATGATCAAGAACATCGTCATCGCGGTGGTCGTCGTGGGTGTCGCGGTCGGCGGTTACATCGCCAGCCGGGACGACGCCGACCAGGCCGGCGTGGGTGACTGCCTGAAGTCCGCTTCGTCGTCCTCGGACCGCATGGAGGTCGTGGACTGCTCCTCCTCGGAGGCCGAGGGCAAGGTGCTGTCGAAGGTGAAGGGCCACTTCACGTCGCTGACCGCCGAGACGGAGTGCCGGAAGGTCGACGGAGCCACCGGCTTCTACGCCGAGACCGGCGACGGTGAAGAGTTCCTGCTCTGCCTCGGCAAGGTCTGAGGCGACAGACAGACCCTCTCCACCTTCTGCTTCATGGTCATGTTTCACGTGAAACATGACCCCGGCGGGCGGCACGTTTCACGTGAAACGTGCCGCCCGTTCTCATGCGTTGTCCGGGTGCTGAGCCCACCACTCCTTCAACGCCGCCACCGCCGCGTCGTGCTCCATCGGCCCGTTCTCCAGGCGAAGCTCCAGCAGATGCTTGTACGCCTGCCCGACAGCCGGCCCAGGGCGGACACCGAGGACCTCCATGATCTGGTTGCCGTCCAGGTCCGGGCGGATCGCGTCGAGCTCCTCCTGCTCCTGAAGCTGCGCGATCCGGTCCTCCAGACCGTCGTACGCGCGGGAGAGGGCCGAAGCCTTGCGCTTGTTGCGCGTCGTGCAGTCCGACCGCGTCAGTTTGTGGAGCCGGTCGAGCAGCGGCCCGGCGTCCCGGACGTAGCGGCGCACCGCGGAGTCCGTCCACTCGCCCGTGCCGTATCCGTGGAAGCGCAGATGGAGCTCGACCAGGCGTGAGACGTCCCTCACCAGGTCATTGGAGTACTTGAGCGCGATCATGCGCTTCTTCGTCATCTTGGCCCCGACCACCTCGTGGTGGTGGAACGAGACCCTGCCGTCCTTCTCGAAGCGGCGAGTGCGCGGCTTGCCGATGTCGTGCAGCAGAGCGGCCAGACGAAGGGTCAGATCCGGTCCCTCGCTCTCCAGGGCCATCGCCTGCTCCAGGACGATGAGGGTGTGGTCGTAGACGTCCTTGTGCCGGTGGTGCTCGTCCCGCTCCAGCCGCAGCGCCGGCAGCTCGGGCAGGACGTGCTCGGCAAGGCCCGTCTCCACCAGCAGACTCAGTCCCTTGCGCGGGTGAGGGGAGAGGATGAGCTTGTTCAGCTCGTCGCGGACCCGCTCGGCGGAGACGATGTCGATGCGCCCGGCCATGTCGTGCATGGCCTTGACCACCTCCGGCGCCACCTCGAAATCGAGCTGCGCGGCGAAGCGCGCGGCCCGCATCATCCTCAGCGGGTCGTCCGAGAAGGAGCCCTCGGGAGTACCCGGCGTGCGCAGCACACGGGCCCCGAGGTCGTCGAGTCCGCCGTGCGGGTCGATGAACACCTTCTCCGGAAGCGCGACGGCCATCGCGTTCACCGTGAAGTCACGCCGGACGAGGTCCTCCTCGATGGAGTCGCCGTAGGACACCTCGGGCTTGCGCGAGGTGCGGTCGTACGCCTCCGAGCGGTAGGTGGTCACCTCGATCTGCCAGCCGTCCTTCTGCCCCCCGACCGTGCCGAAGGCGATCCCTACCTCCCATACCGCGTCCGCCCAAGGGCGCATGATCTTCAGAACGTCCTGGGGACGGGCCTCGGTGGTGAAGTCCAGATCGTTGCCGAGCCGCCCGAGCAGGGCGTCCCGCACCGAGCCGCCGACCAGGGCGAGTGAGAACCCGGCCTCCTGAAAACGGCGGGCGAGATCGTCGGCGACAGGGGCGACCCGCAGCGGCTCACCCGCCGCGCGGTGCTGCTCCTGGCTCAGGACACTGGGGCTGACTTCGTTGGCGTTCGGCACAACAAAACAGGGTACGTGGCCCTGACGGCGACAAGCGTCCCCATTGATCGCGCACCGAATCCCCCGCTTTCGTACCGCTCCCTTTATAGACGCACATAGAGGGAAGCCCGGCTCTGGCAGCGGATCTTGTGACGTAGTCCGCGGCACTTCCCCTCAGCGCACCTCGTTACCATGCGTGGACGCACATTCCGACGACCACTGATCACGACGAGGGACGGGCGAGCGCGTGGCCGAGGCGGCAGACTTCCAGGGGACCAGTGCCTCACCTGCCCGCCGGTGGCTCCGGCGCACCACGGCGCTGCTCGCCGGGGCGCCGCTGCTGGCCGGTCTGGTCCAGCTGCCCGCCGCCGGCTCGGCACACGCCGAAGAGGCGGCCGCCGCGCTGACCGACTCCGACTCGGGCTCGGTGGCCGTGGCCCTCGATTCACTCACCCCCTCCGCGCCCACGGACGGGGACACGGTGACCGTGTCGGGCACCGTGACCAACCACGGCAAGCGGACCGTCACCGACGCCCACGTGGGCCTGCGCGTGGGCCCACAGCTCGACACCCGCTCGTCCGTCGATGCGATCGCCAAGGACAGCGACGATCTCCAGGGCTCCATCTCGCCGGAGATCGACAACGAGTACACGGAGAAGTTCTCCAAGCTCACTCCCGGCGTGGCGGAGCACTTCAACATCTCGGTACCGGTCGACGAGCTGAACCTCGGCAACGACGGCGTCTACGAATTCGCGGTCTCGCTGTCCGGAGAGACCTCCGCGCAGCCGTGGGAGCAGATCCTCGGCATCCAGCGGACCTTCCTGCCCTGGCAGCCCGACGGGGCCGACACCAAAACCAAGACCACGGCGCTGTGGCCACTCGTCTCGACGACCCACATGGCCGCCGAAACGGGACCGAACGAGGAGCAGACCCCGGTCTTCCTCAATGACGACCTGGCGAAGGAGATCTCCCCCGGCGGCCGGCTGAACCAGATGGTGGCGCTGGGCAAGGACCTCGATGTCACCTGGGTGGTCGACCCGGACCTGCTGGCCTCCGTCGACGCGATGACGGGCAGCTACCGCGTCCGGGACGGGGACCAGACCACCGCCGGCACCCATCAGACGGTCGCCAAGCAGTGGCTCGCCGACCTGCAGGACGCGGTGGCCGACGAGGAGGTCGTCGCCCTCCCCTTCGCCGACCCCGACCTGGCGTCCCTCGCCCACAACGGCACGGACGTCACCGGCTCGCTGAGTCAGCTCAAGGAGGCGACGGACGTCGTCGCCAACACCGTCGAGCCGATCCTTCATGTGAAGCCGAACACCGAGTTCGCCTGGCCCGTGGAGGGCGCCGTCGACCGGTCCATCGTCAAGGTCGCCACCTCCGCGGGCGCCGACAAGGTGATCGCGCGCAGCGACAGCCTCCAGGAGACCGACGCCCTGCCGTACACGCCGTCCGCCGCCCGTCCCATCGGCGGCGGCACCACGGCCGTGGTGGCGGACGCCCGGATGTCCACGGCGTTCGAGGGCGACCTGACGACGGCGTCCGCGTCCACGCTCGCCGTACAGCGCTTCCTCGCCCAGAGCCTGGGCCTGGGCCTCCAGACCGACAAGCAGCGCAGCGTGGTCATCGCCCCGCAGCGCACACCCTCCGGGAGCCAGGCGCGCGCGATGGCCGAAGGGCTGCGAGCCCTCCAGAGCGGCACGTGGTCCCAGTCCCAGAAGCTGGCGGCGACCGCGGCGGCCAAGCCGGATCCGGACGCCGCCACCAAGGTTCCGGACACCTCTTCCTATCCCTCGGCGCTGCGCAAGAAGGAGCTGCCCCGGTCGGCGTTCGTGGAGAGCGCCCGGACGCAGGACGCGCTGGACAGCTTCAAGGTCGTGCTCTCGGACCCGTCCCGGGTGGTGACCCCCTTCGGACGCGCCCTGAACCGGGAGCTGTCCGTGTCGTGGCGCGGCCGGGCCGCCGAGGCGCAGTCGTTCCGCGCCGGAGTGAAGTCGTACCTCGACGGGCTGACCGGCCGGGTCAGACTGATCGACAAGTCGGAGACGAAGCTCTCCGGCCGCAGCGCCACCATCCCGGTGACGGTGCAGAACAACCTGGTGCAGGACGTCGGCCCCCTGGTCCTGCGGCTCACCTCGGCGAACCCGACCCGCCTCGAGATCGACGGCGCCCGCTACGAGGAGCAGCCGATCTCGGTCTCCGGCGGCCACAGCCAGTCGGTGAAGTTCACCACGTCGGCCAACGCCAACGGACGGGCGACGGTGATCGCCCAGCTGTACACGACGGACGGGCGGCCCTACGGCAAGCCGGTCACCTTCGACGTGAAGGTCACCGAGATCACGGCCACCGTGATGCTCGTCATCGGAGGCGGCGTCCTGCTGCTCGTCCTCGCCGGCTTCCGGATGTACACGCAGCGCAAGCGCGCCGCGGCCCGTGCCGCGGAGAAGGCGGAGTCGGGCGAGCACGACGAGGCGGGCGATGAGGGTGAGGAGGGTGGTTCCGGAGAGTCGGAGACCGCGGAGGACGCCGAGGACGATCCGGAGCAGCCGAGTGACCCGACACCGGACACCGCAGCGGAAAGCGACGACCCGTCCGGCACGGGTGAGAGAGTGGACCGTTGAGGATGTCGTGGCCGGTCGGCCCGGGACGATGAGGTGGGGTAACCATGAACGCGCCGTACGACGGTGACCGCGGTCAGGCCGCGGACGGCTCGGGTCACCCCCAGGGCCCGCCGCCGGACCCCGGCCAGACGCCGCCGCAGCCGCCGGCGGACATGTACCTCCAGGACGCCTACGACCAGGATCCCTACCGGGCCCAGGACCTCTCCGCCCAGGATCCGGTCTCCGAGGCGCTCTACGACCGTGCAGCGCACCCCCCGCCGCCTCCGGGAACGTACCCGCCGCAGCAGCCGCTGTACTCCCAGCCCTCCCAGTCGCCGTACGCCCCCGATCCCCGGGTGTGGGCCCAGACGCCCGCCCCGGAGCCGGAGGGACCGACGCAGTACCTGCCGTACGGCGACGACCCTCGGACCACCCAGTTCGTGGGCGTGGACGACCTGGTCGGCCAGGCCGGAGACCAGCGTCACGAGCCGGACGCCTTCGCGCACCTGTTCCGCGACCAGCAGCAGGGCGGCAGCCACCCCTCGTACGACGACCAGGCCGCCGTACCCGCCCCCGCCCCCGCACCGGGGCCGTACGGCGGGGCGGCGGGGCCGGGCCAGTACGCCGCGCCACCACCGCCGCCGCCGGGCCAGTACGGCGGGCACCAGGGGCCCGATCCGTACGGGAACGCCCAGACACATGGTCAGTACGGCGGCTCCGCTCAGTACGGTGGCCCCGCTCAGTACGGCGGCTCCGCTCCGACGCCCGGGCAGCACGCGGCGCCCGCGCCCGGCCAGTACGCGGTGGCCCCCACCCCCGAGGCGGCCGAGGCTCCACTCCAGGAGCCCGAGGCCGCGCCCGCGGCCACCCAGGCCGCGCCCAAGAAGGGCGGGCGCGCGGGTGGCCTGCTGAAGTCGAGCGCCGTGATGGCGGCGGGCACGATGGTGTCGCGGCTGACCGGGTTCGTCCGGTCCGCGATGATCGTCTCGGCCCTGGGCCTCGCGCTGTTGGGCGAATCTTTCCAGATCGCCTACCAGCTGCCGACGATGATCTACATCCTCACCGTCGGCGGCGGCCTCAACTCGGTCTTCGTACCCCAGCTCGTCCGGGCCATGAAGGACGACGACGGTGGCGAGGCCTATGCCAACCGACTCCTGACCCTGGTCATGGTGGCCCTCGGAGTCCTCACCGCACTGGGCATGCTGGCGGCCCCCCTGCTGGTTCGCGCGCTGTCGAACCCGGTCGCCTCGGACCCCGCCGCCAACGACACGGCCGTCACCTTCACCCGGTACTTCCTGCCGTCCATCTTCTTCATGGGCGTCCACGTCGTAATGGGGCAGATCCTCAACGCCCGTGGACGGTTCGGCGCGATGATGTGGACCCCGGTCCTGAACAACATCGTCATCATCGTCACCCTCGGCATGTTCCTCTGGGTCTACGGCACGGCCGCCGACTCCGGAATGACGGTCGCCACCATCCCGCCGGAAGGCGAGAAGCTCCTCGGAATCGGCATCCTGCTCGGCCTCGTCGTGCAGTCCCTGGCGATGATCCCCTATCTCCGCGAGACCGGGTTCAAGCTGCGCCTGCGATTCGACTGGCGGGGGCACGGCCTCGGCAAGGCCGCGATGCTCGCCAAGTGGACGATCCTCTTCGTCCTCGCCAACCAGGCGGGTGCCCTCGTCGTCATCCAGCTCGCCACGGCGTCGGTCACGGACACCGACCTCGCCGGCACCGGCTACAGCGCCTACGCCAACGCCCAGCTCATCTGGGGGCTGCCACAGGCCATCATCACCGTCTCCCTGATGGCCGCCCTGCTGCCGCGCATCTCGCGCTCGGCGTCCGAGGAGGACGGGGGAGCGGTCCGCGACGACATCTCCCAGGGGCTGCGCACCACGGCCGTCGCCATCGTGCCGGTCTCCTTCGGCTTCGTCGCGCTCGGCATCCCGATGTGCACACTGATCTTCGGCTCCTCGGGCACGGGCGCGGCCACCAACATGGGCTACATGCTGATGGCCTTCGGCCTCGGCCTCATCCCGTACTCCGTGCAGTACGTCGTCCTGCGCGCCTTCTACGCCTACGAGGACACCCGGACGCCCTTCTACAACACTGTCATCGTGGCCGTGGTCAACGCCGCCGCCTCGGGCCTGTGTTACCTCCTGCTGCCCTCGCGCTGGGCCGTCGTCGGCATGGCCGCCTCCTACGGCCTGGCCTACGTGATCGGCGTGGGCGTCGCCTGGCGCAGGCTGCGCAAGCGGCTCGGCGGGGACCTGGACGGCGCACGGGTGCTGCGCACGTACGCCCGGCTGTGCATCGCGTCCGTCCCGGCCGCCCTGGTCGGTGGCGCCGCCTGCTACGCGATCAGCCGCTCGCTCGGCCAGGACGTCGTGGGATCGTTCGCCGCGCTGCTGGCCGGCGGAGTGCTCCTGTTCGGTGTCTTCTTCGTCGCCGCCCGCCGCATGCGCATCGAAGAGGTCAACTCTCTGGTCGGCATGGTGCGCGGACGCCTGGGACGCTGAGACCCGGGGTAGGCGCACAACCATCGTCCGCCGCTGTGTGTCGTGCTTAGCGGCGGACTGTGGGCACAATTGGGTTCGGCGTCGGACGCGCGGATCGGGAGTCGGCCGACGCGCACGGAATGGGGAGGCAGGAACGGCGGTGGCGGAACGGAGCACAGCTGCCGTCGACGTGGCAGACAACAGCGGCGATGAGCCGCTGACCGCACAGGCGGACCAGTCCACGGCCGACGGGGTGGCCAACAACCGGGAGCAGGACACGGACAGCGACGAGGCACAGGGGAACCCCACGAGCGAGGAGCCCGGCAAGGCCTCGCCTCCCGAACTGCACAGCGGGCACAAGCTCGCCAGACGCTACCGCCTCGAGGAGTGCGTCACCCGTCTGGACGGCTTCAGCAGTTGGCGGGCCGTCGACGAGAAGCTGCGCCGCGCCGTCGGAGTCCACCTCCTCCCCGCGGACCACCCGCGCGCCCGGTCCGTGCTGGCCGCGGCACGCTCGTCCGCCCTGCTCGGCGACCCCCGCTTCGTCCAGGTACTGGACGCCGTCGAGGACAACGACCTCGTCTACGTCGTGCACGAGTGGCTGCCCGATGCCACCGAGCTGACCGCTCTCCTCGCCGCCGGGCCGCTGGAGGTGTACGACGCCTACCAGATGGTCAGTCAGGTCGCGTCGGCCATGGCGGCCGCGCACCGGGAGGGCCTCGCCCATCTGCGTCTGAGCCCCAACGCGGTGCTGCGTACGTCGACGGGCCAGTGGCGGATCCGCGGGCTGGCCGTCAACGCCGCACTGCGCGGCATCAGTTCCGACACTCCGCAGCGCACCGACACCGAGGCCATCGGCGCCCTCCTGTACGCCACGCTCACCCAGCGCTGGCCGTACGAGAGTGACGCGCACGGTCTGGCAGGCCTGCCCAAGGACATCGGGCTGATCCCGCCGGACCAGGTACGTGCCGGCGTCCACCGCGGCCTGTCCGAACTGGCGATGCGGGCGCTCGCCAACGACGGTGCCACCGCCTCCCGGCACGAGTCCCCGTGCACCACGCCGGAGGAACTGGTGAAGGCGATCGGCGAGATGCCGCGCATCCGCCCGCCGGAGCCGACGTACACCGCACCGCCCCCGTACCAGCGGACGGCCCACCAGCAGGGTGCGTACGGTCGTCCGGCGCCGCGCCCCGGTGTCACCCAGCCCGTGCCGACGCCGCCGCCCCCGCTGCAGAGCCGCACCGGCAAGGCTCTGAAGTGGGGCGTGTCGGCCCTGCTGATCGCCGCGCTCGGCCTCGGCAGCTGGCAGCTCGCGGACGCCCTCATGGAACGGGGTGGCAAGGCGGACGACCCGAACCAGACGCAGACGGTGGACGGCGACAACGACAAGGGCTCGAAGCCCCCGGCCTCCGGCAAGGCCGTTCCGATCACCAGTGCCCGGGACTTCGACCCCTTCGGCGACCAGTCCGAGAAGCCCTCCGAGATCGGGAATGTCTACGACGGCAGCAAGTCCACCTACTGGCAGACGGACTACTACCTCAGCTCCGACTTCGGCCGCCTAAAGCCCGGCGTCGGCGTCATCCTGGACCTCGGCAAGGTACAGCAGGTCGGCAAGGTGACCGTCACCTTCGTCGGGAACACGTCCGTCGAGCTGCGCAGTGCGGGCAAGGACACGACGGCGGAGCCGACCTCCTTCGACCAGTACGAGAAGGTCGCCGGGGGCTCGGGCACGACGGTGGAACTCAAGCCCGACAAGGCCGTCCAGAGCCGGTACCTCCTGGTGTGGCTCACCGATCTGCCAGTGCAGTCAGACGGGAACTGGCGCGGCCGGCTGGCCGACATCAAGGTGACCAGCTGACGGCACCTACCGCAGGGAGAGGGGTGTGATGGCGGGCGGCGCGAGTCATGACGGGGTGACCGACCAGGAACTGCTCGCCCGCCACGTCGAGGGCGACCCCGACGCCTTCGCTGAGCTCGTGCGCCGTCACCGCGACCGGCTCTGGGCGGTGGCCCTGCGGACGCTGGGGGACCGTGAGGAGGCCGCCGACGCCGTCCAGGACGCGCTCGTCTCCGCCTACCGGGCCGCCCACACCTTCCGCGGACAGGCGGCCGTCACCACCTGGCTGCACCGGATCACCGTGAACGCCTGTCTGGACCGTGCCCGCAAGGCCGCCTCGCGGAAGACCGCGCCCGTCGACGACACCGAACGCCTGGAGCAGCTGCTGGAGCCGCACGAGTCGGCCTCCGCTCCCGCAGAGCGCAACGACCTGCACCGCCAGCTGCTGGAGGCACTGGGCACCCTGCCCGCCGACCAGCGGGCCGCTCTCGTCCTGGTCGACATGCAGGGCTATCCGGTCGCGGAGGCCGCCCGCATCCTCGACGTGCCGAGTGGCACGATCAAGAGCCGGTGCGCCCGGGGCAGAGCCCGGCTCCTGCCGCTGATCACCCACCTGCGCCCGGACGGCAGCGGAGACGGCAGGACGCCCGGCCCGGAGCGGAACCGGACGCCGGGGGCATCCGTCCCACCGGCAGCGGGACCGCGGCGTGCGGGTCCGCCGGAGACCGGGCCGAGTGATTCAGCCGTAGTGAAGGGCGGAGGTGGACGAGCGTGACGTCGTCGACGACAGACATGACCGGGCACCCGGATGTCGCGGAGATCTCCGACCTCGCCGAGGGCCTCCTCCCGAGCACACGGACCACCGATGTACGGCGGCACCTGGAAGGCTGCGAGCTCTGCGCGGACGTCTACGCCTCGCTGGAAGAGATCCAGGGACTGCTCGGCGCCCTGCCTTCCCCGACGCCGATGCCGGACGACGTGGCCGCCCGTATCGACGCCGCCCTGGCGAATGAGCCTCTGCCGGAGGGCGGAGACGGCCCGCGTGTTTCACGTGAAACATCGGCACCGGCCGACCGGCCCGCCGGGCACGCGCGAACCTCCTCCACCGGTCCCGGCCGCAAGGACCGCCGCCGAAGCGGTCGGCGAAGGGTCGCTGTGCTCGGCGCCGTGGCCGCCGCTGCCGCGATCGGGCTCGGCTCGGTCATCGTGTCCTCCCTCACTGGAGAGAGCCCCTCCCACGACACCGCCCACGGGCAGCAGACCCCGCTCCCGGACACCTTCGCCGAGGGCCGACTCCAGGACAAGGTCTCCGGTCTCCTCGCGGACGGGAGCACCGAGGGCGGCGGATCACGTACGCCGCGCAGTTTCGGCGTGGAGTCCGAGAACGGTGGCGAGACCGCCGAGAACCATGTCTTCAAGCAACCGACCGTCCCCGAGTGCATCCGCCAGGGCATCGGTCGCGACGAGGCCGTGATCGCCACGGAGCCGGGCGTCTACAAGGGCAAGGAAGCCCTGCTGGTGGTACTGCCCGACGCGACCAATGACACCCGGGTCACCGCCTACATCGTCGAGACGGCGTGCGTGGATCAGCCCGCGGTCGGCAAGGCCAAGATCCTTCTCAAGCACTCCTACGCGCGTTCGTAGCGGTCCTTCCTTCCCTTCCACCGGCAAGCCGGACCCTGCCGCCGTGTGCCCGGGCACAGCGGGAATGCGCGCCCCGTAGGATCCGTTAGGTGGGGTGAGAGTTCCGAGTGCAGCTCCACCCGGCCCTGAAGACGCAGTCCAGAGACGAGGAATGAAGCCGTGAGCGACGTCCGAAACGTGATCATCATCGGCTCCGGGCCCGCCGGCTACACGGCGGCGCTCTACACCGCGCGAGCGTCCCTGAAGCCGCTGGTGTTCGAGGGTGCCGTCACCGCGGGCGGAGCGCTGATGAACACCACCGAGGTGGAGAACTTCCCCGGCTTCCAGGACGGCATCATGGGCCCCGAGCTCATGGACAACATGCGGGCCCAGGCGGAGCGCTTCGGGGCGGAGCTGATCCCGGACGACGTCGTGGCCGTCGACCTCAGCGGTGAGATCAAGACCGTCACCGACACCGCGGGAACGGTCCACCGGGCCAAGGCCGTCATCGTCACCACCGGCTCCCAGCACCGCAAGCTCGGCCTGCCGAACGAGGACGCGCTGTCCGGGCGCGGTGTCTCATGGTGCGCGACCTGTGACGGCTTCTTCTTCAAGGACCAGGACATCGCCGTGATCGGCGGCGGGGACACCGCGATGGAGGAGGCCACCTTCCTCTCCCGCTTCGCGAAGTCCGTGACGATCGTCCACCGCCGGGACACCCTGCGCGCCTCCAAGGCGATGCAGGAGCGTGCCTTCGCCGACCCCAAGATCTCGTTCGTCTGGGACAGCGAGATCGCCGAGGTCCAGGGCGACCAGAAGCTGGCGGGCCTGAAGCTGCGCAACGTCAAGACCGGCGAGCTCTCCGATCTGCCGGTGACCGGCCTGTTCATCGCGATCGGCCACGACCCGCGCACCGAACTCTTCAAGGGCCAGCTCGACCTGGACCCGGAGGGCTACCTGAAGGTCGACGCGCCCTCGACGCGTACCAACCTGACGGGTGTCTTCGGGGCCGGTGACGTGGTCGACCACACCTACCGCCAGGCGATCACCGCTGCGGGCACCGGCTGCTCCGCCGCGCTCGACGCCGAGCGCTTCCTCGCCGCCCTCAGCGACGAGGACAAGGCGGAGCCCGAGAAGACCGCCGTCTGACCACCCCATCCCTCGCACCAACCAGTTAGGAGCCCGCCGTGGCCGGCACCCTGAAGCATGTGACTGACGACTCCTTCGAGCAGGACGTCCTCAAGAACGACAAGCCCGTCCTGGTGGACTTCTGGGCCGCCTGGTGCGGTCCGTGCCGCCAGATCGCGCCGTCCCTCGAGGCCATCGCCGCCGAGTACGGCGACAAGATCGAGATCGTCAAGCTGAACATCGACGAGAACCCGGGTACGGCCGCCAAGTACGGCGTCATGTCCATCCCGACCCTGAACGTCTACCAGGGTGGCGAGGTCGCCAAGACCATCGTCGGTGCGAAGCCGAAGGCCGCGATCGTCCGCGACCTCGAGGACTTCATCGCCGACTGACGATCGTCGACTGACGTTTCACGTGAAACACAAATGGGCCGACCCGAACGGGTCGGCCCATTTGGTGTACAGCGGTCTCCGGTGCCGAGCTACAGCGGACGCAGCGCCGGCTCCTTCTGCACGGCGCCGAGCAGGCGGTCCAGAGCCATCTCCACGTCTTCCTTCCAGGACAGTGTGGAGCGAAGATCCAGCCGCAGCCGCGGATGCCGGGGATGCGGTCGGACCGTCTTGAAGCCCACCGCCAGGAGATGCTCCGCCGGCAGAACGCAGGCGGGCTCCTTCCAGCGGGCGTCGCCGAACGCCTCGATGGCCTTGAAGCCACGACGCAGGAGGTCCTTGGCGACCGTCTGGACCATCACCCGGCCCAGCCCCTGGCCCTGGTACCCCGGCATCACGAACGCGGTCATCAACTGAACCGCGTCGGAGGAGACCGGACTGGTGGGGAAAGCCCCCGAGCGCGGCACATACGCGGGCGGTGCATACAGAACGAAGCCCACCGGCACGTCATCGACGTAGACCACCCGGCCGCAGGATCCCCAGTCCAGCAGCACGGCGGAGATCCAGGACTCCTTCTCCAGGGCCGGCGTACCGGCCTCTACCGCGGCCTCGCCGCTGACGGGGTCCAGTTCCCAGAAGACGCACGAGCGACAGCGCTGGGGAAGGTCCTGAAGGTTGTCCAGCGTGAGCGGTACGAGCCGGCGCCCCATGAAGGCTGATCCTCGCTTCCTTCCCCTGCCGCGTCGCGGGCGGCTGTCAGAGCGCTCCGTTCCCTGAGCAGGCTGCCGATGAACCCACCGACCGCGCCCAGTCCCAAGCCCGCGCTCACCCATTCGGTACGGCTCATCGTTCGCATGGCCCCTGCCTTCCTCCCAGAGGTACCGCCAGGTGACAACGCTCTCCCGCTCGCATCGTATCCACGATGCGGTGGACCCGACACCGACGCAAAGCAAAGGGCGGACCGTGTTCCGGTATGCACCGGACGCGGCCCGCCCTCAAGACAGCCGATCAGGACTCGATGTCCCCGTTCCCGTCCTCGTCCTCCAGGAGGCCCTTCTGCAGTACGGGGCCCTCGCCGGGAGCGAGACTGCCGAGGATCCGCTCAAGGTCGTCCATGGAGGCGAACTCCACGGTGATCTTGCCCTTCTTCTGTCCCAGGTCGACCTTCACACGCGTCTCGAAGCGGTCCGAGAGCCGCGTCGCAAGGTCCGACAGTGCTGGGGAGACCAGAGAGCCGGCCCGCGGGCCCTTGGCTCGCTGCGGCTTCTGCGGCCGGGAACCCATCAGGGTCACGATCTCTTCGACCGACCGCACCGAGAGCCCTTCGGCCACGATGCGATGCGCCAGTCGATCCTGCTCCTCCGGGTCGTCCACGGACAGCAGGGCTCGCGCGTGCCCCGCGGAGAGCACACCTGCGGCCACCCGGTTCTGCACCTTCGGGGAGAGCTTCAGCAGACGCAGGGTGTTGGACACCTGCGGACGGGAGCGGCCGATACGGTCCGCCAGCTGGTCATGCGTGCAGCTGAAGTCCTTCAGCAACTGGTCGTAGGCGAAGGCCTCCTCCAGCGGATTCAGCTGAGCGCGGTGCAGGTTCTCCAGGAGCGCGTCCAGAAGGAGCTTCTCGTCCTCCGTCGCCCGCACGATCGCCGGGATGGCGTCCAGCTCCAGCTCTCGGCAGGCGCGGAAGCGGCGCTCACCCATGATGAGCTCATAGCGCCCGGGCTCCGTCGGCCGAACGACAACCGGCTGGAGGAGACCGACCTCTCGGATGGAGGTGACGAGCTCGGCCAGCGCGTCGTCGTCGAAGTCCTTGCGCGGCTGCTTCGGGTTCGGCGTGATGGCGTCAAGCGGAACCTCGGCGAAGTGCGCCCCCATGGGCGGCCGAAGCCCCTCCACGCCCTGCGACGCCGTCGGCTCTTCGGTTTCACGTGAAACATGCGGCAGCGTGGCCACCTTCGCCGCGGCCACCCCACGCTCGCTCGGCAGCAGAGGCATCGTCCCCGGGGCCGCAGATGCCGCGCTCCCCAAGGCTGCCGAGGCAACCGACTTCTCGGTCGGGGCGTTGGGGATCAGTGCACCGAGGCCACGACCCAACCCCCTCCGTCGCTCACTCACTGGGTCCCCTCCACCATGCTCGGATCGTTCTGAGCGCCGACGTGGGCGTGGGTGGCGTCATAGGTGACGCCCACACCCTTCAGCGCGATCTCACGGGCCGCCTCCAGATAGGAGAGGGCTCCACTTGATCCAGGATCGTAGGTCAGTACCGTCTGCCCATAGCTCGGGGCCTCGGAGATACGGACCGAGCGGGGAATGCTCGTCCGCAACACCTCCTCGCCGAAGTGGCTGCGCACCTCGTCCGCGACCTGCGACGCGAGCCGCGTCCGGCCGTCGTACATGGTGAGGAGGATCGTCGATACATGCAGCGTGGGATTGAGATGTCCCCGCACCAGGTCGACGTTGCGGAGCAGCTGCCCCAGCCCTTCCAGGGCGTAGTACTCGCACTGGATGGGAATCAGCACCTCCTGGCCCGCGACGAGGGCATTGACGGTCAGCAGACCGAGGGAGGGCGGGCAGTCGATGAGGATGTAGTCCAGCGGCTGCTCGTACGCCGTGATCGCTCGCTGGAGGCGGCTCTCGCGTGCGACCAGAGAGACCAGTTCGATCTCCGCACCGGCGAGATCGATCGTGGCGGGCGCACAGAACAGACCCTCGACATCGGGGACCGGCTGGACCACTTCCGACAGCGGTCGGCTCTCGACCAGCACGTCGTAGATGGACGGTACATCGGCGTGATGGTCGATCCCCAGCGCGGTGGAGGCGTTGCCCTGCGGGTCGAGGTCGACCACCAGGACTCTCGCACCGTGCAGGGCGAGTGAGGCGGCAAGATTGACGGTCGTCGTCGTCTTGCCCACACCGCCCTTCTGGTTCGCTACGACCATGACCCGGGTCTGCTCGGGTCGCGGCAGCCCCTCGCCGGCGCGGCCCAGAGCCTCCACCGCCAGTTGGGCAGCACGACCGATCGGCGTGTCGTCCATCGGAGGCGGTGTTTCACGTGAAACATCCGCCCCCATCGACTCGGTACGGGGACCGGGGACCGGATCGGTCATCGGTCCCGCGATATTGGCGTCGGACCGCAAGGATTCACTCTCCTCGACTTCAGGCTCGCAATGAACAGAGCCTCCCATGCCTCCGGGGTCATGAACCAGTGAGGCCTGGTCTTCTGTGGAGAAATCCACCTCTGTGGACAACTCCGTGCCCTCTCCGAGCGACCCGAGAGGCTTTCGGTCGCGGGGGTCGGCCGCGGCGCGGCCGCGGCTGATGATGCCGTGCAGCAGTGAGCGACGTTTCACGTGAAACACGATGCACAGCAGCTGATGCCGAACTGCCGCGACACTCCGGCATACGTGAGCAGGGCAGCTTGTGTGGAGTACGGCCTGTGTGGAGTACGGCTGGGTGGAGTACGACTGACCACCGAGCGAAGTCGAGTCGCTAGCCGCGACGTCGCCGCGTCCGACCGGTCCGTGCGGCCTTGGCCCGCTTGGCGGCGAAGCGCACACCACCGGGGCTCTCGCCCACCTCTACGCGCACCACGGTGGACAGGGGATCCACGACGCCCTCGCCGACGTGGAGGATGGACGTCTGCTCCGCACCGAGTTTGCTCAGCGCCGCGGTCGCCGCCTTCAGCTCCTCCTCAGCCGTGTCGCCCTTGAGGGCGAGCATCTCCCCGTACGGGCGCAGCAGGGGAATGCCCCAGGTGGCGAGGCGGTCCAGCGGGGCTACGGCACGGGCCGTCACCACATGCACCGGCGGCAGCTTGCCCATGACCTCCTCGGCCCGGCCCCGCACCACGGTGACATGGTCCAGCCCCAGCAGCTCCACGACCTCGGTCAGGAAGTTCGTGCGGCGCAGCAGCGGCTCAAGAAGGGTGATCTTCAGGTCTTCCCGCACCAGCGCCAGCGGGATACCCGGCAGGCCGGCTCCCGAACCGACGTCGCACACCGTCACTCCCTCGGGCACGACCTCCGAGAGCACCGCGCAGTTCAGCAGGTGCCGCTCCCAGAGCCGGGGTACTTCTCGCGGGCCGATCAGGCCACGCTTCACCCCCGCCTCGGCGAGCAGTTCCGCGTAGCGGACCGCGTCCGCGTAGCGATCACCGAACACATCACGTGCCTGCTCGGGTACAGGGGGGAGCTCCGCTGCCTCCGACACGGGGACCGTCCTTCCGTACGGCACCGGCGCACCGGGCGCCGGAACCAGAACCACCAGAACTATCAGGCTGACAAAATTCGGCCCCGCCTGCGCAACAGACGGGGCCGGAGAACGAGAGGACCGATCAGGCGGGAAGCACGACGACGAAGCGCTCCGGCTCCTCGCCCTCGGACTCGCTGCGCAGTCCCGCGGCCTTGACCGCGTCGTGCACGACCTTGCGCTCGAAGGGCGTCATCGGCTTCAGCCGCACGGACTCGCCGCTGCTCTTGACCTCGGCCGCGGCCTTGGCCCCCAGCTCGGACAGCTCGGCGCGCTTGTCGGCGCGGTACCCCGCGATGTCGAGCATCAGGCGGCTGCGGTCACCGGTCTCGCGGTGCACGGCCAGACGCGTGAGCTCCTGCAGAGCCTCCAGCACCTCACCGTCCCGGCCGACCAGCTTCTCCAGGTCCCGGCTCTTGCTGTCGCTGATGATCGAGACGGAGGCACGGTCGGCCTCGACGTCCATGTCGATGTCACCGTCGAGGTCGGCGATGTCGAGCAGACCCTCCAGGTAGTCCGCGGCGATCTCGCCCTCCTGCTCGAGGCGGGTGAGGGTGTCTGCACCCTCGGCGGCGGCGGAGGTGGTGCCTTCCGTCACGGGATGGACTCCTTCTTACTTCTTCGACGGGGACTTGGGCCGCTGCGGGCCCTTGCGCTGTCCGGACTGTGCCTTGCTGCGGCCACCGCCGCCGGACTTCTGAGCCGGCTTCTTGGCGCCGCCGGCAGGCTTGGCATCCTGCTTGGCGTCCTGCTTGCCGGCCGGCTTGGCGTCCTCCGGCTCGTCCGACTTGGTCAGCGACGTCTTCGGCTCGGCCTCGCCGGCGGGCTTGGCCTGACGCTGGGACTTGCTCTGCCGCTTGGGCTGCTGACGCTTGGGCTGAGCCGCGGTGGCCACGGTCGAGCCGTCCGCGCTCTGGGCGGCCACGGCGGTGTCGCTCTTCACCACGTTGCCGTCGGCCTGAGCCGCCAGGCCCGCCTTGTTCAGACCGTTGATGAACTTCCGCTCGGCCTCGTTGCGGTCCCGGCCCTTGGCGACGATGGCCTTCACGATGGCCTTCTCGCCCCGGCGACGGGTCTTGCCGTGCTCGGTGACGCTCTTGTGCAGCCGCTCCAGGTAGGAGGCCTGCGCCTTGGAGCCCGGCGTCGGGTTGTTGCGGATGACGTACATCTGCTGGCCCATGGTCCACACGTTCGTGGTCAGCCAGTAGACGAGGACACCGACGGGGAAGTTGACGCCGAAGACGGCGAACATGACGGGGAAGACGTACATCAGCATCTTCTGCTGCTGCATGAACGGCGTCTTCACCGTGGTGTCGACGTTCTTCGTCATCAGCTGGCGCTGGGTGAAGAACTGCGAGGCCGACATCAGCACGATCATGATCGCAGTCACGACGCGGACGTCGGTCAGGGAGGCGCTGAGCGCGGCGACGTCGCTCTCGCTGCTGAAGAACTTGGAGGCGAGCGGGGCGCCGAAGATGTGCGCCTTCTGCGCGCTCTCCAGCAGGTCCTGGTTGACGGCGCCGATGGTGTCGCCGGACGCGATGCCGTTGAGCACGTGGTACAGGGCGAAGAAGAACGGGGACTGCGCCAGGATGGGAAGGCACGAGGAGAGCGGGTTGGTGCCCGTCTCCTTGTACAGCTTCATCATCTCTTCGGACTGACGCTGTTTGTCGTTCTTGTAGCGCTCCTGGATCTTCTTCATCTCCGGCTGGAGCGTCTGCATCCCGCGCGTCGCCTTGATCTGCTTCACGAAGAGCGGGATCAGGCAGATGCGGATGAGGATCACCAGGGACACGATGGACAGGCCCCAGGCCCATCCGGTGTCAGGTCCGAAGATCGCCCCGTACACCGTGTGGAACTGGACGATGACCCAGGAGACGGGCCAGGTGATAAAGCTGAAGAGGCTGGCAATCGTGTCCACTAATCATGCTCCTTGGGCATGGGGCGAGGTCTCTGCGGCCGGGCTCGAAGGATCGGACGAGCTCGGATGAGCAGGCCTTCCTTCGGTGGCCGGTTCGGCGGCGGAGGTCCCGCCCTTGCGTGCCCGCCAGGCGGCACGCAGCATTTCGTGCCACCGCGGGCGCTTGCGCGGCGGAACATGGTCCACGCCGCCCAGCGACCACGGATTGCACCGCAGGATGCGCCAGGCGGTGAGTGCCGTGCCCTTGACGGCTCCGTGCCGGTCGATGGCCGTGTAGCCGTAGTGGGAACACGACGGGTAGTACTTGCACACCGGCCCCAGCAGCGGACTGATCGTCCACTGGTAGAGCTTGATCAGAGCCAGCAGCGGGTACTTCATCGCGCGCCCCCTCCCAGTAGCCGCGCCAGGGCGGCGTCCAGGTCTCGGGCCAGCTGTGCATGGTCGGCGTCACCCGCACCGGGCAGCGCTCGTACGACTACCAGGCTACCGGGGGGCAACAGGTCGATCCGGTCGCGCATCAGATGGCGAAGCCTGCGCTTCACCTTGTTGCGCACGACCGCGACACCCACGGCTTTGCTCACGACGAAACCCGCACGTGTCCGGGGAGCGCTCTCCCCAGGCGCGTGCGGGTCCGTGGCACCGCTTCGAAGGTGGACGACGAGGGCCGGGCGGCCGGCCCGGCGACCTCGTCGTACCGCGGTCGCGAAGTCCTCGCGCCGCCTCAGCCGGTTCTCGGTGGGCAGCACGATGTCATGACCTGACCGGGATCAGGCGGACAGACGGGCGCGACCCTTGCTGCGGCGGGTCGCGAGAATCGCGCGGCCGGCACGGGTACGCATACGCAGCCGGAAGCCGTGGGTCTTCGCGCGGCGACGGTTGTTCGGCTGGAAGGTGCGCTTGCTCACTCGGGGGCTCCAGAAAGATTCGGGTGTTGGCGGGGTGCCGTCCTGGCTGTCACCGTGCGCCCACGAGTAGCTCGCGTTACGCCCGAGTGCACCGCTTTTCGATCACCTTGGACGTGACCTGTGCCCATCGGAGGCAGGCGGCAGCAGCCATCGACAACTCGACCTGGTTACGGTACGTGCGACTGCGCCATTCGGTCAAACCAGCGGTGACCGGGAGACACTTGTCCACAGGCTGGGGACAACAACTTGAACCCTACCCGTCGCGCTGACTACCGTGACTGGACTCCGATTCGTTCCCTTATCCCTGCCCCACCCGAGTTTCATCCCGACCCGTCCCCGAATCACACCTTCGAGGGACTCGTGAGAGAGCGTGCCCTGTGGCTGACGTACCTGCCGATCTTGCCGCAGTGTGGCCACGCGTATTGGAGCAACTTCTCGGAGAGGGCCGCGGGCAGGGCGTCGAGTCGAAGGACGAGCACTGGATCCGGCGCTGCCAGCCGCTCGCGCTGGTCGCCGACACCGCTCTGCTCGCCGTACCGAACGAATTTGCGAAAGGCGTACTGGAGGGCCGCCTCGCACCGATCGTCAGCGAGACCCTGAGCCGCGAGTGCGGGCGCCCGATCCGCATCGCGATCACCGTCGACGACACCGCGGGCGAACCCGCCGGCCCCGCCCCGCAAGCACCGCAGGCCCCGCAGGCACCCCAGCCGCCGCCCGCCCGCCCCCAGCACCGCTACGAGGAGCCCGAGCTCCCCGCCCCCGGTCAGGGAGGCCGCGAGGAGTACCGCGACCTCGACGAGTACGAGGGTTACGGCCGCAACCGCGCGGACCAGCTCCCCACCGCCCGGCCCGCCTATCCGCAGGAGTACCAGCGCCCCGAGCCCGGCTCCTGGCCCCGCCCCCCGCAGCAGGACGACTACGGCTGGCAGCAGCAGCGCCTCGGCTTCCCGGAACGGGACCCCTACGCGTCCCCGTCGCAGGAGCCGTACGGCCAGGAGCCGCCGCCACCGCCGTACTCCCACGAGTCCCACACCTCTTACCAGCAGGACTACCGGCCGCAGCCCCCGGAACGCCCGTCGTACGACGCCCAGCGCGGCGACTACGAGCAGTCCCGCGGCGAGTACGACAAACCCCGCGGCGACTACGACCAGCAGCGGGGTGACTACGACCAGCGCGGTCCGCGCCGCGACCTGCCCGAGCCACCGGCGGGATCCGGACACGTCCACCGCGGCGGCCCCGTCGGCCCCGGGCCCGCCACCGGGGCGCCCGGACCGCTGGCGGCACAGCCGGCGCCGGCCACCGGCCCGGGCGAGCCGACCGCGCGGCTGAACCCGAAGTACCTCTTCGACACCTTCGTCATCGGCGCCTCCAACCGCTTCGCCCACGCGGCAGCCGTCGCCGTCGCCGAGGCACCCGCCAAGGCCTACAACCCCCTGTTCATCTACGGGGAGTCGGGACTCGGCAAGACCCACCTCCTGCACGCCATCGGGCACTACGCGCGCAGCCTCTACCCCGGCACGCGCGTGCGCTACGTGAGCTCGGAGGAGTTCACCAACGAGTTCATCAACTCCATCCGCGACGGCAAGGGCGACAGCTTCCGCAAGCGCTACCGCGAGATGGACATCCTGCTCGTCGACGACATCCAGTTCCTCGCGGACAAGGAGTCGACGCAGGAGGAGTTCTTCCACACCTTCAACACCCTCCACAACGCCAACAAGCAGATCGTGCTCTCCAGCGACCGGCCGCCCAAGCAGCTGGTGACGCTGGAGGACCGGCTCCGCAACCGCTTCGAGTGGGGGCTGATCACCGACGTCCAGCCGCCGGAGCTGGAGACCCGCATCGCGATCCTGCGCAAGAAGGCGGTCCAGGAGCAGCTCAACGCCCCGCCGGAGGTACTGGAGTTCATCGCCTCCCGGATCTCGCGCAACATCCGCGAGCTGGAGGGCGCGCTGATCCGGGTGACGGCGTTCGCGTCGCTCAACCGGCAGCCGGTGGACCTGGGCCTGACCGAGATCGTCCTCAAGGACCTGATCCCCGGCGGCGAGGACTCCGCCCCCGAGATCACCTCCACGGCCATCATGGGCGCCACCGCCGACTACTTCGGCCTCACCGTCGAGGACCTGTGCGGCACCTCGCGGGGGCGCGCGCTCGTGACGGCCCGGCAGATCGCCATGTACCTGTGCCGCGAGCTGACGGACCTGTCGCTGCCGAAGATCGGCGCGCTGTTCGGCGGCCGGGACCACACCACGGTGATGCACGCGGACCGCAAGATCCGCAATCTGATGGCCGAGCGGCGCTCGATCTACAACCAGGTGACCGAGCTGACCAACCGCATCAAGAACGGCTGACGACCGCCGCCACCGGTCACGAAGGCGCCTCCGGGACCCCTGGGGGCGCCTTTCGCATGCTCCCCGCCGCTCCCCGCCGCTCCCCGCCGCTCCCCGCCGCTCCCCGCCGCTCCCCGCCCGCCCGGCCTTCGTACGGCTGTCCTGTCCGCTGTTCGAATCCCCGCCGGGTTACGGCCGTCGTCCACAGATTCGGCCAGTTTTTTCCGTCCACACCTTGGGGACTGGGAAGTTGTCCCGATCCTGTCCACAGGCCAGGCTGGTGAGGGATCATCAGGGCAGGTCAGGTCCCTGTGGATTCGTGGACGAAGGATCTCCACAGGCTGTGGACGAAGAAATGATCCACAGGCTGTGCATTCAGTTGTCCACGGGCAACCCACAGGCTGGAGGGCGTTGTCCCCAGCGATCACCAGCTTCTCCACATGCCTGTCCACTGTTCGGCAACGTGACGCGCCCCGTCACCGCGTCGAGTGAAAGCCGTCACACCAGGCTGCCTGGTTGGGCTGTGGGAAACCTGGGTAAAGCTGGGGACGGCGCTGGGGAGAAGTCGCCTCTCCCTGTGCACGGTGTGTGCAGAACTTTCTGTTCTCCACAGATACGCCCGGTTGTCCACCGGCTCCGCCCACAGGCCCCGTGGACAAAATTCCTGCTCTGACCTGGGCAAACGAGGTTATCCACGGTATCCACAGGCCCTACTACTACTGACGACTAGAGAGAGAGCGGAATTCGTTTCGAAGCGGGTCCTGTGCACAACTCGGCCTCTCGGGCCCGACCGCGCCTCGTCACGACTTGACCCCGAACGGCACCTACTGTCAGTGGGGTGCGTCAGACTGGTCCCCGGTGTTCTGCCCCTCACAGCGGCGGGCGACACCGGTCAGACGACGAAGGCGAAGCAGGGCGAGCAGCGCCGGCAACAGCAGGAGGCGGCAACAGTGAAGATCCGGGTGGAACGCGACGTACTCGCGGAGGCAGTCGCCTGGGCGGCTCGCAGCCTCCCGGCCCGTCCGCCGGCGCCGGTCCTCGCGGGCCTGCTGCTGAAGGCCGAGGAGGGGCAGCTGAGCCTGTCCAGCTTCGACTACGAGGTCTCGGCGCGGGTGTCGGTGGAGGCCGAGATCGAGGAGGAGGGCACGGTCCTCGTCTCCGGCCGTCTGCTCGCCGACATCTCCCGCGCCCTGCCCAACCGGCCGGTGGAGATTTCCACAGACGGTGTACGGGCGACGGTGGTCTGCGGCTCCTCGCGGTTCACCCTCCACACCCTGCCGGTGGAGGAGTATCCGGCGCTGCCGCAGATGCCGGAGGCGACCGGCACGGTGCCCGGTGAGGTCTTCGCCTCCGCCGTGCAGCAGGTGGCGATCGCCGCGGGCCGCGACGACACGCTGCCCGTCCTGACCGGTGTGCGCATCGAGATCGAGGGCGACTCGGTGACGCTGGCCTCCACCGACCGCTACCGCTTCGCGGTCCGCGAGTTCCTGTGGAAGCCGGAGAACCCGGACATCTCCGCGGTCGCCCTGGTGCCCGCCAAGACGCTCCAGGACACCGCCAAGGCGCTGACCAGCGGTGACCAGGTGATCCTGGCGCTGTCCGGCTCGGGCGCGGGCGAGGGCCTGATCGGTTTCGAGGGTGCGGGCCGCCGGACGACGACGCGGCTGCTTGAGGGTGACCTCCCGAAGTACAAGACGCTGTTCCCGACCGAGTTCAACAGCGTCGCCGTGATCGAGACCGCCCCCTTCGTGGAGGCCGTCAAGCGCGTGGCCCTGGTCGCCGAGCGCAACACGCCGGTGCGGCTCAGCTTCGAGCAGGGCGTGCTCATCCTGGAGGCCGGCTCCAGCGACGACGCACAGGCTGTGGAGAGGGTCGACGCGCAACTGGAGGGCGACGACATCTCGATCGCCTTCAACCCGACCTTCCTGCTGGACGGTCTGAGCGCCATCGACTCCCCGGTCGCCCAGCTGTCCTTCACGACCTCCACGAAGCCGGCGCTGCTCAGCGGCAGGCCCGCGGTGGACGCCGAGGCGGACGAGGCCTACAAGTACCTGATCATGCCGGTGCGGCTGAGCGGCTGAGTCCACAGGCCGTCGCCCGCCGGCCGGTGGCGCCGTCAGCCGCTGTCCACAGGGTGGGGACGAACCCGCAGGTGGGGGCATACGTCTGAGCGCGTATGCCCACAGCTGTGCACGGGCGTGCGGGTTTAGGCTCGACGCGGGTACGAAAGTGCCGCGGCACCCGTCCGGCGGGTTCGGAGGTGCCGCCTTGCCACCTCGCACACCTTAAGGAACGCAACTGATGGAGCTCGGTCTCGTCGGCCTCGGCAAGATGGGCGGCAACATGCGCGAGCGGATCCGCCGCGCGGGCCACACCGTCGTCGGATACGACCGCAATCCGGACCTCGCCGACGTCCCCAGCCTGGAAGAGCTTGTGGGCAAGCTCAGCGCCCCGCGCGTGGTGTGGGTGATGGTCCCGGCCGGCGAGGCCACCCAGGCCACCGTCGACCGGCTCGGCGAGCTGCTGGAGCCCGGCGACGTGGTCGTGGACGGCGGCAACTCCCGCTGGACGGACGACGAGAAGCACGCCGAGGAGCTGGCGGCCAAGGGCATAGGCTTCGTCGACTGCGGTGTCTCCGGCGGCGTGTGGGGCCTGGAGAACGGCTACGCGCTGATGTACGGCGGCGACGCGGAGAACGTCGCCAAGGTGCAGCCGGTCTTCGACGCGCTCAAGCCGGAGGGCGACTTCGGTGCCGTGCACGCCGGCAAGGTGGGCGCGGGCCACTTCGCGAAGATGGTCCACAACGGCATCGAGTACGCCATGATGCAGGCCTATGCCGAGGGCTGGGAGCTGCTGGAGAAGGTCGACTCCGTGGAGAACGTCCGCGAGGTCTTCCGTTCCTGGCAGGAGGGCACGGTGATCCGCTCCTGGCTCCTCGACCTCGCGGTCAACGCGCTCGACGACGACGAGCACCTGAACGGGCTCCGGGGTTATGCACAGGACTCCGGTGAGGGACGCTGGACTGTGGAGGCGGCGATCGACAACGCGGTGCCGCTGCCCGCGATCACGGCCTCCCTCTTCGCGCGGTTCGCGTCCCGGCAGGACGACTCGCCGCAGATGAAGATGATCGCGGCGCTGCGCAATCAGTTCGGCGGCCACGCGGTCGAGAAGAAGTAGGAAGTAACCGGAAGGCTGGGGAGGTCGGCGCACGACCATGCACGTCACGCATCTGTCGCTGGCCGACTTCCGTTCGTACGCCCGGGTCGAGGTGCCCCTGGACCCGGGCGTCACCGCCTTCGTCGGCCCGAACGGGCAGGGCAAGACGAACCTGGTCGAGGCGGTCGGCTACCTCGCCACCCTCGGCAGCCACCGGGTCTCCTCCGACGCCCCGCTGGTGCGCATGGGCGCCGAGCGGGCCGTGATCCGGGCCCAGGTCCGGCAGGGCGAGCGGCAGCAGCTGATCGAGCTGGAGCTGAACCCGGGCCGGGCCAACCGCGCCCGCGTCAACAGGTCCTCGCAGGTCAGACCGCGTGATGTGCTCGGCATCGTGCGCACGGTGCTGTTCGCGCCGGAGGACCTCGCGCTGGTGAAGGGCGACCCGGGCGAGCGGCGCCGTTTCCTGGACGAGCTGATCACCGCCCGTTCCCCGCGGATGGCGGGGGTGCGTTCGGACTACGACCGGGTCCTCAAGCAGCGCAACACGCTGCTGAAGTCGGCGGCGCTGGCCCGACGGCACGGCGGCCGGACGATGGACCTGTCCACGCTCGACGTCTGGGACCAGCACCTCGCGCGCGCGGGCGCCGAGCTGCTCGCCCAGCGCCTGGACCTGATCGCGGCCGTGCAGCCGCTGGCCGACAAGGCGTACGAGCAGCTGGCCCCGGGCGGGGGCCCGGTCGCCCTGGAGTACAAGCCGTCGGCGCCCGGTGAGGCGCACACGCGTGAGGACCTGTACGAGCAGCTGATGGCGGCGCTCGCCGAGGCGCGCAAGCAGGAGATCGAGCGGGGCGTCACCCTGGTCGGTCCGCACCGGGACGACCTGCTGCTCAAGCTCGGCTCGCTGCCGGCCAAGGGGTACGCCTCCCACGGCGAGTCGTGGTCGTACGCGCTGGCGCTGCGGCTGGCGTCGTTCGACCTGCTGCGGGCCGAGGGCAACGAGCCGGTGCTGGTGCTGGACGACGTGTTCGCCGAGCTGGACGCGCGGCGCCGGGAGCGGCTGGCGGAGCTGGTGGCACCCGGGGAGCAGGTGCTGGTGACGGCCGCGGTCGACGACGACGTACCGGATGTGCTGGCGGGGGCGCGGTGCACGGTGGCGCAGGGCACGGTGGAGCGCGTATGAGCGCGGACGCACCGGAGCCGGGCCCCGGGCAGCCCCCCGGGCAGCCCTCTGGCGAGCGCGGGAGCGGCGGCCCGGAGCCGTCCGGCGTCGACCTCGCGCGCGTGGCGCTCAGGGCGGCGCGGGAGGCGGCACGCGCGCGTGGGGACGCGGCTCTGCAGAAGAAGCAGGCGCGGCGCGGGGGGCTGCGGTCCGGGGCGCGGGCCGACGGCCGTGACCCCATGGCGCTGGGTTCCGCGATCAACCGGCTGATCACCGAGCGCGGTTGGGAGACACCGGCCGCGGTGGGCGGGGTGATGGGCCGCTGGCCGGAGATCGTCGGTGCGGACGTGGCGAAGCACTGCGTGCCGGAGCGGTACGACGAGGACGAGCGGGTGCTGGTGGTGCGCTGCGACTCGACGGCGTGGGCGACGAACCTGCGGCTGCTCGCGCCGACGCTGGTGGCGCGCCTCAACGAGGACCTGGGGCACGGTTCGGTACGGATGATCAAGGTTCTCGGGCCGGGTGGCCCAGGTGGTCCGGGCCGGCGGTACGGGCCGTTGCGGGCCCCTGGGAGCCAGGGTCCTGGTGACACCTACGGGTGATGTGCGGGCGTTCTGGCAGCCCGTCAGGGGCGCGTGATGTACCTCACAAAAAACGGCGACGACGGGCGGCGTGAACCGTCGGCGCGCGCCGCGTCGTACCCCTGCGCGCGAGCGCGAATCCCGATCTGACTCCCAAGTAGCAAAGGGTTGACGCCTCGAAGCGCTGAGTGCCGTTGTGAGCCTCTTGAGGCCCCCATCCGCATATCGGGAGTCGGACGAGGCTGGTTCAGGGCGGCACATGCGGACTCAGGTACCGGCAAACCCCCATCAGTGTCAGTGGTACCGGTAGAATGAGAGAGAATCCCGCCCCGAACGTGGGGACCGTCCGGGACTAGCTGAGCAACGCTGATCAAGGCTTACCAACGCAACATGCCGCAGCCGCTCCGGCAACCTGCCGACGAGCCCGGCTCGTGCTGTGCCAGAAAGGGCGCTTCGTGGCCGATTCCGGCAACCCCAACGAGAACAACCCGTCCACCGACACCGGCGTGAACGACGCGGTGAGCACCCCGCACGGCGATGCCTCCGCGTCGTACGACGCCAGTGCCATCACCGTCCTCGAGGGTCTGGACGCGGTCCGCAAGCGACCCGGTATGTACATCGGTTCGACCGGTGAGCGGGGCCTGCACCACCTGGTGCAGGAGGTCGTGGACAACTCCGTCGACGAGGCACTCGCCGGTCACGCGGACACGATCGACGTCACGATCCTGCCCGACGGCGGTGTCCGCGTCGTCGACAACGGCCGTGGCATCCCGGTGGGCATCGTCCCCTCCGAGGGGAAGCCCGCCGTCGAGGTCGTGCTGACCGTGCTGCACGCGGGCGGCAAGTTCGGGGGCGGCGGCTACGCGGTCTCCGGTGGTCTGCACGGCGTGGGTGTCTCCGTCGTCAACGCCCTCTCCACGAGGGTGGCGGTGGAGGTCAAGACCGACGGCTACCGCTGGACGCAGGAGTACAAGCTGGGCGTCCCCACGGCGTCGCTCGCCCGGCACGAGGCCACCGAGGAGACCGGCACGACGGTCACCTTCTGGGCCGACGGGGACATCTTCGAGACCACCGACTACTCCTTCGAGACGCTCTCCCGGCGCTTCCAGGAGATGGCCTTCCTCAACAAGGGCCTGAAGATCAACCTCACCGACGAGCGCGAGTCGGCGAAGGCCACCGCCGGCGCGGACGAGGCGGGCGAGGACGAGAAGCACGAGGTCAAGAGCGTCTCGTACCACTACGAGGGCGGCATCGTCGACTTCGTGACGTACCTCAACTCCCGCAAGGGAGAGCTGGTGCACCCGACCGTGATCGACCTGGAGGCCGAGGACAAGGACAAGAGCCTGTCCCTCGAGGTCGCGATGCAGTGGAACGGCGGCTACACGGAGGGCGTGTACTCCTTCGCCAACATCATCCACACGCACGAGGGCGGCACGCACGAGGAGGGCTTCCGCGCGGCGCTCACCTCGCTGATCAACAAGTACGCGCGGGACAAGAAGCTGCTGCGCGAGAAGGACGACAACCTCACGGGTGACGACATCCGCGAGGGCCTGACGGCGATCATCTCGGTCAAGCTGAGCGAGCCCCAGTTCGAGGGCCAGACCAAGACGAAGCTGGGCAACACCGAGGTGAAGACCTTCGTGCAGAAGGTCGTCTACGAGCACCTGACGGACTGGCTCGACCGCAACCCCAACGAGGCCGCGGACATCATCCGCAAGGGCATCCAGGCGGCCCACGCGCGCGTGGCGGCCCGCAAGGCCCGCGACCTGACGCGCCGCAAGGGTCTGCTGGAGTCGGCGTCGCTGCCGGGCAAGCTGTCCGACTGCCAGTCGAACGACCCGACCAAGTGCGAGATCTTCATCGTCGAGGGCGACTCCGCCGGCGGCTCCGCCAAGTCCGGCCGGAACCCGCAGTACCAGGCGATCCTCCCGATCCGCGGCAAGATCCTCAACGTGGAGAAGGCGCGCATCGACCGGATCCTGCAGAACCAGGAGATCCAGGCGATGATCTCCGCGTTCGGCACCGGTGTGCACGAGGACTTCGACATCGAGAAGCTCCGCTATCACAAGATCATTCTGATGGCGGACGCCGACGTCGACGGCCAGCACATCAACACCCTGCTGCTGACCTTCCTGTTCCGCTTCATGCGGCCGCTGGTCGAGTCCGGGCACGTGTACCTGTCCCGCCCGCCGCTGTACAAGATCAAGTGGGGCCGGGACGACTTCGAGTACGCGTACTCCGACCGCGAGCGCGACGCGCTGATCGAGATGGGCCGCAACGCGGGCAAGCGCATCCGCGAGGACTCCGTGCAGCGCTTCAAGGGCCTCGGCGAGATGAACGCCGAGGAGCTGCGCATCACGACCATGGACCAGGAGCACCGGGTGCTCGGCCAGGTCACGCTCGACGACGCCGCGCAGGCCGACGACCTGTTCTCGGTGCTGATGGGCGAGGACGTCGAGGCCCGGCGCGCGTTCATCCAGCGCAACGCCAAGGACGTCCGCTTCCTCGACATCTGAGTCGGTCTCCGCTGACCGCACCAGGAAGGACCTTCACCAGCAATGACCGACGAGAACACTCCTGTGACGACGCCCGAGGGTGACGCCCTGGCGATGCGTGTCGAGCCCGTCGGGCTCGAGACGGAGATGCAGCGCTCCTACCTCGACTACGCGATGTCCGTCATCGTCTCGCGTGCGCTGCCCGACGTCCGCGACGGCCTCAAGCCCGTGCACCGCCGCGTGCTGTACGCCATGTACGACGGCGGCTACCGCCCCGAGCGCGGCTTCTACAAGTGCGCCCGCGTCGTCGGCGACGTCATGGGCAACTACCACCCGCACGGCGACAGCTCCATCTACGACGCCCTGGTCCGCCTCGCCCAGCCCTGGTCGATGCGGATGCCGCTGGTCGACTCCAACGGCAACTTCGGCTCGCCGGGCAACGACCCGGCGGCGGCCATGCGGTACACCGAGTGCAAGATGGCGCCGCTGTCGATGGAGATGGTCCGCGACATCGACGAGGAGACCGTCGACTTCACGGACAACTACGACGGCCGCTCCCAGGAGCCGACCGTCCTGCCGGCCCGCTTCCCGAACCTGCTGATCAACGGCTCGGCCGGTATCGCGGTCGGCATGGCGACCAACATCCCGCCGCACAACCTGCGCGAGGTCGCGGCCGGTGCCCAGTGGTACCTGGAGAACTACGAGGCCTCGCACGAGGAGCTGCTCGACGCGCTCATCGAGCGCATCAAGGGCCCCGACTTCCCCACCGGCGCCCTCGTGGTGGGCCGCAAGGGCATCGAGGAGGCGTACCGCACCGGGCGCGGCTCGATCACCATGCGCGCGGTCGTCGAGGTCGAGGAGATCCAGAACCGCCAGTGCCTGGTGGTCACGGAGCTGCCCTACCAGGTCAACCCGGACAACCTCGCGCAGAAGATCGCCGACCTGGTGAAGGACGGCAAGATCGGCGGCATCGCCGACGTCCGCGACGAGACGTCGTCCCGCACCGGCCAGCGCCTGGTCATCGTGCTGAAGCGGGACGCGGTCGCCAAGGTCGTCCTGAACAACCTGTACAAGCACACCGACCTGCAGACCAACTTCGGCGCCAACATGCTGGCCCTGGTCGACGGCGTGCCGCGCACCCTGTCCCTGGACGCGTTCATCCGTCACTGGGTGAACCACCAGATCGAGGTCATCGTCCGCCGTACGCGCTTCAGGCTGCGCAAGGCGGAGGAGCGGGCGCACATCCTGCGCGGCCTGCTCAAGGCGCTGGACGCCATCGACGAGGTCATCGCGCTCATCCGGCGCAGTGACACCGTCGAGATCGCGCGCGGGGGCCTGATGGACCTCCTGGAGATCGACGAGATCCAGGCCAACGCCATCCTGGAGATGCAGCTGCGCCGCCTCGCGGCCCTGGAGCGGCAGAAGATCGTCCGCGAGCACGACGAGCTCCAGATGAAGATCAACGAGTACAACGAGATCCTCGCCTCCCCCGTCCGCCAGCGCGGGATCGTCAGCGAGGAGCTGACCGCGCTCGTCGAGAAGTACGGCGACGACCGCAAGACCAAGCTGATCCCGTACGAGGGCGACATGTCCATCGAGGACCTGATCGCCGAGGAGGACATCGTCGTCACGGTCACCCGTGGCGGCTACATCAAGCGCACCAAGACCGACGACTACCGGGCGCAGAAGCGCGGCGGCAAGGGCGTGCGCGGCACGAAGCTCAAGGAAGACGACATCGTCAACCACTTCTTCGTGTCCACCACGCACCACTGGCTGCTGTTCTTCACCAACAAGGGCCGCGTCTACCGCGCCAAGGCGTACGAGCTGCCGGACGCCGGCCGGGACGCGCGCGGCCAGCACGTGGCGAACCTGCTGGCCTTCCAGCCGGACGAGACGATCGCGCAGATCCGCGCGATCCGCGACTACGAGGCGGTTCCGTACCTGGTCCTGGCCACGAAGGCCGGTCTGGTGAAGAAGACGCCGCTGAAGGACTACGACTCGCCGCGCTCCGGCGGCGTCATCGCCATCAACCTGCGGGAGCAGGCGGACGGCAGCGACGACGAACTGATCGGAGCCGAACTCGTCTCGGCCGAGGACGATCTGCTGCTGATCAGCAAGAAGGCGCAGTCGATCAGGTTCACCGCGTCGGACGACACACTGCGTCCGATGGGGCGTGCCACCTCGGGCGTCAAGGGCATGAGTTTCCGCGAAGGGGACGAGCTGCTCTCGATGAATGTTGTTCGAGCCGGTACGTTCGTGTTCACTGCCACCGACGGCGGTTACGCGAAGCGCACCTCCGTCGACGAGTACCGCGTCCAGGGTCGCGGCGGCCTCGGCATCAAGGCCGCCAAGATCGTCGAGGATCGCGGGTCGCTCGTGGGCGCGCTGGTGGTCGAGGAGCACGACGAGATCCTCGCCATCACACTCTCGGGCGGTGTGATTCGTACGCGAGTCAGCGGGGTCAGGGAGACCGGCCGTGACACCATGGGCGTTCAACTGATCAATCTGGGCAAGCGCGATGCCGTCGTCGGCATCGCACGCAACGCCGAGGCGGGACGCGAGGCGGAGGAGGTCGACGGCGATGTGGCCGTCGACGAGACCGCCGAGGGTGCCGCGACCACCGGCACGGACGAGGGCGAGGCGCCCTCGGCCGAGTAGCACGAGGAGAGAGTCATCGTGAGCGGAGCCACGGGCGCCGGATCGGCCGGTACCCCCACGGGTACGGAAACGGGCGGCGGCGGCCGTGGCTCAGCCGCGCGTGCGACGGATTCGCACACGACTCAACTGCGCAAGATCGACGACGGAGCGACCGACTCGCACTCGGGGAGCTCGTCCTCAACGCATGGATCCCAGGGGGGAACTGTGACGGACACCCGAGGCCAGCGGACTCAGCAGGCGGCCTCGCCGCTGCCGGGAGAGCGGCAGCCCCAGCAGCCCGGCGGGCCCTACCACCCGCCGCAGGCCTACCAGACCCAGGGCGGCAATCCGACCCACGGCGGTAATCAGACCCACGGCGGCAACGCGTCCGCCGTGCGCCGCCCGCGCACCGGCGCCCGCACCACGCCCCGCGTCCGCAAGGCGCGCCTGCGCGTGTCGAAGGCGGACCCGTGGTCGGTGATGAAGGTCAGCTTCCTGCTCTCCATCGCGCTGGGCATCTGCACCATCGTCGCCTCCGCCGTGCTGTGGATGGTCATGGACGCCATGGGTGTCTTCTCCACGGTCGGCGGCACGATCTCCGAGGCCACCGGCTCCAACGAGTCCAACGGCTTCGACCTGCAGTCCTTCCTGTCGCTGCCCAACGTGCTGATGTTCACGACGATCATCGCGGTCATCGACGTCGTCCTCGCGACGGCCCTGGCCACGCTGGGCGCGTTCATCTACAACCTGTCCGCCGGCTTCGTCGGCGGTGTGGAGCTGACGCTCGCCGAGGACGAGTGATCCGCGGGCCGTCCCGGCCCCCGGTCCGCGCGACAACCGATTTTGGGACTGCCCGCCTCGTGCGCTAATCTTCAGGAGTCAGCGCGCGGGACATACACCGCAGAGCGCGGCGGGGCTATAGCTCAGTTGGTTAGAGCGCATCCCTGATAAGGATGAGGCCACAGGTTCAAATCCTGTTAGCCCCACCAGCACCAAGACCCCCAGCCGGTATCGGTTGGGGGTCTTCGCGTTCGCCGTCGTTCGCCGCGGTGGGACAAGTCCAGGAAAAGACCCGACCGCTGGCGACGGGGGATGCGCCAGCGGCCGGGCTGTGGCCAAGGCTAACAAGGCCGGGTGTCCAGTGGGTGCCGACTGGTCGGTCGGGTGCCGGTGATGTGACAGGGATCACGTGGGCGGTGGTGGTGCCTCACTGGTGGCACGGCGGCTCGTAGTCCAGGCGCGGCAGGTACTCGTGCCACTTCTCCTCGGTCAGCACGCCCCGGGTGGCCGAGCAGATGCGGTCGATGGCGTCGTCCACGTCCAGGCTCCACAGCCGGACCGTGTCCGTGCCGCTGGACACCCCGAGCATGTGGCTCACGGGGCTGAAGGACAGGAAGTTGCCCGTCTTGGCGTTGGGGCTCATCGCCCGGCCGATGGGGGCCGCCTCGGCGGAATCGGTGACGCTCCAGAGCCGGACCGTGTTGTCGTTGGCGCCGCTGGCCAGCGTGTCGCCGTCCTGGCTGAACGTCAGCGACACCACCGAGTCGGTGTGTCCGGCGAGCGTGGTCCCGGCCCCGGACGCCTCGCCCGGCTCGGTGACGTCCCAGAGCCGGACCGTGCCGTCGTCGCTGCCGCTGGCCAGGGTGCGGCCGTCGGGACCGAAGGCGAGGACGTTGACGGGCCCGAGGTGCCCGGTACGGGCCGCGCCGAGACGGGTGGCGTGCGCGGGGTCGGTGACGTCCCAGAGGCGTACGGCGTCGTCGGCACCGCCGCTGGCGAGGGTGCGGCCGTCCGGGCTGAACGCCAGCGTGTTCACGTATCCCGAGTGGCCGGTGAGCGGCTTGCCCAGGCGACGGGGATGGGACGGGTCGTCGGCGTTCCACAACTGGATGGTGCGGTCGTCGTGGGCCGTGGCGACGGTGCGGCCGTCCGGGCTGAACGCCAGCGTGTCGGGGCCCGCGTAGCGGGTGCTCAGCGCCACGGGCGGTCCGTGGGCGGTGGGCCCGGCCGGGTCCGTGACGTCCCACAGCTGCAACGAGCCGCCCCCCACGAGGACCGCGAGGGTCCCGCCGTCCGGGGAGAACACCAACGACCGTATGTCGCCGTCCCCCGGCTCGAACGGAGCGCTCAGCGAGACGGGCCGGCGGGGGTCCGTCACGTCCCACAGCCGGACCCGGCCGTCGCGGGCCGCCGTGGCCAGTACGTGCCCGTCCGGACGGAAGGCCCCGATGCGGCCGATCATGTCCGACGTCGGCAGCGACCACAGGCGGACCTTGCTGTCGCCGCTGCCGGTGGCGAGGGTGCGGCCGTCGGGGCTGAAGCCGAGGGCGTACATCTCACCGCTGCCTCCGGCGAGGGGCACGCCGACCTGCGAGGGGTAGGCCGGGTCGCTGACGTTCCACAGGCTCGCCGTGCTGTCCGCGCTGCTCACCGCGAGCATGGCGCCGTCGGGGCTGAACGCCACCGCCCAGACGGGACCGCTGTGGCCGGTGAGCGGTGCGCCGACGGGCTTCGCCCGGAGCGGGTCGGTGACGTCCCAGAGCTGGACGGTGTCGTCGGCGCTGCCGCTGGCCAGGGTGCGGCCGTCGGGGCTGAAGGCCACGGAGTGCACCAGGCCGCTGTGACCGGCCAGCGGTGCGCCGGCCGGCTCGGGACGGCGGGGATCGCTCACGTCCCAGAGCCGGACCTTGTCGTCGTCACCGCCGGCCGCGAGCGTGTCCCCGTCGGGACTGAACGCCACCGAGCGCACCGCCTCCGTGGAACCGGCCAGGGTGTCGAGCGCCTCGGGGTCGCGCCGGTCGGCCACGTTCCACAGGCGGACGGCGTGGTCGTCGTGGGCGGAGGCCAGGGTGTGGCCGTCCGGGCTGAAGGCGAGCAGGTAGACGGTGCCGCCGCGGCCGGCCAGCGGTGCCCCGAGCGGTCGCGGGCGGCCGGGGTCGGTGACGTCCCAGAGCCGGATCGTGCCGTCGTCCGAGGCGCTGGCCAGGGTACGGCCGTCCGGACTGAAGACCGCGGTGCTCACCCAGCTGGTGTGTCCGGTGAGGGGCTTGCCCAGCTGCTTCGGGCGGTCGGGGTCCGAGACGTCCCAGAGCCGGACGGTGCGGTCGTAGCTGGCCGTCGCCAGGATCCGTCCGTCGGGGCTGAAGGAGGTGAGGTAGACGGCGCCGGTGTGCCCGAGGAGCGGGGTGGCCAGGGGCGCGTTCACGATCGAGATCAGCCGGTTCCTGACGTCCTCGTCGTCCGGCCGCAGGCGGTGGGCCGCCAGGTCCAGCTGGGCCGACAGGGACGGGTCGGTGTCCTGGACCCGGTCCGCTTCGGCGACCACCTGCTCGAACACGGCGTCGTTGCGCTGCTGCCAGGCGAGCACCGCGGAACCGACGGCCAGGAGGGCCAGGACGACCAGCGCCGAAACCGCGGCACGGCTGACCATGACGGTGCGCCTGCGCAGCCTGACCGCGGCGGCCAGGAACTCCACCGCGCCGCGGGTCAGGAAGGTGTCGTCGGCCGACTTCGCCCAGCCGTCGGCCTGCGCCAGCCGGGAGCCCCGGTAGAGCAGCGCGGGGTCGCGGTCCGACTCCTCCCAGGCCAGGCCGTCCTCCTCGAGCCGCTGGCGCAGCAGGTTTCCGGCGCGGTCCTCGTCGATCCAGTCGCGCAGCCGGGGCCAGGCGTGCAGCAGTGCCTCGTGGGTGATCTCCACGGTGTCCGCGTCGAGCGTCACCAGGCGGGCCCGCACCAGCGCCTCGAGGGACTCCTCGGTCTTGCCCGGGTCTCTCGACTCCTCGGCCAGCCGGCGTCGGGTACTGCGCCTGCGGGTGGCCTGCGTGTCCTCGCTCAGCCGGATCAGCCTGAGCAGCAGCAGCCGCGCGGCCGTGCGGGCCGCCGGGTCCAGACCGGACCAGGCCCGCTCGGCGGTCGCCGCCACCGCGCCCTGGATGCCGCCGGCCGCGCGGTACCCGGCCAGGGTCAGCCGGCCCGCCTTGCGCCGCTGCCAGGTGGCGAGCAGGGCGTGGGACAGGAGCGGCAGCACGCCCGCGTCGTGCTCCCCCACGGCCCGGAAGGCGTGGGAGGCGCCCCCACCGCGCGGGCCGTCGGTGCTCACCTCGCGGATGATCAGCTCGGCGAGCCCCGGTTCCAGCTCCATGCCGACGGCCCTGGCGGGGGCGGTCACCGCCTCGCGCAGCTCCGCGGTGGTCAGCGGCCCGAGCACCATGTGCCGGTGCTGCAGCGCGTCGGCCAGCTCGGGGTACCGCAGGCACCGGTCGTAGAAGTCGGCGCGTACGCCCAGGGTTACCAGCACCGGCGGCGGGGCCCCGTCGGCGCCGGGCACGCAGGCGGCCTGAAGCAGTTGGACGAACACGCGCCGGTCCGCCTCGTCGGCGCAGAGCGTGAACACCTCCTCGAACTGGTCCACGATGACGACGGGCTGGACAGCGGCGGGGGCATCGGGGTGGCCTGCGTGGCCTTTCCGGCCGTCGGAGGCTGCCGGGGCCAGCGCGGCATCGGGGTGCGCGCGGTCTTCCCGGCCGTCGGAGGGTGCCGGGCCCGGCGGGTGCGTCCGGATCGCCCGGCCGGTCCGGCTCGCTTGCCCTGGCGGTCCCTCTGGGCGGGTCCCGCCGTCCGAGGGAGCCCTGCCGAGCTGTCGCACCGGGCTGGTGGGGCTGCCCCGACCGGTCCGGCCGCTGTGGTCCGGTTGGCCTCGCTGGTCGCCCCGGTCTCCCCGGTCTCCCCGGTCTTCCCGGTCGCTCCGGTCTTCCTGCCCCTCTCGTCCTGTTTGTTCTGTTTGGCTGACCTGGCCTGCCTCGTCGGCCCGTTCTGTTTGGCCGGTTTGTCCTGCCCGGTCGGCCCAGGCTGCCTGGTTGGTCTGTCTTGCCGGGTCGGCACGGTCGGCGGGGTCGGCGGGGCCAGGCGGGTGCCTGTCCAGCCCGTTCCGTCTGCCCGGACCGTCCTGACTCTCCGGCCCGCTCTGCCCGTCCAGTCCCTTGTTCCCGCCCCTGCTCTCCCGCCCGTCCCGGTCCTCGTGCCCGGACGGGGCTTCCGCGGTTGCCGCCCAGGCCGCGAAGGCCGCCCTGACGGCGTCCTCCGTCTGTGGGTCGCCCGGGTTCCAGGTCCCGGGAGAGCCCGGGTCCCGGTCCGCCGCTTCCCTTACGGCGACGACGACGGGCGCGAGCTGCGGTACCAGGCGGGTCAGTTCGCCGAGCGGGTCGGCCCCCGGCACGAGCTGGAGCACCCTTCCGGGCGGACCGCCCCCGGCGTCCCGCGTGCCGGTGCGCAGGGCGGGCACCAGGCCGGCGTTCAAAAGGGAGGACTTCCCTGCCCCGGAGGCGCCGACCAGCATGACCAGACCGCCGGTGTCCCGCGTGGCGTCGAGCTGGGCGAGGAGGGCCCGCGTGCTCCGCTCCCGCCCGAAGAACCAGTCGGCGTCCTGCCTGCGGTAGGCGGCCAGGCCCCGGTAGGGGCAGACCCCGCCGAGGGCCGCCGGAGCCTCGGCGGGGGTCTGCTCCTCCGCCGCGGCCGCCCCGGGACGTTCACCGCCCGGGTCGGCCACCGCCCGCTCCCACAGGCGCTGCCACTGGACCAGGTCGTACAGACCGGCGGAGACCGGTACGGGCCGTGCGCGCCGGGCCTGGGGTATGAGGACGTGCAGGACGGCCGCGAGGGCGGGGAACTGGGCCGGCACGTTCTTGGCCCGCCGCCAGTCGCTGATCCGCTGGGCGGAGACCCGCACCGGACGCCCTCGTTCGTCGACGCGCTGGAGCCGGACGACGGCCTCGGACACACGTTTGAGGGGAGGGTTGCCGGCCTCCCTGTACAGCAGTGCGAGGCGTTCTGCGAAGGCCGTGCGTGCCCCTGAGTCGAAACTCAAGGTCTCCACTCCTTACTTCCCCCGCACCTGGACGTCCGGACCGGAAAACTCACTCTATACGGCTGACCTGCGGCTACAGCAGCTTCCGGATACCGGAACCTCCTCCGGGGCGACCTCGGGTGGCAGGATCGCGTCGCAGTGGCGAGGCGGCCCCGCGACACCCGGACAGGTCAGCGGCTCAGCACTTGGAGAGCCACCCCATGAGGCCGCATGTTCTCGGTCAGCTTTCGGCAGCCCGTCCCTCCTCGAACCCATCCGGTACCGCACGCGAAAACGGCGTCGGCATGGTTTGGCACCGGTCCCCACGAGGGGAGGGACCGGAGCCAAACCATGCCGACGCGCACATGTGAACGGGCAGCGGCAGCCGCCGCGGGTCAGTCCCCGGTGGACGAACCGGTGGGCGAGCCGGTGGACGACCCGCGGGCGGGCGGGACCAGCAGGTCGCGCTCCGGGTGCTTCTCGCCGGTGACGCGGCCCCGGATGCCGAGATCGGCCCTGGCCGCCTCGTGGAAGGCGTTGATGGCGCGGAACGCCGCCCGGTGCCGCTCCCGCCACTCCTCCAGGCTGCCGTCGACCCGGCCGGTCGCCTGCCATTCGATCTCGGCGAGCAGCACGTTCAGCTCGTGCCCGGACTCGATGGCGTCGTCCCCGCCGAGCAGCATGACCCGCTCGAAGGCCGCCCCCCAGCGCAGGCTCGCCTCCGCGAGGTCGTCGCGGAGGTCCTCCTCGCTGCGGTGGGTCTCGCGCAACGCCTCCCGCGCCTCGTACAGCGGCACGGACGCGGCGATCCGCAGCTTGGCGGCGTCCACGTACTCCCCGTAGGCGTCGACCTTCTTGTCGTCCCACCGCGTCAGCAGCTGGTTGCGGTTGCGGCTCCGCTCCATCAGGTAGTTCGTGACGTGTGTGGTCAGCGCGCCGACCAGCACGGCCCCGATCGTCACGAGTTGCTCGCCGGTCCCCAAACCGTCCCCCTCGGTCACAGCTCCGCACTCCCACACCCCGCACTCAGTACTCCGCGGGGCCTCACGAGCCGTCACGGACCGTCGCAGGCCATCGAAGGGCCGCGAGCGAATGTGGGATTGCCGGACGATCTTACGAGGGCCGGGGCGGGCGGGCCAACCGGCTTGCCGGCCAACGGGCGTGCGTGCGGGGCGGGTTCAGTACGCCGATCCGTGGGCAGGCAGGTCGAGAAGGCTCCGAAACCGACCGCCGCTGGAGTGCGCATGAGGATCTCCGTCGACCCCGAGCAGTGTTACGGCTCCGGAGACTGCGTCCACCGGGCCCCGTCCGTCTTCACCCAGGTGGGCGGCCTCGGTGCCGTCATACCCGGCCGGGAACACGACGTCGACGCTCCGCGGGTGCGCGAGGCGGCCGAGGGGTGCCCGTCCGCCGCGATCACCATCGCCCGCACGGAAGCGGAAGAGGTCCGGGGCTGAACACCCGGGGCGAACCGGGCGCCGCCGTGACCGAGGCCCTGGTCGGACTCGCGACGCGGTACGTGCGCAACGGCCCCGGCACCTTCGGGAAGGCGGCCCTCGCCACGCGCTGGCTCAACGCGCGCCTGCGCGAGCATCCCCGCAGGGCCGTCGTCGAGCTGCCCTCGGGCGGTCGCTTCGCCGTGGACACGCAGGACCTCATACAGCGGTACCTGTACCTGTTCGGTGCCTGGGAGCCGCACCTGACCGCCTGGCTGCGGCGCCGGCTGCGCCCGGGGGACGGCTTCGTCGACGTCGGGGCCAACATCGGCGTCTTCAGCGTCCTGGCCGCCCGGCTGGTCGGCGACGAGGGCCGGGTCGTCGCGATCGAGGCCTCCCCGGACGTCCACCGGCGCCTGGTGGGGAACGCCCGGCTCAACAGCCTGGGGAACATCCGCGCGCTCAACGCCGCCGTCTCGGACCGCACCAGGACCCTGACCTTCGCGCTCGCCAGCTCGCGGAACACGGGGGCGAACAGCGTCGTCCCGTACGACGGCCCGGTGGAGTCGAGCTTCCGGACCGAGGCCCGGCCGCTGCCCGAGCTCCTCGGCCCGGCGGAGATCGCGACCGCGCGGGTGATCAAGATCGACGTCGAGGGCGCGGAGGGGAGTGTCGTGCGCGGTCTCGCGCCGATGCTGGGCGCTCTGCGGCCCGACGCGGAGATCGCGGTCGAGGTGGCACCGGAGCGCATGGCCCGGCTCGGGGACCGGGTCGACGACCTGCTCGCGGTGATGCGGGACGCCGGGTTCCACGGCTACCGGCTGGCCAACGACTACGCGCCCGGGAGCTATCCCCCGGCGCTGAGCGGTGCGCCCCGGGCGCCGGTGCGGCTGCGCGGGCCGGTGACCGGGGAGAGCGACCTGGTCTTCTCGCGGACGGACGCGGAACGGCTGCCCTGACCGCGGGGTGCTCCTGCCGCCGGGTGCTCCCGCCGCCGGGTGCCCCTGCCGCCGGGCGCTCCCGCCGTTCAGCGGGCGAAGCCGCCGGTGCCCTCCGGCAGGCGCCACCCGAAGGACGCCAGGGCGCGCGCCCTGGCCTCCACCACCGCCATCCGGGCATCGCGTTCCGCGGGTTCCACGTGGGACGCCTGGCCGGTCTCCTGGCCCTCCCACTTGCGGTAGAGAAGGCCCACGTCCTCGGTGAACCATCCCCGGCTCACGCAGTTGAGCGCCAGCAGCAGGCCGGTGTCCTCGGAGGCGGGCAGGGCCATCCAGCCGCCGACGGCGAGCAGCAGGTCGCGCCGGACCAGCAGGGTCGCCGGATGGACCTGGGCCCGGAAGCCGTTCGCCCTCCAGAAGTCGAGCACCTGCCCGCGCTCGATCGGCCCGTGCGCCGGGTCGCCGGGGAAACCTGCCGTCGAACCGTCGGGCAGGAGGTCCAGGACCCGCGAGGTCGCCCACCCGATCGACGGGTCGGCCTCCAGGGCGGCCAGGTCGCGGGCCAGGGCGCCCGGAGTGAGCCGGTCGTCGGCGTCCAGGACCTTCACGTACGCCCCGTCCGCGTGGGCCAGGGCCATCGTGCGCGCCACCCCCGGCCCGCCCTGCCGTCCGTGACGCCCCTGGTGGAACACGACCCGCGGATCGTCGGGCACGTGCGGCCGGACGTCCTGCGTACGGCCGTCCTCCTGGATCACCCAGCGCCACTCCCAGCCGTCGGGCAGCTCCTGCGCGCACAGCGAGGCGTAGGCCTCGGGGAGGAAGCGGGCGGAGGGGCCGTGGACGGCCGTGACGATGACGACGCGCCGGTTCACGACGGCACTCACCACCTTTCCAGACGGGTCGTGAAGAGCAGTTCCGTGCGGTCCCCGGGCAGGGTGACGTCGGAGACGTCCACCACCCGGCCGCCGGTGTCGTACGAGGTCTTGCGGAGCAGGATCACCGACGTGCCCGGTGGCAGGTCCAGGGCCGCTGCCTCCTCCGGCGTCGGCGGGCGGGCGGTCAAGCGCTCCTCCACGCGGTCCAGTTCGACGCCGACGGTGTGCAGCTGGTGCTGAGTCCCGCCCGGCCAGGGCTCGTTGGCCTCGTCCAGAAGGTCGGGATTGGCCGCGACCAGGTCGTGGACGAGGTAGGAGGTGACGAGGCTGAAGGGAGCGGTTTCGGCCGAGTACCGGGTGCGGAAGGTGCGTTGGAGCAGCACGGTGCCCTCGGGAACGCCGAAGGCCTCGGCCAGCTCCCCGGACGCCTTCAGCTCGCGGTACTCGGCGTGGAAGACCAGGTCGTCGCCCCGCAGACCGGTGTCGTGCTCCGTGGCGCCGGTCTCGGCCCTGGTGGCGAGCGGTCGGCGGGCCCGGTCCTTCTCCCACTGATGGCGGCGGTTGTCCCGCACCGCCGGCGTGCGGGGGCGGCGGACGAAGGTGCCGAGGCCGTGCCGCTTGTCGATCAGTCCCTCGTCGCTCAGCAGCCGGAGCGCGTTCTGCACGGTGGGCACGCTGCGCCGGTAGTGGTGGGCGAGGTCGGCCTCCGAGGGCAGCCGGTCGCCGGGCCGCCGCTCACCCGCCCGGATGGAGCGGCGCAGATCGTCGGCGATCACTTCATAGGCCTTGGGCACGGTCGCAGGCTACAACTCCTCAAGAGGTCTTGAAGAGCCGGGTACGGCGGCGGCCCGGCTGCTCTGTCGAGCGGCCGGGCCGTTTCTCGCGTGTGGTGCGGTACGCAGATCGCCGTTACGTCAGGGTCGGGGGTGGCGCGGGCCGCTCAGCGCTGGAGCGGGATGGTGTGCTGGGCCCGGGACTCGACCGCGGTGTCGTCGCACGGAAGGCCGGTGGTCGTGGCCGCGGTCGTGGCCGCGGCGGAGTCGGCGAGCGGGTGATGGCGGCAGCTGGGCGCCGCGCCGTGCGCCTCGGCGCGGATGCGCTGCTTCATCGTGGGGGGCAGGGAACCGGTTCGGGACCGGGGCAGGGGAAGCGCGGCCGCGGGTGCCGCCTCGGGAGAGGCGCTCTCGCTGTTGCTGTGCGTTCCGGTCTGCGGTACGGCCGCGGCGGCCGTCGTCGTGACGAGTCCGAGCGCCGTGCACAGCGCGAGGAAGGCGGTGACGATGCTGGTCCACAGCGTCAGGACCTTGTTCCGGGCCATGGCCCCTCACTTTCGGGTTGGGCGATTTGCGTACTTTCCTCATGATGTGTATGAGCGTCGCGAAGTGGTGGACCTGCGCCCGTGGCGCGTCGATGTTCAGATGAACACCACCCGAATAGCCGCAAGGCGTTGGAAAAGGTGCGCAGACGGGAGGGAGGCGGGCAAAAGTCACCGCATGTGAGGGTGTGATCACCCTCCGATCAGAATGGGTTCGTCCGCTTCTAAAGGGCTCCGGCGACGGGCAGTTGACCGCCGACGCAGGTCACCGATCGGTATCGGCCGGTGTGTATAGTCGGGCGCCGAAGGTCCCCAACGTCAAGGAAAGACGAGGTCGCGCGGTGAAGAAGCTTCTCCTGGTCGCACTGGCCGCCATCGGCGGGCTCCTCGTGTACCGCCAGATCCAGGCGGATCGCGCCGAGCAGGATCTGTGGACGGAGGCGACTGACTCCGTGCCCACGGGTTCGTGAGTACGACCGACATCCGGTCCTGAGCAGACCCCGGCCGTCAAACGGTCGGGGTTTTGTGTTGCCCTGAGGGGGCACGGTCCGCTCGGGGCGGGCGGCGACAGAGCCGGTGAGCGCGAGGGGTGGCGGGTCATGGGACGGTGGTGTACGGCTCGACGGGGTGCCGCGGTGGGGCGCGTGGCCGTGGTGGCCGCCGTACTGGCCACGACCGCTGCCCTGCCCGGCGCCACGTCACTCGCGGTCGGTCTCGCCACCGGGTCGGCCGGGGCGGCAGGGGCGGCCGGGTCGGCAGGTTCGGCCGCCGGGTACGACTTCGCCGACGACGCCGTACGGATCGCGGGCGCGAGTGCCACGGCGGACGCCGAACCGCTGGCGGCGGGCGCCACGTACCGCAGCTCCCTGCCGAGGAACGGCACCCTCTACTACCGCCTCGAACTCGACGCCGCCTCGGACGCCTACGTCTCCGTCACCGCCGTTCCCGGCGCGAACGGGGAGGTCACCGCGGTCGACGGCATCCGGGTCTCCGTGCAGGACGCCGACGGCGGCTCGTGCTCCGTGCAGAGCGCGACCTTCGGCGCCGCCCGCAGCCCCCGCCCGGTCACCGCCCGGGGCATGCGCGAGATCGACCCCGCCGCCCACCGGTGCCAGGACCCCGGCGCCTACTACGTGGGCGTCGAGCGGACCCGGCCCCAGGACTCCCCGCCGGACGACTGGGACCTGGAACTCACCGTCGCCACCGAGCCCCGCCCGCGCGAGACCGGCGCGACGAAGGCCCCCGAGGCCTGGAACTCCGCCTCGCCCGACCCCCTCGCGGGCGAGCCGGAACGCCGGCCGGGCGGCACCGGATTCGCCCACGCCACCCTCGTCGGACAGGGGGTCTGGCGCGACGACATCCGGCCCGGGGAGACCCTTTACTACAAGGTGCCCGTCGACTGGGGCCGCCAGGTGTACGCCACCGCCGAACTCGCCGGCTCCGCGGACGCCTCCGGCTATGCCACCAGTGCCCTGCGACTGGCCCTGCACAACCCCGTGCGCGGCGAGGTGGACGACGCGGCCAAGGGCTACACCGGGCGGACGACCACGGTCGGCCTCGCCTCCCTGCCGCCCGTGGCGTACCCCAACCGGTACACCACCGACGGGCAGGTCGGCGCGCTGCGGTTCGCCGGTGACTACTACGTCGTGATCCACCTCGCGGCACAGGTGGCCGAGGACTTCGGCCAGGGCCCCTTCGCACTGACGCTGCGCCTGCGGCTCGGGGGATCGGCGGGGACCGGCCCCGGATACGCGGGGGAGTCCCGGCCGAAGGGCCTCTTCGAGGTCTCCGCGCAGGACCGGGTGGCCGCCCCGGCCGGCGGAGCGGCGGACGACGACCTCGCCATGAAGGCGGTCGCCGTCGGCGGAATCGGCACCGGCAGCCTGCTGCTGCTCGGCCTGGCCGTGTGGACGGCGACGGCCCGCCGCAGGCCCCAGCCGTAGAAGCCGAGGCAGGCGCCCCCAGCCGTCCGGCGCCCCGGGCTCAGATGCGGGTCAGCGCCCAGAAGCCCACGGCGTAGCAGGCCAGCGCGAGCAGCAGCAGCGGCAGGGCCACCCGCGCCGGAGGGCCGGGACGACGGCGGCGCCGTGCCCCGCGGTGCTGGGCGGGAGGGTCGGACCGCGGGTTCCGGGCGGTGTACGCGGCGGTGGGGACGTCGGCACGCCGCGCCGGGGACGGCGCGAGGGACGGGGCGGGGAGCGGCGGCCCGTGCGGTGCCGGGTACTGGCTCCGGCCGGGGGCCTGCTCCGGCGGCAGGTGCGGCGGTCCGCCCGTGAACGCCGGGTGCGGTGCGGGCGGTTGCGTCGTTTCGGCCGCCGCGTCCGACGCCGGGGTGACGGTCGGCTGCGGGGGCGGCAGGTGGAAACCGCCGGTCTCGCCGGAGGGTGCGGAGGGCGTCCAGTCCTGGTCGGACGGGACGCCGTTCGGTGCGGGCGGGGCCCCCGGCGGGGGCAGGTGCGGGGTCGCGGGCGCCGAGGCCGGGCCCGTCGGGGGCGGGATCGGGACACCGGGCGACGGCCAGTCCTGGCCGGACGGCGGACCGGCCGGGGGCGTGCCCTGCCACGGGGGTGTCGGCAGGGGCGCCGGCGGAGTGGCGGGCGAGGACGGGCCAGCCCCCGAAGGCGTTCCCGCGTCCGAAGGCGTTGCCGCGTCCGAAGGCGTTGCCGCGCCCAAAGGTGTACCCGTCCCCGAAGGCGTTGCCGCGCCCGAAGGTGTACCCGTGCCCGAAGGCGTGTCCGCAGGGCGTCGCGGGTCCGTCGGTACGTCGTCCACACCGGAGGCCCTCTTGAGCGGGCCCTCGGGCCCGAACCCCGTGGGCAGCGGGCCCACTTGGTCGAAGATCTCGATCAGCTCGTCGTCGGGACCGGGCTCCGGCAGCAGCTCCACCGCCGCGGCCAGCGCCTTGCGCGCCCCCGTCGCGGTACGGAACCTCGCGGACGGATCCGGTTGCAGCAGCGTCGCCACGACCTGCCACAGCGGCTCGGGAATCCCGCGCGGCGCGGGCGGCGTACCGTGCTCGGCGAAGTGCTGGACGAGCACCTTGGCGTCCGGCTTGGCACCTTCCAGCAGATACAGCGCGACCAGACCCACCGCGAACAGGTCCGAGGGGAAGTCCGGCTCCGCACCCATCATCTGCTCCGGCGCGAGATAACCCGGCGTCCCCACCACGAGGTTGGTCTCCGTCAGCCGGGGCTCACCCAGCCGCATCGCGATGCCGAAGTCGGACAGCCTCAGGCGCGGACGGCCCGTCCCCGTCGCCTCCAGGAGCAGGTTGGCGGGCTTGATGTCACGGTGCACCACCCCCTCCCCGTGCACCGCCGCCAGGCCCGACAGGAGCTGGTCGAGCAGCGTGCACACGAACTCGGGCGGCAGCGGACCGTAGTCCCCGACCAGGTGGACCAGCGAGCCTCCCGTGACCAGGTCCATGGTGAACAGCACCTGGTCGTCGTCGGCCGCCCAGCTCGCGGGGGCGAGCACATGAGGGTGATCGATCCGCAGCGCCTGCTCACGGACGAACCGCAGCAGCGAGTGCGCGTCCCGCTGCTGGAGCACCTTCGCGGCCACATAACGCCTGCGCCGGTGGTCCCAGGCACGCCAGACGGCACCCACCCCGCCCCGGCCGATCGGGTCGACCAGCTCGTACCGGCCCGCGAAGACCTCACCCATGGCTGTGCGCCGCTCCTCCCCTGGGACCTGTCGCGCCACTCCCGCGGGCCCGGCCGCCGACCCCCTCGGCGGACCGGACCCACGGGATCAGTTCTGGTGGGACTGGTAGTGCGCGACCGCGTCCGAAGTGCGGCCCGCGCCGTACACCCGCAGGAACTCCGCCAGCTCCGGATGCGAGGAGGAGAGGGAGTCCGCCGCGTCGATGATGTCTCCGGCGGCCGCCACCGAGCGCAACAGCGACTGGATCTCCCGGACCACCCGCTTGACCGTGGGCGCACCCGAACTACTGGTCGTCGTCGTGGTGTTGCTGAGCACCGAGCCCCCCTGGGACTTCTTGATCTCGTCCATGCGCTCCGTGGCCTCGGCCGCGCTCACACTGCCGTCGGCGACCTGCCCCGCCAGGTCCTGCAGCAGCTGCACCCGCTGGACCACCGCGGGGTTGCCGATCTTCGCCCGCTGGCCGCTCATCAGCTGCGACAGCATCGGCGCGGACAGCCCCAGCACTCCCGCGAGACGAGCCTGGTTGAGACCGAGATCGTCGATAAGCCTGCGGAAGAGCGCCCCCAGCGGCTCCCCGTACCAGTTCCGCTGCAGTTCCCGCGCTCTTGCGGTGGCTTCCTGCTGTGCGGCGTCCATTGCGTCTCCCCATCGCTTCCCCAAAGACCGCAGTTCGCTCCAGCGAACCACGCCGAGCATCTTACGGAGCGTGGTCGTTCCCCGGGAGCCCCAATCATTTGTGAGATACGGGGGACGACCCGGTACTCTTGTCCGCGGCGACCGGCGGCCCGCGACACCAGGACCGGCGACGCCACCCGAGGGGCCTTAGCTCAGTTGGTAGAGCGCTGTCTTTGCATGGCAGATGTCAGGGGTTCGACTCCCCTAGGCTCCACCGTAAAGAGCGCCTCCGACCTGCGGAAACGTAGATCGGAGGCGCTCTGTTCGCTTCCGGCGGGCGGAAGCGGCCCGCCCTAGCGGGCGCCGGCGGACGGAGACGTTCCTCACCGTCGCGGGCCCCACACCGTGCCCGGCACCGCACGCGCCGCCCGGATGATCAACAACGACCGGAGGGAAAGGGCCAGTTGAGGACATGGAACAGCGCCCCGGCACCCGCGCCACCACCGGAACCGGCCCCCGGACGGGCCCCTCTCGACGCCCCGGCGGCGCTGTCTGCTCTTGATATCGTCACCCCACAGGGCATCAGCGCAGACCCCTGCGGGGCGGTGCCACGTGGCTCATCGCCGTCGGAGCCGTCCGGTCGCTACCGACGAGGTGGAAGGGGTAGACCATGCGGGCGAAGGTACGGGCCGCTCTCGACGCGCTCTATATGAAGCGACTGGTCAGAGAGTTGGAAGGACGCCCACGCCCCCAGCACATCGGCATCATGCTCGACGGCAACCGCCGGTGGGCCAAGATGTCGGGCATCGACGACCCCCGCGAGGGCTACCGGGCCGGCGGCGCCAAGGTGCTGGACTTCCTGCGCTGGTGCGACTCCGCACAGATCGAGCACGTCACCCTCTTCATGCTCTCCGACGACAACCTCGCCCGGCCCGAAGAGCAGCTGAACCCCCTCATCGACATCATCGCCGAGGTCGTCGAGCAGCTGGCCGCGCCGGGCAACCCCTGGCCCGTCGAGGCCGTCGGCGCCCTGGACCTGCTGCCCGCGGAGTCCGCGAGCCGCCTCAAGACCGCCACCGCCGCCACCCAGGGCCGCAAGGGCGGCACCAAGGTCGACGTCGCCGTGGGCTACGGCGGCAGACGCGAGATCGTCGACGCCGTGCGCTCCGCCCTCACCGAGCACAGCTCCCAGGGCGGCGACATCGACGAGTTCATCGAGACCTTCACCATGGAGCACATCTCCAAGCACCTGTACTCCAAGACACGGTCCGAGTCCGACCTCATCATCCGTACCTCCGGCGAACAGCGGCTCTCCGGATTCCTGCTCTGGCAGTCCGCCTACGCCGAGGTCCACTTCTGCGAGACGTACTGGCCGGACTTCCGGGAGATCGACTTCCTGCGCGCCCTGCGCTCCTACTCCCTACGGGAACGCCGCTACGGCCGCTGAGCGCCGTTTCACGTGAAACATCGCCGCGGGGCGGGAGACCACGAGTCTCCCGCCCCGCGGCGGTAACCAAACGACAGAAGACGGCCGGCGCCGGTACGGCCGGCGGAGATCAGCGGGGCTCGTCGCCCTCCGCCTCCTCCTGCGCCTGCTTGGCCTGCACCTCGGGATCGAGGATCGCCTCACCGGTGCCGTCCACCGACGTCAGCCGGCCCGACTCGGGAACCTCCGTCGCCTCCGGCGGCTCCACCAGCCAGTCCGGGTTGGCCTGCTTGTCCCACCACTTCCAGGCGGCGAAGGCACCACCGGCGACAATGCCGACCACCGCGAGAACCTTGGCGACCCGGCCGGCCCTGGCCCGACGCTGGTGCTTGCGCGTCAGCCGCTGGATCTCCTTGGCCGTGACCTGACCACGCAGCGCGGCCAGCGCGGCGACACCGCGCGCCGTGGCCTCGTCGCGCACGGGACCCGCCGCGGCCACCGCCTGCTCGATCCTCGGACGTGAGTAGTCGGCGGCCTGCCGAGCGGCCAGACGCGTACGGACAGCGGCCTCCTGCGCGGCCGCGTCCATCTTCGGCGGCACATGCGTACGGGCCTGTTCCAGCCGCGGCGCCACGTGGGTGCCGTACTGCAGGCGCGCCTGGCACGTGGCCTGCGACACCTTGGGCGCCAGCCGTACGCGCGCCTCCTGTGCATAGTGAGCGGCCCTGTCCTTGGCCGTGTCGGCGTAGGGCGCCACCACTTCCGCGGCGTGCAGCACGCTGTCCTTCGCCGAACCGGTCGCGGCGCGCACGCTGTCGATGCGGGTCACGGGTTCCTCCTCCTCGGTGGCGTACGGTAATTCGACTTTCCACCCTTTTACGGATCATGCCTGGGGACGCGCCGCCAGGCATGCGAGGGCGGGCATCCGGGTCACGGGCGATGCCGCCGCGTCCTCTGGGGCAAGTGGTGATGAAGTTGCGAACAAGAGCTGATCAACGTCAATAACCGATGAATACCGGGCAACACGAGCCTGTCCACGACCATGCCACGGATCGGCGCCCCACGCTCGTGACCCAGCGGTAAGAGCGACGTAAGAGCGACGTAAGAGCGACGAACGCGTCCCCGCCCGTGCGAGGATCGGTGCGCACAACAGGACGACGGAAGGCACCTCGTGGCCGCGCAGCTCTACGCCACCCTGAAGACCAGCCAAGGTGACATCGAGGTCCGGCTGCTGCCGAACCACGCACCCAGGACCGTCAAGAACTTCGTCGAGCTCGCCCGCGGCGAGCGGGAGTGGACCCACCCCGCCACCGGCGAGAAGTCCCTGGCCAGGCTCTACGACGGCACCGTCTTCCACCGGGTACTCAGCGGCTTCATGATCCAGGGCGGCGATCCGCTGGGCAACGGCACCGGCGACCCCGGCTACCAGTTCCCGGACGAGTTCCACCCCGACCTCGCCTTCGACAGGCCCTACCTGATGGCCATGGCCAACGCCGGCCCCGGGACCAACGGCTCGCAGTTCTTCATCACCGTCTCCCCGACGACCTGGCTCAACCGCAAGCACACGATCTTCGGCGAAGTGACCGACGCGGCCAGCCAGCGGGTCGTCGACACCATCGCCGCCGCCCGGACCAACCCCCGCACCGAGCGGCCCCTCACCGACATCGTCATCGAGTCGGTCGTCGTCGAGACACGGAACGCCTGACGCCCCGCCACACCGGGCAGGAACCAAACGCCCCGCTCATCCGTAGAGAAGGGCGGGGCGGTGCACCCGCACACACTGCCCGCAGGGACGACCGAGGGGATGCCATGGACCACGCGGCCGCCGGCCGACCGGATGCCCAGAGCCTGCCCGGTTGCTATCGCCACCCGGACCGCGAGACCGGCATCCGCTGCACCCGCTGCGAGCGCCCCATCTGCCCGGACTGCATGGTCAACGCCTCCGTCGGCTTCCACTGCCCCGACTGCGCCGCCGGCCGCACACCGGGGGCCGCCGGCCCGGCCCCGAGCGCCTCCCGCCCCCGCACCCTCGCGGGCGGCACCGTCGCGGCCGACCCCCACCTCGTCACCAAGATCCTGATCGGGATCAACGTGGCGGTGTTCATCGCCGTCCAGGCGCTCCCGTCGTCCTTCCTCAGCGACATGGTGCTCATCGGACGCTGGCCCCCCGCCCCCTTCGTCCCGACCGAGGGCGTCGCCGAGGGCGAGTGGTACCGGCTGGTGACCACGATGTTCACCCACGAGGAAATCTGGCACATCGGCTTCAACATGATCAGCCTCTGGTTCCTCGGCGGCCCCCTGGAAGCGGCCCTCGGCAGAGCCCGCTACCTCGCCCTCTACCTCGTCTCCGGCCTCGCCGGCAGCGTGCTCGCCTACCTGCTGGCCTCGCCCACCACGGCCACCCTCGGCGCCTCCGGCGCGATCTTCGGCCTCTTCGGCGCCACCGCCGCCCTCGTGCGCCGGCTCAACGCCGACATGCGGCCCGTCGTCATCCTGCTGGTGATCAGCCTGATCTTCACCTTCACCCGGAGCAACATCTCCTGGCAGGCCCACGTCGGCGGCCTCGTCGCGGGTGCCGTGATCGGCTACGCCATGCTCCACGCGCCCCGCGAGCGGCGCACGCTCGTCCAGTACGGCACCTGTGCGCTGGTCCTCGTGGTCGTCGTCGGCCTGACCCTGTTGAGGTCGGCGCAGCTCAGTTGAGCGCCCGTTGTCCACAGTAGGTGGCGGATCTTGTGCACAGCGTGCGGGAACACATGTGCCCCCTGTCGCTGACCAGTGTTATCCCAGGTCAGACAGGGGGCGAACATGTTTTCGGAAGCTGGGTCCAGCCGGTACTTCCGTCACACCGGCGTCAATGCCGGGTGGGTTATCCACAGATCGTCTTTCTTTTCCCCAGCGTGTGGACAATGCCTGTGGATAACTCCGCGAATACCCCTGGGCAGAGCTACCGGGGAGCGATCGCGTGGGCTACTTCCACTGCGTGGAGACGCCGAACCCCGCGGCGATGAAACCGAAGCCCACCACGATGTTCCAGTTGCCCAGGGAGTCGATGGGCAGGGAACCGTCGGTGACGTAGAAGAGGACGATCCAGGCCAGGCCGAGGACGAACATGGCCAGCATGACCGGCGCCACCCAGCCGCGGCTGGTCAGCTTGATGCTGGTCGCCTGCTTCGAGGGCGGCGGCGTGTAGTCGGCCTTCTTGCGGATACGTGACTTCGGCACGAGGGTCTCTCCTGTCGATGCGCTGCGTGGCCGCGCAGGGAACGGGGCTCGGTCTCGGGTGCGGCGTGGATGGGACGAGGGGACTCTGAGCGCTCCCCCGGGCGTCCGTTAGCGTAGTCCTTCCGTGGCGCCGAAGGAGATAAGGGTACGTTGAGCAATTCTGCCGACTCCCCCGGGACGGGATCCAGCCCTGTCCGCCGGCGCCGTTTCCGGCCCGTGCGGGTGCTCACGGCGGCCGTCTTCGCGCTGGCGGGACTTATCTTCTTCACCAGCTTCAATACCGCGAAGGGCACCAATATCCGTACGGACTCCTCTTTGCTCAAGTTGTCCGATCTCATCCATGAACGCAGCCGGGAGAACGGCGATCTGGAGGAGTCCAACGGAGCCCTGCGCGAGGACGTCGAATCGCTCGCGGAACGCGACGACGGGCGTACGAAGTCGGAGGACGACAAGCTCGCGGCGCTGGAGGAGAAGGCGGGTACGCAGAAGCTGAAGGGCGAGGCGATCACCGTCACGCTCGACGACGCCCCGCCCGACGCCACCGCGAAGCTCCCCGGCTACCCGGAGCCGCAGCCCGACTACCTGGTCATCCACCAGCAGGACCTCCAGGCCGTGGTGAACGCGCTCTGGCAGGGCGGCGCCGAGGGCATCAAGGTCATGGACCAGCGGCTGATCTCCACCAGCGCGGTGCGCTGCGTGGGCAACACCCTGATCCTCCAGGGCCGCGTCTACTCACCGCCGTACAAGATCCAGGCGGTCGGCGATCCGGAGCGGCTGAAGAAGGCGCTGGCGAAGTCGCCCGCGATCCAGAACTACATGGTGTACGTCAACGTGTACGGGCTCGGCTGGAAGGTCGAGGACGACGGCCGGGCGACCCTGCCGGGCTACTCCGGCACGGCCGACCTGCACTATGCCCAGCCTGTGGATTAGGGCCGTTCCCGAGGGCCGCGCGCCGCTAGTCTGGTGCGGTACGGCGTGAGTCTGGCGCCGTGGTGCGACGGAAGGGACGGCATGTACGGCTGGATCTGGCGGCATCTGCCGGGGAACGCGTGGGTGAAGGCGCTGCTCTCGCTCATGCTGGCGATGATCGTGGTCTACGTCCTGTTCCAGTACGTCTTCCCGTGGGCCGAACCGCTGCTGCCCTTCAACGATGTGACGGTGGACAACCAGTGAGCGCGCGCATCCTCGTCGTCGACAACTACGACAGCTTCGTCTTCAACCTCGTCCAGTACCTCTACCAACTCGGCGCGGAGTGCGAGGTGCTGCGCAACGACGAGGTGTCGACGGCGCACGCCCAGGACGGCTTCGACGGGGTGCTGCTCTCGCCCGGGCCGGGTACGCCGGAGCAGGCGGGCGTCTGCGTCGACATGGTCCGGCACTGCGCGGCGACCGGCGTGCCAGTCTTCGGCGTGTGCCTGGGCATGCAGTCGATGCAGGTCGCGTACGGCGGTGTGGTGGACCGGGCGCCGGAGTTGCTGCACGGCAAGACCTCGCCCGTCGAGCACACGGGGCAGGGCGTCTTCGCGGGCCTGCCCTCCCCCTTCACCGCGACGCGCTACCACTCGCTGGCGGCGGAGCCGGCCACGGTGCCGGCCGAGCTGGAGGTGACGGCCCGTACGCCGGACGGGATCGTGATGGGCCTGCGCCACCGGGAACTGCTCGTCGAGGGCGTGCAGTTCCACCCGGAGTCGGTGCTGACCGAGCACGGGCACCGGATGCTGGCCAACTGGCTGGTGGAGTGCGGCTACCAGGACGCGGTGGCGAGGTCGGCGGGGCTCGCCCCGGTGGTGGGCAGGGCCACGGCGTGACCGCGCTGCGCCCCGAGCGCGACTCCGGCACGGCCGGTGACCAGGGATCCTCGTACGGGCAGCCGTACGGGGATTCCGGTGCGTTCGGGGACGGTGGGTACGAGGAGTTCGCCGTCGGGGAGGAGTATCTGCCGCCGCTCGTGGACGACGAGACGGTGGCGCTGCGGATCCCGGACCCCCCGGTGCCCCGGGCGGCCGCCGGGACGGGGCCGGCCGGGGGCGGTCCGGTGGGCGGCGGTCGCGCGGCCCGCAGGAAGGCCGCGAAACGGCGTCACGGGCGCCGTGGGGCGCCCCGGGACCCGGCGCCGGAGGAAGAGGCCGAGCAGGCCCCGAAGGCGCCCCTGTCGCGCGTGGAGGCCCGTCGGCAGGCGCGGGCGCGCAAGCCCGGTGCCGCGGTGGTCGCCAGCCGGGCAATCGGTGAGATCTTCATCACGACCGGCGTGCTGATGCTGCTGTTCGTCACCTATCAGCTGTGGTGGACGAACGTGCGGGCGCACGCGCAGGCGAACCAGGCCGCGAGCGACCTCCAGGACGACTGGGCGAACGGCAGGCGCAACCCGGGGGCCTTCGAGCCCGGACAGGGGTTCGCGCTGCTGCACATCCCCAAGCTGGACGTGGTGGTGCCGATCGCGGAGGGCATCAGCAGCAAGAAGGTGCTGGACCGGGGCATGGTCGGGCACTACGCGGAGGACGGGCTGAAGACGGCGATGCCGGACGCGAAGACCGGCAACTTCGGGCTCGCGGGGCACCGCAACACGCACGGCGAGCCGTTCCGGTACATCAACAAGCTGGAGCCGGGCGATCCGATCGTGGTGGAGACGCAGGACAAGTACTTCGTCTACAAGATGGCGTCGATCCTGCCGGTGACCTCGCCGAGCAACGTGAGCGTGCTGGACCCGGTTCCGAAGCAGTCGGGCTTCAAGGGACCCGGCCGCTACATCACCCTCACCACCTGTACGCCGGAGTTCACCAGCAAGTACCGCATGATCGTGTGGGGCAAGATGGTCGAGGAACGGCCGCGCAGCAAGGGCAAGCCGGATGCGCTCGTCAGTTAAGGGCGGATGACCAGTGGCAGCGACCACCGACACGGAGCACCAGGAGCAGACCGGGGCGGGCGGTCGCGGGCGGCGTCGTCCCGGACGGATCGTCGCGCAGGCGGTCGGCGTTCTCGGTGAACTGCTCATCACCGCGGGCCTGGTGATGGGCCTGTTCGTCGTGTACTCGCTGTGGTGGACGAACGTGGTCGCCGACCGCGCGGCGGACAAACAGGCCGAGAAGGTCCGTGACAACTGGGCCCAGGACCGGGTGGGCGGGAACGGCCCGGACGGCCCCGGTGCGCTGGACACCAAGGCGGGCATCGGCTTCCTGCACGTCCCGGCGATGAGCGAGGGCGACATCCTGGTGGAGAAGGGCACGTCGATGAAGATCCTCAACGACGGCGTGGCCGGCTACTACACCGACCCGGTGAAGGCGACGCTGCCCACCTCGGACAAGAAGGGCAACTTCTCGCTCGCGGCCCACCGCGACGGGCACGGCGCCAAGTTCCACAACATCGACAAGATCGAGAAGGGTGACCCGATCGTCTTCGAGACGAAGGACACCTGGTACGTGTACAAGACGTACGCCGTCCTGCCCGAGACCTCGAAGTACAACGTCGAGGTGCTCGGCGGCATCCCCAAGGAGTCCGGGAAGAAGAAGGCCGGCCACTACATCACCCTGACGACCTGCACCCCGGTCTACACGAGCCGCTACCGGTACGTGGTCTGGGGCGAGCTGGTCCGCACGGAGAAGGTGGACGGCGACCGGACGCCGCCGGAGGAGCTGCGGTGAGGTGACTGGGGTCCTGTGGGGACCTCTGTGACCTAACATGATGTAGGCCCGAAGCCGCAACTTGGTCTTGCGGCTTCGGGCCTCTTCGTTCGGCTACTGCAGGACGTTCAGTGGTGCACCGGCGCTCCACTCTTCCAGGAGTCCGCGATGGACGGCGGTGATGCCGCTCTCGACGGCGATGTTCTGGGCGTCACGCGTGAAGGGGCAGGTCGCCACGAACAGGGCGACCTCGGAGCTGTGCAGGACCTTGGCCGCCCCGATGAACTTCTGGATCTCGGGGCTGGTGACTGTGAGGTGAGGCGCGAACCTCTTGCACTGGACGACGAGCGTTCGCCCGGCGGCGGTGAGTGCGGTGATGTCGATACCTCGGTCCCTGCTGCCACCGCGCACGAGAACGTCGGTGCATCCGTCACGGCGGAGCAGTAGGGCCACGTGCTCCTCGAACTCGCGGCCGTTCATGGCGTCCATGGAGGCCATGACCCCGGCGAGTGGACGGTCCTCCCACGGGCCTTCCAGCCGTTGCAGCCGGGCGTTGTGTTGCCGGAGCCGCTTCTCGATGCGCTGGACTCCCGTCCGGAGAGCGATGAGCTCTCGTTGGTGATCGCTGGACGTTTCGATCAAGGCATTGAACATCGGTACGACCGTCCGGCCGAGAATGTGGGTGATGCGCTGGTCGATGTGGGCGTCGAGGGCGGAGGTGTCTGCAGGGGCCGGGTTTTCCACAGGCTGCCTGCGGGCCAGGTACTCCGTGTCCAGGAGGTAGGTGCGCACCTGACGTGCGACTTCGCTGTCCCGGAGAAGCATGGCGACGTTGAGGACGGAACGACGGGAGTAGAGGGTGAGGCTTGACCGGGGCTGTGGATGACCTCCCGGATAGCGTGACAGGACGTCACGCTTGAATTGAGCGAGCGCAGGTCCTTGGAGAGTGCGCAGCCCGCTGCTCGACAGTTCCTCACGGTGCCGTGCCTTGAGCTGACGGATGGCGTCAGTGGTGACGCAGAAGTACGTCGCTACCATTGCCGTCGTTACGTGCATGCCGTCCGGCAGCAAGGACAGTGCTTTGACGCGGTCGAGTACGTCCATGCGGTCGCGCACGCTGCTGCGTAGGGCCGGTGATTCGAGCAGGACGGTCTCGCTGATCATGATCGTTGCCCCTAAAGAGGGAGTTGTGTGGTCACCCTGGGTTAACGAGTCATGACATACGAAGACACGATCGGTTCGCGGTCGCACTGGGTGTCGAGCAGGGGTGCGCAACCGGCGGGCGATGTCGCTGTCGCGCAGGAGCAGAGCGCTGGTGAGTACGGCTCGCCTGGAGTAGATGGTGAGGCTTCGGCGGGCCTGTGGATAACTGGCCAGCCAGAGTGACATGTTGTCACTCTCGAATTCTCTCAGGTCGGCGCCTCGGAGCACGGTCATTCCGTTGACTTCGAGTTCCTCACGGTGGCGCGTGGTCAGCTGTCGGACGGCTTCGGCGGTGACTTGGAAGTACGTCGCCACCATCACCGTAGTCACGTGTATGCCGTTCGGCAGGAGGGACAGGCCTTCATGCGGTCGAGTACGTCCGTGCGTTCGAGGATGCCGTGCCGCTGCGCAGGGTGCGCGATTCCAGTAGAGCCGTCTCGTTGATCATTGCCCGGCTTTCCCTCTTGGGATGACGTGGTCAACCGGACTTAACGAGTTCTGACATATGAAGGCACGTCCACCGGATCCGAGCCGCACGGCACCGGCCTGCACAACCTGCCCCTTCACCAGGCAGCTCAGAACAGGGCCTGGCTTGAGATCGTCCAGATCGCTCCGACCTGCCGGCCTGGCTGCCCATGCTCGCTCTCACCGGCACTACCCGGCTCCGGGAACCCCGCTGCGGCAATTCCGCCAGCCCTCCGCGGCCGCGCAACTCGTCACCACCAGCCGCCTCAAGATCCTCTGCCTCAACAAGCATCGGCCCTGGACCGGCGAGATCAGTGCCGCACTCGAACGACTCGGGCTCCTGCCAAACCCCGGCTGACCAGCACCGTCAACTGTCCCCGGCAGCGGAATCCGACGCCCACCCGGCGGGACAGCCGCGCTACCGGTCTGCCGACCATCAGCTCGGGAAACGAAAGGGTCCGCCGACTCCGTCAGCGGACCCTCACGAAAGATCGAGGCTAGCCGCAGTGGACTGCTACCCCACGGCCGTTGGCGTCCGTTGAGTTGGAGGGGCTCCAGATCGTGCCCCAGACGGAGATGCAGCGAGAGGCCGTACCCGTTACGGTGACGGGTCCGGCGTACCAGGAGTAGTAGCCGTTGTCGTTGTCTTGCGTGTCGATGCTGCAGGTGCCGCCGCCTGGTACGGTTCCGGCCTTGCACTTCCAGATGCTGGCGATCATGTTCTTGGTCGTGCCGGTACCCCAGTAAGTATCGACGACGGCGGCGCAGTTGGTGCCGCCGTTTGCGGAGCTGTAGTAGACGTTGATGACGCCGTACTTGGTGCCACCGCCGGTTCTTACGTCGTAAGTGCCGACCAGATTTCCGCTGCACCCATAGGCGGATGCCGCTGCGCTGGCGTTGGGTGCGAAGGCGATACCACTAGCGAGCATGGCAAATACCGCGAAAAGGGTGGACAGCGTTTTGCGCATGAGGTCATCTCCAAGATGTCTCAGACGGGAGTTGATCTTGCGCAAAGGGACGTTACCCGGCCTGGCATGTCCCTGCAATGTGACAAAATAGCAAAAATACAGCTGGATTGATGACCCGTCACGTGACGCTGCCTCCTAGGCGCTGTAGAGCCCCGGTCCCTCCGCTGAGGTCCGGGGCTCTGGGCAGTGTGGGAGATGGTGTCAGTTGCCGAATCCGGGGAGGCCAGCGATGGTGCCCCCGCCATTGTTGCCACCCTGCTGGGCGGGGGCGAAGAGGATGACCTTGTCGCCCTTCTTGACCTCCTGGCCCTCCACCGGGTTGCTGGCCACCACTACGGCGTTGTCGTCACCGCCGCCTTCGACTTTCTCGAGCTGAAGGCCGTTCTGAGCGAGGACCTGCTTGGCTTGGGCAACAGTCATCTGAGTGACCTTCGGCATCGGGATCTTCTCATTGGCCGGGGCCTTGGCGATCTTCACGTTGACCGTGCTGCCGCGGTCGACGTCCTTCCCGCCGTTGGGGGTCTGCTCGAAGATGGTTCCTTCGGCCTGCGCGGTGGACTCGACCTGCTCCTGTGTGCCGAGCACGAGCCCCTGCTCCTCCAGCCGTTTCCTGGCGTCCTCGGGCGCCATGCCGCTCAGGTCGGGCACGGTTACCTGTGCCGTCTCCTTGGCGACGGTGAGGGTGACGGTGGAGCCCTTCTCCCGCGACGCACCGCTCTTGGGGTCCTGAGTCAGCACGGTGTCCGGAGTCTGGGTGGACTCCTCCGACTGCTTTTCCACCTCGAAGCCCTTGTCCTTCAGAGCTGCTTCCGCCTCGCTGAAGGTGAGACCCTCGACGTCCGGGATCTCGACCTTGGGTGCGCCGGTCGAGACCACCAGGTTGACGGTGGACTCCTTCTCGACGTCGGTGCCCTGCTTGGGGTCCTGGGCGCAGATGTTGCCCTTGGGCTGGTCCTCGCACTCCTGCTGCTTGAACGTCAGCACCAGGTCGATGTTGTCGGCCTGCTGCTGGGCGTCGGCCTTGCTCAGGCCGACGAAGGCGGGCACCGGGACCTTGTCGTTGCTCGGTCCGCCGTCCCCGCTGAAGGCGTACTTGCCGATCAGGATGGCGCCGACGAGGACGAGGACGCCGGCCAGGACCAGGAAGATCGTGGAGGTGTTCTTCTTGCGGGGCTGCTGGCGGCGCCGGTCGGGGCGCTCGTCGTAGCCGTAGCCGCCGTCGTCCGGGTTCATGGGCGGCAGCATGGTCGTGGCGCCGCCGCCCCCGTCCGAGCGCAGGGCGGTGGTGGGCTGGTCGTCGGGGTAGGCGCCGTAGCCGCCGGCGGCCATGGCGCCCAGTGCGGCGGTGGCGGCGACGGGCTGGCCGTCGAGGCAGGCCTCGATGTCGGCGCGCATCTCGTCGGCCGACTGGTAGCGGTAGTCGGGGTCCTTGGTCAGGGCCTTCAGTACGATCGCGTCCATCTCGGGCGTGATCTCGGGGTCGAAGACGCTGGGCGCCTGCGGTTCCTCGCGCACGTGCTGGTAGGCGACCGCGACCGGGGAGTCGCCGACGAAGGGCGGGCGCACGGTGAGCAGCTCGTAGAGCAGGCAGCCCGTGGAGTACAGGTCGGAGCGGGCGTCGACCTGCTCGCCCTTGGCCTGTTCCGGGGAGAGGTACTGGGCGGTGCCGATCACGGCGGCGGTCTGGGTCATCGTCATGCCGGAGTCGCCCATGGCGCGGGCGATGCCGAAGTCCATGACCTTGACCTGGCCGTTGCGGGTGAGCATGACGTTGGCCGGCTTGATGTCGCGGTGGACGATGCCGGCCCGGTGCGAGTACTCCAGTGCCTGGAGGATGCCGATGGTCATCTCCAGGGTCCGCTCCGGCAGCAGCTTGCGGCCGGAGTGGAGCAGCTCACGGAGTGTGGAGCCGTCGACGTACTCCATGACGATGTACGGGATCGACACGTTGTCGATGTAGTCCTCGCCCGTGTCGTAGACCGCCACGATCGCGGGGTGGTTGAGCGAGGCGGCCGACTGGGCCTCCCGGCGGAAGCGGGCCTGGAAGGACGGGTCGCGCGCGAGGTCGGCGCGGAGCGTCTTCACTGCCACGGTGCGGCCGAGCCGGGTGTCGTGCGCGAGGTATACCTCCGCCATGCCACCACGACCGAGCACCTGGCCCAGCTCGTACCGGCCGCCGAGGCGACGCGGCTCTTCCATGGTTACCTACCAGCCCTCTCCGTCGGTCCCGACCGGCATGCTTGTACGGTCGGAGGCTGCCGTCCGGCCTACCGTACCCGGATCGCTCCTGGCCCTTCGGCCGAGCCGGGCAGCCGATACAGGACCGGTATCGCAACGTGCGCCTATGTGAAGGGGACGTGACCGGAGTCACGTTCCGTTCATGGCGCGGTCACTTCTTGCTGTCGATGACGGCCTCCATGACGTTCTTCGCGATCGGTGCCGCGAGGCCGCCGCCGGAGATGTCGTCGCGGACGGCGTTCTCGTCCTCGATCACCACGGCCACGGCGACGGGCGAGCTGCCGTCGTCGGCCTTGGCGTACGAGATGAACCAGGCGTAGGGGTTCTCGCTGTTGTCGACACCGTGCTGTGCGGTACCGGTCTTGCCGCCCACCTTGACGCCGTCGATCTTGGCGTTGGTTCCCGTGCCGTCCTCGACGACGGTTTCCATCATGGACTGGAGGATCTGGGCGTTGTCCGCGGACAGCGGCTTGCTCATCTCCTCGGGGTCCGTCTTCTCGATGGTGTCGAGGTTGGGGGCCTGGAGTTCGTCGACCATGTACGGCTTCATCAGGGTGCCGTTGTTGGCGATGGCCGAGGTGACCATGGCCATCTGCAGCGGGGTGGCCGCGGTGTTGTACTGGCCGATGGAGGAGAGTGCGACCTGGGAGTCGTTCATGCCGTCGGAGAAGACGGAGGCGCTGGAGCGGACCGGGACGAACTGCTCCTCGGTGAAGCCGAACTTCTTGGCCGTCTCCAGCATCTTGTCGTTGCCGAGGTCGTAGCCGAGCTTGCCGAAGACGGTGTTGCAGGAGACGCGCAGGGCCTCGCGGAGGGTGGCGTCCTTGCAGGGGATGTTGCCCTCGTTCTTCAGCTCGGTGCTGGTGCCGGGCATCGTCCAGGGCAGCGGGGAGTCGGTCTTCTCGTCGGCCGAGTCGTACTTCCCGTGTTCCAGGGCGGCGGCCGCGGTGACCACCTTGAAGGTGGATCCGGGCGGGTAGACCTCGCGCAGCGCGCGGTTGAGCATCGGGTCGTCGGGGTTGTTCTTCTTCTGGAGCCTGTTCCAGGCCTCGCCGGCCGCCTCGTTGCTGCCCGCGATGACGGTGGGGTCGTAGGACGGGTAGGAGGCCATCGAGAGGATCTTGCCGGTGGACGGCTCGATCGCGACGACGGCGCCCTTGGCGCCCTGCTTCTTCAGGCCGTCGTAGGCGGCCTTCTGGGCGGCGCCGTTGAGGGTGGTGACGACGTTGCCGCCCTCGCGCTTCTTGCCCGTGATCATGTCGAGGGTGTTGCGGAAGAAGAGCCGGTCGTCGTTGCCGGTGAGGATGCCGTCGTCGATGGACTCGAGCTGGGTGGCGCCGAAGGCCTGGGAGACGTAGCCGGTGACGGGCGCCCACATGGCGCCGTCCTTGTAGGTGCGCTTGTACTTGAAGTCGCCCTCGGTGGTGGCGTGCGAGGTGATGGCCTTGCCGTCGACGATGATGTCGCCGCGGGGGCTGGCGTACCGCTCGATGGCGACCCGGCGGTTGTGCTCGTCCTCCTTCAGCTCGTCGGCCTGGACGTATTGGAGCCAGTTGTCCCGGACGAGGAGGGTGAGGACGAGGAGGCCGCAGAAGATCGCGATTCGGCGCAGTGGCTTGTTCACGGTCGGACCACCTGGGTCATCTCGGCGTCGGGGCTGGCGGGCGCGGCGGGTGCCGGTCTGCGCGCGGTGTCGCTGATGCGCAGCAGGATGCCGATCAGCGCCCAGTTGGCGATGACGGAGGAACCGCCGTAGGCCAGGAAGGGCATGGTCATACCGGTGAGCGGGATGAGGCCCATGACACCGCCGGCGACGACGAAGACCTGGAGGGCGAAGGCGCCGGAGAGGCCGATGGCGAGGAGCTTGCCGAAGGGGTCGCGGGCGGCGAGGGCGGTGCGTACGCCGCGTTCCACGATCAGGGCGTAGAGCAGGAGCAGGGCCATCAGGCCGGCCAGGCCGAGTTCCTCGCCGAAGGTGGCGAGGATGAAGTCGGAGTTGGCGGCGAAGCGGATCAGTTCGGAGTGGCCCTGGCCCCAGCCGGTGCCGAGGGTGCCGCCGGAGCCGAAGGCCCACAGGGCCTGCATGGCCTGCTCGGAGTGGCCGATCTGGCCGGCGCGGGAGAGGGTGAACTCCCGCATGGGGTCGAGCCAGGCGTCGACGCGCTGCTGGATGTGGGGTTCGAAGGTGGCCACGCCGACGGCGCCGACGGCGGACATCAGCATGCCGAAGACGATCCAGCTGGTCCGCTCGGTGGCGACGTACAGCATGATCACGAACATGCCGAAGAACAGCAGCGAGGTGCCGAGGTCGGTCTCGAAGACGAGGATGAGGATCGAGACGATCCAGACGACCAGGATGGGGCCGAGGTCGCGGCCGCGGGGCAGGTAGAGGCCCATGAAGCGGCGGCTGGCCAGGGCGAGTGCGTCGCGCTTCACCATCAGGTAGCCGGCGAAGAAGATCGCGAGGACGATCTTGGCGAACTCGCCGGGCTGGATGGAGAAGGAGCCGACCTGGATCCAGATCTTGGCGCCGTAGATGTTCTTGCCGAGGCCCGGTACGAGCGGGAGCAGCAGCAGGAACAGGGCGCCGACCATGGAGATGTAGGTGTAGCGCTGCAGGACGCGGTGGTCCTTGAGGAAGACGAGCACGGCGACGAACAGGGCGATGCCCATCGCGGTGTAGATCAGCTGGCGGGGTGCGGCGTTGCCGGCCTGGTGGATGCTCTGGAGCAGTTCGGACTGGTCCAGGCGCCAGATGGCGACGAGTCCGAGGCCGTTGAGCAGGGTGGCCAGGGGCAGCAGCAGCGGGTCCGCGTACGGGGCGAACTTGCGCACGACGAGGTGGCCGACGGCGGCCAGCAGGCCGAGGCCGAAGCCGTAGCTCAGCAGGCCCGCGGGCACCTCGTCGTTGATGGCCAGTCCCACGTTGGCGTAGGCGAAGACCGGGATGAGGACGGCGAACACGAGCAGAGCCAGCTCGGTGTTGCGCCGGCTCGGGGCGCCGATGGCGCCGATCGTGGACGTGTGGTGCGTCGACGGGTTGGTAGTACTGCTCATCGTGTGACAGGGCCTCTCACGGCTTGCCTACTGCTTACCGCACAGCGAGACGACCTTCTGCTCTTCCTCCGAGAGGGTCGGTCCTGAGCCTGGAGTGGGTGCGGTCGTGGACGGGGACTCGGACGATTCGGGTGCCTCGGGCGAGCCCGACGGGTTCGGGCTGGGTGAGGCCTTGGACGTGAAGGAGGCGGGGCTGGTTCCCGTGGTGCCTCCGGCCTCGCCCTCGCCGGTCTTGGCGTTCTTCTCGGTCTCCGCGGCGCGCCGGTCGGCCTGCTTCTTGCAGGCGGAGGCCTGGACCGCCAGTTCCTCGATCTTGGCCCGGGCGTCGTTGAGGTCGCCTTCGGGGATGGTGGCCTCGACCAGTTTCTGCTGGTAGGGCGGCAGGTACTTGAGTTCGATCTCGGGGTGGTCCTTCTGGACCTTGGAGAGCGAGACCCAGGCGAGGTCCTGGCTGATGCCCCGGTACAGCGCGAGGTGGTCGTCGTTGGTGCCGACGTAGTACTGGGTCTGGGTCCAGCGCCAGCCGCCGTAGGTGCCGCCGCCGATGACGGCGAGGGCGAGGGCGGTGTAGAGGGACCGCTTGAGCCACTTGCGGTTCTTGCGGGGCTTGACGAAGTCGTCGGGGCCGTAGTCGTCGAAGCCGCCGGTGGGGATGAAGCCGGTGACGTCGCCGCTGCCGGGCGGGCCGAACTCGCCGCCGCCGCCGCGCTGTCCGCCCTGTCGGCCGAGGCCCGCGGCGCGTCCGGCCGGGGTCTGCATGATGCCGTTGTCGCCCATCTGGGCCTGGTTCTCGGCGACGGCGCCGACGACCACGGGGGTGTCGGAGAGCTGGGCGGCGAGGGTGTCGCCGGTGTCGAGGTCGAGGACGTCGGCGACGATGACGGTGATGTTGTCGGGGCCGCCGCCGCGCAGCGCGAGCTGGATCAGCTCCTGGACGGTCTCCTGGGGGCCCTGGTAGCTGGCGAGGGTGTCCTCCATCGTCTGGTGGGAGACGACGCCGGAGAGTCCGTCGGAGCAGATCAGGTAGCGGTCGCCGGCCCGCACCTCGCGGATGGACAGGTCGGGTTCGACGTGGTCGCCGCTGCCGAGGGCGCGCATCAGCAGGGAGCGCTGCGGGTGGGTGCCCGCCTCCTCCTCGGTGATCCGTCCCTCGTCGACGAGGCGCTGCACCCAGGTGTGGTCCTGGGTGATCTGGGTGAGGACGCCGTCGCGCAGCAGGTAGGCGCGGGAGTCGCCGACGTGGACCATGCCCAGGCGCTGGCCGGTCCACAGCAGGGCGGTGAGCGTGGTGCCCATGCCCTCCAGGGCGGGGTCCTCCTCGACCATCTGCCGCAGCTGGTCGTTGGCGCGCTGGACGGCGGCGCCGAGCGAGGTGAGGACGTCGGAGCCGGGCACGTCGTCGTCGAGGGCGACGATGGTGGAGATCACCTCGGAGGAGGCGACCTCTCCGGCGGCCTGGCCGCCCATGCCGTCGGCGATGGCGAGCAGGCGGGGACCGGCGTAGCCGGAGTCCTCGTTGCCCTCCCGGATCATGCCCTTGTGGGAACCGGCGGCGAAGCGCAGTGACAGACTCATGCGCACCTCGCCCGTCGGCTCCGACTGCAGCCGGTCGTGTCGAGCCACACTGCCCACCCTCCGGTCGGGAGCGCGCCGGGGCCCGGGGTGCCGGCCGCCGCGGCGTGCTCGCTCCGCTCGCGCTCATTCATTGGTGTAGCACTACTTCCGCAGCTCGATGACGGTCTTGCCGATGCGGATCGGCGCCCCGGGGCCGATCGGTGTCGGGGTCGTCAGCCGGGCCCGGTCCAGGTAGGTGCCGTTGGTGGAGCCCAGGTCCTCGACGATCCACTGGCCGTTCTGGTCCGGGTAGATCCTGGCATGGCGGCTGGAGGCGTAGTCGTCGTCCAGCACGATCGTCGAGTCGTGTGCCCGGCCGAGCGTGATGGTCTGGCCCTGGAGGGCGACGGTGGTACCGGTGAGCGTGCCCTCCGTCACGACCAGCTTGGTGGGCGCGCCCCGGCGGCCGCGGCCCCCGCCGGACTGCTGGCGCTGCGGTGGAGGCGCCTGGCCCTGGCGCGTGGCGGCCTGCTGCGGTCGGGCGGCGTCGCGCCGCGCGCCGCGCTGGGTGACCCGCGTGCCGAAGAGGTCGCTGCGGATGACCTGCACGGCCACGATCACGAACAGCCACAGTACGGCGAGAAAACCCAGCCGCATGACCGTGAGGGTCAGCTCTGACATTGCCCGCGGATCACCCTTCGGCTTGCCTGTAGATAACGGTGGTGCTGCCCACGACGATGCGTGAGCCGTCGCGGAGCGTAGCGCGGGTGGTGTGCTGCCCGTCCACCACGATGCCGTTGGTGGACCCGAGATCCTGGATCGTCGAGGGCGTTCCGGTCCGGATCTCGCAGTGCCGGCGGGAGACGCCGGGGTCGTCGATCCGCACGTCGGCCTCGGTGCTGCGGCCCATGACGAGCGTCGCGCGGGAGATCTGATGGCGGGTGCCGTTGATCTCGATCCAGTGGCGGGTGCGTCCGCCGGGTGCGGGTGCGGCCGGGGGCTGCTGGCCGCCGGCGGGCTGCGGGTAGCCGTAGCCGCCGGGGCGGCCGCCGGGCGGCGGCGCGGACGGCATGGGCGGGGCGCCCGCGGGGGCGGCGGGCGGCGGGTAGCCGTACCCGCCGGCCGGTCCGGCGGGCCGCGCGGGCGGTGCCGGGGGTGCGGCGGCGCCCGGACCGCCCTGGTGGCTGGTGGAGGAGGCGAGCGTACGGCTGCGCACCCGGTACAGGCCGGTGTCGAGGTCGTCCGCCTTCTCCAGGTGGACCTTGATCGGTCCCATGAAGGTGTAGCGCTGCTGCTTGGCGTAGTCGCGGACCATGCCGGCCAGCTCGTCGCCCAGCTGCCCGGAGTAGGGGCTGAGGCGCTCGAAGTCGGGCGTGCTCAGTTCCACGATGAAGTCGTTGGGCACGACGGTGCGGTCGCGGTTCCAGATGGTCGCGTTGTTGTCGCATTCGCGCTGGAGCGCTCCCGCGATCTCCACGGGCTGCACCTCGGACTTGAACACCTTCGCGAAGGTGCCGTTGACCAGACCTTCGAGACGCTGCTCGAACTTCTTCAGGACTCCCATGGGGCACCTCCTCCGTCGCTGCCGTCCTGTCGACTGCCTTGCGTACTGCTGCGTTGCGTCGTGCTGCGTTGCGTCGTGCTGCCTCGCGCAGTGCCGTGTGTCCGTGCACTGCCCACCTGGTACTGCTTACTGATCGTATCCACGCGCCGGTCGATCGGCTGGTTCCCCCTGTCGGCCCGGTCGACAGGTGTCGACGCCTCTCGGAGTTCCCGCCGGAGCTCCCCTTCGAACTCCCGCGGACCTTCGGGATGCGCTCCCGCAGGTAACTCATGCCCAGGATCGTAGAGGCGGCCGCAGACCAGTGTCCCGCACCCGAGTGCGGTCCCCCACCGGCTCCTGGGGAGACGGGCCGGACCGGTACGAGGTTGATACGTGAACGGCCACGGACCGGGACGAGTGCCCGAAGGAGGTCGGGCACCCCGCTCCGCCGGGGAAAAGGGATGTGAATCGACCCCTTCCAGCGTGCTAATGTTCTCGTGTCGGAAGGCGCCGGACCGCAAGGAAAGGCCTGGAAGACACACCCAATGCGCGGGTGGCGGAATAGGCAGACGCGCTGGATTCAGGTTCCAGTGCCCGCAAGGGCGTGGGGGTTCAACTCCCCCCTCGCGCACCACGGAGCGTTCCAGATGCTCCGGACACGCAAAAGACGGGGCGGCATCGTGAAGATGCCGCCCCGTTCTGCTGCGCGCCGGGTCGCCGGGGAGAGCGCTCCGGGGATCTGAGACTTTACTCACAGAGCCGTCGTCCGGCGGCCGGTCTTCATGCGGTGGACTCCTCGGGAGCCGCCTCCCGCTCCGTCGTGGTGCTGAGGACGGCGGCGAGTTCCCCGACGGTCTGTTCCCGCAGCAGGTGGTGCGAGGGGACGGGGACGCCCAGCGCCGACTCCAGGGTGCGCTGGAGGGCCAGCGCGGTCAGCGAGTCGATGCCCTGGGCGTACAGCGGCCGGGTCAGGGAGACCCGGTGGGCCGGCGGCACGTGGAGGCGGGGTGCCAGGCTGCGGCACAGGAACGTCTCGAAGGCCCGTACGCGGGCCGCGCCGTGCAGGCCCCGCAGGGCGTCGGTGTCGAGGGTGACGGGGTTGCCCGGCACGGTGGTGTCCTTTCGTCGGTGCGGGTGCGGGTGCGGGTGCGGGTGCGGGTGCGGGTCGGTCAGGTGCGGGGGCGCGGCTGGGAGGTGCGCAGGGCGCGCGCCTCGGGGCCGGGCCGCGGGCCGGCCCCGTCCGACCAGGCCAGGTGGAACCGCCAGCGGTGGATCCGCCAGCCGTCCGGGGTGCGGACCGCCTCGGCCTCGCTGTGTCCGCCGATGTCGAAGCGGCCGCCGGGGTCGGGGCCGTCCTCGTGGTGCACGTGCGAGGCGACGAGGTGGACGCGGATCCGGGCGGTGTCGCCGTCCGCGGTGATGCCGTAGTTGGACGCCAGGTGATGGGTCCGGGCGAAGCGGGACTTGCGGTCGAAGTGGAAGGCGGCCGCTCCCTGGCGTCCTTCCAGCGTGCCGACGGGGAACTCCAGCAGGCAGTCCTCGGTGAAGACCCCGGCCGGCCAGCCGTCGTCGAAGCCGTGCTCGTCCTGGGTGTCCAGCAGGGTGACGTAGCGGTCGACCAGTTCGGCGATCTCCGTGCGGTCGCTCAGTGCCCGCACCTGGGCGCGCAGGGCGTCGAACTCGGCCCGGGCGAGGGTGACCGTGTCCGGGTCGGCGGCGGGGCCGGAGGGTGGGCGGGTCATGGGGAGAGGTCCTTTCCGGTGGGTGGGCGGCCGTGCGGGCCGCGGGCGGTGTGCCAGCCCCGGGGGTCGCGGTGCGCGGCGACGCGTTCCGGCCGGCGCCAGCCCGCGGTCGGCCGGGGGCCGGCCGGGCCGGACGGGGCGGCGCCGAGGGCGGCGGCGCGGGCGAGCAGGACGGCCGTGACGGCGGCGATCTCGGCGGCGGTGGGCCGGCCCCGCAGGATCCGCACGAGCGCGGTCCCGGCGGCGGCGTCCGCGCCGTCCGTCCCGCTCACTGCGGGGGGTTGCCGTGCTTGCGGCACGGCAGGTCCGCCTGTTTGCCGCGCAGCATCGCCAGCGCCCGGGCCAGGGCGCGCCGCGTGTCCCGCGGGTCGATCACATCGTCGATGAGGCCCCGTTCGGCGGCGTAGTACGGGTGCATCAGCTCCGCCTGGTACTCCTTGATCTTCTGGGCGCGGGTGCCCTCGGGGTCGTCCGACGCGGCGATCTCCCGGCGGAAGATGACGCCCGCGGCGCCCTCGGCGCCCATCACCGCGATCTCGTTGGAGGGCCAGGCCAGCGCCAGGTCGGAGCCGATGGAGCGGGAGTCCATCACGATGTACGCGCCGCCGTAGGCCTTGCGCAGCACCAGGGAGACGCGCGGCACGGTGGCGTTGCAGTACGCGTACAGGAGTTTGGCGCCGCGCCGGATGATGCCGTTGTGCTCCTGGTCGACGCCCGGCAGGAAGCCCGGGACGTCGATCAGCGTCACCAGCGGGATGTTGAAGGCGTCGCAGAACTGCACGAACCGCGCGGCCTTTTCACTCGCGTCGATGTCCAGGACCCCGGCGTACGACGTGGGCTGGTTGGCGACGATGCCCACGACCTCGCCGTCGAGCCGGGACAGGGCGCACACCATGTTGGTGGCCCAGCCGGGGTGCACCTCGAAGAAGTCGCCGTCGTCCACGATCTCCTCGATGACGGCGCGGATGTCGTAGACCCGGCCGGGGTCGTCGGGGACGATCTCCAGCAGCCGGTCGGTGCGCCGGTCGGCCGGGTCGGAGCCCGGCGCGGCCGGTGGCAGTTCGCGGTTGTTGGAGGGCAGCAGGGACAGCAGGTGGCGCACGTCCTCCAGGCAGGTGCGCACGTCGTCGTAGGCGAAGTGGGCGACGCCGGAGGCGGTGGCGTGGACGTCGGCGCCACCGAGGGCGTCCTGGCTGATCTCCTCGCCCGTCACCGCCTTCACCACGTCCGGGCCGGTGATGAACATCTGCGCGATGTCGCGGACCATGAAGACGAAGTCGGTCAGCGCCGGTGAGTAGGCGGCGCCGCCCGCGCACGGGCCGAGCATCACGCTGATCTGCGGGATCACGCCGGACGCCTTGGTGTTGCGCTGGAAGATGCCGCCGTACCCGGCGAGGGCGCTGACGCCCTCCTGGATGCGGGCGCCCGCCCCGTCGTTGAGCGACACCAGGGGGGCGCCGGCCGCGACAGCCATGTCCATGATCTTGTGGATCTTCAGGGCGTGGGCTTCGCCGAGGGCGCCGCCGAACACCCGGAAGTCGTGGGCGTACACGAAGACCGTGCGGCCGTGGACGGTGCCCCAGCCGGTGATCACGCCATCGGTGTAGGGGCGCTTCTTCTCCAGTCCGAAGCCGGTGGCCCGGTGCCGGCGCAACATCTCGACCTCGGTGAACGACCCCTCGTCGAGCAGTAGTTCGATCCGCTCGTGGGCGGTGAGCTTCCCCTTGGCGTGCTGCCGCTCGGTGGCCGTCGGGTCGCCGTGCCGGGCGGCCTGTTTGATCAGGCCGAGTTCCTCGATGCGTTCCTCGGCGCTCCACTGGCCCCGGTGCTCGCGCCGGTGCAGGGGATGTCGCTCGGTCGTCCGGTCGGTCGTCAGGTCGGCTCTCTGGTCGGCTCTCTGGTCGGTCGACATCGTCGTGTCACGCTCCCCAGTCGGATACGCGGGTGGTCACACCGCCGGCGGCCAGGTCCACCGACCCGTCGACGTGTGTCGCGGTGGGCGGCAGCCAGCGCACGGCGACCCGTTCGGGCGGCGCGCCGCGCACGGCGACGGCGGCGTTGTGCCGGGGGCCGGACGCCAGGTCGAGCAGCGTCCAGCCGGCGGGCCGGCGGTCCCGGTCGGCGCCCAGGTAGTCCCGGGCGGGGTCGCGGGACAGGCCGGTGCCCAGCGCCTTGAGGTAGGCCTCCTTGCGGGTCCAGATCCGGCCGAAGGCCAGGCGCCGCTCCCCGCCGTCCAGCCGGGCCAGCTCGGCCTGTTCGCCGGGATGCAGCGCCGCGGCGCACACCTCGACGGTCTCGGCCCGCGGCAGCCGCTCCACGTCCACGCCGAGCACGGCGCGGGAGACGGCGACCACGGCCATCCCGTGGCTGTGCGCCAGGGAGAAGTGCAGCGGCGGGCTGGGATGGCGGACGGCCGGTCTGCCGTGCGGTCCGGCGCACCCGGGGCAGGGCTCGCGCACGAACGGGACGTCCGCCGCCGGCATCCCCAGGTAGGCGCCGAGCAGCCGGCGCAGCGCGATGTGCGCGGCCGCGTACGTGACGCCGTCGGCGGGGCGGACGAAGGAGGCGGTGCGGCGGCGTTCCGGCTCGCTCAGCTCGTCCAGGGCCAGTGTCCCGGCCGCCGTGTCCAGCCGGGGGCGGCGCACCAGCCACGCGTCGAGGTGCCCGGGCAGGGGCAGCCGCGGCGCGCCGGCCGCCGCGTCCGGCCGGTGCGCGAGCTGTCCGATCACGTCGTGCCCAGCACGTCGTGCGCGACGAGGTGGTCACCGCGCCCGTCGTGCTTGTGGAGGCTGTCCGCGGGGCCGAGCTGCCCGGCCAGGCAGTCGATCAGCTCGGCGGCGCTGTTGGCCCGCAGCAGCCGGTTGAGGTTCACGTCGACCCGCAGCACGGCCTCCATGCGGCGTTGCAGTTCCAGGCCGTTGATGGACCCGATGCCCAGGCTGTTCATGGGGCGCCCCACGGTGTCGATCGTGTCCGGCGGCACCCGCAGCACGCGGGCCAGCTCGCCCCGTACGTAGGCGTCGACGAGGCGGGTGCGCTCGGCCGGGTCGCACGCGGCGAGGTGGGCCAGGTCGGGCGGCTCCGGCTCGGCGACGTGGTCCCGTGCGAACTCGTAGTCCAGGTCGTCCAGGTCGTCGAGGTCGTCGAAGACCCAGTTCTTCGTCGTCAGATCCATGATCGTCCCCCGTTGTGGAGTGGGTGGTGGGGTGGGCGGTGGAGTGGCAGGCGTGAATGTCAGGTGCGGGGTGCGGCCGTGCGGTTGGCGGCGCCGGGACGGGCCAGTCCGAAGAGCGCGGTGAGCAGGCCGAGACCGCCGAGCGAGGCCACCAGGACCAGCGCCGGGCGGCAGGCGGCGAGCCGCTCCGCGGGTCCGCCGTGCCCGCCCGCACCGGCGAGCAGCGCCGCGACCAGCGCGACCGCGAGGACCGCGGCGAGCTGCACGGCGGTCTGGTAGAGCCCGCTGCCCGCACCCCGGTCGGCGGGCGCCAGCCGGGAGGTGGCCTGCACGTTGAGCGCGGCGAAGGACAGCACGAAGCCCAGCCCCACCAGCAGCAGCGTCGGCAGCAGCCGCCCGGTGTAGTCCAGCGGCCAGCCGGACCGCAGTTGCAGCAGACAGCCGGCGAACGCGCTGGCGGCGCCCGCCGCGACGAGGCGCGGTGCGCCGAACCGGGCGATCAGCCGCCCCGAGGCGAGCGCGGTGAGCGCCGGCGGCACGGCGGCCGGCAGCAGCGCCGCGGCCGCGGCCGGCGGTGACCAGTCGGCGAGGGTCTGCGTCTGGTACGTCAGCACGAACAGCAGCCCGAGATAGGAGCCGTTGAGGCAGGCCGCGCCGAGGGCCGAGCGGATCAGGGCCCCGTCGCGCAGCAGCCGGACCGGCAGCAGCGGGGCCGGTGCGGAGCGTTCCAGCGCACGGAACCACGCCAGCAGCAGGACCGCCGCCGCCACGGACCCGAGGAAGCGGACGTCGCCCCAGCCGTGGCCGGGCAGCGCCGTGACGCCGTGCACGAGGGCGAGCAGCGCGCCCGTGAAGGCGGCCGCGCCCCGCACGCCGTAGTGCCGGGGCGCGGCCGGGCGGCCGTGCGGCGGGCCGTCGCCGCCGGGGACGAGGCGCAGCGCGGCGGCGAAGAGCAGCAGGACGACGGGGGCCGGGAAGGCGAAGGCAAGCCGCCAGCTGTAGGTGCTCAGCCAGCCGGACAGCAGCAGGCCCGCGGTGAACCCGCCGGCGCCGAAGAGGGTGTAGACGGACACCGCACGGCTGCGCGGGCGGCCCTCGGGGAAGGCGGTGGAGATGATGGCCAGCCCCGTGGGAGCCGTCAGCGCGGCGCAGAACCCCTTGACCAGCCGGGTCGCGACGAGCAGCGCGGGCTCCTGGGCGAAGGCGCTGAGCAGGGAGGCGGCGGCGAACCCGAGGAGCGCCACCAGATAGACCCGGCGGCGGCCCAGCAGGGCCACCAGCCGGGTGCCGAAGAGCATGAGGGCGCCGAAACCGGCGGCGAAGCCGGTCATCGCCCACTGCGCGCTCGTCAGGGGCAGCCCGAGGTCGGTGCCGATGGAGGGCAGCGCCACGACCGCCACGGACACCTCGAGCGCGTCGATGAGCATGTTGCCGGCGAGAACCAGCAGCAGCCCCCACAGCCGGGGGCTCCACCGTCCTTCCCCGGCGTCGGCCACCGGCCCGGGAACGGTCCTGGTCATGCCGTCAGCCCAGGAGGGTGCCGCCGCTGGCGTCGACGAAGGAGCCGGTGATCCAGCGGGCGTCGTCGGACACCAGGAAGGCGACGACGTCGGCGACGTCCCGCGGTTCGCCGACCCGGTTGAAGGCGGACAGCGCGGCCATCGCCTCGACCGCCTCGGGGACGTCGAACAGCGGGTTGCCGTTGCGGGTGATGCCCGGGGCGACGCTGTTCACCGTGATGCGGCGCGGGCCGAGCGCCTTCGCGTAGTGCAGCGCGAGCTGCTCCACGGCGCCCTTGCTCATCGCGTAGGCGATCTCGTCGGGGTTGGCGAACCGGGTCAGCCCGGAGGAGACGTTCACGATCCGGCCGCCGTCGGGCATGTTGGCGAGCGCCCGCTGGATGATGAAGAACGGCGCCCTGGCGTTCACGGCGACGATCCGGTCGAACTGCTCCGGGGTGGTGTCCTCGGGCTTGACGCCGCCCATCACCCCGGCGTTGTTGACCAGGATGTCCAGTTCGGTGGAGCCGGTGCGCTCCTTCAGGCCCTCCTCCAGGGCGAGGAACAGCTCGTGCACGTCGCCGGGGGCGCCGAGTTCGGCCCGTACGGCGAAGGCCCGCCCGCCGTCCCGCTCGATGCCGTCGACGACCTCGGCGGCCGCGTCCTCGTTGGTGCCGTAGTGCACGACGACGAGGGCGCCGTCGCGGGCCAGCCGCTCGGCGGTGGCCCGTCCCATGCCCCGGCTGGCGCCCGTGACGAGCGCCGTGCGTCCGGTCAGACTGCCCATGTTCTCTCTCCTGCCGTGAGGTCGTGCGCCTTGGTGTCGCGCGGCTTGCTCTCGCGCGGCTTGCTCTCGCGCGGCTCGTTCTCGCGCGGCTCGTTCTCGTGCGGCTTGCTCTCGTGCGGCTTGGTCCCGTGCGGCAGGGCGGCGCGCGGGAGGCCGCCGCCCGCCGGTGTGTCCGTCGCCGCGGGGCGCCGTCCCGGCCGCCGGGCCGGGGGCGAACCAGCGGGCGAGTGCCGTGCGCAGGCCGTCCGGCGCGTCGCCCGCGAAGGCGATGTGGCCGTCGGGGCGGACGAGGACGGCGGCGGCGTCCCGCAGCGGGCCGTCCGCGGCCGGCGAGGCGGTCCCGGTGTCGACGGCGCCCGCGAACGGGCGGGCGGCGGATACGAGGGCCTCGCGCCGCTCCCCGTCGCCCTCGGCCACCAGGAGCACCCCGCGGGCCCGGCGCAGGGCCTCCCGCGCGGTGCCGTGGTCGCCGGGCGGCGGGCCGGGCAGCCGCGCCCCGGCCCGGGCCGGGTCCCCGGCAGCGCCGTAGCGGACGTCGAGGCCGCTGATCAGTCCGGCCAGGTGCGTGCGGACCGGTTCGTACGGGATCAGTTCGCCGACCACCGAGCGCAGGGCCTCCACCTCGGGGCCGCCGAGCAGCAGCCGGGCCTGCGCGCGGATGGTGGACAGCACGCGCCGTCCGACCGCGTGCCGCTCCTCGTGGTACGTGTCCAGGAGGCCTTCGGGGGCCCGGCCGAGGACGGTGGCCGCGAGTTTCCAGCCCAGGTTGACCGCGTCCTGGAGGCCCAGGTTGAGCGCCTGGCCGCCGATCGGCATCTGCTGGTGGGCGGCGTCCCCGGCCAGCAGGATCCGCCCCCGGCGGTAGTGCTCGGCCTGCCGGGCGGCGTCCCCGAAGGAGTTCACCCACAGCGGGGTGCCGCCGGAGACGTCCTCGCCGGTGACGTCCCGCCAGGCCGCGACGACGTCCGCGAAGTCCGGTTGCCCGGCGCCGCGCGGCGGGGTGCCGAAGCGGTGGACCATCACGCGGGTGACGCCGTCGCCGCGCCGGGCCGCGATCGCCAGCCCCCTGGGCAGCCGCTGGAAGCGCCGGTCGGGGATCTCGATGCCGTCGACGTCGGCGCGCAGCAGCTCGCGTTCGGCGTCCACCCCGGGGAAGCCGATGCCGGCCAGGCGTCGCACGGCCGACCGCTCGCCGTCGCAGCCCACGGCGTAGCGGGCGGTGAACGCGGTGCGCCGGCCCGCGTGTTCGGCCACCACCCGTACCCCGTCCGGGTCCTGCTCGACGGAGACGACGTGGTGGCCGCGCAGCACGCGCGCCCCGAGGCGTTCCGCCCAGGCACCGAGGATCGCCTCGGTGCGCACCTGCGGGACCTTCCACTGGCCCGGGTGGGAGCTGGGCAGCGTCAGGTCCAGCGGGAGGCCGCCGAAGTGGCCCCTGGGCTCGCACGGCGGGAGCGGGTCCGCGAAGCCGCCGGGGGCGTCCAGCAGACCGCGCTGCCGGAGGATCTCCATGGTCCGCGCGTGCAGCGTGGAGGCGCGGGACTCGGTGGTCGGGGTGTCCAGCCGTTCCAGCACGGTCACCTCGGCGCCGCCGAGCCGCAGCTCCCCGGCGAGCATCAGCCCGACGGGGCCCGCGCCGACCACGACGACCTGCGGATCGGCCGTGCCGGAGGCGTGGGCACCGCAGTCGGCACCGGACACGGCTCAGCGCCTCGCCTCGGCGTAGTCCCGGGCATGGCCGAGCGTGGCCCGGCTGTTGGTGCTCAGCGCGGTGCGCACGTACTCGCGGGCCTCGGCGACCCCCGCCCGCGGCCCCAGGATCCGCTCGATGTTCTCGGGGCGCAGTACGACGGTGTGCTGCGAGGACGCGGTGGCGCCGGTGTCCGTGTCGCGGAAGGTCCAGTAGCCGGTGTGCAGGCTCATCAGGGCCGGCAGCGTGGTCTGCTTGTAGGCGATTTTGCGGCCCTTGAGGCACACCCGGTAGGACCGGGTGGTGTGGGTGGAGCCGTCCTTGGCCCGGGTGTCCATCTCCAGGGTCTGGAGACCGGGGGTGTCCTCGGTGAGGCGCACGCTCGCCACGTGCGGCAGCCGCTCGGCCCACCGGCCGGCCTCGTTGACGAAGTCGTAGGCGTCCTTGGCGGAGCCCTCGACGGCGACGGTGTCCTCGAAGGAGAAGGTCAGTTCCGCCGAGGCGGTGGCGAGTTCGACGTTGGTCTTCAGCGCCGCCAGCTCCGTGCGGGAGTTGCGGTCGACGGCCTCCTCGATCCAGGCCAGGCCGGCGGGGTCGTCGTCGACGGCCGTGTAGTCGTGGAGCAGCCGGACGCGCGCGGTGCCCTCGCCGGCCGGCTCCACGATCCAGGTGCCGCCCATGGTGGCGACCGGGGGCGTGGAGACCTGTTGCCGGAAGGTGATCCGCAGGTTTCCGGGGTCCAGGATCCGGCGCGAGGTCCAGTTCTTGGCCTCGCCGTTGGCGGTGGCCCAGATCCTGATGAGTTCCTCGTCGCCGGAGCGCTCCAGGTGGTCGACGTAGATGGTCGGCGGGAAGACGCGCGGCCAGTTCGTCACGTCGGCGATCAGCCGGTAGACGTCGTCTGCCGGGGCCGAGACCGTGATCTCGTGCTCGGTTTCCCGTGGCTCGGATGCGGACATGGGGGATCTCCTCGTCGGGGTGGGCGGTGGTGGCCGGGTCAGAAGTTGCCGAGGCCGCCGCAGACGTTCAGGGCCTGTGCGGTGATGGACGCGGCGGTGTCGGAGGCGAGGTAGCCGACGAGGCCGGCGACCTCCTCGGGGGTGGAGTAGCGCCCGAGCGGGATCTTCGCGGTGAACTTGTCGAGGATGGCGTCCTCGGTGGTGTCGTAGGCGGCCGCGTATCCGGCGCGCACCCGCTGCGCCATCGGCGTCTCCACGTAGCCGGGGCAGACGGCGTTGACGGTGATGCCGGTGGGGGCCAGTTCGTTGCCGAGGGCCTTGGTGAAACCGACCACGCCGTGCTTGGAGGCGGAGTAGGGGGCTCCGAGGACCACGCCCTGCTTGCCGGCGGTGGAGGCGATGCTGATGATCCGGCCGCGGTCCTTGCCGCGCATGCCGCCGGTGGTGAGCACGGCGCGGGTCAGCCGGAAGACGCTGTTCAGGTTGGTCTCGACGACGTCGTACCAGAGCTCGTCGTCGATGTCGGCGGTGACGCCGCCGCCGGACCGGCCCGCGTTGTTGACCAGGACGTCCACGGTGCCGTAGCGGTCCACGGCCGCCTGTACGAAGGTCTCGATGGACAGCGCCGAGCGGACGTCCAGGACGCAGCCGTCGACCTCCAGCCCCTCGGCGCGCAGTTCCTTCACGGTGGTGCTGACGTTCTCGGGATCGCGGGAGCCGATGAAGACCCGGTGCCCCTGCTCGGCCAGCAGCCGCGCGGCGGCGCGGCCGATGCCGCTGGTGGCCCCGGAGACGAGGGCGACCCGCTGATGCTTGTCGGACATGACTGGTACTCCCTTGTGGGTGCTGGGTGGGCGGCCGCGTCCGGTGCCGCCGCGGCCGGGCCGGGACCAGCCCTGGGGGCGGCCCGGCCGCGGCCGGCGGTGGGGGCCCGGGACGGGTGGGTCAGGCGGCGGCGGGCAGGCCGGCGAGCTGGGTGTTGACCAGGCCCAGCAGGGCCCGGGGCGTCTTCGCCTCGGTCACCACGTCGTCGTCGAGCGAGATGCCGTACTCCCGCTCTATGCGGCCGCAGGTCTCGAGGATGGCCAGGGACTCGTAGCTCAGCTCCTCGAAGTCGGTGTCGAGGATGTCGCCGTCGAGATCCACGCTCTCGTCGGCGCCGGCGGCCTCCAGCAGGACGCGCCGGAGGTCGTCGAGGGTGAAGGACTGCGTGGGCATGGGTGGGTCCTCTCTGTCGGTGCTCCGCGCCCGGGCGGGCCCCGGGGACGCGGACGGACGAACGCCCGCCGCCCGGTCCGGCGTGGGGGACGCGGATGAAGGACCGGGCGGCGGGCGCGTTGGGGGCACGGGCGGCCGGCCGTGCTCGTGCGGGGCGGTGGGTCAGGGAGTGCGGACCACCAGGGCCGAGTTGAAGCCGCACTCGCCCCGGGCGAGGACCAGGGCGGTGTGGAGGTCGGCGGGGCGCGGCTCGGTGACCAGGTCGAGGTCGTAGGAGGTGTCCGGGTCGACGTTGGTGGTGGCCGGGACGAGCCCGTCCCGGGCCGCCAGCAGGGCGGTTGCCACGTCCAGCGGGGCGGCGCCCGAGTACAGGCGGCCGGTCATCGTCTTGGGCGCGGTGACCGGCACGCCGTGCGGTCCGAAGACCGCGTTGAGGGCGTCCGCCTCCGCCCGGTCCAGCTCGGGCACCGCGGCCGCGTCCGCGAAGACGACGTCGACGTCGCCCGCGTCCACGCCCGCGTCGGTCAGGGCGGTCTCGATCGCCTTGCGCAGGCCCGGTGGCCGGCCGCTGCCGGGGGCGGGGTCGAACGTGGCCCCGTAGCCCGCGATCTCGCCGTACACCCGGGCGCCGCGCTCGGCGGCCGACCGCTCGGACTCCAGGACGAGCAGCGCTCCGCCCTCGGCGGGCACGTGGCCGCTCGCCGAGGCGTCGAAGGGCAGATAGGCCCGCTCGGGCTCCTGCTCGGTGGTCAGCCGGCCGCCGGCCAGCTGGGCCACCCAGCCCCACGGGCAGATCGAGGCGTCGATCGCCCCGGACATGATCAGCCGGGTGCCCTTGCGGATCTGCCGCCGCGCGTGCGCCAGCGCGTCCAGCCCGCCGGCCTGGTCGGAGACGACGACGCCGCTGGGGCCCTTCATGCCGTTGCGGATGGAGATCTGACCGCTGTTGACGGCGTAGAACCAGGCGAAGGACTGGTAGGCGGAGACGTACTGGCTGCCCCGGCTCCACAGGTTGCGCAGCTCTCCCTGGCCGAACTCGAAGCCGCCGGAGCAACTCGCGGTGACCACGCCCATGTCGTAGGCGGGCAGGTCGGCGGGCACGGTGCCGGCGTCGGCCAGCGCCCAGTCGGCCGCCACCAGGGCGAGCCGGGTCATCCGGTCGGTCTGCGCCAGCAGCCGGTTGGGCAGGTGGTCGGCCGCGTGGAAGCCGGGCACCTCGCCGGCCAGCCGCGCCGGGTACGAGGACGGGTCGAAGCGGGTGATGCGGGCGATGCCGCTCTTCCCGGCCCGGGTGGCCGCCCAGTAGTCGGCCGTGCCCAGGCCGTTGGGCGCGGCGATGCCGAGCCCCGTCACCACGGTCCGTGCGGTGGCCGTGCTCATGCCGCGCTCCTCTCCGGTCGGGCGAGCACCATCGCGCTCTGGAAGCCGCCGAACCCGCTGCCGACGGTCAGTACCGCGTCGGTGCGGTGTTCGCGCGCCGTCAGCGGCACGTAGTCGAGGTCGCACTCGGGGTCGGGGGTGTGCAGGTTGGCCGTCGGCGGCACCACGCCGTGCTCCATGGCGAGGACCGAGGCGGCGATCTCGATCGAGCCGATCGCCCCCAGCGAGTGTCCGACCATGGACTTGATGGAGGACACCGGGGTCCGGTAGGCGTGGTCTCCCAGGCTCTTCTTGAAGGCGGCGGTCTCGTGGCGGTCGTTCTGCTTGGTTCCCGAGCCGTGCGCGTTGATGTAGTCGATGTCCTCGGGGTTGAGCCGGGCCTCGTCCAGCGCGACCGTGATGGCCTCGGACATCTCGGCGCCGTCCGGGCGCAGCCCCGTCATGTGGAAGGCGTTGCAGCGCGAGGCGTAGCCGGCGATCTCCGCGTAGATGTGCGCGCCGCGCCGCTCGGCGGCCTCCAGCTCCTCCAGCACGAACACCGCGGAGCCCTCGCCGAGCACGAAGCCGTTGCGGGTGCCGTCGAAGGGCCGCGAGGCGTGTTCCGGGTCGTCGTTGCGGGGCGTGGTGGCCTTGATGGCGTCGAAGCAGGCCAGGGTGATCGGTGAGATGGGCGCGTCGGTGGCCCCGGCGATCACGGCGCACGCCGAACCCTCGCGGATCAGCTCCACCGCGTGCCCGACGGAGTCCAGGCCGGAGGTGCAGCCGGTGGAGACGACCGTGGCCGGGCCCTCGGCGCCCGCCGCCCACGCCACCTCGGCGGCCAGGGAGCTGGGCACGAGGTAGTTGTACAGGTGCGGGACCGCGTACCGGTGGTCGACGAGGTCGAGCCGGCCGCCGTCGCTGACGACGCGGTACTCCTGGTCGAGGCCCATGGTCGCGCCGACCGCGCTGCCGATGGTGACCCCGACCCGGTACGGGTCGGCGCCGGACAGGTCGAGTCCGCTGTCGGCGAGCGCCTCGCGGGCGGTGACCACCGCCAGCTGGGCCGCCCGGTCCATCCGGCGGATCTCCTGGGGGCTCAGCCCGTGTTCCCAGGGGTCGAAGTCGATCTCGGCGGCGACCCGGGACCGGAAGGCGGAGGGGTCGAAGAAGGTGATTGCCCGGGTGGCGGTGCGGCCCTCGCTGAGCAGGCTCCAGAAGTTCTTCCGGCCCACCCCGCCGGGCGCGGTGACGCCGACGCCCGTGATGACCACGCGTCTGGCGCTCACGCCCGGCCCTCCCAGTCGTAGAAGCGGGTGGCGAGCGCGTCGGCGGGGGAGCGCCAGGTCGCGGGGTCGTACGCCTGGATGAACGGCTTGAGGTCCTCGCTGATCCGCACGAACCGGTCGTCGGTCTTGGCCTGCTCGATCAGCTCGCCGCCGTTGTCGCCGTCGAAGTCCTGGAGGTGGAAGTAGAGGCCGCGGTAGGCGAAGAGCTGGCGGCGCCGGGTGCCCATCCGGTGGGGCATCTCGGTGCCGTCGAACTCGCCGAAGAGCCGGGCGACATCGGTGCTGCTGCCCGGGTCCATCCGGGCGACGATCAACGTGCTGTGCATGGTCTCTCCTCTGGGCGGGTGGGGCGGGGCGGGTCAGCGGGCCGGTCCGAACCAGCGCTCCAGGGCCATGGGCAGGTCGGCGTGGCTGCCGGGGGCCGCCCAGGCCACGTAGCCGTCGGGGCGGACCAGTACGGAGGTGGTGCGGGCCAGGACGCTGTCCCCCGGCAGTACGGGGGCGGCGGTGACGACGTCGATCCGGTCCAGCCAGGGCCGGGCCCGCTCGCGCAGCCGGCCGTTGTCGGCGAGGTCCAGCAGCACGCCGCGCCCGGCCCGCAGCGCCTCGGTGCTGCGGGACAGCAACTTGTGGCCGCTCAGCTCCACATCGGGCAGGCGGCGGCCGAGCAGCGGGTGGGAGCCGCCGTCGAGGTCGTAGTGGATCTCCAGGCCCGAGACCATCGCCGCGAAGTGCCGGCCGACCTCGGGGTAGCGGATCAGCTCGGTCAGTACGTCGCGCAGCGGCTGCACCTCGGGCCCGGACAGGAACAGCAGCCCCTGGGCCCGGGTGTTCATCAGCAGCCGCTCCCCCACCGGGTGGCGTTCGTCGTGGTAGCTGTCGAGCAGCGACTCGGGGGCCCGGCCGCGCACCACGGCGCCGAGCTTCCAGCCGAGGTTCACCGAGTCCTGGATGCTGGTGTTCATGCCCTGGCCGCCGGCCGGCAGGTGGATGTGGGCGGCGTCGCCGGCCAGGAAGACCCGGCCGCGCCGGTACTCGGAGACCTGTCGCGTGCCGTCGCCGAAGGCGGACAGCCACACCGGCTCGGCGTGCGAGATGTCGTCGCCGGTCAGCCGCTGCCAGGCCGCCGAGACCTCGTCCCAGGCCGGGGGCTGCTCGCGCCGCTTGGGCGGGGTGCCGCGCTCGCACACGATCAGCCGGGTGATCCCGCCGGGCAGCGGGCCGACCATGACCATGCCGCCTTCCAGGGTCTCGCCGATCATCCGGGGCTGCAGGTCCACGCCCTTGACGTCGGCGAGGTACATCTCCAGGGTCGAGGGCGTGCCCGGGAAGTCGAAGCCGGCCTTCTTGCGGATCACCGAGCGGCCGCCGTCGCAGCCCACCAGGTACTCGCAGCGCAGCCGCTGGACCCCGTCGGGGCCGCTCACCTCGACCTCGACGCAGTCCTCCTTCTCGGTGACGGACCGCACCTCGTGGCGGCGCCGCAGATCGGCGCCGAGCCGGGTGCACCACTCCTCCAGCACGGTCTCGGTGACCGACTGGGGGACGCTCTTGGCCGCCTGGTGGGCGCCGTCGAGCACGCCGAAGTCCACCGGCAGACCGCCGAAGTGGCCCACGTTGCTGACCTCGACGTCCCCGAAGCGGGACAGCAGGCCCCGCTGGTCGAAGACCTCCATGGTGCGTGCGGTGAAGCCGAGGCCCCGGGACTCCCCGGTGCGTGCGGCGAGCTTCTCCAGTACGACGACGTCGACGCCCGCGAGCCGCAGCTCGCCCGCGAGCATCATGCCGGCCGGCCCGGCGCCCACGACGATGACTTGTGCGTCCATGACACTCCTCGGGAACTCCCGCCGGGGGCGGGGCAGAAAACGGGTGTGGGGCGGATCAGCGGGACAGGCGTCCGATGGCCCGGTTCGCCAGGTGTGCGGCCGCCGCGTGCCGCGGGTCGGGCGCGAACGCCTCGTGGCGCACCGCGACCTCGGCGAGCTTGATGGCGTGCTCGTCGCCGATCTCCACGGCCCGGGCGAAGACCTCCGCCAGAGCGGCGGTGTCCGCCGGGAGCGGTGCCGCCGGGTGGGGCGTGGCGTGGAACCAGTCGAGCATGGTGCGGCTGACGGCCCGCGCGGTCAGGTACGAGGGGCGGCGCTGGGCGGGCGGCAGGTGGCCGACCACCAGGCGCACCGCGGCGGGCCCGGTGACCGCGTGGATCAGGGGGACCGGGTGGCGCTGGGAGACGGTGGCGTAGATCCCGGAGTACTCGGCGACGAGTGCGTCCAGGGCCCGCGTGACCTCGTCGCGTCCGTCGGGCGCCTCGTCGCGTCCGCCGGGCTCCCCGTGGCGGGCCGGCGGGCCCGCGGCATCGCCGGGACCGGGCACGCCGTCGGGGTCGGCGACGATGCCGTGGGTCGAGTGGCGGGCGGCCCAGTAGCCCAGGCCCTGGGCCAGTTCGCCCAGCTGGAGCCGGTTGTCGCCGGAGGCGGCGGCCACCGCCCGGACCGCGTGCGCGGTACGGATCACCCCGTGGGTGAGTACCGCGGACATGCCGGGCAGCAGCCGGGGCCACCAGCGGGCCAGCACCGCGGTCCACGGACTCAGCGCCAACTCCCGCTCGAACAGCGCCGACCAGTCGGCCACCCGGGAGAAGTCACCGAGCGCGGCCCGCCAGTCGTCGGGGTCGTCGGGGTCGATGGGCAGGCGGCGCTCCGGCACGTCGTGATAGGAGCGGCTGCGCAGGTTCCGCTCGATCCACGCCGGTACCTCGTCGGCGTACCCCATGTGGGCGAGCGCCTCGGCGGCCATCGGAGCGTGGTTGACGAAGCTTCTGCCGTGTTCGAAACCGACCGGACGCAAACGTTCCAGTGCCTCGCTCACGGCGTCGGAGTAGCTGAGTGATGCCACGGCCATCAGTCCTTGATTTCGCAGATGGGGGCGCCGGAGGTGAGGGAGGCGCCGACTTCGGCGGTGAGGCCCTTGACGGTGCCGGACCTGTGGGCGTTG
>NZ_JBIRFY010000010.1:0-284579 GCF_044327745.1 Streptomyces sp. NPDC018026
GGGTGCGGGGCGCGTCCGTGGGCGACCGGGCAGCCGTCCGTCTCCTCGGTCTTCGCGTCGGTCACGATGGCGTCGTGGTTCTCGGACATGGGAGGAAAATCCTTCCGAACGGGGCGGATCAAGGTGCGGGGGAACTGCCGGGGGTGGAGCAGTCGGGGCACAGGCCCCGGTAGATGACCTCGGCCTCGTCTATCACGAAGCCGCGGTCGTCCGAGGCGGTCAGACAGGGTGCGTCGCCGACGGCGCAGTCGACGTCGGCGACGGCGCCGCAGGACCGGCACAGGACGTGGTGGTGGTTGTCACCGACCCGTCCCTCGAACCGCGCGGGGCCGCCGGGCGGTTCGATGCGGCGCACGAGCCGTGCCGCGGTGAGGGCGTGCAGGGCGTCGTACACGGCCTGGAGGGAGACGTGTCCCACGCGCCGACGCACCCCGGACGTGAGGGCCTCGGCGTCCAGGTGGTCCCCCGCCCGGACGGTCTCGAGCAGCGCGACACGGGCGGCGGTCACCCGCAGTCCCGCCCGGCGCAGCTCGTCGGCGGTGGCCGGATTCCGGGAGTTCCGGGATGCCGTCATGGCGGCGAACCTACTCCCTGGGACACGAACGACTCAAGGAAACGAACGACTCCAGCGTGGTAAACAACGTGCGTGGCGGGCACCGGCAGGTGATGCCGCCCCGCAGGGCACGACGACAGGAGTGAGTGGCCGGTGCTTGTGAAGACGTTCCGCTGGGCTTTCGCCGTCACGGCCCTCGGCCTGGCCGCGGGCGTGCTCTACGACGGCTGGACCGCCCTCGGCATCGTGGCGATCCTGTCCGTCCTGGAGATCTCGCTGTCCTTCGACAACGCGGTGATCAACGCCGGGATCCTGAAGAAGATGAACGCCTTCTGGCAGCGGATCTTCCTCACCGTGGGCATCGTGATCGCGGTGTTCGGGATGCGACTGGTCTTCCCGGTGGTGATCGTGGCGGTCAGTGCCCGGCTGAGCCCCTGGAGCGCGGTGCACCTGGCGCTCACCGACAAGGACCGCTATCAGGAGCTGGTGACGGACGCCCATCCGTCGATCGCGGCATTCGGCGGCATGTTCCTGATGATGATCTTCCTCGACTTCGTCTTCGAGGACCGGGAGATCAAGTGGCTGGGATGGCTGGAGCGTCCGCTGGCCAGACTCGGCAGGGTCGACATGCTGTCGGTCTGCATCGCCCTGATCGTGCTGCTGATTTCCGCGACCACCTTCGGCGCCCACGCCCACCAGCACGGCGGCACGCACGCCGACAAGGCGGAGACCGTCCTGCTCGCGGGCGTCGGCGGTCTGATCACCTACATGGTCGTGGGCGGTCTCTCCGGCTTCTTCGAGCAACGCCTCGAGGACGAGGAGGAGCGCGAACAGGAGGCGGAGGAGAAGGCGGAACGGGCGGGGCGGCCCGGATCCCCCGTCAAGCTGGCGGGCAAGGCGGCGTTCTTCATGTTCCTCTACCTGGAGGTCCTGGACGCGTCCTTCTCCTTCGACGGCGTCATCGGCGCCTTCGCCATCACCAACGACATCGTCCTGATGGCCCTCGGCCTGGGCATCGGCGCCATGTACGTCCGGTCCCTGACCGTCTACCTGGTCCGCCAGGGCACCCTCGACGACTACGTCTACCTGGAGCACGGCGCCCACTACGCCATCGGCGCCCTGTCGCTGATCCTGCTGGTCACCATCCAGTACGAGATCAACGAGATCGTCACCGGCCTCGTCGGCGTCGTCCTCATCGGCGCCTCCTTCTGGTCCTCGGTGCGCCGCAACCGCGCGCTGCGGAACGCCTCTTGAGGGGCGGCGTCGATCGCCCCAGGCGCCCCCGCGCCGTCACCGCAGGCGCCTGATGTCACCGCGCACCCGGTAGAAGCCGCCCGACGCGGCGTGCAGCGCGTCGACCACGTAACGCGCGCCCGGCTCCCGGATCGCCCTCGGGAACTGGACGTTCCACGAGTGGTCGTACCCCTCCGACACCACGTGGATCCGGGTACGGCCGTTCTCCTGGACGCATTCGACCACGACGGAGCCCGCGGGCGCCGCGGTCACGGTCGTCACGGCGGTGGCGGCGGTGGCAGGCGCGTACGTCGGCAGGGTGGCGGCGAGCTTCACGTCCCGGGCGACGGGCACCGAGCCCTGCTGCGCCGCCGTGACCGCCGCCTCGCTCGCGTCCACGCACACCAGGGAGCCGTCGGTGGTGACGAGGAACAGCCGCTCGTCGCGGTACTGCATGGACAGGGCGGAGCCGCCGCCCGTGCCCAGCTTCCACAGCCGGGTGCCGTCCCGGTCGAAGCAGTACACCGAGGACGCGGAGTCGCCGGCGAAGACGAACCGGCCGCCGGGAGAGGTGGCGCACGAGTACACCGGGCTGTCGCAGTGGTACGTCGCCTCGATGCCGCCGGTGGCCTTGGACAGCCGCTGGACCGTGTGCCGCGCCGTTCCCGCGTAGACCGCGTCGTCCTCCTGCCAGCCGAAGAGCACGGCACCCTGGGTGGGCGTGTGCCACAACTCGGCGCCGCCGTCCGGGGAGTGGGCGGTCACGCCGCGGGTGTGCCCGTGGTAGACGGCCCGGTCGTCGGCCCGCACCATCCAGGCGTGCTCACCGCGTCCGCCGCGCGACCACTGGTGTTCGTCCTCGTGGTCGATCACGGTGAGCCGTCCGGCGCGGTCCGCGACGTTCAGCACGCCCTCGTGGATGTCGAGCCAGAAGATGTCCACGTCGGCCGCGATGTCGTAGGCGGCGAAGGGCAGTTTGGACGACAGGTCGTAGACCCGGCCGTCGTCGCAGCCGGCGTAGATCCAGAAGTCGTCGGCGACCAGGCACTTGACGCCGTCCGGCAGCTGGTAGCGGGCGAGGACCTCGCCGCCGTGGGCGAGGGTGAAGACGTCGCCCGACTGGTTGCCCACCCAGCACTGGTCCTCGTCGATGTGGATGCCGAAGGCCGCGGAGCCGGTGCGGAACCGCCACAGGACCGGTGCGACCGCGCGGGCGGTGGACGGCGCGGAGGCGACCTGCCGGCGGGTGACGGCGCGGGGCGCGCGCTGTCCCTGCACGGCGGGCTCGTAGCCCTTGCGCACCTTCTCGCCTATCTTCTTGGCGGCCGCTGCCGCCGCCTTCTGGGCGGTGGGGAAGGTCGACGTCTGGGTCTGTCCTGCCGCGCCGATCCGGCCGTAGCGCACCGTCACGGCCTGCCCCTGGACGGTGACTTCGTAGAACTTGTGCGCGCTCCCGTCGTCCTGCGACAGCTCCAGGTACGTCCTCGACATGGCAGACCTCTCCCCGGTCGGTCCCGCGGCGTGTTCCGCGGGTTCCACTGATCACACCGTACGAGGTCCCACTGACAGTCGGCCGCGCCGGTGGACCGGCGGGTGCCTCGGCCCGGAGGACACCGGAAGGTGTCAGGCGGTCCGCTCGACGCTCCATCGCGGCAGCAGTTCGAAGAAGGCGACGGCGTCCTCGCGCCACCGCGGACGCCAGCCCTCCGCCACCAGCCGGGCCCGCTCGGCGTACTGCCGCATGTCGGCACGCATCCGGTCGGCGACGCCGGTGCGCTCGCCGATCGCGCGGATCTCGGCGACGGTCTCCGGCGTGCAGGCCGGATCGCCCAGGGCCTGGTTGACGAAGTCCCGCTCGGCGCCGCTCACGGCGGACAGCAGGCGGACGACGGTGTAGGTGTGCCTGCCTTCGCGGATGTCGCCGCCCGTCGGCTTGCCCGTGGTCTCCTCGTCGCCGAACAGGTCCAGCCAGTCGTCGCGCATCTGCCCGCAGATGCCGACCAGCCGCGCGTACCGGCGCAGTTCCGCCTCGTGGGCGCCCGGTTCGACGCCCGCGGCCAGGAGGCCCAGGCGCATCGGTGCGAGGACCGAGTAGCGGGCGGTCTTGTGGTCGGCGACGTCGTGCAGCACCTCCGCGTCCGGGACCGTGGCGGTGAAGTCCCGTTCCAGGTCGGCGATCTGGCCCACGAAGGTGTCGGTCGCCGCCCGGGTCTGGACCTCGACCATGGCCTGCCGCACCTCGACGGGCAGTTCGGCCTCCAGGAGTACGCGCAGGGAGAGGGCGAGGGCGAGGTCGCCCGCGAGCACGGTGAGGCCGAGGGCCGCCCGCGGACGCCCGGGGAACCGCTCCCGGTAGGCGTAGTAGGTGGTGGGGCCGCCCCGGCGGGTGGCGCTGTCGTCGATGAGGTCGTCGTGCACCAGGCCGTGGGTCTGCAGCAGTTCGATGCTCAGCGCGGCGGCGTCCAGCCCGTCCACCGGGCCGGCGGTCACCAGGCGCGCCGCCTCGTGCAGCAGCACGACCCGCATCCGCTTGCCGCCGCGCAGCGACAGGTCGCGCAGCAGTTGGACGCAGTCGGGGGTGAACCGGCTGGCGGACGGGGCGTCCAGTGCCGTGCCCAGCGTGTCGAAGTACTCGGCGAAGAGCGCGTTGAACCGGTGCTCGATCCGGGCGGCACGGTCCAGCGGCTGCTCGGTCATGACGAAGTCCTCCTGGGGCCTGGGCGGGTGGCGCGCCCAGCAGTGTGTCAGGAGGCCCGGAGTGTCCGGCTACCTGTCCGGCCATCTGTCCGGGGGCACGGGGTACGGGTGCCGCAAATCGGGATCAATGGCCGTTCGAGTTGAAGGAGATGTGGAGATACCTCCATCATTCCTCCATGTCTCTCGCGTCTGCCGCCTCCGATCTGTCCGACCTGCGCGACTACGCCTTCGAATGGGCGCTGGTCGATGTGGAGACCTCGGGTCTCGTCCCGCGCCGTGACCGGGTGCTGTCCGTGGCCGTGGTGACCCTGGGCGCGGACGGTGAGCAGACCGGCGAGTTCTCGACCCTGCTGGACCCCGGCTGTGATCCGGGGCCGGTGCACGTGCACGGGCTGACGGCCGAGCGGCTGCGCGGGGCGCCCGCCTTCGAGCAGGTGGCCGGGCGGATCGGCGCCCTGCTGGAGGGCCGGGTACTGGTCGCCCACAACGCCCAGTTCGACTACGACTTCCTCGCCCACGAGTTCACGCGGGCGGGGCTGCGGCTGCCCGTGGCCAGGCGGCTGTGCACCCTGGCGCTGAACCGCCGCGTCGACCCGCCGACCGACGACCTGAAGCTCGGCACGCTCGCCGCGCACTACGGTGTGCCCCGGCTCAAGGCGCACGACGCGCTGGACGACACCCGGGTGCTGGCGGGGGTGCTGCGCGCCTCGCTGCGGGAGGCGGCCCAACTCGACCTGGCGCTGCCCCTGGTGGCGTGCCCGCCGCGGCAGGACGCGCAGTTCGCGCCCAAGCCGCCGAAGACGCCGTGCGCCTTCCGCAACCCGGGGCGGCTCACCGCGGGCGGGCCGCTGGTGCAGGGCATGAAGGTCGCCGTCACCGGGGAGACCCGGACCGCCCGGGCGGACCTGGTGCTGCGGGGCGTCGCGGCGGGGCTCAACATGATGGGCTCGGTCAGCAGGCACACCAGCGCGCTGGTCACCAACGACTCGGCCGCGGACTCGGCCAAGGCCCGCCGGGCACACGCCGAGGGCGTCACGGTGATCGACGAGTCGGCCTTCCTGCGGCTGCTCGGCGACGTCCGCCCCGGCACGGCCCACGAGGGGACGGCGGCCCCGGTACCGGCGCCCGGAGCCGCACCGGCCCCGGAGCCCGCCACCGCGCTGCCGGCCGTGCCGACGCCACGCGCACCGGAGCCGGAGCCGGAGCCGGGCGGGGCGGCCGGTGCGCAGTCCGGCCGGAAGCGCTCCGCGAAGCCGCGCGGGCCGCTGACCGGGCGGCGGGTCCTCGTGCTCGGCGGCACCCACCCCGAGGCGGTCGCCGCCCGCACCCGCGTCGTCGAACTCGGCGGCGCCGCGGCCATCAACCTCTCCGCCGGCGTCACCGACGTGGTCGTCCTCGACGGCGGCCGCACGGACCGCGGAATGCCCCGGATCACCGCGCTGCTCCTGCCCGCCCACGAGGCCGCGTGGCTGACGGCGCCGGTGGTGACGGAGGCGCCCGGCACCGTGGGCGGGCGGGCGGCCGCCCACGTGCTGCCGCGCGGTGGCGTCGTCGACCTGCCGCTGCCGAAGGGGCGGGGAGCGGAGCACCGCTGGACGGTCACCGCGTCCTGGGCGCAGCAGACCGCGTGCGAGATCGACGTGGTCGCGTTCGTGCTGGACGAGGACGGCCAGGTCGCCTTCGACGAGGACTTCGTCTTCTACGGCGCCCCGGAGAACCCGGGCGGCACGGTGCGGCTGCTGAGCGACGGCCCGACCGAGCAGACCGTGAGCGTGGACCTCGCCACGCTGCCGCCCTCCGCCCGCAAGGTCGTCGTCGCCGCCGCGATCGACGGCTCCCCGGCCTTCGGGGAGGTGGGCGCCCTGCACATCGTCTCCGGCCCCGGCACGAGTGCGGCGTCCCTGGCGCAGGCCACACTGGACGCCGCCACCACGGAACGCACGATGCTGCTCGCGGAGATCTACCGGCGCGGGCAGAGCTGGCGGCTGCGGGCCGTCGGCCAGGGCTACGACCACGGCCTGGGCGTCCTCGCCCGGAGCTACGGCGTCGACGTGGACGGCTGATCCCGGCCGCATGCGCGCGGAGACGCCACGGCCCGGCCCCGTGGATCGCGGGCCGGGCCGGGAAGCGCGCGTGCTCAGCCCTGGCGGGCCTTGAAGCGCGGGTCCTTCTTGTTGATCACGTACGTCACGCCGCGGCGGCGCACCACCTGGGCGCCGGGCCTGGCCTTGAGGGCGCGCAGGGAGTTGCGGACCTTCACGACTGCCTCCTCACTTCTCGGCACTTCTCGGCACTTCTCGGTGCTGCTCAGCACTTCTCGGTGCCGTTCAGCGCTCCTCGCGGAACGGCACGTGCTCCCCGGCCACCGGGTCGTACTTGCGCAGGACGAGCCGGTCGGGGTCGTTGAGGCGGTTCTTGCGGGTGACGTAGGTGACGCCGGTCCCGGCGGACGACTTCAGTCTGACGACCGGGCGTGCGGTGCTGCGTGCCATGGTGCTTCTTCCGACCGCGGCGCGGGCTGCCGTTCTGTCCCGCGCATGTCAGTCAAGGGGCACAACGCCGACGGCCGCCGGGGCATTCCCCGTCGGCCGGACGGGTCAGCAGTCCTGCCACAGCCGGGTCATCACCCGCACCCCGAAGCGCAGGCCCTCCAGTGGCACCCGCTCGTCGACGCCGTGGAAGAGCCGCCCGTAGTCGAGGTCGTGGGGCAGCTTGAGCCCCTTGAAGCCGAAGCAGCGGATGTCGAGCTTGGTGAAGGCCTTGGCGTCGGTGCCGCCCGGGTTGCAGTACGGCACCGGGTGGCCGTCGGGGTCCTCGGCGCGCACGGCGGCGCACATGGCGTCGACGAGGGGTCCGTCGAAGGAGGTCTCCATCGCGATGTCGTGGTTGACCCACTGGCGTGACACCGAGGGCAGGAGCAGGGCGTCGATCGTGTCGATCAGCTCCTGCTCGTGGCCCGGCAGGAAGCGGCCGTCGACACGGGCGGTGGCCCGGCCCGGGATGACGTTGGTCTGGTAGCCGGCGGTGAACATGGTCGGGTTGGCCGAGTTGCGCAGCACGACCTGCATGAAGTCGGCCACGTGTCCGAGCTTGGCCAGTTCGGCGTCCAGGTCCTCCGCGTCGAGGTCGAGGTCGACCCCCTGGAGGCGGGCCGCCTCGGCGAGCAGGGCGCGCACCGGCTCGATCAGCCGGACGGGGAAGGTGTGGCGCCCGATGCGGGTGAGGGACTCGGCCAGGTCGGTGACGGCGTTCTCGTCGTTCGGGGAGGAGCCGTGTCCGGCGCGCCCGGCGGCCGTCAGCTCCATCCACGCCATGCCGCGCTGGGCGTTCTCGATCGGGTAGAGGCGCCGGGTGTCGTCCAGGGCGTAGCTGAAGCCGCCGCCCTCGCCGATCGCCTCGGTGACGCCCGCGAACAGCTCGGGCCGGTGCTCCACCAGCCAGTGGGCACCGAACTTGCCGCCCGCCTCCTCGTCGGCGAGGAAGGCGAGGACTATCTCGCGGGCGGGCCGGGTACCGGTGCGGGCGAAGTGGCGGGCGGTGGCCAGCATGACGGCCACCGTGTCCTTCATGTCGATGGCGCCGCGGCCCCACAGGTACCCGTCCCGGATCTCCCCGGAGAACGGCGGCACCCGCCACTCGGCCGCGTCGGCGGGTACGACGTCCAGGTGGCCGTGGACCAGCAGGGCGCCGCGTGAGGTGTCGGCGCCGGGGATGCGGGCGACGACGTTGGCGCGGCCCGGGGCGCTCTCCACCAGCTCGGAGGGGATCCCGGCCTCGGCGAGGCGGGCCACTACCCAGTCGGCGCAGGCCCGCTCGTCGCTGGTGGGGTTGGAGGTGTCGAAGCGGATCAGCTCCGCGCACAGGTCGACGACCTCCCGCTGTGCCTCCTCGGAGGCCGGGGCGGGGACGGGGGCGGGGGCGGTGGTGCTCACGGTGCTCCTACGGTGGCCGTGCCGGAGGCGGCCGGGGTGGGTTCGGCGGTGTCGTCCAGGGCCGTGGTGCCGTAGGTCCTGATCCAGCCGGCGAGGCCGAGGACGCAGTAGAGGACGAAGGCGGTCAGCAGCGAGTTCAGGGCGGGGATGCCGCCGTCGTAGAACTTGCCGACGCAGAAGGCGGCCGCCCAGATGACCAGGGACATGGGCACCCAGGTCGGCGAGGTGGCGGGCAGGGTCTCCGCGTCGCGGGTGGCGTCCAGGGGTGCCCGCATGCGGCGCACCACCCAGTACTCGGCGACGATGATGCCGCCCACCGGCGGGATGGCGACGCCCAGCACGGACAGGAAGTCGGTGAAGTGGGTCATGATGCCGACGGCGGAGAGCAGGGTGCCCGCGATGCCGAGGACGATGGTGACCGCGCCGCGGTGCACGCGCTTGCCGAAGACCACCTGGAAGAAGTTGACGACGCCGAGCGAGGAGCCGTACAGGTTCCAGTCGTTGATCTTCGCGGTGGACATCAGGACGACGAGGACGCCGAAGACGCCGGAGGTGGAGAGCACGATCTGGGAGACCTGGCCGCTGCCGACCATGTGGCCGAGCAGCACGCCGGTCAGGCCGACGATGTACTCGGAGAGGATCATCGACGACGCGCTCTGCAGGAAGACGTGGCTGCCCTTGCGGTTGTAGCGGGTCATCTCCGGGGAGACGATCGCGCCGGTCATGAAGCCGCCCGCGATGGCGGTCGCGGCGACGGCCAGCGGGATGGTCTCGCCGGGTGCCGGGGAGTGGATCAGCTCGGAGAACGAGTGGTCGCTCAGCGCGTCGGTGACCGACCAGGCGACCATCGCGAAGAACAGCGGCGTGACGATCTTCGCGAAGACGGCCATGTACTTGAAGCCGAAGATGACCAGCACGGTGATCGCGACGCCGGCGGCCGTGCACCACAGCCAGGAGGGGCCGCCGACGAGCGCGGACACGCTGTCGCCGAAGATCGTGTTCTGCACCCCGAACCAGCCGACGAGGCTGACCGAGATGACCAGGCTGACCAGCGCGGAGCCGTTGCGGCCGAAGCCCGCCCAGCGGGTGAGCAGCGGGGTCGCCAGTCCCTCGCGCATGCCCGCGAGACCGATCGCGAAGATGACGACTTCCAGGATCACCGCGCCGAGGGTGAAGGCGAGGAAGGCGTCGCCGAAGGTCATGCCGACGCCGATGGTGGCGCCCAGGGTGAACTGCGAGATGGAGCCGGACTGGGCGAGCCACTGCAGCAGCATCGTCCAGAAGCCGAGCCGCTTGTCGCGCGGGACGCGGGAGAGGGCGTAGTCGTCGCTGCCCACGGCGCCCGTGGCCGCCTGCGCCGATTCCGCGGCGGTGTTCTTGTCCATGGCCATGATCACGACCCCCCGGGTTCGCGGCCGAGGGTCTGCAGCCGGGTCAGCGAGCCGTAGCGGGACACGAGGGCGTCGAACTCCTGGTCGTCGTGGAAGTCGAGCTGTCCGCCGCCGTAGGCCTTCGCGGTCTCGACGGCGAACCGGGCGGCGGCCGCGATGTCGGTCTCGTGGCTGGCGCCCGTCTGGCAGCCGGGCACCGCCGCCGCGGAGGTGATCGCGAGACCGACCACCGGTGCGGCCGTCGCCGTGGCGGGCTGCAGGATCGAATTGATGTGGTGTACACCGTTACCGTACGGGGTGATGTCCTGGGTGGTCACGGGGTACGTGACCAAGGGCTCACCGGTCACCACGGCCAGCAGCTCGCCGAGCCGCTCGCTCACCCTGAGCACCCAGCCCTCCTTGACGGTGGGCGACAGGGCGAGGCCCTTGTGGTTGATGATGCGGTTGCCCTTGGTGGTGTCGACGGAGAGCACGGCCTCCATCTCGCCGGTGACCTCGTGCCGGTTCATGGTCGCGATGTCGACGGGCGAGTCCATGAACGGCACCGGGTCGTGCGGTGCGGTCGGGGCGTCCGGGCAGATGTGCGTGGCCACGATCACGTCGCCGTCGAGCACGTCGCCCCGGCGCCGCATGCCGAGCAGCTTGGCGGCGGTGGCGAGCGCCGCGACCGCGCCGTCCGCGTCGGAGACCAGGCCGACGGCCTCCGGGCGCGCCCCGACGCCGCCGAGCCGTCCCACCACGCCGAGCGTCCGCGCGGACCCGCCCCGGGTGCGGCCCGCCCGGCCCGGTATCCGTACGAGCACGAAGTCCGTCGAGCCGCGCTCGCCGGTGACGGTGGTGACCTCGGCGCCTGAGCCCTCGGGGCCCGCCACGGAGTCGAGGTGGGCGGCGACGCGCTTGCCGTCGACGTCGGGATCGTCGAGCAGATCCACGAGGTCCAGGACGTACTTCAACATGGGCAGTTCTCCTGATCCGCACCGGGGGCGGTGCTCACAGCAGGTTCGGGATGGACTAGCGTTGTCCGCAACTCTTTCCCGCTATCTGCAATACGGGTCTGCATGGTGAGATGCGATGCGATGGTGGGATGTGACCGAGAGGAGCCGTCATGGCCGGTCGCCCGGTCGAACCCGTGGACCGCAGGACGCCGGCCGGGGCGCTGCAGACCGTCGACCGCGCCCTGCTGGTACTGCTGGCGTTCGAGCGCAGCCGCCCGGACTGGGGGGTCACCGAGATCGCCGCCGAGTTCGGCTGGGACACCTCGGTCGCGCAGCGGCTGCTGTCCACCCTCGCGGGCCGCGGCTTCCTGGTCTCCGACCCGGCGACCCGCCGCTACCGGATCGGCCCGGCAGCCCTGCGCCTGGGCCGCCTCTGGGAGCGTTCGGGCTCCCTGGAGCTGCTCGCGGAACCGGTGCTGCAGGAGTTGCGGGCGGCGACCGGCGACACGGTGCTCTTCTGCCTGCCCGACAGCTTCCACATGCGCTGTGTCGCGGCCGTGGAGGGAGAGGAGGGGCCGCTGCGCTACTACCCGCTGGTCGGCGAGCTGTACCCGGCGCACGCGGGCGCCACCAGCAAGTCGTTCTACGCCTTCCTGCCCGACGAGCAGCGCCACCGGCTCTTCCGCGGGCGCCCCATGGCACGCTTCACCGAGCGCACGGTCACCGACCCGGACCAGCTGGAGCGCGAGTTCCGCAGCGTCCGCGCGCAGGGCTACGCGTGGACGGTCGGCGAGTACGACGCCGGTATCGGCACGGTCGCCATGCCGGTGTTCCTCGGCTCGGAGCCCTACGGCAGCCTCAGCCTCGGCGCCGCCAAGGAGCGCTTCCCGGAGGGGCCCGAGGACCGGCTGGAGGTGCTGCGCCGCGCCGCCCGGCTGCTGGAACAGCGCCTGACCCACCCGCCCCAGCACCACCGGCGCCCGCGCGCCCCCCGTACGTCCTGACGCACCACCGATCCACCCCCGTCGACGAGGAAGAACCCGTGAACCTCCTGCTCCTGTCCAACTCCACCCAGCACGGCCGCGGCTACCTGGAACACGCCCTCGACACCGTGACCGGCTTCCTGCCCGCCGGGGCCCGGCTGGCCTTCGTCCCGTACGCACTGGCCGACCACGACGCCTACACCGCCCGGGTCCGGGGCGCGCTCGCCGACGCCGGGATCGACGTGCGGGGCGTGCACGAGGGCGGCGACCCGCTCGCCCGGCTCGACGAGGCGGACGCCGTGTTCGTGGGCGGCGGCAACTCCTTCCGGCTGCTCTGCGCGCTGTACCGGACGGGGCTGCGGGAGGCGCTGACCAAGGCCGTGCGCGGCGGGCTGCCGTACATGGGGGCCAGCGCCGGGACCAACATGGCGGCGCCCTCGCTGCGCACCACCAACGACATGCCGATCGTCGAGCCGCCGTCCTTCGAGACGCTGGGCCTGGTCCCGTTCCAGATCAACCCGCACTACCTGGACCCCGACCCCGGCTCGACGCACAAGGGCGAGACCCGCGAACAGCGGCTCACGGAGTTCCTGGAGGAGAACGACGTGCCCGTGCTGGGCCTGCGGGAGGGTTCCTGGCTGCGGGTCGAGGGAGACCGGGCGGTGCTCGGCGGCGAGCGGGATGCCCGGCTGTTCCGGCGGGGCACGGCCCCGCGCGAGCTGGCGGTGGGCTCGGACCTGTCCGAACTGCTCGGCGTGCGGGGAGAGTTCGACACCGGCACCCGCCGCTGAGCGCACGCGGTGGACGACTCCGGGGGCGGCGGGGGCGCGGGGGTATGGACCCCGCCCCGCGGTCTGTCGGAGGCGTCGCGTCGTCAATAGCCTGGTACGGCAATGCCGTTGTCGACCGAGGAGTCCCATGTCCACCGCGCAGCAGGTCCCCGACATCCTCTCCCCCGAGTTCGCGGCGAACCCGTACCCGGCCTACCGGACGATGCGGGACAGCGCTCCCCTCATCCGGCACGAGGCCACCCAGAGCTGGATCGTCTCGCGCTACGAGGACGTGGAACGCGTCTTCAAGGACCGCGCGGGTCAGTTCACGACGGAGAACTACGACTGGCAGATCGAGCCCGTGCACGGCCGGACGATCCTCCAGCTGAGCGGCCGGGAGCACGCGGTCCGGCGCGCCCTGGTCGCCCCGGCCTTCCGCGGGGCCGACCTCCAGGAGCGGTTCCTGCCGGTCATCGAGCGCAACTCCCGCGAGCTGATCGACGCGTTCCGGCACACCGGCCGCGCCGATCTGGTCGCCGACTACGCGACCCGGTTCCCGGTCAACGTCATCGCGGACATGCTGGGCCTGGACAAGGCCGACCACGACCGGTTCCACGGCTGGTACACGTCGGTCATCGCGTTCCTCGGCAACCTCTCCGGCGACCAGGGGGTCGCGGCGGCCGGTGCGCGCACCCGGACGGAGTTCGCCGAGTACATGTTCCCGATCATCCGGGAGCGCCGCGAGAACCCGGGCGACGACCTGCTGTCCACGCTGTGCGCCGCGGAGGTGGACGGGGTCCGGATGAGCGACGAGGACATCAAGGCGTTCTGCAGTCTGCTGCTCGCGGCCGGCGGCGAGACCACCGACAAGGCGATCGCCGGCATCTTCGCCAACCTGCTGGCCCATCCGGAGCAGTTGGCGGCCGTGCGCGAGGACCGGAGTCTGATCCCGCGTGCCTTCGCCGAGACACTCCGCTACACCCCGCCCGTCCACATGATCATGCGTCAGACGGCGACCGACGTCACGCTCAGCGGCGGCACGATACCCGCCGGTGCCACCGTCACCTGCCTGATAGGGGCGGCCAACCGGGACGAGAGCCGCTACCGCGATCCGGACCGCTTCGACATCATGCGTGACGACCTGACCACGACGACCGCCTTCTCGGCCGCCGCCGACCACCTCGCCTTCGCGCTCGGCCGGCACTTCTGCGTCGGCGCCCTGCTGGCGAAGGCCGAGGTCGAGACCGGGGTCGGGCAGCTCCTGGACGCGCTGCCCGGCCTGCGGGCCGAGGAGGGCTTCGAGGTGGTGGAGCGGGGCGTGTTCACCCGTGGCCCGCAGTCGCTGCCGGTGCGCTTCACTCCCGAGGCCTGAGGTACCGCACCGGTTCTCAGGCCACGACGGGTGTGAAGTGCGCGGGCAGGGTCGTCAGGCCGCGCATCCAGATGGACGGACGCCAGGTCAACTCCTCGGGCTCGACGGCGAGTACGAGGTCGGGGAGCCGCTCCAGCAGCGTCTCGACCGCGGTACGGGCGACGACGTCGGCGAGCAGGGGTGCCGGGTACGGGCACCGGTGTTCGCCGTTGCTGAAGGACAGGTGCGCGGAGTTCTCGGCGCCGACGTGGGCCTCGGGCCACAGCTGCGGATCGGTGTTGGCCGCGGCGAAGCCGAGCACGAGGCAGTCGCCGGCCCGGATGTGCCGGCCGCCCAGCTGGGTGTCGTTGACGGCCCAGCGTCCGATGAAGTTCTGGGTGGGTGTGTCCAGCCACAGCACTTCGTTGAGGGCCTCCCCCACGCTGAGGCGGCCGCCGGAGACGTTCAGCGCGAAGCGTTCGTCGGTGAGCAGCAGGCGCAGCGTGTTGCCGATCCAGTTGGCGGTGGGCTGCTGGGCGGCGGCGATGACGGAGATGAGGTCCTGGACGATCTCCTCGTCGGTCAGTCCGGCCGGGTGGGTGAGCATGCGGGAGGTGACGTCGGGGCCGGGGCGCTCGCGCTTGTGGCGGACCAGTTGGTGGATGCGCTCTCCCACGCGCGTGTAGGCGGCGACCGGGTCGTCCGACTCGGCCGCGTCCAGGGAGATGCGCAGGTCCTCGACGAGCCGCTGGGTGTCGGCGCCGGTGTGCGGCATCCCGCACATGCGTACGGCGGCGCGCATCGGCAGGGGGTGCGCGTAGCCGCTCATCAGCTCGGCCCGGCCGCTTCCGGCGAAGGCGGCGATGAGCCGGTCGGCGAGGTGCCTGCAGTCCCGGGCCAGTTCGAACTGGTCGATGCCCGCCAGTGCCTGGGTGATGACGCCGGCCCGCCGCCGGTGCTCCTCGCCCTCGGTGAACAGGACGGACGGCTGGTGGCCGACGTAGGGCAGCAGGGGCCAGTCGGGCGGGATGCCGCCCCACTGGTTCCAGCGGCGCGAGTCCCGGGCGAACAGCTCGTCGTGACTGGTCACATAGCTGACCTCGGGGTAGCCGAGGACCAGCCAGGCGGGGATGCCACCGTCCAGGAGCACGGGCGCGACGGCGCCGTGTCGGGCCCGCAGACCCCGGTACAGCTCCGACGGCGTCTGCTGGTACTCCAGTCCGGCCAGCGGCACGGCGTCCGGGTGCGCGGGGCAGCCCGGTGCGGCGACGGGGTGGGGTGACGGGTCGATGTCGGTCACGATGCGCTCTCCTGGGCCAGGGCCAGTTGGTAGAGGTGGTCCACGAGGGTGACCAGCACGTGCTTGCCCGAGGTCCGCACCCGCGCGTCGCAGTCGATCAGCGGCACGTGGTCGGGCAGCGCGAGGGCCAGCCGGATCTCGTCCAGGGAGTGCCGGGCGGTGTCGTCGTCGAAGCGGTTGACCGCCACCACGAACGGGGTGCGATGGTGTTCCAGCCGGTCTATCGCGTACCAGGAGTCGTCCATCCGGCGGGTGTCGACGAGGACGACCGCGCCGAGGGTGCCGGAGAACAGCCGGTCCCACAGGAACCAGAAGCGTTCCTGGCCGGGGGCGCCGAACAGGTACAGCACCATGCGGTCGTTGAGGCTGATCCGGCCGAAGTCGAAGGCCACGGTGGTGGTGGTCTTCGACGTGACCCCGCCGGTCTCGTCGACGCCGACCCCGGCCTGGGTCATGACCTCTTCGGTGTTGAGCGGCCGGATCTCGCTGACGGAGCGGACGAGGGTGGTCTTGCCGACTCCGAAGCCGCCCACGACGACGATCTTCAGTCCGGTCTCCGCGGCGTCGGTCAGGGGCTTGCGGCCGGAGGTCGTGGTGGTGCCGGAGGCGGTCGGGTCAGAGGTTGCGGAGCCCATGGAGCACCTCCTGGAGAAGGGCGGTATCGGGTTGGGACGCGGCGGTCTGCCCCAGGCGCGGGTGGCGCGCGGTGATGCTCGCGGTGGCGAGCAGATCGCCGAGCAGGATGCGCACGACCGTGATCGGCAGGGCCAGTTCGGCGGCGAGTTCCACCACGGCCGTGGGGTGCCGGCACAGGTCGAGGATGCGGACGTGTTCCGACTGCATGCCGGCCGACGGCGCGCACTCGGCGACGACCAGGGTGACGAGGTCGAAGGAGTCGTCGGCACGGCTGCGCCCGCCCGTGACCGTGTAGAGCCGGTCGGGTGCGCCGGTGTCCACGGGCCTGCGCGTCACGACGGGCTGCCCCCGGGAACGGCGTGCCGCGGCTCGGCCCTCAGGTGTTCGCCGATCTGCTCGACCAGCTCGGTCATCTGGTGGCCGACCACGCCGGGGTCGGCGTCCTCCACCGCGACGACGGCCAGGTGTGCGCCCTCGCCCGCCTCCACGATGAACAGCAGCCCGCCGTGGAACTCGGTCATGGAGTGCCGCACGCCGCCGGTGCCGTTGCCGAACTCGACGGAGGCGCCCTGGGCGAGGGCCTGGATGCCCGAGCAGATCGCGGCGAGCTGGTCGGCCCGGTCCAGGGTGAGGTGTTCGGTCCAGCAGAGCCTGAGTCCGTCGCGGGACAGGACGAGGGCGTGGCGGGTACCGGGGGTGCGGTCCAGGAGGTTCTGCAGGAGCCAGGTGAGGCTGTTGTCGGTGGTCTGCATGATGGGTGCGGGGGCGGTGGTTCCTGGTGTTGCGGTCACCGTCCCGTTCCTCCAATCTCACGAGCGACACGAGCGGTGGGGCGAGGGGGCACCGGTGCGCGCCGGGGGCGTGCTGCGGGTGCGACGGCTGGTGCGATGCGACGGGGCGCGGTCCTGCCCGCCTGCTAGCCCGGGGCGGGCGGTTCGGACTCCGACGCTCCGCCGGACGCCCCGGACTGCCGCCCCCGGTGGAAGGCGCCGAAGCTGGCCCCGGCGTCGCGGGCGGCCGACGCCGCCGGGTCGACGGGCGGCCGGTGGTGGTCGCGGTGCTCCCGCTCGGCCTCCGCCTCGGCCATCGTGCGGCCCGGGGAGCGCATGGGCAGGCCGCCCGGCGTGGCGGTAGCGGGACCGGGGCGTACCGCCTGTTCGGGCAGGACGGTCCGCTCCGCCGGCCGTACGTCCGGGATCCGCCGCGGGTACGCCGGGGCCTCCGCGGCCGGTGCGGGGCCGGGGACGGTGGAGGCACCACCACCGCCGAAGGTGCGGCCGGTCAGGGCGGGCCCGGGGTCCCGCTGCTGGGCCAGCAGTTGGGGCGGCACCAGGACGACGACGCCGGTGCCGCCGCGCGACGAGGGCCGGTAGCTCACGCCGACGCCGTACTTGGCGGCCAGCCGTCCCACCACGGCGAGGCCGAGGCGGGTGCCCTGCAGCGAGGCCAGGTCGTTCGTCCGCCCCGACACCGCCTGTTCGGCGTGGCGCATGGCGGCGTCGGCCATCTTCAGCCCGCTGTCCTCGATGGTGACGACGATTCCGGCGGTACGTTCCTCCACGTAGACGTGGACCTCGTCGATGGGCGGTGAGAAGTTGGCGGCGTTGTCCATGAGTTCGGCCAGCAGGTGCATGACGCCCTCGGCCGCGTAGCCGGAGATCGCGGCGTCGGTGGAGCAGTGCATCCGCACCCGCTGATAGGCGGCGATCCGGCCGACGGCGCCGCGCAGGATGCTCTCCATCACGATGGGTCTGTTCCAGGCCCGGCTGGAGCGCCCGCCCATCAGGAGCGCCAGCCGGTCGGTGATGAGGCCGAGCTGCGAGGTGCTGTGGTCCAGGCGCAGCAGATCGCCGAGGACCTCCTCGCCGTGACGATCCTGCATGTCCCTGAGGTCGGCGAGCATGCTGACGGCCTTGGCCTGGACGCGGCTGAGGGACTTGGCGGAGGCGGCCTGCGCGGCGGCGGTACGCCGTTCGCTGTGGGCCAGTTCCCGGACGAACAGCTCGGCGCAGGCGCGGGCCTGTGCTCCGCGTGGCCAGTCCAGTTCGGCGAGGACGATCTCCGCCGAGGTGCCGTCCCGCAGCTTGCCCACGGCGGCGGGCAGGGTGCTGTTGGTCAGGTGTTCCAGCTCGGCGACGCCGCGGCGGGTCTCCCCCAGTGCCTGCTGCCGCCGGGACTCGGCGTCCGCGGCCTGCCGCACCGCGTCCTCCACCAGGACGGCGAAGCTCTGGACGACCTGCCGCAGGTGCGGCCCGGAGGTGGGGGCGGTGTTGGCGACGGCCTCGTCCGCGCCGGTGCCGTCGCGCACTTGCTGCGCGATACCCGGTAACGCGACGTTGACCAGATGCACCAGCCCGGCGTTCTCCTGCGCGAGCTGGGCCTTGAGGGCGCTGATCTCCGTCCGCCGGGCCGCCGCGGTCCGGCGTGCCCGTCCGACCAGGTGGGAGCCGAGGACGACGGAGACGGCGACGCACAGCCAGGACGTCACGGCGAGGGTCGCGGTCCAGCTCCGGGCGGTCTCGGGAGCGGCCGCCCAGGCGGCTCCGGCGGCAGCGGCCGTGGCCGGCAGCACGAGCAGCGGGACGGCTGGGGTGGAGCGGTGAGGTTTCTGCGTCCGGGGCGGGGTGGGGGGTGCAGACACTGACATTCCGCGGTCCCTCGGGTCCTTGAGAGCGGGGAAGGGGCCGGTCGACCGGGGTCGACCGCGGGCCGGAGCCGGGCCGCCGGCGAGTGGTGATCACTCCGGCGGGCTTGCGGCTCATGCTAGTCACCGGGTTGACCGCGCATGCCGGACCGGCCGCAGACCCCACCGAGGAGCGAACTTTCCCGACATCTCGCCCATCGAACGCACCGATGTGGTACAGGCGTTCTGCCTGGGGCAGGTGTTCCGGGCGGACGGTTCGGGCCGGGCGCCGGGTGGGCGGCCTTCAGTCGCCCAGATGGCGGACGAGCGCCCGGGCGACCTCCTGTGCGGCGGGTGCCGTCCAGCGCCTGCGGTGCCGGGCGAGTCGTACCGGTACGGCGGGGAAGCCGGGCCCCTCGACCCGTACCAGGCGCCCGCGGCGGAGTTCCTCCGTCACCGTGGTGAGCGGCAGCAGCGTCAGCCCCAGCCCGGCCGCGACGCAGTTGCGCGCCGCGTCGACGCTGCCGAACCTGGTCAGCCGGGGCCTGGTGTCCGGCACCTCGAGCAGCCGCCGGGCCAGCGCGTCGCTGTAGGAGCAGCCCTCCTCCAGCAGGAAGAAGCTCTCCTGGGCGAGTTCCGGCCAGCTCGCCGCCCGCTCCCGGGCGGCCAGCGGGTGTCCGGCAGCGGCGACGAGGGCGAGCGGCTCACGGCCGGCCGGCTCCGACGTCACGTCGGGGAACTCCGTCTCCTCCGCCAGCAGCAGGGCGAGGTCGAGGCGTCCCGACCGCAGCCCCTCGACGCACTCCCGGGTCCCGGCCGCGTACAGGTGGACGTCCACCTCGGGGTGGCTCGTGCGCAGCGCCGCGACCAGTCCCGGCAGGCGGCTCGCGCACAGGGACTCGGGGCTGCCGATCACCACCCGCCCCGACACCGCGCCGCCCTCCGCGCTCCCGGCCCGCAGCCGCGCCACGGCGTCGAGCACCTCCTCGGCCCGTTCCAGGAGGCGGCGCCCGGCGTCGGTGAGCAGCGCTCCGGTGGGCAGGCGGTCGAAGAGCCGCACGCCGAGGTCCCGTTCCAGGGTGCGGATGTGCACGGTGACGGTGGACTGGGCCAGGTGCAGTTCGGCCGCGGCGGCGGTGAAGCCGCCGGTGCGGGCGAGCACGGTGAAGGTCGTCAGCAGTCGGGTGTCCACGGAGCCAGGGTATGCGGTTCCCCGATGGAAGAGATCGCGAACGATCGTTGGACACGATCGGCGGGCGGCTGGCAGCGTGTCCCCCATGACGACGGAGATCCTGCGCTACTCGGCCTTCACCCACGACCCGGCGGGCGGCAACCCGGCCGGGGTGGTCCTCGACGCGTCCGGGCTGGACGACCCGGAGATGCTCGCGATCGCCGCCGAGGTGGGCTATTCCGAGACCGCGTTCGTCACCGGCGGCGACGCCGAGCGACGGCGGTTCCGGGTCCGCTACTTCAGTCCGCTGGCCGAGGTGGCGTTCTGCGGGCACGCGACGGTTGCGCTGGCCGTCGCCCTCGCCGAGCGGCTGGGTCCCGGCGAGATCGTCCTGGACACGCCCGCCGGTGAGATCCCGGTGTCCACCGCGGTCGACGGGACCGGAGCGGTGCGGGCCACCCTCACCAGCGTGCCGACGCGTTCGCGCCCGGCGCTGCCCGCCGAACGCGACGCCGCGCTCGCGGCGCTCGGCTGGACGGCGGCCGACCTGGATCCCGACCTGCCCGCCCACGTGGCGTTCGGGGGAAACGACCACCTGGTGCTCGCCGCGGCGTCCCGGGCCCGGCTGGCCGACCTCGACTACGACTTCGACGCGCTCGCCGAGGTCATGCGGCGCCACGGCTGGACGACGGTGGACCTGGTGTGGCGCGAGTCGGCCGAGCGCTATCACGCCCGCAACCCGTTCCCCGTCGGCGGCGTCGTGGAGGACCCGGCGACGGGCGCGGCGGCCGCGGCGTTCGGCGGGTACCTGCGCGAACTGGGCCTGGTCACCGGCCCGGCCGCGATCGCGGTCCGCCAGGGCGAGGACATGGGCCGGACCAGCGAGCTGCTGATCGAGGTGGGTCCGCACGATCCGCGCACACGGGTCACCGGACAGGCCGTGCCGGTCTTCGGGGCGCCGGTCTGAGACCACCCCCAACACCGTCTGGGCGACTGTGGGATGCGGTGGCGCCCGACTGCGGTTCGGATGGGTGCCATGCGCAGACCCATAACAGTGGCTCGACGCCACTCACGCCTGCTCACCTCAGGCGTCATCCTCGCCGCCCAGTCACTCCTCCTGACCCTGGCCGCCGTCCCGGCCACGGCCGCCGCCTCCGCCGACGACACCAGGACGCCCGCTCGCGGCACCGCCCACATGGGCACCGGCGTTCTCGCCCACGAAGGGGTCCAGGGCCGCCCCGTCGGCACCCGCGTCGCCCAGACCGAGGGGGTGGACGTCTCCAGCCACCAGGGCAACGTCGCCTGGTCGACCCTCTGGAACAGCGGCGTGAAGTGGGCCTATGTGAAGGCCACCGAGGGGACCTCCTACCGGAACCCGTACTTCGCCCAGCAGTACGGCGGTTCGTACGACGCCGGGATGATCCGCGGCGCGTACCACTTCGCGACCCCGGACACCGCGGGCGGCGCCGCCCAGGCCGACTACTTCGTCGATCACGGCGGCGCCTGGTCCAAGGACGGCAAGACGCTGCCGGGTGTCCTCGACATCGAGTACAACCCGTACGGGGCCACCTGCTACGGACGGACGCACAGTCAGATGGTCAGCTGGATCCGGGCGTTCCTGGACCGGTACAAGCAGCGCACCGGCCGCCACGCCGCCATCTACACCTCCACCAACTGGTGGACGCAGTGCACCGGGAACTACAGCGGTTTCGGCGCGAACAACCCGCTGTGGATCGCCCGGTACGCCTCGACCGCGGGGACGCTCCCGGCCGGCTGGGACTTCCACACGATGTGGCAGTACACCTCGTCCGGGCCGACCGTCGGGGACCACGACAAGTTCAACGGCGCGCTGGACCGGGTCAAGGCCCTGGCCAACGGCTGACGCGGACGCACGGAGCCGGCCGCCGGTTCAGCGGTCGGCGAGGGGGCCCAGGACACCGGCGACCTGCTCGCGCACCACGTCCCGGGCCCCGGCGGGCAGCGAGCCGATGTCCGTCCGGCCCAGGGCGTCGAAGGTCTCCTCGGCGTCCGTGCCGCACCCGGTGGTCCCGCTCAGCACGTCGTAGCCGTCGCGCACGGCGACGCGCAGCCGGAGCCCGCCCTCGGCATCGGCGTGCACGGCGGTGGCGACCACCAGGGGCGGCGGACCGCCGGCTTCGGCGGGCTCCTTGCGGTAGCCGCTGGCCAGCGGTGTGCGCCAGCGCAGGCCGAGCAGCAGGTGACGCTTCGCCATCACCTCGCCCAGATCGGTCTCGTAGGGGCGGTCCGGGCCCAGCACCGTGGCGCGGGCGTCCAGCACAAGGGCCGCTGGCAGCAGGCAGCGCAGGCTGCTGCCGACGAGGTTGCCGCCCACCGTCGCGGTCCGGCGTACGGCTCCGGTGCCGACCGAGCCCGCCGCCCGGCGCAGCACCTCGGGCACCCGGTCGTCTATACGGTGCAGCACCACGGCCGCGCCCAGCGACTCGGGTTCGACGGCGGTCGCCTCCGGCAGTGCGCGCAGCGACATGGCCAGTTCCGGGAAGCCGTCGCGTTGCCAGGTGGCCCACACGAGCGTGGCCCCGCCGATGGGCACCGCGCCCTGTGCCATGCACTCCTGCGCTTCGGTCACGGTCGTGGGCTGACGCAGGAGCATGACGATCGACCTGCTTCCCGGGAGTCGGCGGCCGGACGACACCGCGTCTTCCGCCGGGTGAACACGGTCACTGGGATTGTCCGTACCGCGAAGGGGGCGCGTACAGGGCTCACTCGATTCTCGTGTGCGCCCTTCGCGCGCTGCCGCGCGGGCGAACGCGCGGCGCCGGTTCAGGGACCGAGCAGCGCGTCGGCCAGCTCGGCGCTCAGCCGCTCGCTGTCCTTGCGGACCAGTGCGGGGACCTGTGCGTTCCACGCCGTCGCGGCACGCTCCAGTGCCTCGGCACCGGCCCGCCGGGCGCGGCGCCCCAGCACCGCCGTGGCGAGGGGCAGCAGCGGGCGGGCGAAGGAGCGGCCCCTGACCCGTGCCTTCACGGTCACCCGCCAGCGTCCGTCGGGGGCGGGGCGTGGAACGACGGTCACCGAGATGCGGACGAGCGCGTGCGTCAGGGTCCCGCTCAGGGGTGCGCGGGAAGGGTGCCGGCCGTGGCCCGTCGCCTGCCACCACCGACCGAGGTCGAGGCGCAGGCATCCGGTGCCGCCCAGGTACTTCGCCCGCTTGCCGCCGTCCGAGTGCAGCGTCGCCGACAGCCAGGCCTCCCGCGGCCGTTCGACGCTCGTGAGCCCGAGGGCGCAGACCAGTCGCGCGCGGTGGGCCGGGTCGTCGTCGAGGGCGACGACCTCCAGCGCCGTCTCCCCGCGGCGGTCCCGGGCGAGGACGGTGAGGCACTGGTCCGCGTCCGGTTCCCCGTCCTTCTCGTTCACCGGCCGGTACCGCGCGCCCGGCCTCAGATGCCGCCCCTCCGCCAGCACCAGGCCGGGCAGCGGACGTCCGTCGGGCAGCGTCAGCCGGCCTCCCTCGGCGTCCGTGCCCTCCGCCAGGTCGTGCAGCGTGGCGACGCACGACTCGAACCAGCGGCGCGGTACGGGGGCGAGGGTCACGGTGTGCTGGAATCGGGCCATGCGGTGAGGATGGCCGCCCGGAGGGTGCCGCGTCACGGGGTGGGCCGGGCAGTGAGCGGGCGGCGTTGGCTGCCGGTTCCGGGAGGTCTGCCCGGTACGGGCGACGTCAGGCCCCCTCCGTCTCCGGCCGCCGCGCGACGAAGACGAACTCCCGCCCCGCGCGGTCGGGGGCGCCGCGCACCTCCTGTACCACGTACCCCTGTTCGGCCAGGTCGGCCGCGACCTCGTCCCGCTCGCGGAAGCGCAGGGTGGAGTCGGAGGTCAGCACTTCGCCGTCCGCGCCGAAGACGTAGGTCCACCGGAAGGTGACCAGCGGTCCACTCACGTCCAGGAGTCGGCACCAGCTCTCGACGGTGCCGGTGCCGGGGTACTCCGCCACCCGGTGCGTGCGCTCGCGGGTCCACTCCTCCCAGGCGCGCCGGGCCGGGTCCCGGGTCTCGAACACCAGGTGCCCGCCGGGGCGCAGGGCCTCGTACGCGCCACGCAGCGTCCCCTGCCAGGCGGGCCGGCCGGTGATCGCCTGGGCGACGTTCGCCGTCATGGTCGCGAGGTCGACGCGCAGCGCGGGAAGCGCGGTGGCGTCGCCCTCGATCCAGCGCACCCGGTCGGCACCCCCGCGGCCTCGCGCCACGTCGAGACTGGCCCCGGCGGGGTCGACGCCGACGACCTCGATGCCGCGGTCGGCCAGCAGCAGGGCGAACACCCCGGTTCCGCAGCCGATGTCCAGCACGCTCCGCGCGCCGAACTCGTCGGCCATGCGCAGATACGGGACGAGGTCGCCGCGGTCGGTGTCGAACACGTCGTAGAGCGCGGCGAGCCGCGGATGCCGGAAGCACTCGTCAGCCATACGGCCGACCATAGCGTCAGGCCCGGCGGGGAACACGGGTGGGCATGCGCGCACTCGTGATCAACTGCACTCTCAAACCCTCCCCCCAGCCGTCGAACACCGAGGCGCTGGCCGCCACGGTCATCGCGGCGCTCAAGGGCCACGGGGCCGAGGTGGACGTCGTACGGGCCGTCGACCTGAACCTGAAACCGGGGGTCGAGACCGACATGGGCGACGGGGACGACTGGCCTGGGGTGCACGAGAAGCTGCTGGCCTCGCGGATCCTGGTCATCGCGTCGCCGACCTGGCTCGGCCGCCCCTCCTCCGTGGCCCAGCGGGTCCTGGAACGCATGGACGCCATGCTCGGTGAGACCGACGACGAGGACCGTCCGGTCGCCTACAACCGCGTCGCCGGTGTCCTGGTCACCGGGAACGAGGACGGTGCCCACCACGTCATCAGCGAGATCGGCGGCGGCCTCGCGGACATCGGCTACACCATTCCCGGCCAGGCCTGGACCTACTGGCACCTCGGCCCGGGACCGGGTCCTGACTTCCTCGACGACGAGCGGGGTCACGACTGGTCGGTCTCCACCGGCCGCGCCATGGCGTCCAACCTGGTGCACGCGGCGCGCGCCCTCGAAGCGATGCCGCTGCCGGCCCCGCCGTCCTGATCCCGGCCGCGCCCGCGCATGTCTGCCCGAGCCGATACGGGGCATTCGTGCACGAGCAATGACGTATGACACGCATGAGGAGCTGAGGCCCGCCATGACGCACGACCTGACCCCGAAGTACACGGTCCCCGGCATCGAGCGCGAGGCGGCCGGACGGCTGATCGGTGTGCTGCGGCTGCGCCTGCACGCCCTCAACGACCTGCACCTGACCCTCAAGCACGTGCACTGGAACGTCGTGGGTCCGCACTTCATCGCGGTCCACGAGATGATCGACCCCCAGGTCGACCAGGTGCGCGACATGGCCGACGAGGTCGCGGAGCGCATCGCCGCGCTCGGCGGGGTGGCGCAGGGCACGCCCGGGGCGCTGGTGGCCGAGCGGAAGTGGGACGACTACTCCATCGGACGGGCCGACGCCATCGCCCATCTCGGCGCGCTCGACGTCGTGTACACCGGCGTGGTCGAGGGCATGCGCGCGGCGGTCGAGGAGGCCGGCCGGATCGACACGGCCACGGAGGACCTCCTGATCGGCCGGCTCAGGGACCTGGAGCAGTTCCAGTGGTTCGTGCGGGCGCATCTCGAGAGCGCCGGCGGCACCCTTGCCACGGGCAGCGCGACCTCCGAGACGGAGGCGGCGGCACGCGGCGCGGAAGTCGCGTAGCCGGACCGCCCGGACCCGGGGGGGGGGGGGGGGGGGGGGCGCGGGGCGCCCCCCCCCCCCCCCACGGGGTTCAGCGGCGGCCGAGGCGGCGTTCGCCGCGGCTGCCCGGCTCGTGGGGCAGGTGGTAGTGGGCGAAGACCGCGCCCTCGTCCTCGGCGGCCAGCTCACCGTCCGGGTCGATGCCGGGTGCGTCCTTGACCAGGGACTTGTCGTAGGTGACCTTCAGGTACGACGGTCCTACGGTGGCCTTGTCCACCGGCACGAAGACGAGCCGCCGGCGGGTCGGCAGCCCGATCGTGACCGTGGCGAACGCGGGCCGGTCGGTGAGGGTGTCGAAGTAGATGGACTCCAGGGTTCCGATCTTGCGGCCGTCGTAGTCCACGACGTCGAGGCCACGCCAGTCACGAATGTTCTCGGCTTCAAACATGCCCAGTCTTCCCTTCCGACCTTCCGGGGACGCGCTCACTCTCCTGTGTTCCCCGATCCGCCCGACTGTCGCCGGTTTGTCCCCTCACCGGCGTACGGCGCTCCGGTCGGGATAGGCTGCCTGGCCGGAAGAAGTGCCCGGGCCGCCGACTCGTGCCCGGTGGGGTTCCGAAGGGGATCGAGTGTGGATGGCACAGGCGCCACGGGCGGTCCGGCCCGCACGGGCGGCGCCGTCCTGCTGGACGTGGGTCCGCTGCCCGGCCGTCCGGGCATCCGGGCCAGTGGTGAGATCAACGTGAGCACCCGGCTCTCCTGGCAGAACGCCCTGACCGAGCTGTCCCGGCGGCACACGGACGTGTCCTACGTGGAACTGTCGGCGGTGCGGTTCGTCGACGTGGCCGGGGTGGCGGCGCTGGCCGTCACGGCCCTGAACCTGCCCGTCGGCCGCGTCGTGGTGGAGCGGCCGCCCCCGCAACTGCCGCGGGTACTGGACCTGTTCTGGCCGTCCCTGCACCGGATCGAGGTGGCGCCACGATGAGTACGGCGACCGCCGGCGGGACATTCACCCATCCGGCGCTGTTCTACCGTTCACAGGCCGAGTACACCGACCGGACGGCGGCGTTCGTGCGGGAGGGACTGGCCGCTGGCGAGCCGGTGGCGGTGGCCGTGCCGGGCCCGCACCTGGAACTGGTCCGGGCAGGACTGGGCACGGACGCGCGGGACGTCACCTTCCTGGACATGACCGAGGCCGGACGCAATCCGGGGCGGATCATCCCGGGCGTGCTGAGGGCGTTCGCCGACGCGCACGCGCGGGTCCGGGTACGGATCGTCGGGGAACCGGTCTGGCCCGGGCGCAGCGCCGCCGAGTACCCGGCGTGCGCCCAGCACGAGGCGTTGATCAACGCGGCCTTCGCGGGCCGCCGGGCGACCATCCTGTGCCCGTACGACGAGACCCGGCTGGCCGCGGACGTCCTGGCCGACGCCCTGGTCACCCACCCGACGGTCATCACCGAGGGGAGCGAGCGGGTCAGTGAGGGGTACGACTGGCGTGCGGTCGTGGCCCGTTACAACGAGCCGCTCGGGCACGCTCCCGACGCGCGCGTCCTGGCCTTCGGGTCCGGGGAGCTGCCCGAGGCACGCCGCTTCGCGGTCGGCCTGGCCGCCTCGCTCGGACTGTCCGGGCGGCGGCTGCAGGACGCGGAACTGGCGGTGGCCGAGCTGACCACCAACAGCGTGGTCCACGGCGGCGGCAGCGGAACGCTGGCGGTCTGGGCCGAGGCGGGTCAGGTGGTGTGCGAGGTCCGCGACGCGGGACGGCTCACGGATTTGCTCGCCGGCCGACGGCCCCCGGAGCACGGGCAGATCGGTGGCCGCGGCCTCCTGCTCGTCCACTACGTCGCCGATCTGGTGCGGGTTCACACGACCGACGAGGGCACCGCGGTCCGCTTCTACCTGGGTCTCTGAGGCACCGGCCCGGACCCCGCGCCGAGTGTCGCGGCACTCCGTCAGGTGTGTGGGGCCTGACCCGGGGTAGGCGATCGGTCGTCGGCCGACAAGGTGACAACGACGACCGATCCACCGGGAGGGCACATCATGACGACGACGACCGCGCAGGCCACCGACCATGCCACGACGGACATGCCGGAGATCGCGGACCCGTCCAAGGTGGCGCCCAGGGACGCGCGGGAGTTGTCGAAGCTGTTCTTCGAGCAGCTCACCGTGCTGGAGGAGGGCACGCCCGAGCACCAGTACGCACGCAACACGCTGATCGAGATGAACATGTCCCTGGTCCGCTTCGCGGCCGGCCGGTTCCGCAGCCGTGGGCCGGAGGAGATGGAGGACATCGTCCAGGTCGGCATGATCGGCCTCATCAAGGCCATCGACCGGTTCGAACTGACCCGGGAGGTCGAGTTCACCTCGTTCGCCGTGCCGTACATCGTCGGGGAGATCAAGCGGTTCTTCCGGGACACCTCCTGGGCCGTGCACGTGCCCCGGCGCCTCCAGGAGGCACGCGTCCAACTCGCCCGCGCCACCGAGGAACTGCGCAGCCGGCTCGGCCGCACTCCCACCACCCAGGAGCTGTCGGAGCTGATGAGCCTGCCGGAGGACGAAGTCGTCGAGGCCCGTCTGGCGGCCAACGGCTACAACTCCGCCTCCCTGGACGCGGCCATCAACGGCAGCGAGGACGGCGAGTCGGCGCTCGCCGACTTCATCGGCGCCGACGACGCAGCCCTGGCCCTGGTCGACGACTTCCACGCCCTGGCCCCGATGATCGCCGAGCTGGACGAACGCGACCGGCAGATCATCCACTGGCGGTTCGTCGAGGAACTCACCCAGAAGGACATCGGCGAACGGCTCGGCGTCTCCCAGATGCATGTGTCCCGGCTGATCTCCCGGCTGCTGGCCCGGCTGCGGGAAGGCATGCTCAGCACCGCCTGAGCGGGGCTCGGGCCTCAGGCCGCGGTCGTCTTCTTCTTCCGGCGGCCGCGGCTGCCGCTTCCCCTGCCGCGGCCGTGGTCGCGGTCGCGGTCGGTGAGCGCGTCGACGAGTTCCTGACGGCTCATCCTCGACCGGCCGGCGATGTCCTGTTCGGTGGCCCGCCGGTACAGCTCGGCCTTGCTCAGTTCCCGCAGCCCGCCCCGCTCGGGCGGGGTCCGGCGGGAGGGAGCCGTGGCCTTCTTCCGCGACGCGGCGGACCGCTTGCCGCCCGTACCCGTGCCCGTGCCTGTGCCCTTCGCCTGCTCCAGGCTGCCGCGCAGGACCTCCATCAGGTCGACGACGTTGGTGGCCCCGGGCGCCTCCTCGGCGACGGCGACCTCCTCGCCCTCGGCCTTGGCCCGGACCAGCTCGCGGACCTTGTCCTGGTAGGTGTCGCGATAGCGGGCGGGCTCCCAGTCGCCGCTGAGGGCGTCGACGAGACGCAGCGCCATGTCCAGCTCCTTGCCGCGGCCCACCCGGTCGGACGGCAGTTCCGCAAGCTCCTCGACCGGGTCGCGGACCTCGTCGGCCCAGTGCAGCGTCTGGAGCAGCAGGACCCTGTCCTCGGCGCGCAGCGCGGTCAGGTACTGCCGGTTGCGCATGACGAAGGTGGCGACCCCCGCCTTGCCGGTCTCGGCGAGCGCGGTGCGCAGCAGCTCGTAGACCTTGAGGTACTCCTTGCCGCGCGGGGCGAGGTAGTAGGTGCGGCCGAAGTAGACCGGCTCGATCCGGTCCAGGTCCACGAAGTCGGTGATCTCGAGAGTGCGGGAGCGTCCCGGCGCGATCTCGTCGAGTTCCCCGGGCTCCACGACGACGTATTCGCCCTCGCTCACCTCGTAGCCCTTGACGATGTCGTCGGAACCGACCTCCTTGCCGGTGCGCTCGTTGACGCGCCGGTTGCGGATCCGGTCCGAGGTGCCGCGCTGCAACTGGTGGAAGTGGACCGTGTGGTCCTCGGTCGCCGTGAACAGACCGACGGGCACCGAGACCAGCCCGAAGGTGATCACGCCCGTCCAGATCGCCCGCGCCATGGCGCCTCCGCTCCGTCCGTCCCGTCCGTCCCGCCGCACCGCCCGGTGCTGCCACGCTGCCATCCGGTCCGCGGCCCGGCGCGCCGGACGGAGCACACGGGTGGCCGGGCGGACGACAGCGCGCGGATCGGCGTCCGTCGTTGTTCCCTGTGAGGTGTGCGGGCCGGCGACCGCGCCCGCCTCCCGGCCACCTCACCGCTGAACAGCCGCACCATCGCGCCGTCGAACGAACCGAACAGAGGGACACCCCATGAGCTGTCGTCTGAAGCCGATCACCCGCGAGGAGCATCTGCGCTTCGTCGCGGCCCGGCCTTCCGTGAGCCACCTCCAAGTCCCCTCCTGGGGCGACGTGAAGCCGGACTGGCGGGCGGAGAGCCTGGGGTGGTTCAACGAGGGCGGCGAGCTGGTCGGCGCCGGTCTCGTGCTGCTGCGGCCGCTGCCGCGGCTGAAGCGGTACCTGGCGTATCTGCCCGAGGGGCCGGTCATCGACTGGACGGCGGACGGTCTGGAGCGGTGGCTGGAGCCGATGCTCGCGCACCTGAGGGAACGCGGCGCGTTCACGGTGCGGATGGGGCCGCCGGTGGTGGCGCGGCGCTGGAGCGCCGACGCGGTCAAGGCGGCGATCGCCGACCCCGGGGCCCGGCGGCTGGGCGACGTGGCGGCCACCGAGCACGAGCCCGGCGCCGACGACCTCGCCGAGCGGCTGCGGCGGATGGGCTGGCGGCGCACCGAGCCGGGCGGCGCGGACGGCTTCGCCGCGGGCCAGCCGCGCCACGTCTGCCAGGTGCCGCTCGCCGGACGAACCCTGGAGCAACTGCAGAACGGCTTCAACCAGCAGTGGCGGCGGAACATCAAGAAGGCCGACAAGGCCGGTGTCAAGGTCGTCCGGGGTGACCTGGAGGACCTGCCCGCCTTCTACGAGCTGTACGTGGAGACCGCGCGACGGGACCGGTTCGTACCGCGGCCCCTCGCCTACTTCCAGCGTATGTGGCAGGCGCTGACGGCCGAGGACCCGGACCGCATGCGTCTGTACCTCGCCCATCACGACGGTGAGGTGCTCGCCGCGGCCACGATGCTGACGGTCGGCGACCACGTCTGGTACTCCTACGGCGCGTCCACCGGCCGGCGGCGCGAGGTGCAGCCCAACAACGCCCTCCAGTGGCGGATGATGTGCGACGCCCGTGAACTGGGCGCGGCCGTCTACGACTTCCGCGGCATCACCGACACCCTGGACGAGGACAACCACCTGCTGGGGCTGCTCCGGTTCAAGGTCGGTGCGGGCGGCCAGGCCGTCGAGTACCTCGGCGAGTGGGAGTATCCACTGAACAGGGTGCTGCACAAGGCCGTGGCCCTGTACCTGGCGCGCCGCTGAGCCGGCGCGAGGCCGGGTCCGGACGAGGTGAGGCGGGGTGGGGAGATGGCACGGCTCTTGGTGGTGCAGAACCATCGGGGTGGTGGGCCGGGGCGGTTCGGTGACTGGCTGACCGCGGACGGGGTGTCCCTGGACGTGGTGCACGCGTACGCCGGTGGGGCCCTCCCCCGGCGTCCGGAGCACGACGGCGTCATGGTGCTCGGCGGTGGCTACCTGCCCGACGACGACGTGCGCGCCCCCTGGCTCGCGCCCACCCGGGCCCTGGTCGCCGAGGCGGTGGACCGGGGTGCCCCGGTCTTCGGGATCTGCCTCGGCGGGCAGCTCCTCGCCCGGGTCGCCGGGGGCACGGTGCGCGGTGAGCACGGCCGACCGGAGTTCGGCAGCACCCCGTTGACGGTGCGCGCCGAGGCCGGTGCCGATCCGCTCTTCGGCGGACTGCCGGAGCGGGTGACGGCGATCGAGCACCACGTGGACGCCGTCACCGCCCTGCCGCCCGGCGCGGCCTGGCTCGTGTCGAGCGAGGGGTGCCCGTACCAGGCGTTCAGGGTCGGCGAGCGGGCGTGGGGCGTGCAGTTCCACCCCGAGGCGGGGGCGGACCGGGTCGGGTCGTGGGACGCGGCCCGGCTGGAGGCCCGGGGGCTGGACCCGGTGGAGCTCTCCCGCCGGGCGCGGCTCGACGAGCCCGCCGCCGAGGTGGTGTGGCGCGAGGTGGCCCGGCGTTTCGCCGCGGTCGTCGTCGGGGCGTGAGCCCCGGCGCATGAGGCTCAGTCGCCGAAGGGGGCCCGGTCGGCGAAGGCCAGCTCGGCGAAGCGTGCGCCGATGAGACGGTGGGTGGCGGCGTCCGGGTGGATGTCGTCCGGCAGGGGCAGGTCCACCGCGTCGGCCTGTCCGTAGAGTTCGCGGCCGTCGAGGTAGTACAGGTTCTCGTCGTCGGCGGCCCGCTCCGACACGATCCGGGACAGCTCGTCGCGGATGACGTTCAGGGTCAGTTTCCCGCTCCTGCGCTCCGCCGGGTCACCCGTGGCGACGAACCGGAGGCGGCCCTCGGCGATGCCCGAGAAGTCGGGGGCGAGGGGACCGGGGGTGTCCTCCTGTACGGGGCACAGGATGGGCGAGACGACCAGCAGCGGGGCGGTGGGGTGGCCCTCCCGGACGGTGTCCAGGAAGCCGTGCACGGCGGGGCCGAAGGCGCGCAGACGCATGAGGTCGGCGTTGACCACGTTGATGCCGATCTTCACGCTGATCAGGTCGGCCGGGGTGTCGCGCATCGCCCGTGCGGTGAACGGGTCGAGCAGGGCGCCGCCGCCCAGGCCCAGATTGATCAGTTCGACGCCGCCGAGGGAGGCGGCCAGGGCGGGCCAGGTGGTGGTGGGGCTCGCGGCGTCCGAGCCGTGGCTGATCGAGCTGCCGTGGTGCAGCCAGACCCGGCGGCCGGGGTCGGGGGCGGGCTCGACGGGGGCGTCGCTGCGCAGGGCGACGAGTTCGGTGGTCTCGTTGTGCGGCAGCCAGATCTCGATGTCCTTGGTGCCCTCTGGCAGGTCCGCGAAGCGCAGGGTACCGGCCTCACCGGGCTCGATGGCCGCGGTGCCGGTGGTCATGTCGATGGTCAGGGTGTTGCCGCCCACGACACTGCCCCGGCCCGCCGGACGGCCGTCGACGAGCAGGTCGTACACGCCGTCCGGACGTGGCGGGACGCCGACGTAGACCCGCTTGGTGGGCAGGGTGTCCAGTTCCAGGACGGTGGCACGGGTGCGCAGGGCCAGGCGTACGCCGGAGGGCTGGGACTCGGCCATGGCCAGCTGGCCGTCGTTGTTCTGCGCGCGGGCCCTGGCGGGCAGCCGGTGGGGCAGCAGGCCGCGCTCGGTGCGCTCCACGTCGAGGGCGCCCCGCAGCAGGTCCCGGGTGAGGGGCGTGGTGATCCAGTCGTCCGTGGTGTGCATGTCGCCTCCGGCGGTGGTGCGTCTCGCTGCGTAGCGCCTTCCTTCGTTGATTGTGCATTGACCTAATTGAATTAGGCAAATTGCTTATCGTGATAGACGACTGGTGGTCGGCCCGGTGGCCGTTCCGGCTGCCGCCGGTGGCAGGAGTGACAGCTTTCGACGGGAAAACGCCACGCCCACCGATCACCGGCCCCCGAGGAGGTACTTTCCGGCCATGCACACCGTCGCCGTTCTCGCGCTGGACCGGGTGATTCCGTTCGACCTGTCCACCCCGATCGAGGTCTTCACCCGTACCCGGCTGCCCGACGGCAGTCCCGGCTACCGGATCCGGGTGTGCGCCGAGCACCCCGAGATCGACGCCGGCGCGTTCACGCTGCGGGCCCCCTGGGGCCTGGAGGGACTGCGGGACGCGGACACCATCGTCGTGCCCGGTACGGCCGCCGCCGACCCGCTCTCCCCGGCCGTCCGGGAGGCACTGCGCACGGCGGCCGGGAACGGCACCCGGATCGCCTCCATCTGCTCCGGCACCTTCCCGCTGGCCGCCACCGGGCTGCTCGACGGGCTGCGGGCCACCACCCACTGGATCGCCGCCGAGGCCCTGGCCCGCGCCCATCCGGAGATCGACGTCGACCCGGACGTCCTCTACGTCGACAACGGCCAGATCCTCACCTCGGCCGGTGCCGCCGCGGGCCTCGACCTGTGCCTGCACATGATCCGGCGGGACTACGGCTCGGCGGTCGCCGCACACGCGGCCCGGCTGTCGGTGATGCCGCTCGAACGCGAGGGCGGCCAGGCCCAGTTCATCGTCCACGACTACCCGCCCGTGCCGCGCGGCTCCACCTTCGAACCCCTGCTCGCCTGGCTGCGGGAGAACCTCGCCCGCGACCTGTCCCTCGCCGACATCGCCGCGCACGCGGGGATGAGCACGCGGACACTGATCCGCCGCTTCCGGGAGCAGACCGGCAGCACCCCGCTGCAGTGGCTGCACCGTGCCCGGGTCCGCCAGGCGCAGCACCTGCTGGAGACCACGGAGCACTCCGTGGAACGTATCGCCGCCCAGGTCGGCTTCGGCTCGCCGACCGCCTTCCGCGACCGCTTCAAGCGCACCACCGGAGTCAGCCCGCACGCCTACCGGCGCACCTTCGGCTGACGGCGCCGCCGGCCCGGCACCCTTCCCGGGTGGGCCCCGCCCGGGTCGCGGGGCGGACCGCGTGACCGTAGACAGAAGGCATGGTGGTGTGCGGCGACGGAGGACGGAGAGCCGAGGACCGAGACCAAGGGCCGAGTGCCGAGCGCCGAGTACCGAGTGCCGAGTGCCGAGCGAAAGGGACGGAGGGTCGAGGCCATGCCGCGCACGGGAGGGCGTCGCCGGGACACCGGCGGACCGGACGCGGGCGGGGTCGAGCAGGTCCTGGACGAGCTGTACGGCACGCCGCCGGCCGCCTTCGTCCCGCGCCGCGAGGAGCACGCCGCGGCCGCCAGAACGGCCGGCCGCAAGGAGGACGCCCGTCGCATCCATGCCGCCCGCCGGCCCACGCTCGCGGCCTGGGCGGCCAATCTCCTGACCCGCTCCCGGCCGGAGGAGACCCGGCGCTTCCTGGAACTGGGGCAGGCGCTGCGCGAGGCGCACCGCACCCTGGACGCCGCCGGGCTCAAGGAACTCTCGGCGCAGCGCCGGCGCATCGTGGCCGCCCTCTCCCGGCAGGCCGCACAGCTGGCCGGTGAGGCCGGGCACCGGCTGTCCCAGGCGGCGCAGCGGGAGGTGGAGTCGACCCTGCGCGCGGTCCTCGCCGACCCGGACGCGGCCGACCAGTGGGCCGGGGGGCGCCTGGAGGTCTCCCTGACCCCGCCCTCGGACTTCCCCCCGGGCACGGCCCCGGCGCAACCGGCCCGGACCGCGGGACCCGGACCGGCACCGCGCCCGAAGCCGCCCCGCACCGCGTCCGGAACCCGGGCGAAGGACGAACTCGCCGAGCGCCGCCGCAAACGGCAGGAGGAACTGGAGCGCGCCGAGCGGGAGGCGGAGCGGGCCGCGGGACACCTGCGGGACGCACGCGCCGAGCAGACCGGCGCGCAGGAGTCGCTCCACCGGGCCGATGACGAGCTGGACCGGATCCGCGAGACGGTGGCCGCCGCCGAAAGGAAACTGCACGAGACCCGCGAGGACCTCGACCGGGCCGAACGGGACCGGCGGGTGGCGCGGGAGCGGCACCGGACGGCCGCGGACGCCGTCGCGGGGGCCGAGCGGGAAGCGCGGGCGAGCACACGCCGACGGGACCGATTGGCCGGCCGTGACGGGTCATACGGCTCGTCCGATTGAGTACTCGTACTCATGAGGTGCTTCCCCCCGGCGGGGGACGCTTGCCGCACCAGTCACCCACAGGGAGTCAATCGTGCGTACCAGCAATCCGGTTCACCGAGCGTCGGCCGCGCCCCCCGTCCGCACGAGGCGGTCCGTTCCCGGTCTCGTCCTGGCCTGTGTCGCCGCCGCGGCCGTTCTGACCGGCTGCTCCATGGAGGACGCCACCTGCGGCGGCGGTGAGTACCCGGTGCTGTCCGTCGGGGAAACCGGCAGCGCGTGTGTGCCCAACGGCGAGGAACCGCCCGAGGGTTACACCCGCTACCCCGAGGGCAAGGTCCCGGAACACGTCGGTGACGAGTGGGACACCTACTGGCAGACACACACCATCGACGAACACGGCAAGGTCGTGGAGGTGCCCGAGGGCGGGTGAACGACGCGCTCCGCGGTCCGAACACACACACGGGGTTGCGGCGGCACATACCACGAGGGCGGCCATACGTGGTATACCGACTCGGCAGCGAACAGGGCAACAACCGGGGGCTGCGCGTCAGCCTTCACGGCCGCGAACCAAGGAGAGTCAACACCATGTCCGAGAGCACGATGCAGTCCGCCACGGAACTGGCCTCGCAGTACAGCGTCCAGGTGACCGACGACCTGGAGCGCAACGTCAAGGAGCAGGAACGTGTCAGCACGGAGATCACGGCTCTCCAGCAGCAACTGGCCGCGCTGCAGCACGACCACGCCCTGCTCGTGAACATGCAGCAGGCCCTCGGCCTCACCCCGCAGCCGGCCCAGGCCGCATCCGCGCCCGAATCGGCCTCCGCGCCCGAATCGGCCTCCGCGGCCGGGGCGGCCACCGTGCCGGCGCCGCGCGACAGTGCCGCCCCGCAGTCGGAGACGGGCAGGCGGACACGGGGCAGGAAGACCACCACCGCACCCAAGCGTGCCGCGGCCCCGAAGCCCGGTGCCAAGCCTGCTTCGAAGCCGAAGGCGAAGAAGGCCACGAGGTCCACCGCCACGGCCACCCCGAAGGCCACCGCGAAGACGGACACAAGGCCGGACACGAAGCCGGACACGAAGGCGGTGCCGAAGCCGAGCACGAAGACCGGCACGAAGACGTCGCCCGACGCGGCCACCGCGGCACCGGCCAAGTCGGCCGCCAAGCCCGCCGCCAAGCCCGCGGCGAAGAAGGCGTCGGCGCGGGCCACCGCCCAGCCCACCTTGGTGGAGCTGGTGCGCGAGCACCTCGTCGGGCAGCGGGAACCGCGGTCCGCCGCCGAGGTCACCACGGCGCTGAGCGAGGCCCACGCCCAACGCACCGTCAAGACCACGGTCGTGCGCACCACGCTTGAGGGACTCGTCGCCAAGAACCAGGCGCAGCGCACCAAGCAGGGCACCTCGGTCTACTACACCGCCACCGAGGCCCCCGCGTCCGAGCGGAAGCAGGAGCCCGCGGCCGGGGCTCAGTCCGCGCGCGGCGACAGCTGAGCGAGTGCTGAGCGACAGCTGAGCCGCCCCCTGCGTCCCCGTCCGCGGGCGCGCGGCCGGGGGGATTCGGGGTGAGTATCGGTGGATGGGTGTTGTCCTGCCGGTGCTCTTCGCACTCCTCGCCGCGTTCAGCAACGCGCTGGCCACCGTGCTCCAACGGCGCGCCGCGCTGAGCGTGCCGCAGTCCCGGGGATTCCGCCCCGGGCTCGTCCTCGACCTGTTGCGGCGGCCCGTGTGGCTGGGCGGAATGCTGGCCGTCGTGGTGGCCGGCGTGGGGCAGGCGGTGGCCCTGGCGACGGGGCCGCTGTCACTCGTCCAGCCCCTGTTCGTGCTGGAACTTCCGCTGGCCCTGCTGCTGGCCTCGCTGCTGACCGGCAACCGGCTGCCGGAGGCCCTGTGGATCGCCGTGGGCGGGGTGGTGGTGGGGCTGGGTGTCGCGCTCGCCTCGGCCGCGCCGGAGGGCGGCGAGGCCGAAGTACCTCTGGACCGCTGGGTACCGGCCCTGGTGGCCTGCGCCGGGGCGGCCGTGCTGCTGGCCGCCGCGGGCCTCAAACGCCCCGTCGGCAAGGCCCGTGCCGGTTGCCTCGGCGCGGCCACGGCGGTGTGCTACGCGCTGACGGCCGGTCTGATGAAGGACTCCATGCGCGCCCTGGACTCCGACGGTGTGGTCGGCTTCTTCACCGCCTGGCAGACCTACGGATTCGCCGTGGCCGGGGTGTGTGCCGTGCTGCTGCTGGAGCACGCCATGCAGGGCGGCCCGCTCGTCGCCTCCCAGCCCGCCCTCACCCTGGGCGACGCGACGGTGAGCCTGCTGCTCGGCGTGGTCCTCTACCGCGAGGACGTGCGCGGCGACTGGTGGGTCGTGCCGCAACTGCTCGGGGTGGCACTGGTCGTCGTGGGCGTCCTCAGCCTGTCCAGACGCGGTGCGGATCTGCGCACCGCGCAGTGAGCGCGCCGACGGCCGGGTGGCGAAGCGCGCCACGCTCCCCGCGAACCCGCAGGTCAGTCGTTTCCGCAGGTCAATGAGGGTGGCGTAACTTCGGCGAAACATGACTCGGGTTACCGTGAGCGGCATGGACCACCACGGGGGACGGCCGCGCGCCGAGCGGGCCCGGGAGTTGGCCGACGCGCTGCGGCAGCAGATCACGGACGATGCCTTCGCCGACGGCGTGCTGCCCGACGAGCGGGACCTGGGCCGCCGGTTCGGGGCCTCGCGCAACGCGGTGCGGGACGCCCTGGCCCTGCTGCGCCAGGAGGGCCTGATCACCCGGCGGCGCGGGGTCGGGACGACGGTGCTGCTGCCGAAGTACGGGCACGGTCTCGACCGGCTCACCGGGCTGGCCGAGGAGCTGACCGGCCGCGGCACCGTGACCAACGAGGTGCGGGTCGCGGCGGAGGTGCCGTCGCTGCCCGCCGCGATCGCCGCCCGGCTGGAGCTGCCGGTCGGGGCGGGCGGAGTGTACGTGGAGCGGCTGCGGTGGCTGGACGGGCTGCCGTTGTCGTTGGACAGCAGCTATCTGACCGTCGACGTCGGCCGTGCCGTGCTCTCCGGCGACCTGCGGGACCGGGACGTGTTCGACCTGATCGAGGAGGCCGCGGGCGCCCGGCTCGGGCGCGCCGAGGTGGCCGTGCACGCGGTCAACGCGGACCCCGGCACGGCACGGCTGCTGGGGATCGAGCCCGGGGCGGCGGTGTTCGCCCTGGAACGGCTGACCCGGCTGGCGGACGGCCGGCCGGTGGACGCGGAGTCGATCCGGATCCGCGCGGACCGGATGGCCCTGCGCGCCACGCTGCACCGGGCTGGGCCGCGGAGCCCATGAGAGCCGCGGACCCCATGAGAGGAGGCCGGTGATGGCCGGTGCGAGTGTGCCCGTACTGGTGGCCCTGGGGCTGCTGGGACTGGTCGGCGGAGTGGGCATCACCGCCGTCGGGCCGGGCGGTGTGCTGCCCACCATCGGTCTGTTCGCCCTGACCGGCCTGACACCGGCGCAAGTGGCCGGGACGGCCATCGTCACCCATGTCGCCACCGGGATCCTGGCGACCGCCGCCTACACCCGCTCCGGGCAGTTGCGCGAGCCCGGGACCCGGCGCACGGCACTGGTCCTCGCGGTGAGCGCGGTCGCCGGGACCCCGCTCGGCGTCCTGGTCAACTCGTATGTGTCCAAGCGGATGTTCGGGCTGGTGCTCGGTGTGTTCGTGGCCGGCGTGGCGGGCCTGGTGTGGTTCCGCGAGCACCGCCGTCCGGCCGCCTCGCAGGCCCACCCGCCGACGGCGGTGGTGGCGGGGATGGGCTGCGCGGTGGCCGTCGCGGCCGGGGTGGTCGGCATCGGCGGGCCGATGCTCACCGTCCCCCTGCTGGTGGCGCTGGGCGTCCCCGTGCTGGAGTCCCTCGCCTCGGCGCAGGCGCAGTCCGTCGTCATCGCCGGTGTGGGCACGGTGGGTTACCTGGCCCAGGGGGCCGTCGACTGGCCGCTGGCGGTGCTGGTCGGGGTTCCCGAGCTGGCGGGGGTGCTGCTGGGCTGGCGGATCGCGCACGCGCTGCCCACCCGCCATCTGAAGTACGCCCTGATCACGACGCTGCTCGCGCTCGCCCCCTACCTGGCCCTGCACGGCTGACCGCGAACAAGATGCCCCGAGCCACCACATGTTGCACAGTGGTCACAATCGATCGGCCATCCGGAGGGACGGCATGTCGCAGGCCGCTGCTTCCGACGTCGACGGCGCAACCCCGCCCGCCGCGAAGGTGGGTCTGTTCACCCTGACCTCCATGGTCGTCGGGTCGATGGTGGGCGCCGGGGTGTTCTCGCTGCCGGGGCGCTTCGCCGAGGAGACCGGCGTCGCGGGCGCGCTGATCGCCTGGGCGATCGCGGGCACCGGCATGCTGACGCTGGCCTTCGTCTTCCAGTCCCTCGCCGTGCGCAGACCCGACCTGGACGCGGGCGTGTACGCGTACGCCAAGGCGGGCTTCGGCGAGTACCTCGGCTTCTTCGCGGCCTTCGGCTACTGGGCCAGCTCGTGCGTGGGCAACGTGACCTACTGGGTCCTGATCATGTCGACCGCCGGGTCGATCTGGCCGGAGCTGGGAGACGGGGACACCGCCGTGGCGGTCGTGCTGTCCTCCGCCGGGCTGTGGGCGTTCTTCTGGCTGATCCGGCGCGGGGTGAAGGAAGCGACGGCCATCAACCGGATCGTCACGGTGGCCAAGCTCGTCCCCATCGTCTTCTTCGTGGTCCTGGCCCTGGTGTACTTCGATCCGGGGGTCTTCGCGGACAACTTCGGCGGCGCCGACTACGCGGGTTCCCTGTTCTCACAGGTGCGCGGCACCATGCTGGCGACCGTCTTCGTCTTCCTCGGCGTGGAGGGCGCCAGCGTCTACTCCCGGCACGCCCGCCGCCGCTCCGACGTGGGCAGGGCGACGGTGCTCGGCTTCCTCAGCGTCTTCGCCGTCTTCGCCTCGGTGACCATCGTGTCGTACGGCATCATGCCGATGGCGGAGATCGCCGACCTGCGCCAGCCGTCCATGGCGGGTGTCCTTGAGGCGGCCGTCGGCACCTGGGGCCGGGTGTTCATCAGCGTCGGTCTGATCGTGTCGGTCCTCGGCGCCTATCTGGCCTGGACGCTGATGGCGGCCGAGGTGCTCTTCGTCGCGGCCAAGGACGACGACATGCCGCGCTTCCTGCGCGGTGCCAACGCCGCCGACGTGCCGGTGCCCGCGCTGCTGATGACGTCGCTGCTCACCCAGCTGGTGCTGATCGCCACCAGTTTCTCCAGCGACGCCTTCGACTTCGCGCTCAACCTGACCAGCGCCCTCTCCCTGATCCCGTACCTGCTGGCGGCGGCCTTCGCGGTGCGGATCGGCAGCCGGGACGACCCGCGCACCGAGGGCGGCCGCACCTCGCGGCGCGAGCTGGCCGTCGGTGTCGTCGCGACGCTGTACACGGCGTTCCTGCTGTACGCGGCGGGGCTGAAGTTCGTGCTGGTGTCCTTCGTCGTCTACGCCCCGGCGACCGTCCTGTTCGTGATGGCCCGCCGGGAGCAGGGCCGCCGGCTGTTCTCGCCGGGGGAACTGGTCGTCCTGGCCGTCTCCGCGACCGGCGCGGCGGTCGGCCTCCTCGCCCTGGTGGCCGGGTGGATCAGCCTGTGACTCCTTGTCCCCCGTTCGTCTTCCCCGTTCGTCTCCCCCGCTCGTTTCCCTCGCTCGTCTTCCCCGCTCGTTTCCCTCGTACGCATCCCTCCAGGAGGCCGTGTGACCAGCAACGAGAGCGCCGTGAGCCCCGCGCTCGGCGTCCATTCCGAGGTCGGCAGGCTGCGCAAGGTCCTGGTGTGCTCCCCCGGTCTCGCGCACCGGCGGCTCACTCCCACCAACTCCGACGAGCTGCTCTTCGACGACGTCATGTGGGTGGAGAACGCCCAGCGCGACCACGCCGCCTTCGTCGGTGAACTGCGCCGGCGCGGGGTGGAGGTGGTGGAGCTGCACGACCTGCTGGCGCAGATCATGGCGCTCCCGGAGGCCAAGGCGTGGCTCCTGGACCGGAAGATCACCGCGAATCAGGTCGGCGTCGGACTCATCGACGCGGCCCGGACGTATCTGGAGACCCTCTCGCCGAGGGAACTCGCCGAGTACCTCGTCGGCGGGCTCGCCACCGGTGACCTGCCCGAGGACTTCCGCTCCCCGCACCTCGCGCTGGCCCGCGAGTCCACCGGCGCCCGCGAGTACCTGATGCCGCCGCTGCCCAACACCCTGTACACGCGCGACACCACCTGCTGGCTGTACGGCGGTCTCACCCTCAACCCGCTTTACTGGTCCGCGCGGCACGACGAGACGCTGCTGATGAAGGCGATCTACACCTTCCACCCCGACTTCAAGGGCTCGAAGGTGTGGTGGGGCGACCCCGAGCGGGACTGGGGGCAGGCCACCTTCGAGGGCGGCGACATCATGCCGGTGGGCAACGGGGTCGTCCTCATGGGCATGAGCGAGCGCACCTCCCGGCAGGCCGTCACCCAGGTCGCCGCCGCGCTGTTCCGCAGCGGGGCCGCCGAGCACGTCGTCGTCGCCGGAATGCCGAAGCTGCGGTCCGCCATGCACCTGGACACGGTCTTCACCTTCGCCGACCGCGACGTGGTGACCCTCTACCCCCGCATCATGGACGCGGTGCACACCTTCTCGCTGCGGCCCGGCGACCGGGCCCCCGGTTTCGACGTGGTCGACGAGGGTTCGGCACCCTTCGTCGACGTCGTCGCCAAGGCTCTCGGGCTGCCGAAGCTACGGGTGGTGGAGACCGGCGGCGACGCCTACGCCTCCGAGCGCCAGCAGTGGGACAGCGGCAACAACGCCGTCGCGGTGGAACCGGGTGTGGTGTTCACCTACGACCGCAACACCCTCACCAACGCGCTGCTGCGCGAGGCCCGGGTGGAGGTCGTCACCATCGTGGGCGCGGAACTGGGCCGGGGCCGCGGCGGGGGGCACTGCATGACGTGTCCGCTGGTGCGTGACCCCGTCGACTTCTGACCTCGGCGAACTCAGCGGCAGAACCCGTACGCCTGCTCCAGCCACCGGTGCAGTGCCGTGTGCACGCTGCCGGGGAGCACGCTGAGCTGCTCGATGGCGGCCCGGTCCCCGGCCGAGGGCGCGATGCCGGCGGCGGTCAGCAGGGCGAGCAGGTCGAGGCGGCGCAGGTCGACGGGGTCGACGCGGCAGGGGACGCGCCGGGCGGGGTCGGGCGGCTGGAGCAGGAAGTCGCCCCGCGCGTCGCGGGAGCGCGAGTGCGTCGGGGCGGCGGCGGTCGGAGCAGTCGTCGGGTGCATACCGCGGTCCTCCACGTGAAGGGGCGCCCGGTCGGGTCGCCGTTCTTGACGGCATGAGACACCGGGGGACGCACGGCGGTTGCGGGCCGGCGCGAGGACCACACGGGGGATGCAATGGGCGTCTTGTCGCACGAACCGGCCGGCCGGGCGGACGCCCAGGTCGGCGGCCTCGCAGCCGCGCCCGCTGCTCCGTACGAGTGGTGCGTTCACCGAGGCGGTCGTACGGTCGAACGGGGAAAACGGGAAGCGGAGACAAGCGACCCCGAGACGGCGGGAGCAGACATGGGCAGGAACCCGATGAGGGCAGCGGTCACTCTCTGTGCCGCCGCCGCGCTCGCAGTACCCCTGGGCACGGCCTCCGCCGCGCCGTCGGCACAGCCCTCGGCACCGACCCAGCAGACGCGGGATCCGGTGCTGGTGGACTGCGCCGGGCAGCCGCAGATCGGGCCCGAGGCGTACGTGCTCGCCTGCGGGGACGGCAACAGCCGACTGGTCTCCCTGCGCTGGTTCCGCTGGGACGCGCAGGCCGCGGTGGGCCGGGGCACCAACGCCGTCAACGACTGCGACCCGTACTGCGCCGCGGGCGCCTTCCACTCCTACCCGGTGACCGTGCGGCTCGACATGCCGACGGGCGGGGAGCGGGGCACGGGCCAGTCGCACTTCACCCGGATCACCTTGACCTACACCGACGGCAGCCCGGACGGGTCCCCGCGCACGGTGGCGTACCCCTTGCCCGGCTGACCGGCTGACCGGCTGACCGGCTGACCGACCGGCCGACGGGCGGGCCAGGTCAGTCCGGCAGCACCAGCCGGCAGGTGTCCCCCGGCTGGAGACGCACCTCGCGGTCCGGCAGCCGGACGTCGATCGGCAGCGGTCCGGCCGCGGGCACGGCGATCTCCAGCCGGCCGTGCTCCAGCCGGAACCGCACGCCCCAGTGCCCCTGGTAGCGCACGGAGAACCCGTACGACGACAGTTCCGGCAGTGGCACCGGGTCCAGCCACAGGGCGCCCGCGCGGGTCTCCAGGCCGGTCAGGCCACGCTGGACGAGGTCGAGGGTGCCGGCCATGGCGCCGAGGTGGATGCCCTCGCCCGTGGTGCCGCCCTGGAGGTCGGCGACGTCGCCCTTGAGCGCCTCCTGGAAGTAGTCCCAGGCCTCGGCGCGGCGGGCGCGGGCCAGGATCCAGCCGTGGACGAGTCCGCTGAGGGTGGACCCGTGGCTGGTGCGGGCCAGGTAGTGGTCGACGGTGCGCTGCCAGGTCCGCTCGTCGAGGGTGTAGCCCAGGCAACGGAACAGGGACCGGAGTTCGGCGGGGGAGAACAGGTAGCCGAGCATGAGGACGTCGGCCTGTTTGGAGGCCTGGTAGTTGTTGACGCTGTCGTGCTCGGCCTCCAGGAGACGGTCGAGGCGCCGGATGTCGCCGTACCGGTCGCGGTAGCCCTCCCAGTCGAGTTCGGCGAGGTCGCCGTACCCCTCGAACTGGCTGACGACGCCCTCGTGGAAGGGGACGTGCAGGGTGCGGGAGACGCTGTCCCACTGTTCCAGTTCCGCGTCGTCCAGCGCGGTGCGCTCGACGAGTTCACGGCGGCGGGGTTCGGGCAGGTCGTCCAGGACGTGGAGGGTGCGGGAGAGGACCCAGGCGGCGGTGACGTTGGTGTAGGCGTTGTCGTCGAGACCCGGCCGGTCGGCGCCGGGGTAGGCCTCGTGGTACTCGTCGGGGCCGACCACGCCCCGGATGCGGTGCCGCCCGAGGCGTTCGTCCCAGGTGGCGGAGTCGGCCCAGAAGCGCGCGATCTGCAGCAGCATCTCGGCGCCCTTGGTGTGCAGGAACTCGGCGTCGCCGCTGGCCTCGCAGTACTGCCACACGTTGTATGCGATGGCGGAGCCCACGTGGTGCTGGAGGTGGGAGTGGTCGGGGAGCCAGCGGCCCGAGCGCGGGTTGAGGTGCAGCCGCTGGGTCTCCTCGCGGCCGTCGCTGCCGCTCTGCCAGGGGTAGAGCGCGCCGCGCCTGCCGATGGCGCGGGCCGCGGTCCTGGCCCTCTCCAGGCGGCGGTGCCGGTAGTGCAGCAGGGCCCGGGACACCTCGGGGAAGTGCAGGTTCAGATAGGACAGGACGAACAACTCGTCCCAGAAGACGTGGCCGCGGTAGGCCTCGCCGTGCAGTCCGCGCGCCGGTACGCCCACGTCGAGGTCGGCGGTGTGCGGCGACAGGGTCTGGAGCACGTGGAAGAGGTGCAGGCGCAGGATGCTGCCCGCCTCGCCGGGCACCTCCAGTTCGGCGCGGCGCCACAACTGGCCCCAGGCGGCGCGGTGCGCCACCAGCAGGTCGTCGAAGCCGGGGGCTTCGGAGACCCGCTCGGTGGCGGCCTGGAGCGGGTCGCTGATCGCCGGGTCGCGCGAGGTGTGCAGGGCCACGACCTTGTCGACGGTGGCGGTGCGGCCCGGTTCGGCGCGCAGGGCGGCGCGCTGGGTGACGCACAGGTGCTCGCGGGCCGCGGTGACCGGCGCGTCGGCGGTGGTGCGGACGGCCATGCCGATCCGAATGTCCGAGGTGCGGGTCCGGCAGCGCAGCCACACCGTGTCGTCGTCGGCGCTGCCGGTGTGCACGTGCGTGAGGTGGTGGCCGTCGAGGTCCCGGTAACGCGGCACCCCCGAGTTGGTGACGCCGCCGTCGAGGACCGCCTCCACCTCCAGGTCGACCGGGCCGCCGTCGGCGGTGAACTCGGTGCGCAGGGCGGCGAGGTGGGGGTCGGCCATGTGCACCAGCCGCAGTTGGCGTACGGACAGCACGCGCTCCCCGTCGAGACCGAAGCGGGTGAGCCGTTCCAGGACGCCCGAGTCCAGGTGCACGGTCTGGCGGTGGTCGAGCACCTCGGCGGTGTCGGGCGTGAGCCAGTCCCCTCCGGTCGGCCTGAAGCGCAGCGGCAGCCAGTTGGGGAGGTTGACCATGTCCTCGTTCTCGACCTCGCGCTCCGCGACGGTGGAGGTGAGCCGGTTGTAGCAGCCGGCCACGTAGGTGCCCGGGTAGTGCGTGTCGTCCGCGGCGCACTCGGGCAGCGCGCCGCGGGTGGCGAAGTAGCCGTTGCCGAGGGTGCACAGGGACTCGCGCAGCCGCTCCTCGGCGGCGTCGTAGTGGTCGTAGTCCCAGGTCGACGGGGTCGCGGTCACCGCGGGGCCTCCCAGGTCCAGTCGGCGACCTCGGGCAGGTCCACACCGTGTTCGCGGATCCAGTCGTGGTGCCGCTGCCGGACGTCCTCCATCCGCTGCCGCAGTGCCGCCGCGCGCACGGCGAGGCCGGGAACGCGGTCGATGACGTCCATGACGAGGCGGTAGCGGTCCAGGTCGTTGCCGACCACCATGTCGAACGGCGTGGTGGTGGTCCCGATCTCCTTGTAGCCGCGCACGTGCAGGTGGGCGTGGCCGGTGCGCCGGTAGGCGAGCCGGTGGATCAGCCAGGGGTAGCCGTGGTAGGCGAAGATCACCGGCTTGTCGGCGGTGAACAGGGCGTCGTACTCGAAGTCGCTCATGCCGTGCGGGTGTTCACCGCTGGGCAGCAGACGGGCGATGTCGACGACGTTGACCACGCGCACGGCGAGCTCGGGCAGGTGGTGGCGGATCAGCTGGGCGGCGGCCAGGATCTCCTGGGTCGGTACGTCGCCCGCGCAGGCGAGGACCACGTCGGGTTCGCGGCTGCCGTCCTCGGTGCCGGCCCAGTCCCAGACGCCGGCGCCGCGCGCGCAGTGTGCCTTGGCCTGGTCCATGGTCAGCCAGTCGAAGCAGGGCTGTTTGCCCGCCACGATCACGTTGACGTAGTCGCGGCTGCGCAGCGCGTGGTCGGCGACGGAGAGCAGGGTGTTGGCGTCCGGCGGCAGGTAGACCCGTACGGCTTCGGGGCTCTTGTTGAGGATGTGGTCGACGAAGCCGGGGTCCTGGTGGGAGAAGCCGTTGTGGTCCTGGCGCCACACGTGCGAGGTGAGCAGGTAGTTGAGGGAGGCGATGGGTGCGCGCCAGGGCAGGCGGCGGGTGACGCGCAGCCATTTGACGTGCTGGTTGACCATCGAGTCGACGATGTGGACGAACGCCTCGTAGCAGGAGAACAGTCCGTGCCTGCCGGTGAGGAGGTAGCCCTCCAGCCAGCCCTGGCAGGTGTGTTCGGACAGGATCTCCATCACGCGGCCGTGCCGGTCCAGGTCCTCGTCGACGGGCAGCGTCCGCTCCTGCCAGGCCTTGCCGCTGGCGGCGTAGACGGCCTGGAGCCGGTTGGAGGCGGTCTCGTCGGGGCCGACGAGGCGGAAGTCGCGCCGGTCGGCGGTGGCCGCCATGACGTCCCGGAGCAGGTCGCCGAGGACCCGGGTGGGTTCGTGCATGCGCACGCCGGGTTCCTCGACGGGCACGGCGTACTTCTCCAGCGGGGGCACGGGCAGTTCGCGCAGCAGGAGTCCGCCGTTGGCGTACGGGGTGGCGCCCAGCCGGCGGGACCCCTCGGGCACCGCGGCGAGGACGGCGGGCCGCGGCGCCCCGGCGTCGTCGAACAGCTCCTCGGGGCGGTAGGAGCGCAGCCACCGCTCCAGCTGCGCGAGGTGCTCCGGGTTGGTGCGTACGGCGGACAGCGGCACCTGGTGGGCGCGCCAGGTGTTCTCCACGGGCTGTCCGTCGACCTCGGCGGGGCCGGTCCAGCCCTTCGGGCTGCGCAGGACGATCATCGGCCAGCGGGGGCGGCCGGTGGCCCCCTCCTCGCGGGCGGCGCGCTGGATCGCGGCGATGCGGTCCAGGGCGCTGTCCATGGCGCGGGCGGTCGCGCGGTGGACGGCGGCGGGTTCGTCGCCGGTGACGTGGATCGGGTCGTGTCCGTAGCCGCGCAGCAGTTCGTCCAGCTCGGTCTCGGGGAGGCGGGCGAGCACCGTCGGGTTGGCGATCTTGTAGCCGTTGAGGTGCAGGATCGGCAGGACGGCGCCGTCGTGCACGGGGTCGAGGAACTTGTTGGAGTGCCAGGACGTGGCCAGCGGTCCGGTCTCCGCCTCGCCGTCCCCGATCACGCAGGCGACCACCAGGTCCGGGTGGTCGAAGGCGGCGCCGTAGGCGTGCGAGAGGGCATAGCCCAGCTCGCCGCCCTCGTGGATGGAGCCCGGCGTCTCGGGCGCGACGTGGCTCGGTACGCCGCCGGGGAACGAGAACTGCTTGAACAGCCGGGCCATGCCGGCCGCGTCCCGGGTGATGTCCGGGTAGGTCTCGGTGTACGAGCCCTCCAGCCACGCGTTGGCCAGTACGGCGGGCCCGCCGTGGCCGGGGCCCCAGACGCACAGGGCGTCGAGGTCGCGGGCCTTGATCACCCGGTTGAGGTGGGTGTGGACCAGGTTGAGGCCGGGTGAGGTCCCCCAGTGTCCCAGCAGGCGCGGCTTGACGTGCTCGGGGCGCAGGGGTTCGGCCAGCAGGGGGTTGGCCATCAGGTAGATCTGGCCGACGGCGAGGTAGTTCGCGGCGCGCCAGTGGGCGTCCAGGCCGGCGAGCTCCTCGTCGGTGAGTTCGGTGGGCGCCTGCTGCGTGTCGACGGACATCGGTGGTCCTTCCGTGTCGGGACAGCCGGTCGGGGCGCGCGGGCACGGGGTGCCCGTCCACATCCCAACCCTGCGCCGACCGGGCGGGTACCCGGGAGGGCCGTTCGGGTCACGTGGTGTCCCGAACGGGTCACGGAGCGCCGTTGCCGCGGTGCGGTGGGCGGCGGTGCGGTGGGCGGCGGTGCGTGACGAGAACAGCACGGCCGTCACCGGCGCCGACCCCGGTGTCGACCGTGCCGACGCACCGGGTACCCCAACTTCTCTGGCTCACACAGGAGTTGCCCAGGATTCACGGCGGGGCTCCGGTGCGTCGGGGCGGCGGGCCCGTGACGTGCCGCACGAGCATCGAGAATACCCCCCTGGGTATATCTGTTACGGTGGGCGGGAGAGATACCCCAGGGGGTAATTCGGAAGCGGAAGGAGAGCGTGCCGTGTTCTTTGTCGACGTCCTGGAGACCGAGGGACTGGGCAACCGCAGCTACCTGGCAGGCGGCCCCGGCTCGGCCGTGGTCGTGGACCCGCCGCGGGACATCGACCGCGTCGTCGCCGCGGCCGCCCGGCGCGGGGTGCGGATCACCGCCGTCGCCGAGACCCACGTCCACAACGACTACGTCACCGGCGGCCTGGAGCTGGCCCGCCTCACCGGCGCGCGCTATCTGGTGCCGGCCGGGGCCGAGGTGGCGTACGCACGCGTGGCGGTGGCCGACGGCGACGTGGAGCCGGTCGACGCGGGGCTGGAGCTGCGGGCGGTGGCCACACCGGGTCACACCCCGCACCACACCTCGTACGTCCTTGAGGAGGCGGGGCGGGCCGTGGCCGCCTTCACGGGCGGTTCGCTGCTGATCGGCACCGTGGGCCGGCCCGACCTCGTGGAGCCGCGGCTGACCGAGGAGCTGGCCCGCGCGCAGCACGCCTCCGCACACCGTCTCGCGGGGCAGCTCGAGGACGGCGTGAGCGTGCTGCCCACGCACGGCTTCGGCAGCTTCTGCTCCTCCTCGGCCTCCGGCGGCGAGCACAGCACCATCGGCGCCGAGAAGGCCGCCAACCCGGCGCTCGTCCAGGACGTGGAGAGCTTCGTACGGGAGCTGCTGGCCGGGCTGGACGACGTGCCCGCCTACTACGCCCACATGGCGCCGGTGAACAGTGACGGCCCCGCTCCCCTGGACCTGACCGAGCCCCGCCGCGCGGACGCGGACGAGATATCCCGGCGTCTGGCCGCCGGCGAGTGGGTCGTGGACCTGCGCTCCCGAGTGGCCTTCGCCGCCGGACACGTCGCCGGGTCGCTCAACTTCGAGGTCGACGGTCAGCTCGCGACCTACCTGGCCTGGATGGTCCCGTGGGGCAGGCCGGTGACGCTGCTCGCGCACGACGCCGACGACCTGGCCCGCGCCCAGCGCGAGCTGGCCCGGGTGGGCATCGACCGCCCGGCCGCGGCGGCGGTCGGCTCCCCGGCCGACTGGGTCGCGCAGGGGGAGCGCCCGGGCTCGTTCCGGCGCGCCACCTTCGCCGAGCTGGCCGCGGCGCGGCGGGAGGGCGCGGACGACATGGTGGTCGTCGACGTACGGCGGGACGCGGAACGCGCCCACGGGTGGGTCCGGGGCAGCGTGCACCTGCCCGTCCACGAGATCCACCGGCGCCTGGCCGAGGTGCCGCCGGGCACGGTGTGGGTGCACTGCGCGGGCGGGATGCGCGCGGCGGTCGCCGCGTCCGTGCTGGACGCCGCCGGGCGCGAGGTGGTCGCGGTCGACGACGGCTTCGCCGCGGCGGCCGGGGCGGGGCTGCCGCTCGTGACGCCCTCGGACGCCACCGCGGCATGACGCCGCTGATCCTCGCCCTGCTCGCCGGTGCCGCGGCCGGTGTGTCCCTGGGCGCGCTGGGGGCGGGCGGCAGCATCCTCACCGTGCCCGCGCTCGTCTACCTGCTCGGTTTCACCCCGGCGGCGGCGACCACCGCGAGCCTGGTCGTCGTGATCGTCACGTCGGTCACCGCTCTGGTGGCCCACGCCAGGGCGGGAGCCGTGCGGTGGCGGGCCGGGCTGCTGTTCGCGGCCGCGGGTGTGCTGCCCGCGGCCGGGGCCGGAGCCCTGTCCTCGCGGGTCCCGGCGACGGTGCTGACGCTGCTGTTCGCCGCCCTGGCCGCGCTGGCGGGCCTGCACATGCTGGGCCGCCGCGCGCCGCGCGAGAACGGCACCGTGTCGGGGGCGCGTGCGGCCGGGGCCGGGGCCGGTCTCGGCGCGGTGACCGGCTTCCTCGGGGTCGGCGGCGGCTTCCTGGCGGTACCGGCGCTGGTGACCGTCCTCGCGGTGCCGATGAGCGCCGCGGTGGGCACGAGTCTGCTGGTGGTCGGGGCGAACGCGCTGGTGGCCCTGGCCGCCCGGGCGTACTCCTCCGTGCACCTGGACCTCACCCTGCTCCTGCCGTTCCTGGCGGCCGCGGTCCTCGGCGCGTGGGACGGCAGGCGGCTGGCCGCGAAGGTCTCCGCCGGGACGCTGCGGCGCGTCTTCGGTGCGGTGCTGCTCGCCGTGGCCGTGGCGATGGGCGTGACGGCGGTACTGTGACCCGCCGACCGCCGACGTCAGGCCAGGGAGAGGAAGAGCTTCTCCAGCCGGGCCCGCATCTGTGCCGAGTCGCGCACCTCGGGGTCGTCACTGGTCATGCACTGCTGCAGCCCCGTGGCGATGATCGAGAACCCGGCCCGGTCCAGGGCGCGGGAGACGGCGGCGAGCTGGGTGACCACTTCCTCGCAGTCCCGGCCCTCCTCGATCATCCGGATGACTCCCGCGAGCTGCCCCTGGGCACGCCGCAGCCGGTTCAGCGCCGACTTCAGTTCGTCGGCCGACATGTCGAGCTCCACGCTTCTCCCTCTCCTCCACCCGGTACCACACCGATAACTCACCGAACCCCACATACCCCCGCGGGTATCCTACCGCGCGGGGGGACGAACAACGAGAAAGGTTTCGCTCCGTGATCACCTCCGCAGCAACCGCCACCGCCCTGACCACCGGGCAGGCGGCGGCCCGCCTGGCCGAGTTCACCGTCGTCGACGTCCGCTCCCCCGGCGAGTACTCCGGCGGCCATCTGCCCGGCGCCCACAACGTTCCGCTGGAGCGCCTCGACGAGGCCGCCGACACCCTGGCGGCGGCCGCCGCGCGCGGGCCGCTGCTGCTCGTGTGCGCCTCCGGGAACCGGTCCGCCAAGGGCTGCGAGCGGCTCGCGGCGCGCGACGTCGCGGCGGCCACGCTCGAGGGCGGCACGAGCGCCTGGGCGGCGGCCGGTCATCCCGTCGAGCGTCCGGCCGGGGCGCGTACGCCGTGGCCCATGGACCGGCAGGTGCGCCTCGCGGCCGGGTCGCTCGTCGCCGCCGGTTTCGTGGCCGGGCGCTTCTGGCGGCCCGCGCACTGGCTGTCCGGCGCGATAGGCGCGGGACTGGTCTTCTCCGGGGTGACCAACACCTGCGGCATGGCCGCGGCACTGGCCCGGCTGCCCCATAACCGGCCCACCGGGGAGGTCGCCTCCTTCGAGGAGACGCTGGCCCGACTGGCCGCCTGAGCCGCACCGACGACGGCGGGCGCCGATCCCTTCCGGGGTCGGCGCCCGCCATTTTGCATGTCGTGCATCTTTGCATACCATGCAACTTATGTCGGAGAAGGGTGCCGCGGGGGGCGGTCTGCGGGAGCGGAAGAAGCGGGCCACACGTGCCGCTCTGGCCGAGGCCGCGGTGCGTCTCGCCGCCGAACACGGGGCGGAGAAGGTCACCGTCGAGGCGATCAGCGCCGCGGCCGGGGTGTCCGTGCGCACCTTCTTCAACTACTTCGACAGCCGCGACGAGGCCTTCGTGGTCATCGACGCGGACGCGGGCGCCCGCATGCGGCGCGCCGTCCTGGAAGCACCGGCCGAACTCTCCCCGCTGGCAGCCCTGCGCGAGGCCATGGCGGCGGAGCTGGCCGAGGCGGAACAGCAGCACGAGCTGTGGCGGCTGCACGCCGAGGTCCTGCACGCCTCACCGCACCTCCTGGCGCGCGGCGTCGGGGCCCACATGGCGGCCGAGGCGGACCTGGCCGACGCCATCGCCCTGCGCCTGCGCGGGGACGGCGGCATCGGTGGGCCCGGCGGCAACGGCGGGGACGGGCCGGGGCTCTACCCGCGACTGCTGGCCGCGGTGGCGGGCGCCGCGGTGCGCACCAGCATGGACCACTGGTCCGCCCACCAGGAGGAAGCCGCCTTCCTCGACGTCTTCCACGAGGTGTTCACCCTCCTCGCCGCCGGTCTCCCGGCACCCTCCGCGTAGCCTCCGCGCCGGGCTCGCGACCCCTCAGGACCCACCACACACGAAAGAGATGCCGTGACCGCTACCCAGGCGCCCGCCGACGCGCCTCCCACCTCGATGACCCACCGGCAGATACTCCAGGCCATGTCGGGCCTGATGGCCGGCATGTTCGTCGCGATCCTGGCCGGCACCGTCGTGGCCAACGCGCTGCCCACGATCATCGCTGACCTGGGCGCCAGCCAGTCGTCGTACACGTGGGTCGTCACCTCCGAGCTGCTCGCGATGACCGCGACGGTGCCCCTGTGGGGCAAGCTGTCCGACCTCTTCAACAAGAAGCTGCTGCTCCAGCTGTCGCTGAGCATGTTCGTGGTCGGCTCGCTGCTGGCCGGTTTCTCGCACGGGGTCGGGCTGCTGATCTTCAGCCGGGTCGTGCAGGGCATCGGCGCGGGCGGTCTGACCGCGCTCGCGCAGGTCGTGATGGCCTCCGTCATCCCGCCCCGTCAGCTGGGCAAGTACGCCGGCATCTTCGGCGCCGTCTTCGCCGTGGGCACCGTGGCCGGACCGCTGGTCGGCGGTGTCCTGGTGGACACCTCGTGGCTGGGCTGGCGCTGGTGCTTCTTCATCGGCGTGCCGTTCGCGCTGCTCGCCATCGCCCTGCTCCAGCGCACCCTGCGCCTGCCCACGGTCAAGCGCGAGGTGCGCATCGACTGGCTCGGCGCCTTCCTGATCGTCGCCGGTGTCTGCGCCCTGCTCATCTGGGTGTCGCTGGCCGGCAACGAGTTCGACTGGGCGTCCTGGCAGACCGGTGTCCTCACGGGCGGCGGCGTGCTGCTGCTGGTCGCGGCGGTGTTCGTCGAGGCCCGCACCGCCGAGCCGGTCATCCCGCTCGGCATCTTCAAGAACCGCACGGTCACCCTGACCACCGTCGCCAGCCTCCTGGTCGGTGTCGCCATGTTCGGCGGGACCGTCTTCCTCTCCCAGTACTTCCAGATCTCCCTGGGCAAGTCGCCGACCGTCGCGGGCCTGATGAGCCTGCCGATGATCCTCGGCCTGCTGGTGTCCTCCACCGTCGCCGGACAGGTGATCAGCCGGACCGGCAAGTGGAAGCGGTACCTGGTGGCGGGCGCGGTGATCATGGCCGTCGGCCTGGCGCTGCTGGCCACGATCGACGCGAGGACCAGCTTCGGCCTGCTCAGCCTCTACATGGCGATCCTGGGTGTCGGCGTCGGCATGCTGATGCAGAACCTGGTGCTGGCCGCCCAGAACGACGTGCCCGCCGCCGACCTGGGCGCGGCGACCTCGGTGCTGTCGTTCTTCCGCAGCATGGGCGGCACCATCGGCGTCAGCGTCCTCGGCGCGATCCTCGCCAACCGGGTCGCCGACGAGACGGCCAAGGGACTCGCCAACGCCGGTGTCACGGCCCCCGGTGGCGGTGGCTCCGGCGAGGGCAGCGTCCCGGACATGTCCACGCTGCCCGGCCCGATGCGGACGATCATCGAGCACGCCTACGCCGTCGCCACGGCCGACCTGTTCCTCGTCGCCACGCCGTTCGCGGTGCTCGCGCTGGTCGCCGTCGTGTTCATCAAGGAGAAGCCGCTGAAGACCACCAGCGGCATGGAGCGCCTGGCCGAGGAGTCCGGCGAGGGCCCCGCCGCGCCGACCGACAAGGACCCGGCGCCGGTCGCCTGAGGCACCCGACGCGAAGACAGCGGGGCCGCCCGTCCGATCCGGACGGGCGGCCCCGCTGCCGTGGGCGCGGCGGCCAGGGGTCAGCCGCGGGCCATCGCGATCGAACCGGCCAGCCGCTCCCCCGCCTCGTAGATCATGTACGGGACGCCGTGGTCGGTGCCGAAGGACGGGGAGGCCGCACGGCCGTTCTCCGGGGCGGCGCCCCGGGAGTCGTAGAAGACGCCGAGGTGCCTGCGGAGCGAGAAGTCGTTGCCGACCTCGGTGATCATCAGGTCGCCGCCGCTCTCCTTGTCCTTGTTGTAGACGACGTACGTGCTGTTGTTCCGGTGCAGCAGGTGCGGGCCGCCGATGTTGACCGCGCCGACGTCGCCGTGGCGTACGAGGGGCTCCTGGGAGAACGTCCAGGTGCGGCCGTCGGCGGACCGGCCCCAGCCGATGTCACGGTGGTTGGTGGTGTTGTTGACCATGAAGACCATGACGTAGTGCGCGCCGTGCGCGGGCAGTTCGTGCGGGAAGACCCGCGCGTAGGAGGTCTCGGTGGTGCCGGACGGCAGCATCGAGGTGGTCAGCACGGTCTTGTCGTAGGTGAAGTGGATGCCGTCGGTGGAGCGGGCGAGCCTGGTCGTGGTGTTCTCGCCGTGGAAGTACAGCCACATCTCCTTCCGCCCGGCGTGCCACATCACGTGCGGCGAGGAGACGTGGCTGACGGAGTAGTGCGGCGACCACTTGTTGGAGACGATCGGGTTGTGCGGGTACTCCGTGAAGGGCCCCTCCAGCGAGTCCCCGTAGGCCAAGCAGATGCCGCCGGGGGCGTCGTGCGGAGCGTAGTAGAGGTAGTAGCGGCCCAGCCGGCCGCTCGCGGGCAGCCGGTCGTAGACGCCCCGGACGGTCGGGAAGATGATCTCGCCGGTCGGGTTGTAGGCCAGCTTGGACGGCGTCAGCAGGGTGCGGACGTAGGTGTAGTCGGGGAAGCCGCCGGGTGCGGCGGAGGCGGTGGGCACGGCGGTGGCGCCCAGCGCGAGGGCAGCGCCGGTGGCGGCCGTGCCCTTCAGGAACAGACGGCGGTCGAGGTGCGGCTCGTGCATGTCGTCTCCTGGGTGAGGGGATGTCACACGTACGGAGGTGTCACAGGTACAGGGCGGCGGTGACGCACATGCCGCCGAGGGCGACCAGCCACACGTAGGGCAGGGTGCGGACCATGACCTGCTGCGGGCTGACGCCCGCGTACTGCGCGGCCCACACGGTCTGCGTGCTGGTGGGGTCGGCGACGCCGAAGACCTGGTTGTACGAGGTGGCCATGCCGAGGACGGCGACGGCCGGGTAGATGCCGGTGGCGATGAGGACGCCCGCGATGCCCGCGCCGAGGCCGAACACGTTGAGCGGGCCGCGGTACAGGCACAGCGGCACCAGCACGGTGAAGACGACGACGAACAGCACCGGGTTCTGCGGGCTGACCGCCTTCATCAGCGGCTCCAGCGCGTCCACCGCGCCGGGGAGTTTGACGGCCGCGAGCAGGATGCCGATCGCCACGAACAGGGCGAGCGGCGGCGCGGCCACCTCGAAGCCGCCGTACAGGGTGCGCAGCAGCCGCTTGTTCATCTCGCCGGGCCGGGTGGTGGTGACCAGCGCGTAGAGCACACCGGCCAGCATCGAGGGGATGATGGCCACTTCCAGGCCGAGGGCCAGGACCAGCGGGATCACGGGGGCGAGCAGCGCGTACCAGGGCGCGTCCCCGAGCCGTTCGCGGCGCGAGGGCGGGCGGGCGGCGACCGACTTGAGGGACCAGGCGTGCTCGGTGCCGCGCCGCCGGTTCTCGATGACGACGTAGGCGACGGCGGCGACCAGGGCGAACGGGAACAGCTTCACCATGAACCCGCGGACGGTGTCGACCGGCAGGTCCAGGGCGGTGGAGAAGAACTGCCAGACGGGCAGCTCGAAGGGGACGCCGACCGCGATGCCCATCAGCACCGTGCCCGCGGCGGTCACCTTGGGCACACCGACCGCGACCATCGCGGGGATGCCGATGATGCCGGCCAGCATCGCGGCCGGCGCGGAGCCGGTGACGGTGCCGACGAGCGCCGAGACGGCGAGGACGCCGAGGGCGACGACGGTGGGCCGGTCGCCGCCGAACTCGACGATCTTGCGGACGAGGGTGCCGGCGATGCCGGTCTCGTCGAGCAGCTTGCCGAGCCAGGAGCCGAGGATGATGGCGACCATCGTCGCCGCGAGCGCCGGGGCGCCCTCCTGGAGCACCGTGTCCAGGACGCTGTTCTTGCCCGTCAGGGGCGCACCGGAGAGGAAGGCGATGACCACCGCCAGCAGCACCAGCGCGAAGGCGGTGGGCAGCTTGCGGGTGAGCATCGCGGCGACGCCGGCCGCCATGACGAGGAGGATGACGACACCCATGGGTCAGTTCTCTCTTCTTCCGTCACGTGCGGGTGGTGGGGTGGCCGTGCCCTCGGTCTCGGCGGCCAGGGCGGCGGTCAGCAGCAGGGGGCTGCGGCCGAGACCGCAGACGGTACGGGCGTAGGCGTGCGCGGCCACCTCCTCCGCGCCGGCGACGTGGCCGGGTACCCGCAGCCGGCCCAGGCGCAGGGCGCTGTGGCCGAGGGCGCTCTTCAGCGCGGCCTTCGCGGGCCCGTGGTGGAGGTGGACGTGCACCGCCTCGTGGGCGAGGGCGGCCGCCCGCACGGAGCCGGGCGGGTACCAGTCCCGCCAGCCACGGGCGTCGACGACCCGTTCGGCGAGGTCGATGGTGTCGGTGTACAGCTCGACGGTGGGCGGTCTGGAGGTGTACCGGGCGAGCAGCCCGAGTTCCAGTCCGCCGTCGCGCTCGACGATCCGTGCCCGGCACTCGACGGGCGCGAGGCCGGAGCCGAACGCGTCGGCCGCCCGCGCCCACCGGCGCAGCAGCTCCGGGTCGCGGTGCTCGTGGGTCGGGGTGGCGGCCAGCAGCCGCACCGCCCACCCGATGTCGTCGGTGGCGGCGAGGTCCGCCCGCGCGGGGGCGTTCTTGACGGTCATTCGCGCACCTCCAGTACGGCGACCACCGGTTCGTCGGCGGCGCGGGAACGCAGTTCGCTGCGGGCGAGGGCGAGCAGCGGCTGCGGGTCCAGGACGCCGGAGAGGTCGGCGATGCGGGAGCCGAGCAGCAGCCGTACGGCGGGGGCGCGCACGCCTCCGTCGCCGTAGGAGGTGTTCTCGGTGACCAGCTTGGCGAGCACCTCGGGGGCGGCGGCGACGGTGGTCGCCTCGACCCGGGCGTCCGGCGCGTGGTGGCGGACCACCCCGTCGGCGTCGACCACCCGCACCGGGTGGCGGACGGGCCGGAAGCGGCGGTGGACCTCGGTGCCGTACACGGTGTGGGCGGGGGTGCCCGCGAGGACGTGCACCTTCGACGGGTCGGTCTTCAGGCTGGCGGCGGCCAGCCGCAGACGCTCCGTGTCGTCGGCGCGGTGGGCCCGGTCCTGGGTGCGCAGTTCGGTGGCGCCGGTGGCGATGGCGCGTACGACGTTGGTCTGCGGGTCGACGGTGACCTCGACCTCGACGCCGTCGGCGGCGGCGCCCTGCTCGACCACGGCGCGCTCGGCCTCGGCGCGCACGGCGAGGATCTGCTCCTGGGTGGCGCCGGGCACGATCCGCTCGACCTGTTCGCGGACCAGGGCGAGGGCGACGCCGATGGGGCTGATGACCTCGCTGTGCTGTGCGATGCGGCCGGTCATGTCGGTGCGGGCGGCCAGGTGCGGGGTGACGGAGGCCGCGCCGCCGCCCCCGCCGACCAGGACGGCGGTGTCGGTGTCGAGGCGGTACTCGCGTACGAGGTCGTCCACGACGGACTTCACCTGGTCGGTGCCCGCGTCCAGGAGCTGGGCCGCGGCGGTGTCCACGTCGGTGCCGAGGGCGGCGGCGAGCGGGGCCAGCGCGGCGCGGGCGGTGTCCGGGTCGGCGTGGGCGAAGTCGCCCTCGGGGACCCGGCCGAGCGCGTTGGCGGCGCAGGTCATGGTGAGCGCGAACCGGCCGCCGGCCGCGTCCAGGACGGCGTAGTCGGCGGGGTCGCCGGGCAGCGGGCTGACGGTGGTCAGCTTCGCGTCCCGCAGGTCGGCCGGGTCGGCGTAACAGGCGTACGGCAGCCCGGCGATGTGCGCGCTGCGTGGTCCGGTGCCGGTGACCCGGCCGCCGGAGACCCGCACCATGGAGCCGCCGCCGACGCCGACGGTGCGCACGTCCAGGGCGTTGAGGTAGGAGGTCTGGCCGAGCAGCACGGCGTGCCGTACCGCGACCTTGCCGCGCTTGACGACGCTGATGTCGGTCGAGGTGCCGCCGGTCTCCAGGAACACGCCCTCGCTGACGCGCTCCTGCATGAGCGCGCCGGCGACCCCGGCGGCCGGTCCGGACAGCACGGTCAGCAGGGGCCTGCGCCGCATCTCGTCCAGGGACATCACTCCCCCGTCGCAGCGCATCACCATCAGCGGCGCGGTGACGCCCGCCTTGGTGATGGAGGCGTCGACGAGGTCGGCGGTGGCCAGCATGCGCGGCAGGATCGCCGCGTTGACGACTGCGGTGCGGGTGCGCTTGCGCAGCCCGTACAGGGAGGTGATCTCGTGCGCGGCGGTGGTCGGCAGCCCGGTGGCGCGGGCGGCCTCGGCGACCGCCTCCTCGCCCTCGGGCCGGTCGACGCCGAAGGGCTCGCTGGCGACCAGCGCCTGGGCGCCCGCGGCCGTGAGCTGTTCGACGGCGGCCCGTACGGCGGGGGCGTCCTCGGGGTCGGGGACGTGCGCGTAGTGCAGCGGGAGCCGTTTGCCGGGGGTGAGTTCGAGCTTGGCGAGGGTGGCGAGTCTGCGGGTGAAGTAGGTTCCGCCGCCGGTGCCGATGCCGAGCAGGCCGACGGTGGCGACGTCGCCCTCCAGCAGCGCGTTGGTAGCCTGGGTCGTGCCGTGTGCCAGGAAGGCCACGTCGGCGGGTGCGTGTCCGGTCTGCGTCAGCAGCCGGTCGAGCGCCTCGACGATGCCGTGCGCGACACCGTCCTCGTGATGGTGGCTCGTGGGGACCTTCACCTGGCCCACGAGCCGGAGCGTCGTGGCGTCGACCGCCACGGCGTCGGTGAAGGTTCCGCCCACGTCGATGCCGACGCGGATGCGGTGGGTGGTCATGTCCGGGCACCTCCTTGTGCTGGGTCGGTCCACGCGTGGGCGGTCACCGGGCGGGGCAGGTGGTGCTGCCCCGCCCGACTCCCGTGCCGCGCGGGGTCGTTCAGTAGCCCCTGATGTCGGGCCAGTGGCGCTGTACGCCGTCGCGGTCGAGCACCCCGGCGAACTCCTCGAACCTCTTGTCCTCGGCCTGCACCTGGTGCGGCTCGACGTCCTCGGCGAGGCAGTGGGCGGCGAGGGCTCCGGCGACCTCGCCGACGTTCCACTCCACCGGGTGCAGGCGGTAGCAGCCGTTGGTGATGTGGGTGGTGCCGAGGTTCTTGCCGGCCGGCAGCAGGTTGCGCACCCGGCGCGGGACGAGCGCGCCGAGCGGTATCTCGAAGGGGACGGAGCCGATGTCGACGTAGCCGTCGCCGCCGGTGGAGGGGTGCAGGTCGATGCGGTAGTTGCCGACGCCCACGGAGTCGCGGTGGCGGGTGCGGCCGTAGGGCCCCAGCAGGTCGATGGAGACATCGTGCTCGGTGACGGTGGTGACGGCCTTGATCCGGCGGGACTCGCGGACGTAGGCCGCCTTGGCGAGGCCGTCGGCGGTGCCCGTCACGTCGGGGCGCGGGCGCAGTCCGGGGAAGCCGGTGCCGCCGTCGGTGCGGGGCGCCTCGGTCTGCAGCCAGTACAGCACCGACAGGGACAACTGCCGTGCCTCGCGCAGTGCTTCCGCCTCCTGGCCGATGTAGGGCTTGAGCCAGTAGTCGTTCAGCGGCCAGTTGACGAGGGTGATGTCGGAGTCGAAGGCGCCCTCGGTGTGCAGCTTGCGGGCGAGGATGCGGCGGAAGCCCCACAGTTCCTTGTCGCCCGCGTCGGCGCTCTGGTCGGCGCTGACGGCGAGCGGGTCCAGCTCGGGGTTGGGTACGAAGGTGCGCGGCACCGGTTCCAGGGTGCGCGGGTCGGGGGCCTCGAAGCCGAGCAGCGGTCCCGGCCAGAAGTCGGGCTTGTAGTCGCGCCAGAAGCCGTAGTCGGCGGGGCGGTCGATGGTGTGGTCCTCGCCCTCGTGGTGGGAGAGGGCGAAGCAGACGGTGATGCCCTGCTGGTTGCCCGGCTGGGCCTGGTCGGGGGCGTGCGGTTCGTCGAACTCGGCCCGGGACTCCGCGCCGTTGACGTGCTCGACGCCGGCGAGGTGGAGCAGTTCGCCGGTCTCGGTGGCGTCCAGGACGTAGCGGGCGGGGACGGTGCGGCGGGTGCCGTCGCGGAGGTCCTCCAGGGTGACGGCGCGTACGACATCGTTGTCCGTCTCGGCGGCCACCGGCCGGTGCTCGGTGAGGACGGTGAGCCGTCCGGCCGACCGGTGCGGGGCGAGCATGCCCTCCAGCACGGCGAGCGCGACGCGCGGCTCGTGGCAGAGCTTGCTGACCCGGCCGGCGCCGGGGTTGAGGTCGGTGAGGGCGGCCGCCTCGGCGCGCAGGGGGTACCACTGGCGGTAGTACTGCCGGATGCCCTCGCGCAGTCGCCGGTAGGTGGCGGTGGTGCCGAACTGTTCGACCCAGGGGTGTTCGTCGGGTGGTACGGCCTGGCTGGTGAGCTGGCCGCCGATCCAGTCCGTCTCCTCGGTCAGGACGACACTGCGGCCGGCCCGGCAGGCTGCGAGGGCCGCGGCGACGCCGCCGAGGCCGCCGCCGACGACGAGGATGTCGGGTTCCGGTATCACGCTGCTGCTCCTTGGGTGGTGCGGTCGGTTCCGTGGGTGGGTGGATGGGTTCAGGGGACGGCCGGTGGGCCGGCGGTCGTGCCCGCTCTGAAGGCGCAGGCGACGAGGGTGCCCTCGGCGGGACCGCCCGCGATGCGGACGGCGAGCAGCCGTACGGCCTCCGCGCCGAGCGCCGGGCGCGGGATGTCGAAGCCCATCGGCGCCGGTCCGTCGGCGAGGTCGGCGGGCGGGCTGCCGAGCAGGGCGAGGGACACCTGGCCGGGGCAGTCCAGACCGGCCGCGTCGACGGCGGCGCGCAGCGCCCGCCAGGCGGCGCCGGTGTCGGTCTCCTCGGCGACGAAGGCGGTGATGCCGTCGGCCACCCAGGCGCGGACCCGGTCGGCGGTGAGGTCGCCGCGCGGGTCGCCGGAGCGGAAGACGGCGTCGGGTCCGGCGGGCAGGCCACTCGCCGCGAGCCCGTCCAGGAAGCCGCGTTCACGGTCGGTGGAGGCGGGCGCGTCGTCGTCCTCGCGGACGAGGAGGACGCGCCGGTGACCGAGCCCGGCGAGCGCGGTGACGACCTCGCGGCTGGCGCTGACGTAGTCGGCGCCCACCCAGGCGAGGCCCTCGGGCTCGTCGCGCCGGCCGACGTGGACGACGGGGAAGTCGTCGGCGACCAGTCGGCGCAGCTCGTCCGCGGGGGCGTGGCGGCCCAGGAAGAGGCAGCCGTCCGCCAGCCGTACGCGGTTGAGGGCGCCCGCACCGCCGGCGCCCGCTCCCCCGGTGCTCGACCCGGTGAACAGCACCAGGTCGTAGCCCTGCGCCGCGGCTTCCTGCTCCACGCCGACGAGGAACGGGTAGTACGAGTGCCGGACGTCGGTCGGGAACGTCGCGGTGAAGCTGAAGACGCCGAGCAGGTTGTTGCGGGCGGCGGCGAGCCGGCTGGCGGCCGGGTCGGGGACGTAGCCGAGGCTGTGGGCGGCGTCCAGGACCTTGGCGCGGGTCTCCGCCGAGATCGGCCGGCCCGTCGCGAGGTCGCGCCCGGACAGCACCAGGGACACCGTCGCCTGCGAGACGCCGGCCAGCCTGGCCACCTCCGCCTGCCTCGGCCGGGCCCGCCGGCCGGCCGGCGCGGGGGCCCTCCCCGGCCTCGCCCGCCCTGCGGCTTCCTTCGCCACCACCGCTCCTCTCCGTCGCACCAAGCTGTTAATGCGCATTACCTAATGCGCATTAACAAGCAATGTGAAGGACCGCGGCCGTCGGGTCAAGGGGTTGCTCGGAGAAAAATGCCGGGTGGCGGCGGGAGAAGCTCCCACCGCCACCCGGCGTGTCGGATCAGATGCCGTACGGTGCCGCGTACCGGACGGTACCGGCGGGCAGCGGGTGGGCGGCGTCCAGGGTGAGGGCCATCAGGGCCTCGTCCGGGACGTCGATGCTCAGCCCGATGCCGTGGGCGGAGGCCCTGCCGAAGCCGAAGCGGGGGTAGTACTCCGGGTGCCCGAGGACGACGACGTGGTGCTCGCCGAGGCGCTCGGCAGCCGCGAGCGCGGCCCGGACCGCGGCCGCGCCGGCGCCGCTGTTCTGGCGCTCGGGCCGGACCGCGACGGGCGCCAGGCACAGTGCCGGACTGTCCCCGATGTGGCAGCGGGTCAGCAGGGCGTGCCCCACGGGCCGGTCGGTGTCGTCCACCGCGACGAGGGACAGCCCCTCGATCCACGCCCCGGCGTCGGCGCGCAGCGCGTCGACGAGGACGGCTTCCTCCGGCGTGGGGAAGGCGGCCCGGACGATGTCACGGATGACGGGGACGTCGGCGCCGGTCTCGGCGCGGGTGTTCCAGGAAGAACGGGAAGTAGAACTGGAAGAGGACATGGCGGAATGAGAATCCGTTTCTGGAGTTGCGTTCGTGTGAGGCGGGGTCAGGCCGCCGCTCGGGACGCGAGGGAGACCACGAGGGACGTCCGGGCATCGCGAAGGACGGCGTCGAGCACGGTCATCAACCTCACCTCCCTGTCTTCCCGCTCCTCAGGAGCCCGATCGAACGCGAACGCGGTCAGTATACCCATGCCGCCCGTGGCAGGGTGTGCGGCGGACGAGGTCACCGCGGCTTCGCGCGGCCCGCGACCAATCCGCGGGCCGCGCGGCCCCGGATTACGCGGGGACATCCCCCGCCCGTCGCGCATTCCCTTGGAGCAACCGTCGTGAAGGAAGCCGTACACATCGGCAGAAATCCATCGTCCCAGCCCGATCTGCAGCAGCTGATCCGGGAGGTGGCCCTCGGCGATCAGGACTCCTTCGCCGCCGTGTACGACGCGGTGGCGGGGTCCGTGCTCGGGGTCGTCCGGGCGGTGCTGCGCGACCGGGCGCAGTCGGAGGAGGTCGCGCAGGAGGTGCTGGTGGAGGTGTGGCGCACGGCGCCCCGCTACCGTCCGGAGCGCGGCACGGTGATCAACTGGGTGCTGACCCTGGCCCACCGGCGGGCCGTCGACCGGGTGCGGTCGGTGGAGGCCGCCGCGGCCCGCGACCACAAGGCGGCACTGCTCGACCGGACACCCGAGTACGACGAGGTCACCGAACAGGTGGAGACCCGCCTGGAGCGCGAGCAGGTGCGGCGCTGTCTGCGCACCCTGACCGACATCCAGCGCCAGTCCGTGACCCTCGCCTACTACCGCGGCCTGACCTACCGGCAGGTGGCCGAGTCCCTCGCGCTGCCGCTCGGCACGGTCAAGACGCGGCTGCGCGACGGTCTCATCCGGCTCCGCGACTGCCTGGGGGTGAGCGCGTGATGCGCACCGAGGACCTGCACAGCCTGACGGGCGCCTACGCCCTGCACGCGCTGCCCGACGACGAGCGGGAGGCCTTCGAGCGCCATCTGGCGGGCTGCGCCACCTGCGAGCAGGAGACCCGGGAGTTCGCCGCCGCGACGGCCCGGCTGGGGCTGGCCGCGACGGTCGTCCCCGCCCCCGCGCTCAAGGACCGGGTGCTGCACCGCGTCACCACGGTGCGCCAGGTCCCGCCGGGCGGCGGCACGGCGGGCAAGGCGCGCCGCGCCGTGCCCCGGGGGCGGGGTCTGGCCCGGTGGGCGCTGGCGGCCTGCGTGGCAGCCGCGGCGGGGCTCGGGGGCGCCGCGGTGTGGCAGTACGAGCGGGCCCAGGACGCCGGGCAGCGGGCCGCGCGGGCCGAGCGGCGGGCCGAGACCCTCGCCGGGGTGCTGGCCGCGCCGGACGCCCGGTCCCGTACGGCGCGGCTGACCGGCGGGGCGAGCGGGACACTGGTCGTCTCCCACGGGCAGGACCGTGCGGTCTTCCTGGCCTCGGGCATGGCCGAACCGCCGCGGGGCAAGGTGTACCAGCTCTGGTTCGACGACCACGGCACGATGCGCCCGGCGGGCCTGATGGACCCCGGCAGCACCAGCCAGGCGGTACTGATGGAGGGCGGCGTCGACGGCGCGGCCGGTGTGGGCATCACGGTCGAGCCGGCCGGCGGTTCGAAGCGGCCGACCTCCGACCCGATCGCGCTGCTGAGCATGCCGGCCTGACGGGGTGGGGGCCGCCGCCCTCCCCCCTTCCCGCCCCCTCGTCGAGTCCTACGGGGACCGGCGCGGCGGACGTGGGGCCCGCGTCTCGGGCGGTCAGGAACAGGCCCCACCAGACGCAGAAGTCGCCCAAGTAGGTGGGTGCCGGGTCCGGCTCCGCAGTCCGCGGTCCATGATGCGACCCCGGTGGGCGGGGTCGGCCTTGAACCGGGCCAACTGGGCGTCCCCCACGGCCTCGAAGACCGGCCCGACCGCCCCCAAGCCGGGACCGGTGCTGGAGCCCGGCTGCTAGGCTGGTGGGGACGTTGATCGTGCAGCGAGGGAGTCGCGGACATGGTGGGTGACGACGACATCTCCGGGTGAGACCCGGTTCCGGTAGGCCGCAGCGGGCGTGTTCGAGCGCCGTCGCAGTGGCCCCTTCGTCGTTCCCTTTTCCCGTTCCGCCTTTCTGGGCAGAGCTCTGTTCGCTGCCCCTCACCGCCACGAGGTCGTCCTCATGTCCGACGCCGCTGTCCGCTGCTCCGACCTGTCCTTCTCCTGGCCCGACGACACCCCCGTCTTCCAGAATCTGTCGTTCACCGTGGGCGTGGGCCGCACCGGCCTGGTGGCCCCCAACGGTGCCGGGAAGTCCACCCTGCTCAAGCTGATCGCCGGTGAGCTGCGGCCCGCCGGCGGGTCCGTCACGGTTACCGGCGTCCTCGGCCACCTGCCGCAGGCCCTGCCCCTGACGGGTGGCCTCACCGTGGCCGAGGTCCTCGGCGTCGACGCCGTGATCCGGGCCATCGACGCAGTGGAGTCCGGTGACGTGGCCGAGGAGCACTTCGCCACCATCGGCGACGACTGGGACATCGAGGAGCGCACCGGCGCGCAGCTCGACCGTCTCGGTCTCGGCGCTCTCGCCCTGGACCGGCGGCTGAGCACGCTGAGCGGTGGCCAGATCGTCTCCCTCGGACTCGCCGCCCAACTGCTCAAGCGGCCCGACGTGCTCCTCCTCGACGAGCCCACCAACAACCTCGACGTGGAGGCCCGCGGCAGGCTCCAGGACGTGCTGATGGACTACAACGGCTGCCTGCTGCTGGTCAGCCACGACCGGGAACTGCTCGACCGCATGGAGCGCATCGCCGAGCTCGACCGCGGTGAGCTGCGCTTGCACGGCGGCAACTTCACCGCGTACGAGGAGGCCGTCCGTGCCGAGCAGGAGGTCGCCGAGAAGAACGTACGCAACGCCGAGCAGGAGCTGAAGCGGGAGAAGCGGGAGTTGCAGCAGGCCCGCGAGCGCGCCGACCGCCGGGCGAGCAACGCCGCTCGCAACCTCAAGAACGCCGGGCTGCCCCGGATCTTCGCCGGCAACATGAAGCGCGGGGCGCAGGAGTCCGCGGGGCGGGCGGGGCAGACCCACGCCAATCGAGTCGGCGAGGCGAAGACACGGTTGGACGAGGCGGAACGGTCGCTGCGCGAGGAGCAGCGCATCACGCTGGACCTGCCCGAGACCCGGGTGCCCGCCGGACGCACCCTCTTCCTCGGTGAGCGGCTGCGGATCCGGCTCGGCGACCGGGACGTCTTCGGGGACCGGGGCGTCGACCTGACGGTCCGGGGCCCCGAGCGGATCGCGCTGACCGGAGCCAACGGCACGGGCAAGAGCACGCTGCTGCGTCTGGTCGACGGCGACCTGGCGCCGGGGGGCGGCGAGCTCAGGCGGGCCGAGGGGCGCGTCGCGTACCTCTCCCAGCGGCTGGACCTGCTGGACGACGGGCGCACCGTCGCCGAGAACTTCGCCGCCTGGGCCCCTGACCGGCCGGAGGCCGAGCGGATGAACCTCCTCGCCCGCTTCCTCTTCCGGGGCGCCCGCGCCCACCTGCCCGTCGGCCTGCTCTCCGGCGGCGAGCGGCTGCGGGCCACGCTGGCCTGCGTACTGTGCGCGGAACCGGCCCCGCACCTGCTGCTCCTGGACGAGCCGACGAACAACCTGGACCTGGTCGGCGTGAGTCAGCTGGAGAGCGCCCTGAACTCCTACCGGGGAGCCTTCGTGGTCGTCAGTCACGACCGGCGGTTCCTGCGGGAGATCGGCGTCGAGCGCTGGCTGCGGCTGGCCGACGGCGAGCTGGCGGAGACTGGGGCACCGGAGGAGTAGGTCGTCGGCGGCGGCAGACCTCCCGGGCGCCATGGTGTCCGTTTGCGGTCGGGGGGTGCCGGGCGGCAGGCTGCCGGTGTGGCCACTTTGCTGATCGTGCATCACACGCCGTCGCCCAACTGCCGGGCGATGCTGGAGTCCGCCGTGTCCGGGGCGACCGCGCCCGAGATCGAGGGGGTACGGGTGGTCCGGCGGGCGGCGCTGGCGGCCACGGCGGTCGACGTGCTGGAGGCCGACGGGTACCTGCTGGGCACCCCGGCCAACCTCGGGTACATGTCGGGTGCGCTCAAGCACTTCTTCGACCAGGTCTACTACCCGTGCCTGGACGAGACGCGCGGCCGTCCCTTCGGCTACTACGTGCACGGGGGCAGCGACACCACGGGCGCGGTGCGCGCCGTCGAGTCGGTCACGACCGGCCTCGGCTGGCGGCGTGCGGCGCCGGCGGTGAGCGTGGCCGGTGAACCCGGCAAGGCCGACCTGGAGGCCTGCTGGGAGCTGGGGGCCACGCTCGCCGCCGGACTGACGGACGCCTGACGTCAGCTCTTGGGCATCAGGACGGAGTCGATGACGTAGACGTTGGCGTTGGCGGTCCGCACGTTGCCGCAGACGACCTTGGCGGAGTCGTTGACCTGGTAGGACTCGTCCGAGCCCGAGGTGGTGAGCCTGGACTTCTGCAGGGTGTCGAAGGAGCCGTTCTCCAGGTCCTGCGGTGCCAGCTTCCGGCCGACCACGTGGTAGGTCAGGATGTCGGTGAGCATCGCCTTGTCGTTCATGACCTTGTCCAGGTCGGCCTTCGGAATCTTGGCGAAGGCGTCGTTGGTGGGCGCGAACACGGTGATGTTCTCGGCGTTGTTGAGCGTGTCGACGAGACCGGCCTTCTTCACCGCCGACACCAGCGTGGACAGGGCCGGGTTGTTCGAGGCGGCCGTGGCGACCGGATCCTTGGCCATGCCGTCGAAGGAACCGGCGCCCTCCTTCGGCACCGTGGAGCAGGCCGGGCCGAACGGCTCGTCGGAGTCCGCCGTGCCGCCGGAGGTGTCGGAGGACTTGTCGTCGGTCGCCGCGGGGGCCGAGGAGGCGGCCTGGGCCGAGTCCGAGGAGCCGCTGTCGCCGTCGTCGGAGCACGCGGCCAGGGACAGGGGCAGGACGGCGGCCGCGGTGACGGCGACGACGGAACGACGAATGCGGGCGTTCATGGAAAATCTCCCTCAAAACGAGCAGCGCGAAGACTGCGTCGAGACAGAGTCGCGGTGCGGATGCGGAGTTGACGTGGTTGCCGATCCGGAGTCAGCCGCCGGTTCGCTGTCGGCGTGGTCCCGGTTCTTCCCTCACGCGGGGAATCCGGAGCCGCCCCGGCCCCGGATTGGTTGCTCACCCGATCGAGTGAGGGACCCTCACAGGGGCGTCGCGGTCCGGAGGATGAGGAACATCGTGACGGCGGCGTTCGCGGACGACATCGCCGAGACGGCGGTGCCCGCGGCCGCGACCCACGCGGCCAGGCCCACCGAGGTGAACACCGGGGGCCAGGTGCGGACCGCGGGGGCGGGGCCGAGCAGGGCCGCCACCCGGCGCGGCACCGGACCGGGCGCCGCGAGACCGGCGAGGGTGGCGACGGGTGTGCCGCGGGAGACCAGGGCCGCCTTGCCGATCGCGGTCGCGACCGTCCGCCGGTCGCCGACCGTCCGTGCGGCCGCCTCGTCCGCCCACCGCTCCGCCGTGTAGGACACGGCGGTCCGCAGCGGGCGCAGGAACGGGTTGGCCAGGGCGGCCAGCCGTACGGCGAGCAGGAAGCGGTGGTGCCGGTCGGCGAGATGGGCGCGCTCGTGGGCGAACAGCGCGCGCCGCTCCCCCGGTTCGAGGCAGTCGAGCAGGGCGGTGCTCACCACCACGCGGTCGCGGCGTCCGCCGGGCAGCGCGTACGCGTAGGGCACGTCGTCCGGCAGCACGGCCACCCCGGTGCCCGGCAGTCCGGCCAGTGCGCGGTGGGCGGCACGGCGTACCCTGCGATGCCGCCACAGGGCCCGCACCGAGGCCGCGACCACGGCGCACAGCGCGGGGATCGCCGCCTTGCCGACGATCTCGTCGTAGGGCACCGCCGCCCGCACCTCCGGGTCCGACCAGCCGTCGGGGAGCGGGTTGCCCGGCAGTTGCGCGGTGCCGACCACCATCACCAGGGCCAGGCACAGCGTGCTGCACAGGGCCATCACGACGGCGACGGCGGTGAGCAGCCTGGTCGCGGTGCGCGGGTGCAGATGCTGCTCGGCCAGCCTGGCGATCGGCCACGCCGTCAGCGGGAGGACCAGGGGCAGGAAGACGAAGACTCCCATGCGGCGTCAGCCGTCCTCCGCGGCACGCGCGTGCCCCAGCAGTTCGCGCAGCAGCCGCTCGTCGTCCGGGTCCAGGCCGGTGACGAAGCTGGCCAGCACGGCCTCCCGGTCACTCTCGGCGTCCAGGACCTTGCGCATCTTCCGGGCGGCCAGTCCCGCCTGGTCGGCGGCGGGCGTCCAGGCGAAGGACCGGCCGGCCCGCTCCCGGCTGACGGCGCCCTTCTCCAGGAGCCGGGTCAGGATCGTGATCACCGTGGTGTACGCGAGGTCGCCGCCGAGGCGCTCCTGCACCCAGCCGGCCGTCGCGGGCCCGTCCGCCTCGCGCAGCGCGGACAGCACCAGCGCCTCCAGCTCACCCTGCCCCCGTCGCCGCGGACGCCGGTCATCCGTCACGGCCCGCCTCCTTCCGCCGCCGATCGTCTTCCGGAGCGACATCGTATAGAAAGCTTTCTTCTACAGTGTTGTAGATTGGCGGCAGGCACGCACACACGGAACACGACGGACGCGACGAAGGAGAACGCAGTGGGAGTTTCCCTGGCCAAGGGCGGCAACGTCTCGCTCAGCAAGGAGGCACCCGGCCTGACCGCCGTGCTGGTGGGTCTGGGCTGGGACGTGCGCACCACGACCGGCACCGACTACGACCTGGACGCCTCGGCGCTGCTCCTCGACGCGTCGGGCAAGGTGCTCTCGGACGGGCACTTCGTCTTCTACAACAACCTCACCAGCCCGGACGGCTCGGTCGAGCACACCGGCGACAACCTCACCGGTGAGGGCGAGGGCGACGACGAGGCGGTCAAGGTGAACCTGGCCGGGGTCCCGGCCGAGGTGGACCGGATCGTCTTCCCCGTCTCGATCCACGACGCGGAGAACCGCGGCCAGAGCTTCGGCCAGGTCCGCAACGCCTTCATCCGGGTCGTCAACCAGGCGAACAACCAGGAACTCGCCCGCTACGACCTGTCCGAGGACGCCTCGACCGAGACCGCGATGGTCTTCGGCGAGCTGTACCGGCACGGTGCCGAGTGGAAGTTCCGCGCGGTCGGGCAGGGGTACGCCTCGGGTCTCGCCGGAATCGCCGCGGACTTCGGCGTCAACGTCTGATCCGTCCCCGGGCCAGAGAGGGGCCGGACGGCGTCAGTGGCCGGTGGCACAGCAGCCCGCGTCGCCACCGGCGGCCGGGGCGGTGTCGAGGCGGCAGAAGCAGGACGCCTCGACCGGCACGTCCGCAAGGGCGGCGGCGAACCGCAGCTGCTGCGCCACGATCCGCGCCTCCCCCGCCCTGCCGAGCCGTACGAGGCACTCGTGGAGTCCGTGCAGGGCCCAGACGTTGTTCGGGTGCTGGAGCGGGCGGGGCAGGGTGTCGTCCAGGCCCAGGTCGGCCCGGTAGACCGCCTCGGCCTCGGCGGTCCGGCCCTGTTCCAGGAGCAGGGCGCCGTAGGCGTGCCGGGTGGGCTGCATCCAGCCCCAGGGCTCGTCGTAGGGCAGGTTGTCGTCCAGCTCGATGGAGCGCTCCAGGGCGGCGAAGGCGGCGGTGTGGTGGCCCCTGCGGTACTCCAGCTCGCCGTCGAGCATGGCGGAGGCGATGGCGAGGATGTCGGCGCAGGTGTTGTTGAACAGCGTGCGGGACTCGGGCACCTGGTCGACCGCCGCCCGGAACAGATCGCGTTCGGTCTCCGCCTCCGCGACCCGGCCGGTGGCCGAGAGGGCGACGCCGCGGGCGTAGTGCAGCATCGCGGTCGTCGCGCAGTACAGGCGCGGGTCGTCCGGCAGCGGCAGGGCGAGGATGTCCGCCCAGCGGCCGAACCGGATCAGGACGTGCACCCGCATGGCCAGGAAGGCCTCGAGCCAGTCGGCCATGGGAGGGCTCTCCACCCGCAGCAGTTCCTCGGGGACGGATGCCTCCAGGCGGGCCGCGGCGTCGAGGGCGACCTCGTACTGGCCCAGGAACATCGCGCCGTAGATCTTGAAGTGGTGGTTGTGCGCGCGGTAGAGGGTGTAGAAGTTCATCGCCCCCGACCGCGCGAGGCTCTTCTCGTCGGCGGCGATCGCGGCCTCGTTGTCCGACACCACACGGCGGTAGTCGCCGCACAGCACTTCCAGGTGTGAGGGCATGTGCAGCAGGTGCCCCGCGTCCGGGACCAGGCCGCGCAGCCGGCCGGCGACGGCGAGGGCCGCCTCGGGGGTGGGCGACATCTCCATCAGGTGGATGTAGAGGTGCACGACGCCGGGGTGGTCGCGGCCCCCCTCCGCGGCCAGGGCACGGTCCAGCACCTCCTTCGCCGCCAGGGTGCGCGCGCCCTCCGCGGGCAGCCCGGTGCGCAGGTCCCACAGCTGCCAGGGGGTCAGGTTCATCAGGGCGTCCGCGTAGAGGGCCGCCACGTCGAGGTCGTCGGGGACCAGTTCGTACACGGCGCGCATGCCGTCGGCGTACGGCGCGTTCCACACCGAGCAGTCCTCGACGGCGCTCGCCTGCGGGTAGCGGGCACGCAGGGCGCCGATCAGGGCCCGCTCGACCGGCGTGGCCCGGCCGGCCAGGTCGTGGGCGCGTTCGACGGCGGCGTGGGTGCGCTCGACGGTCCGGGTCAGCTCCTCGGTGTCGAAGGCCTCCCACGGCTTGTTGTAGTTGGGGCCGAGTGCGAGGGCGATGCCCCAGTGGGCCATGGCGCAGTCCGGGTCCGCCGCGACGGCGGCCTCGAAGCAGGCGGCGGCCTCCTCGTGGTGGAAGGCGTACGTCCACACCAGCCCACGGTCGAACCACCGCTGGGCCTCGGGCGACGGGGTCGTCACCGGGCGCCCGTGGCCGCCCAGGTCGTAGTAGTCCATGACGGGACGTATACCGCACCCGGGGACGGTCGCGGGGCGCTTCGGCGGACGGTCGCACGACCGGTGTCCCCGCCGGACGCGGGCGCGACCGGCGGGGGTGGGGGGACGGGGAGTGGCGCGGGTCAGCCGAAGTCGACGTCGCTGCAGAGGAAGTAGGTCTGGTCCATGTGCGAGGCCTGCCAGATCGTGTAGACGACGTGCCGGCCGCTCAGGCCCGAGGTGCTCACCGGGATCTCGTAGTTCTGACTGGGTCCGTAGCTGCCCGTGCGCGCGACCTGCTGGAGGTCTCCCCAGGTCAGGGCCTGGGTGGCGGGGTCGAAGCCCTGCTTGGTGACATAGACCAGGAAGTAGTCGGCGCCGTGGCTGGCCTGGTCGTAGAGCTTGACGGTGAAGTCGTCGGTGACGTTCGTGGTCTGCCACGGGCCCACGGTGTCGAGGGAGTTGTAGCGTCCGCTCTCGGTCCGGCCGCCGCTGCAGAGCTGGCCGTCGGGGACGACCGCCTCGAAGTTGCCGGCCGAGCCGTTGCGGTAGAGGCCGTTCCAGTTCCACATGGCGTTGGGGTCGTCCTGCCACGCCTGCCAGCACATGGGGTCCTCGTCGGCCATGGCCGGGTTCTGGAAGTCGTCGCCCCAGCGCTCCCAGCAGCCGTAGTTGCGGGAGGCGGGGTCGACCACCGAGCCGTGGGCGACGGCCGTGCCGCTCCAGGGGATCAGGGTGAGCAGGACCGCGGCCACAGTACTGAGGGCGAGGGTCGCCGCCCGGCGGGCCCTTCCGGCGAGTTTTGTTTTGGCGCGATCATGACAATCCATGAGACATCCTTCTTCCGCGTGGGGGGACAGCGAGGAACAGGAACTCGCGAGGCATGAGTGGGAGCGCTCCCAAGCTCTGTTCGAAGACCAGGCTGCGCCCGGGTGCGGGAATTGGCAACATCCCGAATGAGCCAAACGGCGGGTGGGCGGGGAACCACCCCCGCCCACCCGCGCTCATGCGGCTCCGACAGCCGCTACGGCGCGCGCCGCCTGGAACGGAGCAACAGCACGCAGCCCCCGGCGAACAGCACGCCGCCGACCGCCGCGGGCCACAGCCCGAGTCCGGAACCCGTCTCGGCGAGCCCGCCCTGCGCCTGCGGTGCGGGCGCGGACCCGGTGCCGCTCACGTCGTTCGGGGCGTCGGCGGGTGTCGTCGCGGCCCTGGGCTCGGCGCTCGCGGATGCGCCGGCGTCCTGGCCCCCGGCCGGGGGCGCGGGCTCGTCCCCGCCGGACCGCCCGTCGTTCCGCTGCTCGTTCCGCCCTTCCTGCTGCCCTTCGTCCTGCTGCTCGCGCTGCTCCGTGTTCTGGCCCGGGGCGTTCCCGGCGTCCTTCCCGCCCGGCTGCTCGCCCTGGCCGTCCTGGCCGGTGTCCGCAGGAGCCGAGGCCGTGGCGGTCTGCTCGGCCGGGGGCTCGGCGGTCTGCTCGGCCGGGGGCTCGGTGGTCTGCCCGCCGTCGCCATCGGGCTGTCCCCCGTCGTCACCGCCGGGCTGTTCCCCGCCCTGGCCCGGCTCGGACCCCGGGGGTGTGTCCGGACCGCACTCACGACCGGAGTTGATGCACTCGACCATCTCGCGCATCAGGTCCTCGTCGAAGACGTTGATGAAGTCGCTGTGATCGGTGACCGGCTTGTGCAGCTGCTCGGGGAAGGAGTCCACGGCGAACAGCGGAACGGTCCTGCCGCCGTCCTCCAGGCTGGGCGCGGCCACGTCGTAGACGACCCGCTGCACCAGTCGCGGAACTGCCCGGAACCCCTCCGGGCACGTGCCGTCGGCGGCGGCGAAGGCCATGTGGGTACGGTGGTTGGCGCTGTCGATGTTGCGGCCGTCCCAACAGCTCTGGAAGGTGAAGGTGCGCACCACGTCGCTGCCCGAGGGGCAGAGCGGGTACTTGTCCTTCAGCTGCCGGTCCTCGAAGCCGGTGCAGCTCCAGGAGGCGTTCGCGTTGGTGTCGCCGTTGACGAACGCCTTGGCGTCGCCGGTGATGATGCGCAGCAGGCGCGGCATCTCCGTGACCTCGCCGCGCTCGTTGCCCCGGAACGTCAGCGTGACCTCGGCCGGCGTGACGATCTCGCCCGCGTTGCCCTCGATGCCGCCGCCCGGTGACTGGGCGTCCTGTTCGTCGGTGCCGTTCTGGAGCCGCAGCACGGGCCAGTAGTACGAGGACTTGTCGCCCTGGTCGGCGCAGCTCGTGTCGCCGGCGGCCAGGTCCTCGTCGCTGGCGAAGGCGTCGTTGGCCTGGTTGCCGACGTAGTCGTGGAAGTGGTGGGCGCCGTTGCCGACGCCGGGGGCGGCGATCAGGTTGTCCGAGTTGAACAGGCCCTCGGCGTTGACTCCGCAACTGGTGGCGAAGGAGCCGGTCGAGGCCTTCTTCTGCCGGGGCGCTCGCACGGCTTCGGGCTGGACGGATTCGATGTCGACGTAGTCCGCCGCGACGGGGCCGTTGCCGGCCTGTCCGCCGTTGCCGGGCTGCTGCTGCCCGCCGCCGGGCGCCTCGCCCTCGCCGTCCTGCCGCCCCTGCTCCTGGCCCTCTTCCTGTCCCTGCTCCTGGCCCTGCTCCTGCGGCGCCGGGCTGCCGCTCCCCGCGTCCGCCGACGCGATCTCGGTGCGGCGCAGGGTGCACTCGGCCAGGGCGTCCAGGCCCTCGGGGCGGTGGCCCGCCTGCTCGATGGCGGCGGCGATGCGCTCGATCGTCGCCGCGCGTTCCTTCTGGAGCGGGTCGAGGATCGCGCCCTCGTCGAGCGTGCCGTCGTCCGCGGTGCGGGCGGCTTCCTGAAGCCCGCGATAGGCGGTGGCGATCTGCTCGTCGAGCTGGGCGAGTTCGGTGTCCACCTTCGGTCTGGCCTGCTCCGGAACGGCCGTGAGCCGCTCGGTCGGGTCGGGGCAGTCGACGGTGGCCGCGACTCCGGAACTGCCCAGCGGAACGGCGGCCTCGCCGGACTCGGTGGCGGAGGCGAAGACGTTCACGGCCACCAGTCCGCTGCCCCCCAGTATCAGCGCGACCGCTCCGAAGGTCGCGCGCCGCGCCCCGGTCGGGCGTCTGCGCCTGTTGTGTCCCAAGGCGTGCTCCTGTGTCGTGACGGACTCGGACGTGAGATGCCCCCGGCTCCATACGGAACCGGGGGCCGGAGCGTTCAAACGCCGCTGGATTCTCAGCTTTCCCTCACCTCACGGGCGCAGCACCAGCCGGATCGGGTCGCCCTCCTTCTTCTCCAGCCGGGCGACCGCCGCGGCGGCCTCGGCGAGCGGCAGCACCCCGCTGACGGACCCGGAGAAGTCCAGCCGTCCGCCCTGGATCAGCCGCAGGAGCTGCGGCAGGGCCACCGGCATGTCGGAGCCGTAGTGGCCGAGGATGCGCTGCTGGAGGTAGCTGAACCGGGTCCCGTCCGTGACGGTGAGCGGCTTGTCGGTCAGACCGGCCAGGACCAGTCGCCCCTTGGGCGCGAGGACGGAGACCGCCTGCTCCCGCACCGGCGGCACGCCCGCGAAGTCGAAAGCGGCGGCGAGCCCCGCGCCGCCCGTCGCCGCACGGACCGTCTGCCGAAGCTCGGGGTCGGCGGAGTCCAGGGCCAGGTCGGCGCCCGCGGCCAGGGCCCGTTCGCGGGCGACGGGGTTGGGGTCGACGGCCACGACCGGGCAGGCACCGATCGCCCGGAGCAGTTGCACGGCGTGGACGCCGAGGCCGCCGACGCCCCACACGCCGACCGCCTCGGCGGGCCGGACCTCCCCGGTCTCGGTGATCGCGCCCCACGGGGTGGACACGGCGTCCGGGATGATCGCGCCCTGTTCGAAGGGGATGGCGTCCGGCAGCGGCGTCATGGCGTCGGCGGCGGAGAGGGCGTACTCGGCCCAGCCGCCGTCGTAGTCGACGCCGCGGGTGTAGGTGACGCCGTCCCGCTGCTCGCCGGCGTGCAGCACCACCCGCTGCCCCGGCGACCAGGCGGTGACGCCCGCGCCGGTCTCGGCGACGGTGCCGGAGACCTCGTGGCCGAGGGTGACCGTGTCGCCCGGGAGGAGGAGCGGCGTGAGGGTGCCGTCGATGAGGTGTACGTCGGACAGGCAGACGCCGGCCGCCTCGACCTTGACCAGCACCTCCCCCGGGCCCGGCTGCGGGCGGGGCACCTCGTCGAGCCGCAGCGTGCGGCTCGGGACGTGCAGGCGGGCGGCGAGCATCTGCGCCATGACAGGACCTCCTCGGTGCGGCGGCGGCCTCTCGACGGTCCCCAGCGGTCCATCGCAGGTCGACTTGCGTTAACCGTACACCCAATGCAAGTCGAGCTGCTTTACGCTGGTCCGATGAGCTCACCGGAACCCCCCGCCCCGCCCCTGCGCCGCCGTGGGGAGCGCATGCGGCAGGCCGTACTGGCGGCCACGGTGGAGCTGCTGTCGAGCCAGGGCCTGGCGGGCGCGACGGTCGGCGCCGTGGCCCGCGCGGCCGGGGTGCACGAGACCTCCGTGTACCGCCGGTGGGGCACGCGGGAGAGCCTGATCCTGGACGCGCTGACGACGGAGCTGGACGCCGCGCTGCCGGTCCCGGACACCGGGCGGGTGCGGGACGACCTGCTGGCGTTCTTCTCCGCCCTGGCCCGCCTGCTGGGCACCCCGCAGGGCCGGGCGCTGCTGCGGCTGAGCGTCGAGCACGACGACACCCTGGAGGACCGGCGCGGCCCCTACTGGAGCGAGCGCCTCGACCGCGCCGTGGTGATGGTGCGGCGGGGCGTCGAGCGGGGCGAGCTGGCCGCGGACACGGACGCCGGGCTGCTGATCGAGGCGGTCAGCGGTCCGCTGTTCGTGCGGGTGCTGCTGAGCGGGGCGCCGCTGGACGACGTGCTCGTACGGGGGCTGGTGGACCTGGCCCTTGCCGGGGCCCGTCCGCGGTGAGCGGTCCGCCCCGTGGTGGATGGTGCAGGTGCGACGGCCCGGACCGGGGTACCCGACGGCGGCCAGGGACTCCCCCGCGCGGGGGCGCGCGTCGCCCGAAGGGCCCCTTGTCGGCGGCTCGCTCCCGGTGGAACGATGCCGGGGCACCGGTTCACCGCACCGGCTCACCGCACCGAAGGGACCGACCGTCGTGACCGACGACCAGGCACACCCCCGGGCGGCCGCCGCGTTCGACGCGCTGGGCGTCGAGTACGAGAAGGCGTTCGGCGCGTCGAAGACGCACCGCCGCTCGCTGGAGTGGCTGCTGGCACGGCTCGCGCCGGGCAGCCGGGTGCTGGACGTGGGCAGCGGCACGGGGCGGCCCACCGCCGAGACCCTCGCGGGCGCCGGGCACGAGGTGCTGGGCGTCGACGTCTCCCCCGTCATGGTGGAGCTGGCCGCACGGCAGGTGCCCGCCGCCACGTTCCGGTGCGCCGACATCCGTGACGTACCGCTGGCGGACGAGTCGTTCGACGCCGTCTGCGTGTACTTCTCGCTGCTCCAGCTCGGCCGGGCGGAACAGCAGGACCTCGTCCGGCGACTGGTGCGGCTGCTGAAGCCCGGGGGCCATCTGGTCCTGGCCACCGTGCCGTTGGACGTGGAGGGCGTCGACGCCACCTTCATGGGTCAGCCGGTGCGCGTGACCAGCTTCCCCGCACAGGAACTGGTCGCCCTGGTCGAGGAAGCCGGGCTGGAGGTGCTGGCGCAGGAGGCGTCGATGTTCACCCCGGCCCACCCGGACGCCCGGCCGGAACCACACCTCTTCCTGCACTGCCGCCGCCCGGGGCAGCCCCGGATGGGGTAACCGAGCACGCCAGGACCGGGCCCCGCGGTCACAGTGGGCACATGACAGAACCTGGCGAGCGACGGCGCCGCACCACTTCCACCACCACGCGCGAGCGTGGCGTGCGCGATGCCCGGGACGCCGCCCGGCGCGCCGCCGACGCCCTGTCCGAGCTGATCCGGCACCACCTCGAAGGGGTCTCCGCCGTGTGCCGGGGCGAGAACGGCGGCTGGATCGTCAACGTGGACGTGCTGGAGGTGGCGCGCATCCCCGACACCACGAGTCTGCTCGCCACCTACGAGGTCGAGCTGGACCCGGCGGGCGACCTGCTCCAGTACCGCAGGATCGCGCGCTACCGGCGCGGGGCCCAGGACCAGTGAGCGGACCGTGAGGCCCGCACCCGGAAGGACCACCGCATGATCACCTACGACGACGAGGTCGTCTGCGCGCCCCGCGCCGGAACCCTCTACGACGTCCTCGAACTCATCCTCGACCGCGGCATGGTGATCGACGTCTTCGTGCGCGTCTCCCTCGTCGGCATCGAGATCCTCAAGGTGGACGCACGCATCGTGGTCGCGAGCGTCGACACCTACCTCCGGTTCGCGGAGGCCTGCAACCGGCTGGACCTGGAGCACGACGTGCGCTCCAAGACCGTGCCCGAGATGTTCGGCAGCCCGGTGGCCAAGACCGTGGGCAGGGCCGGTGCCCGGAGAACGGCACGCTCCCTGACCGACAAGGTGCGTGACGTCCTCACGCCCGAGCACGAACACGAGGAGGAGCCGGAGGAGGCGGAAGACCGGCCCCACGCGGGTGCGACGCGCGGCAGGAGCACGCAGCGGCCCCGCAGCCGGCCCGCCGCCCGCCCCCGCGACGAGGACGACCGTCCCCGTTCCCGCCCCCGCCGGCGCACCGAGGAGGAGGACCGATGACCGCGCCCGCCACCACCACGGCCCCCGGATCCGCTACCGAGGCGGCCCCGGTACCGAAGGCCCTGTACGTCTACGGCATCAGCCCGGCCGGAGTCCGCACCCCCCGCTGCGCGGGCGTCGACGGCGCCCCGGTACGGCTGCTGACGGAGTCCGGGCTGTGCGCCGCGGTGTCGGCCGCGCCCCCGCGGCTGCGGCCCCGGCGCCGTGACCTGCTGGCCCACCAGTCCGTCCTGGACGAACTGGCGGCGCAGGGACCGGTGCTGCCCATGCGGTTCGCGGTCCTCAGCCCGCGCAACGACACCCTGCTCTCCCAACTGCGCTCCGACGCGGCCCACCTGACGGCGCAGCTCGACGGCATCCGGGGGTGCGTGGAACTCAACGTCAAGGGGACGGCGGTCCCCGGCCACTTCGCCGATCTGGTGCGCCGGGACGACAAGCTGCGGACCCTGGCCCTGCGGACCCGGCGCCGGCCGGACTACGAGGCCAACGTCCGGCTGGGCGAGGCGATCGCCCTCGGTGTGCGCCGCGAGGCGCGGCGCGCGGCCCGGGAGGTCGTCGACCGGCTGGCCCCGCTCGCGGTCCGTACGGTCCAGGGCGCGACCGACGACGAGCAGGTGCTCAGCACGTCGTTCCTGCTGCGCTCGGCCGACGAACCGCGGTTCAGGGAGGCGGTGGCGGCCCAGGCCCGCAACTGCGGCGACCGGCTGGCCCTCAGCGTGACCGGTCCCCTGCCCTGTTACAGCTTCGTCGACCCGCGCCCCGCGTCACCGGTCGGCCGGTGAAGGCGTGGGCATCGTGAGCGGTCTCCTCCTGCTGCCCCTCGCGCCGGTGCGCGGCACGGCGTGGATCGCCGACCACCTGCTCCAGGAGGCCAGGCGCCAGGCCCACGACCCACGCGCCGTACAGGCGCGGCTGGCCGCACTCAACCGGGCCCTGGACGAGGGCGCCATCGACGAGGCGGCCTTCGAACGGGAGGAGGAGCGCCTCCTCACCCTCCTCGAACGCCCGGCCGGGCGCACCGGTCCCACGTCCCCTACAAGTCAAGCGCGGAGACGACACCTATGAACGACAGCAGGACGGCCATGGCGGCCGCCGTGGCGGGCGGCTATCTCCTGGGGCGCACGAAGAAGGCCAAGCTCGCCTTCGCGGTCGGCTCCTACCTGGTGGGCCGACGTGTCGGCCTCTCCCCCGGCCAGGTGCTCGGCCAGGGGCTGGGCAGTCTGCAACGGGCGCCGCAGTTCCAGGAGTTGACCGACCAGGTCCGGGGCGAGCTGCTGACCGCCGGACGCGCGGCCGTCACCGCCGCTGCGAACCGCCGGCTCACCACCCTCGCGGACACGCTCCGCGACCGTACCGACGCGCTCACCGGCGAGGGCCGGCGGGACGAGGGCAGCGACGACACCTGGGACGAGGACGCCTACTTCGACGAGGAGGACCGGGCGGAAGACCGGCGGCCCGCGCCGGCACCGCCCCGGAAGACGGCCCAGAAGGCCGCGCCGCGCAAGGCTGCGCCTCCCGCGAAGAAGGCCGCAAAGAAGGCGGCGCCGGGGAAGCGGACGGCCGGTCCGGGCGTCCGGCGCGCGGGTGGGCGCGCATGACCCCCGACCGGAAGGGCGACGGCGTCCCGTCCCCCCTCGGCGACCTCAAGGACGCCCTGGGCGGCTACCTGTCCGCCGCGGGGCACGGACTCGTCGGCCGGGCGGGGGACCGGCTCGGCTCGCTGACCGACCGCCTGACCGAGTCGGCCGACGGCGGTGGTTCCAAGGCCGGGACGGGTGGTTCCAAGGCCGGGACCGGTGGTTCCAAGAGCGGATCAGGTGGTTCCAAGGGCGGCGGCAGCGTCAAGGCGACGCACGTCATGGAGACCGTCGACATCGGCGTCCCCCTGCGTACCGTCTACGACCAGTGGACGCAGCTCCAGGATTTCAGCGGCTTCACCAAGGGCGTGCAGAGCGTCAGCCCCCACGACGAGGTGACCTCGGACTGGACCGCCAAGATCGCCTTCTCGACCCGCAGTTGGAAGGCGACCGTCCAGGAGCAGATCCCCGACCAGCGGATCGTCTGGACCTCCGAGGGTGCCAAGGGCAGTACCAACGGAGTCGTCACCTTCCACGAGCTGGCGCCCCGGCTGACCCGCGTCGTCGTGGTCGTCGAGTACTACCCGGCGGGCTTCTTCGAGAAGACCGGCAACCTCTGGCGCGCCCAGGGCCGGCGGCTGCGGCTGGACCTGAAGCACTTCGCGCGGCACGTGACCATGACGGACGACGAGGAGATCGAGGGCTGGCGCGGCGAGATCCGCGACGGCGAGGTCGTCAGGAGCCACGAGGAGGCGCTGGAGGAGGACGACGACGCGGACGAGTACGAGGACGACGAGGAAGGTGAGTACGACGAGGAGGAGCCGGACGAGGAGGAGCCGTATGCGGACGAGGACGACGACGAAAGCGACGCCGAGTACGAGGACGAGTACGAGGACGACGAACGTGCCCGCCCCCGTCGCTGACGCCGCCGCGGGGAGTACGCGGTGACCGACCTCGACCACCGGTACCCGGGCCAGGACACCGAGCCCTACGGGCCGCCCTCCGGCAGCCTCGCCGACCTCCTCGAACGCGTCCTCGACAAGGGCATCGTCATCGCCGGCGACATCAAGATCGACCTGCTCGACATCGAGCTGCTGACGATCAGGCTGCGGTTGTTCATCGCCTCCGTGGACACCGCGAAGAAGGCGGGCATCGACTGGTGGGAGACCGACCCCGCGCTGTCGTCCCGGGCCGCGCGGGACGCGCTCGCCGAGGAGAACACGCGGCTGCGGGAGCGTCTGGACGCCCTGGAGGGCGCGGCCGGGGAGACGACGGGAGCGGTGCGATGAGCGCGTCCGGCGCCGGACCGGCGGTCCCCGGACTGGTGTGCGCGTTCGCCGTCACCCGGACCCCGCCCGACCCCGCCGGGCTGGCGGCCGCGAGGGGGCACGAGGAGGGCGGCGCGCTGCGCGTGCTGCGCGCGGGCGACCTGTGCCTGATCGTGCAGGACGTCCCCGCCGCACTGTTCGGCGAGGAGGCGCTGACCGAGCGCCTCAACCGGCCCGAGGACCTGGAGCGCTGCGCCCGCGCCCATCACCGGGGCGTCGAGGCCGCGGCCGGGCGGGGACCCGTCGTACCGCTGCCGATGGCGACCCTGTACCGCGGCGACCGGACCGCCGAGCGGGCGGTGGCCGCCCGGCGGCCGGTGCTGGACACGCTGCTCGACCGTCTCCGGGACCGTACGGAGTGGGCGGTGAAGGTGCACGCCGCCGACGCCGCGCCCGGGGCCCCCACGGACACCGGACCCTCCGCGGGGCCGGGCAGCGGTGGCCGTGCCTACCTCAGCCGGGCCAGCGCACGGCGGCGCGAACGGCAGGGCGCCCACGGCAGGGCGCTGGCCGAGGCGGAGGCCGTCGACGCGGCACTGCGGTGCCACGCGGTCGCCGCGACGCGGCACCGTCCGCAGAGCGAGCGGCTGACGGGCCGCCGCGCCCCGCAACTGCTCAACACCGCCTACCTGGTGGAGGACGCGCGACGCGCCGGCTTCACCGCCGCCCTGGCGCGCTTCACCGCCGACGGGCCACACCCGGCCGTGCGGGTGGAGGCCTCGGGCCCGTGGATCCCGTACTCCTTCGCCCGCTGGGACGAGGACCCTCGGCCGGGCCCGGACCAGGAGACCCCTTCATGACCGTCCCCGACGCCCGTACGCCCGGCCCCGCTCCCGTGCCCTGGGGCGGGCCTGAGGCCTGCGCACCGGTCGGTGTGCCCCTGGTCGACCTGCTGGACCGGGTGCTGGCGACCGGGGTCGTGGTCAGCGGCGATCTGGTCCTGGCCGTCGCGGACGTGCCCCTGGTGCGGATCTCCCTGCACGCGCTGCTGTCGTCCGTGAACGAGCGGGTGCCCGCTCCCTGGCCGGACAGCGGGCCGCTGTGACCGCGCCCCGGGACCGTGCCGCCCCTGCCCTCGACCTGGATCCCGAGCGGGTGACGAACGACCTGGCCGCGCTGGTCCTCACCGTGGTGGAACTGCTGCGCCAGCTCATGGAGCGCCAGGCCGTGCGCCGCTTCGACGAGGGGACGCTGAGCGCGGAGCAGGAGGACCGGCTCGGCACGGCGCTCATGCTGCTCGACGAGCGCATGGACGACCTGTGCGCCCAGCACGGCCTGAGCCGCTCCGACCTGAACCTCGACCTGGGCCCGCTGGGACCCCTCCTCGCCGCCCCGGAACCGTAGGGACACCGACCCGGAACCGTAGGGACACCGGCACCCGCTGCGAGCGATCGTTATGATGGCGCCGAATCGCTCAAACGAACATTCTCGGGTGGGAGACCTGATGCGGGAGCCGGTCGATCTCAGGCGCCAGCGGATACTGGCGGCGGTCCAGGCGCGCGGTACCGCGCGGGTGCGTGACCTCGCCGACGAGTTGCAGGTCTCGGTGGTCACCGTGCGCCGGGACGTCGAGGAGCTGACGCGCGAGGGCAGGCTGAGCCGCGGCCACGGTGTCGTGCGGTCGACGCTGCCGGCCCAGGAGACGGCCCCCGATCCGGTCCCGGCGGGCGGGGACCGGGTGGCCGTGGTGGTCCCCGTACGGCACTCCTACCTCACCGAGACGCTGCACGGGGCCCGGACGGTCCTGGAGCGGGCGGGGGTGCGCATGGCCCTGCACCTCGCGCCGCAGGCGTCCGGTGCCGAACGCCCGCTGGTGGAGCGGGCGCTGGCGGACGGAGCGGACGGGCTGCTGATCGCACCGCGCTGGCGCGGCCGGGCCGACGAGGAGGCCGACCACGAGTGGCTGGCCGGGACCGGGGTGCCGACGGTGCTGATGGAGCGCCGCCCGTGGCGCGGCAGCGCGCTGCACGCCCTGGACTCGGTCTGCTCCGACCACTGGTACGGCGCGCACCTGGCGGTGGAGCACCTGGTGGGACTCGGGCACCGGCGGATCGTGGTCGCCACCCGGCACGACAGCCCCACCGCCCGTTCGCTGCGTGCCGCCTTCACGGAGATCGCCGGGGCGCATCCCCTGGTGGAACGGTGGGCGTGGACGCTGGTCGCGCCGGAGGCCGGGGCCGACGGCCCCTACTCGGCCGACGAGACGGCCGAGCCGTCCGCCCTGATGCGCAAGGTGGGCGCCACCGCGATGGTGCTGCACGGCGACGTGGACGCGCTGATGGTGGTCCAGCGGCTCGCGGAGGAGGGGGTGCGGGTGCCGGAGGACTGCTCGGTGGTCGCGTACGACGACGTCGTGGCCGGTCTTGCCTCGCCCCCGCTGACGGCCGTGTCGCCGCCCAAGGCCGAGGTCGGTCACGCGGCGGCGGAACTGCTGCTCCAGCGGCTGGCCGAGGCGCCCGGCGGCCGGCAGCCGGGCCGCCGGATCGAGCTGCTGCCGCGACTGATGGTGCGGGGCTCGACGGACCCGTTGGCGGAACCGCTCGACGAATGAGCGTTTGAGCGTTTCATTTTCTTCTGATCGATCTATTGACCGTTTGGGATAGGGCGTTCAGGATTCCGGTGTCTCGAAGAGTCGTGTCCGCACCCGCGCGGACCCGCAGGAGCCGCGGAGGCGCCATGCCCGGACGACCCAGCCGTCGCTCCGTGCTCGCCGCGATGACCGCCCTCCCCCTTGCAGGAGCCGCGAGCGCCTGCAGCGGGGGGAACGGCGCATCGTCGGCCCGCACGGGCACCACCACCCGGATCACCTTCTGGTCCGCCCTGCGCGGCAGCCAGGAGGTGGTCGACGCGTTCAACCGCACCCACCGCACCGTCCAGGTGGAGTTCCAGCAGATCCCCTCCGGCGGGCAGGGCGGCTACGCCAAGCTCAGCAACGCCGCCCGGGCCGGGAACGCGCCCGATGTCGCCACCCTGGAGTACCCGCAGGTCCCGGGGTTCGCCATCGACGGCGTCGCCCGCGACATCACCGATCTGATGAGCGACGGTCTGCGCCGCAAGCTGCTCCCGCAGGCGCTCGGTCTGACCACCTTCGAACGCCGGGTGTTCGCCGTGCCGCTGGACGTCGAGCCCATGGTGATGCACTACCGCGCCGACCTGTTCGACCGCTACGGACTCGAAGCCGCCCGCACCTGGGACGAGTTCGCCGAGCAGGCCGCGACGGTGCACCGCAAGGCGCCGGACCGCCGGCTGGTGCTCTTCCCGACCGACGGGATGACGCAGTTCGCGTGCTACGCGTGGCAGGCGGGCGCCCAGTGGTTCGACACCTCGAAGGGTGCCTGGAACGTCTCCCTCGCCGACGCGCCCTCACGGCGGGTCGGCGAGTACTGGCAGGGTCTGATCGACCGGGACGACGTCTTCATGAACGCCGTCGAGAGCAGGCAGTCCGACGCGCAGATCGGCAACGGACTGGTCCTGACCCGGCTCAGCGGCGCCTGGGACGCCGGCGCCCAGATGAACGCGCGGCCGGGGCAGCAGGGCCAGTGGCGGATCGCGCCGCTGCCGCAGTGGGACACCGGCAGCCCCTCGACCGGCACGCACGGCGGCTCGACCTTCGCGATCACCCAGGACAGCAAGCACCCGGAGGCCGCCATGGAGTTCATCGAGTGGCAGGTCTCCCACCCCGACTCCCTGCGCGCCCGGCTCTCCAGCGGCACCAGCAGCCAGTACCCTGCCGCCCCCGGCCTGGTCGCGGTGGGCCGCGAGGCCTTCGACCGCTCGTACTACGGCGGTCAGGACATCTACACCCTGTTCGAGCAGGAGGCCGAGAAGATCGGCGACCAGTGGCTCTGGGGTCCGCGGATGAGCGCCACCCAGAAGGTCATGCAGGACTCCTTCGCCCGGGTCGGCGGCGGCCAGGGCAGCCTCGTCGAGTCGCTGCGCACCGCGCAGGAGGGCACCATGCCCGACCTCAAGGCCCTCGGCCTGTCCACCACCCAGCACAGCACCTGAGCCGACGAAAGGCAGGTGACACACCCATGACCACGACCACCCACGCACGGGTGCCGGCCGGCGCCGCCCGCACCGCCTCCCCGGCACCCTCCGCCTCCGGCCTGCGTGCCCGCAGAGCGGCCAAGCGCCGTCAACTGACCGCCGCCGGCGTTCTCATGACGCCGTTCTTCGCCCTGCTGGTCACCGTCTTCCTGATCCCCGTCGGCACCGCCGTCTACCTCAGCTTCTTCAGCGACGACCAGCCCGGTCTCGGCTTCGGTCCGGAGCGCCAGGTCTTCGTCGGGCTGCGCTCCTACGCGGCCGTGCTCACCGACCCCACCTTCCTCGGCGGGCTCGGCACGGTCGCCCTGTACTGCCTGATCTACATCCCCCTGATGGTCGTCGGCGCGCTGGCCCTCGCCCTGCTCCTCGACTCGGGCGTGGTGCGGCTGCGCGGCCTCGCCCAGCTCGGCCTCTTCCTGCCGCACGCGGTGCCCGGCATCATCGCGGCGCTGATCTGGCTGTATCTGTACACGCCGGGCATCAGCCCGGTGATCGAACTGTTCGCCAAGGGCGACATCACGATCGACTTCCTGGGCGTGCACACGGTGGTCCCGTCCATCGTGAACATCGCCCTGTGGAGCAACCTCGGCTACAACATGGTGGTCTTCTATGCCGCCCTCCAGGCCGTGCCGCGCGAGGTGATCGAGGCTTCCGTGGTCGACGGCGCCGGACCGGTGCGCACGGCGCTCCAGGTCAAGACACCGCTGGTGCGCGCCTCCATCGTGATGGTCTCGATCTTCACCCTGATCTGGGCGCTCCAGCTGTTCACCGAGCCGATGCTGCTCAGCCAGTCCTCGCCGATGATCAACTCGCGCTTCTCGCCCAGCATGTACATCTACGACGCGGCCTTCACCCGCAACAACTACAGTCTCGCGGCGGCCGCCTCGGTGGTCCTGCTGGTGTGCACCATCGCCCTGTCGTACGGCGTCACCCGCTTCACCAGCCGCGCCGACTCCGAGGAGGCCCGATGAGCGCCGCCGACAGCTCCCTGCTCCGCCCGAAGCTGCTGGGCCGGGCGACCGTCAACGTGGTCGTCGCCGTCTCCGTCCTCTACACCCTGCTGCCGGTGCTGTGGCTGGTGCTGGCCTCGACCAAGAACCGCGACGCGCTGTTCAGCAGCGACCTGCTGTCCCTGAGTGACTTCTCCCTCCTGCAGAACCTCAAGGACGTCTTCGCCATGGACGGCGGGCTGTACGGCCGCTGGTACGTCAACAGCCTGCTGTACGCGGTGATCGGCGCCGCCGTCGGCGCGCTGGTGAGCGTGGCCTGCGGCTACGCGTTCGACAAGTACCGCTTCCGGCACAAGGAGAAGCTGTTCGGCCTGGTGCTGGCGGCGGTCATGGTGCCGCAGACGGTGCTGGCGCTGCCGCTGTACCTGATGGCCTCCGAGGCCGGCCTGGTCAACACCTTCTGGGCGGTGTTCATCCCGGTGCTGTTCAATCCGTTCGGCGTCTACCTCGGCCGGATCTTCGCGCGCGGCTACGTGCCCGACGAGGTGCTGGAGGCCGCGCGCGTGGACGGGGCCGGGGAGCTGACCACGTACGCCCGGGTGGCGCTCAGGATGCTCGGGCCCGGTCTGATCACCGTCTTCCTCTTCCAGCTCACCGCCATCTGGAACAACTTCTTCCTGCCCATGGTGATGCTGTCCGACCAGGACCTGTATCCCGTCAGTCTCGGCCTGTACCAGTGGAACAGCTCGGCGTCCGTGTCGCCCGAGTACTACCCCGTGGTGATCATGGGTTCGCTGCTCGCCGTACTGCCGCTCATCCTCGCCTTCGTGCTGCTCCAGCGTTTCTGGCGCAGCGGCCTGACCGCCGGAGCCGTCAAGTGACCGTGCACGCCCCCGGACCCGGCCACCGGCCCCGTGCCGCCGTGGCCATGTCCCCGGACGCCGCCTCGGCCGTCCTCGACCCCCAGTCCCTCGCCGCCTTCCGCCGGGTCTGCGACCTCGCGCCGTTCCCGGTGCTCGACGACCTGTCCACGGCGCGGGCGAGATCCGTACTGGCGGACGTGGAGCTGCTGATCACCGGGTGGGGCTGTCCGCCGCTGGACGCGGAGGTGATGCGGTCCGCGCCCCGGCTGCGGGCCGTGGTGCACACGGCGGGCAGTGTCCGCGGGCACGTCACCGACGCGTGCTGGGAGCGGGGCGTCGAGGTCTCCTCGGCCGCCGCGGCCAACGCGCTGCCGGTGGCCGAGTACACCCTCGGCATGATCCTGCTGAGCGGCAAGCGGGTCCTGGAGCGGGCCCGCGACTACCGGGCCTCCCGGGTGCGCGGGAACTGGCTACGCACCTCGCGGGGCGTCGGCAACTACCGGCGCACGGTGGGCATCCTGTCCGCCTCGCTGATCGGGCGCCGGGTCGTGGAGCTGCTGCGGCCGCACGACGTCGAGGTCCTGCTGCACGACCCGTACGTGAGCGACGCGGAGGCCGCCGAGCTGGGCGTCGGGAACGTGGGGCTGCGGGAGCTGTTCGCGCGCTGCGACACCGTCAGCGTGCACACCCCGCTGCTGCCCACCACCCGCGGTCTGGTGAGCCGTCCGCTGATCGAGGCGATGCCGGCCGACGCGGTGCTGATCAACACCTCGCGGGGCGCGGTGATCGACCAGGACGCGCTCACCGACGCCGTGCTCGCGGGCCGCATCCGGGCCGTCCTGGACGTCACCGACCCCGAGGCGCTGCCGCCGGAGCACCCGCTGTGGGACTGCGAGCACGCCCTGATCACCCCGCACCTCGCCGGTTCCGAGGGCAACGAGTGGCGCCGTCTGGCCGATCTCGCCCTCGCCGAGACGACCCGCTGGGCGTCCGGTACCGGCTTCCTCCACCCCGTACGACGCGAAAGGCTGGCGTTCCTGGCATGAGCATCCCGTTCGAACTGCCCACCGACGACCGTGCGTCGAGCCCGTACACCGGTTACACCAGGGCCCACTGGGAGGCCGTCGCGGACGGACTGCTGTGGTCCGCGTGGCGCTGGAGCACCCCGGGCCGCGCCCTGCTCGACCTGCCGGGGCGGCCTTCCCGCTCGGGGGTGCGCTCCGACGGTCTGGAGGGCTTCGCGCGGACCTTCCTCGCGGCGGGCTTCCGCGTCGCGGGGGCGGACGGCGCGGACCCGCACGGCTGGCTGGACCGCTACGCCGAGGGCCTCGCCTCGGGCACCCGCACGCCCGGCCGCGAGGACACCGAGTCGTGGCCGCTGATCCTCGACCACGACGTGCAGGGCCAGCCCATGGTCGAGTCGGCGTCGGTGGCACTCGGGCTGCGGCTGACCGCGCCGTGGCTGTGGAAGAACCTCGACTCCGGCGTCCAGGACCGGGTCGAGGAGTGGCTGCGCGGGGCGCTGCGGCACGTCCCGGCACCAAACAACTGGTACCTGTTCCCCTACACGGTCGCCGGGTTCCTGGAGTCGGTCGGCCGCGGCGACGCCGAGACGGCGGCGGCGCGGCACCGGGCCCTGGAGCTGATGGAGGGCTGGTACCGGGGCGGGGGCTGGTACGCCGACGGCGACGGACGCGCCTTCGACCACTACAACGGCTGGGCGCTGCACCTCTATCCGGTGCTCGACGCCCATCTCGGCGGCGACAGCGACGCCCTCGCCCGGTACGGGGAGCGGTTGCGCGCCCATCTCGACGGCTTCGCCCTGATGTTCGGCTCGGACGGGGCGCCGCTGCACTTCGGGCGCTCGCTCACCTACCGTTTCGCGGCGTCGGCGGCCGTCGGTCTGGGCGCGCTGACCGGGCACACCCCGCTGACGCCGGGTGCCTCGCGGCGGCTGGTCAGCGGCAGCCTGCGGTACTTCGTGGACCGCGGGGCGCTGACCGACGAGGGGTTGCTGAGCCTCGGCTGGTACGGCCCGCACGAGGCGACCCTGCAGTCGTACTCGGGTCCGGCCTCCCCGTACTGGGGGTCGAAGGCCTTCGTCTCGCTGCTCGCTCCCGCGGACCACCCGCTGTGGACGGCGCCGGAGGAGCCGGCGCCGGTGGAGCGGGCCGACCGGGTCCTGGCCCTGTCCGCGCCGGGACTGCTGGTGCAGTCGACCCGCGCCGACGGGATCGTACGGCTGCACAATCACGGCAGCGACCATGTCCGCCCGCACGAGGGCGAGTCGGCGGCCGAGGACGACCCGTACTACGGCCGGCAGGCCTACTCGACCCGGACGGGTCCCACGGCGCGGGAGAACGTCGCGGACAACCACCTGTCGGTCGAGGTGAACGGCCGGCCGAGTGTGCGGCGCCGCGTCCGTCCGCTGGGGGCGGGCGGCGGCGACGGCTGGGGCTGGGCGGCGTCCTGGCACCGGCCGGTCTTCGTGTCCGGGCCGCCGATGGTGCCAGGGCTGCGGGTGGAGAGCGTCACGGTGGCCCGGGGGCCCTACGAACTGCGGGTGCACCGGGTGGTCGGGGCACCGGCCGGGGCCCGGGTCACCCACACCGGGTGGGCCACCGGTCCCGAGGAGCCCCTGACCTCCACGCTGCACGGGCTGCAGGGCTGGGAGCCCGAGGCGGAGACCGTGCGCGCCCCGCAGGGCACGGCGTACGTGCCGTGGGCGGAGCTGCCCCGGCTGTCCGGCCCGGCGGGCGGCACCTCCGTGCACGTCGCCCTGGCCACGCTGACCGGTGCACCGGTGAGCGTCCCGGCCGGCGGGGCCGTCGCCGAGGTGGTGCCCGGTGCGGACGGCGTGGAGGTCGTCTGGACGGCCGACGGCGCCCGCACCAGGGTGTCGTTCGAGCCGGTGGCGGTGACGCACACGGAGGGTTAGGGCCCGTCCGGTGCTTCTAGGGCTCCGGTCCGCGGTGGCGGCCGGGGCCCTTCGCCGTGCGCTCCCCCGTGCGCGCTCCCCCGGTGGCGTGCGGCGGCCGGGCCGGTGACGCTGGGACGGCACCGGTGAGAAGGAGCCGTCCCCATGCGCAAGTCGTCGTGCCCCGTCGTCGCGGCCCTGGCCTTGTCGGTCCCGGGCGGCACCCACGACGGACAGACCGTCACCTGAGCCAACCGGCTCCGTTTCCCCCGCCCATGCCTTGAGTCCCGAAGGCCGGGTACGCGGACACGGCCCACCACGGCAGTCGGTACTCGAACACGACCGGGCGCGTGCAGCGGCCCGCCCAGAAACGGAGAAAGGCCGATGAGCGAGGCCAATTTCCTCAAGCGAGCAGCCCGCAAGGTGACCGAGGGCCTGCACGGCGAGGCCGGCGGGCCGCCGGACGGGATCCCCGGCAGGCCCGGCCCCGAGTCGCCCTCCGTCGCCGAGCCCACCGAGCCCCGGGAGCCGCTGCCCCCGAAGCCGGACCAGACCGGCCCGGACACCGTGTCCCCGACCGGTCAGCCCACGGGCGCCGACCAGGCCCGGGCGGCGCAGTCCGGCAGCTACCTGACCAACGCCCAGGGGACCCGGCTGTACGACACCGACCACTCGCTGAAGGCCGGGCCGCGCGGTCCCGTACTGCTCCAGGACCACCACCTGCGCGAGAAGGTCATGCACTTCGACCACGAGCGCATCCCGGAGCGCGTGGTGCACGCGAGGGGCGCGGGTGCGCACGGGGTGTTCCAGAGCTACGGCACGGCGGCCTCGGTGACCAAGGCCGGGTTCCTGGCCGCGGACGTGGAGACGCCGGTGTTCACCCGGTTCTCCACGGTGGTCGGCTCGCGCGGTTCGTCGGACACCGTGCGCGACACCCGCGGGTTCGCGACGAAGTTCTACACCAGTGAGGGCGTCTTCGACCTGGTGGGCAACAACATCCCGGTCTTCTTCATCCAGGACGCCATCAAGTTCCCGGACGTCGTGCACGCCGCGAAGCCGCACCCCGACCGGGAGATCCCGCAGGCGCAGAGCGCCCACGACACCTTCTGGGACTTCGTCTCGCTGCACACCGAGGCGACCCACCACACCATCTTCTTCATGGGCGACCGGGGGATCCCGCGCTCCTTCCGGATGATGGAGGGCTTCGGCGTCCACACCTTCCGGCTGGTGAACGCCGAGGGCGCCACGACGCTGGTGAAGTTCCACTGGAAGCCCAGGCTGGGCGTGCACTCGCTGGTCTGGGACGAGGCGCAGATCGTCAACGGCGTCGACCCGGACTTCCACCGCCGAGACCTGGCCGACGCCATCGAGGCGGGCGCGTACCCGCAGTGGGAGCTGGGCATCCAGACCTTCCCCGACAACCCGGAGCAGACCTTCGAGGGCATCGACCTGCTGGACCCGACCAACCTGGTGCCGGAGGAGCTGGCGCCGGTGCAGCCGGTCGGGCTGCTGACCCTGAACCGCAACCCGTCCGACTTCTTCGCCGAGACCGAGCAGATCGCCTTCCACGTCGGTCACCTGGTGCCCGGTATCGACGTCACCGACGACCCGCTGCTCGCGGGGCGGCTGTTCTCGTACCTGGACACGCAGATCACGCGTCTGGGCGGCCCCAACTTCCCGCAGCTGCCGATCAACCGGCCGCAGGCGCCGGTCAACGACATGCTGCGCGACGGCATGCACCAGAACGCCGTGCACCGGGGCGTGGCGCCCTACCGGCCCAACTCCCTGGACGGCGGCTGCCCGTTCACCGCGGGTGCGGACACCGGTGCGTTCGTCGAGGTGCCGGTGCGGGTGCCGGAGGGGAACAAGGTCCGCGAGGCCCCCGAGTCGTTCGCGGACCACTTCAGTCAGCCGCGCCGCTTCTGGCTGAGCATGAGCCCGGTGGAGCGCGAGCACATCGTCGGCGCCTACACCTTCGAGCTGGGCAAGTGCTACGAGCAGGCGATCCGGGAGCGGACGCTCCAGGTCCTGGCCAACATCGACCCCGAGCTGTGCGCGGGTGTCGCCGAGGGCCTCGGCCTGCCCGCCCCGGAGCCGACCGTGCCGCTGGCCGACGTCGCACCGAGCCCGGCGCTGTCCCAGGTGGGCGGCGTCTGGCCGCTGGACGGCCGGGTGATCGGCATCGTGACCGGCGGGGCCGACCTGGAGGGCGTGGGCGCGGTACGGGAGGCGGTGCTGAACGCGGGGATGGTGCCGCTGGTGGTGGCGCCGACCGGCGGCGTCCTCGGCTCCGGCGACGCCGCGCTGACCGTGCAGCGCAGCTATGTCACCGCGCGGTCGGTCGAGTTCGACGCGGTGCTGGTCGCGGGGACGCCCGACATGGGCGGCGACGCGTACACGCCGCGCGACTACAAGGCCGGGCCGGCGCCCGCGGGGCCGGGGAGGGTCGACCCTCGGGTGAGCCTGCTGCTGTCGGAGGCCTTCCGGCACGGCAAGGCAATCGGCGTCTGGGCGGGCGGTGAGCCGGCGCTGGAGGCGTCGGGGGTGCCCGCCGACGCTCCGGGTGTGATCGTCGCCGACTCCGGCACCGCGGCCCTGGAACTGGTGACGGAGCTGATGGGCTCGCACCGGGTGTGGGAACGCTTCACCACGCCGCGGGGCTGATCCGCCGGGCCGTGGGGCCGGGCGCCGGGCCGGACGCCCGGCCCCGCGGCGTGTTCAGCACAGGACGCGCAGCGCTCCGGGCAGCACCTTCGCGGTGACGGGTACGACGGCCTCGACCTCGCCGTCGGCGCCGTAGGGTATCGCCCGGTCGGCCTCGATGCGGACCTCCCGGCCGCGCAGGACGCGTACTTGGGGCCGGTGGACGTGGGCGCCCGTGGCGAGTTCGTTCATCAGGGCGAAGAACAGCCGCCGCGGGGCGTCGTGGATCATCACCACGTCCAGCAGGCCGTCGTCCACCCGGGCGGAGGGGGCGACGAGGCGGTTGAAGCCGTAGTAGCCGGAGTTGGCCGCCACCACCGTGTAGCCGCTGAAGGCGTGCTCCTCGCCGTCGACCGTGACCCGGTAGCCCGCCGCACGCCAGCCCGCCACGGCCCGCACCGCCCCCGCGTAGTAGGAGGCGGCGCCGCGCAGCAGCCGCGCGTGGTTGGCGTGCCGGTTGGCGAGCGCGTCGACACCGGCGTACACGCTGCCGAGGACGACGGTGCGGTCGTGGACGGCGGAGGTGACCTCGACGGTGTCGACGGGGCGGGGTTCGCCGCGCAGCAGCACCTCGGCCAGTTCGGCCGGTGTCGTGGGCAGCTCCAGGGCACGGGCGAAGTCGTTGCCGCGCCCGGCCGGGACCAGCCCGAGCACGGTGCCGGTGCCGCTCAGGGCGCCGCCGATCCCGCCCGCCATGCCGTCGCCGCCGACGGCGAGCACCACCCGGCCCCGCTCCCCCGCCCGCCGGGCGAGTTCGCGGGCGTGGGCGAGGCTGTGGCTGTACTCGGTCTCCAGCCCGGCCCCCGCCTCCCGCAGCAGGCGGGCCACCCCGAGGAGCGCGGCGGCCGAGGTGGCGCCGCCCGCGGTGGGGTTGACGACGGCGGTGAACTGTCGCATCGATGTGCCTCCGGGCTGACGGGTGGTGCCGGACTGTTGTCTCACGGGGTGGGAGCGTGCCGTGCGGCGGGGTCAGTCCGCCGGCAGCAGCACCCCCGGGCTGAGCAGTCCGGCGGGGTCCAGGCTCCGCTTGACGGCGCGCAGGGCCTCGATCCCGAGGGGGCCGGCCTCCCGGACGTACCAGTCGCGGTGGTCGGTGCCCACCGCGTGGTGGTGGGTGATGGTGCCGCCCGCCGCGAGGATGGCGTCGTTGGCGGCGTGCTTGGCCCGGGTCCAGTGCGCCACGGCGTCCTCGCCCTGGGCGGAGACGACCGTGAAGTACAGCGAGGCGCCGTTCTCGTAGACGTGCGAGATGTGGCACATGACCAGGGGCGGGGTGCCGGACTCGGTGAGGGTGGCGGTGAGCGCCTCGCGGACGGCGGCGTACAGGGCGGGCAGGCGGGACCAGCGGGCCGCCGTTTCCAGGGTCTCGGCGAGCGCCCCGGCGTCGAGCAGGGAGTCGCGCAGGTACGGCGCCGAGTAGCGGCCGTGGGCCCAGCGCTCCCCCGGCTCCTCCCCCGCGAAGGTGCCGCCGCTCTCGCGCAGGACCTCGGCGGCGCCCTCGCGGCGGTGCGCGGTGTCCTCCTCGGTGCCCTCGAAGCCGACGACCGCCAGGCATCCGGCGTCCCGGCGCTCCAGGGAGGCGCCGATGGCGTCGGGCTGGGCGAGGCCGATCAGGGTCTCGGTCTCGTCGGACAGCCGCAGCACGGTGGGGCGCGGTCCGTCCTGGGCGAGGCGGCGCAGGGCGGCGGCGCCCTGGTCGAAGGAGGCGAAGCGCCAGCCCTCGTACCGGCGGACCTGCGGCACCGGCCGCACGCGCACGGTGACGGAGGTGATGACGCCGAAGGCGCCCTCCGAGCCCAGGACGAGCTGGCGCAGGTCGGGTCCGGCGGCCGAGCGCGGGGCGCGGCCGGTGTCGAGCGTGCCGCGGGGGGTGGCGAGGGTGAGGCCGAGGACCATCTCGTCGAAGCGGCCGTAGCCGGCGGAGGCCTGGCCGCTGGAGCGGGTCGCGGCGAAGCCGCCGATGGTGGCCCACTCGTAGGACTGGGGGAAGTGGCCGAGGGTGTACCCGTGCTCGGCGAGCAGCGCCTCGGCCTCGGGGGCGCGCAGGCCGGGCTGGAGGGTCGCGGTGCGGGAGACCTCGTCGAGGTCGAGCAGGCGGTTCATCCGGCGCAGGTCGAGGGCGACGAACGCGCCCTCGCGGCCGGGGGCGAGGCCGCCGACGACGGAGGTGCCGCCGCCGAAGGGGACGAGGGCCAGGCCGTGCTGCGCGCAGGCGGCCAGCACGGCGAGCACCTCGTCGTGGCCGTCCGGGAGGACGACGGCGGCCGGGGTGCCGGTGACGTCGCCGGTGCGCATCCGCAGCAGGTCGGGGGTGGACTTGCCACGGGTGTGCCGGATGCGGCTCTCCGCGTCCGTGCGCACGTCGTGGGCCCGGTCGCCGACGGCCGCCGCCAGCGCGCGCAGGGCGTCCGTGCCCAGCGGCGGGGCGGGTACGTCGATCTCCGCCAGCGGGAGGGGGTCGGCGGCGCGGGGGGTGACGCCGAGCAGCTCGCGCAGCAGCCCGGTCACCGTGTCGGGCAGCGGCGTCGCCCTGGCCGGGTCGCCCCAGCCGTTGAACAGCATGTCCATTGCCTGTCGTCCTCACGGTCGCTTCGAGGGATGCCGTCCGCACCGCCCCACTGGGCGTTACACTGTTACACATGACGCCCAATCGTCACAACCATTCGACCAGGCAGACCCCCTCGGACAGCGACGCGGTGCTGGACGCCGTGCGCGACTGCGTGCTGGCCGTCGGGGTGCGGCGCACGACGATGACCGACGTCGCCCGCCGCGCCGGCGTCTCCCGGATGACGCTGTACCGGCGCTGGCCGGACGTGCGGTCCCTGGTCGGCGACCTGATGACCCGCGAGTGGATCGCGGTGGCCACCGGCGCCGTCCCCGAACCCGGACAGGACACCGACGTCCGCTCGCGGATGGTCGAGGGCCTGGTGGCGGGGGTGGCGGCGTTCCGCGCCCATCCCCTCTTCCGCAAGATCGTCGACGTCGATCCGGAGCTGCTCCTGCCCTACGTCCTCGACCGGCGCGGGGCGAGCCAGGAGGCCCTGCTGGAACTGCTGGCCGACTCGCTGGAGGAGGGCCACGCCGACGGGTCGGTCCGCCGGTCGCACACCGGGCGGCAGGCCCGTTCGGTGCTGCTGGTGGTGCAGTCCTTCGCCCTGTCGCTGCGGACCATGGCCGACGAGGACGACGCCGAGCTGACCCCCGCCGCCCTGCTCGCGGAGCTGCGCACCATCCTGGAGAGGACCCTCGCACCATGAGCCCCACCAGCCGCCCCGCCACCGGGGCCTCCCTGTCCGCCGCACGGCGTTCGCGCGAGGTGGCCGACACCGTCGGCGGCCCCGTGGTGGACGTCCTGGTCGTCGGTCTCGGCGCGACCGGTGCCGGTGCGGCGCTGGACGCGGCGGCCCGGGGACTGAGCGTCGTCGCCGTGGACGCCCACGACCTGGCCTTCGGCACCTCCCGCTGGAGCTCCAAGCTCATCCACGGCGGACTGCGCTACCTCGCCTCCGGCCAGCTCGACGTCGCGCACGAGAGCGCGGTGGAACGCGGGGTGCTGATGGAGCGCACGGCTCCCCACCTGGTGCGCGCCCAGCCGTTCGTCCTGCCGCTCACCCCGCTGGTCTCCCGCGGCCAGGGCGCGCTCGCGTGGGCCGGGTTCCGGGCCGGGGACACCCTGCGTCTCGCGGCGCGCACCGCACGGGCCACCCTGCCCGCGCCGCGCCGGCTGTCCGCGGTGGAGACCCGTCACCTCGCACCGGCGCTGCGCTCCGACCGGCTGCGCGGCGGGCTGCTCTCCTGGGACGGCAGGCTCACCGACGACGCCCGGCTGGTGACCGCGCTCGCCCGGACCGCGGCGGCCCGCGGCGCGCGGATCCTGACCCGGGTCAGGGCCCTGGAGCTGACCGGGTCCGGCGCCCGGGTCCGCGACGAGACCACCGGCGAGGAGGGGGTGATACGCGCCCGCGCGGTGGTCAACGCCTCCGGTGTGTGGGCCGGCGACCTCGTGGACGGCATCCGGATCCGCCCCTCCCGCGGCACCCATCTCGTCCTGCGCTCCGAGCGCCTCGGCCCGCTCCCGGCCGGCCTGCACGTGCCGATCCCCGGCGAGACCAACCGCTTCGTCCTCGTCCTGCCCCAGGGCGACGGCCGCGTCTACGTCGGTCTCACCGACGAGCCGGTGGACGGGGACGTGCCGGACGTGCCGGAGGTCCCGGAGACCGACGTCGGCTTCCTGCTCGACGTGCTCGGTTCGGTGCTCGACGTGCCGGTGCACCGCGAGGACGTGGTGGGTGCCTTCGCGGGCCTGCGCCCCCTGCTCGACACCGCCCCGTCGGACCGGCCCGGCGCCGCGCCCCGTACGGCGGACGTCTCGCGCCGGCACGCCGTGCTGACCTCGTCCGAGGGTGTGATCACCGTGGTCGGCGGCAAGCTCACCACGTACCGGCGGATGGCCGAGGACGCCGTGGACGCCGCCGTCGCCGCCCGGGGCCTCGCCGCCGGGCCGTCCCCCACCGCCGCGCTGCCCCTGGTCGGCGCCGCCGCCCCGCACGCCCTGGCCGGGGTCCGGGCGCCGCGCCGCCTGGTGCGGCACTACGGCACCGAGGCCCCCGCGGTCCAGGCCCTCGCCTCTCGCGAGCCCCGCCTCGCCGAGCGCGTACTGCCGGGCCACCCCGTCACCGGCGCGGAGCTGGTGTGGGCCCTGCGCCACGAGGGCGCCCTCGACGAGGCCGACCTGCTCGACCGGCGCACCCGCATCGGCCTGGTCCCCGAGGACCGCGCGGCGGCCCTGAACGCCGTGCGTGATCTCGTCGGCGAGGTCACCGCGGACCCGCGCTGACCACGGCGGGCCGTGCGGTGCCGCACGGTGACCGGAAGGGCCGGGCCCGGCCGGTCAGGTGGTGCGGTCGTCGTCCTGGACGGCCTTGCGGAGCTGCGCCTCGATCTTGTGCCGGGACCGGCCTCCCTCCTTGACGTACTCCGCCATCGCGGTCCGCGCGTCCCGGTCCAGGTCGCGCCAGGCCCGTACGGCGGTCTCGTACGTGTCCGACTGTCTCGGGGTCCACTGCTGCTGTGTGGGAGGCCCGTACGAGTCGCGCAGCTCCTCGACCCGGTGCTGTGCCAGGTCCGCGGCGCGGCGCTTGTGCACGAGCTCCTCGAATGTGTGTGCCACCACACCTCCGACCGTAGTCAGAGGAACGGCGTCGCGCGCGCCGAGACCGGCGGGGCCGGGTCCGGCCGATGCGTTCCGGTCCGCACGAGTGGGCCACGCGGGCCGCGAAGGGCCTTGACATCAAGCCACCCGACGACGGCCGGGCACATGCGGCGCACGCGAGAAGTGAGGGCAGTGTGGCGGAGATCGAGGGAGCGGCGGTGCCGGAGCGGCTGCTGATCACCCGCACCACCACGGGCGACGGGGTCGGCCTCGTGATCCTCGCCGGCGAGGTCGACCTCGACGGCAGCAGCCGGCTGCGCGACGTCCTGCTGTCGTCGGTGCGGTCCGCGCCGGGCACGGTGGTGGACCGGCTGGCCGCACCGCGCGACGCCGTCGAACGCGTGCTGCGGCTGGTGGGCGTCGACGCGCTCATCCCCTGCTACCCGAGTGTGGAACAGGCCCTGACCGCCTGAGGTGCGGGTCAGGCCAGCGGCAGGCGCGCGTACACCGTCTTCCCGGTCGCGTGCGGCCTGGTGATGACCTCGCCGCACAGCCGCGTCACTATCTCCAGCCCGTGCCGGCCCACCCGCACGGGGTCGCGGGGCAGGAAGGTGGGGAAGGCCTCCGCCGTGTCCGACACCGCGATCTCCACCCGCTCGTCCACCAGGGTCAGCTCCAGCCGGCAGGGGCCCGGCGCGTGCCGCAGCGCGTTCGTCACCAGCTCGCTAGCGACCAGACGGGCGGCGTCCAGGAAGGCGTCCGTCAGGTCCAGGCCCCGCTCGGAGAGTCGCGCGACGAAGCCGTGCACGACGTCCCTGGAGGCGGGGATCATCGCCGATCCGCCCCTGAACTCCACCACCGCGGACACGACGGAGGCGTCCGCGGTGTCGGGTCCGTGCGCCGGAGTCATACCGAGCCTCACCGTCCGGTCCGGGGCCGAGTGGCGGGAGCGGGGGCCCCGGCTCTCACGATACGCACCGGGACGCCACCCACGATCCCTTTGCCCCAACTTCCGCCGGACGCGCCGTTTTCTGCACGGATCCGGCCGACCGCGCCCGTGTCCGGCGGAAGGCCGGGCGCGAGGTCGGACGGACCCCCGGGTCAGGAAGCGGTGCAGGTGCCGACCGTGGGCGCGGCGTCGCTGCCGTTCTTCGCCGCGGTGAACCCGAAACTGGTCGACGCGCCGGCCGCCAGGGTGCCGTTCCAGCTCGGCCGCACCGTCATCACGTTGCCGCTCCAGGTGGGCGTGCCGTTCCAGAGCGAGGAGACGGACTGCTGGGCGGGCAGCGTGACCGTCGCGGTCCAGGAGCTGATCGGCTCGGCGCCCGCGGTGATGGTGACCTGGCCGTTGTAGCCGCTGCTCCAGTCCGCGGTCCTGGTGTACGTGGCCGTGCAGCTCGCGCCGTCGCCGGGGTCCCCCGGGTCGCCCGGGTCTCCGGGGTCGCCCGAGCCGCCGAGGGCGGACAGGACGGCGTCGTAGGCCGGCTTCTCGTTGTAGTCGCCGTCGAACAGCAGCGGGGTGCCGCCGCTGCGCCACGAGTACTTGTCGGTGACGCCCCACACGGTCATGCCGGTGCAGCGGCTCACCGCGAGGCAGGCCTCGACCACCTCGGTGTAGTCGGCGGCCTGGGCGGAGCCGGAGCCCTCGATGTCCAGCTCGGTGATCTGCACATCCACGCCGAGGTCGGCGAAGCGCTGGAGGTTCTGCCGGTAGTCGGACGGGACCGGCGAGTTGCTGTTGAAGTGCGACTGGAAGCCGACGCAGTCGATGGGCACGCCGCGGGACTTGAAGTCCTTGACCATGTTGTAGACGGCGTTGCTCTTCGCGTTGACGCCGTCGGTGTTGTAGTCGTTGTAGCAGAGCTTGGCGGCCGGGTCGGCGGCGCGGGCGGTGCGGAACGCCTCCTCGATGAAGCCGTCGCCCAGCTTGTCCTGGAAGGGCGAGCTGCGCCGGGCACCGCTGCCGCCGTCCTGGAACGCCTCGTTGACGACGTCCCAGCTGTGGATCTCCCCCTTGTAGTGGCCCATCAGGCCGTTGATGTGGGCGTTCATCGCGGTGCGCAGGTCGGAGGCGCCCAGCGAGCCCACCCAGGAGGGCAGTTGGGAGTGCCAGACCAGGGTGTGGCCGCGCACGTCCATGCCCTGGCTCTGCGCGTGGTCGACGATCCGGTCGGCGGAGGTGAAGGTGAAGCCGCCGCGGCTGGGCTCGGTGGCGTCCCACTTCATCTCGTTCTCGGGCGTCACCGAGCTGAACTCCCGGTCCAGCGTGGCGGCGTAGTCGCTCTCGCCGAGGTGGCCCGCCGCGACGGCGGTGCCGAAGTAGCGGCCCTGTCCGGCGGCCGCGGATCCGAGCGTGTCGGCGGCTTCGGCGGAGTGGGCCGCGGCCGTCAGCGCGGCGGCGGCCACGAGACCGGCGGTGGCCGCTCTCGACAGGCGTCTGACGATCATGCTCATGTCATCCCGTTCCTTGAATCGGTGTGCGGAGGCCGTTCGGAAGGGCGGAAGCCGCCGAACTTCACCCGGGGAGGTCGAAAGTTTCGGTGCGATTTCCGAATGTCGCGGAGGAGATTACGGACTCCGGTCCGCGAGGTCAACGCCCCGTCACCGCCGGGTCACGCTCACCCGTGCGGCCCCACCGCGTGCGCGACGCCGGGCCGGGGCGCATTCTTGCTGTGTCGCCCGCGCGGCGGCGCACGGACGAGGTGGGGCCGATGAGTACGGGCGCCGAGAAAACCGAGAAGACCGCCCGGAGACCGGGACGGCTGACCGCGCTGCTGATCGACGCGTCCACCCGGGCGATCGGCGCGGCCGGCGGCCGGGTGGGCGGTGTGTACCTGCGCTCCTCCACGCCCGGCCTGCTGCGGCTGGCCGTCCTCGCCGGACTGCCCGGGCCGCTCTTCCGTCCCTGGTCGCGCCTGCACACCGACAGTCCCTTCCCGGTCGCCGACGCCTACCGGCTGGGCGTGCGCGTGGTGCTGCCCAACGCCGCGGAGACGATGCGCCGCTACCCGCAGTTCGCCGCCGGTCTCCCCTTCCCGTTCGGGTCCCTGTACGTGCCCGTCGCCGGGGCGAGCCGGACCTACGGCGTGCTGACCGTGCTGCGCCCGCCCGTACCGGACGCCGCCGACGTGCTGGAGGGCGCGGACCGGGTGGCCGGACTGGCCCAGGACCTGGGCGCGGCCCTGGAGCGGCTGGACGCCGACCCTGACGCGCCGCCGGTCGCCTGGGAGGGCGAGCCGCTGTGCGTGCGGCCGCCCGCCTCGGGACGACGCCCGGATCACGCCGGAAGTTTCGGATGGGACCCGGACACCGGCGCCGTCACCCTCGACGAGCCCCTGTGCGCCCTGCTCGGCCTCCCGGCGAGTGCGGCCGCGGCCCCGGCGGCCCTGGGAACCCTCACGGGGGTACTGGCCCCGGACGACGGCCACCGGATCGCCGCGGCGCTGCGGGAGACGGCCGCGGGCCGGCCGCCCCGGCTGCCCCTGTACGTGCGCACGGCGCAGGGTTCGCTGCGCCTGGTGGAGCTGTGGCGGCCGCGGCCCGCACCGCCCGTCGGCGGGCCGGTGCGCGGCGCCGTGCGCGATCCCTTCGCCGGCACCGTGGCCGACGCCGCGGCCGACCTGCTGCCGGAGGGCGTCTTCTGCGTGGACCGTCTGGGCACCCTCGTCTACGCCAACCCCCGCGCCGTCCGGCTGCTGGGCGGGCCACGGGCGAGGCTCCTCGGCCGCGGCCTGTGGGAGGCCGTCCCCTGGCTGGACCAGGCCGCCTACGAGGACCACCTTCGCGGTGCCCTGCTCTCCCCGGAGCCGGTCCGCTTCCACGTCCGGCGGCCGCCCGACGCGAGCCGCCGCGCGGCACCCCGGCCCTACGAGGGCGACTGGCTCGCCGTCAGCGTGTATCCGGGGCCGGACTTCCTCACCGTCACACTCCGCCCGGCGAACCGGGTGGCCGACGCGTCCGCCGGTCTCACGCCCGGGCACGGCGGGCCCGAGGACGCCCCAGGACCCGAGGCCGGCGATCCGGCCCCGCCGGTCACCACGACGGCACCGGAGTACCGCCCCATCGTGCTGGCCGTGGCCCTGACCGAGGCGGTCACCGCCCGCCAGGTGTCCGAGGTGGTCGTACGGGAACTGCTCTCGGCGTTCGGCGGCCGCCGGCTCGCCATCTACCTGCTCCAGGACCGCCATCTGCACCTGGCGTGGGAGACGGGGTTCCCGCCCGGTTTCCTCGCGCCCTTCGAAGGGGTGCCGCTGGACGCCCGGCTGCCCGGGGTCGAGACGCTGACCAGCGGCCGCCCGCTGTTCTTCGACTCGATGCGGGCGCTGGCCTCCGCGTACCCGGGCATCCCGCTGGACGCCACGGAGGGCGCCCGCGCCTTCCTGCCGCTGATCGCCTCCGGTCGCCCGGTCGGCTCCTGCATCCTCGGCTTCGAACGTTCCCGGGGCTTCAGCACCGAGGAGCGCGCGGTGCTCACCGCCCTCGCCGGGCTCATCGCGCACGCCATGGAGAAGGCCCGGCGCTACGAGTCCGAGACCGCGCTCGCCCGCGGACTGCAGGAGGTGCTGCTGCCCCGGCGGCTGCCCGCACATCCGCTGCTGGAGACGGCGGGCCGCTATCTGCCCGGCACCCAGGGCCTGGACGTGGGCGGGGACTGGTACGACGTGGTCGCCTCGGGCGACGGCATTGCCCTGGTCATCGGGGACGTGCAGGGCCACGGCGTGCAGGCCGCGGCGACCATGGGGCAACTGCGCAGCGCCGTGCGCGCCTTCGCCCTCGGCGGCCGGCCGCCCGACGAGGTGATGAGCGGCGTCGACCACCTGCTGGCCGATCTGGACCCGGGCCTGTTCGCCAGCTGCTGCTACATCCGGCTCGACCCGGCCACCGGACGGGCCTGCGCGGCCCGCGCCGGGCACCCGCCGCCGCTGCTGCGCCACCCGGACGGACGCACCGAGACGCTCGACCTGCCGGGCGGGGTGGTGCTCGGGGTGGACCCGGGCGCGCCCTATCCGCTGACCGAGTTCGCCGTCGAGCCCGGCGCCGTCCTCGCCCTGTACACGGACGGCCTCGTGGAGCGGCCCGGCACCGACATCGACGAGGGGATCACCGCACTGCGCCTCGCGCTGGCCAGGGCCGGTACGCCCGCCGCGCGGCCGGGGAGCCGTTCGCTCGCAGGCGTCGCGGACCGGATCGTCGTGTCCGCCCGCCACACCGCGGACCGTCCCGACGACATCGCCCTGCTGCTCGCCACCCGCCGCGCCCGCCCCGGGAGCACCCCGTGAGGACGGCCGCACGCGACCCGGAATCCGCCGCCCCGCACGCCCCTGGTTGCCGTCCGGCGGGCTCCCGCGTCACGGGGAGTGCCCCTCGCCTCTCCGGGCCCGGCAGTGTAGACATGGGCACATGGTCCGACTGATGGGTCGATCGGGAGAACGGTCACCCCGTCGTCCCGGCGGCCCGCACGCCCGACACCGGCAGGACGCGGACCGGTCACGGCGGGGAGGGGATGCGAGGCGGCCTGCCTCGGCACTGCGCTCGGCGCTGTCCGGACGCAGTGTGGCCGGCCAGGTCTTCGTGATGAACGTGGTCATCGTGCTGCTGCTGGTGGTGGCCGCGGCCGTCGCGCTGGTGCTCCAGGTGCGGCACGACAGCGGCGTGGAGGCCCGCAACCGCTCCGTCTCGGTGGCCGAGACCTTCGCCAACTCCCCCGGCATCCTCCGGGCGCTGCGCGACCCCGACCCCACGGCGGTGCTCCAGCCCCGCGCCGAGGCGGTGCGCAAGGCGACGGACGTGGACTTCGTGGTGGTCACCAACGACGAGGGGATCCGCTACACCCATCCCAAGCCGGACCGCATCGGCAAGAAGTTCGTCGGGAACATCGCCCCCGCGCTGGCGGGGCGGACGGTGACCGAGGAGATCGAGGGGACGATCGGCCCGCTGGTGCAGGCCATCGCGCCGGTCGAGGACCCCGACGGCAGGGTCGTGGGTCTGGTCTCGGCGGGCATCACGACCGAGAACGTGGGCGGGGTGGCCGACCGCCAGCTGCCCCTGGTGCTGAGCGCGGCGGCCGTCGGGCTGGCCCTGGCGACGGGGGGCACGGCCCTGGTGAGCCGTCGGCTGCTGCGGCAGACGCACGGCCTGGGGCCGCACGAGATGACCCGGATGTACGAACACCACGACGCCGTCCTGCACAGCGTCCGCGAGGGCGTGCTCATCGTCGGCGACGAGGGCCGGCTGCTGCTCGCCAACGACGAGGCGCGGCGGCTGCTCGCCCTGCCCCCCGACGCCGAGGGCCGGCACGTCGGCGCGCTCGGGCTGCCGTCCGACCTGGCGGAGCTGCTGGCCTCGGGCCAGGCCGCCACCGACGAGGTGCACCTGGTCAAGAACCGGCTGCTGGCCATCAACCAGCGCCCCACCGACGTACGGGGCGGTCCGGCCGGCAGCGTCGCGACGCTGCGCGACTCCACCGAGCTGCGGGCCCTGTCCGGCCGGGCCGAGACCGCCAGGGAACGTCTGGACATCCTCTACGCGGCCGGTGTGGGCATCGGCACCAGCCTGGACGTCACCCGCACCGCCGAGGAGCTGGGCGAGCTGGCCGTGCCGCGGTTCGCGGACTACGCCACCGTCGACCTGTTCGACACCGTGCTGGCGGGCGGCCAGCCGGGCGGCGTGACGCCGCTGCGCCGCACCGCGCTCAGCGGCATCACCGAGGAGGTCCCGCTCTATCCGGTGGGCCGGCAGATCCGCTACGTGGACTCGTCCCCGCAGGGCCGCACGCTGCGGACCGGACGGGCCGTCCTGGAGCCCCGGCTCGACGAGGCCCCGGGCTGGCAGGCGCAGGACTTCGAGCGCTCCGCGCAGGTGGTGGAGTACGGGGTCCACTCGCTGATCACCGTCCCGCTGCGGGCGGGGACCCTGGTGCTCGGGGTGGTAAGTTTCTGGCGTTCGGTCAAGCCCGAGCCGTTCGACGAGGACGAGCTGGCGCTCGGCGAGGAACTGGTCGCGCGGGCCGCGGTCTCCATCGACAACGCCCGCCGCTACACCCGTGAGCACGGCATGGCGGTGACCCTCCAGCGCAGTCTGCTGCCGCGCAGGCTGCCCGAGCAGAACGCCCTGGACGTGGCCTACCGCTACCTGCCCGCGCAGGCGGGGGTGGGCGGCGACTGGTTCGACGTGCTGCCGCTGTCCGGGGCCCGGGTCGCGCTCGTGGTCGGCGACGTCGTCGGGCACGGGCTGCACGCCGCGGCCACCATGGGCCGACTGCGGACGGCGGTGCACAACTTCACCGCCCTGGACCTGCCGCCCGACGAGCTGCTCGGGCTGCTGGACGAACTGGTCGGCCGGATCGACCAGGACGAGGCGGCCGACGACAGCACCGCCCCGGTGACCGGTGCGACCTGTCTCTACGCGATCTACGACCCGGTCGCCGGTTCCTGCGTGATCGCCCGGGCGGGTCATCCGCCGCCGGCCCTGATCCGGCCGGACGGCACCGTGGAGTTCCCGGAGGTGCCCGCCGGACCCCCGCTGGGCCTGGGCGGCCTCCCGTTCGAGACGACGGAACTGCGGCTGGCGGAGGGCAGCCGGCTGGTGCTCTACACCGACGGGCTGGTCGAGGACCGCGTGCACGACATCGACGTCGGCCTGGAGCAGCTGCGCCGAGCACTGGAGACGGCCGGCGAGACACCCGAGGAGACCTGCCGGACCGTCCTGGACGCCCGGCTCCCGGACCGGCCGGGCGACGACATCGCCCTGCTGGTGGCCCGGACCCGGGTGCTGGGCCCGGACCAGGTGGCCGAGTGGGACGTCCCGAACGATCCGGCGGCGGTCGCGGAGGTCCGTTCCCAGGTGACCCGGCGACTGGACGAGTGGGGACTGGACGAGCTGGCGTTCACCACCGAGCTGATCCTGAGCGAGCTGGTCACCAACGCGATCCGGTACGGCGGCGAGACCGTCCACGTCCGGGTGGTGCGCGACCGCAGCCTGATCTGCGAGGTGTTCGACAGCAGCAGCACGTCCCCGCACCTGCGCTACGCGGCGATGACGGACGAGGGCGGGCGCGGGCTGTTCCTGGTCGCGCAGCTCGCCGAACGCTGGGGCACCCGCTACACGCCGGCCGGCAAGGTCATCTGGGCGGAGCAGCCGGTGCCCTGACGGACACGGCTCCGGTCACCTCGGTCACCCCCGCTCCGTACCAGCTTCGTGCACGACGGGTGCCCGGCACGCCCGTCTTCTGGTAGGAAACTTTCCTATCAGTGCCCGGCACTCCCATCCCCCACTCCCCCACACCTGGAGATTCCGTGAGGCACCCCTTCCGCGACCCGGCGCGCCCCGCAGGCCCCTCGCGCCGTACCGTGCTCGCCATGGCATGCGCGTCCCTGGCGACAGTCCCCCTGCTCACCCCCTCGCGCGCCGCGGCGGCGTCCGCGCGCGCGACGGGACTCGACGACCCGGCGAAGAAGGAGATCGCCATGCAACTGGTGTCGAGCGCCGAGAACTCCTCGCTCGACTGGAAGGCCCAGTACCGGTACATCGAGGACATCGGTGACGGCCGCGGCTACACCGCGGGCATCATCGGCTTCTGCTCCGGCACCGGCGACATGCTCGACCTGGTGCAGCTGTACGGCGAGCGCAGCCCCGGGAACGTCCTCGCGCCGTATCTGCCGGCGCTGCGCCGGGTGGACGGCTCCGACTCGCACGAGGGCCTCGATCCCGGCTTCCCGGACGACTGGCGCCGGGCCGCCGACGAGGACCCGGAGTTCCGCCGGGCCCAGGACGACGAGCGGGACCGCGTGTACTTCGACCCGGCCGTACGGCGCGGCAAGGAGGACGGGCTGCGGACCCTGGGGCAGTTCGCGTACTACGACGCGATGGTGATGCACGGCGACGGCGGCGGCCTCGGCTTCGGCAGCATCCGCGAGCGCGCCCTCGGCCGGGCCCGCCCGCCGGCCCAGGGCGGCGACGAGGTCGCCTACCTGCACGCCTTCCTCGACGAGCGGGTGTGGGCCATGCGGCAGGAGGAGGCGCACAGCGACACCAGCCGGGTCGACACGGCGCAGCGCGTCTTCCTGAACGAGGGCAACCTGGACCTCGAGCCGCCGCTGGACTGGCACGTGTACGGGGACGCCTACCACATCGGCTGACCCGCGCCCCGGCCTTCGCCCCTGCCGGGCATCCGTCCGGCAGGGGTGTCGGGCGGGGTCCTGGGTACGAGCACGGCAGAACATCACGCCGTCGACCCGGAGGAACGTCATGGCCGGAGTACTGGACCGGATCAAGCGGTTCGCGCGCAGCCCGCAGGGCCGGCGGGCGGCCGAGCAGGTGCGCCGGGCCGCCTCGGACCCGCGCCGCCGCGCGCAGGCCCAGGAGATGCTGCGCAGGTTCGGCAAACGCCGCTGAGCGCCGCCGTGCGGCTCCGTGCGGCTCCGTGCGGAGGAGTTTGGCGCGGCGGTCAGTTCTGGCCGGCGTGGGTGTGGCTGTGGGAGGCCTCCGGCGGGCAGCGCCGGTCGCCGCCGGGGCGGTCCCGTTGCCAGTCGCGGACCGCGACGGTCAGCGCGCACAGCATGGCGGCCACACCGGTGCCCACCGACAGGGCCACGGCCTCGTGGTAGTCGTCGTGGGTGGCGTTGAGCGTCAGGTAGAACAGCCCCGGCAGCGCGGCGGTGCCCACGGCGCCGCCCAGCCGCTGGCCCGTCTGGAGGGCGCCCCCGGCCGCGCCCGCCATCCGCACCGGTACGTCGCGCAGCGTCATGGTGATGTTCGGGGAGATCACGCAGCCGCTGCCGAGTCCGCCGAGCAGCAGGGCCGGGGCGGCGAGCCAGACGGCCGAGCCGGAGGGCGCGAGCCAGAGCAGCAGCGCGGTCGTGCCCAGCCCGGCCATGACGGCGACCAGTCCCCACACGGTCAGCAGCCGGCCCAGCCGGTCCACCAGCCGGCCCGCGACGGCGGCGGCGACGGCCGACCCGACGGCGAACGGGGTCACCGCCAGGCCCGACATGAGCGGTGAGTAACCCAGCCCGTTCTGGAAGAAGAGCGCGAAGACGAGCCACACCCCGCTGAACCCGACGAAGTACAGGGCGGCCAGGCCCGCGCCGGTGGCGTAGCCGCGGGTCTGGGTGAGCAGCCCGGGTTCCAGGAGCGGCTGACCGCCCCGCCGGGCGATCCGCCGTTCCCACCGCGCGAAGGCGAGCAGGACCAGCGCCCCCGCCGGGAACAGCCACCACACCTTGGTCAGGCCGCCGCCCTCGGCGAGGACCAGCGGCAGCATCAGCGCCAGGATGCCCGCGCCGAGGAGCGCCACGCCCACGGGGTCGAGGTGTCCCCGGCCGCCGGGCGCCACCCGGGGCAGCAGGCGGAAGCCGAGGAGCAGGGCGAGCAGGCCGACCGGCACGTTCACGTAGAAGATCCACCGCCAGCCCTCCGGGCCCGCCAGCGCCAGGATCAGACCGCCGACGACGGGCCCCACCGCGCTGGAGACCCCCACCGTCGCGCCGAACCGCCCGAACGCGCGCCCGCGTTCCGCGCCCCGGAACAGCTGCTGGATCAGTGCCGAGTTCTGCGGCGCGATGCTGCCCGCGGCGACTCCCTGGGCGAGCCGGGCGGCGACCAGCAGTTCGATGCCGGGCGCGGCCCCCGCCGCGGCGCTGCAGAGCACGAAGGCGGCCAGGGCGGCGAGGAAGACGCGGCGTCTGCCGAACGCGTCGCCGATCCGGCCCGCGGTGACCAGGGTCAGGGCGAACGCGAGCGCGTATCCGGAGACGACCCACTGCACGGACGCGGGCGAGGTGTGCAGCCCCTGCTGCATGGAGGGCAGGGCGACGGAGACGATCGTCACGTCCAGCAGGGTCATGAATCCGGCGACCAGGGTCACCCACAGGGCCCGCCACCGGTTGGGGTCCAGGCTGTCGTCCGGACGCTGCACGCGGGCTCCCCTCGCGAGGCGGCACGGGACGCCACTCGTCCCCACGCCTGCGTCACCCGTGACCGGGCCTTCAAACCCGCGCCCGGCCTTGAACACACCCGGCGCACACCCGAGCCCAAACCCAAGACCAAATCCAAGCCATGAGATCCCATAAGATGTCCTTATGACCTCATAGACCGGACCCGCGTACCGACTTAGGCTTGCCTCAGCTTAGGCTTCCCGGAGAGTCGATCTGTCACCGCTCGAAGGGAACCTGAACATGCCCCGCCCTCTGCGGGTAGCCATCGTCGGATCCGGCCCGGCCGGGATCTACGCCGCCGACGCCCTGCTCAAGTCCGAAGTGGCCGCCGACCCCGGTGTTTCCATCGACATCTTCGAGCGCATGCCCGCCCCGTTCGGACTCATCCGTTACGGCGTCGCGCCCGACCACCCGCGGATCAAGGGCATCATCACGGCCCTCCACCAGGTGCTCGACAAGCCGCAGATCCGCCTCTTCGGCAACGTGAACTACCCGACCGACGTCAGCCTGGACGATCTGCGCGCCTTCTACGACGGTGTGATCTTCGCCACTGGCGCGACGGCGGACCGGGCCATGTCCGTCCCCGGCATCGACCTCGACGGCTCGTACGGCGCGGCCGACTTCGTCGCCTGGTACGACGGCCACCCCGACTTCCCGCGCACCTGGCCGCTGGAGGCGGAGAAGGTCGCCGTCCTCGGTGTCGGCAACGTCGCCCTGGACATCGCGCGCGTCCTGGCCAAGACGGCCGACGAGCTGCTGCCGACCGAGATCCCGCCGAACGTCTACGAGGGCCTCAAGGCCAACAAGGCGCTGGAGGTCCACGTCTTCGGCCGCCGCGGCCCGGCGCAGGCGAAGTTCAGCCCCATGGAGCTGCGGGAGCTGGACCACTCCCCCAACATCGAGGTGATCGTCGACCCCGAGGACATCGACTACGACGAGGGCTCGATCGCGACCCGGCGCGGCAACAAGCAGGCCGACATGGTCGCCAAGACCCTGGAGAACTGGGCGATCCGCGACGTCGGCGACCGGCCGCACAAGCTCTTCCTGCACTTCTTCGAGTCGCCCTCGGAGATCCTCGGCGAGGACGGCAGGGTGACCGGCCTGCGCACCGAGCGCACGGAGCTGGACGGCACGGGCAACGTCAAGGGCACCGGCGAGTTCAAGGACTGGGACGTCCAGGCGGTCTACCGGGCCGTCGGCTACCTCTCCGACCAGCTGCCCAAGCTGCCCTGGGACCTCGACTCGGGCACGGTCCCGGACGCGGGCGGCCGGGTCGTCCAGGAGTCCGGCGAGCACCTGCAGTCGACGTACGTCACCGGCTGGATCCGGCGCGGCCCGATCGGTCTGATCGGGCACACCAAGGGTGACGCGAACGAGACGGTGTCCAGTCTCCTGGACGACTACGCGAACGGGCGTCTCCAGACGCCCTCCGCACCCGCTCCCGAGGCGGTGGACGCGTTCCTCGCCGAGCGGAACGTCCGCTTCACCACCTGGGACGGCTGGTACCGGCTCGACGCCGCGGAGAAGGCGCAGGGCGAGCCGCAGGGACGCGAGCGCGTGAAGTACGTCGAGCGCGAGGACATGCTCCGCGAGAGCGGGGCCTGAGCCACCACGTCCGGCGCCGGTGACCTCCTCGCGGGGGCGCCGGCGCCGGTCGGGTGTCCGCCGGTCCCGCGGCGGGCGAACGGGCGGCCGGGATCAGACCTCCAGTTCGCCCTCGATGCGGCGCAGTTGGTGGCGGGCCATGGCCAGGTTGGCGCGGTTCGCGTCCAGCACCAGGTAGAGGAACAGACCGTTGCCGCCGCGCCCCTTGAGCAGGCGGATCATGTGGTACTGGCTGCTCAGGGTGATCAGGATGTCCTCGATCTCCTCCTTCAGGCCGAGGTGCTCCATCGTGCGCAGTTTGGACCGCACGACATCGGTGTTGCCCGCGGCGGCGACCTCGAGGTTGAAGTCCTTGCCGCCGCCCAGGGTGCCGAGGGCCATCCCGCTGGTGTAGTCGACCAGCGCGGCGGCGGTCGCTCCGTCGATGGAGCCGAGGCATTCCTTGAGCGAGGTCTCCAGGTTGGCCATGGTGGTTTCCTTTCCGGACGTGATCCGTACGCGATCGATGGGTGTCAGGTCGGCCGGTGGGTGCCGCCGGCCTGGGGGGTGGGCTGGTGGGCGGGCCGTTGCGGGGTGCGCACCGGCAGGGTGCCGATGGGCCGGGGCGGCTGGGCGGGGAGCGTCGCACCGTGTCCGGCGGCGGGGGCGCGACCGCGTTCCGCCCCGGTCCCCGCGGCGACCAGCTCCCCGATCCGGGCGCCGCTGCGCCGGCCCTCCAGGTGGAGGCGGCCCACGTTGACCCGGCCGTCGGCGAGCAGCGTGAGTACGGCGGCCGGACCGGCGGCGTACGTGGCGACGTAGCCGTCGGCCCCGCGCAGCAGCAGCTCGCGGAAGCCGCCGCGCGCGGTGGCCTCGGCCATGCGGTGCGCGACGCCGAGGGCGGCCGCGGTGAGCGCGGCGAGGCCCTCGGGTTCGGTGCCCGGCGCGTCGTGGGCCAGGACGAGCCCGTCCACGGTGGCCGCGAGCGAACCGGTCAGCTGGGGCACGCGGTTGCGCAGTCGGTGCAGTTCGTCCAGGACGTCGCTCTCGACGGCCATCAGCAGTCTCCTTTCGTCGCGCCGGCGGCGCGCGCGGATCACAGGGCCTCCAAGGCGTCTCGAAGCCGTCGCAGCAGGGCCGTGTCGGGGTCGTCCCACCCGGACGCCCGAGGTTCCGGGCCGGGGACGAGAGGCGGCGCGGCGGGCGGCGCGGCACGGACGAGTCCGTCGGCGGCGAGGCGGCGCAGTTCGACCAGGGTGTGGTACGTGCGGCAGGCCAGCGCCGACGCGATCTGAGCGGCGGTGCGGACGCCGTCCACCTGGGCCAGGGTGCGGCCGCGCCGCACGGGCAGCTCGGCGGTGTCCGTGCCCGGCGCCCGGGTCAGGGGGAGGGTGTCGACGGCGGGGTCGGGCCAGATCCGGTCCAGCAGGGCGCGCCGGCGCCCGGACTCGCGGACGACGACGTCCACCGGGACGGAGCGGACCACGCCGAGCCAGTGCACCGCGCCGGGCCGGAAACGCTGTGCGCGCGTGTCGTGGGCCAGCACGAAGTACGCTGCGTCGAACAGCGCGCCCAGGTGGCAGACCTCCAGCGCGCCCGCGGTGAGCCGGCCGCTGTCCACCAGCCGGTGACCGACCCGGTGCTGGACGCCGCCCCGGTCGACCGCGTCCCACCAGCCGTCCGGCGGGACCGCGCCACTGCGGGTGAGCAGCGCGCCGAGGTCGGGGGTGAAGGCGGACTCCACGTGCACGACGCGGCCCGCCGAGAGGTAGACGATGCCCCGCTCGCCCGACAGCGCCCCGGTCGCTCCTTCGGCCGCGAGGGCCCCGAGCGCCTCCGACGTCGTCTCGTGCGTGGCCCAGGTGGTCGTCACCCGGGTCATCCGAGCACCAGCCGGTCCGCCATCTCGGCCAGCCGGATGCGGGCCAGGGCGAGGTTCCCGTCGTTGCGGTCCAGCCACAGGTGGAGGAAGACGGTGCTGTCGAACGGGGTGCTGACGAACCTGAGCAGGTGGTAGGAGTCGCCGGTGGTGGCGATCAGGTCCTCCACCGGGGGTTCCTTGCCGGGCTCCACGGTGCCGCCCCCCGTACCGGCCGACGTACCGCCCGCCGCCAGGGAGCCGCTCTCCGCGACGTGCCGGCCCAGCTCCGCCGTCTCCGCGGCCGTCGCCTCCCAGTCGCCGCCCGGCGCCTCGCCGACGGCGCCGAGAGCGAGCCCGCTGATCCAGTCGACCAGGGACGCTCCGCGCGCGCCGGGCAGTCGCATGGCTTCCAGCAGACTCTCGTCGATTCCGGGCACGCCGGATCCCCTCCCCTGCACGGCTGTACCGCGAACGTGACGACGACACTACGGAAAGTGCACGCATCCGGTGAGCGCTTTGGCATTTTCCAGAGGAACGTGCCCGCGGGCGGGCATACTGCGCTGTTCGGCCCCGTTCCGGGGGACCCCAGGGACGCCAGGGACGCTACGGCAGGATCGAGTCGACGTATCCGCCGTCGACCCGGACGGCCGCGCCGGTGGTGGCGGAGGCGAGCGGGGAGCTGAGGTACACCACCAGGTTGGCGATCTCCTCCGGCTCGATCAGCCGCTGGAGCAGGGACTGCGGGCGGTGCTCGCGCATGAAGACGCGCTGGGCCTCGTCCCAGGGCAGGTCGCGGTCGACCAGTTGGTACACGAAGTCCTCGACGCCCTCGGTGCGGGTGGGTCCCGCGATGACGCAGTTCACCGTGACGCCGCTGCCCGCGGCCTCCTTGGCGAAGCCCCGGCCGACGCCGAGCAGGGCGGTCTTGGAGACGCCGTAGTGGATCATCTCGGCCGGGATCACGACGGCCGAGTCACTCGCGATGTACAGCACGCGGCCCCAGCCGCGGTCCCTCATCCGGGGGAGATGGGCGCGCGTCAGCCTGACGCCCGCGAGGACGTTGATCTCGAAGTAGCGGCGCCACTCGGCGTCGCTGATCTCCAGCGCGGGTGCGGCGCCGAAGACGCCGAGGTTGTTCACGAGGATGTCCACGTCGGGCAGCGTCTTAAGGGCGCGCTCGGCGCCCTCCTCGGTACCGAGGTCGGCCGCGACCGGCACGAACGTGCCGTCCGGGACCTCGGCCCGCAGCTTGTCGACGCTCTCCTCCAGGCGTTTGGCGTCGCGCCCGTTGACGCCCACGGTGGCACCGGCCCGCGCCAGTCCGGCGGCGATCGCCGCGCCGATGCCCTGCGAGGAGCCCGTCACCAGTGCGGTGCGTCCGCCGAGGTCGAGGTTCATCAGGTCGCTCCTTTTCCTGCCGTACGGTCGGTCGGGTTGCTGCTGCCCACCCTCACTCACGACGCATCCGCGACCCGGCCGGCCGCACCGCGCGCCCGCCCCGGCCCGCCCGGTCGGCGGACCCCCCGGTGCTCTCGGTTGACCTGCGGCGACGATACTTGCTACGTCCGTGCCCCTGCTGCCCGATGGACCCATGCCGACCTCATCCACCGCCCGCCCCACGTATCCGCCCACGCTGTGGGCCGCTCGCGGCCGCCATGTCGGCTCCGCGGCCGAGGACACCGTCCGGCACCGGCTGCGGCGGCTCAAGGACGACCACGTCGTCGACGACTTCCTGGAACCGCCCGACGAGCCGGCGGCCGAGCCCTCGGCCGCCGGGACCCCCGGCCCCCGCATTCTCGAGGCGCGCTGGAAGGCCCCCGGGGCCGTCACCGTGCGGGCCAGGCTGATCCTGGAGCCCGCGTCGGCGGGCGGGCAGGAGTGGACGCTGCTCGCGGAGGCCGAGGAGGCCTGGGACCTCGCCTGGCCCTCCCCCGCCACGATGTTCTGGCCGGACGACCCGGACGTCACCTGGGACCGGGACGCCGCCACGGGGCTGCGCCTGCGGGGCATCAACACCCTGCCCGACGACGACAAGGCCGTGCGCCGGCTGCTCAAGGAGGCGGGGCGCAGCCCGTGGAACATCCACGTGGTGGTGCACGAGGCGATGACCCCGGACCACCGCGGCCGGGTGCCGCTGGCGCAGCGGCTGCCGCCCGGTCTGCGGCACCGGGTGGTCGAGCACCGCGCCGCGCCGCAGCAGTTGCGGGTGGTGAACTGGGCCCTGGAGGACTTCGGGGTCCAGGTGCCGCGCGGCGGCGCCGTGGTGCTGCCCGGCACACCGGCCCCGGCCGACTACGCCGCCGGTGACTTCTCCGTGCGCACCGTGTTCCTGGACGGCTCCGAGCCCACCGCGCTGATCGCTGCGGTGACGTCCTTCGCCGCGCTGCCCAGGCCGCTGCCCGACGACGCGGTGGCGGCCCTCGCCTCGCTGCGGGAGGACTGGCGGCTGCTGACGCTGGAGGAGGAGCTGGAGCGCGAGCGCAAGCTGGTGAAGATGTACGCCGAGGCGCTGGAGGCCATGACCCAGTCCCGTGACCTGTACCGGGAGGCGGCGGAACGCGCGGCCGAGGCCCTCGCCGTGTACCGGGAGTCCGCCGCGGCGGCACCGGCCGGACCACCACCGTCCCAGACTCCGTCGGCGTCTCCGCTGCGGGGTCTGACCCGGACGCTGGAGCGGTTCCGGGGTTCCGCCCGCACGCCCCGCCCGGACGCCGCCGACCGCGACCCCGCGGAGCGTCCCGGGAGCCCGGCGACCGACGACTGACGACTGGCCTGCACGACGGGAGCGCGCACTATGGGGGCGCGCACGACGGGGCGCGCACGACGGGCCGCCGCCGGGGTGAGGGCACCCTCACGTGTCATCCGGCGGGAGGTGGATACGCGGACGCCACAGGAGCACCGGCCCGTCCCGGAAGGTCACCGACGCCATGGACAGCCAGCACGACAGCGCCCCCGCTTCCCGCCCACCGGAGTCCTCCCGTTCCCAGACCACGCTCCGGGTCAACGGCAAACCGCACACCCTCACCGTCGATCACCGCCGCGTCCTGCTGGACCTCCTGCGGGAGGACCTCGAACTCGCGGGCGCCAAGAAGGGCTGCGACCACGGCCAGTGCGGCGCCTGCACCGTCCTGGTCGACGGGCGGCGCGTCAACAGCTGCCTGCTGTTCGCGGTCGCCCTGGACGGCTGTGAGATCACCACCGTCGAGGGTCTCGCCGGGGACGGCGAGGAGCTGCATCCGCTCCAGCGCGCCTTCCTGGACCGCGACGCCTTCCAGTGCGGCTACTGCACCCCGGGCCAGATCTGCTCCGCGGTCGGCGCGCTCGCCGAGGCCGCGGCCGGGCACCCCTCGCACGTCACCGACCCGGCGGCACCCTCCGGAGAACCCGTCGCGCTGGGCCGGGAGGAGATCCGGGAGCGGCTGAGCGGCAACCTGTGCCGCTGCGGTGCCTATCCGCGCATCGCCGACGCCGTCGAGGACGTGATCCCGTGAAGCCCTTCGGCTACGTCCGCGCGGGCAGCGTCGAGGAGGCCACCGAGGCCTTCGCGGCCCACCCCGGCGCCCGCTACCTCGGCGGCGGTACCAACCTCGTCGACCTGATGAAGCTCGGGGTGGAGACCCCCGCCGCGCTCGTCGACGTCACCCGGCTGCCGCTGGACACCGTGGAGGAGCTGCCCGACGGCGGACTGCGGGCGGGGGCGACGGTCCGCAACAGCGACCTCGCGGCCCACCCCGCCGTCCGCGACCGCTACCCCGCGCTGTCCCAGGCGCTGCTGGCCGGCGCCTCGGGGCAGTTGCGCAACGCCGCCACCACCGGCGGCAACCTGCTGCAGCGCACCCGCTGCCCCTACTTCCAGGACGTGTCCAAGCCCTGCAACAAGCGGGAGCCCGGCACCGGCTGCGGCGCGCTGGAGGGCGTGCACCGGGACCACGCGGTCCTCGGCCACTCCGACCAGTGCATCGCCACCCACCCCTCGGACATGGCGGTGGCGCTGGCCGCCCTCGACGCGCGCGTCGAGCTGCACGGCCCCGAGGGGACCCGGAGCGTGCCCGCCGCCGACTTCCACCGGCTCCCCGGGCTGCATCCGGAGCGGGACACCGAGATCCACCCCGGCGAGCTGATCACCGGCGTGGTCCTGCCCGCGGGCACGGCCGGGCTGCCCTCGGCGTACCGCAAGGCACGCGACCGGGCGTCGTACGCCTTCGCGCTGGCCTCCGTCGCCGTCGTGCTGCACCTCGCGGACGGGGTGGTGGAGCGGGCCGGGATCGCCTTCGGGGCGCTGGCGCACCGGCCCTGGCGGGCCCGGCGGGCCGAGGACGCGCTGCTGGGCGCGGCCCCCACGACGGCGGCGTTCGAGCACGCGCTCGACCTGGAGCTGGCCGCGGCGGAACCGCTGCGGGACAACGCCTACAAGGTGCCGCTGGCCCGCCGGCTGGCCCTGGACGTACTGGGCCGGCTCGCCCCGCCCGCCACGACCTGACGACCGAGGCGTCCACGAGGAGGACTCCATGACCGCCACCGATGCCGTCCTGGGCGCTCCCGTCGAGCGCCGGGAGGGGCGGGAGAAGGTCACCGGCACCGCCCGGTACGCCGCCGAGTACCCGGAGCCGGGCCGCGCCCAGGCCTGGCCGGTACCCGCGACGGTCGTACGGGGCCGGGTGACCGGCGTCGACACCGCGGCCGCGCTCGCGCTGCCCGGCGTACTCGCCGTGCTCACGCACGAGAACGCGCCCCGGCTCGGCGCTCCCGACGACCCGACGCTGGCCGTGCTGCAGGGCCCGCACGTGCCGCACCGGGGGTGGTTCGTGGGCCTGGTGGTGGCCGAGTCGCTGGAGGCGGCCCGGGCCGGTGCCGCCGCCGTGCGGATCACCTACGAGACCGAGCCGCACGACGTGACACTCACCGCCGCGCACTCCGGGGCCTACGTCCCGGACTCCGCCAACGGCGGCTTCCCGGCCGTCACCGGGCACGGTGACCCGGACGGCGCGTTCGCCGCCTCGGCGACCCGGGTGGACGTCGCGTACACGGTGCCGCCGCTGCACAACCACCCCATGGAGCCGCACACCAGTACGGCGCACTGGGACGGCGAGCGGCTGACCGTGCACTCCTCCAGCCAGGGCACCTCGGCGGTGCGGGCGGAGCTGGCGCGCCTGTTCGCCCTGTCCGAGGACCGGATCACGGTGCTCGCGGAGCACGTGGGCGGCGGTTTCGGCTCCAAGGGCACGCCGCGGCCCGAGGTGGTGCTGGCCGCGATGGCGGCGCGGGAGACCGGGCGGCCGGTCACCGTCGCGCTGCCGCGCCGCTACCTGCCCTCCGTCGTCGGACACCGCGCGCCGACCCTGCACCGGCTGCGCCTGGGCGCGGACGCCGGCGGCCGGCTGACGTCGCTGGTGCACGAGGTGACGACGCACACCTCCCGGGTGAAGGAGTTCGTGGAGCAGGCGGCGGTCCCGGCCCGCGTCATGTACGGCACGCCCGCCCTGCGCACGGCCCACCGAGTGGCGGCGCTGGACGTGCCCACACCGTCCTGGATGCGCGCCCCGGGCGAGTGCCCCGGCATGTACGCCCTCGAGTCCGCCATGGACGAGCTGGCCGCCGAACTGGGTGTCGACCCGGTGGAGCTGAGGATCCGCAACGAACCGGAGAGTGAGCCGGACAGCGAAAAGCCCTTCAGCAGCAGGCATCTGGTGGAGTGTCTGCGCGAGGGCGCCCGGCGCTTCGGCTGGGAGGGCCGCGATCACCGGCCCCGGTCCCGCGAGGCGGGGGCCCTGCTGATCGGCAGCGGGGTGGCCTCGGCCACCTATCCGGTGCTGGTCTCCCCGTGCGTCGCCGCGGCGCGTGCCCTGCCCGACGGCGGTTTCCTGGTGCGGGTCAACGCCACCGACATCGGCACGGGTGCCCGGACGGTGCTCGCGCAGATCGCGGCGGACGCCCTCGGCACCCCGCTGGACCGGGTGCGGCTCGACGTAGCCGACAGCGGCATCGGGTTCGCCCCGATGGCCGGTGGTTCCTCGGGCACCGCGTCCTGGGGGTCGGCCGTCCACGAGGCGTGCGTGCGGCTGAACGGCCGGCTGGCGGAGCACTCGGGGCGGCTGCCGGACGAGGGGATCACGGCCGAGGCCGACACCTCCGGGACGGCGGACGCCGAAAGCCCCTTCGCCCGGCACGCGTTCGGTGCCCATTTCGCCGAGGTGGGCGTGGACACCGTCTCCGGCGAGGTCAGGGTGAGGCGGCTGCTGGGCGTCTTCGCCGCGGGGCGCATCCTCAACGCGCGCACGGCCCACTCCCAGTTCATCGGGGGCATGACGATGGGGCTCGGTATGGCGCTGACCGAGGACAGCACGATGGATCCGGTGTTCGGCGACTTCGTGCAGCGCGACCTGGCGGCGTACCACGTGCCCGCGCACGCCGACGTCACCGACCTCGAGGCGCACTGGGTCGAGGAGGAGGACGACCACCTCAACCCCATGGGCAGCAAGGGGATCGGCGAGATCGGGATCGTGGGCTCGGCGGCGGCCGTCGGCAACGCCGTCCACCACGCCACCGGCATCCGCTTCCGGGAGCTGCCGCTCACTCCGGACCGGGTGCTCACCGCGCTGCTCGCACACGAGCACCCCGCGGGCATGCTGGGCGTCTGACGGCGGACCCGTGGTGGTCCGCGCCGGTTCACCGTCCGGCGCGGACCACGCACACGGTGCGGGGATCGGGCGGCGGTCAGTCCGCGGCGGTGCGGCCGGACACGGCCACCGGGCGGGCCGGCCGGCGGCGGGCGGAGTCCTGCGAGGCCACCCGCACGCACAGCGCCGTCAGCGCGACGAGCGAGGCCGCCACGGCCACGCCGACCGCGACCCAGAGCGGTGCCAGCGTGAGGTCCGTGACCGGGGTCACCCGCGCCGAGGGGGTGGCGCTGCCGTAGAGCCTGGCCGCGGCCAGCGCCGCCGGTCCCACCACCGCGGCGGCGAGCATCGGCACGGCCGGCCGCACGGTCAGCAGCAGGGCGAGCACCAGGCAGAGCGCCGACAGGCCGAGCGCCACCCCGTAGGCCGGTGCCGAGGCGTCACCGCGGTGCAGCGGGAAGTAGGCGACGCCGCACCCGGCCAGGACGGCGACGGTGAGCCGGGCCGGCCAGGCCGGACCGCGGGCGGCCCGCCGCGTTGCGCGGTCGCGCACCGCTCGGGCCCTGTCGCGGTCGCGTGCGGCACGGGCGCTGTCGCGGTCGGGTGCGGCACGGGCGCTGTCGCGGTCGGGTGCGGCGCGGGCGCTGTCGCGGTCCCGTCCCCGGCGGAACGGGCGGAGCGGCCTGCGGAGTTCACGACCGCGGCGGTCCGCTCGGGCGGAGGTGCCGCCGAGCCCCGCCGGCCGGGGTGCGAGCTCCTCCCCGTCGTCCTCGTCGGCCGCGTCCCGGTCCGCCCGCGGCCGCCGGGCATCGGGCCGCTCCGGGCGCACGTGGCCGCTCTCGGCGAGCCGGCCGATCAGTTCGACCAGTTCCTCCACGGGCCGGCCGGTGGCGGCGGCGCGCACGGCCGCCCGGCCGCAGTGCGGTTCCAGGGGCGTGCGGTGCAGCAGCGCCATCAGCCGGGTCACGTCCTCCACGGACCGGCACTCCGCCGCGGCCCGGATCGCCTCGTCCGCGCTGTCGCACTGGCGCGGCGGCCGGGTCAGCAGGCCGACCAGCCGGGTCACGTCCTCGACGGACCGGTTCACGCCGACCGCGCGAAGCGCGTCCCCCGTGGCCTGTGCGTACTGGGGTGACCGCTCCAGCGTCGTGATCAGGTCGACGACCTCGTCCAGCGGCCGGTCGGCCACGGCGGCGCGCACGAGGTCGCCGACGGGATCGCCGTACCCGTGGGCCGCTTCGGCCTCCACGTCGGCGTCCGCGTCGGCGCCCGTGCCGGAGTCGGCGCCGGGTGCGCGGGGGCCGGGGCCGCCGGAAGCGGGGAGATCGGGGTCGGGATCCAGTTCGGGGAGGTCGGCGTCGTCGAAGTCGACGTCCCAGACGTCGCTCTCCTGCTCGGGCACGGTGCGGCCGGAAGAGGTCCGTGCCCCGGGTTCCGCGCCCGGCGGTCGCGCCGTGCCGGTGGTCGTGGTCGTCTCCCCGGTGGGCAGGTCCAGGGCGGATATGGCGTACTCGGGCGAGCGGGGTGATGAAGAGCCGGTCGTCATGATCTCTCCGTGTGATGGGGGTGCGGCCGCCCTGCGTCCCCGACATGCGACTCGCGCTGTGTGCTGCCATTACTAGGCACGTCCACCGCACCGTGCCACTCCGGGTGGGCCACCGGGATGAGAGAACCCGTCCCGCGGACTTGCCGCCGCCGGCGGCGGGCATCCGGTCAGGGAGGCGCGCACCGCGCGCCGGAGGAGGGACCCGTGGACACGACCACAGTGATCGTCGTGGCGGTGCTGCTCGCGGCGCTCGTCCTCGCGGCGGCGGTCGCCGTCCTGGTGCGCCTGGTCCGCACCCGACGGGACCTCAGGCGGGCCGGGCTTCCGACGGGCCCGCGCTGGGTGTTCTGGGGGGCGGTCCTCTACTTGGTCCTCCCGGCCGACCTGTTGCCCGATCCGGTCTACCTGGACGACATCGGCGTCCTGCTTCTCGCCCTGCGGTCCACGCGCGGCGCGACCGGCGGCCGGCAGGGCCCCGCGGAACGGCGGCGGACCACCGGCCCGCCCGGTGATTACGCAGCGTAAGGAAACCAATCACCCGTTCGATTCGTATAAGTCTCTGGAAGCCGAAGGAAGTCGGCGGACCAGATGACGGCGCAAAGGGACCGTCATCTGATCGGCGCAGCACCGACTAGGGAGAGACGATGCAACCGTTCGCGCTCAACTACGCACGGCCGACAGTGGAGTTGGAAGCCACCACTCCGTACGTCTACGACTCCGGGCTGCAGTTGAACGTGCTTCTCGACGGGCGGGTGGCCGCCTGCGACCACGCGCTGCTGAGAGAACTGGGGACCACGACCTCCACCGCGGGGTCGAAGACTCACTTCGACGACTGAACACGGGTCGTCGAGAATGACCGTGTTGATCCTGACCAGTGAAGAGGACGTCACCGCCGACATGGTGGTGGTGCACCTGAACGCGTCAGGGGTACCGGTGGTCCGGCTGGACCCCGCCGACCTCACCGACTCCGTCGCGCTCTCCGGCGAGTTCGTGCACGGCTCCTTCCGGGGCCATCTGTCCTCGGGGGGCCGCCTGGTGAGCATCGGGGGGCTGCGGTCCGTCTGGGTGCGCAGGCCGGGGGGCGCGGCGACCCGGGCCGCCGAGCCGTCCGCGTGGCTGACCGAGGAGGCCGGTCAGGCGCTGTACGGCATGCTCCGGGGCTCGGGAGCGCGCTGGATGAACCAGCCCGACGCCGCGCACCGGGCCAGGTACAAGCCCTGGCAGCTGCGTCTCGCCCAGCGGTGCGGGCTGCCCGTGCCGGCGACGCTGATCACGACGTTTCCGCGGGCGGCGCGCGAGTTCGCCGAGCGCTACCCGGATCTGGTGGTCAAGCCCGTCTCGGGCGCCCACCCGCAGGATCCGCCGCTGGCGGTGCCGACCAGCCGGGTGCCGCCCGAGGCCGACTTCTCCGCCGTCGCGCACGGCCCGACGCTGCTGCAACGCCGGGTCGCCAAGCGGGCCGACATCCGGCTGACCGTCGTCGGGGAGGAGCTGCTGGCCGCCCGCAAGACGGCACTCGCGAGCCTGGACCCCGACGAGGTGGACGTCCGCTTCGCCGGATCGGGCGAGCCGTGGCGGCCGGCCGAGGTGCCCCGGCGGGTCGCCGAGGGGGTCCGCGCCTACCTCCGGGCGGCCGGACTGGCCTACGGCGCCCTGGACTTCGCCGAGGACGGCGACGGCACCTGGTGGTTCCTCGAGTGCAACCAGTCCGGGCAGTTCGGCTTCGTCGAGGTGGACACCGGCCAGCCGATCGCCCGCACCATCGCCGACTGGCTGGCCCGGCCCGGCGCCGCGGACGCGGTGGAGCCGGGCGGCCCCGACGCGGCGGCGGTCGGGTGAGGCGGGCCGCGGCCGTCAGTGCGGGCGCGGTCCGGGCAGCAGGGCGGTGCGCTGCCAGCCGGCGCCGGGGGACGGCTGGCGCTCGGCGCCCGGCAGGTGTCCGGGGGCGCGCAGCGGACGCATGACCACCTCCAGTTCCCTGCTCACACGCTCGGCGTCCCGCCGCACCTGCTCGGGGACGTCACCGCGTTCGGCGACGAGTCGGTCGTAGATGGGGGAATCCTGGAACACCCGTCAACGTGCCTTTCGTGTCGTCCGCCCCCGCACGGAGGCGCGACTGAGCAGTCTAGGCGCCCGTTCACGTGGTGGTGCGCATTCCGCCAGGATGTGAACGGCCGCTCAGGCGCCGGTCGTGGAGCCGGGCCGCACGATCATGAGGATGGTCACGGTCGCCCACAGCAGGTTGAACACGCCGGTGAACATGGCGAGCCGGGCCGTGCGGGCCCGTTCGACCGGCCGCCCGTCGGTCAACTCCTCCAGCAGTTCCTCCTGGCGCGGCAGCACGAAGGCGGCCAGGAGCCCCGCGGCGACGGCCGTGAGGGTGATGGACGCGACGAGCCAGGCGTCCGACAGCACGCCCATCGCGGCGGCGGTGGCGAAGCCCAGGACCGGCACCGCGATGCCCAGAGCGGCGTAGACCCGGCAGATGCGGTGCAGCAGCCGGACGGTGCCGACGCCCCCGGCGTCCCCGGCTCCCGCCCCGTCCGCTCCCCCGACGGTCGCGGCCACCGGCACCCGCCGGGCGGCGGCCGGGAACATGCTGGCCGCGACGGTGACGGGTCCGACGGCGACGATGGCCGCCAGGACGTGGAGGGACAGCAGGATCTTGGTCATGGGGCGGGCTCCGGGGGATCGGGCGATGCGGTGATCGAGATCCACGGTAGGAAGACCGCGACCGGTCGCCCAGAGGCTGAAACGACGACTTCCGACGGGATCTCGCCAGTGCCGCCACCGGGGGCCGGCGGGCAACACCCGGGCTCCCGGGGCATCACACGGCCAGTGACAGGCCGCTCTCCCCGTCGACGTCCGCCGGGCACGCCTGCGGTGTCGCGCGCCCCTTGGCGAGCAGCAGCGCGTCCGCCTTCGCCACCGCGTCGTGGACACTGGTCGTCGCCAGCATCACGCACAGTGTGTAACTGACGTCCGCCAGTTCCCGCGTCACCGCGGGCCGCGGCCGCTCGGCCTGGGCGATCCGCAGCGTTGCGTACCGCGTCAGCAACTCCCTGACGACCTTCGGGTCCGGTTCGAGCACGAAGCGCCCCTCTCTCGGCTTTCGCTGCGTATGCCCGGCCCCCGCCGTCACAATCGCACCGTGCCCGCCGCCGCCCGCAATTGACCGGATCCGGGCGTTCAACGCCCTGCCGACTCCCTGTGCACCACCTCCCGGAAGGCGCGCGGCGGGCGGCCGGTGACGCGTTCGACGATGTCGGTGGTGCGGTCCTCGGCCCCCTGGGCGATCGCCCGGTCCAGGTCGGCGAGGAGCGCGGCGAAGTCCGGCGGCACCACGCTCGCGAGGCGGGCGCGCAACTCCTCGGGGGTCAGGCCGCGGTGGACGACCGGCCTGCCGCCGGCCCTGGTGAGGACGGCGGCGATCTCGTCGTGGTCGAGGGCCTCGGGGCCGGTGAGGACGAGACCGGTGTTCGGGGCGCGGTCGTCGGTGAGGGCGTGCACGGCGACGGCGGCGATGTCGTCGGCGTCGACGAAGGCCACCCGGCCGCTCCCGGCGGCGGTCCAGAAGGTGCCGTGCCTGCGGATGCCGTCCGCGTGGGCGTGGTCGCCGGTGAAGTTCTGCATGAACCAGGAGGGCCGGAGCACGGCCCACTGGTCGAACAGGCCGGGCAGTTCGCGATGCACCGCGCCGACCGCGGGGCCGCCCTCGGGAACGGCGGAGGAGCTGAGCAGCACGGCGCGGCGCACGCCGGCCGCGCGGGCGCGGCGCAGGAAGGGCAGCATGACCGCGGCCGGATCCGTGTCGCCCACCGGCGGGACGAGGTAGACCCGGTCCGTGCCGTCGAGGGCGGCTTCGTGCGTGGTGGCGTCGTACCAGTCGAAGCGGACCGGCTCGGCGCCCGGCACCGGGGCCGCGCGCCGTCCGGCGGCCTTCACCCGGTGACCGGCGCCGACCAGCCGCGCGGTGGTGCGGCTCCCGGTCGTGCCGGTGGCGCCGACGACCAGTGTCGTGCCGATGCCGGTCATCGGGTGCCGGCGGCGAAGTCGGCGCCGGGTTCCAGTACTGCCAGTGGGTTCCAGTAGTCACGGCAGGACGTGAACCGCCCGTCCTCGACGGTCGCCACGACGATGTACGTCATGTCGAAGGGGGCGTCCGTCCGCACCAGCCGGCCGACACCGCGCATCTCCACCACGACGGTGCGTGCGTCGGTCGTCTCGTGGATCCGCAGTTCGGGGAAGTCGTGCAGGTCGATGTGGTCGGGGTAGTGCCGCATGTAGGCGGCGACCGCCTCCCGCCCTTCGAGCCGCCGCGGCCAGCCGTCGGGGGCGAAGGGGAACTCCGCCACACCGTCGTCGGCCCACAGGCCGACCCAGGCGTCGATGTCCTTGTCCAGCAGCAGGCGCAGCCCGTGCCGGAACAGGTCCGACGCGGCGGCGGGCGCGCCGGAGGGGTGGGGAACGGGGATGGACATGGGTGTGCTCCTCTGCATCGCGCCTTCCCGGCGCATCCGTCGCATAGAATTCGGACCGGTGGTCCGCTTCAAATAATACGGACCGCCGGTCCGCTTTGCAACGCCCCCCACCCTTCGACGGAGGAGACCCCGTGACCGAGCGCAAGCCCCGCAAGGACGCGGCCCGCAACCGGGCCGCCGTCCTCGCCGCCGCCGACGCGCTCTTCGTGCGCTGCGAGAGCCCGGACGACGTCACCATGGCGGACGTCGCGACGGCGGCCGGGGTCGGCAAGGGAACCCTCTTCCGGGCCTTCGGCGACCGGGTCGGACTGGTCGCTGCGCTGTACGCGGCGCGGCTCGAACCGGTCGAGGAGGCCGTCGAGACGGGTCCGCCGCCGCTGGGCCCCGGCACCCCGCCGCGGGAGCGGGTCGCCGCCCTGCTCGACGCGGTCCTGTGCTTCAAGCTCGACAACCGGGGCCTGGCGCTGGCGCTGGAGGCCGCCGGGCGCGACAGCCCCTACGACGCCGGACACTACGAGCGCTGGCACGGCCTGCTCCATGCGGTGCTGGAGGAGGTGCCCGGCCTCGACGACGGGGAGTTCGCCGCCCACGCGCTCCTCGCCGCCGTCCGCGCCGACCTCGTCGAGCACCTGGCCGGCCGGCGGGGCGTGTCCCGCGAGCGGATGCGCGCCCAGCTCGCCGACTACACGGCCCGCGTCCTCGGCGGCCCCTGCGCACCGGCGTGAGAACGGGACCCGGACGCGCTCAGGCGACCTGACCGCTGTGGAGTGCGCTGTACGCCCCTCCCCCGGCCAGCAGTTCCTCGTGCGTGCCGATCTCCTGGATGCGGCCCTCGCCCATCACCACGATCCGGTCCGCGCCCCGCACGGTCGACAGCCGGTGCGCCACGACGAAGGTGGTGCGCCCGCGCAGCAGCCGGGCCAGCGCCTGCTGGACGAGCGCCTCCGAGCGGGTGTCCAGCGCCGAGGTGGCCTCGTCGAGGATGAGCACCCGGGGGTCCCTGATCAGGGCGCGGGCGATGGCCAGCCGCTGACGCTGCCCGCCGGACAGCCGCGCCCCGTGTTCCCCGACCAGGGTGTCCAGACCCCGCGGCAACCGGTCGACGAACTCCAGGGCGTTGGCGTCGCGCAGGGCGTCGCGCACCGTCTCCTCGTCGGCCTCGTCCATGCCGTAGGCGACGTTCTCCCGGATGGTGCCGTCGAACAGGATGGACTCCTGGGGCACCACCGAGACGAAGCGCCGGTACGTGCGCAGGTCGAGGGTGTTCATGTCGGTTCCGTCGAGCAGCAGCCGACCCGAGGTCGGCCGCAGGAAGCCGATCACCAGGTTGAGGACGGTGGACTTGCCGGCGCCGGACGCGCCGACCAGGGCGATGGTCTCGCCGGGCTCGACGGAAAGGGTGAAGTCGCTGACGGCGGGCCGTCCGTCGCCGTCGTAGAGGTGCCCGACGCCCTCGAAGGCGACGGCTCCGCGCAGTGCGGTCACCTCCTTCTTGCCTTCGTTGTCCTCCAGTTCGGGGGCCTGCAGCACCTCGCCGACCGAGCGGACGGACTCCAGGCCCTTGGTGATGACGGGGGCGAGGCCCGCCAGCGTCGTCGTGGAGTTGGTGAGGGTGGTCAGGAAGGCGCTGAGCATGACGACGTCCCCCGCGGTGACGCCCCAGACGTCGTAGTACGAGATCAGCGCGGCTCCCGCCAGCACCAGGACGCCGACCACGTTGAGCACGACCCAGGAGAGCGAACCGAAGCGTCCGTTGACCAGGTCCAGGCGCATCCCGGAGGTCAGCAGCCGGTCCAGGGTGCCGTCCATGCGGCGCAGCGCCTTGCCCTCCAGGCCGTGGGCCCGGGTGACCGGGATGAGCCGGGTCATCTCCGTGACCCGGGAGGACAGGGTCTCCACCTCGTGGCGGAAGCGTTCGTTGTGAGTGCGCAGCCGGGCGCGGAGGCGGGCCACGAGGAGGGAGGCCGCGGGGACCACGACGAGGAAGACGGGCAGGAACTCCGGGGTGCGCACGGCGATGATGACGAGTCCGCCGGTGAGGACGGTGAACGCGCCGAGCCCGATCTCGGCGGTCTGCTGCACCATCTGCTCCACCGTCTCCACGTCCCGGACCACCTTGGCCTGCAGCACGCCCGCGCTGACCCGCGAGTGGTAGCCGATGGAGAGCTGCTGCATCCGCGTGCACAGCGCGGAGCGCAGGGCGGTGCCCATGCGGCGCACGCTGCCGTACAGCAGGCGGACGTAGAGCAGGTGCAGCGGGTAGTTGACCACCAGGATGAACATGATGAGCCCGGTGCTGGTCCACAGGTCGGTGATCGGACCGTGCTGGACCACGGTGTCGACGATGGCGGCGGTGACGAGGGGCAGCAGCCAGATCGGGCTGTGCTTGACGGTGAAGACGGCGACCGCGCCGGCCAGTCGGCGGCGGTCGGCGCGGAACAGGTAGACGAGCGTGCGTATCGGGTGTTCGCCCCGGTAGGTGTGATCGAGCGGCTTTTCCATCGACGACGCCATCGGCGTGGTCCTCCTGGTGACCGAGTGGGGCAAGCGCTTGCTTCCCGCGCTTTCCTACCCTGTCGGCCGGGAGCACGCCACACCGTTCCGCGCCTTGGGAGGGACCCGCGCCTTCTCCCCCGTGGAGGGCGCGGGTCCCGGTCCGGGAAGGGTGCCGGTCTCAGTCCCCGAGGGTGCGGGCGAGTTCGCTGGTGGCGCGCATGATCTCGGTGTCGTCCTCCGCCAGCAGCCGCTCCAGTCCGTCCCGCCGGGCGCGGACGGCCTGCCGCGCCGCGCGCTCCCAGGCCACCGGGTTCTCACGGTGGTTGAGCAGCTTGGGGTAGGCGGTGGCGGTGGTCTCCCACTGTCGGGCGTCGGCGATGTTCTTGAGCAGCTGGATGATCTGCGCCCGGCAGCTCACCTGGGGCCGCTGCGCCAGCTCCCACAGGAAGGGCACGGTCGCGGCGGTCGCCTGCTCGACGACGAAGCCGTACTGGCAGATGCGCCTGCGCAGGTCGCCGAGGGCGGCGCGGGCGGTTTCGGCGTCGCCCCGGGCGACCTTGCGCAGCAGCCGGGGAATGGCCGCCGCCGAGCCGGTGGAGTCCTGGATGTCGCTCCAGGGCACGCCGTCCAGGCCCGCGAGCAGGGTGGTGGTGCGGGGGGAGCCGGGCGGCGTCTGACGGTCGGTGCGCCGGATGCTCGGCTCGGGTGTCGGAGCGCTGCGCATGGTGTGGGGCCCTTCCGCGGCAGTCGGGTCAGGTGAGGGGGCGGGTCGGCAACGTGGCCCAGACCGTCTTGCCGGCCGGCGGGCGCGGGGTCCAGCCCCACTCCTCGGCGAGGGCGTCGACGATGCACAGGCCCCGTCCGTGCTCCCGGAGTGCGGAGCCGTCGGACGGGTCGAACCGGGGCGCGCCGTCCCCGGGATCGGAGACGGTCAGCGTCAGCCGGCCGGAGCCCAGGGCGAGTCCGAGCCTGATCTCCGGTGCGCCGGCCGCCGACGGCGGCACCGCGTGCGTCAGCGCGTTGGAGACGAGTTCGGTGATCACGAGGACCGCGTCGTCCCCGAGGTGGTCGAGCGACCATCCGCGCAGGGTCTCCCGCGTGAAGACCCGGGCCCGGGCGAACCCCTCCCCGCTGCACGCGACGCGCAGTACGGCGGCGGCCGGGCGGTTGCCGAGGGCGGGACGACCCGCGTACGGGGCGGACGACGCCGGGTCGGCCCGGCCGACGGTGGCTCGCACCGGGTACGGGAGCCCTCCGGAGCGGGTCGTCGCGCCTGCCTCCGACACGGGTTCGCCGGGCGACCGGAGCGTTGGATGCGCAGGTGACGGCACAGCATCTCCCTGATGCGACGTCAGAACAGGGCGTCGACCAAGGGGTTGACGCCACGGCTATTATCCACGCTTAGAGCGCTCGCGTGCAATTGCACGAGAAATTGCGCGAAAAAAGTCGGATGGGGGCGCTCGGGGACCGGCACGACTCGGTCCGCTCCCCCGAACAGCAAGGAGACCGCGGTGCCACCAGTGCGCAACGGAGTGCAGGCCAGCTTGTTGGACGCCTGCTGGAAGAAGAGTCGGCACAGCAACGCCGAGGGCAACTGCGTCGAGGTCGCCCTCGTGGACGGAGGCATCGCGATGCGCAACTCCCGTGATCCCGACGGTCCGGCGCTCGTCTACACACCGGCCGAGGTGGCGGCGTTCCTGGCGGGCGCGAAGGAGGGCGAGTTCGACCACCTGGTGTAGGGCGCGGGGCGACGCGGCGGCCCCGGAAGCGGAGCCCAACTACCCGATTTCCACGGGCGGATGCGCCGGGCACCGATGGGATGAGATAGTCTTTCCTTCAAGTCTGCCGGTCTGCTGGGAGTCAGGATGTCCGCCGCGTCGCATCGCATCTCCCGTCTCGAACCCTATCTGGATCGGGCCGAGCCGGCTCCGACCCTGCTGAAGATGCTCGTCGGCGTCCAGCTGACGGGATTCCGCGAGGACGCCGGCCTCTCCCAGGACCAGGCCGCACGCGCGCTCGGCTTCAGCGCGGCCAAGCTCTCGCGCATCGAGTCGGGCAAGGGCCGCAGGCCTCCCACGGAGACCGACGTCCGGGCACTGCTTGAGCAGTACGGCACCGATCCGTACGAGGCCTCGGTGCTGCTCAAGCTGTTGCAACGGGCGGGCGAACCGGGCTGGTGGCAGCGGTACGACAAGCGCCTGATGCCCGAGTGGTTCGACCGCCTGGTCGGTCTCCAGGAGGCCGCGGCGACCATCCGTACCTTCGAGATCCAGTACGTCCCCGGTCTGCTGCAGACCGAGGCGTACACCGATGCCGTGGTCAGGCGCGGCCTGCCGAACGCACCCGCGAGCGAGGTCGGGCGCCGGGTCGAACTGCGCAAGCGCCGGACCGAGTTGCTGAAGCGTGCCGACGCGCCGCAACTGTGGGCGATCATCGACGAGTCCGTGCTGCTGCGTGTGCTGGGCAGCCGCGAGGTCATGCGCGAGCAGCTCGCCCACCTGGCCGCGATGGCGAGGCTGCCCCAGGTGACGCTGCAGATCGTGCCGCTGGACGTGACGAACGCGTCGGCGCCCGCGATCCCGGTCACCTATCTGCGTTTCGGTGGCACCAGCCTGCCGGACGTGGTCTACCTGGAGCACATCAGGAGCGCCAACTTCCTGGAGGACCAGGACGAGACCGAGGAGTACCGGGTCGCGCTGGACCGGCTGGCCGACGAGGCGCTCACTCCCCGGGAGTCACTGGAGCGGCTGCGCGAGACGATGGCGACGCGCTACCCGGACAAGTAGCGCCACGAACGACGGCGGGCGGCCTGGCCGGCCGTCGTCAGCGCAGACGTCCCAGGCCGCCGAACTCGATCCACTCGTCGGTGAGCTGACGCGGCGCCACCTCGGTGTCCGGGCGCCAGGTGGAGACCTCCACGAGCCCCGGCTCCAGGATGTCCATGCCCTCGAAGAGTGCCTCGACGTCCTTGGGCTCACGCACCCGGCCCCAGTGGCCCTGCGTCGCCTGGTCCATGAAGTCCGTGACGAACTTCCGCACCTCGGCGTCCTCGCTGACCAGCTGGCACATCACCGCGAAGCTGCCGGGCGCGAGCCGCTCGGTCACCCGGCGGACGACCGCCAGGGGGCCGTCCGTGTCGCTGTCCGGGATGCAGTGGAACACCGAGTTGAACAGCACGGCGACCGGCTTCGACAAGTCGATCAGGCGCTGGGTGTCCGGGTGGGAGAAGATCTCCTCCGTCGCCCGCATGTCGGCGTGGATGACGGCGGTCTGGTCGTTCTGGTCGAGCAGCGCCCGGCCGTGGACCAGCACCATCGGGTCGTTGTCGACGTAGACGACGCGGGAGTCGGGGGCGACCCGCTGGGCGACCTGGTGCACGTTGTCCTGCGTGGGCAGGCCGGAGCCGTGGTCGAGGAACTGGCGTATCCCGTAGTCCTCGGCGAGGACGCGGACGACCCGCTGGAGGAAGCGCCGGTTGTTCAGAGCCAGTCGCCGCGTACTGGGGACGACCTTGTCGAGTTGGCCGACGGCGGCCCGGTCGGCCGCGTAGTTGTCCTTGCCGCCCAGATAGAAGTCGTACATCCGTGCCGCTGTCGGCACGTTGGCGTCGATCTCCGTGGACAGCTGCTTGTCGGCTTGCATCGTTCCCCCAGCTCCGTACCGGCGCCAACTGGACTGGCATGACAGACAGTACATCCTAAAGACCTAGTGGTCAGCCAAACCAGAGGCAGGATCAAGTGGCCGTCAAACCCGTTGTCATCAGGTTCAGTTGACGGCCACTCGATCGGGTCAGCCGCGCCCGGCCAGGTACGCGTCCACTCCGGGCGCCTGGTGGGCCTCCTCCACGCCGACCAGCCCGCCGAGCGCCTTGGCGTCGGGCTTCAGCACGTAGGTCGACCGGCTGGCCGGCGCGGTGACGTAGGTGAAGTTCTGCGGGGTGCCGAGGCCGGTGTCGGCGTTCTTCTGCGAGCGGTGCGCCTTGACCACGTCCTGCCGGGTGAGGCTGCCGCCCTCGCAGGCCTTCTTCAGGTCGGTGCCCATCAGCCGGGCGGCGTTGTATCCGGAGAGCACACCGGAGTCGACGGGCTCGCCCGGGTAGGCCTTCTGGTAGGAGGCGACCATCTTCTTGACGCCCGGCAGGTCGGAGCTGACCGCCGGGGCGGCACTCACCACGTGCACCATGGCTTCCAGCGCCGCCGCCGCGGGCGTCTTCAGGAGCTGCGGCGCGTAGCCGGGCGCGCTGCTGACGATCGGCACCTTCAGACCTCGGGCGGCGGCCACGCCGGCCAGGGAGGCGGTCTGGGCGGGGCCCGCGCTGATCAGGATCGCCTTCACCCCGGCCTTGCTCAGGGCGGACACCTGCGCGGTCAGGTCGGTGTCCGTGGCTTTGATCTTCTGCCCGGCAACCTTCATCCCCGCCTGTTCGGCGGCCCACTCGGAGCCCTCCAGCGCGTTGGCGCCGTAGTCGCCCTCGAAGTAGACGTGGCCGATCGTGTCGCCCTTGGCGAGCTTCTTGGTGCGGGTGAGGAAGTCGACGGCGGCGATCATGTCGAGGTCGTAGGTGGTGCCGAGGACCTGGACGGAGTCCCGGCCGAGCAGCGAGGCCGCCCAGGCCTGCGGGAAGGTCAGCATGTGGTCCCGCTCGATGTCGTCGAGCAGCGCGGCCACCACCGGGGAGCCGATGACCTGGGGCAGCGCGACGACGTCGGGGGCGATGTCGGCGTAGGCGGTGACCGCCTTCTGCACGTCGTAGCCGTGATCCTTGACGACGATCTCGACCTCGCGTCCGCAGATGCCGCCCGCGGCGTTGGTCTCGTCGGCCCACATCTGCTGGGCCTGCACGATGCTCTTGCCGAGGGTGGCGTAGGGGCCGGTGAGGTCGGTCAGCGCGCCGAGTCTGACGGTCTTGTCGGTGACTCCGGGGCCGGACTTGACGCCGTCGGCGGCGTCGTCGGTGCTCCCGCCGTCCGCCTTGGAGCTGCAGGCGGTGCCCGCGAGCAGCACGGCGGCCAGGGCCGCGGCCAGGGCGGCGGTCCGGGTGGTGCGGGGCCTGGGGTGCTTGACGTTCACGGGGTGTGCTCCTTGGCTCGTGCGGAGGTGTCGTCGGTGCCGGAGGTGTCGTCGGTGCCGGTGGTGCCGGTGGTGCCGGAAGGGGCGTCCGGGCCGGTCCGGGCGGGTCCGGACGAGGGTCCGGTGCCGGGTGGGCGGCGGCGCAGGCGGGCGCGGCCGCGGCGGGCCAGTCCGTGCAGGCCGTCTGGGGCGTAGAGGAGGATCACGACGATGGCCGCGCCGTAGAGGTAGCGGGACGCCTCGGTCGGGCCGATCGAGCCGCCGCCGGACCCGGGTGCCGCGACCAGGGGCAGCTGGTCTGCGTAGCGGGTCATCAGCAGGGGCAGGGCGGTGACGAAGACGGCTCCGGCGGTGGCTCCGGCCACCGAGCCGAGGCCGCCTATGACGATCATGGCGAGGTAGTCGACGGAGAGGGCGAGGGAGAAGTAGTCGGGCACCACGCGGCGGAAGGAGAGCGCGAGCAGGACTCCGGCGAGGCCCGCGTACATGGACGAGACGACGAACGCGGCCGAGCGGTACCGGGCCACGTGCACGCCCATCACGGCTGCCGCGGTCTCGCTGTCGCGCACCGCCGCCAGGGCGCGTCCGGGCCGTCCGCGCAGCAGTCCGCGCGCGGTGAACCAGGTGACGGCGAACAGGGCCAGGCCCAGGTACCAGAGCCGTTCCTCGGCGCCGAACGGCACGCCCAGGAGGGTGAGTTCGGGGTCCGACTCGGCGAAGGTGAAGCCGCCCAGTTCCAGCGGCGGCACGGAGCGGCCGTTGAAGCCGCCGGTGACGGAGTCCGCGGTGAGCAGGACGTGGTGGCCGAGGAAGACCAGGGCGAGGGTGGCGACGCCGAGGTAGATGCCCTTGACGCGTCCGGCGACGGGGCTGAACAGCCCGCCCGCCGCCCCGGCGAGCAGGACGGCCAGGACGGCGGCGACGGCGGGCGGCAGCCCCGGCCCGGGCTCGCCCGCCAGCCAGACGTAGCCGTAGGCGCCGACGGCCAGGAAGAAGGCGTGTCCGAGGGAGAGTTGCCCGGCGGTGCCGCTGAGCAGGCCGAGTCCGACGGCGCCGATGGCCGCGGCCATGGAGAACAGGCCGATGCGCAGCCAGAAGGCGTCCAGGTAGAAGGGCAGGGCGCACAGGAGCAGGGCGACCAGCAGGAGCGGGCCCCGCCCGAGGAGGAGGGTGCGCGGGTCAGACACGGGCCGCTCCCTTCGCCGCGAAGAGTCCGGCGGGACGCACCAGCAGGACCAGCACCATCACGGCGTACGGCGCGACGTCGCCGAAGCCCTCGCCGAGGACGTGCAGTTCGGACTGGTAACCGGCGACGAAGGCCTCGGTGAGGCCGATCAGCATGCTGCCGACCAGGGCGCCGACCGGGGAGGTCATGCCGCCGAGGATCGCGGCGGGGAATGCCTTCAGCGCGATCTGGCCGGTGGTGCGCTCCAGGCCGGGCGCCGGGAAGGCGACCAGGAAGACGGCGGCGAGGGCGGCGAGGGCGCCGGCCAGGCACCAGGCGGCGGTGCGTACGCGGGTGAGCCGTACGCCCATGAGGGCGGCGGCCTCCCGGTCCTCGGCCGCCGCGCGCAGCGACAGGCCCCAGGGGGTGTACCGGAAGAGGGCGAAGGCGCCGCCGATGGCGACGGCGGACACCAGGATCGCGGCGATGCGGCTGTCGGCCACGGTCACCGGGCCGAGGTCGGTCACGGCCGAGCCCCAGGGGTCGCCGAGCGGCAGCAGGTCTCCGCCGATGCGCCGGGCGAGGTCGGTGACCAGGACGATGTCGACGCCGATGGTGACGATGGTCTGGACGTGGGCGGCGTGCGGGTCGCTCCCGCCGACGCGTTGCAGCACCAGCCGGTCCAGCGCCCCGGCGGCGGCCGCCGTCACGAGCACCGCGACGGCCAGTGCCCCGGCGAAGCCGAGGTCGTCGTGGAGGACGGCGACGAGGTAGCCGCCGAGCAGCAGCAGTGAGCCGTGGGTGAAGCTCAGGACGCCGGAGGCCTTGAAGATGGTGACGAAGCCGAGGGCGATCAGGGCGTACACCGAGCCCAGGGCGAGGCCGCCCAGCAGACTGTCCAGGAAGCCGGTCATGCCGCGTCCTCCCCCGTGGTGGCGGTGCCGAGGTAGGCGCGGAGCACCTCGGGGTCGCGGCGGACCTGGTCGGGGGTGCCGTGGGCGACGGCCCGGCCGAAGTCGAGGACGGTGACCTCGTCGGCGAGCCGCATGACCAGGCCCATGTCGTGCTCGACCAGGACGACGGACAGGCCGAGTTCGGCGCGGATCTCCCGGACGACCTCGGTCATGCGGGTGCGTTCGGCGGCGTTCATGCCGGCCACGGGTTCGTCGAGCAGCAGGACACGGGGCTCCAGACACAGGGCGCGGGCGAGTTCTACGCGTTTGCGGTCGCCGTACGACAGCAGCGCGACGGGTGAGTCGAAGTGGGCGCCGAGACCGGTGAGTTCGGCGATCTCGCGGGCCCTGGCGAGGTGGGCGCGCTGTTCGCGCCGGGCGCGCGGCAGGCGCAGGGCACTGGCCGTGAAACCGGCGCGGGACAGTGCGTGCCGACCGAGCATCAGGTTGTCGGCGACGGTGCCCTGGGTGGTGACGATGTTCTGGAAGGTGCGGGCGACGCCCAGGGCGGCGATCCGGTGCGGGGCGAGCCGGGTCAGTTCGGCGGCGCCGAGCCGTACGGTGCCCGCGGTGGGCCGGTACAGGCCCGACAGGACGTTGAAGCAGGTGGACTTGCCGGCGCCGTTGGGGCCGATGACGGCGTGCACGGTGCCGGGGGCGACGGTGAAGGAGACGTCGTCGAGGGCGAGGAGACCGGCGAAGCGCACGGTCACGCCGCGCACGTCGAGCGCGGGCGGTGCGGCGGGGGCGGTCACGCGGCCCCCTTCCCGTCGGCGCCGCCGGTGCTCTCGCCCAGGTAGAGGCGGCGTACGGCGTCCGTCCGGGCGAGGTCGGCGGCGGCGCCGGACAGCCGGATCTCGCCGACCTCAAGGACGTGGGCGTGCTCGGCGAGCGACAGGGCCATGCCGGCGTTCTGTTCGACGAGGAGGACGGCGGTGCCCTGGGCGTTGATCTCGCGGACGACCTCGGCGATGCGGTCGACCATCATCGGGGCGAGTCCGAGCGAGGGCTCGTCGAGCAGGAGCAGGCGGGGTGCGGCCATCAGGGCCCGGCCGATGGCGAGCATCTGCTGTTCCCCGCCGGACAGCAGACCCGCGGCCTGGCGGGTGCGCTCGGCGAGCCTGGGAAACAGCGTGAAGACGCGCTCCCTGGCCTCGCGGACCTGGGCGGGGGCGCGACGGTTCAGGCCGAGCCCGCCGGCCCGCAGGTTCTCGTCGACGGTGAGTCCGGCGAAGACCCGCCTGCCCTCGGGCACCTGGACGACTCCGGCGCGTACGGCGGCGACCGGGTCCCGGCCGTCCAGGACCGTGTCGCCGTAGCGGACCCGTCCGGCCGTGATCGCGCCGCGGTGCAGGCGCAGGGTGCCCGAGACGGCCCGCAGCAGCGTCGTCTTGCCGGCGCCGTTGGCTCCGAGCAGCGCGACGACGGCGCCGTGCGGGACGGTCAGGGACACGGAGCGGAGGGCGGACAGTGCGCGCCCGTACGTCACGTCGAGGCTTTCGACGTGCAGCGCGGGCGCGCCGTCCGGTGGTGCTGCGGGCATCGCGGCTCCTTGGGACCGGGCCGGAACGGCACGGTGACGGTGAAGGGGGGAGCTCACGACAGCACGGACCCCGGGGGCCGTACAGGGTGGTCCGGCAGGGTCGCTGCGGGGTCCCAGTCCCCGGGCGCCGAGTCTGTGCGGATGCCCAGAAGCAGGCCTCGCGGGGCGGCCCCGAACGGCCGGGAACACCGCCGCCCGGCTGCGGCACTGGAGCCGGGGGCGGTGCGGGAACGCCGGGAGACCGTCTGCCGCGGCAACGGCGCGGGGCAGCCGAGCGCCGCGTACCGGACAGGGGCAGGGCGGATCCGGACGACGGGGGCGACGCCGCCGGGCCGCGGGACCGGAGTCGGGCGGTGGCTGCGGTCGGTTCGGGCGTCGGTCGCCAGGGTGCCTCAGTCGGGCAGGACGCGGCGTGCCGTCAGGGCCAGGCTGAACTCGACGAGGTCGGCCGGGCGGGCGAGGGAGCGGCCGGTGAGCTGTTCGCAGCGGCGCAGGCGGTTGAGGACCGTGTTGCGGTGGCAGTAGAGGCGTTCGCCGGCGCGCTGGGCGGAACCGTCGCAGTCGAGCCAGGTGGTGAGGGTGTCGAGGAGCACCTCGCGGTCGGCGGACTCCAGGCGGAGCAGGGGACCGAGCACCTTCTCGGCGAGGGCCCGGCCCAGCTCGGGGCTGGAGACGGCCAGCGCGGCGGGGAGCTGGTCGGCCAGTCGCACGGTGCCCCCGGCCGGAGGGCAGATGGCCAGGGCCGTGTCCGCGAGCCGCCGGGCGTCCCCGACGGCGGCGAGTCCGTCGACCGGGCTGCCGACACCGACCCGGAGGCCCGGGACGACGGGAACGCCCGGCGCGACCTCCGGCCGGTGCGGGTCCGGGAGCCCGTCGTGGTCGCCGAGCGAGACGATGCCGTAGTCGGCCTCCGCCCCGGCGTGCCAGTGGACCCGGCTCCCGGGCGGTACGGCGGCGCGGGCGGCGTCGGGCCGGGCCGGTGGCCCGCCGGTGACGGCGACGACGAGGTACCGGCCGTGCTCCGGGAGGCCGAGGGCCCGGGCCGCCTCGGGCAGGTCGGCGATGCGACCGGTGCCGTCGAGCAGGCCGGCGGCCAGCTGCCGGACCCGGTTCTCGCGGCGCCGGCCGATCTGCCACTCGGTCTGCCGGTAGGCGTCCGCGACGAGGGTGCAGTGCTCGTCGACGAAGTTCCACACGTCCGCGGCCACGTGCACGAGGAGCCGCACGTCCTCCGGAGCGGCCCTGGAGGTCTCCTCGACCAGCCGCTGCCACACCAGCGAGCCGCCCAGGCGGAAGGCGTGCAGCAGGGCGTCCAGCGGGAGTCCCTGTTCCGCGCGGGCGGCGCCGATCCGCCAGGAGCAGCGGCGGGCCGCGTCCCGGGCGCCGCGCGGGTCGAGCAGCGAGGCCACGCTGTGCCGCAGGGAGCGGTGGGCCTCCTGCCAGGTGGCGGTGGGGTCCTGGGTGAGGGCGGCCCGGTAGGCGGGCTCCTGTTCCCGCAGCAGCGCCATCAGCCGGTCGGTCAGGTCGGGCAGGTCGTCGAGCAGGGCGCGGGCGGCCCGGTGCAGGACACGCAGGGCGTCGGCGTCGATCAACGACGTGACTCCGGGTGTCCGCGGGCGCGGAACGGGCGTCAGCCCGGTGCGGATCGCTGCTCGTGACCGTACGGCGTGCTGCATCGCGGTCCTCCCCGGGGCAGGGCTTGCGGAGGCGCCTTCCCGCGACGGGCCGTCCCGCCGCGCCGGGCCTGCCCCCTGACTCGTCCTGCCCCGAAGGATGGCATACCGTCCGGTCGGTCCCTAGGGTTGTGCACCGGTCTTTTCCTGCTGTCCGGCTGGACGCGCGTCCTGGGCCGCCTGCGCCTCCTGGGCCCGTTCGGCCTGCCCGACCATGCGGGCCAGCTCCAGGCGGGACCGTACGCCGAGGGCGGCGAAGACCTTGCGGAGGTGGTAGTCGACGGTGCGGGTGCTCACCCCGAGGGTCAGCGCGACCTCGCGATTGGTGGCGCCCTCGGCGACCTGCCGCGCGATGCGCAGTTGCTGCGGGGTCAGGCGGCCGAGGCGGGCCGGTGTTCCGGCTCCGGTGCCGGGGTCCCGCGGGGCCGCCCCGAGGGCGCGGAGTTCGTCGCGTGCCTGCGCGGCCCAGACGCCGGCGCCGCAGCGCTCGAAGCCGGCCAGCGCGCTGCCGAGCCGGCCGCGGGCCTCACGGGGTCTGCGGCGCCGGCGCAGCCACTTGCCGTACAGCAGCGCGGTGCGGGCCCGCTCGAAGTCGCCGCCCGCCTCGTCGTGCCGGTCGAGGGCACGGCGGTAGAGGGCGTCGGCGTGTTCCGCCGGGGCCAGGAGGGCGTGGCAGCGGGCGAGTTGGGCGGCGGCCTGCGGGTCGGCGCCGAACGCCGCCCAGTCGGCGAAGTCCGTGAGAACCTCGCGGGCGTCCTCGTCGCGTCCGGCGAGCACGGCGGCCTCGACGAAGCAGGGCACGGCCAGCCGCCAGACCGCGAAGTGGCCCCGCCCCGGTCCGGGCAGCACCAGGAGTCCGAGCCGGTCGGCCGCGTCGAAGGGGCGCCCCCGGCCGAGGTCGGCGCGGGCCGCCGCCCACTGGGCGAGGGTGGCCGCCTGGGCGAGCCCGTGCCGGCGGGCCGTGTCCAGCGCGGCCGTGACGTGCCGGGCGACGGCGTCCGGCTCCTCCTCGATCGACGCGGCGAGCGCCAGCACCGCGCGGTGGTGGGCCGCCGTGTTGCGCTGCCCGGCCCGCAGCGCGGTGCGCAGCCCCTCCTCCGCGTGGGTACGGGCCTGCGGGTGCCGTCCGGCGCGCAGTTCGGCGTACGCGAGGTACTCCAGTGCCCGCGGGACCAGCGCGTCCGACCCGAGCTGCCGGGCCGCGGCCAGCGCCCGGGCCCCGCCGCTGCGGGCGGCGTCCACGTCCCCGAGCAGCAGCGCCGCCGCGGCCGACCGCAGCAGCGTCTCCGGCCGGTCCTCGGTCCTGCCCCACCGGACCACCTGCCCGAGCGGTGCCCCGGCCCGGTCGAGCCGTCCTTCGAGCAGCGCCCGCATCCCGACGCGGTGGTCGCGTACGACGGCGGCCGTGCGGGCGGCGGGCCCGTCGGACCCATGGAACGAGTGCTCGGCGCGGGGCGAGGGCCGGCGGGCGAGCGTGGCCAGGCACGCCGGCAGGTCGCCCGCCGCCCAGGCCGCGTCGGCCGCGGCCAGTACGGCCGTCGCGGCCTGGGCCGGATCGTCCGCGGCGAGCAGGGACGCGGCGAGCAGCAGGGACTGGTGGGCGTCACCGACCGGTCCGTCCCGCAGTTCCGTCACACCGCGCAGCAGCTCGGCCCGTCCCCGGACGGCGGCGGGGGCGGCACGGTCACGGGCCGCGGCGAGCAGGGGGCGCGCCCGTTCGGGTCGCCCGGCGAGCAGGGCCTGCTCGGCCGCGGCGGTGTAGCGCTCCGCCCGCCGTGCCCCGTCGGCCGTCAGCTCGGCGGCACGGGCGAACGCGGTCGCGCGCAGCCGGTGCGAGGCGGACACCGCGCCGTCGGCGGCCGTCGCCGCCAGCCGGTCGGCCGACCCGGGTGCGGGTGCCGGACCGCCCAGGGACCACGAGCGGTGCAACAGCGCCGTGAGCCGGTGGCCGCCGCCGTCCAGCGCGTCGGCCAGCGCACGGTGCACGGCGCGGCGCCGGTCCGCGGCGGCGGTGGCGTACACCGTTCGGCGGACCAGCGGACTGCGGAAGCGCAGCCGGTCACCGGCCAGGACGAGCTGCTCGGGCAGCGGTTCCGCACCCGGATCGGGATCGAGACCGGGACCGGGAGCGGGACCGGGAGCGAGACCGGGACCGGGACCGGGACGCGGAGCGAGACCGGGCCCCGGTGCCGCCCGCAGGCGCCGCAGCGCGTCGCGGACCAGGCCGGCGTCGATGTCGGTATCCGCCCCGTCCGAGGCCTCTCCGGCCGCCGCCACCGTCAGCAGCAGGTCCCGCGCATGGGCGGACGAACCGGTCGGCACACCGCCCGCGGCTTCGGCGAGGGCCGCCGCGTCGGCCAGCGGACCGGGCAGCGGCCGGTGTCCGCGCAGCTCGGCGGGTGACAGGCGGCGGACGAGGGCGACGAGCAGGGCCGGGTTCCCCTCCGCCTCGGCCAGGAGCCGCTCGCGGACCGCCGGTGCGGCGACGCCGTCGGTCACGTCGTCGAGCAGGGCGGCGGCCCTCGCCGGTGCCAGCGGGTCCAGGTGCACGACGGGCAGCCGGGCGAACTCCGGGTCGACGGCACGGTCCGAGGCGACGGAGAGCAGCAGGCCGACCCGGCCGGCGGTGGACAGGCGCCGCGCCGCACGGGCGAGCTCGGTGCGGGCCGGCGCGTCCCACCGGTGGGCGTCGTCCACACACACGAGTACCGGCGCCGCGACGGCCGCCGCCCGCAGCGTGTCGAGCAGTTGCCCGGCGGTGGGGTGCGCGTTCACGTCGGGGCCGGGACCGAGGTGGAGTACGGGACCGGCCCGGAAGGAGCGGGCGGCCCACTGGAGCAGAGTGGTCCGGCCGAGTCCCGGTTCGCCGGCCAGGAGGAGCCGGCCGCCGTGGGTGGGCAGCGCGTCCAACATCGCGCGCAGCGCCCTGCGTTGCGCGCTCCGGCCGTGGACCCGCACGGCCGTACGTACGGTCGTCTGTCCGGTCATTCCGGGGAGGTTACGCGCGCGTAACCCGGCGCGGAAGGCGTCGATCCGCCCGTGCCCGTCCGGGTATCGCCGCCGTCACCTGCGGTTGTGTGCCCGGGCGGGCGGCACGGGCACTGTGCCGGCGCCCAACGGGCACCGGGCCCGGTCGTGCGCCGGCACAGCGGCGGGTGTCAGGAGCCGTGCGGGCAGTTGCCCCGGTACTCCTCGATCGTCAGGCTCGGCCGCGGCAGCGGACACAGGAACTGCTCGTAGCGGGTGTCGTTGTCGATGAAGCGCTTGAGCCAGGAGACGCTGTACTTCGCGATCGTCGTGTTGGACGTGTTGGGCGAGAAGTGGGTCGCGTTGTTCAGCTCCAGATAGGCCCGGTCGGTCGACGAGGGCAGGCCGGAGTAGAACGGTTCGGCGTGCGAGGCCACGGGGGCGATGGTGTCGCCGTCGGCCCCGACGACCAGCGTCGGCGTGCTGACCTCCGGCCAGCTCTTGTCCAGGTTCCAGGGGGTGAGGGGTATCGCCGCCCGGAGCGACGGCCGGGACTTGGCGGCCTCCAGGGTGCCGCCGCCGCCCATGGAGTGACCCATGACGCCGAGCCGGCCGCTGTCGATCCGGCCGCGGACGGAGCTGCGCCCGGTCAGGTAGTCCAGGGCGGCCAGCAGTTGCCGCCCGCGGGAGTCGGGCTGGTCCAGCGTGGTGTTGGTGTCGATGGTGAAGACCACGAAGCCCTGGGAGGCCAGCCGCGGGCCGAGCCAGGCGATGGACGACTGGTACGCGGTGAACCCGGGCGCGATGACGACGGCGCCGAACGTGCCGTCGCCGGTGCTGGTCGGGTAGTAGATGGTGCCGCCGCCGAATCCGGTGACCGCGAGCGAGGAGACGCGGGTGTCGGCCACCGAGTAGGGACCGCGCAGGGCCTCGATGCTGGACTCGGTGGGGGCCGGGCCGCGCTCGTACGGGTTGTCGGCGGCCTGGGCGGCCGGGCCGGTGAGGGTGCCGAGCACGAGGACCGCGGCCGCGGCGGCCGTCACGCCGGCCAGCCGCCGCCGGACGCCCCGCAGGACGGGACGCGCGGCCCCGGGGGCGGCGTGGGTGTGGGGGTTCTGCTGCACGAGGGGGTGTCCTCTCGGTCGTGGCGACCGGCCCGGCCCGGCGACGCACACGGCCCGGAACGCGTGGGGTCGCGTTCGGGCCGTCCGCCGGGCGGGCCTCGCCGATGGGTTGGCGTTGCCACTGTCGAGGGGCGGAACGGGCCGGGGGATCGGCAATTTCACCGGTCTCCTGCGACGCCGGCGGTACCGCCCGAGGGGGGGCGGACGCCGGGCCGCGGGGGCGCGACGGCTCCGCCGGGCCCCGCGGTGCCCTCCGCACTGTCCGCACACCCGGTCGGTGTGACACGCTCGGCGTCGGCCGGGCTTTCGCACGCCGGTCGTCATGGAGGATCGTCGGCCGGCCCGTCGTCGGGTCGGCACCGTGGAGAGGCGACGGGATGCGCATCGGACTGCTCGGCACCGGCCCCTGGGCGGACATGGCACACGCCCCCGCCCTGGCCGGGCACGACGACCTGGAATTCGCGGGGGTGTGGGGCCGCCGCCCGGACGCCGCCGAGGAGCTGGCCGAGCGGCACGGCACACGGGCCTACGCCGACGTCGACGCCCTGCTCGCCGACGTGGAGGCCGTGGCCGTCGCGCTGCCCCCGGCCGTACAGGCCGGCCTGGCGGAGCGGGCGGCGCGGGCCGGGTGCCATCTGCTGCTGGACAAGCCGCTCGCGGCGACGGTGGCGCAGGGCCGGGCGGTGGTGGAGGCGGTGCGGACGGCGGGCGTCGCCTCGGTGGTCTTCTTCACCACCCGGTTCCAGCCCGAGACCGAGGCGTGGATCACCGAACAGGCCGCCGGGGACGGCTGGTTCACGGCACAGGCGCAGTGGCTGGGCGCCGTCTTCGGCGACGGGGACAGTCCGTTCGCCGACTCGCCGTGGCGGCGGGAGAAGGGCGCTCTGTGGGACGTGGGGCCGCACGCCCTGTCCGTGCTGCTGCCGGTGCTCGGTGACGCCCGGCGCGTGGCGGCGGCCGCACCGGGTCCCGGCGACACCGTCCATCTGGTCCTCGACCACACGGGCGGGGCGTCCAGCACGCTCACGCTCAGCCTCACGGCGCCGCCCGCCGCGGCGGGCGCCACGGTGGAGCTGCGCGGCCGGGCCGGGGTGACGCTGCTCCCGGAGACCGCGGAGGGTCCGGTGCCGGCCCTGCGGCGGGCCGCGGACGCGCTGCTCGCCGCCGCCGGTGGCGGGCGCCCGCATCCGTGCGACGCCGCGTTCGGGCTGCGGGTCACCGAGATCCTCGCCGAGGCCGAGGGCCTGCTGACCGGCCGGGAATGAGCGCTGTCAGCCCTCGGTCCGCGCCGGCCCGGAGGGCTCGTCGCTCCACCGGAACCAGGCCCGGTCGCCCTTGATGTGCAGCAGGAACTCGGCGACCGGGCCGTCGGGCGACACCAGCCGCACCCGCCGTTCGATCTCGCCGTAGACCGCCTCCCACCGCGTCCAGTGCCCGGCGTCGTCCGCTTCCGCGAGGGCGAGTTCGCGGGCGAACAGCTCGCGGACGGCGCCGTAGGCCGGACCCGCGCGGAACCGGCCGGAGAGCCAGGGGAAGTCGGCCTCGTCGATCCGGATCTCACCGATGTCGCCGATGTCGCCGGACTCCGCGTCGGCCGTCCGGCCCGCGTCCGGCGCCCGGCGCACGTGCCAGACCTCGCCCTCGAATCCCATGCCGCCTCCGCCGCACCCACGTCGCCCGTCGCCGTGGGGTCCAGCATGTCATCCGGCGCCGGTGACCGGCCGCCACCGCCGCGCGCCGCCGGTCGGCCGATTAAGCGCGCCTTAAACACCGGTTAAGCGTTCCCCGCCCGGCGTCACACACCCCAAGTCCCAGCTGGGACAACGGGTTTGGAGCGGGATGCGGACGGTTGGCCGGGCCGGTCGTGCTGCGTACCATCGCCGCACCGCGTGAGAGCGCTCTCAGGCTCTGTCAGGCCCCGATCACTGGAGACCCCCCACATGACTCCTCGTCACCAGCGTCCGCTCGCCCGTCGCAAGCTGCTCGTCGCCCTCGGCGGGGCGGTCGTGGCCGCACCGGTCGCCGCCGCCGTCGCCCCGCACGCCCTCGCGGGCATCGGCTCGGACGGCTCGTCCCCCGAGGGCGGGGCCGCCGGCGCCCTGCCGCTGACGATCGTCAACGACACCGGCTCCTTCGGCAACGCCGACGTGCACGTCTACATCGTCGGCAACGTGGACGGCCGCCAGGTGCGGGTCACCCCCGACGGCACCGTCGCCCCCGTGTCCCTGTCCGACAACGGCGCCGACGGCTACACCGACTACGCGATCGGCCTGGCGGGCAGCGGCGAGACCAGGCTCGACCTGCCCCACCTCTCCGGCCGGATCTACGTGTCCCTGGGCGAGAAGCTGAAGTTCAAGGTCGTCGCGGACGGCGCGGGGAACGCCGCGCTGCAGTACCCGGCGGGCTGGGTCGAGTCCGACCCCAACTACGCGGTGCTGCACGACTGCGCGGAGTTCACGTACAACTCCGCCGGGATGTTCTGCAACACCACCATGGTCGACATGTTCAGCGTGCCGCTCGCCATCCGGCTGACCGGCGCCCGGGACCAGACCACCGGCACCATCCGGCCGGGCGGCCGGGCGGCCGTCTTCGACGCGGTGCGCGAGGTCGAGGAGTTCGCGCCGCTGGTCGTGGACGACACCCGGGTGATCGCGCCCGGCCACGGGCTGGACGCCGGTCTGTTCCCCGAGGACCACCTCGCCCCGTACATCGACGAGGTGTGGAGCACCTACACCGGCAAGGACCTCAGGATCACCACCAACGCCGGGACCTTCACCGGCCGGGTGCGCGGGGGCAGGCTGACCTTCGACGGGCCCGCCCAGGTGTCCTTCGCCAAGCCGTCCACCCGGGACGTGCTCTTCTGCGACGGCAACCTCGCCGCCCCCAACGACGGCACGACCGGTCCCGTCGCCGCGGCCCTCGGCGCCGGTTTCAACCGCTCCACGCTGGTCTCCTCGGCCGACCAGCCCACGACCGACCCCGCGACGTTCTACGGGACCGCGCTGACCAACCACTACGCGAAGGCGGTGCACGCGGCCACCGAGGACGGCAAGGCGTACGGCTTCGCCTTCGACGACGTGGCCGACTTCGCCTCCTACATCCAGGACACGGCCCCCACCGGCCTCCGCCTGACGCTCGGCGCCTTCTAGGGCCCTCCGGGGCCCGTCCGGGAACCGTCCGTCCGCCGCCGCTCCGCGTGCGGACGGCGCGGCGGCGTAGGAGCGTGGGGGTGTGCGAAAGGTGTCCGCCCCGCCGCGCCGGGGCGAGGACCGGCGGAGCTGGCTGAGCGGGGCGCCGCCGCCCCGCTGGGTACGGGTGCTGCCGCCGGCCCTCGTCGCGGCGATCTGCGCGGCGACGCTGCTCAGCGACGAGCCGCTGGAGATCGGGTTCCTGCTGGGCGCCATCCCGCCGCTCGCCGTACTGTCCTACGGCCCGCTGGCGACCGCCGTACTGGGCGGTGTGGTGATCGCGTTGCTGCACATCCCGGCCCTCCAGCTCGACCGGCCGGGCGACGCCGACCTGCTGACCATCGTCTTCGTCGCCGTGCTCAGCGTCTTCGTGTCCTTCGTGCGCAGTCGCCGCGACGCCCAGCTGGGTCTGGAGCGCACGGTCGCCGAGGCCGCCCAGCACGCCGTCGTGCCGCCGCTGCCCGAGCGGGTGGGGGCGGTGCGCTGCGCGGGGCTGTACCGGGCGGCACAGCGCGGGACGCTGGTCGGGGGCGACTTCTTCGACGTGCGGGACGGCCCCTTCGGCGTACGGGCGGTGATGGGTGACGTGCAGGGGCACGGCCTGTCGGCGGTGTCGACGGTCGCCTCGCTGCTGGGGGCGTTCCGGGAGGCGGTGCTCGACCAGGCGGACCTGGCGTCGGTGGCCGGGCGGCTGGACCGCAGGCTGCTGGTGGACTCGGCGGACGCACGGCACGCCGAGCTGTTCGCGACGGCGGCGCTGCTGGAGTTCTCCGCCGACGCGCTGGAGGTGCGGGTCGTGGTGTGCGGCAACCCGCCGCCCTTGCTGCTGCGGGGTGCGGACGCCGCGGAGCTGGAGGTCTCGCCGTGGACGCCGCTCGGGCTGGGGCTCGCGGACGCCGGGGCGATCGAGGCGTGCATGGTGTCGCTTCGCCCGGGCGACCGGCTCTTCCTCGCCTCCGACGGGGTGGTCGAGGCGCGGGACGGCAGCGGTGCCTTCTACCCGCTGGCACAGCGGCTGAGCGGTCTCGCGGGGGAGGATTCCGCCGCCCTCCCGGACCTGGTCTGGGCGGACCTCGCACGGTTCTGCCCGGACGTGCAGGACGACGTGACGATGCTGGTGCTCACTCCTTCGCCCTCCGGCGCTCCGGATGCGCGGGCCGATTCCGCATTGAATGGTGTTATAGGGATATTCGGGACCGACAAGAGCACGGCACCGAAGCAGCGATCCGGACTCGAGGAGCACTGATCATGTCGACGTCACAGCCCGACGCCCCCCGGCCCTCCGAAGCCCGCGCGGGCGACGACCGCGCCACTCCGGACGACCTGCTCCACACCCGCACCGGCACGGACGTGTCCCCGGAGGACCTCGTCCTGGCGGCCGGCCGGGACGTCACCCCGCAGAACCTGGAGTGGGCCAGGCGCAAGCTGGCCGACGAGGGCCCCGCGGCCCTCGACAAGCTGCTGCCGTGACCGCGCCTTCTCCTAGGAGTCCGGCAGTTCCGTCTCGTCCTCCACCAAGTGCACGGCGGCCTCCTCGGCGCCCGCGGCTCCGCCGTCGATGCCGACGTCCTCGGCGACGGTCTCCTTGGTGGTGTCGGTGCGTACGCCCTCGTCGGGGGCGACGAGCCGGCCCGAGCGGTCGGTGCCCGCCTCCGGATCGACCGGTTCGCCCTCCCCGTCGGGCTCGTCGCCCAGGCCGTCGCCGTCGGGCGCGGACACGTCGGGCACCTCTTCGGCCAGCCGTTCGTCGAGGGTCTCGCCGTCGTGCTGCTCGGCGGCCGTGGTGCCGTGCTTGGTCACGCCCAGGGGCTTCTCCGGCGGGGAGTAGCCCTCGTCGAGCGTGTCGTCGTAGGTCCGCTCGTCGAGGGTGTCCTGGAGGTCGAGGGGCGCGGCGTCCTGCTGCTCCTCGTTGCCGCCGGTGGGCTGGTAGGCGTCGTCGGCCATGGGGTCCGTGCCCATCGCTGCCTTCCTCTCGCGCTCGCGTCGGCTCGTGCTCTCGCCGTCCGGTTCGCGTTTCCCGATACGCGATCCCTAACCCGTGGGCGCGACGCGGATCTCCAGGTCGGTGATGCGGTGCGGGGTCCAGTCGCGGGCGTATCCGGGCGGGGTGCCGCCGGGGCCGGTGATCGCGGCGACCGGGATCCGCCGGGCGGTGTCCACGATCTCGGCGGCGGTGGTGTTCTCGTTGTTGCCGCTGGTGGAGCCGGAGGAGCAGCCCGTGTAGTAGCCGACCGGGATGGATTCGTGCCCGGTCAGCAGGCAGGGCGGCCGGACCCCGAGCCGGTGCAGTTCGCCGGCGACGCGGGCCCAGTCCTCGCGGCTCTCGACGTTGCGGTGCACGGTGCCCACGAGCACCGAGAACTGGACCGTCAGGTGACCGGCGACCACCAGCGCGACCAGCGTCGCGGCCACCGGCCGCCACCGGTCCCGCCCGGCCTTGACCAGGTGCCACAGCGCGTCGGCGACCGGTACGGCGAGCAGCGCGTAGGCGGGCTGCAGGAAGCGGGGTGCCGCGTAACCGATCAGGAACAGGTACGGCACCGCGGCCGTCACGGCGCAGGCGAAGGGGACCAGGGTCGCGGTGGCGCGGCGGGCCCGGACCGCGACGGCCACGCCGAGGACGGCCACGGCCGGGAGCAGCAGCCACCACAGGGTGACGACGGGGTGCGGCATCGATCCGGTGCACGGCCGGCACAGGCCCCGGCCGCCCAGGCTGCGCATCTGGTCGTCGACGGCGATGTTCCAGCCGAGGCCGCCCTGGATCTCGGAGGCCCGGGACAGCCGCTCCCCGAGGCCGCCGTACCAGGCGTAGGCCTCGATCACCCACTCCAGTCCCCCGGCCGCCAGGCCGCCCGCCAGGGCGAGCAGCAGCGGCCAGTGGCGGCGCACGAGGACGAGGACGAGCAGGGGCAGGGTCACCCAGACCGCGTCGGTGGGCCGCATCAGCGCCATCAGCACCGCCCCGGCCGCCACCCCCCACAGCACTCTCCGGCCGGAGCGCCCCCGCCCGGCTCGCAGGGCGCGCAGGGAGCAGCCCACGGTGATCAGGGCGCCGATCGCGACCCAGTAGTTGGGCATGGCCTGCGGACCGTAGAAGAGGGTCACCCACAGGGTGGCGAAGAACGCGCCGGCCGTGGCGAGGACCCTGGCCGGGAAGAGGCCCTTCCAGGCGCGCAGAGCGAGGTACAGGCCCAGTCCCGAGAGGAGGGCGAGGTAGACGCGCAGGAGTTCGGTGGACGCCGACCAGGAGGCGACGGGTGCCGCCAGCAGGGAGACGCCGCGGGAGCGGGGCGCGCTGAAGAAGGCCGCGGGGTGGTGGGTGGTGACCTGGCTGATGTAGACGATCTCGTCCCAGCCGAGGCCCATCGTCGGGTGCACGAAAACCAGTTGGGCCAGGGTGAAGACGGCGGCCACCGCCGCGACCGGGGAGGCGGCGCGCAGCCGTCGGGGGGCGCCGGTGGTCCCCGCCTCCTCGCCCCCGCGTACGCGTCTGCCGGCGAGGGTTGCGTTCGCACCGTCGGCCATCGTGCACCCCTCACCCCCGCTCGTCGCGGGGTCGCTCGTCGTTCACCTCCTGCCGTCAGGGGCTGGAGCCCGGAACCCGCGGGAGTGCGGAAGCCCGGAAAACATGGTCAAACTAACCCGCGGACCACCGATACGCAGGGCGGAACTCGGCCAGTCGCGCGGGCTCATCCGTCACTCGGGACCGGCCGCTCGGTGACGCCCGGGCGGCGGTGCGGCGGCTGTTCGGGCGTGGGCCGCCACTTCGGCGCGGAGATGCCGAGGGTGACGGGCTCGGCCCCGTCCACCCGGACCTCGGCACCGTGGTGATGGATCGTCAGGGGCGGTCCGGCCAGCAGCGAGTACGCCGCCCGGTCGGGCCCGATCTCCACCCGAAGGCACCGGCCGCGGAACTGGAGCCGGAAGGCGAGGCGGCTGAACTTCTCGGGCAGCCGGGGTGTGAAGCGCAGGCTGTCGCCGTCCCGGCGGGTGCCGCCGAAACCGGCGACCAGCGCCATCCAGGTACCGGCCAGCGAGGCGATGTGCAGTCCGTCGCGGGTGTTGTGCTCCAGGTCCGCGAGGTCCATCAGGGCGGCCTCGGTGGCGTAGTCGTAGGCGAGGCGCAGGTGGCCGGTCTGTGCGGCGACGACCGCCTGGCAGCAGGCCGACAGGGAGGAGTCCCGCACGGTCAGCGGTTCGTAGTAGGCGAAGTTCGCGGCCATCTGCTCCTCGTCGCAGTGGGCGTCGAACCAGCTGCCGCAGGTGTACATGGCCAGCACCAGGTCGGACTGCTTGACGACCTGTTTGCGGTAGATGTCGAAGTACGGGAAGTGCAGCATCAGCGGGTACTGGTCGGCGCCGGTGTTCGCGAAGTCCCAGCGCTGGTGGCGGGTGAAGCCGGCGTGCTGCTCGTGCACGCCGACCTCGTCGTTGTACGGGATGTGCACGGCCTCGGCGGCGTCCCGCCAGGCGGCGCTCTCCTCCTCGTCGACGCCGAGCCGGGTCGCCTCCTCCGGGTGGCGTTCGGCCGCGTCGGCCGCGGCGAGCAGGTTGGAGCGGGCCATGAGGTTGGTGTACGTGTTGTCGTCGACGACGGCGCTGTACTCGTCCGGGCCGGTGACGCCGTCGATGTGGAAGACGCCGTGCGGGTCGTGGTGGCCCAGCGAGCGCCACAGCCGGGCCGTCTCCACCAGGAGTTCCAGGGCGGTCTCGCGTTCGAAGTCGATGTCGCCGGTGGCCGCCGTGTAGCGCACCGCGGCGTGCGCGATGTCGGCGGCCACGTGGAAGGCGGCCGTGCCGGCCGGCCAGTACGCGGAGCCCTCCGAGCCGTCGATGGTCCGCCACGGGAAGGCGGCGCCGCGCAGCCCGAGCTGGGTGGCACGGTCGCGGGCGGCGGGGAGGGTGGCCTGCCGCCAGCGCAGCGCCTCGGCGACCGCTTTGGGCGCGGTGTAGGTGAGGAGGGGCAGCACGAACATCTCGGTGTCCCAGAAGGCGTGGCCGTCGTATCCGGAACCGGTCAGTCCCTTGGCCGGAATCGCTCGCTGCTCGGCGCGGGCGCCGGCCTGCAGCACGTGGAACAGGGCGAACCGGACGGCCTGCTGGATCTCCTCGTCGCCGTGCACCTCGACGTCCGCGCGGGCCCAGAAGTCGTCGAGGTAGTCCCGCTGTTCGGCCACCAGGCCGTCCCAGCCGCCGTGTGCGGCGGCGGCCAGCGCGGCCTCGACCTGGTCGCTCATCGCGGGCCGGGAGCGGGCGCCCGACCAGCCGTGGGCGACGGTCTTCTGCACCCGCAGCCGCTGTCCCGGGTCCAGCACGGAGGTGATGGTCAGGCGGGCCACGTCCGTGTTGCTCTCGCTGCTGGTGGTGATCTCCCCGGGCGCGTCGACGACGTGGTCGGCGGCCACGGCGACCCTCAGGCCGCTGCGCCGGGTGCGGTGGACCAGCCGCAGCCGGGAGCCGATGGCGAGGTCCTCCTCCGGTTCCAGCGGGGACTGCAGCGCCTGGGCCGCCCTCGGGTCGCCGTCGGAGGAGGGCAGGCTCTCGTTGGCGACCAGTTCGGACTGGATGACGATGCGGGTGCGGGTGTCGACGGGCTCGACCTCGTACTCCACCGCGGCGATGGCGCGCTGGGTGAGCGAGACCAGGCGGGTGGAGCGCACCCGGACGGTCGTGCCGGCCGGGGAGGTCCACTCGCAGCTGCGCTCCAGCACGCCGCTCCTGAGGTCCAGGGTGCGTTCGTGCTTGCCGAGCCGTCCGTAGCGCAGGTCGAAGGGCTCGTCGTCGACCAGCAGCCGCAGCAGCTTGCCGTTGGTGACGTTGATGACGGTCTGGCCCGACTCGGGGTAGCCGTAGCCCGCTTCGGCGTAGGGCAGCGGGTGGAGTTCGTAGACGCCGTTGAGGTAGCTGCCGGGCAGGCCGTGCGGTTCGCCCTCGTCGAGGTTGCCGCGCCAGCCGACGTGCCCGTTGGACAGCGCGAAGACGGACTCGCTCTGCGCGAGGAGGTCGAGGTTGAGGGCGGTCTCGCGCACCCGCCAGGGTTCCACGGTGTACGTCCGGTTGGTGATCACGCGTGGTCTCCCAGCTCTGCGAGGTCCTTGACGACGCGGTCGGCGCCGTGGGCGTAGAGGGCGTCGGTCTGGCCGACGCGGTCGACGCCGACGACGTAGCCGAAGTGTCCGGAGCGGCCCGCGTCCATGCCGGCCAGCGCGTCCTCGAAGACGGCGGCGCGGGAGGCCTCGACGCCCAGGTCGCGGGCGGCGGCGAGGAAGGTGTCGGGGTGTGGTTTGCCGGGCAGTTTCCGTTCCCTGGCCACCACGCCGTCGATCCGTACGTCGAACAGCCGCTCGGCGTCGATGGAGTGCAGTACGTCCCGGGTGTTGGCGCTGGAGGAGACGATCGCGGTGGCGAGGCCCGCGGCGCGGACGGCGTCGATGTAGCGCAGCGTGCCCTCGTAGGGTTCCACGCCGTCGGTGCGGATCTTCTCCAGGAGGAGTTCGTTCTTGCGGTTGCCGACGCCGTTGACGGTCGGTGCGTCCGGGGGATCGTCGGGGGTGCCCTCGGGCAGTTCGATGCCGCGGGAGGCGAGGAAGGAGCGGACGCCGTCGGCGCGGGGGCGGCCGTCGACGTACTGGTCGTAGTCGGAGTCGGTGAACGGCCGGAAGTCCGCGCCGTCCCGCTCGCGCAGGAAGGCGTCGAAGGTCGCCTTCCAGGCGGCGGCGTGCACCACCGCCGTCCGGGTGACGACCCCGTCGAGGTCGAAGAGGCAGGCCTGGATGTCGTCGGGAAGTCCGAGCTGCGTCGTCATACCCCCACAGTTCCCCGCCGGGACGGGTCCGATCGGATGACACACTGTGCGGTGTGCCGCTGACTTTCGACGATCTGCTCGCCCGTGCCCGCCGGCTGCCCCGGGACGGGCGGCGCGCGATCCTGGGTGTCGCGGGCAGCCCCGGCGCCGGAAAGTCGACGCTCGCCGGGCATCTGGTGCGGGAGCTGAACGGCGCCGGCGAGCCGTGGGTGGCGCACGTGCCGATGGACGGGTTCCATCTCGCCGACGCCGAACTGGACCGGCTGGGCCGCCGGGACCGCAAGGGGGCGCCGGACACCTTCGACGCGGCCGGGTACGCGGCGCTGCTGGACCGGCTGCGCGCGGACCCGGACGGCGAGACGGTGTACGCGCCGGGCTTCGAGCGGGTGCTGGAGCAGCCGATCGCCGGGGCCGCACCGGTGCCGCCCGCCGCCCGGCTGGTCGTGACGGAGGGCAACTACCTGCTGCTGGAGACCGGGGCCTGGGCACGGGTGCGGGCCCGGCTCGACGAGGTGTGGTTCTGCGGGCCGGCGGAACCGGAGCGGGTCAGGCGGCTCGTGGCGCGCCACGAGCGCTTCGGCAAGTCCCCCGCTCAGGCGGCCGCGTGGGCGCTCGGCCCCGATCAGCGCAACGCCGACCTGGTCTCGGCCACCCGCCACCGGGCCGACCTGGTGGTACCGGAGGGCGTGGTCCCGGGTCCGCCGCCGGACGCACGGGGGCCCGCACCCTCAACCCCTGCGTAGCCCGGTCACTCACTCCTCGTCGAAGTCGTCGGGGCGGACGTGCGCCTCCTCCAGGGCCTCGCGCAGGGTACGGCCGGTACCGCCCGGCGGGCGGGGCCCGTCCTCCTCGCGCTCGCGCCGGCGCCGGCCGAGAACGTCGTCGGTGGTGTCGGTCTTCGGCCGGTTCTCTTCCGGGACGGTCATGACGTCGGCTCCTCGTCCGTGTCTGCGGGTCCTTCCGTGACGGCGGGTTCCCGTGCGAGGCGGTGCTATCCCCGACGGGGTGGTCCCGTCAGCGGGCCGGGCGGCCCGGTCGTCGGGCGGCGGGGGTGGGCTATGTTGACCTTCGTGGGAGACATGGGAGACGAAGGAGGCGCACCCGTGCCATCGCCGCAGCAGGCACGTGCGCAGGCGTCGGCGATCACCTCGGGACGCGCGGCCCCCGAGTCGGAGATCTCCCCCACCTCCCGGCTCAGGACACTCTTCGACCGGCCCCGCCTCTCCCCGGGACAGCGTCGCATCGCGCAGTACCTCATCGAGCACCTCACCGAGGCGGCGTTCCTCTCGATCACCGACCTGGCCGACCGGGTGGGCGTGAGCCAGCCGTCCGTGACGCGGTTCGCCTCGGCGGTCGGTTTCAGCGGTTACCCGGCGTTGCGGGAGCAACTCCAGGCGATCGCGCTGGGCGGCCGGGGCGGGTCCGCGGCCGAGGAGTACCGGGGCAACGAGCTGCAGGCGGCGGTGGACGCCGAGATCGAGAACCTGGAGAACCTGCGGCGGGACTTCGCCGACGCGGACCGGGTGATCGACGTCGGCCGCAAGCTGGCCGCGTCGGCGCCGCTGACCGTCCTCGGGCTGCGTATCTCCGTCTCGCTCGCCGAGTACTTCGCCTACGCGGCCCGCCGGGTCCATCCCGACGTGCGCCTGGTGACCCGGGGCGGCACCGTCGCCTACGACGCCCTGCTCCAGTCCCGGGAGGCGGGCGGCACCTGGGTGCTGGCATTCTCCATGCCCCGGCACGCCCACGAGACCCTGGGCGCCGTCCGCGTGGCACGCGGTGCCGGGCTGAAGGTGGCGCTGATCACCGATCTGGCGCTCGGCCCCGTCGTGGACGAGGCCGACGTCACCTTCGCCACCGGCACGGGGTCCCGCTTGGTCTTCGACTCCTACGCCGCGCCGGGCGTGATGTGCGCGGCGCTGCTCCAGGCCATGACCGACGCCGATCCGGAGCGGACGCAGGCGCGGCTGGAGGAGTACGAGCAGGTCGCGGACCAGCACCAGTTCTTCCTGCGGGACTGAGCCGGGACGGTCCCGCCCGGCGATTGGTCGGCGCAGACGGGGCCATCCCCGTCAAAGCAGACATGAATGTTTTCATACGTCTTGCAAAGCGGTTGGCATATATAAATACTGCTCACGGATCGCGACCCGGCCGCCCCGGAACGCGTCCGCACCTGCCGCGAACACCTCGGGCCGCCGACTCCTACCCGCTCCGGCGCACCGGGTGTTCCGGTCGGGCATCGCCTGCGCGAGCGCCCGCGGCGGTCCCGGTCGTCCCCTGGACCGGGACCGCCCCCACCCGTCGCCCACCCCGTCGACGCCGCACACCCGGAAGCGATGATCATGCCCCTGACGACCACGCGCATCAGCCCGGACTGGCCCTGCCAGGTCAAGACCCCCGGCAGTTACGACTGGGAACGCTCGGCCACCAGGTGGCTGCGCGAGCTGGTCCCGGCGCGCTACGCCGGCTATCCGGCCCTGATCCGGCACCCGGTGCTGCTCGCCCGCCACGCGCAGATCCAGGTCCAGCACGAGATCCGGGTGGCCCGCACCGCGCTGCAGACCGCCCGGGCGGACCTGCCCCGGCTCGGCCTGCACGAGGCGGCCATCGAGCACACCATCAAGCTGTACGCGGCGGAGGTCCTCCAGTTGCAGCACATCGCGCGCAGCGTGCGGGCCGTCACCGAGGCGCTGGCCGAGCGGGGCGCCTCGGGACGCTGAGCCGACGCCGACCGGGCACCGACCGGTACTGACGGCGAGGGCGTCAGTCCACCGGATGCCCCGGCCGGACGGTGCGCGTGTCGGCGAGCCGCAGCAGCGGCCCGGCGGCCGGCTCGCGCCCGCCCCACTCGACCGGTTCGAGGACGAAACCGACGTGGTCGCCCCCCGGCGTCCGCTCCAGGACCCGCCCGACGAACCATGCCTCGGCGTCCTCCAGCACGGCGGCCCCCGCGTACGCCTCCCGCCAGCGGACCCGGTCGAACTTGTCGACGTCGTCGCCGGTCAGCCCGCCGAAGAGTTCGGCCGTCGCACGCTGGTCGCGGGCCAGCAGATGGACCGCCAGGACGTCGGCGGACCGCGCGACGCGGAAGGTCCGGTTGACGTCGGAGATCCACACGACGTACCGCACCGGCTTCAGCGAGCACTGCGAGGAGAAGGCGACCAGGCAGCCGGCCCGTTCCCCGTCCGCGGCGGCCGTGACGACGCACATGTCCGGGTCGAGCCGGTCCAGGAACACGTCCATGGCCGCCATGCTAGATGCCGCCGGCCCGGGCCGCGGGGCGGCTCAGCCGGCGAGCAGGCGTCGGAGGGCCGTGCGCAGGGCGGTGACGAACGCGTCGCGGGCCGGTTCGTCGAGGGCGTCCAGGGACAGGTAGGGGTTGAGGTCCTCCAGCTCGACCAGCAGCAGCTCCCCGCCGGGTGCGCGGCAGGCGTCGACGCGCTGGATGCCGTGGTCGACGCCGTTCCACTCGATGAACCGCCGCGCGAAGTCGAGGTCGGCCACGGTGGCGTCGTACGGCTCCAGCTGCCAGCGGCGGTCGGGGTGCGGCGCGTACAGGGCGTACTGGTAGTCGTGGTCGACGAAGTAGAAGGAGACCTCGTAGGCGAAGTCGACGCGCGGCTGGGCGAGGAGGTCCCCGGCGCCGTCCAGTGCCTCGGCCACCCGGCCCGCGGGGACGATCCCGAGGCCCGCCGAGTCCGCGCCGAGCCTCGGCTTGACGACGTACTCGTCCGCGACGGGCAGCCGGTGCAGGTCCTCGGCACGGTCCACGGTGGGGATGACGGGGTACCCCGCGGCGGTGAGGTCCAGCAGGTACTGCTTGCCGACCATGTCCGCCCGGCCGGTGAGCTGGTTGTAGACGCGCGTCCCGCGCTCGGTGGCGCGCTCGCGGAACGCCGCGTGGGCGGCCTCGTACCCCTGCACGGGACCGCTGTTGCGGACGACGACGGCGTCGAAGGCGTCCAGCAGTGCGGCGGCGTCCCGGGGGTGGCACAGGGCCAGGTCGAACTCCTCGCGCAGCCGCGAGGTCAGGTAGATGTCCTCGTCGCAGTAGCGCCGCCCGCGCGCCTCGTAGGCCAGGTCGGTGACGTACAGGATGCGGGAGCGGGTGAACGGCATGCGGACTCCTCCGGGGCTGACCGGAAGTGATCGTATGCGACCGGGGCGGCGAGCCGACAAGTGCACTCAGTTCCCTCTGCTGGCTGCACTGAGTGCCATGCGGCTCGGCGGGCTGCTACGTTCCCCTTCATGAGCACCAGCAGTGCGGCGCCCCGCCGCGGGGACGGGACGGACGCGGCCGAGGTCCGGCCGCCGATGCGGGAGGCGCTGGTCGCGGCGGCGTTCCGGCTGTTCCTGGAGCGGGGGTACGAACAGACCACCGTGGACGACATCGTTGCCCTCGCCGGCGTCGGACGGCGCTCCTTCTTCCGGTACTTCCCGTCCAAGGAGGACGTGGTCTTCCCCGACCACGAACGGTGCCTGGCCGACATGCAGGCGTTCCTGGCCCGCTCGCCCGAGGACGCCGACCCGGTGCGGCGGGTCTGCGACGCGGCCCGGCTCGTCCTGGGCATGTACGCCGAGAACCCGGCGTTCTCCGTACAGCGCTACCGCCTCACCAAGAAGGTCCCCGGCCTGCGCGCCTACGAGTTGTCGGTGGTGTGGCGCTACGAGCGGGCCCTCGCCGAGTACCTGCGGGGGCGGCTGGGCGCACGTCCGGACGGGAGCCTGCGCGCCGACGTGATCGCGGCCGCGGTGGTCGCGGCCCACAACAACGCCCTGCGGTCCTGGCTGCGTTCGGACGGGCGGGACGACGCAGGTGCCGCGGTGGGCCACGCGCTGGCGTTCGCGCAGTCCGCGTTCGGCGACGTTCCGGTGCCGCCCCACGGCACCTCGCCCGAGGACGTGGTGGTGGTGGCCGCGCGTCGCGGGACACCGCTGTGGCAGGTGCTGCGGGAGATCGAGACGGCGTTCGCGCACGGCTGACGGCCCGGACTCGACGGCCTCGCGCGTTCATTCACCCGCAATCAAGGGTACCGAGTGCCTTTACGCGTGACACTCAGTGCCATACGCTGTGGTGCGTGCACGGCGGCACGGTGAGCCGCGCACCCGCGTGCCCAGTGACCGCGCACGCGGGATTCCGGCCCGAGTGCAGGGAGTTGACCAGCGTGTACCACTCAGGAAACGTCACTCGGCAGGCGGCCGGCCCCGCGACGGGCCTGCTCGACCCGAGGACCGAGGACCGGGGCCCGGACACCGAGGCCGTCTTCTACCAGCGCTGCACCTGGTGCGGCACCGCCGTGTACCACCGGGTGCTGTGTCCGGTCTGTCGCGGCAGCGAGCTGCGGACGGAGCGGAGCGAGGGCACGGGGACGGTGCGCCACGCCACGGTGGTGCACCGCAACACCCCGGCCGCCCGCAATGTCTCCCTCATCGAGATGGCCGAGGGGTTCGTGCTGCGCGGCCGGGTCATGGGACCGCTGATCGGCATCCACAGCGGGGACCGGGTGCGGCTGTCCACGGCCAAGGACCCGGTGCGCGGCGAGCCGGTCTTCCAGCTGGTCGACGAGCCGTACCGGGCCTGGACCTGAGGGCGGGTCAGTTCCCGGCCGGCGGTGCGGACGTGAGCGTGACGCGGATTCCCAGGGTGCCGTCGAGCCCGCGGCGCAGCCTGCTGCCGAGCAGGGTGAGCCGGCCGACGACGCCGTACTTGCGGGCGAGCAGCCGCCGGTAGCGGGCCGTGGTGGCCGCGTCGCAGATCTCCGCCGTCCCCGGGACCTGCTCCCCGGTCGGCCTGCCGCGCACGTCGCAGGGGCCGACCAGGACGTCGGTGCGGTTGCGCACGCGCTTGACCTTCCAGGAGTCGGCCACGGTCCAGACGCCGAGCGCGTCCCCGTCCCGCACGACCCACACCGGGGTGGCGACCGGCGTGCCGTTCTTCCGGTACGTGGTGACCAGCAGGTACTTGCCGGCGCCGAGCCGGGCCAGTGACGCGTCGTCGTCCATGTCCGGAAGTCTAAGACCGCCCAGCCGGTTCCCCGGCGTCGCTCCCGGCTCACTCCAGGGCGGCCGCCATCCTGCGCACCGCCTCCCTGAGCACTTCCGGCGCGGTCGCCAGGTTGAGCCGCACGTGCCCCGCCCCTCCGCTGCCGAAGGGAACGCCGGAGCTGAGGGCCACCCGGCCCCGGTCGAGGAAGACGTCGGCCGGGTCGTCACCGAGGCCGAGGGCGCGGCAGTCGAGCCAGGCGAGGTAGGTCGCCTCGCCGGTGCGGTGCACGACGCCGGGCAGCCGCTCGGCGAGCAGGCCGGTGAGCAGCCGCCGGTTCTCGTCGAGCCCGGCGAGCACGGCGTCCAGCCAGGCGGTTCCGTCACGCAGGGCGGCGGTGTGGGCGAGGACGCCGACGTGACTCGGCCCGTGACCGACCTCCTCGGGCATCCGCGCCAGGTCGGCGGCGGCCCCGGGGCCCGCGACGGCCAGGGCCGCCTTGAGCCCGGCGAGGTTCCAGCCCTTGGACGCCGACATCAGGGAGAGGCCTCGCTCGGCGCCGGGCACGCTCAGGTAGGGCACGAACCGCGCCTCGGGGGCGGTGACGACCGGAGCGTGGATCTCGTCGGCGACGACCCGGACGCCGTACCGCTCCGCCAGGGCGGCGACGGCCGCCAGTTCCTCGGCGGTGTGCACGGTGCCGGTCGGGTTGTGCGGGCTGCACAGCAGGTGGGCCGCCCGGCCACCGCCCGCGACGGCCCGCCGGAAGGCCTCCTCCAGCACGCCGAGGTCGATCCGCAGGTCCGGACCGAGGGGCGCCTCGACGACGCGCCGGTCCATGTGGGTGACGAACTGGTAGAACGGCGGGTACACCGGCGGGTTGACGATCACCGGGTCGCCGGGCCCGGTGACCAGCTTGAGCATCTCGACGACGCCCAGCATCACGTCGGGCACGATCGCCGTGCGTTCCACGGCCGGGCCGTCCCAGCCCCACCGCTTGCCGGCGAAGGCGGCGAGGGCCTCGGCGTAGGCGGTGCCGACGGGGTAGCCGGTGTCGCCGAGTTCCATGGCGTCGGTGACGGCACGCACGACGGGTCCGGCGAGCGGCACGTCCATCTCGGCCACCCACAGCGGCAGTACCTCCGCCGGGTGGGTGCGCCACTTCATGCTGGTACGCCGGCGCAGTTGGTCCGGCGTGAGTGCGCGCAGCGGGTTCGGTTCACCGGCCTGGTCCCACGGGTTGCTGGTCATGGGGCCAAGATAGGACGCGGTGACGGGGCCGGGGCCGGGGAACAAGGCTCCGGCCCGGTGAACACCGGGGTTCCCGCCGCCGTATGGGAGGAGGGTGCTCGACGTCCGGAGGCCCCCGCGGCGGCGACGCCGCGCGGTCGGGTTCGGGAGCGCAGGCATGAGGCACGCACGACGACGCATCGTCCGGCGAGTGGCACGGCTGGCGGCCGTCGGCGGACTGCTGCTCGGGGGGACGATGGTCACCCGGGCCGTGGCGAGTGAGCCGCCCGACGCGTCCCCCGCACCGCGCACCTTCGCGGGGACCGCGTCCGGCGCCGGTGCCGACCTCGTGTCCCGGCTCGGCACCGATCGTACGGCCGGTCACTGGGTCGACTCCGACGGGCGGCCGGTCGTGGCGGTGACGGACGAGAGCGCGGCCGAGGCGGTGCGGCGGGCGGGTGCGACGGCGAAGCGGGTGCGGCACAGCATGTCCGAGCTGAGGTCGGCGGCCTCGACGCTGCGCTCGGCGCCCCGGGTGACCGGTACCGCGTGGGCGCTGGACTACCGCTCGAACGAGGTGGTGGTCCGGGGCGACCGCACGGTCTCCGGGTCGGACTGGTCGCGGCTGACGGGAGTCGCGGAGGGCATCGGCGGATTCGTCCGCATGGAGCGTACGGAGGGCGCGTTCACCACCCGTCTGAACGGGGCGGAACCGATCCTGTCCACGGCGGGCCGCTGCTCGGCGGGATTCAATGTGACCGACGGCACGAGCGACTTCATCCTGACCGCCGGTCACTGCGGCCCGACGGGCTCCGTCTGGTTCGGCGACCGCCCCGGTGACGGGCAGGTCGGCAGGACGGTCGCCGGGAGCTTCCCCGGGGACGACTTCTCCCTGGTGGAGTACGCGAACGGCAAGGCGGGCGACGGCGCCGACGTGGTGGCGGTCGGCGACGGCAAGGGGGTGCGGATCACGGGGGCGGGCGAACCGGCGGTCGGGCAGCGGGTGTTCCGCAGCGGGAGCACCAGCGGGCTGCGCGACGGCCGGGTGACGGCGCTGGACGCGACGGTCAACTACCCGGAGGGCACGGTCACCGGTCTGATCGAGACGGACGTGTGCGCCGAGCCCGGGGACAGCGGTGGGCCGATGTTCTCCGAGGGCGTCGCGCTCGGGGTGACGTCGGGCGGCAGTGGCGACTGCGCCAAGGGCGGCACCACGTTCTTCCAGCCGCTGCCGGAGGCCATGGCGTCGCTCGGGGTCCGGCTGATCGTCCCGGGGCAAAAGGGTGCCGCCGCGGGCACCTCGGCACCGGCCGGCCAGGAACCGGGCACCCGGGCACCGGGCACCTCCGGGGCGGGGGCGCCGGCCCCCGGGGCGGGCGTCGACGGCTCGACCCTGCTCGCCCGGCTCACCGACCGGCGGAACATCGGGCCGGGCCTGCTGGTGGTCGCGGGCAGCCTGGTGGCGCTGGTGGCCACGCGCTGGATTCGCGAGGAGCAGGACCGCAAGGCCTATCGGCGGCGGTACTCGGCGACGTGGGGCTGACCGGGCCGGTACGAGGCCCGGTCCTCGGGGCTGCCGGAGGGCCGGGACGGCGAGGAGTCCTGGGCGGCGCCGGTCAGGCGGCCCTCACGGACTCCGGGGCCGCGTTGGCCCACTCCATGACGAGCCGCTGGTACTCCGCGCGCTGCTCGACGCTCAGTGTCCCGCCCGACCGGAGCCACAGGGCCCGGATCTCCTCGTTGACCTCGGCAGCCGATCGCTCGGAGGAGGGTTCAACAGTGGTGGACATGCTGTGAAGCATACGGTGCCCCGCGTGAAGACGATGTGAGTAATCACGAGCCAAGCGGACATATCGGACCGTGTTACTGATCACGTCCATGCTCTCATCTGTCAAGACCTACCGGCGAGTTCGTTCCCGGCCCCCGGCGTCACCGAACCGCGGTCGACTCGCGGACGCTGCCGCCCGTGTGCGTCAGGTGCCCGGCTTGCGGCCGTACACGTAGACGTCGTCGCCCTTCTTCAGCAGCGACCAGTACTTCTTGGCGTCGGCCTTCCGCATGTTGACGCAGCCGTGCGAGCCCGGCGGGTTCCACATGCCGACGCCGACGGAGTGGAAGGCCTGGCCGCCGTCGAAGAACTGGCTGTAGGGCATCGGCACGTGGTAGATGGTCGAGACATGGTCGATGTTGCGCCAGTAGACCTTCTTCAGACCGGTGCGGGTCTCGTAGCCGTTGCGCCCGGTACGGACCGGGACCGGCCCGTACACCAGCTTCTTGCCGTCCTGGATCCAGCTCAGCTGGAGGCTGAGGTTCACGCAGGCGATGCGGCCCTTGTTGGTGGGGCATTTGCCGGCTTTGTTCGGGTTCTTTCCGACGGCCTTCTGCTTCGTCATCAGGTCCATCACTCCCCAGGTGACGGGGCCCGCGTAGCCGGCGTTGGGCCGGATGCCGTGCTTGGTCTGGAAGTCGCGGATCGCCTTGCAGTCGGCGGTGGACTGCTTGCCGTCGGCCTTGCGGCCGAGGAACTTCTCCACCTTCTTCTGGTACGGCCCCGCCTTCGCGGCGCAGCTCGCGGCCTGGGCCGGTGCCGCCGTGAGCGCGAGTGTGAGCGGTGCCACCAGTGCGGTGACCCCGAGTGCGACGGCTCCCCGTCTGCGTATGTCCCCCATGGCCGGTCATGCCTTTCGCGTCGAGGCGGTGCGCCGGGCGGAAGGTCGCCCTCGTGCGATCCCGGCATGCTAGACCGCCGTCCGGCGGCTTTGGTTGCGTGCCGCCTGCCGCCGCGACGCAACCGTGACAAACACCACCGGACCATTCCGGACCGCACCCGACCACACCCGACCGCACCAGACCGCACCGGACCGCGCAGGTGCGTCAGTCCGAGCCCTCCGCCCGCGCGATCGCCCGCCGGAAGCCGGTGTTGACCGCGGTCAGACCGCCGTCCACCGCCAGCGTGGTCCCGGTGATCCAGGCGGCGTCGCGGGAGGCGAGGAAGGCGACGGCCGCCGCGACGTCCTCGGGCTCGCCGACCCGCCCCAGCGGGTACAGCCCCCGCACCGCCGCCAGTTCCTCGTCCCGGCCCTCCCAGGCCGTGGTGCGCACCGTGCCCGGCGTGACGAGGTTGACGCGGACGCCGCGCGGGCCCGCGTGTCCGGCGAGGGTGCGGGTCAGCGAGGCGAGACCCGCCTTGGCCGCGCTGTAGGCGTGGTTGCCGAAGTCCTGGACCCTGTTGACGGAGCCGATGCTCACGATCGCGCCGCGCCCGGAGGCCGCGAGGTGGGGCAGCGCGGCCCGGCAGCAGCGCTGGGCGCCGGTGAGGGTGACATCGAGGTCGCGGGCCCAGACGTCGTCCGGCTCGTCCTCGAAGAGCGGGGCGTCCGGCGTACAGGCGAAGGCGTTGTTGACCAGCACGTCCAGGCCGCCGAAGGTTTCCACGGCGTGGGCGACGGCCGTCTCGACGGACGCCCGGTCGCTCACGTCGCAGCCGAACGCGGTCACGTCGAGCCCGTCGTCCGCCAGGTCCGCCGCCGTCCGCCGCGCCGCCGCGAGGTCCACGTCGGTCAGCAGTACCCGGGCTCCCTCCGTGGCGAGCCGGCGTGCGGTGGCCGCGCCGATGCCCCGGGCCGCGCCCGTCACGAGTGCCGCGTGGTCGGTGAATCGCCTGGTGTCCGTCATGGGCCAGACGGTAGTACCGCGGCGATCACAGGGGCAGATAGCGTGCGGCCATGTCCGCGTTCCTGCAGCAACTCCCCGCGCTCATCGGCGTCGTCATCGGCGCGCTCGGTTCCTATCTCGCCGTGGTCCGCAGCGACCGGGCACGGTTGCGCCGGGAGAGCGAGGCCCGCTGGGAGGAGCGCAGGCTCGCGGTGTACTCCGACTACGCGCGGACCGTGAAGACCTCCGTCACGCTGACGTACCGGGTCGCCGCCCACCTCGGCAACGACCCCCACCCGCATCCGCTGACTCCCCGGGAGGCCGCGCCGGCCCAGGCGGAGGCCGCCGTCGCCCGCGACCCGGCCGGTGAGGCGCTGCTCCTGCTGGGCAGCAGGGACGTGGTGGAGAAGGCGCGGGTCTGGGTGGTGGCGGTGATGGAGATGGAGCGCTTCCTGCGGGAGGAGACCCGCGACCCGGATGCCTGGCGCACCCTGCTGGAGGGGCAGCGCACCGCGCGCGAGGGCTATTACGCCGCCGTGCGGAAGGACCTGGCGCTGCCGCCGGGGCACGGCGCCCGGTGGCCGTTGCCGCCCGTCAGCGATACCCCGTGACGTCGGCGGGCTTGTCCGCGTCCTGGACCTCCACGAGATAACGCCAGGCGTCCGGGCGGCTACCGTCGAGGTCGGTGAAGCCGTACTCCTGGGCGAGCGAGCCGCTGGAGAAGGACCGCCCGTTGAAGCGCGCCACACCGGGGTCGGCGGCGAGGGCGGTGACGGCGCGGCCGACGTAGCGGGGCGTCTCGGAGATGGCGAAGTGCGGGACGCGGTCGAGGGCGTCGCGCCAGTTCTCCTCGCGCACGCCGAAGTGGTCGAGCATGATCTCCGAACGCAGCCAGCCGGGGGTCAGCGCGACGGCGGTGGCGCCGCGCGGTCCCACCTCGTGCCCGAGGGAGAAGGCCATCCGCAGGACGGACGTCTTGGCGAGGTCGTAGAAGAACGAGTTGCGGTAGTGGTCGCGGTTGTAGGCGTCGGTGCCGTCGGTGACCTCGACGACCAGTCCGCCGGGGCGGCGCAGCAGCAGCGGCAGCGCGTGGTGGCTGGTGATGGCGTGGGTCTCGACGGCGAGCCGCAGCAGTCTGAGGCCGTTGTCGAGGTCGTGCGCCCAGACAGGGCTGTCCCACTCGAAGAGGGTCTCGCCGCCCCAGATGTCGTTGACCAGGATGTCGAGGCGGGCGTCTTCGCTGGCGATCCGGTCGACGACGGCGGCGACCTGCGCCGGGTCCAGGTGGTCGGCGGGTACGGCGACGCCGTGGCCGCCCGCCTCGGTGACCAGGTCGGCGGTGTCCTCGATGGTCTCGGGGCGGTCGTACTCCGAGCGCCGGGCGCGGGTGCTGCGGCCGGTGACGTAGACGGTGGCGCCGGCCGCGCCCAGTTCGACGGCGATGCCCCGGCCGGCGCCGCGGGTCGCTCCGGCGACCAGTGCGACCCTGCCCGCCAGCGGACCTTTCGATGACCCTGTCATGTCCGGCTTCCGTTCCTCTCCCTCACGTCCCGTACGGGTTCACGTCCCGTACGGGCGATGTCGTGTTCGAGAGTGCCCGGGAAGCCGGACATCTTCTGTCACCTTTACCGCGTGTCCCCGCGTTTACGCGTTCCGGCATGTGCGGGGGCGGTTCCGGCGCCGACCGCCCAGGTCAGTGCCCGCGCCTGATCCACTCCTCCAGGTGCGGGGCCTCGGCGCCGATGGTCGTGGAGTCGCCGTGACCGGTGCGGACCTCGGTCTCGGGCGGGAGGACCAGCAGCTTGTCCCGGATCGAGTCGATGATGGTCGGGAAGTGGGAGTAGGAGCGGCCGGTGGCGCCCGGTCCGCCCTGGAAGAGGGTGTCGCCGGTGAACACGGTGCCGAGACCGGGGTCGTAGAGGCAGACCGCGCCGGGTGCGTGGCCCGGGGTGTGCAGGACGGTCAGGTCGGCGCCGGCCGCCTCGATGACGAGGCCGTCGGTCAGCCACGCGTCCGGCTCGCGGTCGGGGTGGGTCTGCTGCCACAGGGGGAGGTCGTCGCGATGCAGCCAGATGGTGGCGCCGGTGCGCTCGGCGAGCGCGGGCGCGGCGCCCACGTGGTCGTTGTGGGCGTGGGTGCACACGATGGCGGTGAGCCGCCGGTCCCCTACGGCCTCGGCGATCGCGTCGGCGTCGTGGGCGGCGTCGACGACCACCACCTCGTGGTCGTCGCCGACCAGCCAGACGTTGTTGTCGACGTCCCAGGTGCCGCCGTCGAGGCTGAACTGCCCGGAGGTGACGAGGCGTTCGATGCGGGGGGCCATCAGAGCACCACCACCGAACGCAGCACGTCACCGGCGTGCATCCGGTCGAAGGCCTGCTCCACCTCGTCGAGGCGGATGGTCTCGGTGACGAACTTGCCGAGGTCCAGGCGGCCCTGGAGGTGGAGGTCGACGAGCATCGGGAAGTCGCGGGAGGGCAGGCAGTCGCCGTACCAGGAGGACTTGAGCGAGCCGCCGCGGCCGAACACGTCGAGCAGGGGCAGCTCCAGCTTCATCTCGGGTGTGGGCACGCCGACCAGGACGACGGTGCCGGCCAGGTCGCGGGCGTAGAAGGCCTGCCGGTAGGTCTCCGGGCGGCCGACGGCCTCGATGACGACGTCGGCGCCGAAGCCGCCGGTCAGTTCGCGGATCGCCTCGACGGGGTCGGTCCCGCGGGAGTTGACGGTGTGGGTGGCGCCCATGGAACGGGCGGTCTCCAGTTTGCGGTCGTCGATGTCGACGGCGATGACCTTCGACGCGCCCGCCAGGTACGACCCGGCGATCGCCGCGTCGCCGACGCCGCCGCAGCCGATGACGGCGACGGTGTCACCGCGGCCGACGTTGCCGGTGTTGATGGCGGCGCCGATGCCGGCCATCACCCCGCAGCCGAGGAGCCCGGCCACCTCGGCCGGGACCGCCGGGTCGACCTTGGTGCACTGTCCGGCGGCGACCAGGGTCTTCTCGGCGAAGGCGCCGATGCCGAGCGCCGGGGACAGCTCCTGACCGGTCGCGGCCAGGGTCATCTTCTGCTCGGCGTTGTGGGTGTCGAAGCAGTACCAGGGCCGTCCGCGCCGACAGGCCCGGCACTTGCCGCACACGGCGCGCCAGTTGAGGATCACGAAGTCGCCGGGGGCCACGTCGGTGACCCCGGCACCGACCGACTCGACCACGCCCGCGGCCTCGTGGCCGAGCAGGAACGGGAACTCGTCGTTGATGCCGCCCTGCTTGTAGTGCAGGTCGGTGTGGCACACCCCGCAGGCCTGGATCTTGACCACGGCCTCGCCCGGGCCGGGGTCCGGCACGACGATCGTCTCGATCCGCACCGGCTCGTCCTTGCCCGGCGCGATCACGCCGCGTACTTCCTGCGCCATGGTCCTGACCCCTTCCTCGGCCGTTCAGCGTTCCCCCAGACCCTACGCGCAAGTGATCGGAAAGGGGCAGGTGACAGGGCGGTTCGCGGAGTACGGGTGGGCTGGCCCGGACCGGCGCGTGGTGGCGTTCGGCGCCGACGTAGCCTGAGTGCCCCGTCCGTGTGCCGAAGGAGCGACGTGACCACCGCACAGCCTCAGACCGGCACGCCCGCCTGGCGGCTGCTCCTGTCCTACGTACGACCGCACCGCACGGCCCTGTTCGCGGGCGCGCTGCTCTCCCTGGTCACGGGCGCCACCGGGCTGCTGCTGCCGCTGGTGGCGCGGGAGCTGATCGACGACCTGGCGCACGACCGGGCCATCACCGGGGCGCTGCTGGCCATGTCGGGGCTCGTGGTCGCCAACACGGCGCTGGGCGCCCTGGGTTCGTACGTGCTGCGGCGCACCGCCGAGTCGGTGGTGCTCGGGGCGCGGCGCACCCTGTCGTCGTATCTGCTGCGGCTGCGGATCGCGGCGGTGGACCGCACCGAGCCCGGTGACCTGATGGCCCGGATCACCTCCGACACGACGCTGCTGCGCGAGGTGACCACCGACTCCCTGATCGGCCTCGGCACCGGCGGGCTGACGCTGGTGGCGACGCTGGTGATGATGGGCGTCGTCGATCCCGTGCTGCTCGGGGTGACGCTGGCGGTGGTGCTGGGCGCGGGCACGGTGCTGGGTCTCATCGTGCCGCGCATCAACCGGGCGAGCCGGCAGGCGCAGGACGCGGTGGGCGTGATGGGCGCCGCGCTGGAGCGGATCCTCGGCGCGCTGCGCACGGTGAAGGCGTCGGGGGCCGAGCCCCGGGAGGAGCGGGTGCTGCACGAGGCCGCCGAGGAGTCGTGGCGGCAGAGCGTGCGCGCCGCCAAGTGGTCGGCCGCCGCGGGCAACACGGCGGGACTCGCGATGCAGATCGCCTTCATCACGGTGCTCGCGGTGGGCGGGGCGCGGGTGGCGACGGGAGCGATCGACGTGGGCACTCTGGTCGCGTTCCTGCTGTTCGTCTTCTATCTGATGTCCCCGATCCAGCAGGTCGTCGGCGCGATCACGCAGTACCAGACGGGACGGGCGGCGCTGGGCCGGATCCAGGACGCGCTGCGCCTGCCCGCGGAGCCGCAGGCCCGGCCGGTTCCGTTGCCGTCGCCGGGCGCGGCTCCGGCGTCGGTCGCCTTCCGCGACGTCCGCTTCCGCTACGCCGACGATCTTCCGTACGTCCACCACGGGGTGAGCTTCGAGGTGCCGGCCCGCGGGATGACGGCGTTCGTCGGTCCGTCCGGTGCGGGCAAGACCACCGTCTTCTCCCTCGTCGAGCGGTTCTACGACCCGGACTCCGGGGAGATCACGCTGGACGGCCGGAGCCTCGGGGACTGGGAACTGTCCGCGCTGCGGGCCTCGATCGGCTATGTGGAGCAGGACGCGCCGGTGCTGTCCGGTTCACTGCGGGACAATCTGCTGCTGGGCAATCCGGAGGGGGACGAGGCGGCCCTCGCCGCCGTGCTGAAGACGACCCGCCTGGACGGTCTGGTGGAACGGCTGCCGAACGGGCTGGAGACGCTCGTCGGGCATCGGGGCACCAAGCTGTCCGGGGGTGAGCGCCAGCGGGTGGCCATCGCCCGTGCGCTGCTGCGGCGGCCGCGTCTGCTGCTGCTCGACGAGGCCACCTCGCAGCTGGACGCGGTCAACGAGGCGGCGCTGCGCGACACCGTGGCGGACGTGGCCCGGACGACCACGGTGCTGGTGGTCGCGCACCGGCTGTCCACGGTGACGATGGCGGACCGGATCGTGGTGATGGACGCGGGGCGCGTGCGTGCGGTCGGCACGCACCGGGAGCTGGTGACCGCCGATCCGCTGTACGCGGAGCTGGCGGCCACCCAGTTCCTGGCGACCGGTGGCTGACGCGGGCGTCAGCCCAGGGCGGGGACCACACCGAAGACGGGCGAGACCAGGCCGGTGACCTGCTGGAGTTGCTGGAGGTCCTGGAGCCGGCTCAGCTGCTGGGAAGGGAGCGGCATCCGCGCCCGGTCCTCTGCGGGCATGTCACCGACCGCGAGCGAGTCGAGGGTGTTCGTCACGCTGAGCTTCTCCGTGCCCAGCGGACCCCCGCCGGCCGCGCTCGCCATCGGGGCGGCGAGGCCGGTGACACCGGCGGCGAGCCCGACGACGGCGACGATACGTCGTGTTGAGATCATGTGCTGAGCAACGCGGGCGGGCACGGCGTGGACACGGGCGGGCGGCGCCGCTCACCCGTGAGGACCAGTGTCACGGCCACCGTTGCCGTGGCCGCCGGGACGGAGGAAGCTCGAAGGGAGAGGGCCGAGGCGGCCCGTTCGGGCTCCGGGTCGCGGCCCTGGACGTCCGAAGGAGGTCGTCATGGGTACCACGGCAGGCCCCGGCTTCGACACCGAAGCGCTGCGCCGGGGCATCGAAGGAGAGACGGCGGCAGCCCTGTTGTCGCTGTACGCGCGGGACGCGGAGGTCCGCATCGTCGACCGGTACGACCAGCCCAGCCGCCCCAAGGTCCTGCACGGCCGGGACGAGATCGCCGAGATGCTCGACGACGTCTACAGCCGCGACATGACCCACCGGATGGCACGCTGTGTGGTCCAGGGCGACCAGGTCGCGTTCTCCGAGGAGTGCACCTATCCGGACGGCGTGCGGGTGCTCGCGGAGTCGATGCTGTCGCTGCGGGACGGTGAGATCGTCGAGCAGACCATGGTCCAGGCCTGGGACGAGTAGCCGGCGGTCGGCCGACGGGGGGCCGGTCGGTCCTCCGGGGGGCGGGCCGGTCACTTCTCCGGGGGCGGGGCGGGCGGGCTGAGGACGGCCAGGAGCTGGTGGACCAGTTCGTCGACGACCTCGTCGAGGGTCGCGTCCACCCAGCCCGCGCTGTAGTCGTGCAGCAGGCCGTTGACGCCGCCGATGAACGCGGTGGCGGCGAGCCGGTAGTCGCGGTGCGCCGCCTCCCCGCGTGCGGCGGCCGACCGGGCCTCGGCACAGATGAGGTCGACCCAGCGGGCCCGGCGGGCCAGCCGCTGTTCCTCCAGGCGCGGGCTGACGCCGACGATCTCCACGAAGGTGATGCGGACGCGGCGCGGATCGGCGGTGACGTTGGCGGCGTAGGCGCGGAAGACCGCGGCGGCGCGGTCGGCGAGGGGCAGGTCCCTGGCCCCCGCGGCCGCGGTGCGGACGGCCTCCTCGGCCCAGGCGTTGACCTGGAGGTGGAGGGCCGCGAGCACGTCCTCCAGGGTGCGGAACTCCTCGTAGAACTGGCGGGTGGACAGACCCGCGGCGTCGCTGAGGGCCGCGACGGTCGTGGCGCGGTAGCCGGGGCTGTCGCCGAACAGCTGGAGCGCGGCGTCGAGGAAGCGCCTTCGGCGCTCGGCCTGGCGCTGAGCGGCCGACTTGCCGCCGTAGCGGCCCGTCGGCCCGCTGAGCCTGCCCGCCACCCGCCGCCTCCTGCCTCGCGCCAACTCCTCGCTCTCCGGCCGATTTTGTCGGGTCCGGGGCCTTGTGGAGAAGGGCGCTCCTTCCTTACTTTGCAGTAAGTTCACTCTGAAAGCGGCTGTGTTCAGATTGCGCGCTGCAACGCTCCAGCACCCCCACACCACGCCCCCTGCCGGAGGAGAGCACCATGCCCGCCTTCTCGACCAGGCACCTCGGCGCCGTAGCCGCCGCCCTCGCCCTCACCGTCGCCGCCCCCGCCACCACGGCCTCGGCCGCTCCGGACGCCCCCGCCGCCCTGCGCGAGGTGATGTTCGTCGGCAACAACTGGGACGGCACCGCGGACGTCATCAGGTCCACCGGTGACTTCGCGAGGATCGGCCGGATCGACGTCGTCCCGGACAAGGCGGAGCGGATGGCGGAGATCAACGCCGATCCGATCAAGTGGATCTACTTCCAGGCCATCCGCAACGGCGTCGGTGAGGGACACGACCAGCTCGTCGACGACATGTACTCGACCCCGGACGGCGCCTCGGTGGTCGTCTCCCGGCCGAGCCTCGCCGACGTGGTCTCCGTCGACCTCGCCACGGGCGACATCAACTGGCGCTTCCCCGTCTCGGGTTACCGCTCCGACCACATGGCGGTCTCGCCCGACGGCACCCGGGTCGCGGTCTCGGCGTCGACCTCGAACACCGTGCACGTCCTCGACATCGAGACCGGTGAGCAGGTCGGCTCGTTCGGCACCGGCGACAAGCCGCACGAGAACATCTTCACCCGCGACGGCCGGTACATCTGGAACATGTCCATCGGTGACGTGAACACCGCACTCGACGCCCCCTGGCTCGACTGGACGAAGGGCGACCGGCGCATCACGGTCGTGGACGCGAGGACGTACGAGCGGGTCAGGGTCATCGACATGCGCGAGCGGCTCGACGCGATCGGCCTCGGTGACCATTCGGACGCGGTGCGGCCCGCCGTCTTCTCGCCCGACGAGTCGAAGCTGTACTTCCAGGTCTCGTTCTTCAACGGCTTCTTCGAGTACGACGTCGCCGGGGACCGGATCACCCGGACGAAGACCCTGCCGAAGAACCCCGCCACCAGTGAGGACCGCACCACCTGGGTCAACGACTCGCGCCACCACGGTCTCTCGATGAGCCCGGACGGCACCAGGATCTGCGTCGCGGGCACGATGGACGACTACGCGACGGTCGTGGACCGCGACACCCTCCAGGAGGGTCCGCTGGTGCCCGCGGCCAAGCCCTACTGGGCCACGGTCAGCGGCGACGGGACGCACTGCGTGGTCTCCGAGAGCGGCGCCGACCAGGTGACGGCCATCGACTTCGCCACCGGCGAGAAGTCGGTCTCCGTCCCCGTCGGCGATCACCCGCAGCGGGTCCGCATCGGCCGGGTGGCGGCGGACTGGACGGGGCCGTCGGCCGGCTGAGACGCCGCGCGGTCCGGGCCCGGCGGGTCGTCCCCGCACGTATGTGTGAACCGGCCCGTCCCGGGTAGTCGCCCGGCAACGGACGAGGCATGCATGCCCCTCGACCCCACTGCCCCGGAAGGAGGTCCGTGACAGCGCACTCCAGAAGAAGCGCCCGGGCCGCTTCCCGCGACACGGAGCGGCCCGGTCCGCACCGGGCGGCGCCCTCACGGGTGCCGCCCGTCCCGATGGCTGCCGCCGCTCAGCGCGGCGGCAGCCGGTGCAGCTCGACGTCCCGCAGTCGGCCGTCGGCGACCGTGGCGGTCATGTAGGTGCGATACGGCTGACGGCGCCGGTCCGTCGGCGACCCGGGGTTGAGCAGCCGCAGGCCGCTTGCGGCGGTGGTGTCCCAGGGGATGTGGCTGTGCCCGAAGACCAGGACGTCCAGGCCGGGGAAGCGGGCGGCGCAGCGGGCCTCGCGCCCTTGCGCGGCGCCCGTCTCGTGGACGACGCCGAAGCGCAGGCCGCGGCTCTCCAGCAGGTCGAGGGTGGCCGTGTCGACCCAGTCCCCCGCGTGCAGGACTGCTCCAGCTTAATCGACAGGTAAAACTGTGCAGGCTTAGCTGGACAGTTTTACCTGTCGAACCTACCGTGGGGTCGATCGCGGCCGAACCGTGTGAGAACCGTCCGAAAGGCACCGCCCCATGACCGTCACCGCCCTGGACCCCCGTACCGCCCTCGTCGTGATCGACCTCCAGGCCGGTATCGTCGCCGCGCCCACCGAGCCGTACACCGGCGCCGAGGTCGTGGCCCGGAGCGCCGAACTGGCCGAAGCCTTCCGGGCCCGCGACCTGCCCGTGGTGCTGGTCCGGGTCTCCTTCGCCGCCGACGGGGCGGACGCCGTGCCCGGCCGCACGGAGGCCGGCGGCGCCGGCGGGCCCCGCCCCGAGGGCTGGGACGTCGTCGTCGACGAACTGGCCGGGCACCCCGGCGACCTCACCGTCACCAAGCGCAACTGGGGCGCCTTCCACGGCACCGGCCTCGACGTGCAGTTGCGCCGCCGCGGCGTCACCCAGATCGTGCTGACCGGCATCGCCACCAGCATCGGTGTGGAGTCCACCGCCCGTGCCGCCCACGAGCACGGCTATCACGTCACGCTCGCGACCGACGCCATGAGCGACATGAGCGCGAAGGCGCACCTGGGCAGCGTGGAGCGGATCTTCCCGCGCCTGGGCGAGACGGGCACGACGCGGGACATCCTGGAACTGCTGGCCAAGACGCACGGCTGACCCGTGCGGACGAGGCCCGTCAGCCCGCGCCGGCGTACCGCGCGAGCGGCTCCCACCAGGCCCGGTTGTCCCGGTACCAGGCGACGGTCTCGGCCAGCCCGGTCGCGAAGTCGCGGTGGGGGCGGTAGCCCAGCTCCTCGCGGGCCTTGCTCCAGTCGACCGAGTAGCGCAGGTCGTGGCCCTTGCGGTCCTCGACGTGCACGACGCGGTCCGGCCCCGCGCCGCAGGCGTCCAGGAGCAGGCCGGTGAGGTCGCGGTTGCTCAGCTCGGTGCCGCCGCCGATGTTGTAGACCTCGCCGGCCCGGCCGCGGGTGCGGACCAGGTCGACGCCCCGGCAGTGGTCGTCGACGTGCAGCCAGTCGCGGACGTTGCGGCCGTCCCCGTACAGCGGGACCCGGTGGCCGTCCAGGAGACGGGTGACGAACAGCGGCACGAGCTTCTCGGGGAACTGGTGCGGGCCGTAGTTGTTGGAGCACCGGGTCACCCGTACGTCGAGGCCGTGGGTGCGGTGGTAGGAGAGGGCCAGCAGGTCGCCCGACGCCTTCGAGGCGGAGTACGGGGAGCTCGGCCGCAGGGGGTGCTCCTCGGTCGCCGAGCCGGAGCCGACGGAGCCGTAGACCTCGTCGGTCGAGACGTGCACGAAGGGCCCCACGCCGTGACGCAGGGCGGCGTCCAGCAGGTTCTGGGTACCGACGACGTTGGTGAGGACGAAGTCGGAGGCGGCGTGGATGGAGCGGTCCACGTGGGACTCGGCGGCGAAGTGCACCACCTGGTCGGCCCCGGCCGTCAGCTTGTCCACGAGCGCCGCGTCGCGGATGTCGCCGTGCACGAACTCCAGCCGGGGGTGGCCGGGTTCGAGGTTCGCGGTGGTTCCCGCGTAGGTGAGGGCATCCAGCACGGTGATCCGCGGTGCGCCCGGCCCGTCGGCGGCGAGGAGCCCGCGGACGTACCGGGAGCCGATGAATCCGGCGGCGCCGGTGACCAGGATGTTCATGAGCGGATCCGTGCCTTGTAGCGGGCACCGTGCCCTCTTGCGGGTGGTGCGGGTGGTGCGGGACCCCTGTGACGCTACCGGCCCGCCCCTCCCGGTCCGCGACCGCCCCGGAACGCGCACCGCGCCGGCGCGAAGGCCGGCGCGCTGGGCGGTGTCACCACCCTCGGGGCTCGGTCAGTCCTCGCCCCGGACGATGTTCGACTCCTGACCCGATTGCGGTGCGCGGACGGTGCTGGCGTCCTCCACGGCGGGCACACAGGTGCGCATCACGCCCCTGCTCCGCAGGCGGCGGGCCTTCGACCATCCGGTCTCCAGCCGACGGACGGCGGGTTTGCCGCCGGTGTCCGTGGTCACGGGGCATCATCTTCCTTCTGGTTCCGCTTGTGGTGTTCCGCTTGTGGTGCACTCGCCCCTCCGGGTCCCCGTGCCAGGACCCGTGAAACCCGGGGGCCGTGCGGCCCGCGGGGCTCAGCCGCCGCCCACCGGGATCTCGCTCCACACCTGCTTGCCGCCGCTGACCGGCAGCGTCCCCCAGGTCGCCGACATCGCCTCGACGAGGAGGATGCCGCGTCCGCCCGTGGCCTCCCAGCCGATGCTGGTCGGCTTGACGGGCGTGCGCGGCGAGGCGTCGGCGACGGCCACGCGCAGCCGTCCGCCGATCAGGGTGAGGTCGAGCCGTACCTTGCCGTCGGTGTGCACCAGGGCGTTGGTGACCAGCTCGGAGACGATCAGGAGCACTCCGTCGATGCCGTCGTCCGGTACGCCCCAGGAGCGCAGGGTGCGCCGGGTGAAGCGGCGGGCGTGCCGCACGGCCTCGGGCAGCCGCCACACCGACCAGCTCTCCCGCAGCGGGCGCAGGGCCATTCCGTCGTAGCGGACCAGCAGCAGGGCCACGTCGTCGTTGCGGCGCGCGTTGCCGAGCAGGGCGTCGGCGACGAGTCCGAAGTGGCCGGGGGCGGAGACGGCCAGCGCGTGCGCGAACCGGTCCATGCCCTCGTCGATGTCGGACTCCGGCGTCTCCACGAGGCCGTCCGTGGTGAGGGCGATCAGCGTGCCGGGACGCAGCCGCAGCGGGCTCATCGGGAAGTCGGCCTGGGTCACCACGCCGAGCGGCGGGCCGCCCTCCACCTCCGCGATCTCGGTGCTGCCGTCGGGGTGGCGCAGCACGGGTGGCAGGTGTCCCGCGCGCACGCACCAGGCGGAGCCCTCCTCCATGTCGAGGTCGACGTAGACGCAGGTGGCGAAGAGGTCGGTCTCCATGCCGGTCAGCAGCCGGTTGGCGTGGGAGACCACGACGTCCGGCGGGTGGCCCTCGACGGCGTAGGCGCGCAGGGCGGTGCGCATCTGGCCCATGAGGGTGGCCGCGCCGGCGCTGTGGCCCTGGACGTCGCCGATGACGAGGGCGACGTGGTGGTCGGGCAGCGGGATCACGTCGTACCAGTCGCCGCCCAGCTCAAGGCCCGCCGTGCTGGGCAGGTAGCGGGCGACGGCGACCGCGCCGGGCAGCTTGGGCAGGCGGCGCGGCAGCAGCTGGCGCTGGAGCATGCCGACCAGCTCGTGCTCGGCGTCGAAGGCGTGGGCGCGCATCAGGGCCTGCCCGGCCAGGCCCGCGGAGGCGGTGAGCAGGGCCCGTTCGTCGGGGCCGAAGTCGTGCGGGGTGTCCCAGCCGATCAGGCAGGCACCGGCCATGCGTCCGCCGGCGGGCAGCGGCAGCACGGCGAGGCCGCCGGGGCCGACGTCGGCGAGGGCGGGCTCCAGGTCTCCGGTGCCGGCGGGCCAGATCCGGGCGCGTCCCTCGCGCAGCGCGGCGGCCAGGGTGGGCATGGCCCGTACCGGTGCGTCCGGCCACTCGGTGCGCCACTCCAGCCGCCACAGTTCGGGCCAGGACTCGGGGTCGGGCGGGTCGAGGACGGTGACGACGAGCCGGTCGTTCTCCAGCTCGGCCAGCGCGATGCGGTCGGCCCTGAGCGGTCTGCGCAGGGCGGCGACGACGGCCTGGCTGACGTCGCGGACGGTCCCGGCGGTGGCGAGCGCGGCGGCCAGCCGCTGGACGCGGGCGACGTCGGTCACGTCCGGGCGCAGGGTGGAGGCGTCGGCGACGGTGCCGACCAGGAGGGCCGGCCGGCCGTCACCGCCGGGCAGCAGGCGCCCGCTGAGCCGCAGCCACTTCGGCGGGCCGGTGGGCTGCAGCACCCGGAACTCCAGCTCGCGCTCGCCGATCGTCATGTGGTCGGACTCGGTCACCGACATCAGCGACGGCAGGTCCTCCGGCACGGTGAGGCCGAGCAGCGTTTCGACCTTGCCGTCGAACTCCCCGGGGGCCAGTCCGAACAGCCGCAGGATGTCGTCGCCGACCTCCGCCCGGCCGGTGTCCATGGCCAGGGTGAAGGCGTCCGGCTGGAGGTCACCGGCCTCGGCCCGCCCCGCGGTTCCGGCCGGGGCGGGGCAGGTCATCGCCTCGGCGATCACCTCCAGGCACATACGGTCGTCGGCGTCGAAGCCGCCCGGGCGCTCGGTCAGGGCGAGGAAGCAGCCGCCGCCGTCCCCGCGCACCGGCAGGACGGCGAGTGAGAAGCCGCTCGACGGCACATGTCGTGACTCCGCCGATCCGGCGAACTCCTCCGGCCCGATCCACACCGCCTCGCCGTCGCGGTGGGCGTCGGCGACCGGGGAGCCGCCGGACGCGGGGTAGCTGTCGCGTACGCCGTACAGGGTGCGGGGCACTCCGGCCGACTCGACCAGGCAGAGCAGCTCGCGGTCGTCGCCCGGCGTGTAGAGCGCAGCGAAGGAGGCGCCCGCGAAGACCAGCGCCTGCTCCAGGATCCCGCGCAGCCGCTCCTGCGGCACGGGTCCGGCCGCGATCGCGTTCAGGGCGCCCTCGGCACGCAGCGTCCTCGGTCCGCGTTCCGAAGCGTCCTCTCCGACCACGTCGCCATTACAGCGCTTATGGGACATCCGCGCAGCCCCTACGGACCGGGGACCGGCGATCAGGAGCGCACCGGGGCTCGCGGACGGAGGCTTCGCGCCGTCGGGCGAGGGGCATGCCCCGGTACGCCCCGAACAGCCCCGAACGGCCCCGAACGGCCGGGAACGTGGCGTCAGCCGGTCAGTCCCGAGCCGTCCCCGCCGCCGACGGCCGCACCGTCGCCCGCGTTCCCCGCACCGGCATCACCCTCACCGCCGTCGCCCGCGTCTCCGGCACCCGCGCCGCCGTCCTCGCCCCCGAGGGTGGCGCCGACCGCCGCCAGGGCCGTGGTGACCGGCTGGAAGAAGGTCTCGCCGCCGACCGTGCAGTCGCCGCTGCCGCCGGAGGTCAGGCCGATCGCGAGGCCGTCCCGGGTGAAGAGGGAGCCGCCGCTGTCGCCGGGCTCGGCGCAGACGTCGGTCTGTATGAGGCCGGTGACCGTGCCCTCGGGGTAGTTGACGGTGGCGTCCAGGCCGAGGACCTGGCCGTCGGCCAGTCCGGTCGTGCTGCCCATGCGGAAGACCTCCTGGCCGACCGTCGCCTCGGCGGGCCCGCTGATCGGCAGGGTCTGGTCGCCGAGGTTCACCTCGCTCGGGGCCCCGGTCGCCGGGTCGTCGTACCTGACGAGTGCGAAGTCGCCCTCGCCGGGGAAGACCGCCTGGTCGACGGTGGCGATCGGCTGTCCGCCCTGCGCGTCGGACCACTGGTCGGCCGCGACCCCGCAGTGACCGGCCGTCAGGAAGGCGGGCGAGCCGTCGCCCGCGGTGACGTTGAAGCCGAGTGAGCAGCGCGCTCCGCCGCCGAAGATCGCGTCACCGCCCGACGCGAAGGTCTTGAAGGTGCCGGCGGACTTCCGCACCGTCGCCATGCCGGAGCCGAGGCCGTCGACGGTGGACTCCAGCCGGTCCCACCGGTCGCCGGTGACGGTGCTGTCGGCGGTCACCAGGATCTTGTTGGTGCGCGGGTCGATCGCCCACGAGGTCCCGGGGATACTGGCCTCGGCCTTCAGGGTCTGCGCGCCGCTCCGCAGCTCGCCCATGCTGTTGTCGACCTCGCGGACCTCCGCGCCCGCCTCCTCGGCCTGCCCGACCACCTGGTTGTTGTCGCCGGGGACGACGTTGACGACCAGTTGCCGGGCGCCGGAGTCGTAGTAGGAGCCGGCGAAGGTGTCGCCGAGCAGGCCGGCGAGCCGTGCGGCGAGATCCGACGCGTCCGCCGCCCTGAGGGTCCTGGGTGCCGCGGCGGCATCGTCCGAGGAGCCGCCGTCCTGCGAGGCGTTGGCGTTCGGCAGCAGGATCGCGGCCGCGCCGAGCGCCACCACACCGCCCGCCGCCATCGCGGCCCTGCGCTTCGGGATTCGCTTGTGACTCAACCTACTCGACCTCCTGGGACCGGGGTTGGTGCCCGCCGGTCCGGCAGCTGTTGGGGGCGCCTGGACGGCTGTTGGTACGCACGGGCCGGGCGGGGTGTTCAGACGGACCGTCGCGCCGCCCCCGATCGACACCCTCCGCATCCGGCGGGCAACGCACCGTCGCGATCACGGAGCGGAATTCCTGCTTCAGTGAATCTGCACATCGAATGCCCAACCCGGTCACTCCCGTTGGAGCTTCTGCACAAGCCCGCGGCGACCCGTACGCCTTTGGGGCCGGAGTGTCCCAATCGCCTCGGCAGGGGCAAGGGATCGCACGAGCCGATCTCGCGCACCGTGTGAAGAAGTGGCCGCGAAGGCGTGCGCGCCCCTGCACGCTTGGGCGCGCGGGCCTCGCAAGTGTGCTGGTGAGGGGGGTGTTTGATTGGAAGCCCGGACCGGCCGCGTGCTTTGATCCATCGCACCGCGGGGGCCGCGGAGGGCTCCGGAAAAGGGCGCTCGGCGCCCGCGGTCGCGGCCGTCATCTGTCCCCAGAGGGGGCCGCTCCCCCCTTGTGAAATGGCTATACGAAGGGAAGTTCCATCATGAACTCCACCCCCCAGGTTGAGACCGTCGAGATCTCCGACGCCGACCTCGACAACGTCTCCGGCGGCCTGAACGTGAACGCCGTCGGCACCGTCACCGGCCTGGTGGACGGCATCGCCCCGGTCTCCGGCCTGCTCGACACGGTCGTCGGCACGGTCGAGGGTGCCACCGGCCTGAACACGGCCCCCGTCCAGGGCCTGGTCGCCGGTCTCTGATCGCGCCCTTGCGTCGCTGAGTCCCGGAGCCGTCCAGGCTCCGGGACTTTTCGGCTGTTCTCCCCCTGCGGCCGTGCTCGTCCTCCGGCCGTTCTCACCGAGCCCTGGATAGGTCAGCCGTGCAGTTCCGCCAACAGGCCCTCTCCAAACTCCAGTCACCGGAGGAGCTCGATCTCCCGGTGCGTTTCGCCCGTCCCCAGGGGTGGCTGGTGCTGTCCGTGACGGTCATCGCCATGGCCGCCGCGTCCGTGTGGGCGGTGGGCGGTTCGGTGACCTCCACGGTGTCCGCGCCCGCCGTCCTCACCCACGGCCAGGGCAGTTACCTCCTGCAGAGTCCCGTCTCCGGGCAGGTCACCGCGGTCCTCGCCCGTCCGGGTCAGCGGCTGGCCGCCGACGCCCCGGTGCTGAAGGTCCGCACCGCGAAGGGTGAGACGGTGGTCCGCGCGGTGGACGCCGGCCGGGTCAGCGCACTCGCCGCCACCGTCGGGCAGATCATCGGTACCGGCGCGAACGTCGCGTCCGTCGAGAAGGTCGCCCACGCCGACGACCCGCTCTACGCCACCGTCTACGTCCCCGCCGAGAACGCCGCCGCCATCCCCGCGCACGCCTCCGTCGACCTGACCGTGCAGTCGGTGCCGACGCAGCAGTACGGCGTCCTGCACGGCGAGGTGAAGTCCGTGGACCGCTCGGCCCAGTCGGCACAGACGATCGGCGCCTTCCTCGGGGACAGCGCGCTCGGCGAGCAGTTCACCGAGGACGGCAGGCCGGTCGCCGTGACGGTGCGGCTGGACACCTCCACGTCCACGAAGAGCGGCTACGAGTGGTCCTCGGCCGACGGACCGCCGTTCGAACTGACCTCCATGACCCTGGCCTCGGGCTCGATCCGGCTGGCCGACCAGCGTCCCGTCGATTGGCTGCTGCCGTGAGCACCGCACAGGAGACCCGGAGCAGGCGCCGCGCCGCCCCGCCGAGGCGCAGCGTGCCCAGGAGCCGGGCGAAGACCATCCGTACACCCACCGTGCTCCAGATGGAGGCCGTGGAGTGCGGCGCCGCCTCCCTCGCCATGGTGCTCGGGCACTACGGCCGTCATGTCCCGCTGGAGGAGCTGCGGATCGCCTGCGGCGTCTCCCGCGACGGGTCCCGCGCGAGCAACCTGCTGAAGGCCGCGCGCAGTTACGGGTTCACCGCCAAGGGCATGCAGATGGACCTGGCGGCCCTCGCCGAGGTGACGGCACCGGCCATCCTCTTCTGGGAGTTCAACCACTACGTCGTCTACGACGGCATGGGCCGCAGGTTCGGGCGGCGCGGGGTGTTCATCAACGACCCGGGCAAGGGACGCCGGTTCGTGTCCCTGGAGGACTTCGACGGGTCCTTCACCGGTGTCGTGCTGACCATGGAGCCCGGTGACGGCTTCACCCGCGGCGGCCGCAGGCCCGGTGTGCTCGGCGCGATGCCCGCCCGGCTGCGCGGCACCGCGGGCACGCTGCCCGCCGCCGTGCTCGCGAGCCTGCTCCTGGTGGCGGTCGGCGCGGCGGTGCCCGCGCTCAGCCGCACCTACATCGACATGTTCCTCATCGGGGGGCAGACCTCGCTGCTCGGCGTGCTGTTCGCGTCGATGGGGGCCTGCGTCCTGCTCACGGTGGTGCTGACCTGGCTCCAGCAGGCCAATCTGCTGCACGGGCGCATCATCTCCTCCACCCTCTCCAGCGCCCGCTTCCTGCGGCACCTGCTGCGGCTGCCGGTGACCTTCTTCTCCCAGCGCAGCCCCGCCGACCTGGTGCAGCGCCTCCAGTCCAACGACGCCGTCGCCGAGACGCTGGCCCGCGACCTCGCCGCGGCGGGCGTGGACGCGATCGTGGTCGTCCTGTACGCCGTGCTGCTGTACACGTACGACCCGCAGCTCACCTTCGTCGGCATCGGTGTGGCGCTGCTCAACATCCTCGCGATGCGGGTCGTCATTCGGCTGCGCGCGACCCGTACGGCCAAGCTGCGGGCGGACACGGCGCGGCTGACCAACACCGCCTACACGGGTCTCCAGCTGATCGAGACGATGAAGGCGACCGGCGGTGAGGACGGCTACTTCCGCAAGTGGGCCGGCCAGCACGCCACCACGCTGGAGGAGCAGCAGCGGCTCGGGGTGCCCAGTGCCTGGCTGGGCGTGGTCGCGCCGACGCTGGCGACGCTGAACAGCGGGCTGATCCTGTGGATCGGCGGCATGCGCGCGGTCGAGGGGCACATCTCGGTCGGGCTGCTGGTCGCCTTCCAGGCGCTGGTGGTCCGGTTCACGGCGCCGCTGACCCGGCTGAACGGTGTCGCGGGCCGCATCCAGGACTTCGCGGCCGACGTGGCCCGGCTCAAGGACGTGGAGAACTTCCGGGCGGATCCGCTCTACGACCGCCCCGGTGGCGGCGACTCCACCCGCCGGCTGCGCGGGCAGGTGGAGCTGCAGAACGTCTCCTTCGGCTACAACCCGCTCGACAAGCCGCTGCTGACCGGTTTCGACCTGACCGTGGGGCCGGGGCAGCAGGTGGCCCTGGTGGGCGGTTCGGGCAGCGGCAAGTCGACGGTGTCGCGGCTGATCTCGGGCCTGTACGCGCCCTGGGACGGTGTGATCCGCATCGACGGGCAGCGGCTGGACGACATCCCGCGCGGGGCGCTGGCGTCCTCCGTCTCCTTCGTCGACCAGGACGTGTTCCTGTTCGAGGGCTCGGTGCGCGACAACGTGGCGCTGTGGGACCCGTCGATCCCCGACGACGCGGTGGTGGACGCGCTGAAGGACGCGGCGCTGTACGAGGTGGTGGCGCGCAGGCCGGGCGGGCTGCACAGCCCGGTGGAGCAGGACGGCCGCAACTTCTCCGGCGGGCAGCGCCAGCGCCTGGAGATCGCGCGGGCCCTGGTGCGCCGGCCCAGCATCCTCGTCCTGGACGAGGTGACCAGCGCGCTGGACGCGGAGACCGAGCTGATGGTGATGGACAACCTGCGCCGGCGCGGCTGCGCCTGCGTGGTGATCGCGCACCGGCTGAGCACGGTGCGCGACAGCGACGAGATCGTCGTCCTCGACCACGGCACGGTCGTGGAGCGCGGGCGGCACGAGGAGCTGCTGGCGCGCGGTGGCGCGTACGCGGCACTGGTCGGGGAGCGGTGAGATGACAACCGTGCACGAGGGGCAGGGCGACCTGGTCCTGGGGGCGCTCGGCTCGCTGGGCGCGCGCGTCGACTGCGCCGGGTTCAACCGCCTCGACCTGGAGGGGCCGCAGGTGCTGTGGCTCGTGGTCTCCGGCGCGGTGGACCTGTTCGCGGTCGACGCCGGGGAGCAGGGCCACTGGCACCATCTGGGGCGTCTGGAGGCGGGCTCGGTGCTGCTGGGACCGGTCGCCGGGCCGCAGCACACGCTGGTGGCGCGTCCGCTGCGGGACTGCGTGGTGCACCGCATCGGGCTGCGCGAGCTGTACCAGCCGGCGCACACCCAGACGTGGTCGTACGACGCGTACGGCAACCCGCAGTACGTGCCGCCGACGACGAGCCCGCTGGAGTACGCCCTGGCCCTCGGCGTGGGGCGCGGCCTGACCGTCCTCTTCCAGGCGCCGATGGCCGCGGAGCGGGCCGACGCACCCACGGACGACGACGTGTTCTGGATGCAGGTGCCGCCGGGCAGCGTGCAGTACGGGGCGGTGTACGGCGAGGAGGCGGCCGCCGACCTGCTGATGGACCCGGCGCTGTGGCAGAGCATGGTCGACCAGCAGTACCGGCTGCTGACCACCCTGGACCGGTGGATCGAGCAGCTGGAGCGCACCCACGAGACCCGGACGGCGGCCGGTATCAAGGCCGGTGAGGCGGTGCGCGCACAGGCCGACCGGACGCTGCTGGCCTCCATCGGCAAGCGCTCGGCGCAGCGCACCACGGCCGCCGACGCCGACGCCACCTACGCGGCCTGCGGGCTGGTCGCCCGCGCCGCCGGGATTCCGCTCGCCGAACCGGCCCCGGGCGGCACCGAGAGCGACCGGCTCGACCCGGTGGAGCGGATCGCGCTCGCCTCGCGGGTGCGGACCAGGTCGGTGCGGCTGGCGGACCGCTGGTGGCGGGACGACGTGGGGCCGCTGGTCGGGCACCGCACCCTGTCGGGGGCGCCGGTGGCGCTGCTGTGGCGACGCGGGGGCTATGTGGCCGTGCATCCGGCGACCGGCCGTGAGACGCCGGTGGAGCGGGCGAACGCCGGGGAGTTCGAGCCGCGCGCGGTGATGTTCTACCGGCCGCTGCCGGAGCGGCGACTGGGTCCGCTGCGACTGCTGCGGTTCTGTCTGGCGGGCACCCGCCGGGATCTGACCGGACTGCTGCTCGCCGGTCTGGTGACGGTGGCGCTCGGCGCGCTGGTGCCGATCGCGACGGGCCGGGTGCTCGGCGAGTTCGTGCCGAAGGCGCAGACCGGGCTGATCGTGCAGGTGTGTCTGGCGGTGATGCTGAGCAGCGTCGTCGCGGCGGCCTTCATGCTGCTGCAGAACCTCACCATCCTGCGTCTGGAGGGCCGGATCGAGGCCACGCTCCAGCCCGCCGTGTGGGACCGCCTGCTGCGGCTGCCGACGAAGTTCTTCACCGAGCGTTCCACCGGCGAACTGGCGAGCGCGGCGATGGGCATCAGCGCCATCCGCAGACTGCTCGCGGGCGTCGGTCCGACGGTGGCCCAGTCGGTGACGGTCGGGGCGATGAACCTGGGTCTGCTGCTCTGGTACAGCGTGCCGATGGCGTTCGCGGCGATCGGCATGCTGGTGGTCGTCGCCGGGGTGTTCCTCGGGCTCGGGCTGTGGCAGGTGCGCTGGCAGCGGCGGCTGGTCAAACTCACCAACAAGCTGAACAACCAGGCGTTCCAGACGCTGCGCGGGCTGCCGAAGCTGCGGGTGGCGGCGGCCGAGAACTACGCCTACGCGGCGTGGGCGGAGCGGTTCGCGCACAGCCGGGAGCTTCAGCAGCGGGCGGGCCGGATCAAGAACCTGAACGCGGTGCTCGGCGCGGTGTACCTGCCGCTGTGCACCCTGTTGATGTTCATGCTGCTGGCGGGCCCGGCGCGGGGCTCGATGTCGGCGGCGGAGTTCCTCACCTTCAACGCCTCGGTGACGATGCTGCTGACCTCGGTCACCCAGCTGACCGGCGCGTTCGTGTCGGGGGTGGCGGCGCTGCCGCTGTTCGAGGAGATCCGGCCGGTCCTGGACGCCACGCCGGAGGTGCGGACGGCGAGCACCCGGCCGGGGCCGCTGTCGGGGGCGATCGAGGCACGCCGGCTGTCGTTCCGGTACACCGACGACGGGCCGCTGGTCCTGGACGACGTGTCCTTCGAGGTGCGGCCGGGCGAGTTCGTGGCGGTCGTCGGACCCAGCGGCTGCGGCAAGTCGACCCTGCTGCGGCTGCTGATCGGCTTCGACCGTCCGCTGTCGGGCAGTGTCCTCTACGACGGCCAGGACCTGGCCGCGCTGGACCAGTCGGCGGTGCGCAGACAGTGCGGGGTGGTGCTCCAGCACGCCCAGCCGTTCACCGGCTCGATCCTGGACGTCATCTGCGGCACCGAGGCGTACACGCCCGAGGAGGCGATGGCGGCGGCCCGGATGGCGGGGCTCGCGCAGGACATCGAGCGGATGCCGATGGGGCTGCACACCATCGTGTCGGGCAGCGGGGCGGTCTCCGGGGGCCAGCGGCAGCGGCTGATGATCGCGCAGGCGCTGATCCGCCGGCCGCGCATCCTCTTCTTCGACGAGGCGACCAGCGCCCTGGACAACGAGACGCAGCGCACGGTGATCGAGTCCACCAAGGCGCTCAACGCGACCCGGGTCGTGATCGCGCACCGCCTGTCCACGGTGCTGGACGCCGACCGCGTAATCGTGATGGAGGACGGCAGGGTCGCCCAGCAGGGCCCGCCCGCCCAACTGCTGGCGGACACCGGCGGCCGGCTGCACGAGCTGGTGCGGCGGCAGCTGGCCTGATCGGCGCTCGAATGGGTACCTGTTGCCCTCATGCGTACCAGCGTGGTGGATGTGGGGTCGAACACGGTCCGGCTCATGGTGGCGGACGCCGAGGGCGGGGTCCCGCTGCCGGTGCACACCGCGAAGTGGCGGCTGCGGCTGTCGGAGCAGGTCAGGCCGGGCGGCCCGGTCCCGGAGGAGGCCGTGGAGCGGCTCGTCGGGGCGGTCGCCGACGCGAGCAGGACCGCGGACCGGTGGGGAGCGTCGGGGCCGCTGGCCTTCGCGACCGCGGTGGTGCGCGCCGCGCCGAACCGGCGTGAGGTGCTGCGTACCGTCCACGCCCGCACCGGCGTACCGCTGTGCACCCTGCCGGGCGAGGTGGAGGCGGAGCTGACGTTCCTCGCGGCCCGGCGCTGGATGGGCTGGCGGTCCGGCCCGCTCGCCCTGCTCGACATAGGCGGCGGTTCGCTGGAGGTCGCGTTCGGGCGTGGCCGGCTGCCCGGCTTCGTGGCCTCGCTGCCGCTGGGGGCCGCCCGGCTGACCCACGAGTTCCTGGCGGGCGGCCGGGACCCGGCCTCGTCGGAGCAGGTCAAGGCGCTGCGGCGCAAGGTCCGCCACCAGCTGCGGGACGCGGCGGCGCGGATCCGCTGGGAGGGACCGCGGACCGCCGTGGCCACCTCGCGGACCTTCCAGCAGCTCGGGCGGCTGTGCGGCGCCCCGCCCGGCCGGTACGGACCCTTCACGGAGCGGCGGATGCGCTGCTCGGACCTGGGGGACGCGGTGGGCCGGCTGGCCGCCCTGTCCGCGGGCGAGCGGGCCCGGCTGCCCGGCATCTCGGCGCCGCGCGCGGCCCAGAGCCTGGCGGGCGCCGTCGTGGGTCACACCGCGATGAAGCTGACCGGTCTGGAGTCGGTGGCGCTCTGCCCGTGGGCGATCCGGGAGGGCGTCCTGCTGCGCCACATCGAGGACGGGCCGGCCTGGTGGGCCGAGGTCGTCCGCCGCAGCGACGAGGCCGCTCCCCCGGCGCCGGTGCCCCTGCGCCTGGCGTCCGCGTCGAACTGAACGACCGGAAGCAGGAGCCGTACGACGAGAAGCGAGAAGACGAGAAGCGAGAAGGAGGACCCCGTGTCCCAGGACGGCGAGCACGACCACGAGCAGCCCGAGACCGCGGTCGAGGAGGTGCTGCGCGAGACCGAGGAGGCCCGGCCCCGCGACGCGGAGTCCGACGAGGGCGAGCACCGGGGCGAGGCGGGGGACGCCACCTCCCCGAACACCGGCGCCCAGGAGGACGCCGAGGGCGACTGACGCACCGCTCCGCGCGGCCGGGGGTGCGACCGCGCCGGCCGGGTACTCGCGGCGCATGGAGTACGACCGCGAGGAGCCACGGCTGCCGACGCCCCGGGGACCGGTCTCCGGGGCCGTCGGCGCACATCTGCTCGGCACGGGCCCACTGCCCTCCCCCGAGGCCGTCGCCGCCGCGCCCGTGTACGGCGACGACCTCCAACTCGCCCTGTACCTGTGCTACGAGCTGCACTACCGGGGTTTCGCGGGTGTCCGCCCCGACTTCGAGTGGGACCCCGGCCTGCTGGGCGTCCGGGCCGGTCTTGAGCGGCGCTTCCTGGCCGCCCTGCGGGCCGGCGCGCCGGTTCACGACAGCGTCGCGGACGCGGTCGGGGCGCTGCTCGTCGAACCCGTCCACGGCGAGGGGGTCAGCCACTTCCTGCGGGACGAGGGCGAGTTGTGGCAGCTGCGCGAGTACGCGGCCCAGCGCTCGCTGTACCACCTCAAGGAGGCCGACCCGCACGCCTGGGTGCTGCCGCGCCTGTGGGGCCGCGCGAAGGCGGCGATGGCGGCGGTGGAGTTCGACGAGTACGGCGGCGGGCGCGCCGACCGGGTGCACGCCCGCCTGTTCGCCGACCTGATGGCGGACCTGGACCTGGACACCGCGTACGGGGCCCATCTGGACGCGGCCTCGGCCGAGTGCCTGGCCACGGTGAACATGATGTCCCTGTTCGGCCTGCACCGGTCGCTGCGCGGCGCGCTGGTGGGGCACTTCGCGGCGGTGGAGATCACCTCGTCACCCGGTTCCCGGCGGCTCGCCGGGGCGATGCGCCGCACGGGCGCCGGTCCGGCCGCCGAGCACTTCTACGACGAGCACGTCGAGGCCGACGCGGTGCACGAGCAGATCGTGCGGCACGAGGTGATCGACGGCCTGCTGGAACAGGAACCGCGGCTCGCGGCGGACGTCGCGTTCGGCATCGACGCCACCGGGTACCTCGAAGAGCGCCTCGGCGCCCGGCTGCTCGCCGACTGGCGCGCGGGACGGTCGTCGCTGCGTACGCCGCTTCCCGCGCCTCGCCGCACGCACGGGGAAATTTCTCATATTTCGTGACGACAGGGGTACGTGGGATCCGTGAGTTTCATGGTGCTTCCGGGCGTCTACGCCCCCCAGGAGGACACCGCTCTGCTGGCCGGGGCACTGTCCGACGAGTCGCTCCCGCCGGGCGCCGCCGTGCTCGACGTGGGGACCGGCACGGGCGCCCTCGCTCTGGCGGCGGCCCGGCGGGGCGGCCGGGTGACCGCGGTGGACGTGTCCTGGCGCGCGGTGTGCGCCGCGCGGCTCAACGCGGCCCGGGCCGGGCTGCCGGTCCGCGTCCGGCACGGCAACCTCTTCACGCCCGTGCGCGGCGAGTCGTTCGACCTGGTGCTGGCCAATCCGCCCTATGTGCCGGCGCCCGCGGCCGGTCGCCGGCCGCGTGGTGCCGCGCGGGCCTGGGACGCGGGCCGCGACGGCCGCATGGTCCTGGACCGGATCTGCCTGGAAGTACCCCGGCTGCTGCGCCCCGGCGGGGTGCTGCTGCTCGTGCAGTCGGCGCTCAGTGATCCCGCGAGGACCGAGGCGCTGCTGCGCGAGGCGGGCCTGAAGGCGGCGGTGATCCGGCGGCGGCGGATCGCCTTCGGTCCCGTGGTGCGCGGCCGGGAGCGCTGGCTGCGGCAGCGCGGGCTGCTGTCCCTGGCGGACTACGAGGAAGAGCTGGTGGTCGTCCGTGCCGAACTCCCCGTCTGACATCCCGCGCCCGCCCGGCGCCCCGCGCCGGATCAAGGTCCAGCGCCGGGGACCGCTGCTGGTGGAGGGGCCGGTGGAGGTGGAGCTGGAGGACGGGACGACGGTGTCCTCCGACCGCTTCCGGGTGGCGCTGTGCACGTGCCGTCGCAGCCGGCGCTATCCGTGGTGCGACACCAGCCACCGCGCCCGGTCCGCACCAGCCGCGGAGGGCCCGGCCGCGAACGAGTGACGGTGGCCGTGAACCGGGAGAACGGCGGACGGCCCCACTCCGTCCGCCGTCCCCGGTGCGGGCCCGCGGTACCCGTACGGCGGCGCTCGCACTCCCCAGTAGCGAGCAGCCGTTCACGCCGCACGGTCCCGGCGGTCCCGGTCCCTCAGAACGTGAAGACGCTCGCGCTGCCCGCGTTCTTCACGCACTCGTTGGCGAAGGTGCGTTCGTAGGAGAGGCGCCGGCCCTGCCAGACGCCGTCGACGGTGACGACCACAGGGGCGTACTCGCGGGTGCACAGCACCGAGTCCTCGGCGGCCAGGGCGCTCGGGTCGCCGTGCGCGGCGCGCAGTTCGGCGCAGGCCGCGCCGGCCGCCGGGTGGGTGCCGGAGGCGGTCGGGGCGCAGGTCAGGGTGACCGCGCGCAGGGGTGCGGCGGTGGCAGCGCTCTCTCCGTGCCCCACGGTCAGCACCAGGGCCGAGGGGGCGTAGAGCGACGCGGGGGCGGTGGCCGGGGAGGCGAGGGAGGCCCCGGCGAGGGGCCCGCAGACGGCGGTGGCCGTCAGGCCCAGAGTCGCTGCCCAGCGCGCGGTGTTCCGCATTGTGTGCATCCTTCCGCTCGTTCGAGGGTGGTGCCGGTCCGGCCCGGTCGGTGCCAAAGCGGCGAGCGCGAGTCTGCCGAGTCCGGCACCGAAACTCATCTCGACCCCATGGGTTTCGGTAACCTTGCGTATTGAATCAGTGGCGTGAAGTCACAGAATTAGAACGTTCCAAGTCCGGAACTGGGCGTTTCTTGATCGATTATTGAGAACAGAACTGGCCGAATGGCATGATCCGCACCTCCGGCAATAGGCCTGAAACACCCCCGGAACAGGCCCGTCGACCCTGACCGCCACCCCTGGCATACCCGCGGGTATGGTGCCGGCAGCGCGAGCTCGACGACGAGAGGCGGATCCGGGATGCCGAAGCACTGGGCGGACTTCCAGTACGAGATCTATCTGAACGGCATGACGGGCGCGGTCCCGCGGCTGCCCACCGACCTGACCCGGCTGGAGGAGCTCACCGAGCGGCGCCTGGGGCCCGGCCCCTTCGGATACGTGGCGGGCAGCGCGGGCGACGGCAGCACCGCCCGCGCCAACCGGGCGGCGCTGGCCAGGCGCCGGATCGTCCCGCGCATGCTGCGGGACGTGCACGAACGCGACCTGCGGGTCGAGGTGCTGGGCCGTGCCCTGCCCGCCCCGCTGGCGCTCGCGCCGGTCGGGGTGCTGTCGATCATGCATCCGGAGGCGGAACCCGCCGCCGCCCGGGCCGCCGCCGCCCAGGGCGTGCCGTACATCCTCTCCTCCGCCTCCAGCACGCCCATGGAGGAGGTCGCCGAGGCGATGGGCGACGCCGAGCGCTGGTTCCAGCTGTACTGGCCGCGGGACCGCGAGGTGGCGCGCAGCTTCCTGGACCGGGCCCGGGCGGCCGGGTACACGGCGCTGTTCGTCACGCTGGACACGCCGCTGCTGTCCTGGCGGCCGCGCGACCTCGACCAGGCGTACCTGCCGTTCCTGCACGGGGTGGGCACCGCCAACTACTTCTCGGACCCGGCCTTCCGGGCCGGGCTGGCCAAGCCGGTGCACGAGGACCCGAACGCGGCGGTGATGCATTTCGTCGGCATGTTCTCCGATCCGGCCAAGTCCTGGCCCGACCTGGCGTTCCTGCGGGAGAACTGGGACGGTCCGATCGTCCTCAAGGGCGTCCTGCACCCGGACGACGCCCGGCTCGCCGCCGACGCCGGGATGGACGGCGTGGTCGTCTCCAACCACGGGGGCCGTCAGGTGGCCGGTTCGGTCGCGGCGGCCGACGCCCTGCCGCGCGTGGTGGAGGCGGTCGGCGACCGGCTGACCGTGCTGTTCGACAGCGGTGTGCGCACCGGCGACGACGTCTTCAAGGCGCTCGCGCTCGGGGCCCGTGCGGTGCTCCTGGGCCGTCCCTACGTCTACGGGCTCGGCCTGGACGGCCAGGCCGGTGTCGAACACGTGATCCGCTGCCTGCTCGCCGAACTGGACCTCACCCTGGCCCTGTCCGGGCACGCCTCACCGGCCACCCCGGGGCCCGCGGACCTGGTGGAGGACCCGGTGTGAGGGACGGTGACACCGCCCCTCCGCACCGCCCCTCCGCACCGCCCTCCTCAGTCGCCGGACAGCTCCACGGCCCGCGCCCCCGGGGCGTCGGTACGGGCGATCGACAAGGAGCCCTCCGCCGTCGGGACCGGGTCGGTGCGCCAGCGCTGGTCCTCGGAGCCGTCGTGCACCTTGACGACGATGTCGGCGTCCGGGGCACGGGTGGTGGCGGCGAGCGCGAGCAGTTTCTGCCCGCGCGGCACCAGTTCGCCGCGGCCGGTCAGCTCGTAGCGGACGTCCTCGCCCCGCTCGGTTCCCTCGTCGGCGCAGGTACCGAGAATGACGACTCCGGCGTCCGCCCGCGAGTCCAGACACAGCCCCGGGTCCGCGACGCTGCGCAGCAGTCCGTCGTCCTCGTAGGTCCACTGCTGGGTCCCCGCCTCGGAGCACTCCGCCAGCCGGGCGCCCGCCCCGGCCTTCGGCTCGCCCCGGACGTCGAGACACAGGTCGGCGGCCACGTTGCGCAGCCGTGTGCGGTCCGCCGAGGTGGGCATCCCGGCCGCGTCGGGAGGTTTCGGACGGCTCGTGGCGGACGTCTCGCCGTCGCCCCCGGCCGCGCTGGTGGAGGCGGCCGGATCGGCGCCGCCGCCGTCGTAGGACCACACGCTGACCACGAGCACGATGGCCAGCACCCCGGCGGAGGCGGCGCCCAACTGCCGGAGCACCGACCGGCCGGAGCGCGGGCGGCCCGGCACCCGGCGCACGGGCACGGGGATCCTGGCCAGCAGCCCGGTGCGGGAGCCGCGGTGCCGGGCGGCGCCCTTGGCCAGCGCGCCCAGCGTCGCGCGCGCCGGACGGGAGTCCAGATAGCGCCGGGCGCCCCAGCCGAGCACGGCCTCGGCGATCAGCGTGCCCAACTCCCGCTCGAAGTGACCGAGTTGGTCGGCCGCGTGCCGGCAGTGACGGCAGTCCGCCAGATGCTTGCGGACGTCCGGCAGCAGGGCACCGCCCCGGCGAATCGGGACGTCGAGCAGTCGGCTGTGGAAGCGGCACTCCTGGCTCGGCGCGAGCTGCCGGTGGGCGTGCAGACATCCCTCGCGGAATTTCTCACGCGCCTGTTCGAGAGTTGCCGACGCGGTGTCGGTGTCCATGCCCAGCAGACCGGCCGGGACACTTATGGACTCTCCTTCGACCTCCGTGTGCCACAGCAAACAACGGGCCGGTCCGGGAAGAGAGGCAAATGCCCGGGCCGCCAACGTGCGGTTTTCCGGAGTCAGGGACTTCGCCGCCCGCATACCCCGTCCCCCGGCGGGTTTGAGCAACTGCGGCAGAGCGCCGGATATCGCGTCGTCGCCCGACCACTGGCGGACGGTGTCGCGCACGGCCACCAGCAGTCGGGGGCGCAGCGCGGTGGCCGGCTCGCCCTCGGCCAGGCGGGCCAGCACCCGGTGCCAGGCCGCGGCGGTGACCATGGCGGTGACCTGGGCCGAGGTGGCCAGGCAGATGGTCGCGTAGTCGTGTGCCGGCTGCCAGTGGCGGGCCATCAGCAGCGCGGCGATCCGGGCGGCCTCGTTCTCCGGGCCGTCCCGGAGCCGGGCGGCCAGCATCTCGTCGGACTCCCCGGGATCCCCGCCGGAAGGCGGGTGGGCGGGCCGAGGGGGGTGGGGGGTGGGCACTGAGATGTTTCCTTCCCACGCGCAGGTGACTCAGAAGTTCCGATCGCCGAAAAGGACCCACGGATTGGTGTGTACCTCTTGGGCGGAGCGCGGGAGGCGTGAATTCGCCATGGCGAAATCGGACCCGGCCCGTCAAAGCGCGTGCGAGACCCGGCCTTTACCCCCCGCACGGGTGCTTCACTCTCGCACAAACCACTCATGGTCAACAAGGCGACCGGGCAACATCGGCCGCCTTTGAAAGAAGGTCAGAATCCCCGGCATGCCATGATCCCCGACATGCCGAGAGGGCCGCACCGGCTTTCCGCATTCTCCCGCGGAAGCGGTGCGGCCCTCGGAGGCAGGGCGCAGGGGTCAGCCGGTCATCCCTGGTCCGCCACGAAGGAGGCCATCCGGGCCAGCGCGGCGTTCCAGTTGATCGTGTGCTCGTTGGTCGACCAGGACTGGATGTCGTCGATGAAGCAGAACTGGCCGACGCAGCCCTGGAGTTTGCTCTGCGCGTAGGGGTCCTGGATGCTCGAGTTCGGACCGCCGGACAGGGTGCCGTCGGGCGGCGCTGGCAGGGCGGGGTCGAGCTGGTGGGCGTACCAGCGGCTGTGCTGGTTGTGCGCGTTGACCTCGCCGTATCCCGTGACGTACGACATGTTCAGGGCGTTGCGGCCCAGGATGTAGTCCATGCTCTGGACGGCGCCGTCACGGTACTTGGAGCCGCCGGTGATGTCGTAGGCGGTGGCGAGGACGACCGCGTTGTTCAGGATCTGGTGGCTGGAGCCCCAGTCGTACACGTTGCCCTCGGGGGCGTAGGGCATGCCGTACGGATGGGCCTTCAGCGTGGCCAGGTAGCCGTCGGCGCCCCGGACGACGGAGCGGCGGACGTGGTCGCGGCCGGGGAGCCGGCTGGGGACGGTCGCCAGGTCGAGGCGGGCGGCGGCCGCGGTGCGCGCCCAGTCGAATCCGATCGGGCCGAAGATGTCGGCGGTGTGGACCGGGGAGTTCAGCACGTGGTCCCTGAAGTCCCGCTCCCCCGTCGTCAGGTACAGCTCGGCCGCGGCCCAGTAGAACTCGTCGGCGACCTCGTTGTCGGGGTAGGCGCCGCCGCCGATGCCGTCGCTCTCGTCGGCGAGCAGGTCCGGGTGGGCGAGTGCGGCGGTCCAGGCGGTGCGGGCCGCGTCGAGCGCCTTCGCGGCGAACTCCCGGTCGTAGGGGCGGTACAGGCGGGCGGCCTGCGCGGCCGTCGCCGCCAGGTTGAGGGTCGCCGCGGTGGTCGGCGGGTGCAGTTCGCGCTTCTGCGGGTCGTCGCTGGGCAGCAGCGGCAGCCCGGTCCACTGCTCGTCATGGATCTTGTGGTGCGCCATCCCGGCCAGTGGCTGTCCCTCCGGCACCTGCATCTTCAGCAGGAAGTCCAGCTCCCAGCGGGCCTCGTCGAGGATGTCCGGCACCCTGTTGCCGCTCTCGGGGATGTCGAGCGAGCCGTCGCCCAGCTTGCGGGGCTCCCCCGTGCGGGCGTGCAGCGAGCGCTCGTAGGTGCTGAGCAGCTCCCAGGTGGAGATGCCTCCGTTGACGACGTACTTGCCGTGGTCGCCCGCGTCGTACCAGCCGCCGGAGACGTCGAGGGTGTAGTCGCACACACCGGGTTGGCAGGGCACCTCGGTGTCGCCCTGGTTGGGTGCCGTGCCCATGTGTCCGGCCGGGCGGCCGTAGCCCGGGCGCAGTTCGTCGCTGATGGCGACGCCGCTGCGCTGTGTGTAGTAGTACTTCGCCGAGTCCAGGCGCAGCCGTTCGTAGGCGGCGGTGCCGATGTCGAAGGGGCGGCTGGTCTCGCCGTCGGCGACCAGGGTGTAGCCCTCGCCGCGCTTCTTGTAGCGGCCGAAGTCGATGGAGTGGACGTTCTGCCCGGAGGAGGCGTCGACGCCGCGCGGCTCGCTCCAGCCGTGGGCGACGACCCGTCCGCCGTCGTTCTTCAGCTGCCAGCGCAGGCGCGAGGTCGCGTCGGTGACGAGGGTGGCGTTCTTCGGCCCCGACGGCAGGTAGGCGACCTGGTTCACCCGCACCCGCGGCCCGGTGTCCGGCACGTACGGCTCCGGTGCCACGCCGCCCAGCAGGGACACGTCGTCCACGCAGAACCGCCAGGCGTCGGGCGTGCCGCCGAGCTGGAAGCCGACCTGGCCCTGGGCGGTGTCGACCGGCGAGGTGAAGGTGTACGAGTAGGTGTTGCCCGAGACGCTCAGCTGCGGGCTGACCTCGAAGTAGGTGTCGTACGGGGACACCGAGAGGCCGACGATCGCCCGGACCACGTGGTCGGCGGGCGTACCGGTGGCGGTGAAGGAGAACTTGTACGACTCCCCCGCGACCAGGGTGACGTCGTTCTGGCCGAGGGCCGCGTCCCAGCGGTTGGTGGTGCCGCCGGGGGCGTCGGCGCACAGCCGGCCGTCGGTCACGGCGCCGGTGACGTTGCTGCTCGTCCACCAGGAGTCGGTGCCGTTGTCGAAGGTGCCGTTCCTGACCTGCTCGGTCTCCTCGGCGCCGGCCGGGGCGGCGGGCAGCGCGGTGACGGCCGCCGCCAGCAGGGCCGTCAGGGAGACGAGCGCGGTTCTGCGTCTTTTCACGTCCGGGCTCCTCGGGGGAGGTGGCGCTCGCCGGGAATGGGAGCGCTCCCAAATGCGGTCGCAGGACATGCTTGTGGCAGACATGACATGCCGTCAACGGTCCGGACGGGACCGGTTTTTCCGACCGGTTCCCGTCCGGACCGCGCGGTCCGTGGGTACGGCGGTTCAGGCGGCGGGTGCCTCCAGACGGCTGACCCGGACCGCTCCCCGTGCCTCGCCGGGGTGACGGCTGGTCAGCGTGAGGCGGATCCGGGACCCGCGCAGCGGACGGAAGCCGATGACCGTGGGCGCGTCGGAGGCGGTGGCCCACTCGGTCCGCACCTCCGTGGCCGCACGCCAGGCACGGCCGTCCCAGACTGCGACCTCGACGGCCGTGGGCAGGCTGTGCCCGTCGTCCACGGTGAAGGAGACCTCGACCCGGTCGTAGGTGCGCGTGCGCCCGTGGTCGACCGAGATCCAGTCCTCGGCGCGGGCCCCGTCGAAGGCGGGCAGCAGGGCGGTGGCCGCCTTGTGGAAGCCGTTGGACCACCCGGTGGCCGGGTCGCCGTCGAGCACGGCGGCGGGGAGCGTGTCGGGCCGGCCCGAATAACTCGCGTCCGCGTGCGGGTGCTCCACGGGCGCCGGGTGCCCGGGGCGGAACTCCGGGGCCGGTGTGGTCGCCGGGTCCGGGGCCCGCCGGGCCCGCACCGCCGCCGCGTCCGTGCGCAGGCCGTCCGCACGCGCGGTCACGCGTACCGTGCCCGGCCGGGTGCCGGACCGGACGATCGCGAGCGCCTTGCCGTGGAAGGCGGTGCGGGTGCTCGCCTGGTAGCGCTCGGCGCTCTCCTGGCGGCCGTTGTCGACTCCGGCGAGCGAGCCGCCCGCCACGTCGAAGGAGATCAGGTGCTCGGCGCCGGGCACCACCACGCCGTGCCGGTCGACCACCTCGGCGGTCACGAAGACCAGGGAGCGGCCGTCCGCGTCGACGGACTCGCGGTCCGGGGTGAGGCGCAGGGCGTGCGGCGCCCGGGCGGTGCGCAGGACGTCGGTGGCCACCGTCCTGCCGCCGCGCCGGGCGACGGCCTTCAGCTCTCCGGCCTCGAAGGGCACCCTCCAGGTCAGGTGCAGTTTGCCCGCGCTGCCGTTCGGACTCGTGTAGCTGCCGGGGTAGGGGCCGTCGGTGAAGGTCTTGTCGTCGCCGGTGGCCTCGGTGGTCTCCAGGTAGGTCCGGCCGTCGACGGTCTTCTTGGTGTCGAAGCGGCGGGTGCCGAGCGACCTGCCGTTCAGGTACAGCTCGACGGTGTCGACGTTGGTGTAGGCCCAGACCTCGACGGTGTCGCCCTCGCGGTGGTTCCACGTCGTCGGCAGCAGGTGGACCATCGGCTCGTCCGTCCACTGGCTTCGGAACAGGTGGTACATGTCCTTCGGGAAACCGGCTGTGTCGACCGCGCCGAAGAAGGACGCCTTCACCGGGAAGACGTCGTACGGCGTGGGCTCCCCGATGTAGTCGATGCCGGACCACAGGAACTGCCCGGCGAACCACTTGCGGTCCCGGTCCTTCTTGTGCCCGTACTCGCCGCTCATCGTCCAGGAGGCGAGGTTGTTGTCGTAGGACGAGGTGGCCCGCCCGCCCGGGGTGTGGTTCTCGCCGGTGTTCAGGTGTTCCGGCTCCTGGTAGGTGCCGCGGGTGGAGGTCTCGGAGGACGACTCGGACTCGAAGAGGAACAGGTGCGGGTAGACCGCGTGCAGGTCGTCCACCGACTTGGCGGTGTTGTAGTTGAGGCCGAGCCCGTCCAGCTTGGCCAGCATCAGGTCGGCCGCGGAGCCCTTGGCGGGCAGCCGGCGGTATTTGTCGGAGCCGATGATCAGCGGGCGGGTGGCGTCGGCGGCGCGGATCGCCTCGATGACCCGGTCGGCCATGGCGAGTCCGGCGGTGGCGGTGGAGTCGGGGACCTCGTTGCCGATGGACCACATGACGACGGCGGGCGAGTTGCGGGCCGCGAGCACCATCTCGGTGGCGTCCCGCTCGCACCACTCGTCGAAGAACCGTCCGTAGTCGTAGCGGTTCTTGCCGGTGCGCCAGCAGTCGAAGGCCTCCACCAGCATGATGATGCCCATCTCCTCGCAGACCTCGATCATCTCGGGCGAGGGCGGGTTGTGGGAGGTGCGGAAGGCGTTGACGCCCATCGACTTCATGAGGGCCATCTGGCGGCGGATCGCGTCGGCGCTGACGGCGGCGCCGAGCGCGCCGAGGTCGTGGTGCAGGTCGACGCCCTTGATCTTGGCGTACCTGCCGTTGAGGTGGAAGCCCTCCTCCGGGTCGACGTGGAAGGTGCGGATGCCGAACGGGGTGCGGTACGTGTCCACGGTCCGGCCGCCCACGCGCAGTTCGGTGTGCAGGGTGTAGCGGTGCGGGTTCGCGAAGTCCCACAGCCGGGGGCGTGCGACGGTGAGTTCATGGGTCTCGGACGCCGCGTCGGTGACGTCCACGGTGGAGGCGGTGCGGGCCACGGTGCGGCCGTCCGCGTCCCGCACCGCCGACCGGATCTCGACCTCGCGCGCGGCACCCGCGGCGTTCACCACCGAGGTCCGGACCCGGACCACGGCGCTCTCCCCGTCCACCCGCGGCGTGGTGACGTACGTGCCCCAGCGGCGTACGTGCACCGGCTCGGTGACGACCAGCCGGGCCTCGCGGTAGATGCCGCTGCCGGAGTACCAGCGGCTGCTGGGCAGTTGGTTGCGCACCCGCACCGCGAGGACGTTCTCGGTGCGGCCGTCGGTGTGCACCAGGTCGGTGAGGTCGAGGGCGAAGCCGGTGTAGCCGTAGGGGTGGTGGCCGACCTCCCGGCCGTTGCAGTGGACGCGGGAGTCCATGTAGACGCCGTCGAACTCGACCGAGATCCGCTTCCCGGCGAGGGCGGGCGGCAGCGTGAAGGCGAGGCGGTACCAGCCGAGACCACCCGGCAGGAAGCCGGTGCCGCTGGTGGTGCCGTGCTCGGTGGTGGGCGCCTGCTCGATGCTCCAGTCGTGCGGGACGGCGACCTCGCGCCACGCCGAGTCGTTGTGGGCGGGGTCGGCGGCGTCCGTGACGTCCTCGGCCGCACCGTCGGGGTCGATCAGCCGGAAGCGCCAGCCGTCCCGCAGGGCGACGGTGCTGCGGCCCGCCGAGCCGCCGGTCGCGTCCGCGGCCCACGCCGACGGGGCGGCGAGCGCCATCCCGGCCGCGGGCGTGGCGGCGGAGGCGATCAGAACCGATCTGCGCGTGACCGTCATGACGGATCTCCCTCATCAGAACTCATCGAGGCTCATCGGAAATCAGAAGTACTCACAAGCGATCGTGAACAAACAGATTCTGACGTTGAGCCATACGCGCCCGTCAAGGCCGCGGAAAGCACTTTCTGTCCTGTGCCGCCCGGACCGGACCGATGACACGCGGGGCGGTCGGGCATCGTGCGCACGGTGAGTACGGGTCGCGCGGCGCCCGAACCCACTAGGCTGGAAACAAGGTGACGCGCTGATCACCGTGAGTGTGCGCAATGGAGTGGCGACGATGAGTCCGGTCAACCCGTTCGACGATGCCGCCACGGCCCGCGCCGTCGTCGACGGCTCCGGCACCCTGGTCGAGTGGAACGAGGGGGCCCGCCTGCTGCTCGGCCACCGTGCCGCCGAGGTCGTGGGGCGCCCCGCCGCCGACCTGCTCGCGGGCGACCTGGACGGCGCACCGCCGGGGAGCGACGACGCACAGTGGTGCGGCACCCTGGACCTGCGCCACCGCGACGGACACACCGTGTCGGCGTGGGTGCTCGCGCACCGCAGACCGGCGGCCGACGGCGCCCCGGTCACCTGGCTCGCCGTCTCCCCCCTGGACCCCGGCCCCGAACCGGAGGACGACCCGCTGGTCAGAGCCGCGCTCGCCCAGGCTCCCTGCGCCATGATGATCTTCGACGACCGCCTCCTGCTGCGCGGGGTCAACAACGCCATGGCGCGGCTGCTGGGGCTCCCGTCCGATCGCGTGCGCGGTCTGCGGCCCACCGACTTCAGCATCCAGCCGCAGGACGCGGAACTGGAACGCCGGATGCGGCGCGTGCTGGCCTCCGGCCGCCGGTACGACCTGCAGACCCATCTCAAGGCGGGGGGCGAGAGCCGGGCCCACGCGTGGAACGCCCGGATCGCGCCGCTGACCGACGCCGACGGCCGGGTGTGCGGCGTGTGCGTGAGCGTCCACGACTTCACGGAGCAGCACCGCGCCCGCGAGCGGCTGCAACTGGTCAACGAGGCCAGCGTGCGCATCGGCACCACCCTCGACGTCACCCGTACGGCCGAGGAGCTGGCGGACGTGTGCGTCCCGCCGCTGGCCGACTTCGTCAGCGTCGACCTGCTGGACCCGCACGAGCACGGCGGTGAACCCGCCACCCTGGTCGAACCACCGGTCGGTCTGCGCCGCACCGCGCACCGGTCGATCACCGGTGACCTCCCGCCGGCGGTGGCCGAGACCGGACAGCTGGACGTCTATCCGGCCGGCTCCCCCCAGGCCGAGTGCCTGCTCTCCGGGCAGGTGATCGTGGCCTCGCAGGCCTACGGCGACCTGGAGCGCTGGCTCCAGTGGGACCCCGCCCGGCTGCGGCGGGTGAAGGAGTACGGCATCCACTCCACGATGTCGGTGCCGCTCCAGGCCCGCGGCACCACCCTCGGCGTCGCGGTCTTCACCCGGTTCCGGCGTCCCGACCCGTTCACGCACGACGACGTGCTGCTGGCCGAGGAGGTCAGTGCCCGCGCCGCCGTCTGCATCGACAACGCCCGCCGCTACTCCCGCGAGCGCGAGGCCACGCTGACCCTGCAGCGCAGTCTGCTCCCCCGGTGGCTGCCGCCCACCGCCGCGGTGCAGGCGGCCTCCCGCTACCTTCCCGCGGCCCGCTCGGGCGTCGGCGGCGACTGGTTCGACGTCATCCCCCTGTCCGGGATGCGGGTCGCCATGGTGGTCGGGGACGTCGTCGGCCACGGCATCCCGGCCTCGGCCACGATGGGCCGGCTGCGCACCGCCGTCCGCACCCTCGCCGACATCGACCTGACGCCCGAGGAGCTGCTCACCCACCTGGACGACCTGGTCGTCCGGCTGTCCGAGGAGTCCGGCGACGACCGGGCCGGCGAGGTCGGCGCGACGTGTCTGTACGTGGTGTACGACCCGGTGTCGCGGCACTGCTCCATGGCCCGGGCCGGACATCCGGCGCCCGTCCTGGTCCCGCCGGACGGTCCGCCGGAGCTGGTCGAGCTGCCCTCCGGGCCACCGCTGGGCGTGGGCGGACTGCCCTTCGAGTCGGCCGAGCTGGAGCTGCGCGAGGGCAGCGTGCTGGCGCTGTACACCGACGGACTGGTCGAGAGCCGGGACCGGGACACCGACACCGGCCAGGCGCTGCTGCGCGAGGCGCTGGCCGCCCCCGCCGACTCCCTGGACACCGTCTGCGACCGGGTGCTGCACCGCCTCCTCCCGTCGGGCAGCGCCGCCGACGACGTGGCGCTGCTGCTGGCCCGGACCCGGGGGCTGCCCGCCGGGCAGGTCGCCACCTGGGACATCCCCGCCGACCCCGCGCTGGTCGCCCCGGTGCGCAAGCAGGTTCTGGACCAGCTCTCCGACTGGAACCTGCTGGAGGCGACCTTCACCGCCGAGCTGGTCGTGAGCGAGCTGGTCACCAACGCCATCCGGTACGGCTCCCCGCCGATCCGGCTCCGGCTGATCCACGACACGGCCACCCTGATCTGCGAGGTCTCCGACACCAGTCACACCGCGCCGCACCTGCGCCGGGCCAGGACCTGGGACGAGGGCGGGCGCGGTCTGCTCCTGGTGGCTCAGCTCACCCAGCGCTGGGGCAGCCGGCACACGGCCGAGGGCAAGACGATCTGGGCGGAGCTGGGGCTGCTCGACGACGAGGCGTGAGCCCCGCGCCCCGATGCGGAGTGCGCCCCCTCGTTTCCCGGGCCGCAGCGCGGGACACTCGCAGTACGGGGGCCTGCGGTGCCGGTCGCGCCGTGGCCGCGGGCGAGTCCGACGGGAGTGTGGAGAAACGATGGCGAACACGTCCCAGCCGCTGCGCCAAACGGCCCTGCTCGCGAGCGGCGTCGCGCTGCTCGGCCTGCTGACCGCGTGCGGCACCGAGAGCGGCACGTCGAGCGGCACCCCGCGGCCCAGCGAGGCCGCCCGCACGGCCGTCGCGGACTCGGGCGGCGGCACCCCGACGTCCGGCGGGAGCGCACCGGCGGTCGGCGCCGCACCCACCGACACCGCGGGCTCGGCCTCCGCGTCGGCCCGCACCGACGGCCGCTGCCACACCGCCGAACTGCGGGCCGACGTCGGCCGCGTGGACCCGGGGGCCGGCCAGCGCAACTTCCCCGTCGTGCTGACCAACACCTCCGACCGCACCTGCACGGTGTACGGCTATCCGGGCGCCGCCTTCGTGGACGCGTCCGGCAAGCAGCTCGGTCCGGACCCCGAGTGCGCGCCCGGCTCCCCCGGTACGGTCACGCTGACGCCGGGCGAGAGCGCGTGGGCCGGGCTGTCGTTCTCCAGTCCGCAGATCAGCGGCGCGCGCACGGCCACCCCGGCGGCGCTGCTCGTCACCCCGCCGGACGAGCGGGAGCCGTTGAAGGTGACGTGGACGGCCGGCGAGGTCCCGGTCGGCGGCAACGCGTCGTCGGTGTCCGTCACCGCCCTGGACGCGGGCACCGGCCCCTGAGGCACGGCACCGGCGCCCGGGGGTGCCGGTCCCCCGCTCAGTGACCGGCGATCGGGTGCGGCGCGTAGGGCCGCTCCAGCTCCTCGATCTCCTTCTCGCTCAGCGCGAGTTCGACCGCCGCCACGGCGTCCTCGAGGTGGCCCGGCCTGGAGGCGCCGACGATCGGCGCGGTCACCGTGTCCTGGTGCAGCAGCCAGGCCAGGGCCACCTGGGCGCGCGGGACGCCGCGCTCCTGGGCGATGCGGGTGACGGCCTCCACCACGGCGCGGTCGCCCTCCTGGTACAGGGTGCTGCCGAAGTCGTCGGTGGCGCTGCGCCCGGTGGCGGTGTCCCAGTCGCGGGTGAGGCGGCCGCGGGCGAGCGGGCTCCAGGGCAGCACGCCGACGCCCTGGTCCGCGCAGAGGGGCAGCATCTCGCGCTCCTCCTCGCGGTAGACCAGGTTGTAGTGGTTCTGCATGGACACGAACGGGGTCCAGCCGTGCCGCTCGGCGGTGTACTGCATCTTGGAGAACTGCCAGGCGTACATCGAACTGGCCCCGATGTAACGAACCTTGCCCGCCTTCACCAGGTCGTGCAGCGCCTCCATCGTCTCCTCGACGGGGGTGTGCGGGTCGAAGCGGTGGATCTGGTAGAGGTCCACGTAGTCCGTGCCCAGGCGCCGCAGGCTGTGGTCGATCTCGGTCATGACCGCCTTGCGGGACAGTCCCGCGCCGTTCGGCCCGGGGCGCATCCGGCCGTTCACCTTGGTCGCGAGCACGATGTCGTCGCGGCGGGCGAAGTCGGCCAGCGCCTTGCCGACGATCTCCTCGCTGGTGCCGTCGGAGTACACGTTGGCGGTGTCGAAGAAGGTGACGCCGGCCTCCAGCGCCTGCCGGATCAGCGGACGCGAGGCTGCCTCGTCGAGGGTCCACTCGTGCGTGCCGCGGTCGGGCACGCCGTAGGTCATGCAGCCCAGGCAGATCCGCGACACGTCCAGACCCGTCGAACCGAGCTTCACGTACTGCATCGTTGCTGCTCCTGTCCTCGCCGATCATCGCTACCGGGGCGAGCGTACGTCTTCGCGCGGGCCCGGGCCCCGGCCGGGTCAGCGCCCTTGGATCAGGTCCAGGGCCTGTTCCCAGCCGAACTCCGGACGGCCGCCGCCCTGCGCGGCGTCCCCGGCGTCACCGGCGTCCCCGGTGTTCCCGGCGTGCGGGTCGCCGAAGCGCACCCCCATCCCGCGCAGCCGGGCCAGGCTCTCCCGGTAGGCGGGGTGGGAGGCCAGCGCCTCGCCCACGCACGGCAGGACGGCGACGGGGACCCCCAGGCCGCTCGCCTCGCACAGGGTGGCCACGGCGAGGGTGTCGGCCAGGCCCGCGGCCCACTTGTTGATGGTGTTGAAGGTGGCCGGAGCGACCACGACGGCGTCGGGCGCCGGAAAGGGCCGCGGATCGCCGGGAGTCCGCCAGGCCGAGCGGATCGGGCGGCCGGTCCGTGCCTCGACGGCGTCCGTGTCGAAGAAGCCGCCCATGGCGACCGGTGTCGCTATGACCCCGACCTCCCAGCCGCGCCCCCGCGCCGCGTCGATCAGCCCGACCACGCCTTCGGCCACGCCCGCGGCGCAGACGACGACGTAGAGGAAGGGTCGGGCGGCCTTGCCGCTTCCAGCCTGTTCGCTCACCCCCGAACCCTACTGGGCGGGCCTGGGGCCGAAGATGCGCCGGTCGCCCTCCTCGATGGGCACGTCGTTGATGCTCGCCTCGCGCCGGGTCATCAGGCCGTGCTCGTCGAACTCCCACAGCTCGTTGCCGTAGGAGCGCCACCACTGGCCGTCCGCGTCCTGGGACTCGTACCGGAAGCGGACGGCGATGCGGTTGCCGTCGAAGGCCCACAGGTCCTTGCGCAGCGCGTACTGCCGCTCGCGCTCCCACTTGGCGGTCAGGAACTCGACGATGGCGGCGCGGCCGGTGAAGAAGGCGTCGCGGTTGCGCCAGACCGAGTCCTCGGAGTACGCGAGGGCGACCTTGTGCGGGTCGCGGGTGTTCCAGGCGTCCTCGGCGGCCCGCACCTTGCGTTCGGCGGTCTCCCGGGTGAACGGCGGCAGGGGCGGCCGGTCGGTCGTCGTCATGGCTGAACCTCCAGGGGCAGCAGTGGAGAACGAGCGTTCTCCACTGGACTGCTACCGTAGGAGAACGCACGTTCTCCGGTCAAGGAAGAGGTCCCCATGGACAGCGAGGTCGCCCGGGAGCGGGCGCTGGACGCGGCGGGGGGGCTCTTCTACGCGCGGGGCGTGCGGGCGGTGGGCATGGACGAGGTCCGCGGTGCCTCCGGCGTCTCGCTCAAGCGCCTCTACCAGCTCTTCCCGGCCAAGGAACAGCTCGTGGTGGCCTGTCTGGACCGGCGCGACGTGCGCTGGCGGGGGCGGCTGGCCGAGTACGTCGACCGGTACGAGGAGCCCGGCGCGCGCGTCCTGGCCGTGTTCGACTGGCTCGGCGTGTGGTTCGCGGAGCCGGGTTTCCGCGGCTGCGCCTGGATCAACGCCTACGGCGAACTCGGCCCCGCCTCACCCGCCGTGGCGGAGCGGGTGCGGGCGCACAAGGCGGCGTTCCGCGCCTTCCTCGACACTCTGGTGGCCGGCGCGGCGCTGCCCGCCGCGCTGGGCGGGCAGCTGTTCCTGCTGGCGGAGGGCGCCATGGTGACGGCGGGCGTGACGGGCGATGCCGAGCCCGCGCGTCAGGCACGGGAGGCGGCACGGGTGCTGCTGGGCGCGGCCGGGGTCAGCCGACCCGCTCCGAAACGGTGATCGCGCCGACGGGGCAGGCGCGGGCCGCCTCCCGGACCAGCGCGCTGCCGCCGCCGTCCTCCCGGCCGGGCCTGAGCGTGCTGTAGCCGTCGTCGTCCTGGGTGAAGACGCCGGGGGCGGTCAGGGCGCACTGGCCCGCGCCGATGCAGGTGTCCTTGTCGATGCCGATACGCATGCCGGGAGCCTCCTACCAGGCCACGGGGAGTTCCAGCATCCCCTGGATGGTGTCGCCGGGTTTGAAGGGGATCTCGTCCGCCGGGATCGCCAGACGCAGCGTGGGCAGCCGGCCGAAGAGGCTCTCAAGAGCGATCTCCAGTTCGGCGCGGGCCAGGTTCTGACCGAGGCACTGGTGGATGCCGAACCCGAAGGCGACGTGGTGGCGGGCGGGGCGGTGCCAGTCGAGGGCGTCCGGTTCGGGGTAGACGCTCTCGTCGCGGTTGATGACGGAGGTGGAGAAGACGACCCCGTCGCCGGCCCGGATGGTCTGCCCGTCCACGTCGATGTCCTCGGTGGCCATCCGCAGCAGCCCGTCGGCGATCGACAGGACGCGCATCAGCTCCTCCACGGCGCCGGGCAGCAGCGCGGGATCCGCACGCAGTTCGGCCAGCCGCCCGGGGTTGGTCAGGAGGGTGTAGGTGCCCAGCGAGATCATGTTGGCGGTGGTCTCGTGGCCCGCGACCAGGAGGATCACCGCGAAGGCGATCAGCTGCTCGCGGTCGCTCACGCCCTCGCTCGCCTGTCGCCGGACCAGGTCGTCCAGCAGGCCCTCGCCGGGCTCCCGCCGCTTGCGGTCGACCAGCTCCCCCAGGTACGCCTCCAGTCGGTCGCGGGCGTCCCTGGTGTCGGCGGGCAGCGGGCCGCGCAGCAGCCGGCGGGACTGCTCCTCGAAGAACTCGTGGTCGGCGTAGGGGACGCCGAGCAGCGCGCAGATCACCATCGAGGGCACGGGCAGCGCGAAGGCCGTCACCAGGTCGGCGGGCGGGCCCTGCGCGATCATCGCGTCGAGCCGTTCGCCGACGATCCGCCGGATGCTCGGACGCAGTGCGGCGGCGCGCTTCAGGGTGAACTCCGGGAGCACCATCCTGCGCTGGACGCGGTGCTCGGGGTCGTCCACGCCGAGCAGGGCGGTCCTGCGCTCGCGTACGGCGGCCAGGCGCGCCGACGTGGCGGGGAAGCCGTCGCGGGTGCGGTCGGTCGACAGGCGCTGGTCGGCCAGCAGCCGGCGCGCGACGGCGTGCCCGGTCACCAGCCAGGCGGGGCGGCCGTCGAAGAGCGTGATCCGGGCCAGTGGACGGGCGGCGCGCAGCGGGTCGTAGGCGGCGGGCGGGTGGTAGGGACAGGTCCGGTCCTGCGGGAAGGCGACGGGGGGCGCCGGGTGGGTGTTCGTCGTCGTGTCGGTGTCCGTCATGGAAGACCTCGCAGACGAGGAGTGCGTCCGATCGATCTTCATTAGATGCCTGGGGCACCTATGGGGCGACGGCAAGTTCGGCCAGATCGGTGGCGGAGGCAGACTGGCCGGGGAACACCGCTCCAGGGGTGGTAGGACCCTTCCGTGCCGTTCTCCGCCGCGCCGCGCGTGGCGTGATCGCGGCCTCCCGCGGCCCCGGTCGCGCCCCGTGGCTGGCCGAGCGGCACGGGGTCCGGGGGGCGGAATGCGGTAAGGATGGGAACGCGCCGGTCCGCCGGCCCCACATCACGACGAACACGGACGGATGCACATGCCTCTAGACGGCGAGTACGAACCCAGCCCGACGCAGTGGGTGCGCGAACAGGTCGAGCGGTACGAGAGCTCGGGCGGCACCGAGGGCACGACGCTGATGGACACCGGTCTGCCCGTGATCGTGCTGACCACCCGGGGTGCGCGCAGCGGCAAGCTGCGCAAGACGCCGCTGATGCGCGTCGAGCACGAGGGCAGCTATGCCGTGGTCGCCTCCCTGGGCGGGGCGCCCAAGCACCCCGTCTGGTACTTCAACGTGAAGGCCGAGCCCCGGGTGGAGCTCCAGGACGGTCCGGTGAAGCAGGACATGACGGCGCGTGAGATCACCGGCGCGGAGAAGGCCCAGTGGTGGGAGCGCGCCGTCGCGGCGTTTCCGTCGTACGCCGACTACCAGAAGAAGACGGAACGGGAGATCCCCGTCTTCGTCCTGGAGCCCTCCCACGCGGGCTGAACCGGGCGCGCGCGAGATTCCCGGACCGGCGTGCATGGGCCGGCGGGTTCCGGGAACACGTCGTTCAGGCCCCGCCGCGTTCCCCCGTCGCGGCGGGGCTTTCCGCCGCCTCTTATGCCCTCGGCGACGACCGTGCGCAGCGCCTCGGCGCCCGCGACGAACCCGCCGACCGCCTTGGCGGACGCGGCGCACACCCCGCCTTGCGGGTGGCCGCCAGTGCCGACCGGCGAAAACGGGGAACGCCTCTACAAGGGACCGGTTCGAGGGCGCACGGCCGGTCCGGGACACGGACGCACCAACGCACGGACGCACGGACGCACGGAGCAACCGACTCGGACGGCGGGAAGGCAGGCAGGGGCATGAGCGGTGACGACGGGACGCCCGGGAACAGCGGCTACGGGAAGAAGGCGTTCAAACGGTCCCGGAGCCACTTCGCGGACCGGATCACGGCGGACGGCCGGGACGGCTGGCCGGTGGAGCCCGGCCGCTACCGCCTGGTGGTGAGCCGCGCCTGTCCGTGGGCGAGCCGGGCCCTGGTCTCCCGGCGGCTGCTCGGTCTGGAGGACGCCCTGTCCCTGGCGGTCGCCGACCCGATCCAGGACGACCGCAGCTGGCGGTTCACGCTGGACCCGGACGGCCGCGACCCGGTCCTCGGCATCCGCTACCTCAGCGAGGCCTACGACCGGCGGGAGACCGGCTACCCGGGCGGGGTGAGCGTGCCCGCGGTCGTGGACGTGCCCAGCGGGGTGCTCGTCACCAACGACTACCAGCAGATCACCCTCGACCTGGCGACCGAGTGGACCGCGCTGCACCGGCCGGGCGCGCCCGACCTGTACCCGCGGGCCCTGCGCGACGAGATCGACGAGGTGATGGCGGGCGTCTACGAGGACGTCAACAACGGGGTGTACCGGGCGGGCTTCGCCACCGGCCAGGAGGAGTACGAGGCGGCGTGCGCCGGTGTGTTCCGGCGGCTGGAGCAGTTGACGCCCCGACTGGAACGGCAGCGCTACCTGGTCGGGGACACGATCACGGAGGCGGACATCCGGCTGTTCACCACGCTGGTCCGCTTCGACGCCGTCTACCACGGGCACTTCAAGTGCAACCGCTGGAAGCTGACGGAGAACCCGGTGCTGTGGGCATACGTCCGGGATCTGTTCCAGACGCCCGGATTCGGGGACACCGTCGACTTCGACCACATCAAGCGCCACTACTACCAGGTGCACACCGGCATCAACCCGACCGGCATCGTGCCCCTGGGCCCGGACCTGGCCGGCTGGCTCACGCCCCACCACCGGCAGGAGCTGGGCGGGCGGCCGTTCGGCGAGGGCACCGCGCCGGGGCCGGCCCGGGCCGAGGAGGAGGTACCGGCGCGGGGCAGGCCCTGATCCGGGATCCGTACGACCATTCAGCGCACACCAGGCAAGGAGATTCCCATGGCGAAGACGGCGAAGAAAAAGAAGAAGAAGCTCCCCCTCGCCTACAAGCCCGTCGGGTTCGCGCTCGGCTGGCTGGGCGGCACGCTGGCCGGAATGACGTTCCAGAAGACCTGGAAGGTGATCCGGCACGAGGACGACGCGCCCGACGCCCTCGACCCGGACCGCGGCTGGGGCGAGATCCTGCTGGCGGCCGCGATCCAGGGCGCCATCTTCGCCGCGGTGCGCAGCGCCGTGGACCGTACGGGCGCCAAGGCCATCCAGCGCTCGACCGGTTCCTGGCCGGTCCCCGCGACGGGCCGGGACTGACCCGCGCCGCCCGGCGCCCCCTAACCCCGCTTGGGTGCCGTCGGTGCGAGGGTCCGGCGGAGCGTGAAGGAGTGGCCGGCCGGGTCGGAGAAGCCGCGCTCCTCGTGCGGGCCGGCCGGGTCCTTCGCCTCCACCGGACGTCCGCCGAGCCCCACGATCGCGCGCTCCGCCTCGTCCAGGTCGGCCACCACGAAGTCCAGGTGGACCTGGAGGGAGTTCTCCGGGCGCGGCCAGCTGGGCGGGGTGGCGTTCCCGTCCCGCCGGAAGGCCATGCGGAAACCGCGGGGGCCCTCGATCTCGATCCGGTTGGCGCTCACGTCGCTCTCCTCCGCGCCCAGCAGGCCCTTGTAGAACTCGGCGAGCCGCTCGGGTTCGGCGCAGTCGAGCACCACGACGCCCGCGTTGACCAGTGCCATGTCTCCTCCGAAGGATTCCGGGCGCGGGGCGTCGTGCCCCCTGCCCTGTACCTTGCGGATATCCCGGCCCGGCGGAAACAGTCGGCGGGCGGCCACCGGCCGGTAGGGTCGCGGACCGAGCCACCCTCTCCCTCTCCTCCCTTCCCCTCTCTTCCCTCTCCTCCCTCAACTACCTCCCCTCTCCGCCCCTCCCGAGTTGCGAGGTCTCGATGAACACCATGCGCGCCATCGGACAGGACGTCCTCGGCGGTCCCGAGGTCCTGAAGGAGGTGCGGCCCGAACGCCCCGAGCCGCGCCCGAACGAGGTGCTGGTACGGGTGCGTGCCGCCGGGGTGAACCCGACCGACTGGAAGCACCGGGCGACCGGCGGCTTCCTCGGCGAACCGCCCTTCGTGCTGGGCTGGGACGTGTCGGGCGTGGTGGAGTCGGTGGGGATCGGCGTAGCCGCGTTCCGGCCCGGTGACGAGGTCTTCGGCATGCTGTCCTACCCCTTCGGCCATGGTTCCCACGCCGAGTACGTCACCGCCCCGGCGCGCACCTTCACGCCCAAGCCGTCCGGGATCGACCACGTCCAGGCCGGCGCCCTGCCCCTGGTCTCGCTGACGGCGTGGCAGGCCCTGGTGGAGCGCGCCGAGGTGCGGCCGGGCCAGCGGGTGCTCGTCCACGCGGCGGCCGGTGGTGTGGGCCATGTGGCGGTGCAGATCGCCAAGGCACGGGGCGCCCAGGTGATCGGCACGGCCAGCGCCGGCAAGCACGAGTTCCTGCGCTCCCTCGGGGCGGACGAGACCGTCGACTACCGGGAGACGGATTTCGCCGAGGCCGTGAAGGACGTCGACGTCGTCCTGGACACGATCGGCGGCGAGACGTCACTGCGGTCCCTGCGGGTGCTGCGGCCGGGCGGGGTGGTGGTCTCGATCCTGCCGGTCGGGTCGGACGACTTCTACGAGGAGGCCGACCGGCTGGGCGTACGGGCGGTGCGGATGCTGGTCGACGCCGACCGGGCCGGTATGGAGGAGATCGCCCGCCTGGTCGAGGCGGGACGGTTGCGCGCCACGATCGCGCAGACGTTCCCGCTGGCCGAAGCGGCGCGGGCGCACGCCCTGGGCGAGACCGGCCGCACCACGGGCAAGCTCGTCCTTGAGGTCGACTGAGCGGTCCACCGGGGACGGTCACCCCCTGACCGGCGGACGGTCATCCCTGACCGGAGGACGCTCGCACGGCTCCGAGATTTCGGTGACATATGTCAATCGAACATGCTCAAACTCGCTCGATCGGGGTAACTTTCCGAGCGGATTGGGTAGTTGAGCCCCCGGAAGCAGGCCGGAAAGGCCGCGACAGGCTGGAGGCAAGGTTCGTGCGGCAGGAATCCGCGTCGCCCACCCGGCACCTACGGGTGCGCCACCACCGGGGACACACGGTGCTGGAGTTCCGGGGCGAGATCGACATCGCCTCGGTGGCGGAGATCGCCCCGTACCTGGACCGGGAGACGGGCCGTCCCGGCGCCCGGGTCGTCCTGGACCTCGGCGGCATCGAGTTCTTCGACTGCTCCGGGCTGCGCCTGCTGTACCGGGCCCGCAGCCAGGTACTCGACGGGGGCGGGCAGGTGCGCCTGGTGTGCACCCACGCGCTGACCCTGCGCATGCTGCGGATCACCGGCCTGGCGCGGCTGCTGCCGCCGTGGCCGACCCTGGACGAGGCCCTCGGCGTCAGCCGGCCGGCCGGGCGTCGAACAGGGCGCTGACCGACTCGCCGTTGTGGATGCGGCGCACCGCCTCGGCGAGCGCCGGCGCGATGGACAGGATCCGCAGCTTGTCCGTGTGGTCGTCCACCGGCACCGGCACGGTGTTGGTGCACACGATCTCCAGCACGTCCGGCTGCTCGCTCAGCCGCCCCAGCGCACCGGCCGCGAACAGCCCGTGCGTGCAGGCGAGGCGGATGGTGCGCGGGCCCGACTCCCGGAGCCGGTCGAGGAGTTCCAGCACCGTGCTGCCCTTGGCGATCTCGTCGTCGAGCACGATGACGTCCCGTCCCGCGACGTCCCCGATCACCGAGCTGATGCTGACCCGGTCGTCCGCGTACCGCTGCTTCGCCCCGGCCGCCACCTGGGCGCCGAGCATCCGGGCGAACGCCGCGGCCTCCTTGGCGTTGCCCAGGTCCGGCGAGACGACGGTCGCGCGGGAGAGGTCGTACTGCCGGAAGTGCGCGGCCAGTTCCCGCAGCGCGTGCAGGTGGTCGACCGGGACCGAGAAGAAGCCGTGCACCTGGGGCGAGTGCAGGGTCATGGCGAGGACCCGGCTCGCCCCCGCCGCCACCAGCAGGTCGGCCACCAGGCGCCCGCCCAGCGAGATGCGCGGGGCGTCCTTCTTGTCGGAGCGGGCGTAGGAGTAGTGCGGCATGACCACCGTGATGCGGCCGGCCGACGCCCCGCGGGCCGCGTCGCACATCAGCAGCAGCTCGACGAGGTGCTCCTGGACCGGTGTGACCAGCGGCTGGACGAGGAACACGTCGCGCTCGCGGCAGTTCGCCATCAGCTGGACCTCCAGGCAGTCGTTGGCGAACCGGCTGACCCGGGTGGGGCTGAGCGGCACGCCCAGCTGCGCGCAGACCTCCTCGGCCAGGTCGGGGTGGGCACTACCGCTGAACACGGCGATGTCTCGCACGACCGCTCCTCGCGTGATCCTGTCCGGCCGGGATCACCAGCTTACGGAAATCCTGTTGCGTCGCGCCCGGGGCGCCGGGCCATGATGGCGCCGTCCGTACTCCCTTGGCCCGCCTCACGTCAGGATCCCCGCATGCGCCGACTCCTCGGATTCCCCCAGCGCCCCTTCCGGCCCACGGCTCCCGAGGACTCCTGCACGCATGCGCACCCTGAACATCGGCATTCTGGCCCACGTCGACGCGGGTAAGACCAGCCTCACCGAACGGCTCCTGTTCGACCACGGCGCCGTCGACCGGCTCGGCAGCGTCGACGCCGGCGACACCCGTACGGACGACGGCGGCATCGAGCGCCGCCGCGGCATCACCATCCGCTCCGCCGTCGCCGCGTTCACCGTCGGCGACACGCGCGTCAACCTGATCGACACCCCGGGACACTCCGACTTCGTCGCGGAGGTCGAGCGGGCCCTGGAGGTGCTCGACGGCGCGGTGCTGCTGCTGTCCGCCGTCGAGGGCGTCCAGGCGCGGACCCGCGTCCTGATGCGCACCCTGCGGCGGCTGCGGCTGCCCACGCTCGTGTTCGTCAACAAGATCGACCGGGCCGGCGCGCGCACCGACGCGCTGCTCGGTGACGTCCGGCGCCTGCTGACGCCGCACGTCGCGCCGCTGACCGAGGTGACGGACGCCGGTACGCCGCGCGCCCGGGTCACCCGCCGCCCGCCCGACGGGCGGACCGCGGAAGGGCTCGCCGAGGTCGACCCGGAGATCCTGGCCGCGCTGGTCGACGGCCCCGAGCCGACCGGGCAGGACGTGGCCCGCGCCCTCGCCGCCCGTACCGCCGACGGCTCGTTCCACCCGCTGTACCACGGCTCCGCGCTCGGCGGACAGGGCGTCGCGGAGCTGGTCGAGGGCCTGCTCGGCCTGGTCCCGGCGACCACGCCGGGCACGTCCGGCGGCACGGAACCGTGCGGCACGGTCTTCGCCGTGCGCCGCGGACCCGCCGGTGAGCGCACCGCGTACCTCAGGCTGTACGGCGGCGAGGTGCGCCCGCGCCGGCGGCTCACCTTCCTGCGGCGCGAGTCCGACGGGCGGACCACCGAGGTCTCCGGCCGGGTGACCCGCCTCGACGTCGTCGGCGGCGACGCCACGCTCACCGCCGGGAACATCGCCGCGCTCACCGTCCCCGGGGGCCTGCGCGTGGGCGACCGGCTCGGCGCATCGACCGACCGCGCACCGCAGTTCGCGCCACCGACCCTGCAGACGCTGGTCCGGGCCCGGCACCCGGAGCAGGCGGCGCCGCTGCGCTCCGCGCTGCTGGCGCTGGCCGACCAGGATCCGCTGCTGCACGCCCGTCCGGCGGCGTCCGGCGCCACCGCCCTGCTCCTGTACGGCGAGGTCCAGATGGAGGTGCTCGCGGCGACACTGGCCGAGGACTTCGGGATCGAGGCGGAGTTCACGCCGGGCCGCGTCCGGTTCCTGGAGCGTCCGGCGGGCACCGGTGAGGCCGCGGAGGAGATGCCGTGGCTCGACCACACCCGGTACTTCGCGACGATCGGGCTGCGCGTCGAGCCGGGTCCGCGCGGCTCCGGCGGGGCCTTCGGGTACGAGACGGAACTCGGCGCGCTCCCCCGGGCCTTCCACCAGGCCGTCGAGGAGACCGTGCACGCCACGCTGCGGACCGGGCTCACCGGGGCGGCGGTGACCGACTACCGGGTCACGCTGGTCCGCTCCGGCTTCAGCTCGGTGTTCAGCACGGCCGCCGACTTCCGCGGGCTGACAGCGCTGGTGCTGCGCCGTGCCCTGGCCCGGGCCGGGACCGTGCTCCACGAGCCGTACCAGGCCTTCGAGGCGGAGGTCCCGGCGGACACGCTGGCCGCCGTGACGGCCCTGCTGGCCTCGCTGGGCGCGGACTTCACCGGAACGACGGGGGGCGATCCGGCCTGGATCGTCACCGGCGAGCTGCCGGCCCGGCGGGCTCGGGAGGCCGAGCTGCGGCTGCCGGGACTGACGCGCGGGGAGGCGGTCTGGTCCTCGCGCCCGTGCGAGGACCGTCCGCTGAAGCGCGGAACATCCGTGTCTGGCACGGGAGTCGGGGGGCATTCGGGTGAGTGGGAAGGAGGGCTGTTGCCATGACGACTCCCGTCAGGAAGCCCACGAGCCCCGCCGAGACGCCCGCGCGGCGCATACCCGGCTGGGCGAAGGCGCTGACCGCGCTGGTGCTGGTGCTCGTCGTGCTGTTCGCGGGGCTGCGCCTGAGTGTCGTACCGGGGCTGAAGGACCTGTTCGGCTCCGAGACCCGGGACCGTTCGGGTCCCGCGCTGCTGAAGTCCGTCCAGGACATCAGCCGTTACGACGCCGCATCCGGCAACTTCCAGGTCGTCGTGGACCTGGAGAAGGACGCCAGGTTCCTGCCCGACGCGATCCGCGGCACCCGCACTCTGTACGTCGGGGCCGGCACCGTCGACGCCTTCGTCGACCTCGGGAAGGTGGACGAGGAGGACGTGACGGTCGACGGCGCGCGGACCTCGGCCACGCTCCGGCTGCCGCACGCCGCGCTGGGCGAACCGGCGCTCGACCCCGGCCGTTCCTACGCGGTCTCCAAGCAGCGCGGGCTGCTCGACCGGCTCGGCGACCTGTTCTCGGACAACCCGAACGGCGAGCAGGCCGTGCAGAAGCTCGCGGCCCGGCACATCGGCGACGCGGCGAAGGACAGTGAGCTGAAGGCGCGGGCCGAGAGCAACACCACCGCCATGCTCCGGGGACTGCTGACCTCCCTCGGCTTCGAGGAGGTACGGGTGACGTACGGGGTCTAGGCCCGGGTCGGCCGTGGGTGCCGCTCGGCTCACCCGGACAGCACGCCGGGGAGGGCCAGCGCGCCCAGCAGGGCGGTGCCGACCAGCAGCCACGCCACGTAGTCGCCCACGTGCCCGGACTGCAGCCGCCGCAGCGGCAGCATCCAGTCCGGTACGGCGAGCAGTCCGGGCCGGCCGACGGCGACGGCGGCCAGCGCCACGGCCAGGACGGTCGACAGGAGTCCCAGGCCGACGCCCAGGGGCGTCCAGTGCACGGAGGTGTGCACCAGTCCGGCCGAGGTGGCCTCGCCCATGGCGCGGGCCACCGCGTTGCCGAAACCGGGGACCGCACCGGCCGCGAGGGCACCGGCCAGCAGGAGGGCGGGAACGGCCGTCATGGTGTCGGGCACCCGGCCGAGCCGCCGGCGGGTCTCCGGCTCCTCCCCCGCTCCGGTCGTCTCGTACGCGTCGGCGCCGCCCCCGCCGTCGGCGTCCTCGGGTGCGGGGCCCAGGCCCCAGAACACCCGGGCCGCGACCCGCAGTACGGCGGCCGCGGTGAGCGCGCTCGCCAGGACGCAGAGCACGGTGAGCGGGCCGCCCACCGCCTCCTCGGTGACGGACTTGCCGAGCGCCGTGCCGAACGGCGGCAGCCCCGCGAGGCCCAGCGCGCCGACGACGACCATCGCGCCGACGAGGCGCAGCGGGCGGGCGCGGCCGTGCAGGACGTGTTCGTCGACGCTGCCGTACCGGTCGAGGAGGATCCCCGCGCAGGCGAACAGCGCGGCCTTCACCCCGGCGTGCCCGACGACGTACAGCGCGACGCCGTCGTCGCCCTCGGGCGTGAGGGTGCCGACCCCCAGCAGGAACAGACCCGTGTGCGCGATCGTCGAGTACGCGAGGAGCCGTTTGATGTGCCGCTGGTGCCAGCACATCACCGCGCCGAGCGCCGCCGTCAGCGCGCCCAGCACCGTCAGCACCCGCTCCGCGTCGGCGGCGGGCAGTCCGCCGGGGCCCGAGAACACGCTGTCGTAGACGCGCCAGACGCCGAAGACGCCCAGCTCGACCATGACACCGGACAGCAGCATGCACACCGGGGTGGGAGCGACCGCGTGCGCGTCCGGCAGCCAGAAGTGGAAGGGGACGGCCGCGGCCTTGACCAGCAGGCCGGTCAGTACGAGGACGAAGCCGGCCAGCACCAGTGCGTCGGGCGGGCCGTGGGCGTCCAGCGCGCCGCCGATCCGGGCCAGGGCGAGTTCGCCGGTGCGGGCGTAGAGCAGCGCGATGCCCATGAGCAGGGCGTAGGCGCCCAGGGAGTTGACCACGGCGAAGGTCAGCGCGCCCTGCACGGCCCTGGCCTCCTCGACCCGGTGACCGGTCAGGGCGTAGGCGACGACGCTCATCAGCTCGAACCATACGAACGCGTTGAACAGGTCGCCCGCGATCACGAAGCCGCACATGCCGGCCTGGAAGACCAGCACGAGCGCCGGAAACGCCCCGGCGTGGCCGTGCGGCGGGTCGTCGAAGGAGCGCCAGGAGTAGGCGAGGGCGGCGAGGGTCAGCACGGACACCAGCGCGGCCGTGCCGAGTCCGGGGCCGTCACCCGTCAGGGCGATGCCGACGCTGTGGCCCGCCACCGGCTCCCAGCCGCCCACCCACTCGGTCAGCGGCGGCGAGGAGTGCGTCAGCAGGAGGAGCGCGAGCACCGCGGTACCGGCCGCGACGGCGCAGGCCGCGCCCTCCGCGACGGGGCGCGGCACGAGCCGGCCGCAGGCGGCGAGCAGGGCGGCGCCGAGCAGCGGGAGGGCGACGAGGAGCGGCAGCAGGTGGTGCATCAGCCGCGCAGCTCGCTCAGTTCGTCGGGGTCGACCGTGCCGTGCCGCTTGGCGACCTGGACGACCAGGGCCAGCAGCAGCGCGGTGACGGTGGCGCCGACGACGACATCGGTGAGGGCGAGGGCCTGGACCACGGGGTCGACCACCGGCCGGGAGCCGGGTGCGAGGTCGGAGAAGACCGGTGCGGTGGCGCCGTCGCGGTAACCGACGGCCAGCAGCAGGACGTAGGTGGCGGCCTGGCACACGGAGAGGCAGCCCACGGCGTGGACCAGGTCGCGGCTGGTGGCCAGGCCGTAGCAGCCGGCCAGGAAGACCCAGGCGGCCACCAGGTAGGGCAGCACGTGCGTCGGCTCGGACATGGGCTCTCACTTTCCGCGCCGGTCGGGGGCGCCGGGTCCCTGGGCGTTCTCGCCCTCGTCCACGATCTCCACGGCCTGGTCCAGGAATCCGGCGAGCAGGACGACGACCGCGCAGGCGACCTCCATGCCGATCGCGGCGTTCAGCAGCGGGACGGTGCCGGCGGAGGCGAGCGTGTTGAACGTGCCGTACGGGAGCAGCGTGTTGGCGAGGAAGGCGGACCCGCCGAGCAGGGCGGCCAGGCCGGTGACGAGGTAGGCGGAGGCGGCTAGCGCGTCCCCCGTCTCGTAGGGGACGAGGGGCCGTACGCGTTCGAGGGCGCGGTAGTCGGCGCCCAGGTAGAGCAGGTGCAGGGCGGTGGCGGCGACGACGCCGCCCTGGAAGCCGCCGCCGGGGCTGACCTGGCCGTGGGCGACGACGTAGAGGCCGGTCAGCAGGGCGACCGGCAGCACGAGCAGGGCGTAGCGGCGCACGGGCCGGGAGACGGCGGCCGGTTCGGGGCGGGCCCGGTGCTCGTCGCGGGTCTGGCGCAGCAGGACCACGCAGCCGAGGACCGCCGCGAACAGGATGCCCATCTCGCCGAGCGTGTCGAAGGCCCGCTGGTCGAAGGTGACGGAGGCGACGGTGTTGGCGGTGTGCCGGCTCAGGGACGCCTCGACGGCCCGGTCGCCGTAGGGGTGCCGGTCGCCGCCGAAGCGGGGCAGGTCCAGGCAGGCGGCCACGAGGAGCGCGGCGAGACCGGCGCCGCCCGCGGCCACCAGCCACCGCCGCGTCCGGGGGCTCACCGGCCGCTCTCCCTTCCGCGCCGCTCGGCGGGGCCGCCGTGCCCGCCGTGCCCGCCGTGGCCGCGCTGCCCGCGCCGGCGCACCTTGCGGACCGTCAGCATCAGCAGGAGGGGGGTCAGGGCGGAGCCCACGGCTAGCTGCGACAGGGCGACGTCGGGTGCCTGGAGCACGGTGAACAGCACGGCGAGGACGACGCCGAGGACGGCCAGGACCAGCGACTGGCGCACGGGGTCGCGGACCGCCACCGCCGCCGTGGCGGACACGGCGACCAGCAGCAGCGCGAGGACGATCACGGCCTCAGTCACGGCGGCCCTCCTGCATTCCGCCCGCGAGCGCCCGGGAGGCGACCAGGTTGCCGCCGACCAGCAGCGCCCCGACGACCAGCAGCTTGACCAGGGCCCTGCCCGGACCGGTGGCCACGCCCACCGCCACCACGACCGCGGCGCCGAGGGCCGCCGCGGTGAGGGTCGGGCCCCGGGCGTGCGGCGGGTCGTCGGCCAGTTCGTCGGCGAGCAGCCGGGCGAAGACGAGCGTGCCGACCGGCCCGAGGACGGCGAGCACGAGGGCGAGGTCGACGTATGCGGGCCGTTCGTAGCCCTGGGCCAGCAGCAGGAGGGCGGGGCAGGCCAGCGCGGTGGACAGGTTCTGCGCGGCGGCGCGGCGGCGCAGGGGTCCGGTGACCACGCCCCACAGGGTGGCTCCGACACCCGCGCCGAGCACCACGGCCGCGGCGAGGATCCAGCCGTTCACGGGCCGGTCACCGCCCGCCGGGCGGCCCGTGCCACGAGCGCCGTCAGGGCCGAGGCACCCGCGCCCACGGCCAGTTCCAGGGGGTCGACGGTGCTGACGAGCACCAGCCAGAGCGCGGTGAGCGGGGCCCACCAGGCGGCCACCTCGGCCGCGGCGAGGAGTGTCCTACGGCTCCGCACAAGCACCCCTTTTGTCACTGTTGTTCCGGCTTCGCCGTCATCCAAGCACCGTGCGAGCGACGGCCGACGGCGACGCGCGGCGACTCCCCCAGCCGGAGCGCCCCGGCCGGAGTGCCCGGTCGGAGTGCCCAGGCCGGGGGAGGGAAGACCGGGCCGCTGTCCGCGGGGCGAGCGGTTCGTCCGGGCATCCTCGACGGTTTGGCGGGTAACCGCCTTACCACGCGGGGAAGTTGACGACTGGAGGACCGACATGGCTCGTGCCGTCTCACGACCGCGTTCGCGGCCGCACCCCCGCACCGGCAAGCCACGTGACGGCGACCGCCCCGAACGGCACACGCTCGCCCTGCCGTTGCGGCTGCTGGCGACGGCGGGCGCGTTCGTCTTCATGGTGGCGTTCGCGGTGGTGCTGGCGCGGCTGACCCTGCACCCCTCCCCCGCGTCCGAGACCCTGGCGCACACCAACCTGCACCCCGGACGCTCACTGAAGGCCTACCTGGACCAGCCCGCGCTGCGCGACGCGGTCAAACAGATCGGCGGGAACATCCTGCTCGGCGTGCCGTTCGGCGTCCTGGTCCCGGTCGTCGCGCCGCGCACGCGCGGGGTGCTGCGCGTCCTGGCGCTGACGGCCTTCGTGATGCTGCTGGTCGAGTCCGCGCAGGGCGTCCTGGTCACCGGGCGGGCCTTCGACGTCGACGACGTCATCCTCAACACCGGCGGGGCGCTGATCGGTTACCTGCTCCTCGGCCGGCGCATGAGCCGTACGGTGCACGCGCGCGGGGGACGCACCTGAGACCGGGCCAACTGGTCCGTACCAAGGTATTGACCCACCCTTATCTCACTACTTGAATAAAGAGGCGTCATCCCCAACCCCCCACCTCGGTCGGCGCCTTCGCGCGAGGCGCCGTACGGAAGGGAGAGCCGTGGCCCGCCCACGCCTGCTCCGCAGATGCCTCCTCGCCGCCGCCCTGTCCGCCGGACTGGCCGCCTCCCTCGTGACCGGCCCCGCCCAGGCGGACCCGGAGACCTCCCGTGCCTCCCGGGCCGCCGGGTCCGCCCCGTCCTCCGCGGCGGCCGCCGTGGCGTTCTCCGACACCTTCGACGGCCCGGCCGGCGCGGCCGTCGACTCCTCGAAGTGGCAGATCGAGACCGGCGACAACGTCAACAACCACGAACGGCAGTACTACACCTCCGGCAACAAGAACGCGGCCCTGGACGGCCAGGGCCACCTCGTCATCACGGCCCGCAAGGAGAACCCGGCCAACTACCAGTGCTGGTACGGCACCTGCCAGTACACCTCCGCCCGGCTCAACACCTCGGGGAAGTTCACGGCGCAGTACGGCCACGTCGAGGCACGGATGAAGGTGCCGCGCGGCCAGGGCATGTGGCCCGCGTTCTGGATGCTGGGCACCCCGGTGAACTGGCCGGACTCCGGCGAGATCGACATCATGGAGAACGTCGGCTTCGAGCCGTCCACCGTGCACGGCACGATCCACGGCCCCGGCTACTCCGGCTCGGGCGGCATCGGCGCCGGATACACCCTGCCGGGCGGCCAGGCCTTCGCGGACGCCTTCCACACCTTCGCCGTCGACTGGGCGCCCGACTCCATCACCTGGTCGGTGGACGGCACCGTCTACCAGCGGCGCACCCCGGCCGACCTGGGCGGGAAGCAGTGGGTGTTCAACAGGCCGTACTTCCTGATGCTGAACCTGGCGGTCGGCGGCTACTGGCCCGGCGACCCGGACGGCTCCACCGCCTTCCCGCAGACCCTCGTCGTCGACCACGTGTCGGTGACGACGGGCGACTCTCCGGCCGGCGGCGCGATCCGGGGCCTGGCCGGCAAGTGCGTGGACGTCGCCGCGGCGAACACCGCCAACGGCACGCCCGTACAGCTCTACGACTGCAACGGCACGACGGCCCAGCGGTGGACGGTGGGCTCCGACGGCACGATCCGGGCGCTGGGCAAGTGTCTGGACGTCAACGCGGGCGGCACGGTCGTCCAGCTGTGGGACTGCAACGGCAGCGCCGCCCAGCGCTGGGTCGTCACCGCCGCGCGCGACATCGTCAATCCCCAGGCCGACAAGTGCCTCGACGTCACCGGCAACAACCCGGCCAACGGCACCCGGCTGCAGATCTGGACCTGCACGGGCGGCGCCAACCAGAAGTGGACGGTCGGCTGACGCACCGGGCGGGGGCGGGGTTCCGCCTAGCGGGGCTTCCAGGTGAACTTGTCCCCGCCCACCCAGCGGACCACGTCCGGGTCGTCCAGGTCGTGGACCGTGATGCCGAACGCGGCGGCGGCCTCCAGGACGTCGGTGACGGCCTTGGCCTCACCGACCACCTGGCCGTCGATCTCCACGATCCGGAACGGGGGCGGTCCCGCCTGCACCCCGAGCACGAGGATCCGCGGACTGCCGATGTGCGGGCTGTCGATCTCGGTCATGCCTAGAGGGTAGGCCGCAACCCGCGCGAGCGAGGACCCGGGCGGTCCGGGACGGGCGGACCCGCCCGGCTCGTGGTGCGGGTCCCGGTGCCCTGGGGAACCCTGGACATGCCGGTGAAGTCCGGTGGGGAGCGGCCGAGGTCGCACGAGGAGGTGGCGATGGACCCCGTCGAGGCACTGGAGCGGATCGCGTTCCTCCTGGAGCGGGCCCAGGCCCCGACCTACCGTGTCCGGGCCTTCCGTACCGCGGCGGGGGTGCTCGGTGGGCTGTCCCTGGCCGAGCTGCGCGAGCGGGCGGGTTCACTGGAGTCCCTGAAGGGGGTCGGCCCCAAGACGGCGCAGGTGGCGCGCGAGGCGCTGGACGGCCGGGTGCCCGGGTACCTCGCGAAGCTGGAGGACGAGGCGGACTCGCCGCTCGCCCGGGGCGGCGAACGGCTGCGGGAGCGGCTGCGCGGCGACTGCCATCTGCACTCGGACTGGTCCGACGGCGGCAGCCCGATCGAGGAGATGGGCCGGACCGCGGCGGCGCTCGGGCACGAGTGGGCGGCCCTGACCGACCACTCGCCGCGGCTGACGGTGGCCCGCGGGCTCTCCCCGGCGCGGCTGCGCGAGCAACTGGACGTGGTGGCGGAGCTGAACGCCACCTGGGCACCGTTCCGGCTGCTGACCGGCATCGAGTGCGACATCCTCGACGACGGCTCGCTCGACCAGGAACCGGAGCTGCTGGAGCGGCTCGACGTGGTCGTCGTGTCCGTGCACTCCAAGCTGCGGATGGAGGCCCGCTCGATGACCCGCCGGATGGTGACCGCGGTCCGTGATCCGCACGCGGACGTGCTCGGGCACTGCACCGGCCGGCTGCTGACCGGGCGGGGGCGCCCGGAGTCGGCGTTCGACGCGGACGAGGTGTTCGCCGCGTGCGCGGAGTCCGGCACCGCCGTGGAGATCAACAGCCGCCCGGAGCGGCTCGACCCGCCGCGGCGGCTGCTGCGCCGTGCGGTGGCGGCCGGTGTGCTGTTCTCGATCGACACGGACGCGCACGCGCCGGGTCAGCTGGACTGGCAGATCCACGGGTGCGCCCGGGCCGAGGAGTGCGGGGTGCCCCCGGAGCGCGTGGTGACGACCTGGTCCCTGGACGAGCTGCTGGCCTGGACGCGGGAGGGCCGTACGCCGGCCGGAGTGGCGAGCCGCTGACGTGGTACCCGCCCATTCGGCCGACCGAGCCGACCCGGCCGGTCCACGGGCCGGAAAGGGACCAGGAGGGAACAGCGCATGGAACGGGCGGCCGTGTTCGACGTCGACGGGACCCTCGTCGACACCAATCACCTGCACGTGACCACCTGGTGGGAGGCGTTCCGGCAGGCCGGGCACCGGGTGCCGATGCACGCCGTCCACCGGGCCGTGGGCCTGGCCTCGGGCGACCTCGTCGCCCGGCTGCTCGGCGAGGACCGGGACAAGGAGCGGGACGCGGAGCTGAGCGCCGGGCACAAGGCACTGTACGGACAGTACTTCGACCGGCTGCCGGCGCTGCCGGGCGCCGGGGAGCTGCTGCGCCGCCTGGCCGCGGACGGCTGGCGGGTGGTGCTCGCCACCTCGGCCGGCGGGCCGGAGCTGGGCGCCCTGCGGCGCGCGATCGACGCGGACGACGCGATCGGCGCCACCGCGAGCGCCGACGACGTGGACGCCGGCAAGCCCGCCCCGGAGCCGGTCGAGCACGCCCTGGAGCTGGCCGGGGTCCCGGCCGAGCGGGCCGTCCTCGTCGGCGACACCGTGTGGGACATGCGTGCGGGCAGCCGTGCCGGGGTGCGGTGCGTGGGCGTGCTGTGCGGCGGTCTCCCCCGCGCCGACCTGGAGGAGGCGGGAGCGGAGGCGGTCTACGCCGACCCGGCCGACCTGCTGGCCTCGCTGCGCGGGAGCCCGCTGGCATGAGGCGCCGGACCCCGCCCCGCACGCCCCGGCCGCGATCCCCTCGCCCGCCCCGCCCGCTCCGCACCGGGACGGGTCCGCCGCTCACGCGGACGTCCGGCACCGCATGAGCGCTGTGACACACACCGTCCGGGAGGCACTCCGGGGGCGCCGGCCCGCGGCCGCGGTGTGGTGGGAGGCGTGTGCCGTCGGACGGGCCGTCCGCGCCGCCCGGCGGGGGCCGGGGCGGGAACGCGACCTGGTCGTGCAGTCGCTCAAGGCCGCGGGCGCGGCGCTGATCGCCTGGACCGTGGCGGGCGTGTGGCTGGGCGACCCGATGGCGCTGATGGCGCCCTGGGTGGCGCTGGTCCTGGTGCAGGCCACCGTCTACAGCTCGGTGCGGCAGGCCGGGCAGCAGTTCGCGGCGATCTGCGCCGGAGCGCTGCTGGCGTCCGCGGCGCAGGCGATCACGGACGACAACACGGGGGCCCTGGTGCTGTCGCTGCCGGTGCTGATGCTGGTGGCGAACTGGCCGCGGTTCGGCGGGCAGGGCATCTACGCGGCCACCACGGCGGTGTTCGTCCTGGCCTCCGGCACGGCGGTCTCCGCCGCCGCGGTCGGTCACCGGGTGGGGCAGGCGGCGCTCGGGGCGGTCATCGGCGTGGCGGTCAACGCCCTGGTGCTGCCGCCGATCCACCTGCGGGACGTGCGGGAGAACCTCGCGGCGCTGGCCCGGGAGGCGGGCGACCTCCTGCACTCCGTCGCCGCCGACCTGCGGGAGACCCAGTGGGACGCGCAGAGCGCGGCAGGCTGGTCCAGTGACGCGGCGCGGCTCGAGCGGCGGCTGGGGGCGCTGTACTCGGCCCGGTCGTGGAGCCGGGAGAGCCTGCGGCTGACCTCGGGCCCCCTGCGGCGGCTGCACCGCGGGCCCACCGTCGTACCGCCGGAGGACGAGGACCGGCGGTGGAGCCGGGTCACCGGGAACCTCGGCGCGCTGACCCGGACCCTGGCGGTGGCGGCCGACGAGCACCGGACGCCCGCACCGCCCGAGGGTCCGGTCCTGGACCTGTACGCGCGCCTGCTGCGGCTGATCGGCGACGCCTGTCACGTCGAGGCGGGCCGGTGGGTGGGCGAGCGGACCGAGGCCGAACCGGCGACGGCCACCGAGGAGACGATGGAGGAACTGCACCTGCGGCTGCAGGAAGGGCTGCGGGAGCACGCCGGGCAGGGCGCCGCCCGGACCGCGGTGCTCGGCACGCTGCTGCTGCAGGCGGAGAACCTGTGGGCCGAGATCGTGCCCGAGGCCCATGAGTCCACCGAGCAGTGACGCACATCACCCCAAACCGCGACAGACGGTGGAACACCGGCCGGTGGTTCGCCGTTGAACAGACCGTGGGTACGGACGGGACAGTGTCCCCGGGCCTCACCTATTGCCCACAGGGACGATCGTTCGGCTGAAGCCCTGTGGAGCCTTTCGCCGAGAGGCGACCGCCGTCCGTATCCACCTCGTACCGCCCCGATCGTGATTCCCCCGTCGCGGTCGGGGCTTCTCCTTGCGTGCCCGTCCCCGGCTGCGGGTAAAGCCGCGCGGGCCTCAGCCGGGGGACTCGTCGGGCACCGGGTGCTCGGGGTGTACGGCAGCCGAGTGCGGTGCACCCCGCCGGCCCGTGCCCGCCTCGTCGGTGTCGGGTACGTCGGGCACGGGCCCCGTCTCCGCGTCACCGGCGCTCTCCCCGTCACGGGCGCTCTCCCCGTCACCGGCGCTCTCCGCGTCGTCCGCGGGCCGTTCGCCGTCCAGGCCCTGGCGGTGCTCGCGCTGCTCGCGGGTGGGCGAGGCGGCCTCCCACGGGTCCTCGTGGTCGCCGGCCTGCTGGTCGGGCATGTCGCGCGGGACGGGGGCACCGTTCTCACCCGGTCCTTCGTGGCGGTGGTCGGACACGGCGCGCTCCCTTCCCGCGGGTCTCGGAGCGACGTCGGGTACCTCCGCGGCGACCGGCGAAACCTCAGTGCGGTGCCCGCTCCTCGAGCGCCGTGCGCCAGGCCGGGACCGGGTACTCGGGGGCCGGTTCGGGGCGTCTGCCGCCCCGCGCGAAGAAGTCGGCCAGCGGCAGGATCGCGGCACCGACGGTGACGGCGTCCGGGCCGAGCCGCCCCAGGTCGACCGTCACCTTCCGGGCCGGGTGGCGCAGCGCGTACGACACAGCGTGGCGCCGTACGGCGGGCAGGAAGCGGGCGCCGAGCTGGAGGCCGGCCCAGCCGCCGATGAGGATGCGCTCCGGCTGGAAGAGGTTGATCAGGTCGGACAGGCCCGCGCCCAGGTACTCGGCGGTCTCCTCCAGGACGGCGAGCGCCACCGGGTCGGCCGCCGCGCCGTCGGCCGGGTAGGCGGCGGCGAGCATCGCGGTGAGGGCGGTCTCCTCGTCGGTGTCCTCGGGCACCCGGCCGCCCTCCTCCCGCCAGCGGGCCAGCAGCGACTCCGCACCGGCGTACGCCTCCAGGCAGCCGAGAGCTCCGCAGCGGCAGCGGCGGCCCCTGACCCGGACCGTCAGGTGCCCCCATTCGACCGCCCGGCCCTGCTCGGCCTCGGGGGTGACGAGGCTGGCGCCGACACCGGAGCCGAAGAGGACCACGACCGCGTTGCGGGCGCCGCGGCCCGCACCGAACCACATCTCGGCCTGGCCGAGGGTCTTGGCGCCGTTGTCGATGAGGCAGGGGACGGTGTCGGGCAGTGGTGAGCCGGCGCGGAGCAGGGCCTCCAGCGGGACCGCGTCCCAGCCGATGGTCTGGCCGTGCACCACGGCACCGCGGTCGGCGGTGTGCTCGACGATGCCCGGGACGCCGATCCCGGCGCCGAGCAGCCGCTCGGGCGGGAGTCCGGCCGTGGCCAGCACCTCGGCGATGCCGTCGCGGACGTGTCCGACGATGACGTCGACGTCGTGCCGCTGCGGGGCCAGCGGGCGTTCGGCGCGGGCGAGTTCGGTGAGCGTGAGGTCGAACAGCTCGACCCGCACCCGGGTCTCGCCGACGTCCACGCCGATCATGTGTCCGCTGGCGGGGGCCACGCGCAGCAGGGTGCGGGGCCTGCCGCCGTCGGAGTCGACGCTGCCGGCCTCCTCCACCAGCCCGTCGGCGACCAGGTCGGCGACCACGTTGCTGACCGAACCCGAGCTGAGGCCGGTCGCCGGACCCAGTTCGAAGCGGCTGAGCGGTCCGTCGAAGTAGAGCCGTTGCAGCACGGCCGTACGGTTGGCCCTCCTGAGGTCGCGCACCGTGCGCCCGTTCCGCCCCGCCATGTGGCTCCTCCCGTACCGTGCCCGGTCTGCAAGATACCTCCGCCGCAGGGCCGCACGCGACTTCCCTTTGCGCTTAATTCATGTTATGAACTCGCCTCTCCGAAATCCGGTGGCGACTCCGCCCGTAGGCTATCTATGCTAGGCGTAAACCTAGAGGTCCTAGGTTCCTTTGATCCAGGGAGGCTCCCGTGAGAGCACTCGACGAGCAGGACGTCCGCACCTCCTTCATCAACTGCTCGAAGGGCGAGGCCAAACGCCTGGCGGTCCCCCGCGACCTGGACGAGCGGCCCTGGGACGACCTCGACTTCCTCGGCTGGCGGGATCCCGGGGCGCCCGACCGCAGCTATCTGGTCGCCGATCTCGACGGGCGCCCCACCGGCGTGGCGCTGCGCTTCCAGCCGGCCCGGAGCGGCTACTTCCAGCGCAGCATGTGCGCGCTGTGCCTGACCACCCATCCCCGGGGCGGCGTGGCCCTGATGACGGCGCGCAAGGCCGGAGCGGCCGGCCGTGAGGGCAACTCGGTCGGCCTGTACATGTGCACCGATCTCGCCTGTTCGCTGTATCTGCGGGGCAAGAAGGTGTCGCAGAGCGGTGCCCGCTTCGAGGAGAGCCTCACCCTGGAGGAACAGGTCGCCCGGACGCTGGGCAACCTGTCCGCGTTCGTCGCCAAGGTGACCGGCTGACGGGCTGACCCGTCCGGCGGCGCCCGGCGCGTGAGAGGGGGCCCGGCCGCCCGCGTCCGGCTACCGTCCTGATCGGACACGTTCGAGGCGCCTGCGGAAGGGAACAGCCCGAGGATGCGGGATGTGCTTGAGGCCGCGAGGACGACTCTGCGGCGGGTGAAGTGGCTGCGGGACCCGATGGTCGTACAGGCCCTGCGCTCCGCCGCCGCGGCTTCGATCGCCTACGTCATCGCGGTGCGGCTGACCCCCGACAAGTCGGCGGCGCCGCTCACCGCGCCGCTGACCGCGCTGCTGGTCGTGCAGGTCACCCTGTACGCCACCCTGAAGATGAGCTTCCGCCGGGTGAACGCCGTGGTCGCGGGTGTCCTGGTCGCCGTCGCCTTCAGTCAGCTGGTCGGGCTGAGCTGGTGGAGCCTGGCCCTGATCATCGTGGCGGCGCTGGGCGTCGGGCACCTGGTGCGCGCGGAGGAGTTCACCGCCGAGGTGGCGATCAGCGCGATGCTGGTGCTCGGCGTCACCTCGCACGGGAGCCTGGCCTGGGCCCGGGTGGTGGAGACGCTGATCGGGGCGATCGTCGGACTCGCCTTCAACCTGATCCTCGCGCCTCCGGTGTGGGTGGAGCAGGCCGGGGAGTCCGTCATGGGGCTGGCCCGGCAGGTGCGCCAACTGATGCTGCGGATGGGCGAGGAGGCCGCCGGCAGCACGCCGTTCCACGAGGCGGCGGCCCGGCTGCACGAGGCCCGCCGGCTCGACCACGACATCGGCGAGGTGGACGAGGACCTGCGCCAGGCCGAGGACAGCCTGCGGCTCAATCCCCGGGTGCGCGAGGGGCTGCTCCACCGGGTCGTGCTCCGCACCGGCCTGGACACCCTGGAGATCTGCACGGTGGTCATGCGGGTCCTCGCGCGCAGCTTCACCGACCTCGCCAAGGAGCGCGAGCCGGAGCCCCTGTTCGCGCCGGAGACGGGCGCCGCCGTCCAGCAGCTGCTGTCCGAGATCGCCGACGCCGTGGTGAGCTTCTCGGTGCTGGTCACCAGCAACGCCAGCGAGAACGCCGAGTCCGCGGAGGAGCGTCTGACCGCCGAGCTGCGCCAGGCCGCGGCCACCCGGGACAGACTGGCCGACCTGCTGCTGGAGGAGGTCAGGCGCGACGCGACACAGTGGCAGTTGCGGGGCGCGGTGCTGGCCGAGGTGAACCGGATCATCGACGAGATGGACACCGAGCACCGCTCCCGCCGGCTCCTGGAGGAGCTGGACCGCCACACGCGCGAGCAGCGTGAGCGCATGCCGCGGCTGACCCGGCTGCGGGACCGGGCGCGGGCCGTGCTGCGCAGGCGGAACCGCGGCACCGCCGCCCGGCGTTCCCCTTGAGGAACGACGAACGACGAACGACGCGCGACGCACGACCGACGCGCGACCGACGACGACGCGTGAACGGCGAATGAGGGGGCGTTCGGATGACCGACACCAGTGTGCGGATCGACGGGAACCGGCTGACACTGCCCGGTGGCGCGGCGGTCCGCTTCGTACGCACCCTGCGGCTGCCCGAGACGGGCACGCATCCGCTGCCGCCCGGGCTCGGCGAGTTCCCGGTCCGCCGGGTCGCCGACTACGCCGAAAGCGTGCCCGAGGAGTGGCGGGCGCGGGGCGGCGTGATGCTGCCGGTGTACCTGCGGGAGGCCATGTGGCTGAGTTTCGCGGGCACTCGGGAGCCCGCCGCGCTCCAGGTGGGGGTGGGCAAGGTGTGCGCGGTCTCGGGCAGGCCCTGGAGCGACCGGCTGTCCCGGGATCCGCAGAACTACGTGGTCCTGCCCCGCCAGCCCTGGCTGGACGGCATCAACTCCGGGACCGGCACGGTCCGTCAGTTCGTCGCGGTGCCGCTCGGCATGGGGGCGACCGTGGAGGGCCAGGTCACCGGCGAGGAGGTCTGGGGAGGCGTCCAGTTGCAGGCGTTCACCCTCAATGACACCGAGCTGGCCCGCTGGCGCGAGGAGGAGCGGCGCCGTGCGGAGACGGCCCGCAGGGCGGCTCGCCGGGCGGCCCGTCCGGGCGGGGCCCTCGGCGCTCCGGCACCGGCGTCGGCACCGGCCGCCCCGGGCGGGAGCCCGGCGTACGGCGGTGCGGCCCGGCCCCGGTCTGCGCCCGCCATGGGGCTCGGCGTCGGCGGCTCCATGCGCCAGGAGGTGTACCGCGACCAACGCCCGCCGACGGACTGGGCCGAGCGTCCGGCGGGCCGGGTCTTCGTGCACCTGGTGACGCCGCCCGAGTGGCACCGCATCACCGGCGAGGCGCCGCCGCCCTCCCCCGTGGACCGGGCCGCGTACACCCGGGCCGGCCTGCCCTGGTACGACTACTACGACCAGGACGCCCACGACCTCGCGCCCTCCGAGCCGCTGCAGGACGTGCAGCCGGTCGGGGACTGGATCGGCGACGACCACGAGCCCTGGCAGCCGCCCGCGCCCCACCAGGTCCACCCGCTGGGGGACGCGCCGGGCAAGCCGGTGCGGGACGGGGACTGGTAGCGGCGGACGGTACGGGTGCGGGTGCGGGTGCGGGTGCGGGAGGACGGTACGGGTGCGGGAGGACGCCATGGACGGGGACGGCTGGAGCAGGCGGCGATTGGTCGGGCTGCTCGCCCGGACCGCCACCGCGGCGGCGGCTCTCCCCGCGGCGGCGTGCGGCGGCCCGGCGCAGACGGACGCGCCGGCCGCGACGTCCACCGCGCCCCGGGCAAGCAGCGGCGCGCCCGGCAGGGAGCGGGGGGCCTCCGGCCGGCGTCCGCTCCTGCTCGGCACCTACACCTCCGCCGAGGGCGGCGGCCGGGGCGTCGGGCTCGCCGAGTACGACCCCGCGACGGGCCGGATCACCGGGAGCGGACTCCTCGCCGAGGTCGACGACCCCTCCTACCTGGCGGTGCATCCCGACGGCCGGACCCTGTACACGGTGAACGAGCGCGAGGACGGGGCGGTGACCGCCGTCCGGCTGTCGGACCGCAGGGTGCTGGGCAGCCGGAGCACCGGCGGCGCGGCGCCCTGCCACCTGTCGGTGCACCCGGGCGGACGCTGGCTCTTCAGCGCCAACTACGGCTCCGGAAGCCTCGCCGTACACCCGGTCGACGCCTCCGGCGCACTGGGCGAACGCACCGGCCTGGTCACGCACTCCACTCCCCCGCCGGGCCCGGGACAGCGGGGTCCGCACGCCCACCAGGTCGTCACCGCCCCGGACGGGGCCCATGTCCTCGCCGTGGACCTCGGCACGGACACCGTGTACACCTACCGTCTGGACGAGGGCGCGGGGACCCTGGCGGAGGTCTCGCGGGCCCGGACCCGGCCGGGCGCCGGGCCCCGGCACCTCGCCTTCCACCCCGGCGGACGCCATGTCTATGTCGCCAACGAGGCCGACAACACCGTCACGGTCTGCGCGTACGACCCGGGGACGGGACGGCTGAGCGTCGGCGAGCCGCAGTCCACCGGGGCGGCACCGGGCCAGGGGTCCGGCGCCAACTACCCGGCGCAGGTCCTGGTGACGTCCGACGGCGCGTACGCCTTCCTCGCCAACCGGGGGCACGACAGCGTCGCGCGGTACGCGGTGGAGGCGGAGGGTGCACGGCTCCGGCTCCTCGGCACCGTGCCGGTGGGCGGCGACTTCCCCCGGCAGATCGCCTTCTCCCCGGACGGCGGGCTGCTGTTCGCGGCCAACCAGCGGTCCGGCACCGTCAGCACGTTCCGGGTGAGCGCGGGCGACGGCGGACTGCGGCGCACGGGAGCGCCCTTCGCCTCACCCGTCGCCGTCTGCGCGCTGCCGCTGTAGGGCACGCGGGCAGGAGACGGCGCTCGCCTGCGCGAGGAGCACGTGCACCCGCTCGGTGAGCTGTGCGATCTCGTCGGCGGGCGCGTGGAACGGCAGGCGTACGTCGCCGTGGTCACGGACGCGTTCGACCCGCAGGGTCAGTCCGTGCCGGTCGACGGCGAGCGGCCGCACCCGGACCGCTCCGTGCAGGCTGTCCGGGTCGACCAGCCGGGTCAGCCGCTGCACGGCGTCGTCGTGGCAGTCGGCGAGATGGGTCAGCAGCCGCGCCTCCGCCAGGGCCAGCGGATCGGGCCGCGCGGCGGTGAACTCGTCGACGTCGACCACCACGGCGCCGGACGGCCGCCGCAGCACCGCACGGGTGGGCCGGAAGGCCAGGTGCCCGTCCGTCACGGCGAACCAGCCGGCGAGCCAGAGCCGGGCCCTGATCCGGCCCCGCACCGGGACGGGCGCCACGTCGGCGAACTCCAGCACGGCGGACGGCTCTCCGCGGGGCGCGCACACCGCCGCGGCGAGCAGCGCGCTGTCCTCGGGCACGTGCAGGAGCACCCGGCCGTCGTCGGCCACGGTGTGCGCGCCGACGAACTCCTCGCGGCCGCCCTCCGCGGTCACCGCGCAGGACCAGGCGGCGGCGAGCACGGAACGGGCCTGTTCCGCCGCGCCGGGTGCGGCCGTCCAGGTGTGGCTGTCACCCATCCCCAACCTCCGTTCGCAATTCATTAGGTAAGGCTCACCTAACCTAGCGGAGATCGGGGAGTGCGCCAACCACGACATCCCCTCGAACCAGCATCCGGACCGGCGCCGTCAGGGCGCGATGGCCCCCAGCAGCGCCCGTGCGCACAGGTCCCGCACCTGCTCGCGGGCGGGCTCCGGATCCCGCAGCCACTCCAGGCACACCGCGGTGGTGAAGGCCAGCCAGCCGCGCACCGCGAGCCGTACGTCGCCGCGCTCCTCGAAGGCCGGCCCGAACTCCGGGTCGGCGGCCAGGGCGGCGAGGATCTGCCGCTCCTGCGCGGCGAGCGCCTTCTGGTAGACGCGGCGCACCGCTCGGTCCCCCGCCGCGTCGGCGCGGTGGAAGGCGCGGTAGCCGTGCGCGTGGGCCCGGACGTACTCCAGGTAGGCGTCGAGGCCCGCGGTGAGCTGCTCACGGACCGGGACGCCGGGCACGGCCGCCGTCATCCGCAGCATGCGCTCGCTCTCGCGCTCGACGACCGCCGCGAAGAAGTCCCGTTTGTTCGGGAAGTAGTGGTACAGCAGCCCGCGGGAGACCCCGGCGATCTCGGCGACCTGCTCGATCCAGACCTCGTCGTAGGGGCTCTCCGAGAACAGCCGCGCGCCCACCGAGAGCAACTGCTCCCGGCGCTCGGCGGTGCTGAGCCGGCGGCGGGTGCGCTCGCCCTGGTTCGCGGCCATGCCCCGCACCTTACTTGACGCGGGTTCAACAACGGGTCGAGACTGGGGCGCGTTATTGAATCCATGTACAACACGCTCGCCTCGGCTCGTGCAACACGCCGCTGCGTCAAGGGAGATCGCGTCATGGCCCAGACAGCGAGGGAACCGGCCCGGGACGGACTGCCGAAGGGCTTCCGCAGCGCCGAGCTGGGCTGGCCCGAACTGCGCCGCATTCCGCACCCCCCGTACCGGCTGCCCCTGCTCGGAGACGTCGTGGGAGCGAGCAGGCGCACCCCGATGCAGGACTCACTGCGGTACGCGCGGCGGCTGGGGCCGATATTCAGGCGGCGGGCCTTCGGCAAGGAGTTCGTGTTCGTGTGGGGCGCGGCCCTCGCCGCCGACCTGGCGGACGAGACGCGGTTCGCCAAGCACGTGGGCCTGGGGGTGGCCAACCTGCGGCCGGTGGCCGGGGACGGGCTGTTCACGGCGTACAACCACGAGCCCAACTGGCAGCTCGCGCACGACGTGCTGGCACCCGGCTTCAGCCGCGAGGCCATGGCCGGGTACCACGTGATGATGCTGGACGTGGCCGCGCGGCTCACCGGCCACTGGGACCTGGCCGAGGCGTCGGGCCGGGCGGTGGACGTGCCCGGCGACATGACCAAACTGACGCTGGAAACCATCGCGCGCACCGGTTTCGGGCACGACTTCGGCTCCTTCGAACGCCCCCGTCTGCATCCCTTCGTCAACGCGATGGTGGGCACGCTCGGCTACGCGCAGCGCCTGAACACGGTGCCCGCGCCGCTCGCCCCCTGGCTGCTGCGCGACGCCGGCCGCCGCAACGCCGCCGACATCGCCTACCTCAACCGCACGGTCGACGACCTCGTCCGTGAGCGCCGGGCGAGCGGCGGCGCGGGCGGCGCGAGCAGCGGAGGCAGCGACGGCGACCTGCTGGACCGGATGCTGGAGACGGCCCATCCGGAGACCGGTGAGCGGCTGTCCCCGGAGAACGTCCGCCGGCAGGTCATCACCTTCCTGGTCGCCGGTCACGAGACCACCTCCGGCGCGCTCTCCTTCGCCCTGCACTACCTCGCCCGGCACCCCGAGGTGGCGGCCCGGGCCCGCGCCGAGGTGGACCGCGTGTGGGGCGGCACCGAGGCACCCGGCTACGAGCAGGTGGCCAAACTGCGCTACCTGCGCCGGGTCCTCGACGAGTCGCTGCGGCTGTGGCCGACCGCGCCGGGCTTCGCGCGCGAGGCCCGCGAGGACACGGTGCTCGGCGGCGCGCACCCGATGCGGCGCGGGGCCTGGGCGCTGGTGCTCACGGGCATGCTGCACCGCGATCCCGAGGTCTGGGGCGCGGACGCCGAGCGGTTCGACCCGGACCGCTTCGACGCGAAGGCCGTACGGTCGCGGGCCCCGCACACGTTCAAGCCGTTCGGCACGGGGGCGCGGGCGTGCATCGGGCGGCAGTTCGCGCTGCACGAGGCGACGCTGGTCCTCGGGCTGCTGCTGCGCCGCTACGAGCTGCGGCCGGACCCCGGCTACCGGCTGCGGGTGACCGAGCGGCTGACGCTGATGCCCGAGGGGCTGCGCCTGCACCTGGTCCGGCGGACCGCGGCCGCGCCGGCGCCCGGTCGCCGCACGGCCGACGCGGGCGGAGCGGGGGCGGCCGACGGTGCCGAGGACACCGTCTCAGCGCCCGGCTGTCCAGTGCACCGGGCGGGTGACTGAGTCCGGCAGCCCGGTGCCGGGGCCGCCCCTGGCCGCGTTGACCTGCGGCTGGGTCAGGAAGAAGGCGCCCGTCAGGTCCGCGTCGGTGAGGTCGGCGTCGCGCAGGTCCGCGCCGATCAGGTCGGCGCCGCGCAGGTCCGCGCCGGTGAGGTCGGCGGCGATGAGGTAGGCCCCGCGCAGATCGGCACCCGCGAGGTCGGCGCCCTTGAGACGAGCGCCCATCAGGTCGGCGTTGCGGCGGTTCTTCTTCCGGCCGCGGGCACCGGCCCGGACCAGCTCGCTGGTGCGCAGCAGCAGCACGTTGACCCGCTGCCGGTGTGCGGCCACGTCGAGGGCGGCCAGCTCCTGCGGGGTGCCCTCGGCGAGGCGTTCGGTGTCGGCGAGGGCCTCGCGCAGGCCGGCGTGGACCGGGCGGGCGGCGGGCAGGGTCAGCGCCTCGGTCAGGTACCAGAGCAGCTCGTGCAGTTGGCGGACGACGGGGAACACGTCGAACATGCGGCGGGTCCGCTCCGGCGGGCCCGCGCGCCAGTCCCGGCCGCCGAAGGTGACCTGCGAGACCCGCTGCCCGGCGCCGAAGCAGTCGTAGACCGTGCAGCCGGTGAAGCCGCGCTCCCGCAGCCTCTCGTGGATGCCGCAGCGGTGGTCGGTGCGCAGGTTCGGGCAGGGCGTTCCGGCGTCCTTGTCGATCGCGAAGTCCGCCGAGCGGGCGAACGGCAGGGCCGCGCAGCACAGGCCGAAGCAGCTCGCGCAGTCGCCGCGCAGTTCCGCCGGGTCCCGCGTCCCGGTCCGGTCCGCCGTGTGTTCTCGCATGTCACCGAGGATACGGGCCGCCGCCGCGCGGGGCCGAGAGTGGCCCCGCGCGGCCGGTCAGGCCTCCAGCGCGGACACGTCCAGCCCGGCCAGCCGCTCCGGGTCGGACAGGATGTACAGACCCGTGATGAGGCCGTCGGCGACGGTGACGTAGGTGACCGACACGGGACGTCCCTCGGACAGCGCGACGGTGCCGACCGCGTCGTTGACCAGGACGACGCGGGCGAGAGGGGAGAGGTGGCGGAAGTGGAAGGCCCCGGTGGCGACCGTCCGGGCGCCCCGCACCACCTTGGACGCCGCGATGCCCCGGGCCAGTGCGCCCGCGTCGGCCCGCAGCACCACGTCCGGGTGGAGCACGGACACCAGCGCCTCGAAGTCACCGGCGCGGCTGGCGGCGAGGAACGCCTCCACCACCCGGCGCTGACGGCCGAGGTCCGGTTCGGCGGCGGGGGTCGCGTCGCGCACCCGGCGCCGGGCCCGGCTGGCGAGCTGCCTGGTGGCGGCCGGGCTGCGCTCGACGACCGGCGCGATGTCGTCGAAGGGCACGGCGAACATGTCGTGCAGGACGAACGCCAGCCGCTCGGCCGGCTCCAGCCTCTCCAGCACCACCAGCAGGGCGATGCCCACCGAGTCGGTGTGCAGCGCCTCCGCCTCCGGGTCCGCCCGGGGCAGGGCCCGCAGCACGGGGTCGGGCACGAAGGAGTCGAAGCCCTCGGTCATCGGCTCCTCGCGGCGCGCGGTGCGCGAGCGCAGCAGGTCCAGGCAGATCCGGCCGGTCACGGTGGTCAGCCAGGCGCCGAGGTTGTCGATGCCGTCCGCGTCGGAGCGGTCGAGCCGCAGCCAGGCCTCCTGCACGGCGTCCTCCGCCTCGGCCAGGGAGCCGAGCATGCGGTAGGCAACCGCCTTGAGCTGCCCGCGGTGCTCCTCGAAGCGCTCCGCGAGACGCTGCTGTCCCGCCACGTCCCGTCCTCCCCGCAAGCCCCGTTCTCCTCCCATGTCCCGTTCTCCCCGCATGCCCTGCTCCCCCGTCATGCCGCTACCGCGCGAAGACTTCGAAGGTCACCGCCGGCCTGCCGCCGAACCGCTCCCCCGCGGCCTCGGCGAAACCGGTGAGGAATCCGCGCACGTACGTCTCCGGGTCCTCCTCGGTCAGCACCTCGATGTACGTGCGGTGTTCGAGCAGCGAGCGCACCGCGCGCTCCAGACCCGGGGTGGCGTCCACGGCGTGCGTGGGCGAGGAGGAACCGGCCACCGCGACCCAGCGCACCCCGTTCCAGGGCTCCAGGCCCTGGTCGGTCAGCTCCGGGAAGATCCACCGGTTGCCCGCGTCGGCCGCCGCGTCGAGCGTGGCGCGGCCGACGGCGACGTGGTCCGGGGTGTTCCAGGCGGTGCCGCCCCAGGTGTCCCGGTGGTTGAGGGTGATGACCAGTTCGGGCCGGTGGCGGCGGATCGCGGCGGCGATGTCGCGGCGCAGCGCGGTGCCGTACTCGACGACGCCGTCCCGGTGGTCGAGGAACTCCACCTCGCTCACCCCGACGACGGCGGCGCTCGCCCGCTGCTCGCGCTCCCGCAACGCGCCGCACGCGTCGGGCGGCACCGTGTCGATGCCCGCCTCGCCCCTGGTCGCGAGCACGTAGGCGACCTCGCGGCCCTCGTCGGTCCAGGCCGCGATCGCCGCCGAGCAGCCGTACTCCAGGTCGTCCGGGTGGGCCACGACGGCGAGGGCGCGGCGCCAGTCGCCGGGCATGGGCTCCAGTGGCGTGATCGTCGGCTCCGTCATACCCGCACACTAACCCGAGCCACCGGCCTGCCACCCGGAGATCCCACCCGGACGTCGCGCCCGGCGTCGTCCGGTTCAGGCCTCGTCGCGGGCGAGCGCGAGCAGCCGGTCCAGGACGCGGGGGCCGCCGGCCCGCACGCCGTCGTGCTCGAACTCGTCGGTGACCCAGGTGCGCAGGCCCCGGATCGTCCGGGCGGTGCTCAGCGCGTGGGCGGTGTCGACGTACATGTCGTCGTGGTAGACGGCCGCGGCGGCCGGCACCTCGTTGGCGGCGAGGCGGGCGGCGTCGTACAGCGGGGTCCAGTCGCCGCGGGCGGCGAGCAGGTCGGCCGTCTCGCGGAGCGGGCCCAGCGCCGGGTCGCAGTCGAACACCCAGGGGTGGACGGACTCTCCGGTGAACAGCAGGGGTTCGTCGCCCGCGAGGGCCTTGGCGGCGTCGAAGCGCGGGAACTCGGCGCGGACCCGCTCGGCGGACCAGTCGGTGGGCCGGGCGTCCTGGCCGTAGATGGCCTCGTGGACCAGGGCGTACAGCGGGTTGGCCGCGTAGGACAGCAGGCCCTGCGCCTGCTCCTGGAAGGCGTCGGAGAGCTCGTGCCCGTTCGGGGTGCGGACGAAGGCGTCCTCCAGCAGGAAGTGCAGCCGGTGGCTGCCCTCGCTGCCGCCCAGCATGATGCCGAGGGACTGGAAGGCCTCCACGGTGAGGCGGTACCCGTTCGGCAGGACCACGTCGTGGGTGAGGAGGTGGTCGGCGATGCGGCGGGCGCGCTCGACGTCCTGCGGGTAGCGGGCGTAGTGCGCGACGACCTTGCGCTCGATGCGGGGGTAGGCGGCCCGGTAGACGTCGTCGGCGTGGGCGTCCAGGGAGGGCAGGCCGCCGGTGATCAGGGCGGCGCTCAGACCCTCGGGGGCCAGCGAGAGGTAGGCGACGGTGCAGAAGCCGCCGAAGCTCTGGCCGAGGACGGTCCAGGGGGCTCCGCCGGTGACCTGGGGGCGGATGGCCTCGCAGTCGCGGACGATGGCGTCGGCGCGGAAGTGGGTGAGGTAGTCGGCCTGCTCGGCGGGGCCGCCGCGCAGCGGGAGCGTCTGGCGGTTGGCCGGGGTGGAGGCGCCGGTGCCGCGCTGGTCCAGGAGCAGGACGCGGTACTCCTTCAGGGCGCGGCCGAACCAGGCGGGACGGCCGATGAAACGGTTCGCCCCGAAGCCGGGCCCACCCTGGAGGTAGACCAGCCAGGGCAGGTCCTTGTCGGCCTTGTCGCTCGCGACGGCCTCGCGGGCGTACAGCTCGATCGTCTCCCCGGTGGGGTCGGCGTGATCGAGGGGCACGGTGAAACGGCGGTCGGTGAGGACGACGCCTGGCTGGCGGTAGCTGACGCTCAAGGGGTCTCCCGGGGCGGACGGATCTGGCGGCCGATTCTTTCGGCCGCGTCCCAGTTCAGCACACCGTCCTGCGGCCGCCGACCCCCGGGATCATGAAATCGTCCCGAAGGATCTACTGAACCGCCGATCAGCGTGCGGCGAGGCTGGAGCGCCGCACCACCAGCTCCGGCTGGAGGACGACCCGCCGGTGCGGGTGGGTCCGGTCCGTGCCCTCCAGCTCGGTCTCCTCCAGCAGCAGCTCGGCGGCCATGGCACCCATGGTGACGGCGGGCTGGCGCACGGAGGTGAGCGGGACGGCCGCCGCGGCGGCGAACTCGATGTCGTCGTAGCCCACGATCGCGAGGTCGTCGGGGACGCCGACCCCGGCGGCGTACATGGCCTGCAGGACGCCGAGGGCGAGCAGGTCGTTGGCGCAGAAGACGGCGGTCGGCCGGTCCGCGAGGCCCAGCAGGCGGGCGCCGGCGTCGCGGCCAGCGGCGACGTCGAGGCGCTCGGTGGGCAGTTCGCGCAGCGCGTCGGGGCCGAGCCCGGCCTCGGCGAGCGCGGCGAGGGCGCCGGTGCGGCGGTCGCGCACCTGGTTGAGGCCGGGCGGGCCGCTGACGTAGGCGATGGAGCGGTGTCCGGCGTCCACGAGGTGGCGTACGGCCAGCGCGCCGCCCGCGACGTCGTCGACGGAGACCGAGCACTCGGTGGTGCCCTCGGCGACGCGGTCGACGAGGACGAAGGGGATGTTGTGGCGCCGGAAGCCCTCGATGTTGCGGCCGGTGGCGTCGGCGGGGGTGAGCAGGACGCCCCGGACCCGCTGCTCGGCGAAGAGCGAGAGGTACTCGGCCTCCTCGCCCGGGTTCTGCGCGCTGTTACAGACCATCACGCCGAGCCCGGCCTCCCGGGCCGCCCGCTCGGCCCCCCGCGCGACGTCGACGAAGAACGGGTTGCCCATGTCCAGGACGAGCAGCCCCATGATGCGGCTGCGGCCGGCGCGCAGCTGGCGCGCGGACTCGCTGCGGACGTAGCCCAGCCGGTCGATCGCGGACAGCACGCGCGCGCGGGTCTCGGTCGCGACGGTGTCGGGGCGGTTGATGACGTTGGAGACCGTGCCCACGGAAACTCCGGCGGCGCGGGCGACGTCCTTGATACCCACGGAATGGGCCATCGGGCAGGGACCTCCGAGGTCGGGGTGGGTGTGGGGGCGGCCGCGGGACCTTCACACAGTACCCGGGCCACCCCGGTACGGCGCCCGTCAGGCGAGGTGGAACACCTCGGTGAGGGGCTTCATCGCCTCGTCGGGGCGGGCCCCGTCGAGGGTCTCGAACAGCGGGCCCATCTCCGCCTGCCAGCGGGCGTTGACCTCGGTGGCCTCCATGCCGGCCCGGGCGGCGGCGAAGTCCTCGGTCTCCAGGTAGCCGACGAGCAGGCCGTCGTCGCGCAGGAAGAGCGAGTAGTTGTGCCAGCCGGTGGCGGAGAGCGCCTCGCACATCTCCGGCCACACGGCGGCGTGGCGTTCGCGGTACTCCGCGATGCGGTCCTCTCGGACCTTGAGCAGGAAACAGACGCGCTGCATGGACTGCCGCTCCCGTGACGAGTGCTGAGGGCTGGGGGCTTGGGGTCGCGACTAGAAGTCGAACTGGTCGACGTTGTCGGCGGTGAACACGGTCGGCTTGCCGAGGTTGATCACACCGTCCTTGCCGATGGTGTACTCGCCCATGGCACCGGCCTCGAAGGTCTCGCCCTCCTTGCCGGTGATCTGCCCGGAGGACAGGGCGACGGCGGTGCGCGCGGCCAGCTCGCCGAGCTTGGCCGGGTCCCACAGCTCGAACGCCTCGACGGTGCCGTTCTTGACGTACTTGCGCATGTCGTTGGGGGTGCCGAGGCCGGTCAGCTTGACCTTGCCCTTGTACTTGGAGCCGGACAGGTACTGGGCGGCGGCCTTGATGCCGACGGTGGTCGGGGAGATGATCCCCTTCAGGTTCGGGTGCTCCTGGAGCAGGCCCTGGGTCTGCTGGAAGGACTTCTGGGCGTCGTCGTCGCCGTAGGCGACCTTGACCAGCTTGATGTCCTTGTACTTCGGGTCCTTCAGCTCGTCCTTCATGATCTCGATCCAGGCGTTCTGGTTCGTCGCGGTCTGCGCGGCGGACAGGATCGCGATCTCGCCCTTGTTGCCGATCTGCTCGGCCATCTGCTGCACCTGGGTGCGGCCGATGTCGTCGGCGGAGGCCTGCGAGATGAAGGCGTTGCGGCACTCGGGGTTGGTGTCCGAGTCGTAGGTGACGATCTTGATGTCGTTCTTCATGGCCTGCTTGAGCGCGGTGCACAGGGCGCCCGGGTCCTGCGCGGAGACGGCCATGGCGTCGACCTGCTGCTGGGTGAGCGTGTTGACGTAGGAGACCTGGCCGGCGGTGTCGGTGCCGCTGGAGGTGCCGACCTCCTTGTAGCTGGAGCCCAGCTCCTTGAGGGCCTTCTCGCCGCCCTTGTCGGCGACGGTGAAGTAGGGGTTGTTGACCTGCTTGGGCAGGAAGCCGACGGTCAGTCCCTTCTTCGTCTCGGCGTTCGGGTCGGCCTTGCCCGCCGTGGCGGCCTTGCCGCCCTCGTCCTTGACGTCCTCCTTCGTGGTGCCGCCGCAGGCGGTGGCGGCCAGGGCGAGGGAGGTGACGGCGGCGAGGGCCGCGCAGGTGCGGCGGATGGACGACTTGCGCATGGTGGGTTCCTTACGAGGGTGGACGGAGCCGGGGACGGGGTTACGGGGTGGGGGCGGGCGCCTTGGACGGGGGCGCCGTTGCCGCCCTGCGTCCGGCCCTCGCGAGGGAGATCTGCCGTGCGACGCGGGGGCCGAGCACGGAGAGGACCAGCAGGACGCCGGTGACGACGATCTGCGACTGGGCGGAGACGTCCTGGAGGCTCATGACGTTCTGGAGCGCGCCCAGCAGGAAGACGCCCGCGATCGCCCCGCCGAGGGTTCCCTTGCCGCCGTCGAAGTCGATGCCGCCCAGGAGCACGGCGGCGACGACGGACAGTTCGAGCCCGGTGGCGTTGTCGTAGCGGGCGCTGGCGTAGTGCAGGGCCCAGAAGACGCCGGTGAGGGCGGACATCAGGCCGGTCAGGGTGAACAGGATCAGCTTCTGCCGCTTGACCCGGATGCCGGCGAAGCGCGCGGCCTCCTCGCTGGCGCCGATGGCGAACAGCGAGCGGCCGAACGGCATGGCGTGCAGGGCGACGACGGCGATCGCCAGCAGCACGAGGAACGGCAGGAAGGCGTACGGCAGGAAGGTGCCGTCGATGCGTCCGGCCGCGAAGTCCAGGTACTGCGAGGGGAAGTCGGTCACCGCGTCGGAGCCGAGCACGATCTGTGCGATGCCCCGGTAGGCGGCCATGGTGCCGATGGTGACGGCGAGGGAGGGCAGCCCGAGCTGGGTCACCAGCAGGCCGTTGACCAGGCCGCAGACCACGCCGAGGAGCAGGCAGATCGGGATGATCGTCTCGATGGTCATGCCCTGGTTCCACAGGGCCCCCATCACCGCGCCGGACAGGCCCGCGGTGGAGGCGACCGACAGGTCGATCTCGCCGGAGACGACCAGCAGCGTCATCGGCAGGGCGATGAGGGCGATCGGCAGCGTGTTGCCGATCAGGAAGGACAGGTTGAGGGCGTTGCCGAAGCCGTCGACGAAGCCGAAGGAGAGCAGCAGGACGACCACGAGCAGCGCGCCCACCACGGTGTCCCAGCGGACGGCGCGCGTCAGGGAGCTGTCAGCCATGGCGGGCGTTCCTCTTCTTCAGGGCGTTGGCCACGCGCAGCGCGACGATCCGGTCGACGGCGATGGCGAGGATGAGCAGGATGCCGTTGATGGCCAGCACCCACACGGAGCTGACGCCGAGGGCGGGCAGCACGCTGTTGATCGAGGTCAGCAGCAGCGCGCCGAGGGCGGCGCCGTAGACGCTGCCGGAGCCGCCGGTGAAGACGACGCCGCCGACCACCACGGCGCTGACGACGGTCAGTTCGTAGCCGTTGCCGGTGCCCGAGTCGACGTTGCCGAAGCGGGCCAGGTACAGGGCGCCGGCGAGTCCGGCGAGGGCACCGCAGAAGGTGTAGGCGGCCAGGATCCGCTTGCGGACCGGGATGCCGGCCAGTCGGGCGGCCTCCGGGTTGGAGCCGAGGGCGTACAGCTCGCGTCCGCTGCCGAAGTGCTTGAGGTAGTAGGCCGTGGCGACGAGCACCGCCAGGGCGATCATGGCCAGCCAGGGCACGGCGGAGATGCCGCCGGAGCCGAAGTCGACGAAGCCGCCGGGCAGGTCGGCCGCGGTGATCTGCCGGGAGCCGACCCAGATGGAGTCGATGCCGCGGATGATGTATAGGGTGCCGAGGGTGACGACCAGGGCGGGCACCTGGCCGAGGCTGACCAGCGCGCCGTTGAGCAGGCCGAATCCGACGCCCGTCAGCACTGCGAGCAGCACGGCCACGACGGGGTTGCCGCCGCCCTGGAGGTAGGTCCCGGCGGCGAAGGCGCTGATGCCGAGGGTGGAGCCGACGGACAGGTCGACGTTGCGGGTGATGACGACCAGGGACTGTCCGGTGGCGACCAGGACCAGGATGGTCGCGTTCAGCAGGAGGTCCTTGATGCCCTGCTCGGACAGGAACTCGCTGTTGCCGGCCTGGGTGATGCCGATCATCACCAGGAAGACGAGCAGGATGGCCAGTTCGCGCATCTTGAAGATGCGGTCCACCAGCCGGGTGGCGCCCGCCTGCGGCACGTCGGCCGCGGGGGCCTTCTCCGGTGCGGTGACCGTCATGCGGCGGCCCTCCCCGTGGCTGCGGCCATCACGGTCTCCTCGGTGGCGTCGGTGCGGGATATCTCGGCGGTCAGCCGGCCCTCGTGCATCACCAGGACGCGGTCGGCCATGCCGAGCACCTCGGGCAGGTCGGAGGAGATCATCAGGACGGCCACGCCGTCGGCGGCCAGCTGCGAGAGAAGCCGGTGCACCTCGGCCTTGGTGCCGACATCGATGCCGCGGGTGGGTTCGTCCACGATCAGCACCTTGGGGCCGGTGGCCAGCCACTTGGCGAGGACGACCTTCTGCTGGTTGCCGCCGGACAGGGTGGCGACGGTGTCGGCGATGCGGGCGTACTTGACCTGGAGCTTGACCGCCCAGTCCAGGGAGCGGCTGCGTTCGGCGCCGCGGTCCACGAGGCCTGCCTTCACGGTCGTGCGCAGGCCGGTGAGGCCGATGTTGCGCTCGATGGACATGTCCATCACCAGGCCCTGGGCGCGGCGGTCCTCCGGGACGAGGGCGAGTCCGGCGGCCATCGCGGTGGAGGGGGCGCCGTTGACGAGCGGCTTGCCGTCGACCTCCACTTCGCCCGCGTCCCAGCGGTCGACGCCGAAGACGGCGCGGGCGACCTCGGTGCGTCCGGCCCCGACCAGTCCGGCCAGGGCGACGATCTCACCGCGCCGCACCTCGAAGGAGACGTCGGTGAAGACGCCCTCGCGGGTCAGCCTGCGCACGCTGAGGGCCGTCTCGCCGGGGGTGACCTCCTGCTTGGGGTACAGCTCGTCGAGGTCGCGGCCGACCATGCGGCGCACCAGGTCGTCCTCGGTCATGCCCTCCAGCGGCTCACTGGCGATCCGGGCGCCGTCCCGCAGGGTGGTGACCCGCTCGCAGATGTGGAAGATCTCCTCCAGGCGGTGCGAGATGAACAGCACCGCGGCGCCCTGGTCGCGCAGGGTGCGCACCACGCCGAAGAGCCGGGCCACCTCGCTGCCGGTGAGGGCGGCGGTCGGCTCGTCCATGATCAGGACGCGGGCGTCGAAGGAGAGCGCCTTGGCGATCTCCACGATCTGCTGGTCCGCGATGGACAGACCGCGCGCGGGCCGGTCGGGGTCGAGTTCGACGCCGAGGCGCCGCATCAGTGCGGCGGTGGCGTCGTGGGTCGCCCGGTGGTCGATGCGGCCGAGGGCGCGCCGCGGCCGGCGGCCCATGAAGATGTTCTCGGCGATCGACAGGTCGGGGAAGAGGGTGGGCTCCTGGTAGATCACGGCGATGCCGGCGTCGCGGGCGTCGCCGGGACCGTGGAACACGACCGGTGCGCCGTCGAACAGCACCTGGCCGGCGTCCGGCCGGTGCACTCCGGCCAGCGTCTTGATGAGGGTCGACTTTCCGGCGCCGTTCTCGCCGGCGAGGGCGTGCACCTCGCCGGGGAACAGCTCCAGGGAGACGTCCCGCAGCGCACGGACCGCGCCGAAGGACTTGGAGACGTCCCTGAGCGCCAGAACCGGGGCCGAACCCGTGTCGGACGGGTGGGTCATTGGGGGCTCCTCGACGACGCCGGGCGGGACGGCCCTCACGGCGTCGTGAAAGGTTTCAACTCGGTTGCCGGGGACGTTAGGCAGCGAGGGTATGTCACGTCAATGGTTCCGGGTCCAAAAACTTTCGATAGCCGAAGGTCACGACCGAGTCACGAACAGTCGGAGCGGCCGGAAGGGTTGACACCCCTTCGGGTGGCTCATAACTTCGCGTTCTGAATCGTTTCACACATGGTCGTACTCACAGCAGGCCACGACCCGATGCCACAGGAGCGCCGAAGTGACCGAGCTCGCCGCGGTGAAAGCCGCGCTCAAGACCCAGGCCGTCGAGACGCCGTCGTGGGCGTACGGCAACTCGGGCACCCGCTTCAAGGTGTTCGCCCAGGCCGGTGTCCCGCGCGACCCCTTCGAGAAGCTGGACGACGCGGCGAAGGTGCACGAGTTCACCGGCGCGGCCCCGACCGTCGCCCTGCACATCCCGTGGGACCGGGTCGAGGACTACGCCGCGCTGGCGGCGCACGCCGAGCAGCGGGGCGTGCGGATCGGCGCGATCAACTCCAACACCTTCCAGGACGACGACTACAAGCTGGGCAGCATCTGCCACCCCGACGCGGCGGTGCGCAGGAAGGCCGTCGACCACCTGCTGGATTGCGTCGACATCATGGACGCCACCGGCTCGCGCGACCTGAAGCTGTGGTTCGCCGACGGCACGAACTACCCGGGGCAGGACGACATCCGCTCCCGGCAGGACCGGCTGGCCGAGGGCCTGGCCGAGGTGTACGAGCGGCTCGGCGAGGGGCAGCGGATGCTCCTGGAGTACAAGCTCTTCGAGCCGGCGTTCTACACGACGGACGTGCCGGACTGGGGCACGGCGTACGCGCACTGTCTCAAGCTGGGCGAGAAGGCGCAGGTCGTGGTCGACACGGGGCACCACGCGCCGGGCACGAACATCGAGTTCATCGTGGCGACGCTGCTGCGGGAGGGAAAGCTCGGCGGGTTCGACTTCAACTCGCGGTTCTACGCCGACGACGACCTGATGGTGGGCGCGGCCGACCCGTTCCAGCTGTTCCGGATCATGTACGAGGTGGTGCGCGGGGGCGGGTTCACCTCCGACGTCGCGTTCATGCTCGACCAGTGCCACAACATCGAGGCGAAGATTCCGGCCATCATCCGGTCGGTGATGAACGTGCAGGAGGCCACGGCGAAGGCGCTGCTGGTCGACGGTCCCGCCCTGGCCGAGGCGCAGGCCGCGGGGGATGTTCTCGAGGCGAACGCCGCGTTGATGGACGCGTACGACACGGACGTGCGTCCGCTGCTGCGGGAGGTGCGGGAGGAGTCGGGGTTGGACCCCGAGCCCCTGAAGGCGTATCGCTCCTGCGGGTGGGCGGAGAAGGTTGTCACCGAGCGGGTCGGTGGGCAGCAGGCCGGGTGGGGAGCGTAGGCGTCTGCCGGGTTTCTGTCGTTTTGCGACTGCGCGCCGGTTGTGGCTGGTCGCGCAGTTCCCCGCGCCCCTCAAGAGGGGCGCTCCCCCACCCCTCGTTCAAGAAGGACTGTGAAGACATGGCGACCCACCCTGCTGCCGCCGCCCTCCTCGCCCGTTCGCATCGGCTCGGTGCCGATCCGCGCAACACCAACTACGCCGGTGGCAACGCGTCCGCCAAGGGCACCGCGACCGATCCCGTCACCGGGGGTGATGTGGAGCTGATGTGGGTCAAGGGGTCCGGCGGGGACCTCGGGACGCTCACCGAGGGCGGGCTCGCCGTGCTGCGGCTGGACCGGATGCGGGCGCTCAAGGACGTCTACCCGGGCGTCGAGCGCGAGGACGAGATGGTCGCCGCCTTCGACTACTGCCTGCACGGCAAGGGCGGCGCCGCGCCCTCGATCGACACGGCGATGCACGGGCTCGTCGGGGCCGCGCACGTCGACCACCTCCACCCCGACTCCGGGATCGCGCTGGCCTGTGCGGCGGACGGGGAGAAGCTGACCGCCGAGTGCTTCGGCGACACCGTGGTGTGGGTGCCGTGGCGGCGGCCCGGGTTCCAGCTCGGGCTGGACATCGCGGCCGTCAAGGAGGCCAACCCGCAGGCGATCGGATGTGTGCTCGGCGGGCACGGCATCACCGCCTGGGGCGACACCTCCGAGGAGTGCGAGCGCAACTCGCTGCACATCATCCGCACCGCCGAGGCCTTCCTGACCGAGCGCGGCCGGGCCGAGCCGTTCGGCCCGGTGATCGAGGGGTACCAGGCGCTGCCCGAGGCCGGGCGGCGGGAGCGGGCGGCGGCGCTGGCGCCGTACGTCCGCGCTCTGGCGTCCCGGGACCGGGCGCAGGTGGGCCACTTCACCGACGCGGACGTGGTCCTGGACTTCCTCGCGCGCGCCGCGCACCCGCGGCTCGCCGCGCTCGGCACCTCCTGCCCGGACCACTTCCTGCGCACGAAGGTGCGGCCGCTGGTCCTGGACGTGGCGCCGACCGCGCCGCTGGAGGAGGCGGTGGCCCGCCTCAAGGAGCTGCACGCGGCCTACCGCGAGGAGTACGCCGCGTACTACGAGCGGCACGCGGAGCCGGACTCCCCCGCCATGCGCGGCGCCGACCCGGCGATCGTGCTGGTGCCGGGTGTGGGCATGTTCAGCTTCGGCAAGGACAAGCAGACCGCCCGGGTGGCCGGCGAGTTCTACGTCAACGCGATCAACGTGATGCGCGGGGCCGAGGCGGTGTCGACGTACGCGCCGATCGAGGAGTCGGAGAAGTTCCGCATCGAGTACTGGGCGCTGGAGGAGGCCAAGCTCCGGCGGATGCCGAGGCCCAAGCCGCTGGCCACCCGGGTCGCGCTCGTGACCGGCGCGGGCAGCGGGATCGGGAAGGCCATCGCGCGGCGGCTGGTGGACGAGGGCGCCTGTGTGGTCGTGGCCGACCTGAACGCCGAGAACGCGGCGGCGGTCGCGGAGGAGCTGGGCGGGGACGACAGGGCCGTCGCCGTGCGCGTCGACGTCACCTCCGAGGAGCAGATCGCCGAGGCGTTCAGGGCGGCCGTGCTGGCCTTCGGCGGTGTCGACCTGGTGGTCAACAACGCGGGGATCTCCATCTCCAAGCCGCTGCTGGAGACCTCCGCGCAGGACTGGGACCTCCAGCACGACATCATGGCCCGCGGTTCCTTCCTCGTCTCGCGCGAGGCGGCCCGGGTGATGACCGCGCAGGAGCTGGGCGGCGACATCGTGTACATCGCGTCGAAGAACGCCGTGTTCGCCGGCCCGAACAACATCGCCTACTCCGCCACCAAGGCCGACCAGGCCCACCAGGTGCGTCTGCTCGCCGCCGAGCTGGGCGAGCACGGCATCCGGGTCAACGGCGTCAACCCCGACGGCGTGGTGCGGGGTTCGGGGATCTTCGCGGGCGGCTGGGGTGCCAAGCGCGCGGCCGTGTACGGGGTGCCGGAGGAGAAGCTGGGCGAGTTCTACGCGCAGCGGACGCTGCTCAAGCGCGAGGTGCTGCCCGAGCACGTCGCGGGCGCCGTGTTCGCGCTGACCGGCGGCGACCTGACGCACACCACCGGCCTGCACGTCCCGGTCGACGCCGGCGTCGCCGCCGCGTTCCTGCGATGAGCGGCGCCCTCGATGCCAAGGCGTTCGCCGCGGTCGACCTCGGCGCGTCCAGCGGGCGCGTCATGGTCGGCCGCGTCGGCGCCGGCCGGCTGGAGCTGACCGAGGCGCACCGCTTCCCCAACCGGCCGGTCCGTACGCCCGACGGGCTGCGCTGGGACGTCCTCGCGCTGTACACCGGTGTGCTGGACGGTCTGCGGGCGGCGGGGCCGGTGGACTCGGTCGGCGTGGACAGCTGGGCCGTCGACCACGGTCTGCTGGACGCGGACGGGGTCCTGCTCGGCAACCCCGTGCACTACCGTGACGCCCGCACGGAGGGTGTCGCGGAGCGGGTGTGGGCCTCGCTGCCCGCCGCGGAGCTGTACGCGGCGACGGGCTTGCAGTACGCGCCCTTCAACACCCTGTACCAGCTCGTCGCGGCCCGGGGCACGGCCCAGTTCGCGGCGGCGCGGCGGCTGTTGCTCATCCCCGACCTGCTGACCTACTGGCTGACCGGCGAGCAGGGCACGGAGCTGACCAACGCCTCCACCACCCAGCTGATCGACCCGCGCACCCGGGACTGGTCGCGGGAGGTCGTGGACCGGCTGGGGATCGACCTCGGCCTGTTCGCGCCGCTGCGCCGGCCCGGGGACGCGGCGGGGCTGCTGCGGCCGGAGGTGCTGGCGGAGACGGGGCTGGCGGGGCCCGTGCCGGTGACGGCCGTCGGTTCGCACGACACCGCCTCCGCGGTCGCCGCCGTACCGGCATCGGGCGAACGGTTCGCCTACATCTGCACCGGCACCTGGTCACTGGCCGGGCTCGAACTGACCGCTCCCGTGCTGACGGAGGAGAGCCGGGCCGCCAACTTCACCAACGAGTTGGGGCTGGACGGCACGGTCCGCTACCTGCGCAACATCATGGGGCTGTGGCTGCTCCAGGAGTGCCTGCGGGCCTGGGGCGACCCCGGTCTGGGCGGGCTGCTGGCGCAAGCGGCCCGGGAGCCGGCCCTGCGCTCGGTCGTCGACGCCGGTGACGCGGCGTTCCTGGCGCCGGGACGGATGCCGGAGCGGATCGCCGAGGCGTGCCGCGCCTCGGGTCAGCCGGTGCCCGAGACGCCCGCCGAGGTGACCCGGTGCATCCTCGACTCGCTGGCGCTGGCCCATCGCGCGGCCGTCGAGGAGGCGCAGCGGCTGGCCGGGCATCCGGTCGACGTCGTGCACGTCGTCGGCGGCGGCACCCGCAACGCGCTGCTGTGCCAACTGACCGCCGACGCCTGCGGGCTGCCGGTGGTGGCGGGTCCGACCGAGGCCGCCGCACTCGGCAACGTCCTGGTGCAGGCCCGCGCCCACGGACTGGTCGGCGACCTCGCCGGGATGCGCCGACTGGTGGCGCGTACCCAGTCGCTGACCAGGTACGAACCGCGCGGCGACCCGGCGCGCTGGCGGGCGGCCGCGGACCGACTCGCCGACCGGTGAGCCGGGGCTCCCCCGTGCCGGGTCGGCCGACTAGCCTGCATTCATCATTCATCCGATGATCGAACACGAGGAGTCGCGATGCGTGTCGCTCTGTTCCTGACCTGCGTCAACGACACGCTCTATCCGGACACCGGCCGTGCCGTGGTGAGGCTGCTGACCAGACTCGGTGTCGAGGTCGACTTCCCGATGGCCCAGACGTGTTGCGGGCAGGCGCACTACAACACCGGCTACCGGCACGAGGCCGAGCCGCTGGCCCGGCGCTTCGCGGACGTGTTCGCGGACCACGACGCGATCGTGACGCCCTCCGGCTCCTGCGGCGCGATGGTGCGGGAGCTGTATCCGCGGATGGGTGAGCGGGCGCGGGCGGAGGGGCGCGGGGACACGCTCGCGGCCGTGCTGGCGCCGGTGGTGCCGAAGACGTACGAGCTGACGGAGTTCCTGGTGGACGTGCTCGGGGTGACCGACGTGGGGGCGTACTACCCGCACACGGTGACCTACCACCCGACCTGCCACGGCCTGCGGAGCCTGGGCCTCGGCGACCGGCCGCGGCGGCTGCTGGAGGCGGTGCGGGGGCTGGAGCTGGTGGAGCTGCCGGGCGCCGAGGAGTGCTGCGGCTTCGGCGGCACCTTCGCCGTGAAGAACCCCGACGTGTCGGCGGCGATGGGCACGGACAAGGTCCGCAACGCCGAGTCCACCGGCGCGGACGTGCTGTGCGCGGCCGACAACTCCTGCCTGATGCACATCGGCGGGACCATGGCGCGGCTGCGCACGGGCATGCGTCCGGTGCACATCGCGGAGATCCTGGCGAGCACTCAGGAGGAGGCGGCCGTATGAGCGGGACGTTCGTGGGGATGCCGGCCTTTCCCGTCGCGGCCCGCGTGGCCGTGGCCGACGGGACACTGCGCGGCAATCTGCGCCACGCCACCCACACCATCCGGGACAAGAGGGCCCGCGCGGTGGCGGAGCTGGACGACTGGGCGGCACTGCGCGAGGCCGGGAAGCAGATCAAGGACCACACGCTGCGCCACCTCGACCGGTACCTGGTGCAGGTGGAGGAGGCGGTCACGGCGGCCGGCGGCACCGTGCACTGGGCCGCCGACGCGGACGAGGCGAACGAGATCGTCGCCCGACTCGTCGAGGAGACCGGCGAGTCGGAGGTCGTCAAGGTCAAGTCGATGGCGACGCAGGAGATCGGCCTCAACGAGGCCCTCCAGGCCCGGGGCATCCACGCCTACGAGACCGATCTCGCCGAGCTGATCGTGCAGTTGGGCAAGGACCGGCCCTCGCACATCCTGGTGCCCGCCATCCACCGCAACCGCGGCGAGATCCGGGACATCTTCCGCGCCGAGATGAGCGAGTGGGGCCGCCCCGCGCCCGAGAACCTGACGGACACGCCCACCGAACTGGCGGAGGCGGCCCGGCTGCACCTGCGGGAGAAGTTCCTGCGGGCCAAGGTCGGCATCTCCGGCGCCAACTTCGTGGTGGCCGAGACCGGGACGCTGGTGGTCGTGGAGTCGGAGGGCAACGGGCGGATGTGCCTGACCCTGCCCGAGACGCTGATCTCGGTCGTCGGCATCGAGAAGATCGTGCCGAGGTGGCAGGACCTGGAGGTCTTCCTGCAGACCCTCCCCCGCTCCTCGACGGCCGAGCGCATGAACCCGTACACGTCCATGTGGACGGGCACCGGCGACGGCCGGGCCGGGGAAGGGGACGGTCCGCGCACCTTCCACCTGGTCCTGCTGGACAACGGCCGCACCGACACGCTCGCCGACGAGGTCGGCCGCCAGGCGCTGCGCTGCATCCGCTGCTCGGCCTGCCTGAACGTGTGCCCGGTGTACGAGCGGGCGGGCGGTCACGCCTACGGCTCGGTGTACCCGGGCCCGATCGGTGCCATCCTCAGCCCGCAACTGCGGGGCACCGGGAGCGAGATCGACGCCTCACTGCCGTACGCGTCCTCGCTGTGCGGCGCGTGTTACGAGGTGTGCCCGGTCGCCATCGACATCCCCGAGGTGCTGGTGCACCTGCGGGAGCGGGTGGTGCAGGGCGGGCCGGCCGTCCGGGGCGGCAACCGGGTGGTGCTGAAGCCGGCCAAGGGGCACGCCGCCGAGCGGGCGGCGATGCGGGCGGCGCAGTGGGCGTTCACGCACCCGGGCGCGCTGCGGACCGGGCAGCGTCTCGCCTCGCGTACCCGGCGCCTGCATCCGCGCACGCTGCCCGGTCCCGGCCGGGCGTGGAGCGGCACCCGGGACCTCCCGGCGGTGCCGACGGAGCCGTTCCGGGACTGGTGGCAGCGCACCCACGGCGGGAAGGACGGAACCAAGTGAACAGCAGGGAACGCATTCTGGGCCGGGTGCGGCGGGCCCTGGCGGACGTGCCGGACGACGCGGGGCCCTACGAGGAGGCCGTCGCCCGGGACTATCTGCGCGAGCACGGGCAGCGGTCGGTGCCGGAGACGGTGGACCTCCTCGCCGAGAACCTGGCGGACTACCGGGCGGTCGTGCACCGGTGCGCGGACCGGGAGTTGCCCGGCCTCGTGGCCCGGCTCCTGTCCGCGCGCGGTTCCGGGAGCGTGGTGGTTCCGCCGGGGCTGCCGACGGGGTGGCTGGGGGCCGCCGACACGACACTCGTCCAGGACTCGGCGGCGGGCACGGCACCGGAACTCGACCGGGTCGACAGCGTGGTGACCGGCTGCGCCGTCGCCGTCGCCGAGACCGGCACGATCGTGCTGGACGGCTCCCCCGACCAGGGGCGGCGGCGCATCACCCTGGTCCCCGACCACCACATCTGCGTCGTGCGGGTGCCCGACCAGGTCGTGTCCTCGGTGCCCGAGGCGCTCGGACGCCTCGATCCGAAGCGGCCGTTGACGTGGATCTCCGGGCCCTCCGCGACCAGTGACATCGAGCTGGACCGGGTCGAGGGGGTGCACGGCCCGCGCACCCTGGAGGTGGTGCTGGTGGGCGGCTCGTAGCGCGGCGGGGTGTCGTTGAGTACACCCCCCGATACGGGCTCTGCGCCCAGTGTGGTGCGGCCTCGCTCTCCGTAGCGTCTTCCACGAGGCACCGCACAGGGCGTGCCACACGGAAGGTGATGAGGATGTTTCGCTCCGGCGCACGAGGCAACCACGACCCGGGCCCCGCCTCCGAGGCCCTCCGGCTGGTCAAGGTGACCCGGACGTACGGCTCGGCGGACAACGCCGTGACCGCCCTGGACGGGGTGACGCTGAGCCTGGGACGCGGCACGTTCACCGCGGTGATGGGGCCGTCCGGTTCGGGCAAGTCCACGCTGCTGCAGTGCGCGGCGGGCCTCGACCGGCCGGACAGCGGCATCGTGTGCGTGGACGGCAAGGAGCTGACGGGTGGCGGCGAGGCGGAGCTGACGAAGTTCCGGCGTGGCCGGGTCGGGTTCGTCTTCCAGCAGTACAACCTGCTGGAGACGCTGACCGTCGCGCAGAACACGGTGCTGCCGCTCAAGCTGGCCGGGCGGCGCGTCGACCGGAAGCGGGCGCGGGAGGTCCTGACGTCGGTCGGTCTCGGGGACCGGCTCGGCCACCGTCCCGCCCAGCTCTCCGGCGGTCAGCGGCAGCGGGTGGCGATCGCGCGGGCGCTGGTCACCGAACCGCGGGTGATCTTCGCGGACGAGCCGACGGGCGCACTGGACACGCGCAGCGCCCGGCAGGTGCTGCTGCTGCTCCAGGAGGCGGTGCGCGGGCACGGGCGGACCGTGGTGATGGTGACCCACGACCCGGTCGCCGCCTCGTACGCCGACTCGGTGGTCTTCCTCGCCGACGGCCGGCTGGCGGGGCGGATGGACGGGCCCACCCCGGACGCGGTCGCGGAGCGGCTGGCGCACCTGGGCGACGACGTGCCGGTGAGGGTGTGAGTGTGATGTTCGTACTGGCTCTTCGGTCGATCCGGCAGCGCCCCGGGCGGTTCCTCGCGACGCTGCTGTCCGCCTTCCTGGGGGCGGTGATCATCATGACGTTCAACTCGATGCACGACACCTCCGCGCAGACCGGCGTCGACACGGTCAGCGCGGAGACCCTGGGCACGTCGGCGGGGGTCGTCGGCGGTTACGGGACCCTGCTGGTGTTCTTCGCGGTGGCCTCGACGCTGACGGTCAACGTGCGCCAGCGCACCGCCGAGCTGGAGCTGCTGCGCTGCTCGGGGGCGACCCCGGCGCAGATCAGGCGGATGGTCGTGGGCGAGGCGGTGGCCGTGGCCCTGGTGGGCGCGGCGCTCGCCGTCGGCCCGGCGATGCTCGGCGGACGGGCACTGCTGGACATGTTCCGGGACAGCGGCCAGGTGGCGGGGTCCGTGGACTACTCCTTCGGTCCCGTCGCGCTGTCGAGCGGCGTGTCCATCACCCTGCTGGCGTCCGCGGGCGCCGCGTTCCTGGCGGTACGGCGGCTGACCGGCGGTGGCCGGGAGCGGACCGGCGCGAAGCGGTTCCTGGCCCGTGCGGCACTGGTCACCGGTGCCTCGGCGGCCGGTGCCACGTTCCTGTTCTCCGCGACCGACGAGATGCTGATGGCGGCTCCGGCCTACGGGGCGATCCTGCTGTCGGTCGGTTTCGCCCTGCTGTCGCCGCGACTGCTGACGGGCGTGCTGGACCGGTTGCCGCTGAACGGTGCGAGCGGCTGGCTGGCCGTGCGCAATCTGCGTGAGCGAGCGACTCACATGGCCGGGATCCTGGTCTCGCTGATCCTGTTCACCGCGGTGTCGACGGCGACGGTCACGATGCAGTCCGTGGAGAGCGACGCGGTGAAGGCCTCGGGTCTGGTCAAGTCGGTCGACGCCAAGAACCTGGAGACGCTGAACCTCACGGTGGTCGGCATCATCGCGGTGTTCGTGTGCGTGATGCTGATCAACTCGCTGTACGCGGCGACGACGTACCGCTCGCGCGAGTTCGGCCAGCAGCGGCTGGCGGGGGCGACGCCGGGGCAGGTGCTGGGCGTGGTCGGCGCCGAGGGTGTGATCCTCACGGTCACCGGGGTGTTCTTCGGCACGGTGGCCGCGCTGGCCGGTGTGGTGCCGTTCACGGTGGTCCGCACCGACGCGGTGCTGCCGGACCAGTTCCTCGGTGTGTGGCTCGCGATGGTGGCGCTGGCGGCGGCGGTGACGCTGGGGACGAGCCTGGGCACGGCCCGGCGGGTGCTGCGGACGCCGGCGGTGGGGGCGGTGACCCTGGCCGCCTGAGCGGCATCGAGGGCGAGGGGCGACCGCTGCGGCGGTTGCCCCTCGCCCTCGGTGCCGTCGTCGTCCATGCGCGATCGGCGCCATGAACGCCGCCGTCCGGGCAGGCGCCTGGTCAGCGGGGCGTGCCGCACAGTTCGGCGAACCGGGCGGCGTCCACGTTGCCGCCGGAGAGGATCACGCCGACGCGGCGCGGCAGGGCGTCGATCCGGCCGTTCATGAGGGCGGCCAGTGGAGTGGCGCCGCTGGGTTCCAGGACGGTCTTCAGCCGTTCGAAGGCGAACCGCATCGCGTCCCGGATCTCGTCGTCGGACACCAGCGCGATCCCGTCGAGCAGGCGCCGGTTGAGGGAGAACGTCAGCTCGCCGGGGGTGGGCAGGGCCTGGCCGTCGGCGATGGTGCGCGGGACCGGCACGGTGACCCGGCGGCCCGCGGCCAGGGAGCGCGCGGTGTCGTCCCCGGCCTCCGGTTCGACGCCGATCACCCGGGTGCCGGGGTGCAGGGCCTTGACCGCGGTGGCGCTCCCGGCGATCAGTCCGCCGCCGCCGACCGGGGCGACCAGCGCGCCCAGCTCCCCCGTCTCCTCGACCAGTTCGAGGGCGGCGGTGCCCTGGCCCGCGATGACGTGCGGGTGTTCGTAGGGCGGGATCAGGGTCAGCCCGCGGTCGGCGGCCAGCGCTTCGGCGACGGCCACCCGGTCGCCGGTGTAGCGGTCGTAGGTGACGATCTCGGCGCCGTAGCCCGCGGTGGCGTCCCGCTTGGAGGGCGGCGCGTCCTCGGGCATGACGATCACCGCGGTCGTGCCCAGTTCACGGGCGGCCAGGGCGACCGCCTGGGCGTGGTTGCCCGAGGAGTAGGCGGCGACGCCCCTGGAGAGCTGCTCCGGGGTGAGGCGGGAGGCCGCGTTGTAGGCGCCGCGGAACTTGAAGGCGCCGACCCGCTGCTGGTTCTCGCACTTGAGGAAGACCTCGGCGCCGACGAGGGCGTCGAGGGTGCGCGAGCGCAGCACCGGGGTGCGGTGCGCGACGCCCTTGATGCGGGCCGCGGCGGAGCGCACGTCGTCGAGGGTGACCGGCGGGGTGGTGGTCGTCACGGGTGTCCTCAGGGGGTGTCGGCGGCCGGGCCGGTGTCGGCGCGGGCCTGGGAGAGGTAGTGGTAGGCGGAGGCGCGGGAGATGCCGAGCCGGGTGGCGACGTGCTCGACCGAGCGGCGTACGGCGAACACGCCGCGCCCGTCGAGGTCGCGGAACAGCTGCAGCCGCCGGTCCCGGTCCAGCGCCGCCCAACTGGTGTCGCGGCGCAGCGGGTGGGCGTCCACGATGGCGTCGACCACGGCGTCGATGTCGTCGCCGAAGGTGGTCGCCGGTACTTGGGCGGGGGTGCGGGCGGTCCCGGCGAGGGCGCCGAGGAGGGCGTGGGCCCGGTCGACGGCGGTGACGTCCAGGTTGACGCACAGGGCTCCGAACACGGCGCCCGTGGAGTCGCGCAGCACCATGGTGGAGGACTTGAGCAGGGTGCCGTCGGCGGTGCGGGTGACGTAGTTCAGCTCGTCGTGCGCCTCGTCGCCGCGGGCCAGCACGCGCATGCCGATCTCGCTCATCGCCCCGCCCACCGTCCGTCCGGTCACCGCCCCCGCGACGGCCACGACCGAGCGCTCGGGGCGCCGGTAGTCGTGCAGCACCGCCTCGCAGACCGGTCCGAACGTCGCGACGATCCCGTCGACGACGGGGCGCAGCGCGGCGAGGACGGCGTCGCGTTCGGCGTCCAGCGCGGGTTCGTTCATGCGACTCAGACTACACGTCCAGTTGCTGGACGAATATTCCAAGGAGAGTGCCGTTTGACATCCGGGGGCGATCCGATCATGCTTCTACTAATGAATTAATGAAAGCATGGAAGGTGACGTGGTCGAGTACCGGATCGATCGACAGAGCGGCATCCCGGCCTATGTGCAGATCGTGCGGCAGACCGAGCAGGCACTCCGGATGGGTGTGCTGCGGGTCGGGGACAGACTCCCGACGGCCAAGGAGGTCGTCGCCGCCACCGCCATCAACCCCAACACCGTGTTCCGGGCGTACCGCGACATGGAGCAGGCGGGCCTGGTCCGCTCGCGGCGCGGGCTCGGCACCTTCGTGACGCGGTCGCTGGCGCGGCCCGGCGCGGAGGACGACTCGCCCCTGCGGGCGGACGTCGCCGAATGGGTCGCACGGGCCCTGGCGGCCGGACTGGAGCGGGACGACGTACTCGCCCTGGTCACGGCGGCCCTCGACGAGCACGACAGGCAACACGAGCACGACCCGGGCGACCGGGGACGGAAACAGGAGGACGCATGACCGGGCCTGACGAGCCCGCCGCGCTGCACGCCACGGACCTCGGGTTCCGCTACCGGTTCCGCGGCGACCGGGCGCTGCGGGACTGCGGGTTCACGGTGCCGCGCGGCCGCATCACCGCCCTGGTCGGCCGCAACGGCGCCGGCAAGAGCACGCTGCTGCACCTGGCCGGCGGGCTGCTGCGCCCCACGCACGGGCGGATACGGGTGCTGGGCTCCGCGCCGGACGCCGCCGCGGCCCGCACCCGGGTGGCCCTGCTGACCCAGGACAGGCCGCTCTACCCGCGGTTCACCGTGGCCGACACCCTCCGCATGGGCGGCATGCTGAACCCCTCGTGGGACCGGTCGGTGGCCGAGCGGGTCGTGCGCGAGGGCGGCATCGCCGCGACGGCCAGGGTGGGCGAGCTGTCGCCGGGCCGGCGCACCCGCGTGGCGCTCGCCCTGGCCCTCGGCAAGCGGCCGGAACTGCTCCTGCTGGACGAGCCGCTCGCCGACCTGGACCCGGTGGTGCGCGCCGAGATCATGGCGACGCTGATGGCCGAGGCGGCGGAGCGCGAGGTGAGCATCGTGATGTCCTCGCACGTCCTGCCCGATCTGGAGCAGACCTGCGACTGGGTGCTGCTGCTGCGGGCCGGCCGGGTGCAGCTGAGCGAGGACGCCGACGCGCTCCGCGAGGGCCACATCCTGCTCACCGGGCACGTCGACGAGGCGCCGGCGCTGCGGGACCACACCGTGGTGCGGCGTCGTACGCACGGGCGGCAGCTGACCGCCCTGGTGCGCCCGCGGGGCCCGGTCGTCGGCGACTGGCACGTCGAGCGGCCCGGCCTGGAGGAGATCCTGCTCGGACACCTCCAGGAAGACGCCGCGGCCGCGCACGGGGAGGCGGCGTGAAGGGCACGCTGTGGCTGGCCTGGCGCCAGCAACGGGCACTGATCGTCTGCGGCGCCGCGGTCCTGCTGGCCGCCGCCGCGCTCGCCGCGTACTCCCGCGCGGGCATGGTCGACGACCTGCGCAGCGGGCTGTTCGACGGCTGCGACCCCGGGCCGCTGTACTGCACCCGGGCGCCGGACGGACTGCCCCGGTTCCTGGACGTGGAGCCGCTCAGGCTGCTCGGCGCGCTCAACATCGCGCTGCCCGCCCTGGTCGGCATGTTCTGGGGCGCGCCGCTGCTGGGCCGCGACCGGGAGCTGGGCACCCACCGGATGGTCCTGACCCAGGGCGTCGGGCGGGCCCAGTGGTTCGCGTCCCGGTTCGCGCTGGCCGCGCTCGGCACCGTGACGCTGTCCGGCTCGCTGGCCCTGCTGTTCCGCTGGTGGTGGGAGCCCGCGGCCAACCGCGGCTACGGCCTGTTCTGGTACGAGGCCACCGCGCTGACCGGCTCCGGGCCCTCCCTGGTCGCCGCCGCGCTGTTCGGGCTGGCGGTGGGCACCCTCGCCGGTCTGCTCACGCGCCGGGTGCTGTCCGCGATGGCCTGGACGCTGCTGGTCACCGGCGCGGTGGCGGTGGCGGTGCAGTGGTCGCACCGGGCCCGCCTGCTGGTTCCGCCGCACCGGTACGTCAGCGACGGCTGGCGGCCCAAGGAACCGATGGGCGACAAGTGGTCCACCGGGCACTACGGCATGATCACCGGTTCGGGCCGGCGGGACTCCGCGCTGGAGTGCGCCTTCCCCTCCGGGCGGGAACTGCGGGAGTGCATGACGCGGCACGGGTATGTCTCCCGCTACTACGAGGCCAATCCGGCCGGCGACTACTGGAGCTTCCAGTGGACCGACACGGCGCTGCTCGGCGGCCTCGCGCTCGCGCTCGTCCTCGTCACGGTCCTCCTGCTGCGCCGCCGGGTCTGACACCCCGGCCGGCACCTCCCACTGTCCGAGTCCCCTGCCCGAGTCCCCCGTACGGAGGTCGTCCCCCATGTCCAAGGACGCCAAGTCCCCGAAGAAGCTGCGCAGCAACCGCGCCGCGCTCACGCACAAGGTCGGGTACGCGCTGCGCCACCCCGAGCGCGTCGGCCCCTACGTCCGCCGGGCCGGCCGGGACGCGTGGCTGCGGGTCAAGCACCCCGACCACGTCGGCTACTACCGGGCGGTGATGGCCTCCGACACCCGGCGCAGTCCCGAGGCCGCGGTCGGCAGCCGGACGCACGGCCGCTGGCTGGCGCTCGGGCAGATGCAGTTCGACTACCTGGTCGAGCACGGACTGCGCCCCGAGCACCGGATGCTCGACATCGGCTGCGGCAACCTGCGCGGCGGCTGGCGGTTCATCGACCACCTCGACAGCGGCCACTACTACGGCGTCGACATCTCGCCGGACATCCTGATCGCCGCCAAGAAGACCCTGACCGAGCGCGGACTCCAGGCCAAGCTGCCGCACCTGACCATCACCGGGGACCTGCGGCTGGAGTTCCTGCCCGACGACCACTTCGACGTCGTCCACGCGCACAGCGTCTTCTCCCACTCGCCGCTGAACGTCATCGACGAGTGCCTGGCGCACGTCGGACGCGTCCTGACGGACACCGGGTTCTTCGACTTCACCTTCGGCCGGACGGAGGGCACCGAGCACCAGGTGCTCCGCGAGGACTTCTACTACCGCACGGACACGCTGCTCACCCTGGCCGCCCAGCACAACCTGCACGCGCGGTTCATGGAGGACTGGGAGCAGCGGCCGCACGGCCAGTCCAAGATCCGGGTGAGCCGCTCACCGCTGCCGTCGTAGACCACGCGCCACCACCCGCCACCACCCGCCAGGGGCCGGACCGTCCGTCCGGCCCCTGCGCGTGCGTAGCTCCGGCCGCGCGTACCTCCTCCTGTGTGATCACTCCGCAAGCCCTGCCCGTTCAAGGCGTTTTGTCTGCTTAACATGCGGGGTCCGCGCATCGCCCCGTTGTACGAGAGGACACCAGATGGCGCCCACGGGCCGACCCAGCGCACTGGCCGAGCACGCCTTCTCCCCCCACGACGCCGTGCTGGGCGCAGCCGCCCGGCACCTCGGCCGAAGGCGCTTCCTCACCGTGACCGCGGCCGCCGCCGCACTCGCCTTCTCCACCAACCTGCCGGCCCGCGGCGCGGTCGCCGCGCCCGAACGCACCGCCCGGATCAGCAAGGACCCCTTCACCCTCGGTGTCGCCTCCGGCGACCCGCTGCCGGACTCGGTGCTGCTGTGGACCAGGCTGGCCCCCGAGCCGTTCCTGGAGGACGGCGGGATGGGCACGGAGCGGGTCACCGTCGAGTGGGAGGTGGCCCTGGACGAGTACTTCGCGGCCGTCCTGTCCCGGGGCACCGCCGACGCCCACGCCGAGTACAACCACAGCGTCCACGTCGACGTGAAGGGCCTGACACCGGGAACCGTCTACTACTACCGCTTCCGTGCCGGGGCGTGGCTCAGCCCGGCCGGCCGCACCCGCACCGCCCCCGCGGCGGGCAGCACCACCCCGTCGCTGAAGCTCGCCGCGGTGGCCTGCCAGGCCTACCAGGACGGCTACTACACCGTGCTCCGCCACGTCTCCCAGGACGACGTCGACGTGGTGTTCCACCTCGGCGACTACCTGTACGAGTACGCGGTGAACGCCGAGGGCGGGGAGCGCCGCTACACCGACATCACGCTGCCCGACGTCTTCAACCGCGAGACGATGACCCTCGCGGACTACCGGCTGCGCTACTCGCTCTACAAGAGCGACGAGGACCTGCGGGCCGCACACGCGGCACACCCGTTCGTCGTCGCCTGGGACGACCACGAGACCGAGAACAACTACGCGGGCGGCATCCCGGAGAACGACATCCCGCCGTCCGAGTTCCTGCTGCGCCGGGCCGCCGCGTACCGCGCGTACTGGGAGAACCAGCCGCTGCGCGCCGCCCAGCTGCCGCAGGGTCCCGACGCCCGGCTGTACCGCCGGCTGCACTGGGGCACGCTCGCCCAGTTCGACATCCTGGACACCCGCCAGTACCGCTCCGACCAGGCCTACGACGACCGGCCGCACGCCCCCGGCGCCGAGTCGGACGATCCGGCGCGCACCATCACCGGCACCGCGCAGGAGCAGTGGCTGCTCGACGGCTGGAAGGGCTCGACCGCGCTGTGGAACGTGATGCCCCAGCAGGTGTGCTTCTCCCAGCGCAAGTTCGACGTGACCGCCGACGCCGCGCTCTCCATGGACGCCTGGGACGGCTACCGGGCCTCGCGCGACCGGGTGGTCGCCGGGGCGAGGGCCGCCGGGGTCGAGAACTGGCTGATCCTCACCGGCGACGTGCACGTGGGTTACGCCCTCGACGTCAAGGAGGACTTCGACGACCCGGCCTCCGCCACCGTCGGCACCGAGGTCACCTGCACCTCGGTGGCCAGCGGCCGGGACGGCGTGGAGCAGCCCGCCAACTGGGACCTGTATCTCAAGGCCAACCCGCACATGAAGTTCTACAACGGCAAGCGCGGCTACGTCCGGGCCGAACTCGGCCGTCGGGCCACCCACCTCGACTTCAGGACGGTCTCCGCCGTCAGCACGCCGGGCGCCGCCGTGACCACGGCCGCGTCCTTCGTCACCGAGGCGGGCGAACCGGGGCTGAAGCCCGCCTGACCCGGGATCGCCCGGCGGACGGGCGGCCGCGTACTGCACATGGCACCCACGGCGTCCCCCATAGCGCGAAACAGGCCGGGGGCGGGCATCGCCGCGGAATTTTGCGGCAAGGCCTGTGACTTCGTCGCGGGCGCGCCGTGACCCACGGTCGCCCACCGAACACCGCTGTCTCGCACAGCGCCCGAAGGAGGCACATCGCATGGTCGGCAGACATGCCGCGCGCAGCCGCCGCGCAGCCCTCACCGCGCTCGGCGCCCTGGTTCTGACCGCACTGCCCTCGGCCGCCTCGGCGGCGCCGCCGCCCGTTCCCGGCCCGCGGCCCGCCGTGGCCCGCACGCCCGACGCCGTCACCGCGCCGGCGCGCATGCTGAGCGCGATGGAGCGCGACCTGAGGCTGGCACCCGGACAGGCGGCGGCCCGGCTGGTCAACGAGGCGGAGGCGGGCACCCGCGCGGGCATGCTGCGCAACACGCTGGGCGACCGCTTCGCCGGTGCCTGGGTGAGCGGGGCGACCTCCGCCGAGCTGACCGTCGCCACCACCGACGCCGCGGACACCGCGGCCATCAAGGCGCAGGGCGCCAAGGCGGCCGTCGTGGGCCGAAACCTCGCCGAGCTGCGCGCGGTCAAGGAGAAGCTGGACGCCGCCGCCGTCCGCACCCGGACCCGGCAGACGCCGGTCTGGTACGTCGACGTGAAGACCAACCGGGTCACGGTGCAGGCGACCGGCGCGTCGGCCGCGGCCGCGTTCGTCGAGGCCGCCGGGGTGCCGGCCGCGGACGTGGGCGTCCGCGTCTCGCCGGACCAGCCGCGGGTGCTGGAGGACCTGGTCGGCGGCGACGCCTACTACATCAACGACCAGGCCCGCTGCTCCATCGGCTTCTCCGTCACCAAGGACGACCAGGAGGGCTTCGCCACCGCCGGGCACTGCGGCGACCCGGGCGCCACCACCACCGGGTTCAACGAGGCCGACCAGGGCACCTTCCAGGCCTCCACCTTCCCCGGCAAGGACATGGCCTGGGTGGGCGTCAACTCCGACTGGACCGCCACGCCGGACGTGAAGGCCGAGGGCGGCGAGAAGATCCAGCTCGCCGGGTCGGTGGAGGCGCTCGTGGGTGCCTCGGTGTGCCGTTCCGGTTCGACCACGGGGTGGCACTGCGGCACGATCCAGCAGCACGACACGAGTGTCACCTACCCGGAGGGCACCGTCGACGGACTGACCGAGACCACGGTGTGCGCCGAACCCGGCGACTCCGGCGGCCCCTTCGTGTCGGGCGTCCAGGCGCAGGGCACCACGTCCGGCGGCTCCGGCGACTGCACCAACGGCGGGACCACCTTCTACCAGCCGGTCAATCCGCTGCTCAGCGACTTCGGCCTCACCCTGAAGACCACTTCCGCCGCGACCGGGACACCCGCGCCGCAGGACAACGCGGCGGCGGACGCGTGGACCGCGGGCCGGGTCTACGAGGTCGGCACCACCGTCTCCTACGACGGCGTGCGCTACCGCTGCCTGCAGAGCCACCAGGCCCAGGGCGCCGGGTCACCGGCGAGCGCCCCGGCCCTGTGGCAGCGGGTCTGACGGACGTTCGTCCGGCGCGGGTCCGCCCGAAGCGGCCCCGCGCCGGCCCGTGTCCGGGCGGCCTACCCCTCGGCCAGGAGCGCGTAGGCGGTGGCGACGAACGGGTCCCGGGCGCGGAACCTGCGGGTGCACACGGCGGCCAGGGCCGTGTCCGTGTCGGGGCGGAAGCCCAGGAACGCCTGCTGGCCCAGGGTGGCGCCGCTGTGGAAGTACATCGGCCCGCCGTCGGTGGGGTGCCGGAACCACCCCACCGTGTGCACGTGCCGGTGTCCGAGTCCGCGCCGGAGCACCGGCACCCGCACCGCCCGCAGCGCGCCGGCGGCCGGTGAGCGGTCCGGTTCCAGGTGCGCCTCCAGGAAGGTGAGCAGGTCGTCGGGCGTGGACCGGACGGCTCCGGCGGCCTGGAAGCCGCCCGCGTCGAAGGGCGGCACGGGGGTGCGGCCGTCCTTGCGGTGGCCCACGGCGTCGGTCTCGGGGCCCTCCCCCCGCAGGGCGGTGCCGCTGAGGCCGAGGGCGCGCAGCACCTGTCCGGTGATCAGGTCCTCCCAGGCGGTGCCGGTGGCCGCGGCGAGGGCGTGGCCGAGCACGGAGACGCCGTAGTTGGAGTAGTGCCAGCGGGTTCCGGGGCGGTGCTTCGGCTCCTGGCGCAGGAAGGTGTCGGTCAGCCGCTCGGCCGGGTAGCGGGCGTAGGGGTTGGTGTGCCAGGCGGGCAGGCCCCGGCGCACGAATCCGGCCGGCAGGGCGGGCAGTCCCGAGGTGTGGGTGATCAGGTGCGCGAGCGTCACCGGGTGCGGGCCGGGCGTCCGGCCGGGGTCCAGGCAGCGGGCGGCCGACTCCCCGCCGGTGAGTACGCCGCGCCGGATCAGGCGCGTCAGCAGCAGCGCGGCGAACGTCTTGGACGCCGACCCGATCTCGTAGCGCAGGTCCTCGCGGGGTACGGCGGGCGGCGGGCCGGTGCCGCCGGCGTACAGGGTGCGGCGGCCGCCCCGGGAGACGGCGAGGACGACGTCGGGCGCGTCGCAGGCGTGCACGGCCTCGGCCAGCCGCTCGCGCAGCGCCGGGTCGTCGGCCGGTGCCCGCTGCGGCGGGGCGGACTCCTCGGTGGCGGGGACGCCCGGCCAGGGCGTGCGAGGGCCCGTCACGACGCGGAGTGCGCCAGCTCGGTGAGGGCGCGGGAGGTGGCCAGCTGGGAGGCGAAGGCGGCGACGAGCGTCGGGTGGTAGACGATGTCGAACACCTCGTCGGGGTCGCCCTCGGGCATGTCGCGGATGGCGGGCATGGCCCCGTCGGGCTGCTGGGCGGCGGCGAACGCCTCCCAGGCCCGTTCGTCGAGGACGGGTTCGGGCAGACAGGCGTCGACGACGAGGAGTTCGCCGAGCAGGTCCCAGCGTTCCAGGTCCGTCCAGTCGTCGATCCAGCTCGGCAGCCAGGCCGTGAGGTAGTCGGCGACGTGGGGCGGCAGGCCGGTGGGGTTCTCGCCCCAGTCGGTGAGGTGGAAGACGGCGTGCGTGATGTCGTACGCGATGTGGCCCTCGACCGTCCAGGGTTCGGGGGTGCGGGCCAGCCAGGTGTCGCTCAGTGCCTCGGCCTCGGACGGGTGCGGGCTCAGGCCGAAGCGGCGCTGGAACGCGGCCAGCCCCAGTCTTCGGGTGGGGGTCCGCTCGAAGGCCGCCCAGCTGTCCAGCCGGTGGTTGAGGACGGCGGCCCGCTCCAGCTCGGGCTGGCTGTGGCCGAGTTCCCTGAAGGGCAGGTACACCTCGAAGGGGATGGACGAGATCGGTTCCGTGCGCTGGCCGCGCACCAGCATGCGGCCGCCGTCCAGGCTCTCGCGCCAGGCGTGGTCGAGGAGCCGCCGGGCCAGTTCGGTCTGCCGGGAGCCGGCCACGCCCTCGCGGAAGAGCACCTTGCAGATCAGGGCCAGTTCGCCGATCGGCTTGAAGCGCTGGAGGAAACCCACCTCCGGGTCCGCGTCGGGCTCCAGCCGGAAGCCGTCCCGGTGGGCCCACAGCCATTCCAGGGCGCGGGCCCCGACGGTGTGCATCAGGCGCGTGGCGGTCATCCGAGCGCTCCTTGTCCGCCGAGGTGTACGTGGGTGAGGGTCGCCGCGAACGCGGCCATGAGGGTGGAGTGGTAGCAGTGGGTGAAGTCGTCCGCGGGGGCCGCGGCCACCTCGGGCAGGGCGCCCGACGGGTGCCGGGCCGCCGCGAGGCGCTGCCACCCCTCCTGGAGGGCGGGCGGGTCGAGGGAGCCGGGCACGCTCGCCGCCACGGCGAGCAGTTCGCAGCTCAGGTCCCACTGGCCGGCGTCCAGGCAGGTGTCGAGCCAGGGCGGCAGCCACTGCGTCAGATACTGCGCGAGACGGGCCGGGACACCGGCCGGACCGGCCCGGCCCCAGTCGGTGAGGTGGAAGACGACATGGGTGAGGGCGTATCCGGCGGACCGTTCGAAGGTCCACGGTTCGGGCAGGCCGCCCAGCCAGGTGCCGTCCCGTACGGCGCCGGGGTCGTCCCCGGGCCGGGTGATGCCGCTGTGCCGTTCGGCCGCCAGGACGCCGAGCCGGCGGGTCGGGTCCTGCTCGGTGAGCCGCCAGCCCCGGGTACGGGCCACCGTGGCGGCGGCCCGCTCGTAGTCGCGGTGGCGCAGCCCGGCCGCGGCGAAGGCGGCGTAGACCTCCAGCGGGTACGTCGCGAAGGGCTCCCGGCGTTGCAGGGCGGCCAGGAGCGCGCCCCGGCCGGTCTGGTCCCAGGCGTGGGCCAGCAGGTCGCGGGCGCGGGTGTGCAGGGGGTCGGCGGGGCCGGTGAGCGCGGTCACGGTGGCGCACACCTGGGCCAGTTCGCCGAGCGGTTTCCAGGTGCGGTCGACCTCGGCGTGCGCGGCGAGGGCGTCGTCGCCCAGGGTGAACGCGTCGCGGTGCGCGTCCGCCCAGGCCAGTGCCGTGTCCGCCACGTCCCGTACGCTGCGGACCGCCTCCCTAACGGGCGCGGCGCTCACACGAGTGCTCCGGCCCGCAGCAGCCGGGCCGCCCGTACCTGGAGGCCCACCTGCGGGTCGCCGTCGGCCATGAGTTCCACGAAGTCCAGCCCGGACTCCAGGCCGAGGGTCTGCGGGACGCCGTCCAGCAGCGTCAGCCAGCGGCCGGCGCCGGCCGCCTGGAGCCAGTCCCGGCGGCGGACCGCGCGGACGAAGCCGCGGGCCAGGTCGAGGGGGCGCTGCCGGGCCACGCGGGCCACGGCGCATTCCTCGCCGGGGAGCGCGAGCGGGGCCAGGACGGCGAGCTGGTGGCTCAGGGTCCGCCAGTCGGCTACGTCGAGCCAGCCGGCGGCCGGTTCGGGGCCGGCCGGGCCGGGTCCTGCCGCCCGGTGCAGGGTCCGGGTCATCGCCCAGTGGCTCCACACCACGGTGGGCGCGGCGTCGGCACGTGGCGGGTAGCTCTCCACGGCCTGGCGGAACAGGGCGAGTTCGGCCTCGCCCGGGCGGGTGCCGAAGAGGTGGTGCGGCAGCAGGAAGTCGGCCCCCAGGACCCGGACGGCGGCCGGTGCGAAGCCGTCGGCGCCGGCGGCGGGCGACAGGTCCCCGGACACCGGGCCGTGGCCCCCGCTGCTGAGAGCGGAGGCCACGCCGGTTGCCAACTCCCGCACCGCGTCCGTCAGGAAGGACGAAGTGCTTGGCTGGTGCATTCACTGCTCCTGTCGGTCGGTCAGCCCTTCTTCGGGCGCGGGGTCGGCGGCGACAGCAGCAGGCCGTAGTCGCCGCCCGCCAGGGCCAGTGCCGCGCACTCGCGGCTGTCGCGGAAGACGCCTTCCGCCTCGGCCGGGTCGAGCGCCGCGTCGATGTCGATGTTCGGGGTGCGGGTGATCTCTTCGGTCACCGTCTCCTTGGAAGGCATGTCACCATCTCCCTCTGGTCGGCCAATAGCCTTCACACCACAGGTGTCCCCGTACTCACAAAACCATGCCTATCTCTCAAAAAACTCATGAGATAACTTTTTCAACAAATCAGGCAAAGCGGGCATCACTGGTTTCGCCGCAACCGCCACACGTGGTCCTCGCGGTGGCCTTCGACGCCGTCGGGCGAGGTACTGGCGCGGCGGACGGTCTCGCGGGTCTCGACGGTCCATCCGCCGTCCGGCAGGGCGAGGTCGGCCAGTACGCCGTCCAGGGTGGGGAACTCGGCGTCGAACGGAGGTTCGGTCTGCCAGGACGGCCAGCCGGCGTGCAGGACGAGCAGGAGCGTGCCGCCGGGTGCGACGGCGGCCGCCGCGCGGCGCAGGACCCCCCGCTGGTCCAGGGCGACCGGCGACTGCAGGTAGTGCGCGCTCACCAGGTCGAAGGTGCCCTCCGGGAACGACTCGCCCAACTCGTGCCGCTGCCAGGCGACACGGTCTCCGACGCCCGCCTCGGCGGCGTGCACGGCAGCGCGTTCGAGGGCCGTGACGGCGATGTCCACGCCGGTGACCCGCCAGCCCCGCGCGGCCAGCCACACGGCGTCGCCGCCCTCGCCGCAGCCGAGGTCCAGGGCGGTGCCGGGGGTCAGGCCGGCCGCCTCGCGCACCAGCAGCTCGTTGGGGCGGCCGCTCCACACGCGGCCGGAGTCGCGGTAGCGGGCCTCCCAGAATTCCGCGGCGGGAGCCGGGGCGGGGATGTCGGTCATGGTGCCTCCTGGGGCCGGGGTCGTCTGCTCGGGCGGCGCGCGGGCCGCGCGCTCCGTGTGCAGGCTGCCCCGGCCGGGCCGGCGGCGCCAAAAGTCTTTGCCGGTCCCGCAAATCCGGCGCCGGCGAGCGGTCCGTCAGCGCGTGAGCGCCGCCGCGTCGCCGCCGGCGGTGTCGGCGCCGCCGGCGCTGTCGGCGCCGCCGGCGCTGTCGGTGCGCACCCACACCGCCCGGCGCGGGAAGGGGATCTCGACGCCCGCGTCGTCCAGTGCCTCCTTGGTACGGCGGCGCAGCTCGCGGGTGACGCCCCACTGCTGGAGCGGCACCGTCTTGACGGCGAGGCGCACCAGCACGCCGTCGGCGTCCAGGGACTGCACGCCCCACACCGCGGGGTCCTCCAGCAGGACGTCCGCGAAGTCCGGCTCCTCGCGCAGCGCCCGGCCGGTGTCCTCCAGCACGCGGTAGACGGTGTCGAGGTTCGCTTCGTGGGACACGGCGACGTCCAGGACGGCGCGGGCCCACTCCTGGCTGTCGTTGCGGACCCGCAGGATCTCGCCGTTGCGGATGTGCCACAGGCCGCCGTTGAGGTCGCGGACGTGGGTGAGGCGCAGGCCGACGTGCTCCACCTCGCCGACGGCCTCGCCGAGGTCGACCGAGTCGCCGACGCCGTACTGGTCCTCGACCATGATGAGCAGCCCGGACAGGTAGTCCGCCACCAGGCTCTGGGCGCCGAAACCGATGGCCAGGCCGACCACCCCGGCGCTGGCCAGCAGCGGACCGAGGGCGATGCCGACCTGGTCGAGCACCATGGCCACGCCGACCATGAACAGCACGATGGTGACGGCGCTGCTGAGCACCGAGCCGATGGTGCGGGCCCGCTGTTCCCGGCGTTGCCGTGCCCGGGACCGGTCGCGGTGCAGGACGGCGGCGCCGCGGGCGGGTCTGCGGGGGCGGCTGCGTTCGGCCTCGCCCGCCGACGGTTCCAGGACCCGCTGGACGACCCGGGTGATGGCCCGCTTGGCCACCGCGCGCAGCACGAGCAGGATCACCACGATGAGCGCGATGCGCAGCGGTATCCCGATCAGTGCGGTGGTGTGCTCGCCGGCCCAGTCCGACCACGAGCCCGCCAGTTGCGGGTTCGTGGCCGGTTCGGCGGACGGGGAGGTGTGCGACATCGGCTCGGCTGCTCCGTTCCTCGGGGGCGACTCGTCCTTCGACGGAGCCGCCTACCCACCCGCCGCGCGAACATGACGTACCTGGAGGACCGGCTGTTGGGTGATCCGGCCCCGCCCACGCACCCCGCCGAGCGGCCGGACGGACCGCCGGGCGATGCTGGTGCGCACGGGACACACGTGGCACGGCCGAGGAGAGTGGATGGACACCGGGGAACAGCACGACGCGGACGGCGAGTTCGTCCGGTTCTGGCAGGAGCGCCGGGTGTGCTTCCTGTCGACGCGGCGGGCCGACGGCACGCCGCACCTGGTCCCGGTCGGGGTGACGTACGACCATGCCACCCGCACGGCGCGGGTGATCACGAGCCGGGACACCGCGAAGGCGCGCAACGTGCGGCGGGCCGCCGGGGCGGTCGTCGCCGTGGGCCAGGTGGACGGCCGGCGCTGGTCCACGCTGGAGGGCGTGGCCTCCGTGCGCGACGACGCCGGAGCGGTCCGCGACGCGGAGACCCGCTACGCGGCCCGCTACCGGCAGCCCCGGGCGAACCCGGAGCGGGTCGTCATCGAGATCGACGTACGGCGCTTCCTCGGCACCGTGCGCCCGTCGGAGCGGCGTCCAGAGGCGTGACGGCCGGGGCGGGGCGGCTCAGTCCCGTCCCGCCCGGGTCCGGTGTCCGAGCCGCCCGGGCCACCAGGCGACGGCGTCGATGTCGCGGGCGAGCGCCGGGACCAGCAGGGAGCGCACCACCAGCGTGTCCAGCAGGACCCCGAAGGCCACGATGAAGGCGATCTGCAGCAGGAAGGCGAGCGGAATCACCCCGAGCGCGGCGAAGGTGGCGGCGAGGACGACGCCGGCCGAGGTGATCACGCCGCCGGTGGCGGTCAGCCCGCGCAGGATGCCCTCGCGCACACCGTGGCGCAGCGCTTCCTCCCGGACCCGGGACATGAGGAAGATGTTGTAGTCCACGCCGAGGGCGACCAGGAAGACGAAGCCGTACAGCGGGACGGAGGCGTCGGTGCCGCTGAAGCCGAACACATGGGTGAAGACGAGCGCCGAGACGCCCAGGGTGGCCAGGAAGTTCAGCGCCACCGTCGCCACCAGCAGGAGGGGCATCAGCAGGGAGCGCAGCAGCAGGATCAGGATGACCAGGATGATGGCGAGGACCACCGGCACGATGAGTGTGCGGTCCTCGCCCGCGGTCTCCTGGGTGTCGTACTGCTGGGCGGTGTAGCCGCCGACGAGGGCGTCCGCCCCGGAGACCTGGTGGACGGCGGCCCGCAGCCGGACCACCGTGCTCTTGGCCGCGTCGCTGTCGGCGGGCGCCTGGAGCGTCGCGTCGATGCGTACGCGTCCGTCGACCACCAGGGGCGTACCGGCGCCGGGTCGGCCCGAATCGGTCACCGGGGCGGCCGAGGCGACGCCGTCGGTGTCGCGGGCGGCCCGGAGGACCGGGTCGAGGCGATCGGCCTCGGCGATGACTACGGCGGGGTTGCCGGAACCTCCGGGGAAGTGCTCGGCGAGGGTCTGCTGGGCGGCGACCGAGGGCGCGTCGTTCACGAAGATCTCGTCGAGCGGGACGCCCTTGGAGCTGAGGGTCGGCGCGAAGGCGGCGCAGGCGAGCAGCGCGGCCAGCGACAGGGCCCAGATGCGGCGCGGTGCGCGGTCGACGAGCGCGGCGACACGGTGCCACAGCCGGTGTCCGGCCTCCGGGTCGCCGGTCCGCACCGGCTTGGCCGGCCAGTAGGCGACCTTGCCGAGCAGCACCAGGACGGCGGGCAGGAAGGTGAGCGTGCTCAGCACCGAGCAGACGATGCCGATGGCGCCGACGGGCCCGAGCGCGCGGTTGTTGGTCAGGTCGCTGAGCAGCAGCGCCAGCAGGCCGAGCGCGACGGTGGCCGCACTGGCGACGACGGCGCCCCAGGAGTCGCGCAGCGCGGCGCGAACGGCGGCGAAGCGGTCCGGGTGGCGGGCGAGCTCCTCGCGGAAGCGGGCGGTGAGCAGCAGCGCGTAGTCGGTGGCGGCGCCGATGACCAGGATGGAGAGGATGCCCTGGACCTGTCCGTCGACGCGCAGGACGTCGCGGTCGGCCAGGGCGTAGACGATGGCGCACGACAGGGCCAGCGCGAAGACCGCGCTCAGGATGATGACCAGGGGCAGCAGCACGCTGCGGTAGACGAGCAGCAGGATCACCAGGACCGTGACCAGCGCGACGGCGAGCAGCAGTCCGTCGATGCCCGCGAAGGCGTCGGAGAGGTCGGCCTGGGAGGCCGCGGGCCCGGCGAGCTGCGCCCGGGTGCCGGGGACCTGCCCGGCGGCGTCGCCGATGTCCGCCAGCACGTCCGGGAGCCGTTCGCCGAGGTCCGGCTCGACCTGGACGACGGCCTGGAGGGCCCGGCCGTCGTCCGCGGGCAGCGCGGGGCTCGCGGATCCGACGATCCCCGGGTCGCCTTCGAGGCCCGCGACCGAGCGGGTGGCGGCCTGCTGGTGCGCGGTGACCGCGGCGTCGCCGTCGCCGTCGGCGGTCCAGACGACGATCACGGGGAGCGTCTCGTCCTGCTGGAAGGCCTGCTGCGCTTCGACGACCCGCGTGGACTCCGCGCTTCGGGGCAGGAAGGAGGCCTGGTCGTTGGTGGCGACCTCGCCGAGCTTGCCGGCGTAGGGGCCGAGCGCGCCGCCGACGACGAGCCAGACCAGGAGGAGGAGCACCGGGACGAGCCATCGGGCGCGCCGGGCACTTCGGGGCGGGTGGGAGGGGGTGGACATCGGTGTCGGGTCTCCAAATCTCGGGGGGCGCTGGCACCAAATGCAGCTCGATCATAAACAATCTCAATCATCGAGTTACTATGGGGTGGCAGCGGAACGCCGGGCGGCGCTGCCCGCCGCCGCCCGTCGGGGCGGCGGCCGACTCAGCGGTCGTCCGACGCCACGTGGCCCAGCTCCTCGTTCAACGCCGCCAGGAAGCGGGCCACGACGGCCAGTTCGCCGTCGTCGAAGTGTGCGCGGGCGGCCACCGCGGCGTCGGCCAGCGGACGGAAGTACCGCCGGGCCGCCTCACGGGCCTCGGGCACGTAGTGCAGGTGGACGACCCGGCGGTCGGCGCTCTCCCGGACCCGGCGCACGTGTCCGGCGCGCTCCAGCCGGTCCACGCACGCCGTCACCGCGCCGGACGTCAGCCCCAGGTGCCGGCGCAGCCGTCCCGGCGTCATGGGTTCGGGCGCATCCAGGATCGCCGCGAGGGCCTGGATGTCGGTGGCGTGCAGCGTGTGGGCACCGGCGAAACCGTGCACGACGCGGTTGATCTCGCCGTTCATCCGCCGCAGCTGGACGGCGAGGACGTGCAGGTCGCTCGCCTCGGGACCGGGTCCGGCCCCCCGCTCGTGCGCGTGCTGTCCGCGCTGGTTCGCTGTCGCCACGTGATCAGCGTATAGAAGGGTCGACCTGGGCCCGGACGCGTCAAACCCGTCCCGTTCGGGGGAAGGGGTCACGGTGACAACTGTCCCGCGAGCGACGGAGCCGCATGAGCCAGGCAGCCGAAGGATCCGGCAGTACGAGCGGCGGGGGTGCCGGGGCGGGCCTGCGCTGCCTGGTCACCGGCGCGACGGGATACGTCGGGGGGCGTCTCGTGCCCGAACTGCTCGACGCCGGACACCGGGTGCGGTGCCTGGCCCGCTCCCCGCACAAGCTGCGCGACCATCCGTGGGCGGGACGGGTGGAGGTGGTGCACGGCGACGTGACCGACGCCGACTCGGTGGCGCGGGCGATGGAGGGCGTCGACGTCGCCTACTACCTGGTGCACGCGCTCGGCACCGGCGAGGACTTCGAGGCCACCGACCGGCGGGCGGCGCGCACCTTCGCCGAGCGGGCCGAGGCGGCGGGCGTGCGGCGCATCGTCTACCTGGGCGGCCTGACCCCGGCCGGGGTGCCGGAGGGCGAACTGTCGCCGCACCTGCGTTCCCGCGCCGAGGTGGGCCGGATCCTGCTGGCCTCCGGCGTGCCCACGACCGTGCTGCGCGCGGCGGTCGTCATCGGCTCCGGGTCGGCGTCCTTCGAGATGCTGCGCTACCTCACCGAACGGCTGCCGGTGATGGTCACGCCCAACTGGGTCCACACCCGCATCCAGCCGGTCGCCGTGCGGGACGTGCTGCGCGCGCTGGTGGGCAGTGCGACCATGCCTCAGGAGGTCTCCCGCACCTTCGACGTCGGCGGCCCGGACATCCTGACCTACCGGCAGATGATGGAGCGCTACGCCCGGGTGGCCGAGCTGCCCAGACGGCTGATCCTGCCGGTGCCGATGCTGTCCCCCGGGCTGTCCAGCCACTGGGTCGGGCTGGTCACGCCGGTCCCGGCGGCCATCGCGCGGCCGCTCACCGAGTCGCTGCGGCACGAGGTGGTGTGCCGCGAGAACGACATCGTCCGGTACGTGCCGCCGCCGCCGGGCTACCCCCTCGGCTTCGACGACGCGCTGCGGCTGGCCCTGCAGCGGGTGCGCGAGGCCCGGGTCACCACCCGCTGGTCGTCCGCGTCCGTGCCCGGGGCGCCCAGCGACCCGCTGCCCACCGACCCCGACTGGGCCGGCGGCAGCCTCTACACCGACGACCGCGCGCTGACCGTCGACGCGCCGCCGGACGCGCTGTGGCGGGTCGTCGAGGGCATCGGCGGCGACCACGGCTGGTACTCCTTCCCGCTCGCCTGGGCGGTACGGGGCTGGCTCGACCGCCTGGTGGGCGGGGTGGGCCTGCGCCGGGGACGCCGGGACGCCGCGCGGCTGCGGGTCGGCGACTCGCTGGACTTCTGGCGGGTGGAGGAGATCGTCCCCGGGCGGCTGCTGCGACTGCGCGCCGAGATGCGGCTGCCGGGGCTCGCCTGGCTGGAGATGTACGCCGAGACCGACGACGCCGGGCGAACGCGGTACCGCCAGCGGGCGCTGTTCCATCCGCACGGGCTGGCGGGCCAGGCCTACTGGTGGAGCGTGTGGCCCTTCCACGCCGTGGTCTTCGGCGGCATGGCCCGCAACATCGCCCGCGCCGCCACCCGCGCCGCCGGACCACCGGGCCCGGCCCCCGACGGCACCGGCTCCTGAGCCCGACCCGGGCGGGGCGGGGCTGGGCGGGCGCACCGACCGGGCGCGGCGGCGGTCAGCGCGTCCCCGCGCCGGGGGGCCGCCGGTCCGGTACCGTCGCCCGCCCGACACCCCCTGCGAGGAGCGCCATGGCCACGTCGGTCGTCCTGTTCACCCGCGATCTGCGGCTGCACGACCATCCGCCGCTGCGTGCGGCTCTGGACCGCTCCGAAGCCGTGGTGCCGTTGTTCGTCCGCGACCGGGCCGTGGCCGCCGCCGGATTCGCCGCACCCAACCGGCTCGCCCTCCTCGCCGACTGTCTGCGGGACCTGGACTCGGGGCTGCGGGACCGGGGCGGTCGGCTGGTCGTCCGCTCCGGCGACCTGGTCGAGGAGGTGTGCGCGGTGGCCGGGGAGGCGGAGGCCGACGAGGTGCACCTGGCGGCCGACGTCAGCGCGTATGCGCAGCGGCGCGAGGAACTCCTGCGGTCCGCCCTCGCGGCCCTGGGCGGCCGGCTGCACGTGCACGACGCCGTGACCACCGTGCTGGCCCCGGGGTCCGTCACCCCGGCCTCCTCCGACCACTTCGCGGTCTTCACGCCGTACTTCCGGCGCTGGAGCGAGCGAGCCCTCCGCGACCCGCTGGCCGCCCCGCGCAGGGTCCGGGTCCCGGACGGCGTCGGCTCGGAGCCGCTGCCCGCCCGCGGGGACCTGACGGGGCTGTCCCCCGGGCTGGCGACCGGTGGGGAGCGGGACGCCAGGAAGCGTCTGACGGCGTGGCTGCGCGGCGGCCTCGCCGGCTACCCGGACCACCACGACGACCTGGCCGGCGACGCCACCTCCCGGCTCTCCCCCGACCTGCACCTCGGCGCCCTCTCCCCGGTCGAGCTGGTCCACCGGGCCCGGCGGGCGGGCGGCCCCGGAGCCGAGGCTTTCGTACGGCAGCTGGCCTGGCGGGACTTCCACCACCAGGTGCTGGCCGCCCGCCCGCACACCTCGGCCGCCGACTACCGCACCCGGCACGACCGCTGGCGCACCGGCGCGGCCGCCGAGGCGGACGCCGCCGCGTGGCGGGACGGGCGCACGGGCTACCCGGTGGTGGACGCCGCGATGCGCCAGCTGCGGCACGAGGGGTGGATGCACAACCGGGGCCGCCTGCTGGTCGCCAGTTTCCTCACCAAGACGCTGTACCTGGACTGGCGGGTCGGCGCCCGGCACTTCCTGGAGCTGCTCGCGGACGGCGACGTGGCCAACAACCAGCTGAACTGGCAGTGGGCCGCGGGCACCGGTACCGACACCCGGCCGCACCGGGTCCTCAACCCGACCGCGCAGGCACGGCGGTTCGACCCCGACGGGGCGTACGTCCGGCGCTGGGTGCCCGAGCTGGCCGGACTGGCGGGCCGCTCCGTGCACGAGCCCTGGCGGCTGCCGGAGGCGGAGCGTTCCGCGTACGACGCCTACCCCGACCCGATCGTCGGCCTCTCCGAGGGCTTGGACCGCTTCAAGCGGGCCCGCGGGCGCGACTGAGGCCCGGGCGGGCGGACCCGGGCGGCGGCCGTCAGTTTCAGTGGCCGTCAGGTTCTGTGGCCGTCCGGGCGGGACGTGTGGTCCGGGTGGTTCCGGGTCCGCACTCGGTCGTCTCCAATCATCCACGGTGGGCCAGGGGGTCGTGGCCCCAGTTCATGAGCGAGTACCGCCACCGGGTGTCCTCGACGTCGCCCGACGGGCGCTGGGCCAGGTGGCGGCGGACGTAGCCGACGACCTTGCGCATGTGCTCGTAGTCGTCGTCGGAGAGTTCGGCCTTGTTCTTGTGCAGGATCTCGACGATCCGGCGTCCGGACGCGTGTCCGACGGATTCTCCGCCGTCCTGGTGGTGCCCGGCGTCGCCCGACTCGTCGGTGTCGAGCCACCGGTCCAGTCCGGCCGGTGTCATGTTCACCAGTTCGTGGAAGTCGTCCCGGGTCCGGTCCTGCTCGTCACCGTCCATGGCGCCTCACTTCTTCCCCGGCCCTCACATCGGCATCCGGGTCACCCGGGTTCCCAGCCGCGGGCGTCCCACTCGGTCGGGGCGGTGATTCACCGCCGAACTATCCTGGTCGCGGCCCCGCCGTCGTTTCAGGAGCAGCCCGTTGAACACCAGCACAGCGACCCCGGACAGCTACTACGAGCGGATCGACGAGCACCGCTACAAGCCCACCCCGCACGCGGGCGGCGCGTGGAGCCCGGACGAGCAGCACTTCAGTCCGCTCGGGGGTCTGATCGTCCACGCCGTGGACCGCCATCTGGCGGGTCGTGCCGGTGCGGCCATGTCACTGAGCCGGATCAGCTTCGACATCCTGGGCCGCCCGGCGCTCGACGAGTGCGAGATACGGGTGGAGACCGTCCGGCCGGGACGCACCATCGAGCTGGTCGAGGCGACCGTGCTGATAGCGGACCGGTCGGTGGCACGGGCCAGGGCGTGGCTGCTGGCCGACGGGGACACGAGCGCCGTCGCCGGTGGCGGTGCCGACCGGCTCGCCCCACCGGACACGCTGGCCCGCTGGCCGATGGACACCGAGTGGCCCGGCGGATACATCGCCTCCCTGGACGTACGCCCGCTCGCCCCGCCCCGGCCGGGTCGCACCACCGCCTGGGTCTCCACCGGCCTCGACCTGGTCGCCGGGGAGAGCGCGAGCCCGCTGGCCTCCTACGTCACGCTGGTCGACACGGCCAACGGCATCGCGGTGCGGCAGTCGCCGCGGGAATGGATGTTCCCGAACGTCGATCTGACCCTGCACCTGCACCGCACGCCGCGCGGGCGCTGGACCGGACTGGACACCACCGTCGTCTTCGGGCCCACCGGTCAGGGCATCACCAGCACCGTGCTGCACGATCTGGACGGCCCCGTGGGTCACGCCCAGCAGATGCTGACCGTCCGTCCGCAGCCCTGAGAAGCCCTGCCGGACCCGCTGGAGGGCCGGACCCCCGGCGGGGTCAGCCCCGGCCGGCGGGCGGATCGGCGAGGATGCCCTCCAGCAGCCCGGTGGCCTGGCCGACCTCGATCAGGTACCCGTCGGGGTCGCGCAGGTAGCACCGCAGCTCGGCCTTCCGGTCGATCGGCGGGGTGAGGAACTCGGCGCCGAGCGCGCTCCACTCACGGTGGCAGCGCTCGATGTCGGCCACCCGGATGTTGAGGAAGCTGGTGGCCGTCCCGGGGTCGTCCGGCGGGCGCAGGGTGACGTCGGGCTTGTCCGGCGTCGGGCCCCCGCCCGGGTTCATGATGAGCCAGCTGTTGGCGAGCTTGACGATGCACGGGTTCTCCGCGAGCACGACCTCGCCGCCGAGCACCTCGGAGTAGAAGGCACGCGAGCGCGGCACGTCGGCCACGGTGAGGAAGTGGGTGAGCAGCAGTCCCGACTCCGGTGCCGGCAGGTCTTCACGGCGCATTCCTGGACCCCCACGCTCTTGTCACGGGTTTCGGGTTTCGGCTTCCGGGTTCGAATTTCTGAGTTTTCCTCGACATGCCCATCATGGACCGCATCCGGCCGGCCGGAAAGACGATCAAGAGGGCCTGAGGACCAGACGCCCCCGCACCTGGCCGGCCTCCAGCCTGCGGTGGGCCTCGGCCGTCATCGACAGCGGCAGCCGGTCGGCGATGCGCGGGCGCCACGGGGTGTCCGCGAGGACGCCCACCACGCCCCGCGCCGCCTCGGCGAGGTCGGCGGTCGTGGCGTTGCTGATGGCGAACCCGACGATGCTCGCGTCCTTCGTGTAGAGCCCGCCCACGGACAGTGCGGCCGGCCCGGTGCCCAGTCCCACCATCGCGACCAGCCGCCCGCCCCGCGCCAGCGAGTCCACGGCGTCGGCGAGCACCCCGTGCCCGGAGGTGTCCAGGTGCACGTCGTAGCCGTCGGGGGCGGCCGCGCGCACCCGGGCGTCGAGGTCGGGCGCGTGGTGGTCGAGGACCTCGGCGGCGCCCAGCTCACGGACCGCCCCCGCGTCCTGTGCACGCGCCGTGGCGACCACGCGGGCCCCGGCCCGGGAGGCCAGGGCGACGGCGGCGCCGCCCACGTTCCCCGCGCCGCCCCCGACGTACACGGTCTCCCCCGCCCGCAGCCGGCCGTGCCGGAACAGCGCGAGCCAGGCGGAGGCCGCCGGGTGGGCGGCCGCCACGAGGTGCTCCGCGTCGATGCCGGACGGCGCCGGGTAGAGGCGTTCGGCGGCGACCGTCGCGTACTGGGCGAAGGATCCCTGCCGGCCCGCGTGCCCGAGGCTGTTGCACCACACCCGCTGCCCGACGGTGAGGTCCGCGGCGCCGGGCCCGGCCACCGCGACCTCGCCCACCAGGTCACGGCCGACGACGAAGGGCAGCGGCAGCGGTGTGGCGTACGCACCGGAGCGTACGAAGGTGTCCACGGGGTCGGCGGCCACGGCGGCCACCCGCACGAGCACGTCCGTGGGGCCCACCGGCGGCACGGCGAGTTCTCCGTACCGGATGGCGTCGGCCGGACCGACGGCGTCGATGTACGCCGCCCGCATGGTCTCCGGGACTGTGCCGTTCATGGCCTCATGCTACGAACCGCCCGGTGACGGCGCAGTACTACAGCGCCACGTCGCCGCACAGGTGCACCTCGACGCCCAGCTCGGCGAAGAGGGCGGCCTTGGCACGCAGCGCCCGGTCGGCGGTGGCCGCGTCGGGGGCGTAGGCGACGTTGAGGTGGTTGGCGCGGTGGCGGGCCATGAACTGGTCGCGGGTGACACCGTGCAGGACCGCGTGCATGATCGGCCACTGCGGGTTGGTGGCGTCCAGTCGGCGCCGCGTCTCCTCCTCGGGCAGCTCGACGGCGCTCGCGCGGCCGAGGTCGACGTGGAGGCGGCCGTCCATCAGGAAGACGCGCGACCAGACGATCTCGCCGGGCTTGGAGACCCCGCTGAGGGTGCCGCCGCCGAGCGGGAAGAACATCGGCGGCTGCCGCATGCTGTACGACTTGTCGTAGCCGCCGTGGTGGGAGGCGGGGACGGAGCCGGAGATCTCGAAGACCCAGACGAACCGGCCGTCGTACTCCTCGCCCCAGCGGATGTCGTGCAGCGTGGTGGCCGGGTCGAGGCCCATCGCCGTCCAGATGCGGTTGGTGACCAGGGAGTCGACGGCGACGCCCTCGTCGACCTCGTTGAAGTGCGGCAGCGGCGCGCCGGCGTACAGCTCGCGGGCACCGTCGCGGCTGTGCACCGGCGGGCGCTGGACGTTGTTGAGCAGGCCCTCGGCGAGGTCGCTGGCCGGGACGGTGTCCTTGAGGCCCTGCTGGTACTGGATGCCGACCGCGTCGAGTCCGAAGTCGTCGGAGATGCGCAGCGCGGCGATGTACATCTTGAACTGGCTGAGCAGCTGGGCGTCGGTGAGTTCGGTGGCCTCGTCGGTGCCGGTGTGGAAGGTCATGCCGGCGTCGTCGAGCCAGGTGCGCACTGCCTGGGCCTCCACATCGGAGACCTTGTTCATCTCCGCGACCAGGGCGCTCTGCGAGAGGCGTTCCTTGTAGATGCCGAGGGGGTTGAGGAACTCGTCGTCGATGATGGCGTTGTACATGCCCATGCAGCCCTCGTCGAAGACGCCGATGATCGCCTTCTCCTCGCGCAGCTGCCGGGCGAGGGCCGTGCCGAGTTCGGTCTCGGCGTCCTTCGGCAGTTCGGGCAGCGGCCGGACGTGGCCGGTGTCGTGGGTCAGGGTGCCGGTCTCCAGCCAGGTGCGCAGACCCTCGCGCGCCCAGTCGTCGGTGAAGTCGGGGCTCCACAGCACCGAGTAGTCGATGCCCGCCTTGGTGAGGCTGCCGGCCAGGCCCAGCAGGCCGACCAGGCCCGGGAACTCGCCGCTCCAGTTGGCCACGACCAGGATCGGGCCGCGGTGGCCGCGCAACCCGGCCAGAACATGGTGGCTGTACTGCCAGACGGCCTCGACGACGATCAGCGGGGCGTCCTTGGGCAGGTTCTTGAAGACCTCGATGCCGGCCCGCTGGCTGTCGATGAATCCGTGGCCCTTGGCCTCGTCGACCGGGTGGCCGCGGCGCACCTGACGGCCGAGGGCGGTGACGGCGGCCGCGAGGTCCTGCTCCAGCTTCTCCTGGGTGGGCCAGCAGGTGGTGTTGGCGGCCGGGCGGAGATCGCCGCTGGTCACGGTGTATACGGTGGCCGGCTCGGCGGCCGGCGGCTCGTGGAGTACGGGCAGGGTGTACGCGGTCATGCGGTCTCCGTAGGTTGTGCGTCCGGCCGGTGGGGGCCGGCGGGGGTCGAGCGCGTCGGTCGGTCAGCGGTCCTGGAACGTCGCCAGGGTGTGGACGACGTCCGAGGTGTCCGGGTACAGGCGCCGGTAGAGGGCGTAGAGGTCGTCGTAGCGCCGGGTGTGTTCGGGGCGCGGCGTCACCGTCGCGCGCACCGGGTTCCAGTCGTCGACGAAGACGTCCTGGACGAGCCCGGCGGCCAGCAGCGCGCCGCCGTAGCTCGCGCCGATGGTGAGGGTGCGCAGTTCCTGCGGGCGGCCGGTGATGTCGGAGACGATCTGTGTCCACAGCGCGCCTTGTGTGCCGCCGCCGACGGCGACCACACGGCGGATGTCTCCCCCGGCCGCCTCGATCACCTCGATGTTGTGCCGGACGCCGAAGCCGGTGGCCTCCAGGGCCGCGCGGTAGAGGTCGCCACGGGTGTGGGACAGCGTCAGGCCGGCGATCACGCCGCGCGCGTCCGGGTCCATCACCGGGGTGCGTTCCCCCGAGAAGTACGGCAGCATCAGCAGGCCGTTGGCACCGGGTCCGGACTCGGCCGCCTGTCGGGTCAGGACGGTGTGGTCGCCGTCGGCGAACAGGTCCCGCAGCCAGTTGGTGACCGCCCCGGAGGTGGCCATGCCGCCGGCCAGGTTGCGGGTGCCGGGCAGCGCGCCGACCGTACCCCACAGGGACTGGCTGGTGAGGGGCTCGGGGACGGTGTGGACGAGGAACATGGTGGTGCCGTACATCAGCATCAGGTCGCCGGTGTGCTGGGCGCCCACACTCAGGGCCTCGGCCCAGGCGTCGATGGTGCCGGTGGTGACCGGAATGCCGGCGGGCAGGCCGGTCTCCCGGGCGGCGTCCGGGGTGAGGGTGCCCGCGGCCTCGCCGGACCAGCGCAGCGGCGGCAGTTCGATGCCGGGGGCGACCTCGGCGGCCCAGGGGGCGTGCCACTGGCGGGCGTGGGTGTCGTAGAGCGGCGTGCACTGGCTGGCCGAGTGGTGGTCCAGGACGTAGGCGCCGGTGAGCCTGCGGACCAGCCAGGAGCTGGGCATGTAGAGGCGGCGGGCGCGGGCGTAGCGCTCGGGCTCCTCGTCGGCGACCCAGGCGATCTTGGGCCCGGCCGCCTGGGTGGTGAGGGCGGAACCGCCCCGGCGGATGATCTCCTCGGCGCCGAGCCGCGCCTCGATCCGCTCGATCTGGCGGACCGAGCGGGTGTCCACCCCGTAGAGGATCGCGGGGCGCAGCGGTGTGTCGTGCTCGTCGGTCAGCAGGACGCACGGTCCCATGCCGCTGACACCGACGGCGGTCACGGTGACGTCGCCGGGGGCGGTCAGTTCCCGGGCGATCCCGGTGAACTCGTCCCACCAGACGGCGGCGTCCATCTCGAAGCGGCCGGGGCCCGGCCTGGCGGGGGTGTGCTCCCGTACTGCCGAGCGGATCAGGGTGCCGTCGAGACCGACGAGTACGCCCTTGCTGCTCGAGGTGCCGATGTCCACACCGATGACTGCGTTGCGAGGCATGGCGAGCACGTTCGCAGAAATCGATTTCAGCGTCAAGGGAGCGCGCGTATGACACGAGTTGTCCATGGAAGGCCGGGTCAGACAGGGTGCATGGAGCGGAGAGACGTGCGTCCGTCTCAGCTCTTGACACCCCTTGGAGGCCGCTCTACGTTTCGGTGAAATGGATTTCAGGGATGCAGGAACGCCGCGTCGCCACGACGACGGCGTAGCGTCCTCCCCGCGCCCAGCACGCCCTCTCGGGCCCACGGCGCACTCCGCAACTCCACCTTGAGGGCAAGACACGATGACGACCTTTGGACTCGACGGCATCTCCCGCAGGACGCGCGCCGTGAGCCGCTCCATCAGCGCCGAGAACTTCACCGGCGCCAGGGCCGGCGGCGGCCGGGCCACGGAGGGCACCGGAGCCGTGGCGGCGAGCCGCCTCGGACCGGGCTGGAAGATCTCCCCCAGCATCGACATCGCCGCCGGCGAGACGGCGGTGCTCGCGGACATCGAGGGCCCCGGCACCATCCGTCACCTGTGGTGCACCACCGACCCGCACGGCGCCTGGCGCGGCACCCTGCTGCGGATGTACTGGGAGGGCGAGGAGACCCCGGCCGTCGAGGTCCCGCTCGGCGACTTCTTCTGCAACGGCTGGAACGTCTTCAGCCAGGTCTCCTCCGTACCGGTGGCGGCCAACCCCAACGGGGGCTTCAACGCGTACTGGCCGATGCCGTTCCGCCGCGCGGCGCGCATCACGCTGGAGAACCTGACCGCCGAGAAGGTCACGCTGTACTACCAGGTGGACTACGAGCTGGACGAGGTCGGCGAGGACGCCTCCTACTTCCACGCCCAGTGGCGCCGCAGTCACCCCGTGCCGTTCGGCGAGGTGCACACGCTGCTCGACGGCGTCACCGGCGCCGGCAGCTACGTGGGCACGTACCTGGCGTGGGGCGTGAACAGCCCCGGCTGGTGGGGCGAGGGCGAGCTGAAGTTCTACCTCGACGGCGACGAGGAGTACCCGACGATCTGCGGCACCGGCACCGAGGACTACTTCGGCGGCGCCTGGAACTTCGACGTCCCGGGGCAGGGCTACACCGCCTACACCACCCCGTACCTCGGTCTGAACCAGATCCTGCGCCCGGACGGGCTGTACCGCAGCCAGCAGCGGTTCGGGATGTACCGCTGGCACGTCCTGGACCCCATCCGCTTCGCGGAGGACCTGAGCGTCACCGTGCAGAGTCTCGGCATCGGCCCCGGCCAGGGCAACGGCCTGCCGCACCGCTACCGTCACACCAGCGACGACATCGCCAGCACCTCGCTGTTCTACCTGGACGCACCCGCCTGCGCGTCCCGTCCGGCCACTCCGGACCTGCTCGCCCTCGAGGTCGACTGACCCCGCACTTCCTCTCCCCAGTCCCGTCCCACTCCGACAGGAGCGCACGCATGCTCCAGCACGGCAACGAAGCCGGGCACCCGGCCCCGTCCCCGGCCGGCACCTCACGCCGCCGCTTCCTCACCGCCACGGCGGGCGTCGGCGCGGCCGTCGCGGCCCCGGCCCTGCTCACCGGCTGCGGCTCGGCCCAGGCGAAGGGGGGCAACCTCCAGTTCTGGAACTTCTACGGACCCCAGCGCTCGCCCGACCCGGCGATCAACGCGCAGTCCAAGTGGTTCACCGACATGGTCGGGAAGTGGAACACCACCCACAAGCGGCAGATCGACCTCGTCTATCTGCCGCAGCCCACCTACCTCAACGGATTCAAGCTGCCGTCCGCCTTCGCCACCGGTGAGGGCCCGGACATCTTCCTGCTGTCCCCGGGCGACTTCCTGCGGTACTACAACGGCGGCGTCCTGGAGGACCTCACACCGCACATGGACAAGGCCGCCGTCGAGGACTTCGGATCCGCCCTGGACAGCCGGAAGGTCGACGGCAAGGTCTACGCCCTCCCCATGGAGGTCGAGCCGCTGGCGATGTTCTACTCCCAGGGTCTGTGGGAGAAGGCCGGCCTGTCCGAGGCCGACATCCCCACCACCTGGGACCAGATGCTCGACATCGGCGACAAGCTGCGCGGCCGCACCACGGCGGGCCTCGTCTTCGAGACCAACCCGGGCTACTACCAGAACTTCACCTGGTACCCGTGGATGTGGCAGGGCGGCGGCGACGTCCTCGACGAACGCGGCGAGGTCGCCTTCGACTCCAGGGCGAGCCGCCAGGCGCTCGCGCTGTGGCAGGACGCCGTGCGGCACGGCATCGCCCCGCGCACCGTGCCCGCCGCGGGCGACGTGATCGGCGGCTTCAAGGGCGGCAACGTCGGCATGTGGCAGCAGGGCATCTGGAACGTCTCCAGCTTCAAGGCCTTCGCCCCCGACTACCCGTACGGCGTCTTCAAGCTGCCCTCTCCCCCGGGCGGCGACTACGTCACCGCGCTGGGCGGCTGGTCCTTCTGCGCCAACGCGCAGGGCCGCGACCCGCAGGCGGCGGCGGAGTTCTGCGTCTGGGCGCTGGGCTCCATGAAGGACGATTCCATCGACCGGATGGTCGACTGGTGCGTGGGCGCCAAGTCCGACGTGGCACCCCGCGCCAGTGCCCTGGAGCGCGGCGCCGCCAAGGGCGGCTACGACTCCGAGGCGATGCGCAGGTTCAAGGACGAGGTCTTCCCCGGCGGCCGCGCCGAACCGCGCTACCCGCCGGTGGTCTACAAGGCGATCTCCGACGCCATCCAGGGCACCATGCTCGCCGGCCGCGGCGTGGCGAGCGAGATCGAGCGGGCCACCCGGTCCATCGACGCGTACACCAAGAGCTACAAGGGGGCGAGCCTGATATGAGCAGTGTCGCCGCGAAGGAGCGCCGGGCCACCACGGCCCCGGCCGAGACACCGGCCTCGGCCGGGGGCCGACGGCTCAGGCGCAGGCACCGCGAGTGGCTGGCCGCCGCGCTCTTCCTCGCCCCGGACGTCCTGGGGCTGCTGGTCTTCGTCGCCGTCCCGATGGTGCTGTCCATCGCCCTGAGCTTCTTCCAGGTCAGCGGCTTCGGCAGCTACGAGTGGATCGGGCTCGGCAACTACGAGCGGATGATGAACGACCCGCTCTTCTGGGACTCCATGAAGATCACCGGCCTGTACGTGGTGATCCTCGTGCCCGTGCTGTTCGGCGTGAGCCTCGGGCTCGGCCTGCTGGTCAAGCAGAAGCTGCCCGGCATGGGCGTGTACCGCACGGCGCTCTTCCTGCCGTACGTCATCAGCCTCGTGGTGGTCGGCGTGCTGTGGAAGTTCCTGCTGGACGAGCAGACCGGCGCGGTCAACCGGGCCATGCGGGCGGCCGGCCTGGACGGCGAGTCCTGGCTCGGCAGTCCCTCGCTCGCCCTGGGCTGCGTCATCGCGGTCATGGTGTGGGTGATGATGGGCTACTACATGATCATCTTCCTGTCGGGTCTCCAGGAGATCCCCAAGGAGTACTACGAGGCCGCGAAGCTGGACGGCGCCGGTCCGTGGCGGCAGTTCCGCTCCGTCACCTGGCCGCTGCTGCGCCCGACCAGCTTCTTCGTCCTGATGATGTCGACGGTCGCGGCCATCACCGGCGGGCTCGACCTGATCTTCGTCCTGACCAACGGCGGACCCGCCAACGGCACCTCGCTGGCGATCTTCTACATCTACCAGCAGGCCTTCGGGTTCGGTGAGTACGGCTACGCGTCGGCCATGGGCTCGTTCCTGGTGCTGATCATGGTCGCCGTGTCCGCGGTGATCTTCAAGTTCACGAGGGGCGGGAGGTTCGACGATGGCGAGTGACACCCTGACGACCGGGGCCGGCCGGACCGGCGGGGCCGCCGGGCCGGGCGGGTCCGGAGCCACGGCGGGCCGGCGTCGGCCGCTCTCCTCCCGGGCCGGGCTGACCGCGCTCGCCGTCGTCCTGTCGGTGATCAGCGTGCTGCCCGTGCTGTGGATGCTCACGTCGTCCTTCAAGACCCGTGAGACCGTCACCGACGGCAAGCTGATCCCGACGGACTTCACCTTCGACAACTTCGTGTACGTGTTCACGGAGGTGCCGTTCGCGCGCTACCTGTGGAACAGCTTCTTCATCTCCGCGGTGATCACGGTCGCCGCGCTGTTCTTCCACTCGATGGCCGCCTACGCGCTGGCCCGGCTGCGCTTCCCGGGCCGCGAGAAGCTCTTCGGCGCGATCTTCGCGACCCTGCTGGTCACCGCGCCCGTGGTGCTGATCCCGCTGTTCATGGTCGCCCGCGAGCTGGGCCTGCTGGACAGCTACGCGGGTCTGATCATCCCGGCGATCTTCAACGCCTTCGGCATCTTCCTGCTGCGCCAGTTCTACCTGGGCCTGCCGAAGGAACTGGAGGAGGCGGCCGTCATCGACGGCTGCGGCCACTGGCGGGTCTACTGGAACATCGTGCTGCCGATGTCCCGGCCGATCCTCTCCGCGCTGGCGATCTTCTTCTTCCTCGCCAACTGGAACGCGTTCGTCTGGCCGCTGGTCGCCACCAGCGACCAGGACCTGACGGTGGTCCAGCTGGGCATCGCCTCGTTCCAGACGCAGTACACCTCGAACTGGAACTACATCCTGGCGGCGGCGACGGTGGCCGCACTGCCCATGCTGATCCTCTTCTTCGTCTTCCAGCGGCAGATCGTCGAGTCGATCAAGACGTCCGGCATCAAGTAGGCGGGCCGCTTTCGCGGCGGACGAGCGGGGGGGGGGGGGGCGCCCCCCCCCCCACCCCCACCCCCCCCCCCCCCCCCCCCCCCCCCCCCCCCCCCCCCCCCCAACCCCCCCCCCCCCCCCCCCCCCCCCCCCCCACCCCCCCCCCCCCCACCCCCCCCCCCCCCCCCCCCAACCCCCCCCCCCGCCCCCCCC
>NZ_JBIRFY010000011.1:0-276641 GCF_044327745.1 Streptomyces sp. NPDC018026
GCGAACCATCGGCCCCTGCTGACCACGTCACATCGATCGAAGAACCGTCCTGAGCTGCAAAACATGCTCAGATCGCGAACGAACCGGCGATAACGACCGGGCCGGCGATCAGCAGGGAGGGACCCTCGGCGATGCCAGGCCCACTCGGGCCGGGGCGTCCGGCATGGGCGATGTGGTCGGCCCAGGCGATGATCTGAGGGTGGTCGGCGAGGGCACGGCGGTAGCGGGCCGGGATGCGGGCGTCGGCCAGCTCCAAGGCGGTGACGGGTTCGGCGGACGGCTCCGCGGCTACGGCGCCGGGGTCGATGCCACGGCCCGCCAGTATGCCGTTCAGACGGTCGGCGAGCGGGCCGACGGGCTGGGGTTCGCGGGTGAGGGTGGAGGTCAGAGCTGTTCTCCGTAGGCGGCTTCGACGTCGGCGGGGTTTGTCCACGCCCTGTGGATGACGGGCTGGGCGAGGGCGGCGTTCATGGCCTGGTGCACCAGGCTCGGCAGGATGCTGGGGTGCCTGCCCTTGGTCCTGTGGAGGACGAGCCCTGCCCTGACGTGGTCGGGAGCGATGCCTTCGGCGAGCAGCTTGCGCACCTCTCGGCCGAGATGGCCCAGGACGTCCTGGGGCGGGCGGTGGGCGCATGCCGCGCTGTATTCGGCGATGAGCTGCTTGGCCGAGACGGTGCTGGCCGCGGGGGCGCTTGCGCCCCCCGAAGGGGTAGATCCTAGATCCATGATCCTAGGTCCTAGATCCGGACCGTGAGGTGTCACCGCGGCCTCAAGCACGAGTCCGTGAGGTTCAGGTGAGGGCTCACTGAACGCCTTCTGACCTGCGGTTTTGCTGGTGGTTTCCGTTTGGTTCGAGGGATCGTGCGGGTTCCGTGCCCCTTCACTGCCACCTCCGCGAGGGTTCGGCGCATGGTCCGCGACGGCTCCGTGCGTTACGGACGGCGCGGGTGCCACGGCCTCGACAGCCTCGGTGCCGCCCGGGGCACCGTTCGGATCGTTGTGGCGAGGGCAGGCCGGGATGCGGCTCTTGCTGGCCCGGTTGATCTTCTGGTGCTTGTGCCACGTGACGATGTGCAGGTAGCGCTTGTCGTCCGGGCCCTTGTACCGGCAGACCAGGCCGGCGTCGGCCAGCTGGGCGAGATCCTTCTCGACCTCGGCGGGAGTGTGCTCCGGACGCAGAACCCACAGCTGACCGGCGATGATCGCCGCGTGGTCGCGATAGCGGCCTTGGTCGTCGGCCTGAGTGAGCAGACCGAAGAAGGTGCGCTCGGCGGTCAGGGTGACGACGGCGAGGGATTCGGAGACGAAGGCTTCGGGCTTGATGGTGCGGATCCGTGCCAAGAGCGGAGTGTTCCTTACTCGGTGGCCGATGGGCGGGCACCCATGGCTCACCGTCGGTCGTGACGGCAAAGGCGGGGGAGTTGGCCGGCCGTTGACGCGAGGCTGGCTGAGAGCCGGGCGCGCTTTCCGGGGGTGTCGTCAACATAGCCACACCCGGGCGGCACAAGTCCAGCCCTGACCTGTCGAATCTCTGTCGGCAGAAAGGCCGTCGGGAATCGGGGCGGCGAGGGCGGCGTGAAAACGGTAGGTCACGATCTGCGGTTGACCAAATAGTTGTTCCGGGCGTCAAGCCAGAAGGATCACACCGGCAAGGCGTTGACGTCCGGCGAGTGGCGAAGCTACAACACAACACCCCACGTCAGAGACGCTGTCGAGCACTGCTCGGGTCGCCGTCACAGGGAACCCATCGACGAAATGGCCACCCGCCTGCCAAACGCACGGCGGCGCAACATAGCCGACGATCGCCGGTTAACCAAACCGGCGAACACAGCCGAGAATTGGAGTCATGGCAGCACGTTCACTGGAAATCGGCGCAGCCGGGATAAGGGCCGCCCGCACGATCGAAATTCTCCGCACCGAGCGCGGCCTCTCCCAGCGAGAGCTGGCCGCTCGCGTCACCGCCCTTGGCCGGCCAATGTCCAACACGATGCTGTCCCGCATCGAACGCGCTCAGCGCCGCTGCGACGTCGACGACCTGCTCACCCTCGCGCAGGCACTTCGCGTCCCGGCCCGCGCCCTGCTCCAGGACTCCGCGACCTGTTGAAGCCACCACCGGTCCGCCGTGCCCGCTCCAGTTTCGACCTCGGTAAGGAAGTCTCACCGTTGCACCGACTCGCAATAGCCCCGGCCCGTTGCACTCAGCAGCACAGCCGAAAGGGGGCGGTCGCCCATGACTGACCGCCTTCTGACGGTGGCCGAAGCCGCCGAACAGCTCGGTACCGGCGAACGCTTCGTTCGCCGTCTGATCGCCGAGCGCCGCATTCGCTACGTCAAGCTCGGACGTCCCGTGCGCGTCCCCGAGAGTGCCGTCACCGAGTACATCGAGGCGCGCACGGTCGAGCCGACCCGGCGCACCCGCACTCGGTACGGGCGGGCCGCCTGATGCCGACACGCAAGCTCCAGCGTCGTCGGGAGTTCGGTACCGTACGCAAGCTCCCGTCCGGTCGATGGCAGGCCCGCTACCTGGGCCCGGACGGGCAGCGCCACAAGGCCCCCGAGACCTTCGACACGAAGACCGACGCGCAGGACTGGCTGAACCTGGTCCGCGCCGACATCGAGCGTGACCACTGGCGTGACCCGGACGCCGGCGCGATCAACTTCGAGAAGTACGCCCTCCGTTGGGTGGAGGAGCGCGGTCTGGCCCCGACCACGGTCGACCGCTACGACGGCCTGCTACGCCTGCACCTCCTGCCGGCCTTCGGCAGCAAGGACCTGGACGAGATCACACCGCCTTCCGTCCGCACCTGGCGAGCCGAGCGGCTCAAGGCAACGGGTGCCACGACGGTCGCCAAGTCGTACCGGCTGCTGAAGGCCATTCTGCAGACCGCGGTCGATGACGACCTCCTGCGGACCAACCCGTGCCGGATCAAGGGCGCCGGTCGGGAGGAAGCCGACGAGCGGCCGACCGCCACCGTGGAGCAGGTCTTCGACCTCGCCGACGCCATGGGTCCGCGCTGGCGCCTGATGGTCCTGCTCGGTGCCTTCGCCTCGCTCCGCCCCGAGGAACTGGCTGAACTGCGCCGCCGCAGTGTCGATCTCGACGAATGCTCCCTGCGGATCACGCATGCGTCCCCGGAGCTGACCAACGGCAGGAGGGTCACCGGCGATCCCAAGTCACGAGCGGGCAAGCGCACCGTGTACCTGCCCGATTTCCTCCTGCCCGAGCTGCGACGCCACGTGCAGTGGTTCTCCGAGAAGGAGCCGGACGGGCTCCTCTTCGTCGGGGAGAGGGGAGCCCCGTTCCGCCGCTCGACGTTCGGACGGAAGTGGCGCAAGGCCAGGACGAAGGCGGGGCTGCCGGACAACTTCCGCTTCTACGACCTCCGGCACACCGGTAACACCCTCGCCGCCGACACCGGCGCCAAGCTGAAGGACCTCATGGTGCGCGCCGGCCAGTCCTCGGAACGGGCCCAGCTGATCTACCAGCACTCGACGGCCAAGCATCAGAGGAAGTTGGCTCAAGGGATCGACGCCGAGGTCCGGTCCCAGCGGCACCGAGCTCCTGCTGCTGAGAAGGGGGTCTGCGAGGCGTGACACGCGCCGCCCGTGCGTCGGCCCGGGCGAGTGCTTCGACCCGGCCCGCGCCCGCGCTGAGCTGCGCGGTTCGAAGGAGTAGAGACCCCAGGTAACCAGTTTGGCATTGGCCGCGTCGTCACTGACCTGCTTCATTTCTTGATTTCCTCCCTCAAATGAGGGAGAGTTTCCGGAAGTCGAGTCGGTGCGTGGAAGGGCTGGGCATGACTGTTGTGCACGCGGAGAGTCCTCGGGTCCGTGATCGGCTCGCCAAGTTGGGGCTGTCGGTCGAAGCGATCGAGGACGTTCTGCGCAGAGCCGAGGCGGAACGTAGTTTCTGCACGCCGCTGGATCCCGTCTCGCTGCCCGGCAACATCTTCTGGGGGCGCACGATCCGTTTCCTGCGAGAGACCTACAAGCCGGTCGGGTGGAACAGCATCAGCCCGAGCAACGTTCCTCTCCTCCTCGCGCCCTCTGGCGACTTCGCCATCACCGCATCCAGTGGCAGCGTGGAGACCGGCTATGCCGCGCTGACTCCCTCCACGCGCTACCCCAAGGGCAACGCTGTGATGAAGCGGGTGGAGGCCAACCGCCAGCTGCTGCTGTTCGGCGAGGTGGAGACGGTGTCTGAGCAACAAGACGCCGGTGACGGGATCCCCACCTGGTTCCTGCTCTACCACCATTCGAAGACCGATCAGGGAACCCGGCTCCACGCCGAGCTGTCGCTCCCCAATGACACCGGCAGCCGTGGCAAGATCAGCAGCTGGTACGAGCGGATCATCCTTCCCTGGATCGACTTCGAGGGCTTCACTCCGTTCGTCGACGATGTCGACGACGACCAGGGGGGCATCGACATTCCGATCGAGCGCCTGTCCTGACCACTCAGCACGACCAACACTTGGCTCCTTCCATGACCACCGCATCCCGGCTGGTCCTCGCGCGCAAGCGTCGAGGACTGACCGTCACCCGACTTGCCCAGATGGCCGGCTTGACGCCGCGCAGGCTGTCCGACTTCGAGAATGGGCGTGCTGTCCCCAGCCCACCTTCCCTGGAGGCACTCGCGGCGGCCTTGGAGTTCCCGTCGTCCTTCTTCACCGCCGAGGACATCGCCGAACTGACGGTGGATTCGGTGAGCTTCCGCGCCCTGAGCAAGATGACCGCCTCGCAACGGGACATCGCCCTCAGCTCTGGACGGTTGGCGCGGGTCCTCCAGGACTGGATCGGCGCGCGTTTCCGTTTGCCCTCTCCCGATATCCCGACGCTCACGTCTTTCAGCCGTCTTGGTTCGGACGCGGACCGCATTCCTCACCCCGGGGAGGCTGCGGGCACAGACGTTCCGGCAGAGGAAGCTGCCGCGCTGGTGCGGGCCCGCTGGGGCCTCGGCAACGCACCGATCCCGAACGCCGTGCACCTCTTGGAGGCGCATGGGGTGCGTGTCTTCTCGCTCTCCCGCGACTGCCCGGAGGTCGACGCGTTCTCCTTCTGGGACCGTGGGGTTCCGTTCGTGCTGTTGAGTACCGAGAAGACCGCGGAGCGCGGGCGTTTCGACGCGGCCCACGAACTCGGGCATCTCGTCCTCCACGGTGAGGAGCAGATGCCGCATGGTCCGCAGGCTGAGGCGGAGGCCCATCGGTTCGCGGCAGCGCTTCTGATGCCACGAGCGGACGTTCTTGCACACGCCCCGCGCGGTGCGAGTACCAACTGGATCCTTCAGGCCAAGCGCCGCTGGAAGGTCGCCGCCATGGCGCTGGCCCACCGGCTGCACGAACTGGGCCTCACCACCGAGTGGCAGTACCGAACCCACTGCGTGGAGCTCGGTCGCCTCGGTTACCGAAGGTCTGAGCCGCGTAGCGGCGTGGTCCGCGAGACCTCCCAGATCCTGGGCAAGGTGTTCGCGACCCTGCGAAGTGAGGGCACGGGACTCACCGACATCGCCCGTGAACTGCACCTCCAGCCAGCCGACCTCAATGACCTCGTCTTCGGCCTCGTCGTCACCACGCAGGAGGGTGAGGGGCGGCAGCGCATCGGAAAGACTGACCGGTCCCACCTGTCCGTCGTCCGATGAGCCGATGAGGGCGCCGGCTCCGCGGCGCCTGTCGCGGCTTCGGCGAGGCAGCGGAACAGCCGCCAACGACAAGCGCGTAATCCTGACGTGAAGCGGGCCCCGGCACCACGGCGGGGCTCGCTTGACGTTGGACGTCAGCTGCAGCAGTCGCAGCCGGCGCGACAGCCGCAGGTGTCTGTCTCAGCCGCGGCGGACGGGACCGGTGCGGTTGATGTGGGCGCGCAGCAGCCCCCACCTTGCCACGCGTCGCGGCCTTCCTTGACGGCGACTGCGGCGATGACGAGAGCGGCGATGGGGTCGGCCCAGGACCAGCCGAGGGTGGCGTTGAGGACCAAGCCGAGAAGGACAACGGCGGACAGGTACGTGCACAGCAGCGTCTGCTTGGAGTCGGCGACCGCGCTCGCGGAGCCGAGCTCCCGGCCGGCCCGGCGCTGGGCGGCGGACAGGAGCGGCATGATCGCGAGTGACAGAGCGGCGATGACGATGCCGGAGAGGGAACGTTCGGCTTCACCGCTGCCGGTCAATGCGCGGACGGAGCCGAAGCTGACGTACGCGGCGAGCGCGAGAAAGGAGACGGAGATGATCCGCAGGGTCCGCTGTTCGCGTGCTTCGCGGACGGCGTGGTCGGCCGCGGAGAACTGCCAGGCGACCGCGGCAGCGGATGAGACCTCGATGACCGAGTCGAGTCCGAAGCCGATCAGGGCAGTGGACGACGCGATCGTGCCTGCGGTGATGGCGACGATTGCCTCGATGACGTTGTAGGTGATGGTGGCGGCGACCAGGAGGCGTATCCGGCGAGCCAGCGCTTCGCGGCGGGCTGGAGACGGCCCGAGGGATATCGATATCCCGGCGACCATCAGCAGCATCCCTTCTCGTCGGCTTCGCTGCAGGTCCGGTCGGTCTCGATGGCCACCACGGCGGTGCGCAGGTCGTCCAAGGCGTGGCCGAGGCGTACGTCGGCGAGCTCATAGCGAGTGCGTCGGCCGTCGGGCGCGGTGACGACCAGCCCACAGTCGCGCAGACATGCCAGGTGGTTCGACAGCCGTGTCCGCGAGATGCCGAGGGTATCGGCGAGGTCGGCGGGATATGCGGACGCTTCGCGCAAGGCGAGCAGGATGCGGCAGCGGATCGGGTCGGCGAGCGCGCGGCCGAACCGGGCCAGCACCTCGATGTCGGGGGCAACAGTCAGCACGCCCCGACAGTACATCAAATCCTGAATTCATAGGATCGTGAATCTTTGGGTGGTGGTCCACGCGTATCCTGCCGCCGACCTCCGGCGTACTGCCCGCCCGTGCTGAAACGCCGTGACATCCAGCAGCGCCGTGCCCCTTCCGATGGCTGCTGCTCCTCCAGGTCGCCCCGGTTTCCGTCGAGGCTGCAATCGCGCAGCGGCGCCTTGTCGCCGACTCGCGGCGAACTGTTGCTTTGCGGAAGCTACTCCCCGTGCGGCAACACAAGGAGTGGTGCAGGTCACATGAAATACGTCTCGCTATTCGAGACATTCCGGCGCTGGATGGGTTGGGATGGCGCGCTAGGGCTCACCTGGGCGTGGCCCACCTGCAGTTAGGGCACGCGGAGGGCACGCCGCCCTGTGATTGGACTAGACAACAAGAAACCCCCGGATCGGTGACCTGGGGGTTCGAAGTGGAGCGGGTGACGAGAATCGAACTCGCGCTCTCAGCTTGGGAAGCTGATGTTCTACCATTAAACTACACCCGCGTAAGACGCCGACCGTGGTCGGTGCCTGGACGCTCGCTCACTCTACCCCATGCCCGGCTCCCGGTGTTCGCGCCGTGGAGCCGGTGGTCGTTTCGGGGTGGGGATGCGGCTGCGGCGGCTCGGAGTTGGGGCGTACCGTGAGGGCCTCGCAGAGGGTGTGCGTGAGGGCGGAGTGCCGCCTGGAGAGTCGTCTCTTTCATCCCGTACTGTGGCTTTTGTCGTCAGGGTAGTAAGCCAGACGCGGCTCTTGGGGAAGGGACTTGAAGGACTTGATGGAGCGCACCGTCGTCCGCTGTGCCGATGGGCACGTGTTCACCGCCACCTCGTTCCCGATGCAGCAGGCCGATCGACTCGGCCCCGGTCGGCTCGTCCGATGTCCGCGGTGTGCGCGGCTGCGGAGTGCCGTGCCGGTGGGCGCGGAGAAGCGGTAGCACGGACGCAGAGCGGGTTCGGGCGCGCGGCGCGGCGGCGGTTGTCGCCGCTCCGCGCGTCTTGCGTATCCTCGGTGCGTGCTTCTCTCAGACAAGGACATCCGGGCCGAGATCGACAACGGGCGGGTGCGGATCGATCCGTTCGACGACTCCATGGTGCAGCCGTCGAGCATCGACGTGCGTCTCGACCGCTACTTCCGGGTGTTCGAGAATCACCGGTACCCGCACATCGACCCCTCCGTCGAGCAGGTGGACCTGACCCGGCTCGTGGAGCCGGACGGCGACGAGCCGTTCATCCTGCATCCCGGCGAGTTCGTGCTGGCCAGTACGTACGAGGTCGTCTCGCTGCCGGACGATCTCGCCTCGCGGCTGGAGGGGAAGAGTTCGCTCGGGCGGCTCGGGCTGGTCACGCACTCCACCGCCGGGTTCATCGACCCGGGGTTCTCCGGGCACGTGACGCTGGAGCTCAGCAATCTCGCGACCCTGCCGATCAAGCTGTGGCCGGGGATGAAGATCGGGCAGCTGTGCATGTTCCGGCTCACCTCGCCGGCCGAGCACCCGTACGGGAGCGAGCGCTACGGGTCCCGCTACCAGGGCCAGCGGGGGCCGACCGCCTCCCGGTCCTTCCTCAATTTCCATCGGACCCAGGTATGAACCCAGTGATGAGCAGGATGAGCAGGACGCGCGCATGAGTGATGTTCGGGAGAATCTGACCTACGAGCAGTTCGGCGTCGCCGTGCGCGAACTGGCGCAGGCCGTCGCCGACGACGGGTACGAGCCGGACATAGTGCTGTCCATCGCCCGCGGGGGCGTCTTCGTCGCCGGTGGGCTGGCGTACGCGCTGGACTGCAAGAACATCCACCTCGTGAACGTGGAGTTCTACACCGGGGTCGGGACCACCCTCGACATGCCCGTCATGCTCGCGCCGGTCCCGAACGTCATCGACTTCTCCGACAAGAAGGTCCTGATCACCGACGACGTCGCCGACACCGGCAAGACGCTCAAGCTGGTGCGTGACTTCTGCCTCGACACGGTCGCCGAGGTCCGCAGCGCGGTGATCTATGAGAAGTCCCACTCCCTCGTCCAGTGCGAGTACGTGTGGAAGCGGACCGATGACTGGATCAACTTCCCGTGGAGCGTTCAGCCGCCCGTCGTACGGCGGCAGGGGCAGGTGCTCGACGCCTGACCGGACGTCGGACGGACGGACAGTCGGACGGTCAGTCGGCGGCGACGCGAAGGGCCCCGGCGTGACCTGCACGCCGGGGCCCTTCCGCATGTCTGGGACTAGAACGTGCCGAGCTTCACGATCGACAGCAGGGCGATCAGCTGGATCGCGGAGGCGCCGAGGGCCTTGGGCCAGGGCAGGTCGTGGGAGCGGCTGACCATCAGGGTGAGCAGGGCGCCGGCCGCGACCCAGGTGGCCCAGCCGAGGATCTGGACGAAGGGCGCGTCGCCGCCGGCGAACATGGCGACGACCAGGCGCGGGGCGTCCGTGAGCGACATGATCAGCATGGAGAGGCCGACCGTGGGCTGCCAGGCGCCGTCGCCGCCGAGCTGGCGGGCCAGGGTGTGGGTGACCACGCCCAGGACGAAGGCGCTCAGCACCAGCGCCACCGCCGTGGTCAGGACGATCGGGATGGCGTTGGAGAGGGTGGCGTTGATCGCCTCCTCGCGGGCGTTGTCGAAGCCGAAGACCGCCAGCAGGCCGTAGAGGAACGTCACGATGAGCGCCGGGGCCCACATCGCGTAGTCCCGCATCTGGAGGAAGGTCTGGTTGGGGGCGAGGACGACGCCCCTCAGGAGGTCCTTCCAGTGCAGGCGGGGACCGACCGGGCCGGGGGCCGGGGCGGAGCCGGCGCGGTAGGTGTCGCCCTGGTTGTAGGGGTCGTCGACCCTGAACGCCTGGGTGTGGCCCGGGTTGTTGGCCGCGTACGGGTCGTACGGGGCCTGCTGGGGGTGGCCGCCGGGGCCGCCCTGTCCGTAGCCGCCGTCGCCGAAGTACTCCGGCTCACCGTGTCCGCCGCCGTGTCCGCCGGGTGCCTGCGGCCAGGGGGATCCGCCGGGGGCCCCGCCCGGTCCGGGGGCGCCACCTCCGTACGGCGGCTGCGGGTACGGCTGCTGAGGCGTCGCCGGGCCGCCGTACGGGGGTCCCTGGGGCGCCTGCTGTCCGTACGGGGGGCGTTGCGGTCGCGCGTTTGGAGCGCCGTTGTCCCGGCCGCGTCCGATCCTGAATCCAGCCACGCCTTCGAACGTACCTGGTCCCGGAGAGTGACGTGCGGGGCCCGGCCGTTCGGGGGTCCTTTGCTGCCGAGCTGTGACATCCCTTACGGGGGTTGACCGGGGCGTCCCCTAAGGGCCGTACGGGACACGGGGCACCGTACGGCCGGCCGGTCCGCTACGGGGCCAGGAACTGCGCCGTCGAGAACGTGACCGCGGCCCGTGCCGTGACCAGGTCCTTCGCCGCGCCCCGGTGTACCTCGACGGAGTCCTCGGTGTCGCCCTGGGAGGTGCGCAGTACCAGGTCCGCCAGGCCGTCGCCGTCGAAGTCGCCGGTTGTCAGCACTCGGGTCGTGCCCGTCGCCGCGGGCCGCACCGTGACCGCGCCCCGGGTCGTGGGACCCGTTTCGCGGCCGGGGTACACCCGGACTGCGGAGCCGCTGGAGACCAGCTCGCTCAGGCCGTCGCCGTCGAAGTCGGCGGCGTCGAGCATCGAGCCCGGCGCGCCGAGGGTGCCTCCCCCACTGCTCGATGCGCGGGAGGTACCCCCGGCCGCGGTGGGGAGGTCGTAGCGCAGCGCGGTGCCGTCCGGGGTGCCCACCGCCGCGTCCAGCGCCTTGCCCTTGCCGAAGGTGCCCAGGGCGATGTCGACGCCGGTGGGGAGGGTGACCCCGGTGCGGGCCGGGCCGTCGGGGCCGCCCAGGACGAGGGCCGCCCTGCCGGGGCCCGCGGAGACGCGGACGACGAGGTCGTCGTACCCGTCGCCGTTCACGTCGGCGGCGGGGCCGGCCGGGGCCTCGCCGGGGGAGGGGATGGCCGCGCCGGCCTTGTGCGGGGCGCCCTTGCGGGTGAAGGGGCCGCGCAGGTGGCTGAGGCGGCCGGCGGAGGCGTGGACGACCAGGTCCTGGGCGCCGTCGCCGTCGAAGTCGCCGCACACCGGGCGCTCGGGCCAGTCGTTGCCGTAGCGGGCCTTGTCGGGGATGGTCAGCGGGACCGCGCGGCCGGTCGGTCCCGACGGGGAGCCGAAGAGGAGCTGGAGGGGGACCGGGGGGCGGCCCTGGCCGTCGTAGGGCGGGTCGGTGGTGACCACCAGGTCGGTGAAGCCGTCGCCGTCGAGGTCGCAGCTCGCCTCCGCCTCGAAGACGGCCGGCAACTGGCCGTCGGTCGGCGCCGCGTATTTCTTCGGCGTGAGCAACTGCCGGGCTCCCGGCACCAGTCCGCGGGGTGAGCCGTAGACGATGCCGATGCCCGCGTCGTCCGTGTGGGTCTCCGCCGTGACCAGGTTGTCGAGGACCAGGTCGCGGTGGCCGTCGCCGTTGAAGTCGTCGGGGACCTCGCTGCCCTCGCCGTGCGGGACGGGGAGCAGGGCGGGGGCCTGGGCGGCGCGTACGGGGGTGGGCGCGGCGGCGTCCTCGGCCGCGGGTGCCGGTCCGTGGCCGCAGGCGGCGAGCAGCAGCAGGCAGCCGACGGCGGCCGTGCCGGTCAGGGTGCTTCTTCGCAGGCGCCGCACCGTTCACCTCGTCCGTATCAACCCGTACCACCAGCACCGACAACGACCGGGTAATCATGCACGCGTTCGAGATACGGCGACACCCCCGGGTTCGGAGGAACCCGGGGGTGTCGGTCGAGCGGGTGAGCGGCGGCTACTTCACCGGCTCCGGCGTCGGCTCGCTCTCCGGCTGCGGGTCGCCGGTCGGGTCGGCCGGGGTCCTGACGGAGTCCAGCAGGAGCTGGGCGACGTCGACGACCTGGATGGATTCCTTGGCCTTGCCGTCGTTCTTCTTGCCGTTGACCGAGTCGGTGAGCATGACCAGGCAGAACGGGCAGGCCGTGGAGACGATGTCCGGGTTGACGGACAGGGCCTCGTCGACGCGCTCGTTGTTGATGCGCTTGCCGATCCGCTCCTCCATCCACATCCGCGCGCCGCCGGCGCCGCAGCAGAAGCCGCGCTCCTTGTGGCGGTGCATCTCCTCGTTGCGGACGCCCGGGACGGCGGCGATGATCTCGCGCGGGGGCGTGTAGATCTTGTTGTGGCGGCCCAGGTAGCAGGGGTCGTGGTAGGTGATGATGCCCTCGACCGGGGTGACCGGGAGCAGCTTGCCCTCGTCGACCAGGTGCTGGAGCAGCTGGGTGTGGTGGATGACCTCGTAGTCGCCGCCGAGCTGCGGGTACTCGTTGCCGAGGGTGTTGAGGCAGTGCGGGCAGGTGGCGACGATCTTCTTGGCCGACTTGGGCTTCGCCGACTCGGGCAGCACCTTGCCGTCCTCGTCCATCTCCTCGCCGAAGGCGGCGTTGAGGGACATGACGTTCTCCATGCCGAGCTCCTGGAACAGGGGCTCGTTGCCGAGGCGGCGGGCGGAGTCGCCGGTGCACTTCTCGTCGCCGCCCATGATCGCGAACTTGACGCCCGCGATGTGCAGCAGCTCGGCGAAGGCCTTGGTGGTCTTCTTGGCGCGGTCCTCCAGGGCGCCGGCGCAGCCGACCCAGTACAGGTACTCGACCTCGGTGAGGTCCTCGATGTCCTTGCCGACGACCGGGACCTCGAAGTCCAGCTCCTTGAGCCACTCCAGGCGCTGCTTCTTCGCCAGGCCCCAGGGGTTGCCCTTCTTCTCCAGGTTCTTGAGCATCGTGCCCGCCTCGGACGGGAAGGCCGACTCGATCATGACCTGGTAGCGGCGCATGTCGACGATGTGGTCGACGTGCTCGATGTCGACCGGGCACTGCTCGACGCAGGCGCCGCAGGTGGTGCAGGACCACAGGACGTCCGGGTCGATGACGCCGTTCTCTTCGAGGGTGCCGATCAGCGGGCGCTCGGCCTCGGCCAGAGCGGCGGCCGGGACACCGGCGAGCTGCTCCTCGGACGCCTTCTCCTCGCCCTCCATGGTCTTGCCGCCGCCGGCCAGCAGGTAGGGGGCCTTGGCGTGCGCGTGGTCGCGCAGGGACATGATCAGGAGCTTAGGGGAGAGCGGCTTGCCGGTGTTCCAGGCGGGGCACTGCGACTGGCAGCGGCCGCACTCGGTGCAGGTGGAGAAGTCCAGCAGGCCCTTCCACGAGAACTGCTCGACCTGGGAGACGCCGAAGACGTCGTCGTCGCCAGGGTCGGTGAAGTCGATCGGCTTGCCGCCCGAGGTCATCGGGAGCAGCGGGCCGAGCGCGGTGCCGCCCTTGGCGTCGCGCTTGAACCAGATGTTCGGGAAGGCCAGGAAGCGGTGCCAGGCCACGCCCATGTCGGTCTTCAGGGCGACCGTGATCATCCAGATGAAGGAGGTCGCGATCTTCAGCCCGGCGAAGAAGTAGACGAGGTTCTGGAGGGTGGAGAGGTCGACGTCCCGGAGCGCGGCGACGACCGGGTACGAGATGAAGAACGACGCCTCGTAGCCGTCCACGTGGTGGAGGACGCCCTCCAGCGCGTGCAGCATGAAGATGCAGACGCCGACGATGAGGATGACGGCCTCGACGAAGTAGGCCTGGCCGAAGTTGGAGCCCCCGAAGCGGGACTTGCGGCCCGGCTTGCGCGGGTGGCTGAGCTGCCGGATCACGATCAGGACCAGGATGCCGAGCACCGTCATCGTGCCGATGAACTCGACGAAGACGTTGTACGGCGCCCAGTCGCCGATGACCGGCAGGATCCAGTCGGCCTGGAAGAGCTGGCCGACGGCGTTGACGATGGTCAGCAGCAGGGAGAAGAAGCCCACCGCGACGAACCAGTGCGCCACGCCGACGATGCCCCAGCGGTTCATCCGGGTGTGGCCGAGGAACTCCCTGACCACGGTGACGGTGCGGTCCACGGGGTCGTTGGTCCGCGTTCCGGCCGGCACCGGCTGGCCCAGCCGCATGTAGTTGACGATCTGCAGGACGGCGCGGCCGAACAGTGCGACGCCGACCACGATCAGGACCAGCGACACGATGATCGCGGCGAGTTGCATTTGGGGGCTCCTCGGGCCTGCGAGGTTACGAGGGGGGCGGTATTACTAAGCGGTAACTTATTCAGTTCGTCTGAGAGTACCCCCATCCTCCGCCGCACTGTAGTCGGACGTGCGGTGATCTGCGTCGCTGAGGCAACCCTGACCCCGGGGTGCCGCGTCCGGCGCCGAGTCGGCGCCCCCGTCGGCGTGGCGCGGGTGCGGCGGTCCGCGGGTGGAGTGTCTCAGGCGCCTCGCGGGGCAACCGGAGTCGCGGGTGGTGCGTCCTTTCGGGCGACGATTTTTCCGGTTCGTCAGGCCGCGAGTACCGAGAACGTGCAGGTCGGGGCGTCGTTGCGTGTAAGGAACGGATAAGAGTTGAGTCGGCTCGACTCACCTCTGTTGACCCATCGCCGGGCGTCATGCACACTTGAGCCTGTTCCACTCAAGTCAGCTGGAGGTTATTCACCATGGCACGTGCGGTCGGCATCGACCTGGGCACGACTAACTCCGTCGTCAGCGTTCTTGAGGGCGGCGAGCCCACCGTCATCACCAACGCCGAGGGCGCCAGGACCACGCCGTCCGTCGTCGCCTTCGCCAAGAACGGCGAGGTGCTCGTCGGCGAGGTGGCCAAGCGCCAGGCGGTCACGAACGTCGACAGGACCATCCGCTCGGTCAAGCGCCACATGGGCACCGACTGGAAGGTCAACCTGGACGGCAAGGACTTCAACCCGCAGCAGATCAGCGCCTTCGTGCTGCAGAAGCTGAAGCGGGACGCCGAGTCCTACCTGGGCGAGAAGGTGACCGACGCGGTCATCACCGTCCCGGCGTACTTCAACGACGCCGAGCGCCAGGCCACCAAGGAGGCCGGTGAGATCGCGGGCCTCAACGTCCTGCGCATCGTCAACGAGCCGACCGCCGCCGCGCTGGCGTACGGCCTCGACAAGGACGAGCAGGTCATCCTGGTCTTCGACCTCGGTGGCGGTACGTTCGACGTCTCGCTGCTGGAGATCGGCGACGGCGTCGTCGAGGTGAAGGCCACCAACGGTGACAACAACCTCGGTGGTGACGACTGGGACCAGCGCGTCGTCGACTACCTGGTCAAGCAGTTCCAGTCCGGCCACGGCGTGGACCTGGCCAAGGACAAGATGGCGCTGCAGCGCCTGCGCGAGGCGGCCGAGAAGGCCAAGATCGAGCTGTCCTCGTCCACCGAGACCACGATCAACCTCCCCTACATCACGGCCTCCGCCGAGGGCCCGCTGCACCTGGACGAGAAGCTCACCCGCGCCCAGTTCCAGCAGCTGACCTCCGACCTGCTGGAGCGCTGCAAGACGCCGTTCCACAACGTCATCAAGGACGCCGGGATCCAGCTGTCCGAGATCGACCACGTCGTTCTCGTCGGCGGTTCCACCCGTATGCCCGCCGTGGCCGAGCTCGTCAAGGAGCTGACCGGCGGCAAGGACGCCAACAAGGGCGTCAACCCGGACGAGGTCGTCGCCATCGGCGCCGCCCTGCAGGCCGGTGTCCTCAAGGGCGAGGTCAAGGACGTCCTGCTGCTCGACGTCACCCCGCTGTCCCTCGGCATCGAGACCAAGGGCGGCATCATGACCAAGCTGATCGAGCGGAACACGACGATCCCGACCAAGCGCTCGGAGATCTTCACCACCGCCGAGGACAACCAGCCCTCCGTGCAGATCCAGGTCTACCAGGGCGAGCGCGAGATCGCGGCGTACAACAAGAAGCTCGGGATGTTCGAGCTGACCGGTCTGCCGCCGGCGCCCCGCGGCGTCCCGCAGATCGAGGTCGCCTTCGACATCGACGCCAACGGCATCATGCACGTGACCGCGAAGGACCTGGGCACGGGCAAGGAGCAGAAGATGACCGTCACCGGCGGCTCCTCGCTGCCGAAGGACGAGGTCGACCGGATGCGCCAGGAGGCCGAGAAGTACGCGGAGGAGGACCACGCCCGCCGCGAGGCCGCCGAGTCCCGCAACCAGGGCGAGCAGCTCGTCTACCAGACGGAGAAGTTCCTCAAGGACAACGAGGACAAGGTCCCCGGCGAGGTGAAGACCGAGGTCGAGGAGTCCGTCGCCGAGCTGAAGGAGAAGCTCAAGGGCGAGGACACCGCCGAGATCCGCACCGCCACGGAGAAGGTCGCCGCCGTCTCGCAGAAGCTGGGCCAGGCCATGTACGCCGACGCGGCGGCCGCGCAGGCCGCCGGCGGCGAGGCCCCGGGCGCCGGTGCCGACGCGGGCGCCGGTGACAAGGCCGACGACGACGTCGTCGACGCCGAGATCGTGGACGACGAGCGCAAGGACGGTGCCGCGTGACGGAGGAGACCCCGGGTTTCGACGAGAAGCCCGACGTCCCCTCCGGCGCCACCCCTGACGACGCCGAGCCGCAGGCCGCCTCCGAAGAGGGGGCGGCCCCGGCCGGGGACGCGAGTGAGAACGCGGGCCTGGTGGCCCAGCTGGACCAGGTGCGCACCGCGCTGAGCGAGCGCACCGCGGACCTCCAGCGCCTCCAGGCCGAATACCAGAACTACCGCCGCCGGGTGGAGCGGGACCGCGTCGCGGTCAAGGAGATCGCCGTCGCGAACCTCCTGTCCGAGCTGCTTCCCGTGCTCGACGACGTCGGGCGCGCCCGGGACCACGGCGAACTGGTCGGTGGTTTCAAGTCCGTCGCGGAGTCGCTGGAGACGGTCATCGCCAAGATGGGCCTCCAGCAGTTCGGCAAGGAGGGCGAGCCCTTCGACCCGACGATCCACGAGGCCCTGATGCACTCCTACGCACCGGACGTCACCGAGACGACCTGCGTGGCGATCCTGCAGCCCGGGTACCGGATCGGCGAACGCACCATCCGCCCCGCGCGGGTGGCGGTCGCCGAGCCGCAGCCGGGCGCCCAGACGGTCAAGCCGGCCGAGGACGCCACCGAGGCGCAGGACGCCTCCGGCGCGGAGGACGACGCCGGGACCAAGGAGAGCGGTGGCCCGGACGAGGGCTGAGCTCGAAGTGACACGTAGGGCGCGAGAGGAGGGACGTCGGGGATGAGCACGAAGGACTTCATCGAGAAGGACTACTACAAGGTTCTCGGCGTCCCCAAGGACGCCACCGAGGCCGAGATCAAGAAGGCGTACCGGAAGCTCGCCCGCGAGAACCACCCGGACGCCAACAAGGGAAACGTCAAGGCGGAGGAGCGCTTCAAGGAGATCTCCGAGGCCAACGACATCCTCGGTGACCCCAAGAAGCGCAAGGAGTACGACGAGGCCCGCGCCCTCTTCGGCAACGGCGGCTTCCGTCCGGGGCCGGGCGCGGGCGGCGGCACCTTCAACTTCGACCTGGGCGACCTCTTCGGAGGCGGCGCCCAGGGCGGGGGAGGCCAGGGCGGCGCCGGCGGCTTCGGCGGTGGCCTCGGGGACGTCTTCGGCGGCCTGTTCAACCGCACCGGCGGTGGACCGGGCACCGGCACGCGCACCCAGCCGCGGCGCGGGCAGGACATCGAGTCCGAGGTCACCCTGAGCTTCACCGAGGCCATCGAGGGCGCGACCGTGCCGCTCAGGATGTCCTCGCAGGCGCCCTGCAAGGCCTGTTCGGGCACCGGCGACAAGAACGGCACGCCGCGCGTGTGCCCGACCTGCGTCGGCACCGGCCAGGTCGCCCGGGGCTCGGGCGGCGGCTTCTCCCTCACCGACCCGTGCCCGGACTGCAAGGGCCGCGGCCTGATCGCCGAGGACCCCTGCGAGGTCTGCAAGGGCTCCGGACGCGCCAAGTCCTCGCGGACGATGCAGGTCCGTATCCCCGCCGGGGTCTCGGACGGGCAGCGCATCCGGCTGCGCGGCAAGGGCACGCCGGGCGAGCGGGGCGGTCCGGCGGGCGACCTGTACGTGGTCGTGCACGTCAAGGACCACCCCGTCTTCGGCCGCCGGGGCGACAACCTCACCGTCACCGTCCCGGTCACCTACGCCGAGGCGGCCCTCGGCGGCGAGGTCCGCGTCCCGACCCTGGGCGGTCCGCCCGTCACGCTCAAGCTGCCGGCGGGCACGCCCAACGGCCGCACCATGCGGGCCCGGGGCAAGGGCGCGGTCCGCAAGGACGGCACCCGCGGCGACCTCCTGGTCACCGTGGAGGTGAGTGTTCCGAAGGATCTGACGGGGAAGGCTCGTGACGCGCTTCAGGCGTATCGCGAGGCGACCGCGGACGAGGATCCGCGGGCGGAGTTGTTCCAGGCCGCGAAGGGAGCTTGACGGGAATGGACGGTCGTCGACGCAACCCGTACGAACTGACCGAGGACACCCCGGTCTACGTCATCTCGGTGGCGGCCCAGCTCTCCGGTCTGCACCCGCAGACGCTGCGCCAGTACGACCGCCTCGGCCTGGTCTCCCCGGACCGCACGGCCGGCCGCGGCCGGCGCTACTCGGCCCGCGACATCGAACTGCTGCGACAGGTCCAGCAGTTGTCGCAGGACGAGGGCATCAACCTGGCCGGAATCAAGCGCATCATCGAACTGGAGAACCAGGTCGCCGAGCTGCAGGCCCGCGCGGCCGAGCTGGCCGCCGCCCTCGACGGCGCGGCCACGGCGATGCGCCAGCGCGAGGCCGCCGTGCACGCGTCGTACCGCCGTGACCTGGTTCCTTACCAAGAGGTACAGCAGACCAGCGCGCTGGTGGTCTGGCGGCCCAAGCGCCACGGCCAGTCCTCGGACTGAGCCGGACCGGCAGACGGCACAAGGGAAAACGGCATCATCGGCCCCGGAGGACCACCGCGTCCTCCGGGGCCGGTTCACAACGGTGCTGTCTCATTGGTCTAGTACTTCTTGACGATTTGGTGAAGACAGCGTTGGCTCTCTTCACCGGGGTCACCTGGGTCACCTGGATACCAACTACGCCCGTGTGTCGGAAGGTCTAGCGCAGTGAGCAGCCGTGCCCGTCGAATCGCCATATCCGTGGCCGCGTCCCTGATGACCTTCTCGCTGGCCTCCTGCGGCATGCTGGGCGCGTCGGAGAGCAGCGACGACGCCAGCCCGTCCAAGGGCAACGACCTCCTGGTCGGGCTGCTGCTGCCGGAGAAGGAGAACACGCGCTACGAGCAGTTCGACTACCCCTTCTTCAAGAAGAAGATCGGCGAGCTGACGCGCGACGAGGGCATCGTCAAGTACGCCAACGCCGAGGCCAGCGCCACGAAGCAGGCCGACCAGATGCAGCAGATGATCGAGGACAAGGTCGACGTGATCGTGCTGGACGCGGTCGACGCGCACGCCATCGCGGACGGCGTGCAGAAGGCCAAGGACGCCGGCATCCCCGTCATCGCCTACGACCGGCTGGCCGAGGGTCCGATCGACGCCTACATCTCCTTCGACAACGAGCTGGTCGGCGAGGTCCAGGGCCGCTCGCTCATCGAGGCGCTCGGCGGCGACCCGGAGAGCTCCGAGAAGATTGTCATGATGAACGGCTCGTCCACCGACCCGAACGCCAAGCAGTTCAAGGCGGGCGCGCTGGCGGAGCTGAACGGCAAGGTGACGATCGCCCAGTCCTTCGACACCAAGGACTGGAAGCCGGAGAACGCCGAGGCGAACATGACCGAGGCGATCGAGAAGATCGGCAAGAAGAACATCGCGGGCGTCTACTCCGCCAACGACGGCATGGCGGGCGGCATCATCAAGGCCCTGGAGGACGCGGGCGTCACCGACCTGCCGCCGATCACCGGCCAGGACGCGGAACTCGCGGCGGTCCAGCGGATCGTCACCGGCGAGCAGTACATGAGCGTGTACAAGTCCTACCCGCAGGAGGCCGAGAACGCCGCGGAGATGGCCGTGGCGCGGGTCCAGGGCCGGGACATCCAGTTCGACGCGCTCGCCCGCGACAAGGTCGACAGCCCCACCCACAAGGGCGTCCCCGCCCAGCTCGTCCCCGTCGTCGCCCTGACCAAGGCCAACATCGAGGAGACGGTCGTCGCGGAGGGCTTCTACAAGGTCACCGACATCTGCACCGCCAAGTACGAGGACGCGTGCGCGGAGCTCGGTCTGAAGTAGACAGCCCGCGTGCCCGCCCGGTTCCACGGTGACCGGGCGTTCCGCCCGCAACCGGCTCTTTTCGGCCTCCGTCCGCGGCGGAGCCTTGTTGCGGAGCCGGTCCCGGCCGCGCATAGTTGCGCTGCGGAAGAGCCGGAACCGGGGGTGGGATGGGCGATGGCCGGGCACGGGGCTCAGGAGCACCCCCACGGGGCCGACCGGCTGTGCGCGGCCGGGGACCGCGTGTACTCCCGGGCGGTCCGGCGCGGCCGGGTGCCGCGCCGGGACGCCGAGCCGGTCCCCTGCCTCCTGGAACTGGCCCTGCTGCACCCCGACCCCGACGACATGGACTGGCTGGTGCCGACCTCCCCGCAGGAGGTCATGACGCGGCTGCTGCGCGGGGTCCACGACGAGGTCAGCGCCAGTCAGCGGCGGGTGGGCTCGGCGGTGGAGGCCTTCGAGTGGTACGCGGGCCTCGGCCGGCTGCTCCAGACCCCGGCCGGCACGGAGAGCACGGCGATCCGGGTCCTCGACGGGCTGTCCCGCATCCAGGCCGCGATGGACGAGGCGACGCAGGCCTGCACGACGGAGGTGCTCACCGTCCAGCCCGGCGGCATCCGGCGCGAGCACGAGCTGTCCGAGGGCCTGCACCGGGCGCTGGCGCTGCGCGGGCGCGGGGTGCGGATGCGGGACCTGTACACGCACGTGGCCCGGCACGGCCAGGGCCTGCTCAACTACCTGGAGCTGATGGGCGACGCGGTGGAGGCCCGCACCCTGGACGAGGTCATCGACCGGCTCATCCTCTTCGACCGCACCGTCGCCTTCATCCCCGCCAACACCGACCGCACGATGGCACTGGAGCTGCGCCACCCCGCCCTGATCTCCTACCTGGTCACGGTCTTCGAACGGCTGTGGCGCCTCGCCATCCCCCTGACCGCCGCCCTCCCCGACACCGGCATCGAGGGCATCTCCCACCGCGAGCAGTCCATCGCGGCGCTCCTCGCGGAGGGCCACCAGGACGCGGTGATCGCGGAACGCCTCGGCATCAGCGTCCGTACGGCCCGTGCGCACATCGCCCGGCTCTCGGAGACCCTGGGTGCGGCCAGCCGCACGCAGTTGGGCGTCCGCATAGCCCAGGCCGGCCTGGACGGCGCCCCGCGCAGGGCTCCGGCCCCCGTCATCCTTTCTGATCGAGAATCCCCGACTGCCCGATGAGGTAGCCGAGTTGTGCCCGGCTCTCGCTGCCGAGGGTGGCGGCGAGTTTGGCGATGTGGACGCGGGCGGTGCGGACGTTCATGCCGAGGCGGTCGGCGATGTCGGTGTCGGTGTGGCCTTCGACGAGGAGGGCGGCTATGGCGCGTTGGCGGGGGGTGATGCCGTTGAGGGTGGGCGGGTGGACGGCCTGGGGGTGCATAGGGGTGGCGAGGTGCCACAGGCGGTCGAAGGTGTTGACGAAGTAGGCGATGAGGGCGGGGTGGCGTACTTCGAGGGCGAGGGAGCGGTCGGCGCTGGCGGGGATGAAGGCCACGGTGCGGTCGACGATGATCAGGCGTTCGGTGACCTCGTCGAGGGTGCGCGCCTCGACGTCGCCGGTCAGCTGCTCGTAGCGGGCCCGCGTGTAGGGGGCGTGGCGGATGGTGTGCTGGTACAACGCCCTTACCCGGGCCCCGCGGTCGAGGAAGGCCTGGTCCCGCTTCATGGCCCCTTCGAGGATGTCGGGGCGCTTGGTGACGTGCGAGTCGTGCGGCTGGATCGCGAGGAGCTCCTTCCTGCCCTCGGCCATGGCTTCCTCGATGGCCTGGCCCGTCCGCTCCTTGCTGCCGAGGATTCTGAGGGCCGGGGTGTCCTCGGTGAGGACGTCGCGCCGGCCCAGGCGGATGAGGGGCTCGAAGACATCGGCCATCCGCTGCCCGCGCCGCCGCTCGTCGGCGACGCGGTCCTCGGAGGACCGGAGCAGGCGTTGCAGCACCACGGTGGGCGGCACGGGCTCCAGGCGGTCCAGGTCGTCGACGGCGGGGTGGAGGAGGCCGTTGTCGATCAGGCAGGGTGCCGTCGCCGCGGCGGCGCCGGGGAGGTGCCCCTCCCGCAGTGCGCGGGCGTAGATCTCCAGGCCCGCATCACACAGCTCCTCCGCTCCGTGGTGATGCACCTCTGGGGTCACGTGTGACTCTCTTCGTCGACTGCGATCAGTGATCGTTCTCCAGGATCCCGGACTGGGCGATGAGGAAGCCGAGCTGGGCGCGGCTGCCGCTGCCGAGGGCCTGTGCCAGCTTGGCTATGTGCGCCCGGCAGGTGCGCACGTTCATGCCCAGGCGCCGGGCGATGGCTTCGTCGACGTGTCCTTCGACCAGCAGCTTGGCTATGGAGTACTGGATGTCGGTGATGCCACCCGGTGCGGGTTCGTAGGGTGCGCCCGCGCTCAGCGGCACGGACCGGCTCCACATGAATTCGAAGACCTTGATCAGGTAACGGACCAGGCCGGGGTTGCGGATCTCGAGGGCGACCTGCTGGTCGTCGCGGGTCGGGATGAACGCCACGGTCTCGTCGCAGACGATGAGGCGCTCCACCACCTCGTCGATCGTGCGGTACTCCGCCTTGCCGTTGGACAGCTGGGCGACATAGGCGATCTTCTGCGGGCTGTACCGGGCCGTGTGCTGGTAGAGCGTGCGGATCCGTACGCCGCGTTCCGTCAGCGGCTTGTCCCGCTCGAGCCCCTGGGTGAGGCTGCGTTCGGAGAACCGGTCGTCGCTCGGCTGTACCGTGAGCATCTCCGTCTGGCACTGGGTGGTGGCCAGGTTGAGGGCCGAGTTGATGCGGTCACCGCCCTCCAGCACCGTGATGGAGTGCTCGCTCCTCGCCGGCTGCGTGCCGATGGCCATGAAGGGTTCGAACGCGTCCGCCAGCTCGATCGAGAGCCGCCGCCGCTCCGTGATCTCCCGCTCGATGGGGTGCAGGCGCTGGGCCAGAGCGGCCGACGGGGGCACCGGACGCAACCAGTCGGCATCGTCCGGATCCGGGTGTATCAGCGCCAGTTCCATCAGGCAGGGAGCGGACTCCACGTCCGCCCTCGCGATCCGTCCCGTGCGTAGGGCGTTCGCGTAGAGCCGGGTACCTTCGTCGCACAGTTCGGTCACCGCATGGGGATGCGACGCCTTAGTCTGATTTGCCACCAAATCTCCACCCCCCAGGGTCCTGAACATGCAGGAACATGATGCACCGATTGTGTGGCCATGAGGTGTTGGAATGAGCCATCGTCTTACCTGACGGGGGAAGAGGAGACTTACGAGTGAGGACGAAGCCGACCATGCGCAACAGACTGGTTCGCTCGGTGCTTGCTGGCGCCCTCTTCGCCGCCGCGATCTTCGGAGCGCTGAGCTTTCACTCCGACACGGAGGGCGATGTTCGGGCGGACAGTCACTGGCCATCGGGCGTTGCGAACACGGGGGGCTGAAGTGACCACGCCACCCGACGACCGCTCCTTCCGTCGTGAAATGGCCACCGCCTACCGCTCCGGCTGGCACTTCATCGACCTGGTCACCGCGATACCGCACGCCGGTGACTCCCTGATGGTGACCGTCTTCGGCGAGCCGGTCGTCGTCACGCTGGACGAGGACGGCGACGTACGTGCGTACCGGTGTCTGCGGCGGCCTCGGGGGGCGCCGCAGCCCGTGCGGTGCGCCATCCGGTACGGAATGATTTTCGTGAACCTGGATCAGCGGGACCACCGGCTCGATCAGCCGGAGATCCCCGAAGTGAGGACCATCTCGGCCACCCCCCGCAGCGCCTGACGCGATTCCCCCGTCGTAACACAATCGCTCAGGTGCTTCCCCCCGGCAGCGGCGTCACCGTGACCTGAACACGGTGACGCCGCTGTCGCATGTGCGGACATCTCGCGACAGTGGCCGGTTCCACGACTGGCCGAAAAGGCACTCGTGTGATGCGGCCTCGACTCCTTGTGCGACCACCCTGGCGTCTCCGAGGGGAGACGTGCGTCTCCACCTTGAGTGGAATCGACTCAACTTTGTGTACGCTGGACGAGTCAGCACTGACGCGAGGAGGAGAGCCAGAACGTGGACGCCGAGCTGACCAACCGGAGCCGGGACGCGATCAACGCGGCCAGCAACCGGGCCGTGACCGAGGGAAACGCCGACCTCACCCCCGCCCACCTGCTCCTGGCCCTGCTCCAGGGGCAGGACAACGAGAACATCACCGACCTGCTCGTCGCCGTCGAGGCCGACCTCGCCGCGGTGCGCACCGGCTCCGAACGCATCGTCGCCGGGCTGCCCAGCGTGACCGGGTCCACCGTCGCACCCCCGCAACCCAGCCGTGAGATGCTCGCCGTGGTCGCCGACGCCCAGGCCCGCGCCAAGGAACTCGGGGACGAGTACCTCTCCACCGAGCACCTGCTCCTCGGCATCGCCGCGAAGGGCGGCGCGGCCGGTGAGGTACTGGAGGGGCAGGGAGCCAGTGCGAAGAAGCTGCAGGAAGCCTTCCGCAAGGCGAGGGGAGGGCGCCGCGTGACCACCGCCGACCCCGAGGGCCAGTACAAGGCCCTGGAGAAGTTCGGTACCGACCTCACCGCCGCCGCACGGGACGGGAAGCTCGACCCCGTCATCGGGCGCGACCAGGAGATCCGGCGGGTGGTCCAGGTGCTCAGCCGGCGGACCAAGAACAACCCCGTCCTCATCGGCGAGCCCGGCGTCGGCAAGACCGCCGTCGTCGAAGGACTCGCCCAGCGGATCGTCAAGGGGGACGTGCCCGAGTCCCTCAAGGACAAGCGGCTGGTGGCGCTGGACCTCGGCGCCATGGTCGCCGGGGCCAAGTACCGCGGTGAGTTCGAGGAGCGGCTGAAGACCGTCCTCGCCGAGATCAAGGACTCCGACGGGCAGGTCGTCACCTTCATCGACGAGCTGCACACCGTCGTCGGCGCCGGCGCCGGCGGGGACTCCGCCATGGACGCCGGGAACATGCTCAAGCCCATGCTCGCGCGCGGTGAGCTGCGCATGGTCGGCGCCACCACCCTCGACGAGTACCGGGAGCGGATCGAGAAGGACCCCGCCCTGGAGCGCCGCTTCCAGCAGGTGCTGGTCGCCGAGCCCACCGTCGAGGACTCCATCGCCATCCTGCGCGGGCTCAAGGGACGCTACGAGGCCCACCACAAGGTGCAGATCGCCGACAGCGCCCTGGTGGCCGCCGCCACCCTCTCCGATCGGTACATCACCTCCCGCTTCCTGCCCGACAAGGCCATCGACCTGGTCGACGAGGCCGCCTCCCGGCTGCGCATGGAGATCGACTCCTCGCCCGTCGAGATCGACGAACTCCAGCGCTCCGTCGACCGGCTCAAGATGGAGGAGCTGGCGATCGGCAAGGAGACCGACGCCGCCTCCCTGGAGCGCCTGGAGCGGCTGCGGCGCGACCTCGCCGACAAGGAGGAGGAACTGCGCGGCCTCACCGCCCGCTGGGAGAAGGAGAAGCAGTCCCTCAACCGGGTCGGCGAGCTGAAGGAGAAGCTCGACGAACTGCGCGGACAGGCCGAACGCGCCCAGCGCGACGGCGACTTCGACACCGCCAGCAAGCTGCTCTACGGCGAGATCCCCACCCTGGAGCGCGACCTGGAGGCCGCCTCCGAGGCGGAGGAAGAGGTCGCCCGGGACACCATGGTCAAGGAGGAGGTCGGCGCCGACGACATCGCCGACGTCGTCGCCTCCTGGACCGGCATCCCCGCCGGGCGCCTGCTCGAAGGCGAGACGCAGAAGCTGCTGCGCATGGAGGACGAGCTGGGCAAGCGGCTCATCGGCCAGACCGAGGCCGTACGGGCCGTCTCCGACGCCGTACGGCGCAGCCGGGCCGGGATCGCCGACCCGGACCGCCCGACCGGTTCCTTCCTCTTCCTCGGCCCCACCGGCGTCGGCAAGACCGAGCTGGCCAAGGCGCTCGCCGACTTCCTCTTCGACGACGAGCGGGCCATGGTCCGCATCGACATGAGCGAGTACAGCGAGAAGCACAGCGTGGCCCGGCTGGTCGGCGCCCCGCCCGGATACGTCGGCTACGAGGAGGGCGGCCAGCTCACCGAGGCCGTACGGCGGCGGCCGTACACCGTCGTGCTCCTCGACGAGGTGGAGAAGGCGCACCCGGAGGTCTTCGACATCCTGCTCCAGGTGCTCGACGACGGCCGCCTCACCGACGGCCAGGGCCGCACCGTCGACTTCCGCAACACCATCCTGGTGCTCACCTCCAACCTGGGCAGCCAGTACCTGGTCGACCCGACGACCGGTGAGGCGGAGAAGAAGCAGCAGGTCCTGGAGGTGGTCCGGTCCTCCTTCAAGCCGGAGTTCCTCAACCGGCTCGACGACCTGGTGGTCTTCTCGGCCCTCAGCAAGGAGGAGCTGAGCCGGATCGCACGGCTCCAGATCAACGGCCTGGCCCGCCGGCTCGCCGAACGCCGCCTCACCCTGGAGGTCACCGACGAGGCCCTCGCCTGGCTGGCCGAGGAGGGCAACGATCCGGCCTACGGTGCCCGCCCGCTGCGCCGCCTCGTCCAGACCGCGATCGGCGACCGGCTCGCCCGGGAGATCCTCTCCGGCGAGATCAAGGACGGTGACACGGTCCGCGTGGACCGCTTCGGCGACGACCTGATCGTGGGCCCGGCGACCGGCAAGACGCTGTAGAGAGCGCAAGGTCCTCCCCACCGCGGTCCTGGAGCGGTCCTCCAGGACCGCGGTGGTCGTCGTGCGGACCCCCGCGATGCGGTTTTACACGGTGAACTTCGAGTCGATAATGAGGGTTTGATGTAACTGATGCGCTGGTGTGCTCGTTGTGTCGAATGGGAGGGATATCGATATGAAGCGAGTTCTGGCCGTTCAGCGCATCAGTCGTGACACCGAGGCGTCCTCAGCACTCACGAGACAGGACGAGGCCCTGACGCGCGCGATGCGCCAGTGCACCTACAGGGAGGTGGGACGTGTCGTCGACGCCACCGTCTCCGGGGCTGTCCATCTCGATCAGCGTCCCAGTCTGAGGAGATGGCTCGCAGAGCCGCTGGTGCACGAATGGGACGTGCTCATGGTCACCGAGCAGGACCGCATTACGCGGGATGACATGCATTGGTGGCACTTTGTCGACTGGATCCTGAAGCACGGGAAGGATGTCGAGGTACTCGACGATCCGACGTTCGACATCCAGTCCGAAGACGGACGGATGCTCGCGGGTATCAAGGCGGCGCAGGCGACCAAGTACCGCAAAGCGGTGCAGGCCAAACAGCTCGACCGCACGCAGTTCTTCCGGGAGAACAGGCTGTGGAACGGTGGTGTCTGGCCGTTCGGCTATCGTGCCGAGGTCTTTTCCCACCTGGGGGAACGCCGCAAGCGTCTGATGGTCGATCCCTGTACCTCGCAGCTCGTGCGTGAAGCCTACGACCGTCTTGTGCATGGCGAGGGCACCGTCTACGCCGTGGCGAGGGACTGGAACCTTCGAGGTGTGCCGAGCGCCCGCGATCACCAGCGCAGGGAACAGAACAAGGATCTGCCGGAACAGGAACGCAGGCCGGAGAAGGGGACCCGCTGGTCCGTGACGCCACTGCGCAACATTCTCAGGTCACCCGCCCTGATGGGTGTGATGATGCATCGTTCCGAACCTGTCCTGGACGCCGAGGGGCAACCCGTGGTCTGGGCCGACCCCGTCCTCACATCCGAAGAGTTCGCAGAGCTGCAGGAAGTGGTTCTCACCGAGCAGCGCACGGCGGAATCCGGACCGGGCAAGCGCTGGCGGACTCCGCTGCTCGGTGTGGTCTTCTGCATGTGCGGTCGGCCTATGTACGTTCGGCACCAGAAGAACCATCTGGCTGATGGCACGACGGCGGTCTTGACGTACTACCAGTGCCGGTCCGTCTCCGAAATGAATCGCTGTGAGACTCCTTCGACGTGGCGGGCCGAAAGTCTCTGTGCGGTCGTGGAGCGGGACTTTCTGGACCAGGCCGGAGACCGGACCGAGATGAAGCGCACCTATGTACCGGGTCGGGACCACACTGCGGCCGTCGCCGAGTTGCGCAGCGCCCTTGCCAATCTCACCGTCGCCATCGGGACGGCAACCGCACCGGCTGCCGTTGCAGCTCTCACCCGGCAGATGGACGAGCATGCGAGAACGATCACGAGGCTGGAGGCTGAGCCGGTGGTCCACGCGCGGTGGAAGGAGGAGCCCACTGGTGTGACCTACCGAAAACAGTGGCGTGCGGCCAAGGCCTGGGAGAGCCGGGCAGCGCTCCTCGCCAAGGCCGGTGTTCGCTTCTTCTGTGAAGGAACGCACAGGTCGGGAAGCGTACACATGTACCTTCCCTCCGCTTCACAGCGACGGGTGAGCGGCGTGAGTCCTTCGAGAGAGGCTGAGGAGGTCGTCGGGATCGACCCTCTCGAGGAGGAGGCCCGCCGATATTTCACACATCTGCGGCGAACCAAGGGGATGGGACCGGGGTTCTGGTACTCGCGCTGATCCGGCCACGCGGCCGACGCCCGGCCAGGCAGGTTGCCGGGCACGGCCCAGGCGAGAGAGGGTGGTCCGTACGTCTGGCCTCAGCTATGGCCGGACGAGCCAGACGACCGCAGGAGTGTCCCAGAATGTCTATCGACCCGTCTTCGATTCCGAACTTCGGGGGCAAGCAGCCCGAGCCGCAGCCCCAAGGACCGGCGGGCCCCGTCGTCCCGGATCAGGATCTTGTGAAGCAGCTCCTCGAACAGATGGAGCTGAAGTACGTCGTCGACGACGAGGGCGACCTCGCGGCGCCGTGGGAGCAGTTCCGTACGTACTTCATGTTCCGCGGCGAGGGTGACCAGCAGGTCTTCTCGGTGCGGACGTTCTACGACCGGCCCCACCAGATCGACGAGAAGCCGCAGCTGCTCGAGTCGGTCGACGACTGGAACCGGCGCACCCTGTGGCCCAAGGTGTACTCCCACACCCACGACGACGGCACGGTCCGCCTGATCGGCGAGGCGCAGATGCTGATCGGCATGGGCGTCAGCCTGGAGCACTTCGTCTCCTCGACGGTCAGCTGGGTGCGGGCCGCCATCGAGTTCGACCGGTGGCTCGTGGAGCAGCTCGGCCTGGAGCAGGACGTCAACGAGTCGGAGAAGCCGACCGACGAGGACGGCGAGTAGTCCGCCCCCGCGGCCGAACACTGGAGAGCCCGGACCCCGGCAGTGCGGGGGCCCGGGCTCTCGTCGTACCCGGCCACGGTGCGGGTGTGCTCAGCCCGCCAGGTCCTTCAGGCGCTGTACGGCCTCCTGGAGCACCGGCAGCCGCTTGCAGAACGCGAACCGCACGAAGGGCGCGCCCTCCTCCCGGTGGTCGTAGAAGACCGCGTTGGGGACGGCGACGACGCCCGCGCGCTCGGGCAGGGAGCGGCAGAAGGCGAAGCCGTCGCGCTCGCCGAGGGGGCGGATGTCGGTGGTGACGAAGTACGTCCCGGCGGGCCGGTACACCCCGAATCCGGCCTCGGCCAGCCCCGCCGCCAGCAGGTCCCGCTTCGCCTCCATGTCCTGCCGGTAGGCGGTGAAGTACGACTCCGGCAGCGCGAGCGCCTCGGCGACCGCGTACTGGAAGGGCCCGGAGGCCACGTACGTCAGGTACTGCTTGGCCGAGCGGACCGCCGTGAGCAGGGCGGGCGCGGCGGTGACCCAGCCGACCTTCCAGCCGGTGAACGAGAACGTCTTGCCGGCCGACCCGATGGTCACCGTGCGCTCCCGCATCCCCGGGAAGGACGCCAGGGGGAGGTGCTCGGCGGTGCCGAAGACCAGGTGCTCGTAGACCTCGTCGGTCACCACCAGCAGGTCCCGCTCCACCGCCAGCTCGGCGATCGCCGCCAGCTCCTGGCGGGTGAGGACCGTGCCCGTCGGGTTGTGCGGGGTGTTCAGCAGCAGCAGGCGGGTGCGGTCGGTGACCGCGTCGCGCAGCTCGTCCAGGTCCAGCCGGAACGTGCCCTCGTGCGGCCGCAGGGTCACCGGCACGCGGGTGCCGCCCGCCATCGCGATGCAGGCCGCGTACGAGTCGTAGTACGGCTCCAGCGCGACGACCTCGTCGCCGGGCTCCAGCAGGGCCAGCAGGGCGGCCGCGATGGCCTCCGTGGCGCCGGCGGTGACCAGGACCTCGGTGTCGGGGTCGTAGGACAGGCCGTAGCGGCGCTGCTGGTGGTCGGCGACGGCGGTGCGCAGCTCGGGGACGCCGGGGCCCGGCGGGTACTGGTTGCCGCGCCCGTCGCGCAGCGCCCGCACCGCGGCCTCCCGGACCTCCTCGGGGCCGTCGGTGTCGGGGAAGCCCTGGCCGAGGTTGATCGCCCCGGTCCGCACCGCCAGGGCGGACATCTCGGCGAAGATCGTCGTCCCGAACTCCGCGAGCCGGCGGTTCAGGAGGGGGCGGGCGCTGGAGCTCATCGAGGTCATGCCGGTCATCCTGCGCCGAAGCTCTGGACTTCCTCAACTCTGCTTTGGGGCGTGGTGGCGAGGGGCATCTCCCGTTCACCGACACGCAGCGAGGCGTCCGACGGGGGACTGCTTCGGGGGACTTCCGGGCGTGGGCCCGGGAACGGAAGGAGGGTGGAGCCATGGTCACAGGCATTGTTCTGATCCTGGTCGCAGCCCTGTTGATCAGGGGAATCTCGGTGAGTCGGCGCCCGTCCCGCACCGGGCGGGGCAGGCCCTGGTCCGGCTCGGGCGGCGGCAGTGGCAGCGGGGGCAGCACCAGCAGCTGGTGGGCCGGTGACGGGGGCGGTTCGTCCTCCGGCGGCCACCACTCGGGCCACTCCTGCGGTGGCGGCTCGTCCTGCGGAGGCGGGTCGTCCTGCGGGGGAGGGGGCGGCGGCGGATGCGGTGGAGGCGGCGGCTGACACGGGGCAGCTGAGCCTTCGGTCAGGGGGAACCGCATCCCCTGCACGGGGCCCGTTCCTGGGACCGGGCCCCGCGTCCCCACCACGAGCGCCCGCCGGGTCACCCTCCCGGTGGGCGTTCCCACGCCGGGCGCACTCCGTACGGGCGGGGTGTGCGCCGGGGGTTGAACAGTTGAGCTGTGGAGCCCCCTGAGGGATGGAAACGTCACGAAGTTGGGTAAAAACGCTGTGGCGGCCCCATCGTTCATGATTCGCTCTCCCTCATCAACGCAGCTCCTCGGACGACCTGTTGACCCCCCTCCTGACCGGCCGACTGGGCTGAGCGGGCCGCATCCCCGGCAGTGCCACGGATGCGCAGGCCCCACACCTTCCTCTCCTTGTGTGCTTGCGGAGCCGATCCATGCTCACGACCCTGAAAACCGCCTACACCGACACCCGCGCCGCCGACCTGGCCTGGGCCCTGGGCCGCGAACCGCTGCCCGCGCTCGCCTGTCTCGACATCGAACTGACGGACGCACGCCTGCAGTTGAGGCTGCTCGGCGCCTCCCACCAAGTCCTGCTCGAGGAGGAGCGGGGCAGCTGCTCGGAGACGGTGGCGTGCATCCCCGGCAGCAGCACCCCCCTGCCCCTGGGCGTCGCCAAGCGGGTGGGCGACTGGGAGTACGAGTTCGCCGCCCGCGTCGAGGTGCTGACGCCGGGCTCCTTCGCCGGCCGCGCCCAGGAGCTGCTGGCCCTGGTCTCCGACCACCCGCACGGCCTGGCCGGTGTCTTCCCCGGCAGTCCGCACGCCTTCACCGCGCTGCTGGCCCAGCGGCACGAGGGGCAGGTGCACTGGCGGACCTGGCACGCCTATCCGCAGGACGGCCAGTTGGTGGCGACCCGGACGCGCGTGGGCGTGCGGGTGCCGACGGACCGGCTCAGCCCGTCCGCGGTGTGAGCGGGCGGGGGCCGGATAAACCTGTGGTGCACGACAGGCCCCGAGTTTCACACGTGTGGGTGACGAAGCGCAGTGCTGGAGTGACGTAACGTCACTGCGTGATCGAACCGCACGCGCCCGCCCCGCCCGGCTCTCCGCCGTCCTGGGGCGGCCCCTGCGGTCCGGAGGCGCCCGCGCGGCTGCCCGTCCGGCCGGCCGTCGGGCGGTTCCTGGTGCTGGCGGGCGTGTTCGTGTGCGCGGCCTGCGGGCTCGTGTACGAACTCGAACTCGTCGCGCTCGCCTCGTACCTGATCGGCGACTCGGTCACCCAGGCGTCCGTCGTCCTGTCCGTCATGGTCTTCGCCATGGGCCTCGGCTCGCTCGCCGCCAAACGGCTGCGCGGCCTGGCCGCGGCCGGCTTCGGCGCCCTGGAGGCCGCGCTCGCCCTGGTCGGCGGCTCCAGCGCCATGCTGCTGTACGCGGTCTTCGCCTGGACCGGCGGCTGGGGCGGCCTGTGGGCCGACGGCCCGCGCGTCCTGCTGGTCGCCTTCTCCCTCGCCATCGGCGTGCTGATCGGCGCCGAGGTGCCGCTGCTCATGGAGCTGATCCAGCGGGTGCGCCGGCAGGACCCGGGCGGCGCCGTCGCCGACCTGTTCGCCGCGGACTACGTCGGCGCGCTCGTCGGCGGCCTCGCCTTCCCGTTCGTCCTGCTGCCCTTCCTCGGCCAGCTCACCGGCGCCCTGCTCACCGGCACCGTCAACGCGGTCGTCGGCGCCGCCCTGGTCCTCGGACTGTTCCGGCGCGACCTGACCCGCCGGGCGCGCTGGCTGCTGCTGATCGCCAACGCGGTCGTCCTCGCCCTGCTCGCCACGGCGACCGTCCTCGCCGACGACTTCGAACGCGCGGCCCGGCACGCCGTGTACGGCCAGGACGTCCGGGTGGCCGTCCGGACCGACGTGCAGGAGGTCGTCGTCACCGGCGACGCCGACGGCCGGCCCCTCGACCTGTACCTCGACGGGCGGCTGCGGGTGCGCGCCGGCGACGAGCGGGGCTACCACGAGGCGCTGGTGCACCCCGCCATGAGCGGCCCGCACGCGCGCGTGCTGATCCTCGGCGGCGGCGACGGCCTGGCCGCGCGGGAGGTGCTGCGCCACCCCGGTGTGCGCCGCGTCGACGTCCTTCAGGCCGACCCCGGCCTCGCCCGGCTGGCCCGGCACGACCCCGGGCTGTCCACCCTCAACGAGCACGCCTACGGCGACGCGCGCGTCCGGGTCCTCACGGGCGACGCCTTCCACCGGCTGCGCGCGACGCCCTCCGCCGCGTACGACGTGGTGATCTCGGACCTGCCCGACCCGGGCATCACGGCCAGCACGAAGCTGTACTCCCAGGAGTTCTACGGACTGCTGCGGCGGGTGCTCGCGCCCGACGGGCGGCTGGCGGTCCACGCGGGCCCGGTCGACGCACACCCGCGCGCCTTCTGGACCGTGGACGCCACCCTCCGCGCGGCGGGCCTGCCCGCCGTCGCCTACCGCGTCGGCGCACGCGACACCGGCTCCGGCTCCGCGCCCGGCCCGCGTCGCGCGGCCGCGGACCCTCCCGCGCCCCGCAGTTGGGGCTTCCTGCTGGCCGCGCGCGCGGCCCCCGTCCCGCGCCTGGACCCGGCGGCACCCCGCCCGCGCAGCATCACCCCGGACTCCCTGGCCCGAGGCGTCCGCGAGGCGGCCCGCACCCGGATGGCCGGGCTGCCGCCCTCCACGCTCGTGCATCCGCGGTTCTGAGCCCGCACGCCCGGCCGCCCGCCCGCCCGCACGCCCGGCCGCCCGCACGCCCGCACGGGCGCCGCGACCGCGATCCACCGAGTTTCCGTGCGGCGGCCCGACCCTCCCCCCCCCGGTGCGGGACGGACCGCCACACCCCCCTGTGGATCGCTCGCACCGAGAATCTACGGCCGCCCCGCGCGTCCCGGAATCCGGCGGTGGGTGGAGACCGGAGCCAACCCGGCGCGGTAGTCGCCCGGTTCCTGCAACTTCCGCGGTACGGCAGGAGGATGACGCCGACGCCGGGCGGCGGACCTACGCTGCGGGAATGCGCCTGCACCCCCTGGCGGCCGACGGCCTGATCGCCGCGGCGCTGACGACCGTGGCGGTCCTGCTCGGCACCGAGGCCGTCGCCCAGGGGTGGCCCGCGCTCGACCCGCTCGCCTGGACGCTCGTCGCCCTGCTCACCCTCCCCCTCGTCCTGCGCACCCGCGCCCCCGTCACCGTCTGCCTGGCCGTCCACGCCTGCTGGGCGCTCTACATCACCCTCGACTACTGGCCCGTCGTCGGCTCCTTCGGCCCCATGCTCGCCGTCTACACCGTCGCCGCCCAGCGCCCCACCCGCACCGCCGCCGCCTGCGCCGCGCTGCTCGCCGGGGTGTGGATCTACGCCGGGCTGCGCAGCGACTCCGGGGCCATGGCCTCGGTGGCGGGGCAGGCCGTGGGCTTCCCGCTGGTGCTGTGGCGGTTCGGGTACGTGGCCCGGCGGACCGGCGAGCTGACGCTGCGGCTGCGGGCCGAACAGGCCGACCGGGCCCGGCGCGAGGTCGCCGAGGAACGGGTGCGGATCGCCCGCGAACTGCACGACGTGGTCGCCCACCACATCGCCGTCATCAACGTCCAGGCGGGCCTCGCCCGTTTCGTCTTCCGGTCCGACGCCCGCACCGCGCGCGACGCCCTGGACACCATCGAGGGCGCCAGCGGCGAGGCGCTGGCCGAACTGCGCCGCATGCTCGGCCTGTTGCGCGCCGACGGCGTGCAGGGCGCGGACGGCGCCCCCGCTCCCGGCCTCGATCAGCTCGACGAGATGGTCACCCGGGTGCGCACCGGCGGCGTGGGCGTGCGGCTGCGTGTCACCGGCACTCCGCGCGCCCTTCCGCCGGGCGTTCAGCTGTGCGTCTACCGGGTGGTGCAGGAGGCCCTCACCAACGTGCTCAAGCACGCGCCCGGCGCGGACGCCGCCGTCGAACTCGCCTACCGCGCGGGCGAGGTGACCGTCTCGGTGACCGACGACGGACCGGCCGGGAGACCGGCCGGGGGACCGGATCCGGACACACCTGCCGAACGGGGCGGCCACGGCTTGATCGGGATGCGGGAGAGGGCCAAGCTCTACGGCGGGACGATCGCCGTCGGCCCGCGCAGCGAGGGTGGATTCGGCGTGCGCCTGACCCTTCCGACGCCGGTACAAGTCGCACGCCGGGGAGACTCCGTGCGGGAATGACCGACGCAGACCGCCCGACGGACGGGCCGCACCACGCCGCCGCCGGGCCGATCCGCCTGCTCGTCGTCGACGACCAGTACCTCGTCCGCACCGGCCTCGCCACGCTGCTGCGCGCCGCCCCCGGCATGGAGGTGGTCGGCGAGGCGGCCGACGGCGCCGAGGCGGTGGAGCTGGCCGCGCGGACCCGGCCGGACGTGGTCCTGATGGACATCCGCATGCCCGGCCTCACCGGCATCCAGGCCACCGAGCGGATCCTCGCCGAGGCGGTGGACCCGGCGCCCCGCGTCCTCGTCCTGACCACCTTCGACCTCGACGAGTACGTGTACGGCGCCCTGCGGGCCGGCGCGTCCGGCTTCCTGCTCAAGGACGCGGGCCCCGAACGGCTGCTGGCCGCGGTCACCGCGGTGCACGGCGGCGACGCGCTGTTCGCCCCCGTGGTCACCCGGCGCCTGGTGGAGGCGTTCACGCGGATGACGGACACGGGGCGCGCGGACCCGCGGCACGCCGCTCCGCCGCCGCCCGAGCTGACGACGCTGACCGGCCGCGAGGCCGAGGTCCTGCGACTGGTCGCCCGCGGACTGAGCAACGCCGAGGCCGCCGACCGGCTGTTCATCAGCGAGGCCACCGTGAAGACCCACCTCAACCGCACCATGACCAAGCTGGGCCTGACCAGCAGGGCCCAGGCGGTGGTCGTGGCGTACGAGACGGGACTGGTGACGCCGGGGAGCGCGGGCGCCGGGTGACTTTGTGCCGACGGGGGGTGCGGCGGGCCGCCGCTGGGTAGGGTGCCGTGACATGGAGCATGAGGTGTTCGTTCCGGTTCCGGCCGAGCGGCTCAGGGACGTGCTGGCCGACCCCGTCCGGGTCGCCCGGGCGGTTCCGGGGCTCCAGCAGGACGCCGGGGCCGAGCCCGTCGCGGGCCGGCTGAAGGTACGCATCGGCAGTCACTCCATCACCTACCGCGGCTCCCTGCGCCTGTCCGCGCGCGAGGACGGCACGTACTCCGTCGAGGGCGACGCCACCGAGTCGCGCGGCACCGGCGCGGTCGCGCTCGCGCTGACGCTGCGCGCGGACGACGCCGAGGGCGGCACCACCCTCACGTTCACCGGGACGGCCACCGCGGACGGGCGGGTCACGGAGCTGCCGCCGGACTCGGTGGCGTCGGCCACGACCCGGCTGCTGGCCCGTTTCGCGGAGAACCTGGCCACGGCGGCGCGGACGCCCCCCGCGCCGGAGGCGGCGCCAAAGCCGGAGCCGGAGCCGAGCCCGCAACCCGAACCGCGCCCCGCCTCCGTCTTCGACACCGAGGTCCCCCCGTCCTCCCTCGCGGACAGCGACGAGGACACAGACACGGATGCAGCCACAGACACGGACGCAGCCACAGACGTGCACGCACACGCGGACGCGGACGAGAAGGCGGAAGCGGACGCGGACGGGGACGGGGACGCGCACGGCGGCGGGCGCACGGACGACGAGCCGGCCGTCCCGCCCCCCGCCGAGGCCGCGCACGCGCGCCGCACGATGATCGGCCGCAGCGCCGAGGAGGTGGACCACGCCCCGCCGCGCGGCCGGTACGCCCCCGTGCCCGCGCCCCAGGCGGGCGCGGTCGGCGCCCCCCTGCGCTGGGCCGCCCCCGCGGCGGCGCTGGTCGTGGCGTCGGCGATCGTGGTGGGCCGCGCACTGCGCAGACGCCGCTGACCACCGCCGGACCCACCGCGGGGCCGCCCCGCACCACCGCCGGGTGGGGCACCCTTGATCGCCCCAGTAGGGTCGTGGCGTGAGTAACGAACCCATCACGCTGACCGCGGGCGACGCGGAGGCGACCGTGCTGCCGGGCAACGGCGGCCGGATCGGCGGGCTCCGCGTCGGCGGCACGGAGCTGCTCCGCCAGGGCGAGCGCTACGGCTGCTTCCCGATGGTCCCCTGGTGCGGACGCATCCGCGAGGGCCGCTTCAGCGACGGCGCCGTGGTCCACCAGATGCCGCTGAACTCCCCGCCGCACGCCATCCACGGCACCGCCCGCGACGCCGCCTGGCGCACCGCCCGCGTCGGCGGGAGCGAGGCCGTCCTCACGTACGACCTCGTCGATCCCTGGCCGTACACCGGCCGCGTCACCCAGGTCGTCGCCCTGGCCGAGGACGCGCTGACGCTGACGATGTCCGTGGAGACGTACGAGTCGTCCTTCCCGGCGCAGGTCGGCTGGCACCCCTGGTTCAACCGGACCCTCGACGGCGCGGACGGCACCGGTGTGGAGATCGCCTTCGACCCCGCCTGGCAGGAGGAGCGCGGCGACGACCACCTCCCCACCGGCAACCGCGTCGACCCGAAGCCGGGCCCCTGGGACGACTGCTTCGGCATGCCCGACGGCGTCGACGTCACCCTCACCTGGCCGGGACGGCTGGAGCTGAAGGTGACCAGCCGGGAGCAGTGGGCCGTGGTGTACGACGAGCAGGAGGCCGCCGTCTGCGTGGAGCCGCAGACCGGCCCGCCCAACGGCCTGAACACCCTTCCCCGCCTGGTCACGCCCCTGGAGCCGCTGGAGGCCACGACGACCTGGACCTGGCGCCGCCTTTAAGCTGGCGTACATGACGGATGTACGTGGCGAGCTGCTGCAGCAGATCAAGGACAAGGCCGTGGTGCACGGCAAGGTGACCCTCTCCTCGGGTCTGGAGGCCGACTACTACGTCGACCTGCGCCGCATCACCCTCGATGGCGAGGCCGCGCCCCTGGTCGGCCAGGTGCTGCTCGACCTCACCGCCGACCTGGAGTTCGACGCGGTGGGCGGGATGACCCTGGGCGCCGACCCGGTCGCCGGGGCCATGCTGCACGCCGCCTCGGCACGGGGGCGGCGGCTGGACGCCTTCGTGGTCCGCAAGACCGCCAAGACGCACGGGATGCAGCGGCGCGTCGAGGGCCCGGACATCAAGGGCCGCCGCGTCCTGGTGGTCGAGGACACCTCCACCACCGGCGGCACCCCGCTCGCCGCCGTCGAGGCCGTGCGCGAGGCCGGTGCCGAGGTGGTCGCCGTCGCGACGATCGTCGACCGGGCGACCGGGGCCGGCGAGAAGATCCAGGCGGGCACCGGAGTGCCGTACCGGTACGCGTACGGCAAGGACGAGCTGGGCCTGGACTGACACCAGGGGTACCAGGGGGTGCCAGGGGGACCAGGGGCCGAGACGGGACCGGGGTCCACTCGGGTATTCCCGTTCCGTCTGGAAGGATGGGGCCGACGATGACGTCGCCCCCCAGTCCTAGGTCAGGGCCATAAGCAACAACACGCCCACCCGCACATACAAGGAGCGGACAGATGCCCATCGCAACTCCCGAGGTCTACAACGAGATGCTGGACCGGGCGAAGGCAGGAAAGTTCGCCTACCCCGCCATCAACGTGACCTCTTCCCAGACGCTGCACGCCGCCCTGCGCGGCTTCGCGGAGGCGGAGAGCGACGGCATCGTCCAGATCTCCACCGGCGGCGCCGAGTTCCTGGGCGGCCAGCACAACAAGGACATGGTGACCGGCGCCGTCGCCCTCGCCGAGTTCGCGCACATCGTCGCCGAGAAGTACGACGTCACCGTCGCCCTGCACACCGACCACTGCCCCAAGGACAAGCTCGACGGGTACGTCCGCCCGCTGCTGGCGGTCTCCGAGGAGCGGGTGAAGGCCGGCCGCAACCCGCTCTTCCAGTCGCACATGTGGGACGGCTCGGCCGAGACCCTGGCCGACAACCTCTCCATCGCCACCGAGCTGCTGGAGCGCGCCCGCGCCGCCAAGATCATCCTTGAGGTCGAGATCACCCCGACCGGCGGCGAGGAGGACGGCGTCTCCCACGAGATCAACGACTCCCTCTACACCACGGTCGACGACGCCGTCCGCACCGTCGAGGCCCTGGGCCTGGGCGAGCAGGGTCGCTACCTGCTCGCCGCGTCCTTCGGCAACGTGCACGGCGTCTACAAGCCGGGCAACGTCGTGCTCCGCCCCGAGCTGCTCAAGGAGCTGAACGAGGGCATCGCGTCGAAGTACGGCCGGCCGGCCGGCAGCAAGCCGTTCGACTTCGTCTTCCACGGCGGCTCCGGCTCCACCGCCGAGGAGATCGCCACCGCCCTGGAGAACGGCGTGGTCAAGATGAACATCGACACGGACACCCAGTACGCCTTCACGCGTCCGGTCGTCGACCACGTGTTCCGCAACTACGACGGCGTCCTGAAGGTCGACGGCGAGGTCGGCAACAAGAAGACGTACGACCCGCGCACCTGGGGCAAGCTGGCCGAGGCCGGCATGGCCGCGCGCGTCGTGGAGGCCTGCGGGCACCTGCGCTCGGCGGGCCAGAAGATCAAGTAACACCCGGTCGACACGACCGTACGCACGAGCCCGGCGCCCTTCGCGCCGGGCTCGCCGCACAGCCGGGTGTATATCTGGACCATGCCCGATGTCCGGCTGTCCTCACCGCAGGGCAAGTGGATCCTGCTGACCACCGTCCTCGGCTCCAGCATGGCGCTGCTGGACTCGACCGTCGTCAACGTCGCGCTGCCCCACATCGGGCGCGACCTCGGCGCCGACCTGGCCGCCCTCCAGTGGACCGTCAACGCGTACATGGTCACGCTGGCCGGCCTGATCCTCCTCGGCGGCGCCCTCGGGGACCGGTTCGGCCGCCGCCGGATCTTCGTCCTGGGCGTGCTGTGGTTCGCCGCCGCCTCCCTGCTGTGCGGCCTCGCGCCGAACGCCGGTGTGCTGATCGCCGCCCGTGCCCTCCAGGGCGTCGGCGGGGCGCTGCTCACCCCCGGCTCCCTCGCCCTGATCCAGGCCTCCTTCCACGCCGACGACCGGGGCCGTGCGGTGGGCCTGTGGTCGGGGTTCGGGGGCGTCGGCGCGGCGATCGGGCCGTTCCTCGGAGGCTGGCTGGTGGACGGCGCGGGCTGGCGCTGGGTGTTCCTGCTCAACGTCCCGCTGGCGCTGCTGTGCGCCCCGATCGCGCTGCGGCACGTCCCCGAGTCCTCGGACGAGCGCGCCCACACCCGCTTCGACGTGCTCGGCGCCGTCCTGTGCGCGGCGGCCCTCGCGCTGCTCACCTACGCGCTGATCGAGGCCCGTACGGCGTCCTGGGCGGTGGCGCTGAGCGCGGTGGCCGGGGCGGTGGCCGCCGTGGCCTTCGTCGTCGTCGAGCGGCGCGGCAAGGACCCGATGATGCCGCTCGACGTCTTCACCTCCCGCCAGTTCACGGCGGTCAACCTGGTCACCCTGTGCGTGTACGCGGCCTTCGGCGGCTTCTTCTTCCTCGCCGCGCTCCAGCTCCAGGTCGTCGTCGGCTGGTCCGCGCTGGCCGCCGGTACGGCCCTGCTGCCGACCACCGTCCTGATGCTGCTGCTCTCCGCCCGCTCCGGCGAAATCGCCGAGCGCCTCGGCCCCCGCCTCCAGCTCACCGTCGGCCCGCTGCTCTGCGCCGCCGGGATGGTGCTGATGCTGCGCGTCGGTCCCGGCGCCTCGTACCTCGCCGACGTGCTGCCCGCCCTGCTGGTGCTCGGCCTCGGCATGGTCACGCTGGTGGCGCCGCTGACGGCGAGCGTGCTGGCCGCCGTGGACACCGCGCGCGCCGGTCTGGCCAGCGGCATCAACAACGCGGCGGCCCGTGCGGCGGGGCTCGTCGCGGTCGCCGCGCTGCCCCTGCTCACCGGCATGGGGGAGGAGGCGTACCGGTCGGCCGACGCGTTCGACGACGCGTTCGGACCGGCGATGCTGATCTGCGCGGGCGTCCTGGTGGCGGGCTCCGTGATCGCCTTCACCACGGTGCGCCGCCCGGCCCCGGACTGCCCCCGCCCCCAGTGCCGCACCCACGGCTCGGTCCTGACACCCCCACTGGAAGGCGCGCGGGAAACCACGCACGAAGGGTGACCCAGGGCACCCCCCTGGCCAACGCCGGGGTCATGCCCTCAAGGGGCGCGGGGAACCGCGCACGGAAGGGAATGCGGGGCGCCGCCCCGGCCGACGCCCGGGTCATGCCCTCAAGGGGCGCGGGGAACTGCGCGCCCAGCCACAACGCACCCGCACCCGACAACGCACCCCGCCCCGTCCAGCTGCCGCCGGCGATACCGCAGACTTGTCCCATGGCCATTCACGAGAACCTCCTCGGGGGACCGCCCCCGACCCACCTCCCCGACGACCCCGGGCCGCGCGAGCTGCTGGCCGGCGGCACCTCCCCCGCCGACGTCGCCGCGAAGTACCCGACGTCCTCGCTCGCCTGGGCCCGCCTGGCCGACGAGGCGTTCGAGCGGGGCAGCGTCGTGGAGTCGTACGCGTACGCCCGTACGGGCTACCACCGCGGCCTCGACGCCCTGCGCCGCAGTGGCTGGAAGGGGCACGGCCCGGTGCCCTGGGAGCACGAGCCGAACCGCGGCTTCCTGCGCGCCCTGCACGCCCTCGCCCGCGCCGCCCAGGCGATCGGCGAGAAGGAGGAGTACGAGCGCTGCAGCCAGTTCCTGAAGGACTCCTCGCCGAGCGCGGCCGAGGTGCTGGGCTGACCCCGGTGCACGCTCCGGCCCGCCCGCCGCGCGCGGGCGGGCCTTGCGGTTTCCTGCGACGATTGCGGAGGATGCCGTTGGGGACCGGGGCCCCGTGCCGGTAACGGCAGGGCGGACCGCTACCCGTGCACATCAGGAGACAGCGATGTCCCACGACGCCCCGAATCTCGACTTCGAGGGCAGCACGCCCTACGAGGACTACGTCAAGGCGGACGTGCTCACCCACCTCCAGCACACCCTCTCCGACGACCCCGGAGAGATGGTCTTCCTGGTCACGACCCAGGTCATGGAGCTGTGGTTCACCGTCATCGTCCACGAGTGGGAGACCGCCGCCCGCGCCCTGCGCGAGGACCGGATCCCGGTGGCGACCGACGCGCTCAAGCGTTCGGTGCGCGAGCTGGAGGCGCTGAACGCTTCCTGGACCCCCCTGGCCCAGCTCACGCCGGCCCAGTTCAACTCCTACCGGTCCGCCCTCGGCGAGGGCTCCGGCTTCCAGTCGGCGATGTACCGCCGTCTGGAGTTCCTGCTCGGCGACAAGTCCGCGTCCATGCTCGTCCCGCACCGCGGCGCCCCGCGCGTCCACGCGGAACTGGAGAAGGCGCTGCACGAGCCGAGCCTGTACGACGAGGTGGTCCGGCTGCTCGCCCGGCGCGGGTACGACATCCCGGACGCCGTGCTCCAGCGCGACGTCACACAGAAGTACGAGGCCGCGCCCGAGGTGGAGGCCGCCTGGACGGCCGTCTACTCCGGCGACCAGAACGGCGAGCTGGCCCGCCTCGGCGAGGCCCTCACCGACGTCGCCGAGCTGGTCTGGCGCTGGCGCAACGACCACCTGGTCGCCACCCGCCGCGCGATGGGCTCCAAAACCGGCACGGGCGGCTCCGCCGGGGTGGCCTGGCTGGAGAAGCGGGCCCGGGGCAACGTGTTCCCCGAGCTGTGGACGGCGCGGTCCTATGTCTGAGCCGACGGGCCTCGCGGGCGAGGCGCAGCAGCTGGACGCCGCCGACGGACTCGCGGCGGTGCGCGAGCGGTTCGTCCTGGACGACGTCACGTACCTCGACGGCAACTCGCTGGGCGCCCTCCCCGCGCACGTCCCCGCGCGCGTGGCGGACGTCGTACGGCGCCAGTGGGGCGAGCTGCGCATCCGGTCCTGGGAGGAGAGCGGCTGGTGGACCGCGCCGGAGCGGATCGGCGACCGGATCGCCCCGCTGGTCGGCGCGGCCGCCGGGCAGGTCGTGGTCGGCGACTCGACCAGCGTCAACGTCTTCAAGGCGCTAGTCGCGGCGGTGCGCATGGCGCAGGAGGACGGGCCCGGGCGGAACGAGATCCTCGTGGACGCCACCACCTTCCCCACGGACGGGTACATCGCCGAGTCGGCGGCCCGGATGACGGGGTGCGCCCTGCGTCCGGTCGCCCCGGCCGAGGTGCCGTCGGCGCTGGGGGACCGTACGGCGGCCGTACTCCTCAACCACGTCGACTACCGCACGGGCCGGCTGCACGACCTGCCCGCGCTGACGGCCGCGGTGCACGCGGCGGGGGCGTACGCGGTCTGGGACCTGTGCCACAGCGCGGGCGCGCTGCCGGTCGGACTCGACGAGCACGGCGTGGACCTGGCGGTCGGCTGCACCTACAAGTACCTCAACGGCGGCCCCGGCTCGCCCGCGTACCTGTACGTCCGCCGTGACCTCCAGCCCCGCTTCGACTCCCCGCTGCCCGGCTGGAACTCGCACGCCGAGCCGTTCGGCATGCGGCCCGCCTACGCCCCGGCCTCCGGTGCGGTGCGCGGGCGGGTCGGCACGCCGGACATCCTCTCCCTGCTCGCCCTGGACGCGGCGCTGGACGTGTGGGACGAGGACGGGGTCTCGGTGGCGGCGGTGCGGGAGAAGTCGCTGGCGCTGACGGACTTCTTCCTGCGCTGCGTCGGGGCCTATGTCCCGGACGGCCGCGTGGAGTCCGTGACCCCGGCGGCGCACGCCGAGCGGGGCAGCCAGGTCGCGCTGCGCTGTGACGACGCGGGCGAGGTGATGAAGCGGCTGATCGAGCGCGGGGTGGTCGGCGACTACCGCGCCCCCGACGTGCTGCGCTTCGGCTTCACCCCGCTGTACGTCGGCTTCGCGGACGTGGAGCGGGCGGCGCGGGTGCTGGCCCGGACGCTGGTCGGCTGAGCCGCGGGCGGGTCGTCGAGTGGGGACCGTACGCATCCTCGTCCGGTCCTCACCCAGCGTCACATCCCCATGTCCGCGCACGTCATCGGCCTGATAACGTCCCGCCAACGGCCGATTTCACACTCCCGGTCCGCCAACACCGTTCCGTCGCTGAGAGGTTGACCATGCCGGACGCCGCCGCAGAACCGGGCACCGCTGCCGCGAGGGACGCGGCGGAGGAGAAATCGGCCCTCTCCCACCCGGCGGTCGAACCCGACGGCACCGCCGGTTACGGCGACCACCCCGACCAGGTGATCGACTTCTACGAGCCGCGCGGCGAGGCGGGCCCGGGCGAGGCCGCTCCCGTCGTGGTGGTCCTGCACGGAGGCTCGTGGCGGGCCCCGTACGACCGGCGCCACATCAGCCCGTTCGCCGGCTTCCTGGCCCGCCGGGGCTTCGCCGTGGCCAGTGTGGAATACCGGCGCGGGGCGGAGGGAGTCGGTGCGGAGGGCGCGGGAGCCGGTGCGGAGGGCGCGAGGACCGGTGCGGCGGGCACGGGTGGTGATCCCGTTGCGGGGCGCTGGCCCGACACGTTCGACGACGTGGCCGCCGCGCTGGACGCCCTGCCGGAGCTGGTCCGGCGGCACCTGCCGCGGGCGGACGCGCGGCGCGTGGTGCTCACCGGCCACTCCGCCGGCGGCCACCTCGCTCTGTGGGCGGCCGCCAGGCACCTGCTGCCCGCGGACGCCCCGTGGCGGACCGACCGTCCGACGCCCCTGCGCGGCGTGGTCGCGCTCGCGCCGATCGCCGACTTCGAGGTCGCCGACCGGCTCGGCGTGTGCGGTGGCGCGGCGCGGCAACTGCTGGGCGACGGCGAGCTGTTCGCCGAGCGCCGCCCGTACGCGGACCCCGCCCTGCTGCTGCCCACGGGGATCGCGACGACCCTCGTGCAGGGCCGCGCCGACGTGGACGTCCCGCAGGCGGTCGCCGAGGCGTACGCGGACGCGGCGGCGAAGGCCGGGGAGGTGGTGGGGGTGACGCTGCTGGAGGACGTCGGCCACTACCCGCTGATCGACCCGGCGGCGGACGCGTGTGCGGTGGTGGCGGAGGAGATCGCGCAGCTGGCCTGGTGAGCGGACGGCGGGTGTCGTCGTACCCGTCACACCCGTCACACCCGTCACACCCGTCGTACCCGTCGTACCCGTCGTACCCGTCGTACCCGTCGTACCCGTAGTACCTGAGAGCTACCCCGCAGGTGAGTTCCCTGGCGGGACGCGGGTTACCCGGCCTGATCCATAACTTCCCTTGCAGACGCGTCCGGTGGGCGGGCGTGCTGGAGGGGGGCGGCCATGGGGCCCGGGACGACGGTACGTTGGCGGCGGCGGGTGGGCGGATGGCGCCGCGCCGGTTGTGCCGCCCTCATCGCCGGTGCCGTGGCGCTTCCCCTCTCCGGGGCCGCGCGGCCCGAGATCCCCGCCCCGCCGCCCGCCGCGCTCGCGGCCCCGACGGCCGCGACGCTGCAGGAGGCGTACGCCGCCAACCGGGCGAACGCGGCCGAGGCCTCCCGGATGGCCGCCGACCACGGCGACCGCCACCGCGCGGCGGCGGACCGCGCGATGGCCGACCGGTCCCGCCGCCTCCTCGCCTTCGACGGCCGGGGCGCCGGACTGGCCACCGAGGTCTTCGGCGACCTGGCGCGGGCCGACCGCGTCGCCGTCCTGGTGCCCGGTTCCGACACCGGCCTCGACACCTACGGCCGCTTCCGCGCCGCCGCCCTGGCCCTGCACCGGCAGCTCGTCGCCGAGGCTCCCGCGGGGACCCGCACCGCCGTCGTGGCCTGGCTGGGCTACGAGACGCCGGGCACCGTCAGCACCACCGTCGCCACGACCGACCGCGCCGACCGGGCCGCCCCCGGGCTGCGCGCCCTGGTCGGCGACCTGCGCCGGATCACCGGCCCCGGCACCCGCCTCACCCTCCTGTGCCACTCCTACGGTTCGGTGGTCTGCGCCCGCGCCGCCGACGGCCTGGACGTGGCCGACATCGCCCTGGTCGGCAGCCCCGGCACCGGCGCCGACACCGCCGCCGGTCTGCGCTCCGACGCCCGGATATGGGCGGGGCGGGGCTCCGACGACTGGGTGGAGCACGTTCCGCACGTCAGCGCCGACCTCTTCGGCACCACCGTCGGCTTCGGCACGGACCCGGTCTCCGCGGCCTTCGGTGCCCAGGTCTTCGACGCCGGGGACGGCGGCCACAGCGACTACTTCGACCCCGGCTCCCGCTCCCTGACGAACCTGGCCCGGATCGCCCTGGGCGAGACCACGGAAGTGACCCATGCCTGACCTTGCCCCGACCCCGGCACCGACCCCGGCACCGACCCCGACCGTCATACCGTCGTTCGCACGCGGCGCCCTGCGCGAGGCCGCCGCCCGTATCGACGCGGCCACTCCCAAGGACCGGGACCGGGCGGTGGACGCCCTGCGCGCCCTCGCCATCCTCGGGGTGGTCCTCGGGCACTGGCTGGTGACGGCCCTGGTCGCCGACGGCGGCAGCCTGCACGCGGCCAGCCCGCTGGGGGACATGCCCTGGCTGGCCCCGGTCTCCTGGGCCTTCCAGACCCTCGCCGTGTTCTTCCTGGTCGGCGGTCATGTCGCCACCCGCGGATACGCGTCGGCCCGTGCTCGCGGCGAGTCCTACGGCCGCTGGCTGACCGCCCGGCTGTCCCGGCTCTTCCGGCCGGTCCTGGCCGTCCTCGCCCTGTGGACGGCGACGGCGGCGCTGCTGCTCCTGACGGGCGCCGACTTCGTGACCGTGCACACGCTGGTGAAGCTGGCGCTGTCCCCGATGTGGTTCCTGCTGGTCTTCGCCGCGCTGACCGCGGCGACACCGCTGCTGACCCGGATGCATCCGCTGTGGCCGCTGGTCGTCGTCCTCCACGTGGACCTGCTGCGCTTCGGTCTGGGCGCTCCGTCCGGGCTCGGCTGGGTCAACCTCGCGGCCGGCTGGCTGGTCCCGTACACCCTGGGCGCCGCCTGGTCCCGCGGTGAGCTGGACCGCCGCCGGTCGGGCTGGATCCTGCTGACCGGCGGCACGGCGGCGACCGCGGCGCTCGTCGCCTGGGCGGGCTACCCGGCGTCGATGGTCGGCGTCCCCGGCGCGCCCGTGTCGAACCTCAACCCGCCGACCCTGGCCGCCGTCACCTTCGGACTGGCCCAGTGCGGGCTCGCCCTGCTGCTGCGCGAGCGGCTGCGCCGGGCGATGCGGCGTCCCGTGGCGTGGGCCGCGGTCGCGCTGGTCAACCTCTCCGCGATGACGATCTTCCTCTGGCACCAGACGGCGCTGATGGCGACCACGGCCACCGGCCTCCTCGCGGGCCGTCTGCCCGGCCTGCACACGCGTCCCGACGGCCTGGACTGGGTCGCGGCCCGGCTCGCCTGGCTCCCGGTGTTCGCGCTGGTCCTGGCCGGCTGCTGGGCCACCTTCCGCTCCTGCGAGCACGGTGGGGTACGGCGCGGCACCCGGGTCGTCCGTGTGCACAGCCCGCGGCGCCGGGGGACCACGGCGGGTGCACGTCATGTCTAGGGTGGAGCCCGTGAGGCGATGGGGGAAACGGCAGTGGACCCGGTCCCGGGTCCGGGCCGGGCGCGCGCTGCGCGTGCTCCACGACGACCTGTGGACCTGGCGGGCCGACCCGCTGCCGCCCTCGGTGTGGCTGCGCTGGTTCCCGCACGGGGTGGTGTGCCTGGCGGCGCTGGGGGTGCTGCTGGGGGACACCGCCCAGCTCAATGACCACAGCAAGCTGCAGCCGGAGTTCGCGTTCCTGATCGCCCTCGGTTCGGCTTGCGCGATGGTGCTCGCACTGTGGCGGCCGGTCCCGGCGTGGTGGCTGTCGACAGCGGCCACCGTGGTCGGAGCCTTCGCGGTGCTGATGAACGCCGAGGACTACAAGTTCACCTGGCCCTGGACGGCCGCCGGACTGATCGCCCACATGTTCGTGATGCTGCTGCTCGCTCTACGCGTCCGTACGCGCGTGGCCGTTGAGGCGTTTGCCCTGAGCGCACTGATCACCTATGTGCTCCAGGGCCTGATCGGTGCGCGGAACTACCAGCCCACCGGCTGGCTGGCGGTCGCGTTGTTCGCGGTCGTCGTCCTTCTCGGCATCGCCCTGCGCGGCCGTAGAGAGGCCCGCACCCAACTGGCCGAGCAGACCTCGCTCACCGCCGAGGAGAGAGCCCGGCGCACCCTGCTGGAGGAGCGCGGCCGCATCGCGCGCGAGCTGCACGACGTGGTCGCCCACCACATGTCGGTGATCTCCATCCAGGCCCAGGTCGCCCCTCTCCTCGTCGAGAACCCGCCGGACGAGCTGAAGGAGAACCTCGCCGGCATCCGGCAGAACGCACTGGAGGCGCTCACCGAGCTGCGCCGGGTGCTGGGCGTGCTGCGCGCCGAGCACCCGGACGCGCTGGAGGCGCCCGAGGGGAGCGACGCCGCCCCGCACGCCCCGCAGCCCACCCTGGACCGGCTCGACGCGCTGGTGGACAACATTCGGGCCGCCGGACTGTCCGTCACCACCGATACGAGCGGGACGCGCAGACCGCTGCCGCCCGGCGTGGAGCTGTCGGCGTACCGGATCGTGCAGGAGGCGCTCAGCAACGTACTGCGGCACGCGCCGGGTGCGAGCGCCGAGGTCCACCTCATCCACCTCTCCATCGGGCTGCGTGTGGTGGTCTCCAACACCCGGCCGCTGCGCACACCGGCGCCGTCGCAGGGGGCCGGGCACGGGCTGCTCGGCATGCGGGAGCGGGTGGCGATGCTCGACGGCACGCTGACGGCGCAGGCGCTGCCGGACGGCGGCTACCAGGTGGCGGCGTTCCTGCCGGCCGACGTCCCCGACCTGCCCGCCGGGCCCTTCACCGGCCCTTCGGACCCTTCCCACCCTTCAGATCCCGCAGCCCCTTCCACCGAGGACGACTCCCCATGACGACCAGCAGCAACGGCCGCGTGATCCGCGTGCTGATCGCCGACGACCAGCAGATGGTCCGGCAGGGTTTCACCGTGCTGCTCAACACCCAGCCCGACATCGAGGTGATCGGGCAGGCGGTGGACGGCCTGGACGCCGTGGCCAAGGTCGCCGAGCTGGCCCCCGAGGTCGTCCTGATGGACATCCGGATGCCCGAGCTGGGCGGCATCGAGGCCACCCGGCGCATCACCGGGGCCACACCGGAGATCAGAGTGCTGGTGCTGACCACCTTCGACCTCGACGAGTACGTGTACGAGGCACTGCGGGCGGGGGCCTCCGGGTTCCTGCTGAAGGACGCCTCCGCCGACCAGCTCGCCGAGGCCGTCCGGGTGGTGGCCGCCGGTGACGCCCTGCTCGCGCCGGGGATCACGCGGCGGCTGATCGCCGAGTTCTCCCGGCTGGACGACCGCCCGCGCGCCCCGCTGAAGGCCCGCGTCGGCGAGCTGACCGAGCGGGAGACGGAGGTGCTCGCCCTCATCGCGCAGGGCCTGTCGAACGCGGAGATCGCCCAGCGCCTGGTGGTCGCCGAACAGACGGTGAAGACCCACGTGGGCAGGATCCTGGTGAAGCTGGGCCTCAGGGACCGCACGCAGGCGGCGGTGTTCGCGTACGAGTCGGGGCTGGTGCGCCCCGCGGGGTACTGAGCCCCGTCGTTGCCTCCGTAGTACCTGAGATGGATGCCGCAGGACCCCTCTCACTGGTGACGACGTCGTACCTCGGCTGCGCCTACGGTTGCCAACGTGACCGAGACGACCCAGATCCGGACCGCGCCTCCCGGAGGCGGAAGCGGATCGCGCAGCCCCGAGTACCGGCTGGCGATGAACGCCCTGAGCGGGCTGCGCGAGGACCTGTTCCACGACGCCTTCGCCTACCGACCGCTGCCTCGCATGGGCACCGACGGCCCGGTGGCCCGCCGCCTGCCGGCCAGACTGAAGACCCACGCCGCCCGCATCCCGCACGCGTTGGTGGTGGCCCTCGCTCTCCTGTGCCTCTACGCCGGGACGGTCGAAGGCGTGCCCGACGGCCCGCTCAGCCTGCTGAGCGGGTTGGTGTGCGCGGTTCCGGTGCTGACCACACTGGTCCGGCCCGTCGGTGCCTTCTGGCTGTCCATGGCGGCCACCCCCGTGGTCGCCCTGCTCGGCAGCAGCTACGCGAACTGGCCGTGGCTGCCCGGCGCGTTCCTGTGTCACACCGTGGTCATGCTGATCGTGGCGATACGCACCCGGCCCCGGACGGCCGCGTGGATGTGGGCCCTGACCGCGGCGTACGGATTCGTCAACGACTCCTTCTGGGGTGCCGGCCACTTCGGGAGCAATGCCACCCCGCTGCTGGTCCTCAACGCCTTCGGCCTGCTCCTGATATCGGTGTGGCACATCCGGCGCGACGCCCGGCAGCAGGTGACCGCCGAGCAGACGGTCACGGCGCACGAGCGGTCCCGGCGGACCCTGCTGGAGGAGCGCACCACCATCGCCCGCGAGCTGCACGACGTGGTCGCGCACCACATGTCGGTGGTCGCCATCCAGGCGGAGGCCGCGCCCTACCGCGTGGAGAATCCGCCGGAGGAGCTGGAGCGCGCCTTCGCGACCATCCGGGAGAACGCGGTGGCGGCCCTCACCGAGCTGCGCCGCGTCCTGGGAGTGGTCCGCGCCGAGGACTACGAGGCCCCGGACGCCCCGCAGCCGACGCTCGCCGACCTGGACGCCCTGCTCGCCAACGTGCGCGAGGCGGGCCTGGTCGTGGACAAGGCGGTGACCGGCGCGGTGCGCGAGCTGCCGCCCGGGGTGGAGCTGTCGGCGTACCGGATCGTGCAGGAGGCGCTGAGCAACAGCCTGCGCCACGCGCCCGGCTCGACGGCCCGCGTCGAGGTCTCCTACGTGCTGGGCGGCCTGGGCCTGCGCGTCGTCAACACCGCCGTCCCACCGAACACCCTGGTCAAGGCGTCGCCCGGCGCCGGGCACGGCATCACCGGCATGCGTGAACGCGTCTCGATGCTGAACGGCGGGATGACGGCGAATCCGACGGACGACGGAGGATACGAGGTGACGGTGTTCCTGCCGGTCACCGTGCAGACCGAGGACGAGGCATGACGATCCGCGTACTGATCGCCGACGACCAGATGATGGTGCGCGAGGGCTTCTCGGTCCTGCTGAACGCGATGCCGGACATCGAGGTCGCCGGCGAGGCGGTCAACGGCCGGGAGGCGGTGGCGAAGGTCCGCGAGCTGGCCCCGGACGTCGTCCTGATGGACATCCGCATGCCCGAGCTGAACGGCATCGAGGCGACGCGGGAGATCGTGGCGGCGGACACCACGTCCAAGGTGCTGGTCCTCACCACCTTCGACCTCGACGAGTACGTGTACCAGGCACTGCGCGCGGGCGCGTCCGGCTTCCTCCTCAAGGACGCCTCGGCCCGGCAGCTCGCGGACGGCGTCCGGGTGGTGGCGTCCGGCGAAGCGCTCCTCGCGCCCACGGTCACCAAGCGCCTGATCACCGAGTTCTCCAAGCTCTCCGACGCCCCGCGCCTGATGTCCTCGGCCCAGGCGGCCTACGGCGACCTGACCGAGCGCGAGACGGAGGTCCTCGTCCTGATCGCGCAGGGCCTGTCCAACGCGGAGATCGCCGAACGCCTGGTGGTCGCCGAGTCGACCATCAAGACCCACGTCAGCCGCATCCTGGTGAAGCTCGGCCTGCGAGACCGCACCCAGGCAGCCGTCTTCGCCTACGAGGCGCGGCTGGTCACACCCGGCTGACCGGCACCGACCTCGCACCATACGTATTTGCCCCTGTTGCCGAACCGGGAGAGCGGCTGCCAGCCCCACAGGTCGGAGCAGGCTCTGACGAGGGCGAGCCCCCGCCCGCTCTCGTCGTCGGTCACGTCCGCCAACCGGGCGGGAGCGTCGGGCGGTTCGGGGTCCGCGTCCCACGCGCCGATCCGCAGCGTCCCCGGCGGCGACCAGCGCACCCGCAGTGCGGCGGGGCCCTTGGTGTGCAGCACGGCGTTGCCGATCAGCTCCGCCGCGAGGAGTTCCGCGACATCGACGAGGCGGATCAGTCCGTGCATGGTGAGAATGAGGCGCAGGGTGCGCCGACTGACGGTGACTGCGCGCGGGTCGTTGGGGATGTACAGGGAGTACTCCCAGGACTCGTCTTCGGGCATGCGGCAACTCCGTTCGGGTGCAGGGGAGGTGAGGGAGGGCACGGCCTCCGGGCGGTGTCCATGCCGCGTCCGTCATGGCAGGACGGTGCGGTGCGCTTCCGGTGCCCCGGGGTGCCGCAGCGTGTGCGTCGCGTCACTGACGGTATGGCACAAATTCGTGCCACGGCAACTGGTTGCCGTAATCTGACACCCGAACGTGGCGCCGCCAGAGGGGCGTTGAACCGGGAGGATGCATGCCGCCGAGGAGTAATCCCACTGCCCGACAGGTGCGCCTGGGAACGGAATTGCGCAGGCTGCGCGAGGCTGCCGGCCTGAAGGCTCGTGAGGCGGCAGCGTTCCTGAACTCGACTTCGGGCCAGATGAGTCACGTGGAGCTGGGCATCGCGGCTGTCAGTGCGGAGCGCGTTCGCCGTCTGGCCTCCTATTACGCCTGCACCGACGAGGCGTTGATCGACGCGCTCGTATCCTTGGCGACCGATCGGACGCGCGGCTGGTGGGAGGAGTACCGGGGGGTGTTGCCTCCGGCGTTCCTGGACACCGCTGAAGCCGAGTACCACGCGACGTACCTACGAGAGGTGGTGATCACGCACGTGCCCGGCCTGTTGCAAACCGCCGACTACGCACGCGCGGTCTTCCGCTACATGCGCCCCGAGCTGCCCGAGAGCGAGGTGGCGTCGCGTGTGGAGCACCGGATGAACCGACAGTTGGTCATCGAGCGCGACAATGCGACGCCGTACGAAACCGTTGTTCATGAGTTCGCCCTACGCGTCCACGTGGCTGACCGCCAGGTGTCCCGCACTCAACTGCGCCTTGTTCTGGACGCGATTGAGCAGAAGCGGGCCACAGTGCAGGTCATCCCCGTCGACTGCGAGGGCTTCGGGGGTGCCGGGGCGTCATTGATGTATTTGGGCGGTCCGGTACCTCAACTAGACACCGGGCTGCGCGATTCGCCCACCGGCGCTTCCTTCTGTGATGCGGAGCCTCAGCTGAAAAACCTTCGCACATTGTTCCGTAAGGTGAAGAGCGCGTCGCTGGATTCCGCAGCGTCGCGGGATCTCATTCACCGGTTGGCGAAGGAGCTGTGATGAACTGGCGGAAGTCCACCTATTCCAGCGGCGGCGACGGCGACACCTGCGTCGAGATCGCGGAGTCGGTCACCCACATAGCCATCCGCGACTCCAAGGCCCCCGCCCGCGCGACCCTCTCCGTCCCCGTCCCCGCCTTCGCCGCCTTCGTCGAGGGCGTCAAGCGGCACTCCCGGCCCGGGGCGTGAGTTCCTTGCGGAAGCACACGCGGTTCTGGCCGGGGCCGTCGTAGTCGCTGTGCACGGGCAGGCCGTCGATGCGGTGATCGCCTTCTTCCAGGACGAAGCCCATGGCCCGGTGGAATGCGATGGACCCGGTGTTCGCGGGCGAGGTGATCGCACGCACGTGGCGGCGCTTGGCCTCGGCGGCCCGCTGAAAAAACGTCGTGTAGAGCCCGCGGGCCACACCTTGCCCGCGCAGCGCCGGATCCACCCCCACGAAGTGGATGTATGCCTCGTCCTCGTCGTCGGCGGAGTAGAAGCCGACCAGGAACGCCCTGATACCGGTGTCATCCTCCAGCACCAGGCTGGTGCCGGAGAAGAACTGCAGGAACAGCTTCGGCAGCAGCAGGGACAACTCGTGCGCCTGCTCCGGGGTGCGGGAGTCGCCCCACCACCTCCGCACGCATTCGACGATCGTGCGGTGGTCGGTGACGAGAGCCTGGCGCACCTCTGACATGGTCCGTCCCCTTTCGCATGACGCTCTTCGTTTCCTATCGTCCGTCCATGACGGCTGAATCCGATGAGTCCGACCTCGCGTTCGATCCCTGGAACCCCGCGTTCGTCGCCGACCCCTACCCCGCCTTCGCCGAGCTGCGGGCCCGGGGGCGGGTGCTCTACTACGAGCCGAGCGACCAGTGGCTGGTTCCGCACCACGCGGACGTGTCGGCGCTGCTGCGCGACCGTCGGCTCGGCCGGACGTACCAGCACCGTTTCAGCCACGAGGACTTCGGGCGCACCCCGCCCCCGCCGGAGCAGGAGCCCTTCCACACGCTGAACGACCACGGCATGCTCGACCTGGAGCCGCCGGACCACACCCGGATCCGGCGCCTGGTGTCGAAGGCGTTCACGCCGCGCACCGTGGAGCGGCTGAAGCCGTACGTGCACGGCCTGGCGGACGACCTGGTGGCCCGGCTGGTCGCGGCGGGCGGCGGCGATCTGCTCACCGACGTGGCCGAGCCGCTGCCGGTCGCCGTGATCGCCGAGATGCTGGGCATCCCGGAGTCCGACCGGGCCCCGCTGCGTCCCTGGTCGGCGCAGATCTGCGGGATGTACGAGCTGAACCCGTCCGAGGAGACGGCGGCGAAGGCGGTCCGGGCCTCGCTCGACTTCTCGGACTACCTGCGCACACTCATCGCGGCCCGCCGCAAGGACCCCGGCGACGACCTGATCTCGGGCCTGATCGCGGCGCACGACGAGGACGACGACCGCCTCACCGAGCAGGAGATGATCTCGACCTGCGTCCTGCTCCTGAACGCCGGTCACGAGGCCACGGTGAACGCGACGACCAACGGCTGGCTGGCGCTCTTCCGCCACCCCGACCAGCTGGCCGCCCTGCGCGCGGACCACTCCCTCGTCCCGTCGGCCGTGGAGGAGCTGATGCGCTACGACACCCCGCTCCAGCTCTTCGAACGCTGGGTCCTGGACGAGATCGAGATCGACGGGACGACCCTCCCGCGCGGCGCGGAGGTGGCGATGCTGTTCGGTTCGGCCAACCACGACCCGGCGGTCTTCACCGACCCGGAGCGCCTCGACCTCACCCGCCGGGACAACCCGCACATCTCCTTCAGCGCCGGCATCCACTACTGCATCGGCGCCCCGCTGGCCCGCATCGAACTGGCGGCGTCCATGACGTCCCTGCTGGAGCGGGCCCCGGGGCTGCGCCTGGCGGCGGAACCGGAACGCAGGCCGAACTTCGTGATGCGCGGGCTGAAGGAGCTACGCGTGGAACTCTGAAGCCCTCGAAGACTCCGAGCGCCGGCGCCGTCCCAGCAGCCACGCCCCGAGCCCCCACACCACGGCGGGTACGACGGCCCCGGCGAGGAAGACGAACGGCAGCTCGGTGAGGACGGCGCCGAAGTCCTGCCCGTTGTTCTCGAACTCGTTGCCGAGGTGCCGCTGCGTGCGGTCCGAGGCGCCCCACAGCCACAGGGCCCCCGCGGCACCCGCCATCGACACCAGGCAGCCGCCGTACGTCCCCGCGTCTCGTTTCATGCCCGTCAGGACGTCCGCGCCCCCCGCCCCGGTTTCACGGCGGGGCGGAAGTGGCAGTCGCGACGCCCTATGCCTGGGGCGGGGCGTCGAGGAGGGCCACCCCGTACTCGGCGAGCGCGTCGACGTGGTCCGCGTCGTGACGCGCGTCGGCGTCGCCGACCGAGTGGAAGTAGCCTTCGATCGCCCCGGGGTTGTTGATGACCAGGAGCTCCGCCGTCGTGGTGAGCGGCTGGAACGTGTGGGGCACCGACCGGGGACCGAAGACGTAGGCGCCCGGCCCGGCGTCGTGGACGTCGCACGCGTCGAGCGAGGACGAGCCGATCCAGAAGCGGACGCGACCGGACAGCACCACCCAGCTTTCGTCCTCACGGCTGTGGACGTGCAGGGGCGGTGCGTCCGACCGGCGCGCGGTCACCCGCGCGACGGTGACCACTCCCTGGGTCTCGGTGGTCGACACGACCTGTTCCTGGACGCTGTCGTAGTAGTGGTAGTGGCTGCCTTCGCCGGGGTTGCGTACGAGCGCGACGCTCATGTGGGTGCTCCCCTTCTACTGTGGTTTAGCGTTCAACTATTTCCGTTGCGTCGCCTCCCCGCAAGGGGCCGCCGCGATCCGCCGCGATCTGTCCGGATTCCGACGTCCGCGGCCCGTACCGGCCCCGCGAACGTCACGTCAGGTCCCGCCGCCGCAGCCCGGCGAGCCCCGCCGCCACCAGCGCCCCGGCGATCAGGACCAGCACCAGCACCGGCGACCAGCTCATCTCCCCGCCGGGCAGCTTCGGCAGGTGCCCGAACGGGGACACGTCCAGGACGCTCTGCGGCACGTCCAGCGCCGGTCCGACCCAGCCGAGCAGCAGTACCGCGCCCGCGACGGCCCACGCGGCCACCGCCGCCCGGGGCAGCAGCCCGTGCAGCAGCACCGCGGCCCCGCCGATCACCCACACCGCCGGGAGCTGGACCAGGCACGCGCCCAGGATTGCCCCGAAGTCCTGCCTGTACCCGGCGGCGAAGCCCAGCCCGGCGAGCAGCATGATGAGCGCCGCGCCGCCGAAGGCGATCACCAGGTGGCCCGCGGCCCACCGCAGCCGGCCCACCGCGCCCGCGAGCACCGGTTCCGCGCGCCCGGAGGTCTCCTCGCCGCTGAGCCGCAGCACCGACGCCACGACGTAGAGCGCGGCGATCAGTCCGAGCATGCCGACCATGGCCGACACGAACGCGTCGGTGAGCCCGGCCTGCCCGCCCATCCGCTCGATGATCTCGCGGGCCTGTTCGTTGTCCCCGACCAGATCGGCCGCACCCTCCGTCATCCCGCCGTAGACGACCCCGGCGGCGAAGAAGCCGATGCTCCAGCCGAGGACGCTGCCCCGCTGCAGGCGCCAGGCCAGCGCACCGGCCGTCCGCAGGCGCCCGGCGGCCGGTCCCGGCCGGGTCGGCAGGAAGCTCATGCCGAGGTCCCGGCGTCCGGCCAGCCCGTAGGCCACGGCTCCCTGTGCCGCCGTCGCGACCGCGATCAGCAGCAGCACCCACCACCGCTCGTCGGCGAAGGCCCGCACGTTCTCCAGCCAGCCGAGCGGCGACATCCAGGTCAGGACCGACGAACCGTCGTCCGTCGCCGAGTCGCCCGCCGCCCGCAGGACGAAGGCCCCGCCCAGTACCGCCGCCGTCAGGCCCCGGGCCAGCCGGGCGCTCTCGGTGAGCTGGGCCACGATCGCCGCCATGGTCGCGAAGAGCATCCCGACGCCCGCGACCCCGAGCCCGAGGGCCAGCGCGCCGGCCGCCCCCTGTCCGGCCAGTCCGACGGCGATCAGCAGGGCCAGTACGGCGTTGGCGACCGCGGCCGCCAGCAGCGCCGCCGTGAGCGAGGCCCGGCGGCCGACCATTCCGGAGGCGACGACCTCCTGCCGTCCGCTCTCCTCCTCGTCCCGGGTGTGCCGTACGACGATCAGCAGGCTCATCACCGCGGCGAGCGCCCCCGCGTACAGGCCGACGCGCCAGGCGGTGAGCGCGCCGAGACCGTCGTCGAAGACGGGGCCGACCAGGGCGCGCAGCGAGGCGTTGGTCTCCATCTGCCGCATCAGGTCGGCGCGTTCGGCGGCGGTGCCGTACAGGCCCTTGATGGTGCCCGGCATGGACAGCACCATGAGCGCGTTCACCGCGACCCAGACGGGGATCAGTACCCGGTCGCGGCGCAGGGCGAAGCGCAGCAGCGTGCCGGTGCCGGCCAGTTGGCGCGAGCCCCCGGACCGGGCCGCGAAGGCGCCGGCGGCGGTTTCGGCGGTGGCGGTCATCGCGCCGTCACCTCTGCTCCGGACTCCGCGTCCTCGGCGTCCCCGGCCTGGTAGTGCCGCAGGAACAGCTCCTCCAGCGTCGGCGGCGTCGACGTCAGCGACCGTACGCCCGTCTCGCTCAGCGACCTGAGGACGGCGTCCAGCTTGTCGGTGTCGACCTGGAGCCGGACCCGGTGGCCCTGGACGTCGAGGTCGTGCACGCCGGGCAGGTGGGTGAGGCCGTTCGGGGCGCCCGCGAGTTCGGCGGTGACGCTGGTCCGGGTCAGGTGGCGCAGGTCGGCGAGCGAGCCGCTCTCGACGGTCCGTCCCTTGCGGATGATGCTGACCCGGTCGCACAGCTCCTCGACCTCGCTGAGGATGTGGGAGGAGAGCAGCACCGTCCGGCCGCGCTCGCGCTCCTCCTCCACGCAGCGCTGGAAGACCTCCTCCATCAGCGGGTCGAGTCCGGAGGTGGGTTCGTCGAGGATCAGCAGGTCGACGTCCGAGGCGAAGGCGGCCACCAGGGCCACCTTCTGGCGGTTGCCCTTGGAGTACGTGCGGCCCTTCTTGGTCGGGTCGAGTTCGAACCGCTCGACCAGCTCCGCGCGCCGCCGGGTGTCGAGTCCGCCGCGCAGCCTGCCGTAGAGGTCGATGACCTCGCCGCCGGAGAGGTTGCGCCACAGCGTCACGTCACCGGGGACGTACGCGATCCGCCGGTGCGCCTCCACCGCGTCCGCCCACGGGTCGCGGCCGAGCACCTGCGCGGCGCCGGCGTCGGCGCGCAGCAGGCCGAGCAGGACCCGGATGGTGGTGGACTTGCCGGCCCCGTTGGGCCCGAGGAACCCGTGGACCTCGCCGGTCTCGACCTCCAGGTCGAGGCCGTCCAGAGCATGCGTGCGTCCGAACGACTTGTGGAGTCCGGAGACGCTGATTGCCTTCGTCATGTTTCGGAAAGTACGCTACTTTCAGAAACTTGTGAAGTTAAGGAACCGTCAGGATGATGAGCGACGCAGGGTGAGAGATGATCGACGGATGACGAACGAACCAGCGGGAGCGGCGGGGCCGGGCCGTGACCCCGAGGCGGTGTCGAAGTTCGTGGAGGGCTTCGCGGCCCAGCTCGTCGAGGCCGGGATGCAGCGCATGCCCGCCCGGGTCTTCGCCGCGCTGCTGGCCTCCGACACGGGCTCGCTGACCTCCGCGGAACTCGGCGAGGGCCTCCGCGTCAGCCCCGCCGCCGTCTCCGGTGCCGTGCGCTACCTCTCGCAGCAGCACATGGTCTCGCGCGAGCGCGAACCCGGCTCGCGCCGGGAGCGCTACCGGGTGCACAGCAACCAGTGGTACGAGGCGCTCACCAACCGCGAGGCCATCCTCAAACGCTGGGAGAGCGCGCTGCGCGACGGAGTCACCAGCCTCGGCGCCGACACCCCGGCGGGCCGGCGCATGGCCGAGACCCTCGCCTTCTTCGAGTTCGTCGACGAGGAGATCGCGGCGATGATGGAACGCTGGCGGGTGCACCGGGAGGAGCGGTTCGGGTGACCGCGCCCGATCCGCCACGCCGAGTTGGGGGCTGACCCCGAGCGGCCCTACCCCGCCGGCAGCGTCAGCCCCCACGCCCCCTCGCGGGCCACCCATGTCCGGGTCCCCACCGGCCCGCACACCACCGCGTCGGCCCGGTAGCGGAAGTGCGCCCCCGACACGGTCACCGTCCGTCCGCTCGCCGTCAGCGGCGACGCCTGCGCGCCCACCGACAGGGGCCGTACCTCCACCACGGCCACCCCCGCCGCGCCCGGTGTCACCGACACCCCCTCGACCGGCTGGTCCAGGTCCACCAGCGTCACCCCGTCGACCTCCACCCGCAGCAGGGCCGGGCCGGGCGTACCCGGCGCCACGGCGGTCCGGGCCGTACGCGAGGAGGCCAGCGTCCGTACGAGCGACTGGCAGGTCCGCAGCCAGGGACGGATCGACGCCGCCCCCTCCGGACCGGAGCCCGGGTCCGCCCGTACCGGTACCGGCACGGGAGCGGGCGGAATCCCCACCGTCCCCAGCACCACCCCGTCGCTGTCGTCGACGAGCAGGTCCAGCCGCCGCTCCGCGCCGTCGAGCACGGCCCGCGCCGCCGCCACCGCCCCCGTCGGCAGCCCCAGGGACCGGGCGAGACCGAGCGCCGGCCCCACCGGAACCACGGACAGCGCGCAGCCCGCCAGCTCCCGCCGCCGGTGCAGCAGGGCCACGGTCCGCAGCAGCGCGCTGTCGTCACCGATCACCACCGGGCGCCGCGAACCGCGCCGCCCGAGCGCCCGCGCGAACTCCTCCGGGTCGTCCGGCAGACACACCTTCGTGTGCGCCGCGCCCGCGCTGAGCACGTCTTTCGCGATCCGGACGGACTCCCCGTCCGTCCGTCGGGCGACCGGATCGACGACCACCAGAAGCTGATCGGACCTCGCGGAAGAGTTCGCGGAAGAGCTCGCGGAAGTCGCCACCTCGGCCATGCCTCGCTTCCTCGGGTAGCATCTTTGTGCAAGAGCCCCTTGCGCTGTTGCGCCAGGGGCTTCGTCTATTCCGGGGCACCCGGTCCGACGGTTGGCGGCCAACGACGGTCGCGGTGTACGTGGCGGAAACCCGTCGCATACGCCCTCGACCATGGACATGCCCCGCCCGGAAGGGGTGTACGCGCGTGCCCGCACTTGTGCTGCTCGGTGCTCAGTGGGGTGACGAAGGCAAGGGAAAGGCGACGGACCTGCTCGGTGGTTCCGTCGACTATGTGGTGCGCTACCAGGGCGGCAACAACGCCGGCCACACGGTAGTCGTGGGCGACCAGAAGTACGCCCTTCACCTGCTCCCTTCCGGAATTCTCTCCCCCGGCTGCACGCCGGTCATCGGAAACGGCGTCGTCGTCGACCCGTCGGTCCTGTTCTCCGAGCTGAGCGGGCTGAACGAGCGCGGCGTCGACACGTCCAAGCTCCTGATCAGCGGCAACGCTCACATCATCACGCCGTACAACGTCACCGTCGACAAGGTGACGGAACGCTTCCTCGGCAAGCGCAAGATCGGCACCACCGGCCGCGGCATCGGCCCGACCTACGCGGACAAGATCAACCGCGTGGGCATCCGGGTCCAGGACCTCTACGACGAGTCGATCCTCACCCAGAAGGTCGAGGCGGCGCTCGACGTCAAGAACCAGATGCTCACCAAGCTCTACAACCGCCGCGCCATCGCCACCGGCCAGGTCGTCGAGGAGCTGCTCGGCTACGCGGACAAGCTCGCCCCGTACGTCGCCGACACCGTCCTGGTCCTCAACCAGGCCCTCGACGACGACAAGGTGGTCCTCTTCGAGGGCGGCCAGGGCACGCTGCTGGACATCGACCACGGCACGTACCCCTTCGTCACCTCGTCGAACCCGACCGCGGGCGGCGCCTGCACCGGCGCCGGCGTGGGCCCGACGAAGATCAGCCGGGTCATCGGCATCCTCAAGGCGTACACGACCCGCGTCGGCGCCGGACCGTTCCCGACCGAGCTGTTCGACGAGGACGGCGAGGCCCTGCGCCGCATCGGCGGCGAGCGCGGCGTCACCACCGGCCGCGACCGGCGCTGCGGCTGGTTCGACGCGGTGATCGCCCGCTACGCCACCCGCGTCAACGGCCTCACCGACTTCTTCCTCACCAAGCTCGACGTCCTCACCGGCTGGGAGCAGATCCCGGTCTGCGTGGCCTACGAGATCGACGGCAAGCGCGTCGAGGAGCTGCCGTACTCGCAGACCGACTTCCACCACGCGAAGCCGGTCTACGAGACGCTGCCCGGCTGGAGCGAGGACATCACCAAGGCGAAGTCCTTCTCCGACCTGCCGAAGAACGCCCAGGCGTACGTCAAGGCCCTGGAGGAGATGTCCGGCGCCCCGATCTCCGCGATCGGCGTCGGCCCGGGCCGGGACGAGACGATCGAGATCAACTCGTTCCTGTAGGAGCCGCCCGCGCACCGCGCACGCACCCGACGGCCGGGACCCCGCACGGGGCCCCGGCCGTCGGCGTCGGGACGGCGGATACGCTGGCCGAACCAGCAGGGGCCGGGACAACCCGGTCACCACCCTCACCACGGTCACGACGGACAGCACGGAGCGAGCGGACATGCGGAAGCCCACCACCCGGACGTGGATCTGGCTGACCGCGGCGGTCGTCGTCGTGACCGGCGGGGCCTTCTACGTCGACGGCCACCGGGTCTCCGCCGCGCCGCACGCCGGCGACCCCAAGTGCGACAAGGTCGTCTCCCGCCTCCCGGACGACATACCCGGCGCCTCGCGCGACTGGGCCCTGGGCGACGGGGTCGCGTCCTGGGGCGGCCAGAAGGCGGTGTTCCGCTGCGGCGCCGAGGAACTGCAGCCCAACGTCAACCTCTGCGTCACCGCGGACGGCGTCGACTGGGTCCTGGACGAGGCCCGGCTCAAAAGCGACGGCGTGAGCGTCCTGCGGACGTACGGCCGCTCACCGGCCGTGGAGTTCACGTACTCCGGTCCGCGCGAGGAGGTGGGCGGCATCCTCGCCGCGCTGGACCCCGCCGTGAAGTGGATCCCGCAGGAACGCAAGTGCATCGGCCTCGACGACGCCGCCACCGTCCTGTAGCCGTTCGTTCCCCGCGGCCCTTCGTTCGGCCCCGTTCGCCGGGCGTCCGCGTGCCCGGTGGTGTCGGATCGGAGGCATGACCGACCGCTACAGCGCCGCTTCCTGCCAGGGCCCGTACGGCGGCGAGAACGGCCCCGAGGACTGCGGGGACCCGGTCCGCTTCGAGGTCGCCCGGCACCTGCGGGAGCCGCTGCGGGTGTGCCCCGTCCACCTGGGACCGGCGCTGCTGCTGGCCACCGGGGTGCTGTGGCCGCCGGGCATCGTCCTGGTGCGGTGAGACCGCCGCGGGCCCGGGCACGCCGGGATGGTTCACTGGGGCCCACGCCCCGAGGGGGTCCGGAGGCGGAGGGACGGAAGGAAGCCGTACGGTGCCCGCACGATCCGACGACGTGGCCCGGCGGTTCGAGCTGGACCGGCCCCGGCTGCGGGCGGTCGCGTACCGGATCCTCGGCTCGCTCGGTGAGGCGGACGACGCCCTCCAGGAGGCGTGGCTGCGGGCCGACCGGGCGGACACCTCCCAGGTGGGCAATCCCTCGGGCTGGCTCACCACGGTGGTGGCCCGGGTCTGCCTCAACCTGCTCCGTGCCCGGGATGCCCGCCGAGAGGAGCCGCTGGACGACGGGGCCCGCAGGCAACCGGCGGTCACCGGCACCGCGGCCGACCCCGCCGAGGAGGCGCAGCTCGCCGACGAGGTCGGGATCGCGCTGCTGATCGTCCTGGACACCCTCGGTCCCGCCGAGCGGCTCGCGTTCGTCCTGCACGACATGTTCGACGTGCCCTTCGACGACATCGCCGCGATGCTCGACAAGACCCCCGCCGCCACCCGCCAGCTGGCCAGTCGCGCCCGCCGCCGGGTCCGGGGCGTCCCCGCGCCCGACGCCGACCCGCCCCGCAGGCGCCGCGCCGTCGACGCCTACCTGGCGGCCACCCGCGGCGGCGACTTCGACGCGCTGGTGGCCCTGCTCCACCCGGACGTCGTGCTGCGCGCCGACGCGGCGGTCGTCCCGACGCCCACGCCCGTCACCGTCAGCGGGGTGGACCGGGTGGCCCGGGGCGCGATGGCCTCCATGGGCCGGGCCAGGGCCGCCGCCGTCGTCCTCGTCGACGGCCGGGTGGGCATCGCGATGGCCGAGAACGGCAGGCTGCGCGTCGTGCTCGGCTTCGACTTCGCCGCCGACGGCCGCATCACCGGCATCGACGTGATCGCGGAACCGGCTCGCCTGAACGAACTGGACATCACGGGCATAGGCTGAACTCGTACACGTCGCGTCGGCAGAAGAAGGTGAGTGCGATGCGCGTGCTGCTCAAGGCGACGCTGGACACGGAGAAGGCGAACGAGGCGATCCGCAGCGGGAAACTGCCCGAGCTGATCAACCGCACCCTCGACCACATCAAGCCGGAGGCCGCCTACTTCGGCCCCCTCGGCGGCCGGCGGACCGCCCTGATGGTCTTCGACATGCAGGACAGCTCGGAACTGCCGCCCACCGGCGAGCCGTTCTTCACCGAGCTGAACGCCGAGGTCGAGGTCTCCCCGATCATGAACGCGGACGATCTGCGCAAGGGACTGTCCCAGCTGGCCGGGTGACCAGCTGACCGGCTGACCGGCTGACCGGTTGACTAGCTGAAGACGATCATCGACCCCTGCGCCAGGCTCCGCGTCGCCGCCGCGTGCAGGCCCAGCCACACATGGCGCTCCCGGGCGAACGGGCTGGAGTCGTGCGGCGCGGGCACCGCCGGCTCCTCCAGCTCCGTCGGGGCGAGCGGCGGCCGCGGCGGGGCCGGGGGGTTGGCCGGGTCGATGCCGAGGGCCGGGGCGACGGCCTCCAGTTCCCGCAGCAGGGTGTGCGAGGAGCCCAGGGGGCCGCCGCCCGCCAGGAGTTCGCTGCTGGAGAGCGGGTGCGGGAAGTCGACCGGCACGTAGGCGCCCGCGTGGTCGTAGTGCCAGACCAGGTGGGACTGCTGGGCCGTCGACTCGAACATCTCCAGCAACTGCTCGTAGTCGCCCCCGAGTTCGTCCACCGGGGTCACCGGGAGACCGCACACCTGGAGGAGGTGTGCGCGGCGCAGGAAGTGCAGCGCGTCGTAGTCGAAGCCCGCCACCGGCGCGACCTCGCCGGAGAGCCCCGGCATGTACTGGTACACCGGCACCGGCGGCAGCCCGGCCTCGGCCAGCACCTTGTCGTATTGCGCGAGTTCCTCGGCGAACGGGTTGTCCGGCGTGTGGCACAAGACGTCGACGAGCGGTACCAGCCACAGGTCACAGGCCAAAAGAGGACTCCTCACACAGCACGGTGGTCAGGGCAGCGTAGTCGGTGTGCGTCGTGTCGCGCCGGGGCGCGTTGCGTGCAGATCCCATACCCATCCGGGGGCCGGGCCACGACACGTCCGGCGTTGGTCATTCGCCGGCGAGCCCCTCGATCAGGGCGAGCGAGTGGCTGTTGTACGCGTCGACGAGCGAACGCGCGCCCGGGATGTCGCGCCGGGCCAGGGCGTCGACCAGCGCGGTGTGCCCGCACCACAGCGCGCCGCGCAGCTCGCTGAGCCGGCGCAGGTGCTGCACGGTGCACACCCAGCTCTGCACGCGCAGCCGGTGCAGGAAGTCGCAGAGGTAGGGGTTGCCGAAGAGGGTGGCCAGCTCGCGCCAGTAGCGCAGGTCGTAGCCGATCAGGACGGTCAGGTCCCCGGCCGCGGCGGCGCGCTGGGCCTCCTCGCCGCGCCGGCGGACCCCGGCGAGGGCGGCGGCGATGCGGGGATCGGCCGGGTCGGGACCGCCCGGCAGGTCGGCGGTCAGCGAGAGGAACATGCCGTCGGTCACGAGACTGCGGGCCTCGATCATGCCGCGGAAGTCGGCGACCGAGTACTCGTGGACGCGGAAGCCGCGGTGGTGGTCGGCGTCGAGGAGTCCCTGCGCGGACAGGTCGACCAGGGCCTCGCGCACCGGCGTCGCGGACACGCCGTACTGCTCGGCGATCTCCTTGACCGTGAACTCCTGCCCCGGCTGGAGCCGGCCGGCCAGCACCTCGTCACGGAGCGCGTCGGCGATCTGCTGCCGCAGGGTGCTGCGCGTGACGGCACCGGTACCGCTGGGACCGGGCATGGGCGGGCGTCTCCTCGTCGCGTTCGGGGCGTCGCCCAAGGGCGCCGCTCGGGGGGCGTGCTCGTACACATGTCTACCGCGTACGAGCACGCAACCCTACGCGCCCCGTCCCCTCGTCCCGTTCCGCCTACTCCGTGTACTCGTCCGCCACGGACAGTGCCGTGTCCAGGGCCGCCAGACCCTCCTTCAGCTCCGCCTCGGAGACGTTGCACGGCGGGACCACGTGGGTCCGGTTCATGTTCACGAACGGCCACAGGCCGTGCGCCTTGGCGGAGGCGGCGAACGCGGACATGGGCGCGGCCGCCTGCCCGGTCGCGTTGTAGGGCACCAGCGGCTCCCGGGTCTCCCGGTTCCGCACCAGCTCCAGCGCCCAGAACATGCCGGTCCCGCGCACCTCGCCCACGCTGGGGTGGCGCTCGGCCAGCCCGCGCAGCGCCGGTTCGACGACCTCCGCGCCGAGCCGCGCGGCGTGCTCGACGACGCCCTCCTCCGCCATCACGTTGATCGTGGCGACGGCGGCGGCGCAGGCCAGCGGGTGCCCGGAGTACGTCAGTCCGCCTGGGTAGGGCCGCTCGGCGAAGGTCGCGGCGATCTCGGCGGAGATCGCGACGCCGCCGAGGGGCACATAGCCCGAGTTCACGCCCTTGGCGAAGGTCATCAGGTCGGGCACGACGTCGTACAGCCCGGCCGCGAACCAGGTGCCGGTGCGGCCGAATCCGGCCATGACCTCGTCGAGCACGAACACGATGCCGTACTTGTCGCAGATCTCGCGCACCCCGGCCAGATAGCCGGCCGGCGGCATCATGATCCCCGCGGTGCCCGGGATCGTCTCCAGGACGATCGCGGCGACGGTCCCCGGGCCCTCGAAGGCGATCGTCGTCTCCAGGTGCTCCAGCGCCCGCGCGCACTCCTGCTCCTCGGTCTCGGCGTAGAAGCGCGAGCGGTACAGGAACGGCGCCCAGAAGTGCACGACCCCGGCCGTGCCGCTGTCGGAGGCCCAGCGCCGCGGGTCACCGGTGACGTTGACCGCCTGCTGGGTGCCGCCGTGGTACGAGCGGTAGGCGGAGAGCACCTTGGGGCGGCCGGTGTGCAGCCGGGCCATGCGCAGGGCGTGCTCGACGGCGTCGGCGCCGCCGTTGGTGAAGAAGATCTTGTCCAGGTCGCCGGGCGTCCGCTCGGCGATCAGCCGGGCCGCCTCCGAGCGCGCCTCGACGGCGAACGCGGGCGCGAACGTCGTCATCCGCGCCGCCTGCTCCTGGATCGCGGCGACGACCTTGGGGTGCTGGTAGCCGATGTTGGTGTAGACGAGTCCGCTGGAGAAGTCGAGGTAGCGCTTGCCTTCGTAGTCCCAGAAGTACGACCCCTCGGCGCCGGCGACGGCGAGCGGGTCGATCAGCTCTTGCGCTGACCAGGAGTGGAAGACGTGCGCGCGGTCCGCGGCCTTCACGGCGGCGCCGGCCTGGGGAGAGGGCTGAGGGGTCATGCGGCCGAGGGTAGATGTCCGCGATGCGGAAACGGAATCGGCGTCCTGTCTGCGGTCGGGGGCTTTCCACGACAGGTTGTCGACGGGGTCCGCGGGTCGGCGCCGACGCGTCGCGGGCGCGCGGGGCCCCTCCGTTACGGAACCGTGGACAAGCGGCGACGTACCGCGGGGCCGCCCCGCACTATCCTCGGCCTGTTGTTCAGGTTCGGGGGGAAGGCGGGGCGGTATGCGGAGACTGGGGGACGGGGACCCGCAGCACATCGGGGTCTACCGGCTCTTGGGCCGGCTGGGCACGGGCGGCATGGGTCACGTCTACCTGGCCCGCTCGGACCGCGGGCGCACGGTCGCCGTGAAGCTGGTGCGCGAGGAGCTGGCCGCGGTGGAGGAGTTCCGCGAGCGGTTCCGGCAGGAGGTCGAGTCCGCGCGCCGGGTCGGCGGGTACTGGACGGCGCCCGTACTGGACGCCGACACGGAAGCCGCCGTGCCGTGGGTCGCCACCGGGTACGTCGCCGGGCCGAGCCTCCAGCAGGTCGTCGGGCACGACCACGGCGCGCTGCCGGAACGCTCGGTCCGCACGCTGGGCGCCGGTCTGGCGCACGCGCTCCAGGACATCCACGCCGCCGGGATCGTCCACCGCGACCTCAAGCCGTCCAACGTGCTGGTCACCATCGACGGGCCCCGCGTCATCGACTTCGGCATCGCGCGCGCCCTGGAGACGGTGACGGACGGCGGTGTCACCCGCACCGGCGCGCTCGTCGGTTCCCCCGGCTTCATGGCGCCCGAGCAGGTGCGCGGCGACCGGATCACGCCCGCGTGCGACGTCTTCTGCCTCGGCTCGGTCCTCGTCTACGCCGCCACCGGCAAGCTGCCCTTCGGCGCCGCGAACAGCGGTGCGCACGCCCTGATGTTCCGCATCGCGCAGGAGGAGCCCGACCTGGAGGGCGTGCCCGAGGGCATCGCCGACCTGGTGCGCGACTGCCTGCGGAAGGACCCCGCCGCGCGTCCGGCCCTCGCCGACGTCCTGGAGCGCACGGGCGCGCAGGACACGGTCACCGGCGGCCGCTCCCGCGACCCGTGGCTGCCCAGCGCGCTGGTGGCCCAGCTCGGCCGCCACGCGGTACAGCTCCTGGACACGGAGAACCCCGAAGACCCGGCACAGCCCGGGCACGGCCCGCCCCCTTCGGCCACACCCGGAGCGCCCGCAGCGGCGCCAGGCGGCGCACGGTCCGACGGCGGGGTGAGGCCTGGGGGCGTGGGACCTGGTGGTGTTGGGTCCGGCGGTGTGGGGCCTGGCGGTGCGTGGCCTGGTGGCGCGGGACCTGGCGGTGCCGGTCCGGGCGGTGCAGGGCCTGATGATGCCGACCCCGGCGGCGCAGCACCTGACGGCGTGGGACCGGGCGGTGCAGGGCCCGGCAGTGTCGGCCCCGGTGGTGCGTGGCCGGGTGGTGGCGGGTCCGGCGGCGAGGGTGCTGGGCAGGGGGCCGACGTGGTGTCCGGCGGGCCGCCTCCTCCGGGTGAGCCGGGCAGCGGCGGCGACCCGCTGAACCACCTGCCCACCCTGGTCGCGGGGCGCCCCCCGGCCACGCCGCCCCCGCACGGCGCCCACGGCCACCCCCAGCCGCCGGGCCCGGGGTACGACCCGGCCCCGGGCTGGCCCGCGTCGCAGCCCGGACACCAGCACCCGTACGGCGGCGGGGGCGGCCTCGGCCCGACCCCGCCCCAGGGGCCGCCACCCCCGTACGGACCGCCGCACGAGCCCGTCCGCAGCGGCCGTTCCACCGCGCTGCTGATCGTCGTCGCCCTGGTCGTCGCGCTGGGCGCGGGCGGCTCGGTCTACGCCCTGATGCGCGGGGACGACGACGGCCGGGCGGGCGGCGACCCCACGCCCACGCGGTCCACCGGCGCGCCGCAGGACCCGGGTACGGGCGCCTCCGGCTCGTCCGGTTCGACGGGGGGCCAGTCGCCGTCGACCGGTTCGACCGCCCCGGCCGCCGACGAGGGCACGGTCCCGGCCGGGTACGTGGGCGACTGGTCGACCAGTATCGACAACGCCTCCGGAACGCACCCCCGCACGGTGAGCATCGCGCAGGGCGAGGTCGGCGACACGGTGCTGACCCTCGTGGCGGACGGGCCGACGGACACCGGCACGTACCACTGCGTGTTCGAGGCCGTTCTCCAGGCCGAGCCGGGCCCCGGAGGTCCGCTGCGGCTCGGTCCGTCCGAGGTCAGGACCGGTCCGGCCAGCAGTTGCACCCCGGGCGGGCCCAGCACGGTCACCCTGCGCCAGGACGGCAGCCTGGAACGCACCAACGACGACACCGGCGAATCCCTGCTCTACACCCGCACCCAGGGGTACTGACGCGGCGTGCGGGTCGGGCGGGCCGGGCGTGGCCCGCGCCGCTCGGGGTCAGCGGGGCTCCGGCGGACGCTGGCGGGGCATGTTCGGACGGGTGCCGTTCTGCGGGGGGAGCGGGAACCGGCCGGCGGCGCCCGTGCCCGCGCCGTCCGGGCGCGGCCCGTCGGCCGCCGCCGCGGCGTGCGGTCCCAGCGGCCCCGGTCCCGGGCGGAAGCACACCATCCAGTCCGCCGTCTCCGCCCGCACCAGTTCCGTCACGTCCTCCGAGAACCGCCGCAGCACCAGCAGGCACCGCTCCGCCGCCTCGCTCGCCGTCCCGTCCGCCGGGCCCAGCACCTCCCGCACGCTCTCCGACGCCCAGTCGAACTGGAGCGCCTGGAGCCGCCGCTGCACCGCCTGTGCCGTGGCCACGTCCCGCATCCAGCCGGACGTCACCCCGAAGTACCGGTCGCCCGCCACACACGCCACCGCCCACAGCAGCGCCAGATACCCCCAGGGCGCGACCCCGCCCACCGCACCCGACAGGTCGAGCAGCGGCAGCGCCGCCCCGGCCGCCGCACCCACCGCGGCCCCGCCCCGCAGCAGTACGGCACCGCGCCGCTTCCACACCCGGTCCGCGAGATACCAGGCCGCCGTGTCCAGCGCGCCCCGCTCCACCCACCGGTACAGCTCGTCCAGCCGCTCGGCGGGCAGTGCCCAGTCCCCGAGGGGAAACGTCCGCCCGGTCAGGTCGCCGGGCCGCGTCCCGGCCGCCCCGCCCTCGCCGTCCCGCCCGCTCCGCGGTGGCCTCTCGGGCTGCATCTCCGGCTGACCCACCCGGCACTCCCTACTGCTCGCCACTGCTCGCCGTACCGCTCGCCGTCCGTGAGGACTCGTACGCCGGAACCCCGCGCCGGAACCCTTCCTACCGCCCAATGGGTGGCGAAGGGCCGGGTTCCGTCGCTTTTCCGCCCGGAAGAGGGCGTTGATCAGGTATAGGGCTCCCAGGGCGTCACTCGAAAGAGTGCTGGGGCGAGGGCCGCCCGGACCACGTAGGCTCGTGCCGAACGGCAAAACCGTAGTGACCGGACGTGATGGGAGCTGAACGTGATCCCCGGTGGTGGCCAGCCCAACATGCAGCAGCTGCTCCAGCAGGCCCAGAAGATGCAGCAGGACCTGGCGAAGGCCCAGGAGGAACTGGCGCAGACCGAGGTCGAGGGCCAGGCGGGCGGCGGCCTGGTGAAGGCCACGGTCACCGGCTCCGGCGAGCTGCGCGGCCTCGTCATCGACCCGAAGGCGGTGGACCCGGAGGACACCGAGACCCTCGCCGACCTGGTCGTCGCCGCCGTCCAGGCGGCCAACGAGAACGCGCAGAACCTCCAGCAGCAGAAGCTCGGCCCGCTCGCCCAGGGCCTGGGCGGTGGCGGCAGCGGCATCCCCGGCCTGCCGTTCTGAGTCCGCGTTCCCGGCTTTCCGGGTTCGCCTTTCTCAGACCGGCCGAAGCCATCTACCGTACGTAGTGCACGAACCTCGGGAAGGACGGCAGTCCGTTGTACGAAGGCGTGGTCCAGGACCTCATCGACGAACTCGGGCGATTGCCCGGCGTCGGTCCCAAGAGCGCGCAGCGGATCGCCTTCCACATCCTGCAGGCGGAGCCGGCCGACGTACGGCGGCTCGCGCAGTCCCTCATGGAAGTGAAGGCCAAGGTCCGCTTCTGCGCGACCTGCGGGAACGTCGCGCAGGAGGAGCAGTGCAACATCTGCCGCGACACCCGGCGCGACCCTTCCGTCATCTGTGTGGTGGAGGAACCGAAGGACGTTGTCGCCATCGAGCGCACCCGCGAGTTCCGCGGGCGCTACCACGTGCTCGGCGGCGCGATCAGCCCGATCGACGGGGTCGGCCCGGACGACCTGCGCATCCGTGAGCTGCTGGCCCGCCTGGCGGACGGCACGGTCACGGAACTGATCCTGGCCACGGACCCGAATCTGGAGGGCGAGGCCACGGCCACGTACCTCGCCCGCATGATCAAGCCCATGGGCCTCAAGGTCACCCGCCTGGCCAGCGGCCTCCCGGTGGGCGGCGACCTGGAATACGCGGACGAGGTGACCCTCGGCCGCGCCTTCGAGGGGAGACGACTCCTAGATGTCTGACGCCACGCTGCACGCGACCGACCAGAACCCGGACGACTTCGCGGTCCAGATCGCCGACCAGATCGAGAGCTTCCTGGTGGCCGTCACCGAGGTGGCGAAGGGCGACGAGCCCGACTCGGCCGTCCCCTTCCTCCTCCTGGAGGTGTCCCAGCTGATGCTGGCCGGCGGCCGGCTGGGCGCCCACGAGGACATCGTCCCCGACGAGCGCTACGAGCCCGACCCGGGCCCGGAACTCGACGTGGACGAGATCCGGGAGAACCTGGCCCGCATCCTCGACCCGGTCGACGTCTACTCCGAGGTCTTCGACCCCTACGAGCCGCGCAAGGCCCCGGTCCCGGCGCGTATCTCCGACGACCTCACCGACGTCATCACCGACCTCCGCCACGGCATGGTCCACTACAAGGCCGGCCGCACCACGGAGGCGCTGTGGTGGTGGCAGTTCTCCTACTTCTCCAACTGGGGCTCCACCGCCTCCGCGACCCTGCGCGCCCTCCAGTCCGTCGTCGCCCACGTCCGCCTGAACCAGCCCCTGGAGGAGCTGGACGGCCTCGACACCGACCAGGAGCTGGGCGACGAGACCCTGGAGTCGGAGGCCGGCCGGGTCATGGTCCGGGAGATCGCGGGACCGCTGGGCCTGCGGCCGGTCAAGTAGCGGCGCCCTCCGGGCTGTCAGGGCCCTCCGGGGTGCCCGGGCCGGCCGGGGTGCCCGGGCCCTCCAGGGTGTCCGCGCCGTCCGGGACGTCGATCAGGCGGAGGAACGCGGTCGCCGCGGGCGTGCGGCTGCCGGCGGGCCAGATCGCGTACTCGACCCGGGCCGGTGCGTCGGTGACCTGGAGCGTGGTCACGCCGCTGAGCTGGGGCACGTACGCGGAGGGCAGCATCGCCACGCCGAGGCCCTGTCCGACCAGCCGGGCCAGGAACTGCGTGTTCGTCACTTCGAAGGCGACGTCACGGGTGAGGCCGGCGGCGGAGAAGGCCAGGTCGGACTGGGCACGGCCGGCGGTCTTCGCCGGCAGGTCCACGAACACCTCCTCGGCGAGCCGTCGCAGATCGACCGGCCCCCCGCCGGCGAGCGGGTGATCGGGGGAGACCACGGCGACGAGCCGGTCCCGGCCGATCACATGGGCCTCGACCCCCTTGGGGCGGGCGGTGGTCGGAAGCCCGACGAAGGCGACCTGGATGTCCCCTTCCCCGACCCGCTCGACGAGTTCCTCGCTGGCGCCCACGCGCAGGCTGACGCGCACCTTCGGCCACTGGCGGCGGAAGTCGCGCAGGGCGCGCGGGATGTCGACGGCGGCCACGGACGAGATCACGCCGACGCGGAGCTGCCCGCGGACCTCCCCGACGGCGGCGGCGACCTCGTCGGCCGCGCGCTCGGCGGCCGCCAGGCACTGGCGGGCCGCCGGCAGAAACGCCTCCCCGGCCGGTGTCAGCCGCACCCGGCGGGTGGTGCGCTCGAAGAGCCTGGCTCCCAGCTCCTGCTCCAGCCGCGCGACCTGGTGGCTGAGGGCGGACTGCACGACGTGGCACCGCTCGGCGGCCCGGGTGAAGCTCATGGTCTCGGCGACCGCGAGCACGTAGCGCATCTGCTGGAGCTCCATGGCATCCATCGTGGATCACGATGAACGGGATGACAAACATGTGTTGGACTCATGGATCGGGCGGGGAGCAGACTCCGTTGCCATGTCCGCACACGTGCAAGAGACCTCGTCCTCGTCCCTGAAGGGATGGCTGGGTGTCGCCGCCATCACGGCCAGTCTCTTCGTCTTCCTGACCACCGAACTGATGCCCGTGGGCCTGCTCACTCCGCTGAGCGAGGACCTGGACATCTCCGTCGGCGCCGCCGGCCTCATGGTCACCGCGCAGGGCGTCGCGGCCGGCCTCGGCGTGCCGTTCATCGTCGCCTGGACCAGGCGCGTCGACCGGCGCCGGCTGCTCACCACGCTGCTGGCGGTGCTCGCCCTGGGCAACCTCGTCACCGCCGTCTCGCCGAGCTACCCGCTGATCCTCGCCACCCGGCTCGGCATGGGCTTCGCCAGCGGTGTCTTCTGGGCCATCGGCGTGAGCATGGCCATGCGGATCGTGCCCGAACGGCACGCGAACCGGGCCGCCGCGGTGGTGATGTCCGGCATCTCCATGGCCACGGTCGTCGGCATCCCGCTCGGCACCGTCATCGAGGCGGGGACCGACTGGCGGACCACCTTCGGCATCTGGGCCGGCCTCGGCGTGCTGGTCCTCGTCGCGGTCGCGGCCCTCGTTCCGTCGATGCCGTCGCGGAACGCCGTGTCCGTCCGCGAGGTCTTCCGGCTGCCGGTCAGGAACGGGCGGCTGCGCACGGTGCTGTTCGTCGTCGTCTTCTTCGTGCTCGGCCACTTCGGCGCCTACACGTTCGTGCGCCCCTACCTGGAGGACACCGCGGACGCGTCGTCCGGCTTCGTCACGACCGTCCTGATCATCTTCGGTGTCGGCGGCGCGGCCGGTAACTTCATCGCCGGACACACGGTGGACAAGAGCCTGCGCGGCACCTTCGGCATCGGTCTCGTGGGACTCCTGGTGGCCCTGTTGCTGCTGCGCTTCGTCGGGAACGGGGAACCCGGCGCCGTCGCCGCACTGGTTTTGTGGGGACTCTCCTTCGGCGCCGTGCAGCTGTCCCAGATCAACATGACGCTCGCCTCCGCGCCCGACACCTTCGAAGCCGCCATGTCGCTCAACACCATGGCGTACAACACCTGCATCGCGCTCGGCGCGCTCTTCGGCGGTCTGCTCGTCGACCACGCCGGCGTCACGAGCGTCCTCTGGTTCGGCGTGATCCTGGCCGCGGCCTCGCTGCTGCTGCGCCTCACCACCGGCCGGGGGACGAAGAACCCGGACGGCGTGACCGAGGACGACCTCGCCCGTACCGCCGGATGAGCCGAGAGGAAGACATGACGTTCGAGGACTACACCTGGGCCCACCGCCTCAACGAGGTGGACCTGGAGAAGCTGTCACGGCTGTATCTGCTGGCCCCGCTGGGCAACAAACCTCCCCAGACGCTGGCCACGGTGTTCGGCAACAGCCGATTCGTGTGCTTCGTCCACGCCGGTGACGTGCTCGTCGGCGCGGGGCGCGCGCTGGCCGACGGTGCCGACTGCGCCTACATCGCCGACGTGGCCGTCCACCCCGAACACCAGGGGCGGGGCCTGGGGTCCGACATCATCCGCAGGCTGGTGGAGCTGGCGGACGGCCACAACAAGATCATCCTCTACGCCGCCCCCGGCACCGAGGCCTTCTACCGAAGGCTCGGCTTCCGCCACATGAACACGGCGATGGCGATCTGGTCCGACCCGCAGCGGGCCGTCGACATCGGGCTGCTCCGCCCGGAGGACTGACGGCCCGGCCTCACCCGGCCGCCCGGCCCGCGGCCGGTGAAGCGTCGGCCGCCGCCCGGGTGCCGCCGGCCGCCGTCCGGATGCCGTCGGCCGCCGCCCGGGTGCGCGCGTAACGCAGCGCCCTGACGACCCGCCCGTAGCGCTCCCTCTCCTCCTCACCCCGGTCGGCGTGCCGCAGTGCGCAGCGCAGGGCCGTATCCGTGGCCTCGGCCCCCCGCCGCAGCAGCACGACCACCGACTCGACGGACCCGCGGCAGGCCGCCCATTCGAGCGCCGTCCGCCCCTTCATGGCCCGGTCCTCCAGATCGGCCCCCCGGTCGATCAGCAGAGCGACGGTCTCGGGATGGTTGTCGCCCGCGGCCAGCACCAGCGGCGTGTACGGGATCCGGTCCTGCGCCCCCGTGGACACCCCGGCGTCCAGCAGCGCCGCGACGGCATCCGTGCTCCCGAACATCGCCGCGCAGGTCAGCGGGGTCAGGTCGTGGTACGGCCCGGCATGCGCCGCCGTGCCCGCACCGGCCGCCAGCAACACCCGGACGACGTCGGCGCGGTTCTCCTGGGCGGCCAGGTCCAGCGCCGTGCGCGCGTCGTCGTCGAGGGCGTCCACGGGAACACCGGCGTCCAGCAGCCGGACCACTTCAGCCGCGTCCCCGTCCCGAGCCGCCCGCGGCAACGCGTTGGAACGCGGCGCGGGCGTCTGCTTCGCGGATGTGGTCATGAGGGGTCGGACTCACCAGTGGCCCCAAGGGTTGTACGTTCAACCAATCCGGTCTTCCACGTGACGGGAAGCCACTTGTGAACGTGTGACACACCGCACTTTCCCGAGTGACCCGCGTCCCCCTGGGCATGAGCCACCCCGAACAGCGGGCGGTCCGGAGTCTCACCATGCGATACCGCAGGGGCGAAACCCGGACGCTCGGTAAAATGAGCCGACCGCAGTACATATATGTACGTGCGGAAAGAGACGGATTGAGCGAGGAGCGCACGTGGGCCTTGTCGTGCAGAAGTACGGAGGCTCCTCCGTAGCCGATGCCGAGGGCATCAAGCGCGTCGCCAAGCGGATCGTGGAAGCGAAGAAGAACGGCAACCAGGTGGTCGCCGTCGTTTCCGCGATGGGCGACACGACGGACGAGCTGATCGATCTCGCCGAGCAGGTTTCCCCGATCCCTGCCGGGCGTGAACTCGACATGCTGCTGACCGCCGGGGAGCGTATCTCCATGGCGCTGCTGGCCATGGCGATCAAAAACCTGGGGCACGAGGCCCAGTCGTTCACCGGCAGCCAGGCCGGAGTCATCACCGACTCGGTCCACAACAAGGCCCGGATCATCGACGTCACACCGGGTCGCATCCGCACCTCGGTCGACGAGGGCAACGTGGCCATCGTGGCCGGCTTCCAGGGCGTCAGCCAGGACAGCAAGGACATCACCACGCTGGGCCGCGGCGGGTCCGACACCACGGCCGTCGCCCTCGCCGCCGCGCTCGACGCGGACGTCTGCGAGATCTACACCGACGTCGACGGCGTGTTCACCGCCGACCCGCGCGTGGTGCCGAAGGCGAAGAAGATCGACTGGATCTCCTTCGAGGACATGCTGGAGCTCGCTGCCTCCGGCTCGAAGGTGCTGCTCCACCGTTGCGTGGAGTACGCCCGCCGGTACAACATTCCGATTCACGTGCGGTCCAGCTTCAGCGGACTGCAGGGCACGTGGGTCAGCAGCGAGCCGATCAAGCAAGGGGAAAAGCACGTGGAGCAGGCCCTCATCTCCGGAGTCGCGCACGACACCTCCGAGGCCAAGGTCACGGTCGTCGGGGTGCCCGACAAGCCGGGCGAGGCGGCCGCGATCTTCCGCGCCATCGCCGACGCCCAGGTCAACATCGACATGGTCGTGCAGAACGTGTCCGCCGCCTCCACGGGCCTGACGGACATCTCGTTCACGCTCCCCAAGAGCGAGGGCCGCAAGGCCATCGACGCGCTGGAGAAGAACCGCCCGGGCATCGGCTTCGACTCGCTGCGCTACGACGACCAGATCGGCAAGATCTCGCTGGTCGGCGCCGGTATGAAGAGCAACCCGGGCGTCACCGCCGACTTCTTCACCGCGCTCTCCGACGCCGGGGTGAACATCGAGCTGATCTCGACCTCCGAGATCCGCATCTCGGTCGTCACCCGCAAGGACGACGTGAACGAGGCCGTGCGCGCCGTGCACACCGCCTTCGGGCTCGACTCCGACAGTGACGAGGCCGTGGTCTACGGGGGCACCGGACGCTGATGTCCGCCGCGCAGGACACCGGCCGGGACGGCCGTACCGGCAGGCCCACGCTCGCCGTCGTGGGCGCGACCGGTGCCGTCGGCTCGGTCATGCTCCAGATCCTGTCCCAGCACGCGGACGTCTGGGGCGACATCCGCCTGATCGCCTCCCCGCGCTCGGCCGGCCGCAAGCTGGCCGTGCGCGGGGAGGAGGTCGAGGTCGTCGCGCTCGGCGAGGAGGCCTTCGACGGGGTCGACGTCGCCATGTTCGACGTGCCCGACGAGGTCGCCGCCCAGTGGGCGCCGATCGCCGCCGCCAAGGGTGCGGTGGTGGTCGACAACTCCGGCGCCTTCCGGATGGACCCGGACGTGCCGCTGGTCGTGCCCGAGGTCAATCCGCACGCGGTGCGGATGCGGCCGCGCGGGATCGTCGCCAACCCGAACTGCACGACCCTGTCCATGATCGTGGCGCTGGGCGCGCTGCACGCCGAGTTCGGGCTGCGCGAGCTGGTCGTCTCCTCGTACCAGGCGGTCAGCGGGGCCGGTCGGGACGGCGTGGACACGCTGCGCCGGCAGCTGAAGCTGGTGGCCGGCACCGAACTGGGGACGCACCCAGGTGACGTGCGGCGGGCCGTCGGCGACGACACCGGGCCGTTCCCGGAGCCGGTCGCGCTGAACGTCGTACCGTGGGCCGGATCGCTGCGGGAGGACGGCTGGTCGTCGGAGGAGATGAAGGTGCGGGACGAGTCCCGCAAGATCCTCGGGCTGCCCAGCCTCCCGGTCGCCGTGACGTGCGTACGGGTGCCGGTCGTCACCACGCACTCCCTGACCGTGCACGCCCGCTTCGAGGGCGAGGTCAGTGTCCAGGGGGCCCGGGAGATCCTGGCCACCGCTCCCGGCGTCGTCCTGTTCGACAACCCGGCCGCGGGGGAGTTCCCGACGCCCGCCGACGCGGTCGGCACCGACCCGACCTGGGTCGGCCGGGTGCGCCGGGCGCTGGACGACCCGACCGCCCTCGAACTCTTCGTCTGCGGGGACAATCTGCGCAAGGGCGCCGCGCTCAACACGGCGCAGATCGCGGAGCTGGTGGCGGCCGAGTTCGGCTGAACCGGGATCAGAGAGGTGAAAAGGCCCGGCGGCCGTGGGTTTCGTTTGTAGGATCCATGGACGAGATGTGATCCGGAAGTTGGTCCGGACTACTTGTACCGGGCACCCGCGCCGTCAGAGTATTTCCTCCCCGCCCTCCGCAACCGTGCGAGCGGCGGGGAGCGTCTTTGCGGTCACCCATTCGTGGCGCGGGGCGTGGTTCGGCGCGGGGGCGCCGAGGACGGGCGTGGGGACGCCCGTTCACATGGAACACAGGGGAAGAGCGGACGATGAGGGCCTATGACGCACCGTCAGCCGGGCAGCGGCCCGGGCGGCTGCCCGACGGACACGGGAACGTGACGCCCGGCACGTACAACCCTCACGGGGGTGGGCGTGTCCAACTGGCGTGGCAGAGGTTCTCGATTTCACCGCAGGTACGCGGGGCGCGGTGCTGCGCCCTCCCGTCCGGTCCGTCCGTCCCCGTGTGGCCGGTCCGGCCGGTGGCATGCCGGTGATCGCGCCGATGCCCGCAGCGCGGCCGGCCCGCATATCGAACCAGCGCGACGGCGCCGAGGACGTGGCGGCGGGCACCACCGTCGACCACCTCACCGAGACCTACCGGACGCACTACCGCTCGCTGCTCGGTCTCGCCGCCCTCCTCCTCGACGACACGGCCTCCTGCGAGGACGTCGTCCAGGAGGCCTTCATCCGGGTGCACTCGGCGCGCAAACGCGTCCGCGACCCGGAGAAGACCCTGGCGTACCTGCGGCAGACCGTCGTCAACCTCTCGCGCTCGGCACTGCGCCGCCGCATCCTCGGCCTCAAGCTCCTCTCCAAGCCCATGCCGGACATGGCGAGCGCGGAGGAGGGGGCGTACGACCAGCTGGAGCGCGACTCCCTGATCAAGGCGATGAAGGGGCTCCAGCGCCGGCAGCGCGAGGTGCTGGTCCTGCGCTACTTCGCCGACATGACGGAGGCCCAGGTCGCCGAGACGCTCGGCATATCCCTGGGCTCGGTCAAGGCCTACGGGTCGCGCGGGATCGCGGCGCTCAGGGTGGCCATGGAGGCTCCCGCATGAGTGACGGCAACGACGCGCGACCGGACGCCCGCGACGGGCACGGTCCGGGATCGGACGCCCGCGACGGGCACGGTCCGGGATCGGACGCCCGCGACGGGCACGGCGCGCCCGCCGGACCGGCCGGGCGGGAGCAGCAGAAACGCACGCACGACACGCACGCTGGGAACGGAACTGTGAACCACGGCCCCGCCGCGCAGGGCCCCGACACTCCTGGGGCCGACGGGCCGGCCACCGACGAGGCCGCCCTGCGCGCGATGATGCACCGGGCGGTCCGGGAGATGGAGCCGAGCGACGGCACCCTGGAGCACCTGCGGCGCGCGGTGCCCGCCCGGCGGGCCCGCAAGCGCCAGGCCCTCGTGGGCGCGGCGGCCGCCGCCCTCTTCCTCGGCACGGCGGTCCCGGCCCTCGTGCACGTCTCCAACTCCACCGGCGCCGGTGCCGACCCGTCCGTCGCGGGCAACGCCTCACAGGCCCAGGGCGGTGCCTCCCAGGGCAAGGACCCGGCCGGCGGCCAGAGCGGCGTCGCGGGCTCCGGGGACACGCCCGAGGGCCAGGACCGGACCGGCCCCAAGGAGACGCCCGGCGGCAAGGAGTCCGGCGCCGCGACGGGCGCGCCCCCCTCGGGCGTCCCCAGCGCCAGCAGCCCCGCCGACGTCCCCGCGTGCGCGCCGGGATCGCTCGGCCCGGCCGTCGCGAGCAGCGCCGAGCCCGACTCCACGGGCGTGGTCTACGGCTCCTTCCGCGTCACCAACGTCTCCTCGGACGGCTGTACCGTCACCGGCCCCGGCAACGTGGTCACCGCTTCGCTGGGCGCCGCGGAGGCCACCAGGATCGGCACCGCACGGCATGCCGCCGGGGACGCCGCGGCCGGACTGCCCGACCCGTCGCTGGAGACCGCCTCGCTGGCCCTGGCGCCGGGCGGCGCGTACGAGGTGCAGTTCGCCTGGGTGCCCTCGGAGACCTGTCCCACCACCGGCGGCACCACGGGCGGCGGCAGCGGCGGGCCCTCGCCCGATCCCTCGCCCACCGAGGACACGACCGCCGCGGGCGGCACCTCCGCGGGCGGTGGCGAGGCCGGTCCCACGACCCAGCTGATCACCGAGGACGGCCCGGCCGAGGGCAGCGTGTCGGTGACGTACACCCCGGAGGGCGGTTCCGGATCGGCGACGGCCACGGTGTCCAACGCGTGTGCGGGGACCGTCTACTGGACCGGCCTGCTGGCGGACTCGGGCTCGGGGACGTAGCCCCCCCGGGGGTCAGAGCCCCGCGGGTCAGAGCCCGCGGGTCAGAGCCCGCGGGTCAGGAGACGAGCCCCGCCCTGGCCCTTCCGGCGCCCTTGTCCTTGTCCCCGTCCTCGTCCTCCGTGTCTTCCCCGTCCTCCGCGACCAGGCCCAGCTCGGCGTCCCGGGCGAGTTCGACCTCGCGGCGCAGCAGCCGGAACCACATGAAGATCACGAAGCCGACGAACGCGAACCACTCGGCCGTGTAGCCGAGGTTCTGGAAGGCCTTCAGGTCGAGGCCCGTGTTCTGCGGCGCGCTCACGGGCACGGCCCGCATCCCCGAGTCGCCCTCGTTCAGCGTGACCCAGGCGTCGTACACGTCGTAGGGCACGAGGTTCAGCAGCGTCGCCGCGCTGATCGCGCCGGTCTGCCCGTCGGGCCACCCGGAGCGCCCGCTGACGCCGCCCGCGCCGGGCGACTCGGCGGCCTGGAGTGCGCCGGTGACGGTGACCTCGCCGGTGGGCGGGGCCGGGGCCTTCGCCGGGTCGGGTTCGCCGGGGAGCCAGCCCCGCACGACCGGCAGGGCCTCACCGCTGTCGGTGCGCAGGAGCGTGAGGACGTAGAAGCCCTCCCGGTCGTCCAGCTTCCGCTCCGGGACCAGCAGCTGATCGTCGTACCGGCCGGTCACGGTGGTCTGCCTGCCGACCGTCGCCTTGTCCACGGGCAGCAGCTCGGTCAGCGGGCGCGCGGCGTCCCGGGCGGCCGACTCCTGCTGTGTGGAGGCGGTCTCGTGGTCCTGCACCCGGTCCTCGAAACGGCCGAGCTGCCAGGAACCCATGAAGATGCAGAAGGGGATGGACAGGACGACGAAGACGTTGATCCCCCACCATCGGGGCGTCAGCAGAAACCGGTACACGCCCTCCACGGTACGGTGCGCGCCCGGACCACCCGGGCGCGGGGCTGTGGAAAACGTGACGGACGGAGGAGGTTGTCCACAGGCTGGGGATCTCTTCTGCGCGGCGTCGCCGGGTCGGGGCAGTATGGGGCCATGACTGAGAGCAACGGGTTGCGGCAGACGCAGGGCGAGCAGGTGCCCGACTGGGAGAAGCGGTTCCGGGCGCCGAGGGTGTCGCTGCCCGACTGGGCCGAGGACGCCCCGGACCGCTCCCTGTTCGTCTCGAACGCGACGGGGACGTACGAGCTGTACGCCTGGGACCGGTCGAGCGGGGAGCAGCGCCAGGTCACGGACCGGCCCAACGGCACCACGGACGGCGTGCTCGCGCCGGACGGCGACTGGATCTGGTGGTTCGACGACAAGGACGGCGACGAGTTCGGCATCTGGCGCCGCCAGCCCTTCGCGGGCGGCACGGACGAGGAGGCCGTGCCGGGCCTCGACCCCTCCTACCCGGCGGGCCTCGCCCTCGGCCGGGACGGCCGCACGGCGGTGATCGGCCGCTCCACCGACGAGGACGGTACGACGATCCACCTCGCGCGCGGGGACGGCGGCGCACCGGCGGAGATCTACCGGCACCGCGAGTCCGCGGGCGTCGGCGACCTCTCCCACGACGGCTCCCTGATCGCGATCGAGCACACCGAGCACGGCGACGCCATGCACTCGGCGCTGCGCGTCCTGCGCCCCGACGGCAGCACGGTGGCGGAGCTGGACGACACCAGGGGCGGCGAGGAGGAGCTGGGCCTGGAGGTCCTGGGCTTCGCGCCGGTCGACGGCGACACCCGGCTGCTCATCGGCCACCAGCGCCGGGGCCGCTGGGAGCCCCTGGTGTGGGACGTGGCGACGGGCGAGCAGACCGACCTCGCCCTGGAGCTGCCCGGTGACGTCAGCGCCGAGTGGTACCCGGACGGCTCCGGCCTGCTGATCGTGCACGGTTTCGAGGCCCGCAGCGAGCTGTTCCGCTACGACTTCGCCGAGCGCGCCCTGACGGAGATCGACACTCCGGCGGGCACCGTCTCCGGGGCGACGGCACGCCCCGACGGCAGCGTGGAGTACCTGTGGTCCTCGGCCGCCGAGCCGTCGGCCGTCCGCTCCACCACCGGCCGCGTCGTCCTGGACCCGCCCGGCCTGAAGTCGCCCCGCTCGGTCCCGGTGGAGGACGTGTGGGTGGAGGGGCCCGGAGGCCGCATCCACGCCCTGGTCCAGAAGCCCGCGGGGGCGGCCGGTCCGTTCCCGACGGTCTTCGACATCCACGGCGGCCCGACCTGGCACGACAGCGACGCCTTCGCCGCCGGCCCGGCCGCCTGGGTCGACCACGGGTACGCGGTGGTCCGGGTCAACTACCGGGGCTCCACCGGGTACGGCCGCGCGTGGACCGACGCCCTCAAGCACCGGGTGGGTCTCATCGAGCTGGAGGACATCGCGGCGGTGCGCGAATGGGCGGTCACCTCGGGCCTCGCGGACCCCGAGCGCCTGATCCTCACCGGCGGCTCCTGGGGCGGCTACCTCACCCTCCTCGGCATCGGCACCCAGCCCGAGGCGTGGACGCTGGGCATCGCGGCCGTGCCGGTCGCCGACTACGTCACCGCGTACCACGACGAGATGGAGGGTCTCAAGGCCCTCGACCGCACCCTGCTGGGCGGCACCCCCGAGGAGGTCCCCGAGCGCTTCGAGGCCTCCTCCCCGCTGACCTACGTCGACGAGGTCAAGGCCCCGGTGTACATCTCGGCGGGCGTCAACGACCCGCGCTGCCCGATCCGCCAGGTCGAGAACTACGTCGAGCGCCTGGAGGCCAGGGGCGCCGTCCACGAGGTCTACCGCTACGACGCGGGCCACGGCTCCCTGGTCGTCGACGAACGCATCAAGCAGGTACGCCTGGAACTGGACTTCGCAAGAAGAAACCTCCCACAGCCGTAGCGCCCCCGGCGGGGCCGGCTTCCCGACCGCCCGAGCCGGGCCCCGAGCCGGCTTCGGCCGCCCGAGCGGGGCCCCGGGCCCGCTTCCCGGCCGCCCGAGCCGGGTGCCTCGGCTGGCTTCTTGGCCGACCGAGTCGGGCTTCGGGGGCCCTCTTGGCCGACCGCGTCAGGCCCCGAGCCGGCTTCCTGGCCGACCGAGCCGGGTGCCCCGGCTGGCTTCTTGGCCGACCGAGTCGGGCTTCGGGGTGCCCTCTTGGCCGACCGAGTCGGGTGGTGGGTGGGCATAGGCCGGGGGTCCAGGGGGCGGAGCCCCCTGGCGGGGTCGTAGGGGCGGCGCCCCTACACGTCCGCCCCCCGCCGGGCCCGCCGCCCCAGCAACTCCGCCAGCCCCCTCCGCGTAGCCGCCAGCACCACCCGATCCGAGCCCCGCAGGACATACGTGTCGGGCAGCTCCCACACCAACCGCGACTCCCGCGCCCTCTCCGGCGCGACGCCCTCCGCCCGCCCACCGTCGGAGACCTCGCCGTCGGAGACCTCAAGCGCCAGCACCCGCCACGCCCCCGCCCGGAACGCCTCCCCGACCGTCTTCCCCTCCAGCTGTGGATGCCCCGCCACCTCCACCGCCGCGAACAGCAGCACCCGCCGCTCGACGGGGATCGCCCCCAGGATCTGCCGGCCCATCATCGCCCCGGCGAAGGACGGCGCCGCCAGGTGCGTCACGCTCCGGCTGCGAGTGAGCGCGCCAGGGTGGGCGGCCCGCAGGGTGCGGTACACGGCGGTCGCGAAGTCGTCGTCGTACAGGCGCAGTACCACCCGCAGCCGCGACCGTACGGACCGCGCGTACAGCACCGCCTCCAGGTTGGTCGTGTCCACGCTGGTCAGGGCGAGCAGCGAGTGCGCCCGGTGGATCTTGGCGGCCTCCAGGACGCCCTCCTGGGTGACGTCCCCGAGCACCACCGGCACCCGCAGTCGTCGCGCGGTCGCCATGCCGCGCGCCTCTGGGTCGGCCTCGACGCACACCACGGGGATGTCCATCTCCCGCAGCCGGGTCAGGACACGGGTGCCGATCTTGCCGAGACCCAGCAGGACGACATGCCCGCCGAGCCCGCGCGGCGGCTTCCGCAGTGCCGACGCGCTACGGAAGGTTCCGAGGGCCTCCAGCACGGCGGCCAGCAGGACGGGCAGCAGCAGCAGTCCGACGAACCCGGAGAGGAGCTGGAGGATCTGCCGGCCGGTGTCCTTGTTGTGCGCGGGTTCGTTGATGGAGAACAGGTCGAGCAGTGTCACGTACGTGGCGTGCAGGGGATGGTCGCCGGTGACCAGCATCAGTGCCACGGCGAGGGCGACCACGCAGGCCGCCAGGCCGGCCAGCGACCACCGCAGCCGCCGTGAGAACAGTTCGCCGAAGGCGGGCACACCGGCCCGTCCGGCGGGCAGCGGCGGCCCGGAGTACGACACCTGCTCCAGGGCCACGGTCCCGCGTCCGGTGGCCGCCTCCACCGCCGCCGCGTCGGGCAGCAGTTGCGGCCCTTGCTCGCCGCTGCCCTCCGAACCGTCCGCACCGGCCGGGTCGTTGCTCGTCGCGGACAGCAGCGCCAGGGTGCACAGCCCCGGGTCGGCCACCTCGCCGGGGCGGGGCGGATTGCGTTCGACGGCGCGCAGCAGCAGACCGTCCGTCTCGACGACCTTGCTGGTGCCGACCAGGGCGGTGGCCGCCAGCGCGGGCGCGGCGGTGTCGGCGTCGGACAGGACGGTCGTGGACCCGGCCCCGGCTACGGACCCGGATCCAGACGCGGACCCGGGACCGCTGCCCGTCGCCAAGGTCGCGCTCTGGTCGAGGAGTTCCTCGATGTGCTGGCCAAGGCGCCGGTTGTACAGACGCAGGACCAGCCGCAGCCGGGGGTTGAGCCGACGGGCGGTCAGGGCGGCACGGATGTTGGTCTCGTCGTCGTCGTACACGAGGGCCAGCGCGGTGGCCCGCTCGACACCGGCCTCCGCGAGTACGTCCTCGGCCGGCTCGGTGGCGTCGAGTTCGCGGTCGGCGCCGCCCGGATCACCGTTGCCCGTCCGGTTGACCGCCGCGTTGACCATGTCCAGCAGTGCCGCCGAGGCCGCGCGGGCCCGCCCGACCACCGGCTGACGCACCCGCTGTCCGGCGGGCGGGACGACGAGTGTGACCTGTTCGCGGTAGACGCCGCGCAGTTCGGCGGCCAGCCGGTGGGCCAGCCCGTCGTCGCCGCACACCACCATGTGCGCGTACCCGTCGCCCTGCGGAACCTGGTTCGGAACGCTCCCCGTATGAGTCCCCATTTAGGGAAGGACAGTACAGGCGGCGGGTGCGGTTCCAGGAGCGTCCGAAGAGATCGAGGGCGGCATTAAAGGCGCGTAAAGATTGCCGGAACTCGGCAATGACGTGCGGTCGCGCCGCGTGTGACGATTCATCTCACCGAAGCTCAGCGACGGGCGGGAGGGGGACGGCACGCATGGCCTGGTTTCTCGGACTGGGTATCACGGGGGTCGTGCTGCTCGCCCTGTCGCTGGTCTTCGACGGACTGCTGGAAGGCGTCTTCGACGGAGTGCTGGACGGCGTCCTGGAGGGGTGGCTGTCGCTGCCGGTCGTCGCCGGGTTCGTGGCGATGACCGGCTTCGGTGGCGCCATCGCCCTCGGCACCGGCTGGACCGGCCCGGCGGGCGCCGCCGGGGTCGGCGCGGTCGCCGGAGTGGGGACCGGCTGGCTGACGTACCGCTTCGGCCGTGCCCTGATGCGCGACCAGACCGCCGTCACGCCTCGTACCGACGACCTTCTCGGCACGTCCGGCAAGGTCGTGACCGCCATACCGGCGGACGGCTACGGAGAGGTCCTGCTCCGGCTCGCCGGGCAGCCGCTGAAGTGCGCGGCGCGCAGCACGGTGCCGCTGGCGCGGGGCGTCGAGGTGTGGGTCGAGGCGGTGCCGACGGGGACGTCGGTGGTGGTGCGCCCGGTGGACCGCTGAGGCCGCTGCCTTCTCTGCCCCCGTTCTGTCTGTTCCGCCTGTCCTGTCTGTCCTCTCTCTCCTCTCTGTTCTCTCTGTTCTCTCTGTCTGATTCCTGTGTGATTCGGGGGCGTTGTCATGAGTCCTGTCGTCATCGCGGTGGTGGGAGTGGTCGTACTCCTGGTGCTGCTCGCCCTGGTGGTGGTCAGCCGCTACAAGGTGGCCGGTCCGAGCGAGGCGTTCATCGTCACCGGGCGGCGCGGCAAGCGGTCCACCGATCCGGAGACGGGCCGTGTGTTCACCGACAACAGCGGCCAGAAGGTCGTGGTGGGCGGCGGCGTGTTCGTCGTGCCGTTCGTGCAGCAGCGGTTCACGCTCGACCTCTCCTCCCGGCACATCCCCGTCGCCGTGCGCGGCGCCGTGACGCTGCGCGGGGTGAAGGCCCATCTCGAAGGCGTCGCGATCGTCAAGGTCGGCGGCACGGAGGACGCGATCCGCGCCGCGGCGCAGCGGTTCCTGATGCAGCAGGACGGCATCGTCGGCTTCACCCAGGAGGTGCTGTCCGGCGCACTGCGCGCGATCGTCGGCCGGATGTCCGTGGAGGACGTCATCCGGGACCGGGCCGCCTTCGCCGGCCAGGTCGCCGAGGAGGCGGAGGCGAGCCTGTCCGGGCAGGGCCTGGTGCTCGACGCCTTCCAGATCCAGGACATCACCACCGAGGGTTCCTACCTGGAGGACCTCGGCCGTCCCGAAGCGGCACGCGCGAAGCAGGAGGCCGACATCGCCGAGGCGGTCGCCCGGCGGGCGGCCGAGCAGGCGCGGCTGAAGGCGGAGGAGGAGATCGCGGTCGCACAGCGGACCCTCTACCTGAAGCAGGCCGAGATCAAGGCCGAGACCGACCAGGCCTCGGCCCGCGCCAACGCCTCGGGTCCCCTCGCGGAGGCGGCCCGGCAGCAGGACATCCTCGCCGAGCAGGAGAAGGTCGCCGAGCGGCAGGCCGCGCTGAAGGACCGCCAGCTGGACACCGAGGTGCGCAAGCCCGCCGACGCCCAGCGGTATGCCGCCGAGCAGGAGGCGGAGGCCCGCCGGGTGGCGCGGGTGAAGCAGGCCGAGGCCGAGCGCGCCGCCGGTATCGCCGCGGCCCAGGCGGAGGCCGAGCGGGCCCGCCTCACCGGTGAGGGCGAGAAGCAGCGGCGCACCGCCCTGGCGGACGCCGTACGGCTGGAGGGCGACGCCGAGGCCGCCGCGATCGGTGCCAGGGGCGCGGCCGAGGCCGAGGCGATGCAGAAGAAGGCCGACGCCTTCGACCGGTACGGCGACGCCGCGGTGCTGCAGATGCTGGTCGAGGTGCTGCCGCAGGTGGTGGCGAAGGCGTCCGAGCCGCTGGCGGCCGTGGACAAGATGACGGTCATCTCGACGGACGGCGCGAGCCGGCTCACCCGCACGGTCGCCGACAACGTGGCGCAGGGCATGGAACTGCTGGGCTCGACCACGGGCGTCGACCTGGCGTCCCTGCTGAAGGGCGTCACGGCCAAGGGTGGCGTCACGGCCAAGGGTGGCGTCACGGCCGAGGAGGGCGTCACGGCCGAGGGCGAGGCAGGCCGGGCCACCACCGAGAACGGCAAGGTGGAGATCACCGACTGACGCCCCCGCGTCGACCGGACGCCGGGACGGCCCGCGAGCCTAGATCTCCTGGGCGGGCCACCCCAGCAGCCGGGCTCCGATGACCGCGGTCTGCAGCGTGTAGCGGTGGACCGGGTCGGAGGCGTTCGCCCCGGTCAGCTGGTGGATGCGGTCCAGCCGGTAGGTGAGCGCCCGCACGCTGAGCGTGAGACGCCGGGCGGCCTCGGCCGCGGTGCAGCCGGCGTCGAAGTACACCTCCAGGGTCCGCAGCAGCGGCTCGGCACCGCCGCGGGCCTCGCGCAGCGGACCCAGCACGCTCAGCACCAGGTCGGCCATCGCCTGCCGGTCCCGGGCGAGGACCGGGTAGACCAGCATGTCCGCGGCACGCACCACGGGCTCCTCCAGGCCCAGCCGGTCGGCGAGTTCGAGGGTGCTGAGCGCCTCCTCGTAGCTGTGCACGACGCCGCCCGCGCCGTTCTGCGGCCGCCCGACGGCCACCCGGTTGCCGTCCGTGGCGGCGTAGGCCTGCTTGGCGAAGAAGGTGAGGACCTCGTCCTGGTCGCCGGGCGCGATGCAGATCAACTGCCCGTTCTTGGTGGTGATCAGGACGCGCCGGTCGCCGAAACGGGAGATGAGCGCGTTCTCCACGATCCGCGTGACCGGGGCGGTGTCGTCGTACGCCTCGGGCCCCTGGGCCACCGCGACGGCGTGGGCGTGGGAGAGGACGAGCCCGAAGCGCTCGGCCCGTTCGGCGAGGCGGCCGAGGTCGCTGCGCCCGTAGAGCAGGTCGTCGATGAACTCCCGCCGCGCGGCCTCCTCCTGGCGTACGGCGAGCCGCTGCGCGCGTTCGTAGCCCTCCGCGAAGGCGTCCACCGCCTGGGCGACGGCGGCGAGCACGGTGCCCGTGGCGTCGGCGCCGGAGACCGCCGCACCGCGGCCGGGCCAGGACGTGCGCGTGGCGTCCAGATGCAGCCGGACGAGACTGCGCAGGCTGTGCCCGGCCTCTGCGGCCTGCTCCCCGAAGAGCTTGCGCTCCTCCAGCTCGTCGCGGGTCAGCCGGCGCCCCGTGTCGGCGACGCCCGCCAGGATCTCGGCGTACCCGGCCAGGTACGTCTCCCGCTGCTCCGTCTGCAGGTCCGTCACCCCGCGCCTCCCCTGCCGTTCACGCCCGGTGCGCGGTGTCCGGCAACGTGAGGGTAGTCAACGCTGCCGGAAACCGGCAACGCGGAGGGCAGGGGACAGCGGCTATCGTCCGCCGGCCCCTCCCCAAGGCCCCCAAGGCCCCCTAGGGCCGCTGGTACGGCTGCTGGCCGGACGGCCCGTACACCTGGCCACCGGCCTCCTGCGCCTGGAGCTGCTCCGCCTGCTCCTTGGTCACCTGCTGCTCGGCGCCGCAGAAGGTGCACTGGGTCGCGTACTTCGTCGAGAAGGGGAACAGCGGCACGAAGAACAGGGTGAACTTCGTGACGCGCTTCCTGAGCGTGTGCGCGGCGGGATTGCCGCACCGGCCGCACACCAGGGTCAGTATCGCGAGCTGGTAGAGGTACCCCTTGGTGCCAAAAATGATCACGAGCTGGTCCTTCCCGGTCGGCCCCCTGCGGGCGCGCGGGACACCCGGATCACGTACATCTGCACGTACGTCCACACGTACACCTACAGGTCGCACGCCGCCGCATTTGGGTGCCGCCCCGGATGGCCCGGACGGGCCCGCGCGGGCGAGTCTGGAACCCATTCCCCCTTACCCGGCCGCTACGTCCTGGTGTGATCGTGATGCCCCACCCCGCAAGGAGAGCACATGGCCCGCCCCGCTGACCGCGTCGCCCGTCCAGGGCCCCGCGTCGGGAGGAGGACCCCATGCCCGTACCCGAAGACCGCAGGCTCAACGAGATCGAGTCCCGCCTGCACCGCGAGGATCCCCAGTTCGCCCGGGCCTTCGCCGACGGCCGTCCCTGCCGCCCGCGCGAGTACCGGTACCACCGGGCCTGGCTGCTGCTCGCCGCCGCCCTGGGCGCGCTGGCCGCCGGCATGTTCCTGGCCCACGGGCTGCTCATCGCCGCCGGGCTGGTCTTCGCCGGCGTCGCCGGTGAACTCTTCGACCCCCACCGGCGCGAGCGCGGCACCCGGTGCCCGCCGTCCGGGTCCTGACCCCGGCGGGCCCGGAGCGACGGACACGCGCGCGTACGGTGCGGCGGACACGCGCGCATGCGGGGCTGCGCACGCGGCCGCGTACGGCCCGGAGCGCGTCCGATGACCCTGTCCGAGCTGTACGTGATGCTGCTGATCGGCGGCACGGTGCTGCTGGCCAGCATCGCCGCGGCCCGCGCCGCCCACCGCATCGGCCTGCCCAGCCTGCTGCTGTTCCTGTGCGTCGGGCTCGTCGCCGGCGAGGACGGGCTCGGCCTGCGCTTCGACGACGCCCAGCTGGCCCAGGCGCTGGGTGCCGCCGCCCTCGCGCTCATCCTGGTCGAGGGCGGGCTGACCACCCGGTGGAGCGACGTCCGGCGCCTGCTCGCTCCGGCCGGGGTGCTCGCCACGGTGGGCGTGGTGATCTCCGTGGTGGTGACCGCCGCGGGCGCGCACTGGCTGCTGGGGATCGACTGGCGGCTGGCCCTGCTGATCGGTGCGATCGTCTCCTCCACCGACGCCGCCGCCGTCTTCGCCGTACTGCGTGCCCTGCCGCTGCCGCGGAAGGTGAGTGTGCTGGTGGAGGCCGAGTCCGGCTTCAACGACGCGCCCACCATCATCCTGGTCCTGCTCTTCTCCACCACCGCCGATCTGCCGGGCCCGCTCCCCGTCGTGGGCAACCTCCTCTTCCAGCTGGTGGTCGGCGGCGTCCTGGGCGTGGTGATCGGCCGCCTGGGCGTCGCCGCGCTGCGGCACATCGCCCTGCCCGCGACCGGCCTGTACCCGCTGGCCACCGTCGGTTTCGGCGTCATCGCCTTCGCCGCCGCCGGAGCGCTGGGTGCCAGCGGCATCATCGCCGCCTACCTCTCCGGCCTCGTCCTCGGCAACGCCAAGCTGCCCCACCGGGCGGCCACCCGCTCCTTCTCCGAGGGCGTCGGCTGGCTGGCCCAGATCGGGCTGTTCGTCATGCTCGGCCTGCTCGTCGACCCGAGCGAGCTGCCCTCCGCGATCCTCCCGGCCCTGGTCGTCGGCCTGGTCCTGCTGCTGCTCGCCCGGCCGGTGTCGGTGCTGCTCTGCCTGCTGCCGTTCCGCGTGCCCTGGCGCGAGCAGCTCTTCATCTCCTGGGCCGGTCTGCGCGGGGCGGTCCCCATCGTGCTCACGACCTTCCCGGTCGTGGCCGGGGTGACCGGTGCGCGCGACGCCCTGAACATCGTGTTCGTGCTCGTCGTCCTCTTCACCCTGCTCCAAGGGCCCACGCTGCCCGCCGTGGCCCGGTGGACGGGCGTGACCCGTCCGGACGCGTTGCGCGAGATCCAGGTCGAGACGGCGCCGCTCGATCTCCTGGACGCCGACCTGCTCACCGTGTCCGTCCCGCCGGGTTCGCGGCTGCACGGCGTCACCGTCCTCGAACTGCGGCTGCCGCACCCGACGGCCGTCACCCTGGTCGTCCGCGACGGCGCCAGTCTCGTCCCCGACCGCGACACCGTGCTGCGCGCCGGTGACGAACTGCTCCTGATCACCACGCCCCAGGTCCGGGAGGCGGCGGAACGCCGACTGCGCGCCGTCGGCCGCCGCGGCAAACTGGCCCGCTGGCTGGGCGAGCACGGCACTCCGGAGTCGGAGCCATTGCTCCCCAAGTACCCCGAAAAGCATCACAATGCGTAATAAGTGATGCGGTAAACTTCTTTACCGAGCCGTGATGCTCCGTCGAGCGGACGGGCGTTCAGTTCACCCAGACGGTACGGCAGTTCGAGGAGACGAGGGGACAAGCCGGATGCACCAGACGCACCGAGCCGCCCCGACCGTCAGCCCCGCCGACCCGGTGAACCCCGCGCGCATCGACAACACGGCCCGAGACAGCGTCCCCGAATCCTGACGCACCTCCTCGCTCCGCCCCCGGCCACGAGCAACGGCGGGCATCCGCCGACCACCGTTGTCACCGCGAACAGCCGTCACGCCGCTGTGGGCGCCGCCACGCCGCCGTAGCTGCGGGCAGTCGTGCCGCTGGTGCGGCACGGGTGGGCGGTGAGGGTACCTCCCCGGCCGTTCAGGCGGTGGGGGAAGCGCCCCGCAACGCGCGGTAGCGCACCCGCCCGGCCCGCACCGACCACCCCGGAGGACAGACGCCCGTGCACAACACCACCGCCGTGCTCATCGAACTCGGGGCGATCATCCTCGCCCTGGGCCTCCTCGGCCGCATCGCCGGCCGCGTGGGCTTCTCGCCCATCCCCCTCTACCTCCTGGCCGGCCTCGCCTTCGGCCACGGCGGCATCCTGCCCATGCAGGCCAGCGAGGAGTTCACCGCCACGGGCGCGGAAATCGGCGTCATCCTGCTCCTGCTCCTGCTCGGCCTCGAGTACAGCGCCTCCGAACTGGTCACCAACCTCAAGACCCAATACCCATCCGGCGCGGTCGACTTCGTCCTGAACGCCGTACCCGGCGCCGTGGCGGCACTGATCCTGGGCTGGGGTCCGGTGGCCGCCGTCGCACTCGCGGGTGTCACCTGGATCTCGTCCTCCGGCGTGATCGCCAAGGTCCTCGGCGACCTGGGCCGGCTGGGCAACCGCGAGACCCCCGTCGTCCTCGGTGTCCTCGTCATCGAGGACCTCGCCATGGCCGTCTACCTGCCGATCCTCACGGCCCTGCTCGCCGGCGTCAGCCTGGCCGGTGGCGCCGTCACCCTGCTGATCTCCCTGGGCACCGTCGGCGCCGTCCTCTACCTCGCGCTGCGCCACGGGCGGCTGATCAGCCGCGCGGTCTCCTCCGACAGCGCGGAAACGCTCCTGCTGGTGGTCCTCGGCCTGACCCTCGTCGTGGCGGGCCTCGCCCAGGAACTGCAGGTCTCCGCGGCGGTCGGCGCGTTCCTCGTCGGCATCGCCCTGTCCGGCGAGGTCGCCGAGGGAGCCAGCAGCCTCCTCACCCCGCTGCGCGACCTGTTCGCCGCCGTCTTCTTCGTCTTCTTCGGGCTGTCCACCGACCCGGCCGACATCCCGCCGGTCCTGGTCCCGGCCCTGCTCCTCGCCGCCGTCACCGCTCTCACCAAGGTCGCCACCGGCTGGTACGCCGCCCACCGCGCCGGACTGCGCGGCGCGGGCCGCTGGCGGGCGGGCGGCACGCTGGTGGCCCGCGGCGAGTTCTCGATCGTCATCGCCGGGCTCGCGGTGGGGGTCGAGCCCCGCATCGGCCCGCTGGCGACGGCGTACGTCCTCATCCTCGTCGTACTCGGCCCGCTCACGGCCCGCTTCACCGAGCCCCTCGCCCGCCGCCTCACCCGCGGCCCACGCAAGGCCGCGCCGCCCACCGCGACCACTCCCGCGGAGTCGACGCACGCCAACGTGTGAGCGCCGGGGCGGCGGCGCGCGCACCGGCGCGGGCGGCCGGGCTCACTCCCGCCCGAGGATCTCCGCGGCCGCGTCGACGCCCTCCCGCGTACCGATCACGATCAGCGTGTCGCCGTCGGCCAGCCGGAAGTCCGGCCCCGGGGACGGGAGCGCCTCGGCCCGCCGCAGCACCGCGACGACGGACACACCGGTCTCGGTACGGGTACGGGTGTCGCCCAGCGGGCGCCCGTTCCAGTGCGACTCCGCCGACAGCCCGATCCGCTCCGCGACCAGCCCCAGCTCGGCCGTCGACAGCAGGCTCGGACTGTGATGGGCGGGCCTGAGCGCGTCGACGACCGCGGCCGCCTCCTCCGCGTCCAGCCGCAGGGAGAGCGCCGCGTCGTCGGGATCGTTTCTGCGGTACGCGTTCAGCGTCCGCGCCCCGCCCAGCTCCGCCACCACCGACAGCCGGCGCCGCTCACGGGTGACCAGGTCGTAGCGCACGCCTTCCCCCGGCAACGGCGTCCTGCTCGTACGCGCAGCACCCACGGCCGCCTCCCTGTCTCCCCGGGCCAGTCCTTCCGGCAACCCGGGACACCCTAGATCCTTCCCGGCCGGGCGCCACCACCTCGTGCCACTCCCATACGCCTCCCTTACGCCGGACCGCCCTCCTTGTCCGGCACGACGACGAGACTGATGAGGTGGCGGACGCGGCCGTCGTCGGGTCTGTGCCCGGTGCGACGGGCGACCACGGCTTCCAGTTCCGCGACGAGTCCGGTGAACTCCTCGTCCGTCAGCCAGACCGCGCCCTGCCGGTAGAGGACGCCTTCGCGGACGGGCTCGGTGTCGTCGCGGGAGAGGTAGCGGTCGAAGTCGGCCATGAGGGCGCCGGTGAAGACGGTGAAGGCCTGCCGGTGGTCGTCCTTGGTCATGGCGGCGCGGGCGTCCTCGTCGACGAGGGCCTCGTCCTGGCGGACCCGGTAGCTGCGCTCGACGGTGCCGCGCACGCGCTTCTCGCCGCTCACCTCCAGGACACCGGCCTCGGTGAGCGTGGCCATGTGCCGGTACATGGACGCGGGCGAGACGTCGGGGAGCCGTTCGCGCAGCTGAGCCGTGGTCAGTTCACCGGCGCCGACCAGGGTTTGGAGGATGCGCATGCGGACCGGGTGGAGGAGGAGATTCGAGGTAGCCATGAGACTCATGTTCTCACATCTGATAACGTTCTCGTAGTTGAGAGCAATCGAGAGAGGCGGAGCCTTGCCCGAAACCGACCTGACGGTCACCGCGGACGACGGGACCTCGCTGGCCGGCACCCTGAGCCTTCCCGCCGGCCCCGGACCGCACCCCGCCGTCCTCCTGCTGCACGGTTCGGGCCCCTTGGACCGCGAGGGCAACACGCCCAGGCTGCCGCTGAACCTCGGGCGCCCGTTGGCCAACGCCCTGGCCGCGGCGGGCGTCGCCACGCTGCGCTACGACCGGCGCGGCGCGGGGGCCACCCCCGGCGTCTGGGAGGAGAGCGGCTTCACCGGCAACCGCCGCGACGCGAGCGCCGCCCTGCGCGCCCTGGCCGCGCACCCGGACATACGCCCCGACGCCGTCGGCGTCGTCGGCCACAGCGAAGGCGCCCTGCACGCGATGACCCTCGCCGCCCGGCAGGAGGTGGCGGCGGCGGTACTGCTGGCCGGGTTCGCTCGCGAGGGCGAGGCGGCCTTCCGCTGGCAGGCGGCGTCGGTCTTCGGGGGCATGCCCGCCCCGGTCCGCCTCCTGCGCCGCCCGCTGGGCGCTCTGGGCGAGCGCGTACTGGCCCGCGTCAAGCGCACCCGCACCGACGTGGCGCGCATCGCCGGTCTCCGGGTCAACGCCCGCTGGATGCGCGAGATGCTCGTTCACGACACCCGTGACGACCTGGCCGCCGTCCCGGCCACGGTCCCCGTGCTCGCTGTCACCGGCGACAAGGACGTCCAGGTGCCTCCCGCCGACCTGGACGAGATCCGGCGCCTGGTGCCCGGCGGCGACACCGAGATCCACCGCGTCCCCGACCTGACCCACGTACTGCGCCGCGACACGGGCCGGCCCACGCTCCGTTCCTACCGTCGCCTGCTGCGCGAACCGGTCGACCCCGAGCTGCTCGCCCTCGTCGCGACCTGGCTCGAGGCCCGCCTGCGCGAGCCCTCGGGCGCCCCCGCGAAGGAGCGACGTACGACCCGCTCCTGACCGCAACGAAACAACGTCGGGCGCGCACGACACACATCGCCCACGACCTCCATCAGCACGAACTCCATCACCACGACGTCCGTTACCGCGACGTCCATCACCGCGGACAACCGAAGGTTTGGCATGCCCACTTCATACACGGCACCGCACGGCACCTCACTCGGCGCATCCGTCAGCACCGCCGCACCGGCCCCCGGCCGCAACTACCGCGCCGACCTGACCCTCTTCATGGTCATCGCCTTCGCCGTGAGCTGGCTGTCCTGGGGCACGGCGATCGCGCTGGGCGGCACGGAGACGAACGAAGCCGCCAACGCCCCCTACATGCTCGGCGCCTTCGGCCCCCTGATAGGCGCCCTCGTCATCCGCGTGCGCCGCCGCCGACGCGGCGAACCGGTCCCGGAGCACGCGGTCCCCTTCCGGGCGGCACTCCTGCGCAAGGCCGTATTGCTGCTGGTGCTGGGCTCGGCGACCGTACTGGCCGCCGCCCTGCTGGCGAGCCGTGCGGGCGGCCCCGAACTGAGTCTGGACGTGGCGAAGGACGCCGTCGAGGACTTCGGCGGGCCCGCCGCGTTCCTCGTCGGCATGCTGGTCAGCGGCCCGCTGTCCGAGGAGCCGGGCTGGCGGGGCACCGCCTACCCGCGGCTGCGCGAGAAGCTGGGCACCCTCCAGGTCTGCCTGGTGCTGGGCGTCACCTGGGCCGTGTGGCACCTCCCGCTCTTCTTCATCGACGGCACCGTCCAGCACGACCTGGGCCTCGCCACCCCGAGCGGTGTCCTGTTCGTCGCCAGCAACATCCCGATGGCCATGCTGGTCACCGCCGCCTACGAGCGCGCCGGCATCATCGCCTCGATCGCGGTGCACTTCGCGGTCAACACGACGATGATCCTGCTCGCCGTGGAGGAGCCGGAGGTGCAGGCCATGATCCTCGGCATCCAGGCCCTGACGGTGACAGCCCTCCTGCTCACCCACCGCACGGGACGGCAGCGCCCGTAGACTCCGCGGCCATGACGGACGATCTCCGCTTCACGGTCCTCGGCAGCGCGAGCCCTTACCCCCGGGCAGGGAATCCCTGCTCGGGGTACCTCGTTGAAGGCGCGGGCACCCGACTGTGGATGGACGCCGGAAGCGGGACGCTCGGCGCGCTGCGCGAGCACATACGCCTGGACCAGCTCGACGGCATCTGGATCTCCCACCTGCACGCGGACCACTGCGCCGACCTGCTGACCGCGTACTACGGCCTGCTGTACGCGGAGGTCGAACTCGCCGCCCCGTCCCCCTGCTGGCACCGCCCGGCATCGCCGACCGGCTGGCCGGCTTCCTCACCAACGGCCCGCGACGGAGCCCGGTCGAGGACGCCTTCCGGGTCGTCGAACTCCACGACGGCCACCGCGCCCGGATCGGCGGCCTCACGCTCACCAGCCGCGCCGTGTCGCACGGGATGCCTGCCTTCGGGGTCCGCGTCGAGACCGAGGACGGTGCCTGTCTCGCCTATTCCGGGGACAGCGCCCCATGCGAGGCGCTCACCGCGCTCGCCGACGACTGCACGGTGCTGCTGTGCGAGGCGGACTCCGCGCAGGTACCGTCGGCCGGCACCGAGGCGGTGCACCACACCCCGGAGGAGGCGGGTAGGACCGCCACCACCGCCGGAGCGCACCGCCTGGTCGTCACCCACCTCGGCCCGTTCCTGGAGCCGTCGGCCGCTCTCGAGCGGGCGGCGGCGCGCTACGAGGGCCCGGTGGAGTACGCCGCGCCCGGCCGCACCTTCGTGGTGGCGTGAGCGTGGCCCCCCGCTCGCTCGGCTCGGCTGCTCGGCTGCACGACTACGCGATGGGAAAGTCGAAGTAGGTGTCCGGGTGCGGTTCCTCCTTCAGCGTGTAGTGCCACCACTCCCAGTCGTAGGAGGCGAAACCGCAGTCAGCCATGATCGAGCGCAGATGCCGGCGGTTCGCGGCCTCGACCCGCGAGACCTCTCGGGCGTCGTGATGCGATATCGCGTCCATGAGGTCGTGGTCGCCGCCCATGGAGGCGAGTTCACCGGTGATCAGGTGGTACAGCGTCAAGTCGACGGTGCCACCCCGACTGTGGCCCGACCTGGCGGCCACGTACCCCCTGTCGAACATCTCCGCCCTGCCGATGTTCGGATAGTGCCGGGCCTTCGTCCGGCCGTCCTCCGGCTGTTGTGACCAGCGGAGGAAGCAGTCCACGGCACGCTGCGGGCGGTAGCCGTCCCAGAGGAGCAGCCCGAAGCCGAGGTCTTCGGCCCGCTCTTGTGCCCTGCCCAGAGCCGCGCACAGGGCCTTGGTGCCGACGATCCGGTTCGCCAGGTATCCGTCCACGGGTTTGCCGGTGAAGTTGTCCCAGGTGGCGTACTTGGCGTCCCACCGGATTCCGGGCACCAACTCGTCCACGAAGGCGAAGTCCCCGGTCATCGGAGCTTCCCCGTCAACGCAAGGGACAGCATCCGGTCGATCACCTCGGAGAGCGGCAGGCCCGCGGCCGCCATCATCCTCGGATAACGGCTGTACGAGGTCATGCCGGGCAGGGTGTTGACCTCGTTGAGGACGACTTCTCCGTCTTCCTTGAGGAACATGTCCACCCGGGACAGCCCCCGGCATCCCAGGGCTCGGTACACGGTTTTCGCGGTCTCCTGGACGAGCGACCGCTTCTCCGCCGGGATGTCGGCGGGAACGACCGGCGTCGAGTTCTCCGAGCCGCTCTCGGGCTCCTCCTCCTGGTGTATCCGGAAGAATCCGTGGGAGAGCGCGATGCGGTCCACCTCGCCCACGATCAGGTCGGGGTCGTTCCCCAGGATGGCGCAGCCGATCTCGCTGCCGACGACGGCCGCCTCGATCAGCACCTTCGTGTCGTACCGCCGGGCGGACTCCACCGCGGTCGCCAGGTCTTCCGGCCGGGACACCTTGCTGACGCCGAAGGACGACCCCGAACGGGCCGGCTTCACGAACACGGGATATGTGACCCGGCCGGGATCGATGGTCTCGTCCCCCGTCACGGTCCAGAAATCCGGTGTGGCGATCCCCGCGCTCCTGGCGACCACGTACGCGAGGGATTTGTCCATGCACAGGGCGGAGCTCTGGACGTCGCAGCCCACGTACGGAATGCCGGAGAGCTCCAGCAGCCCCTGCGTCGCACCATCCTCACCGAGGGTGCCGTGCAGGACGGGAAGGACGACGTCCAGGCGGACCGCCCGATACCGCCCCTGTTCCAGAACGAGCAGCCCGTGCACGCTCCGGTCCGGTGACAGCACGACCGGACGGCAGCCGCCGCTCTCCCAGTCCGGGCCGGGACCGTCGCAGAGCCTCCAGTCGCCGTCCTTCGTGATCCCCACGAAGAAGGGCTGGTACTTCTCGGTGTCGAGGTTGCGTGCCACCTCCTGGGCCGACTTGACGGAAACGGCGTGTTCTTCGGAAGAGCCCCCGAATACGATGCCGACCTTCAACCTGGCCAACTTGTCCGACTCAGTCATGCTGTTTCCTGCTTCCGAAATTCAGGCAGTTGATGATGGAGTTCTCGACCGTGTCCCTCAGGGCGTGGTCGGTGTAATAGGCGGTGTGCGGGCTGATGAGTACGTTCGGCATTCTTTGCAGCCGCGGCAGCCACGTGCTTTCGATGGTTCTGTTTCTGCAGTCGGCGTAGAAGATTCCTTCCTCGCCCTCGACGACATCCAGCGCCGCACCGCTCAATCTGCCGCTCTCCAACGCCGGGACCAGTGCCTCGGTGTCGATGAGCGGGCCGCGTCCGGTATTGATGACGAACGCGCCTCTTTTCATCCGCCGGATACGTCGTTGATCGAGGAGGTGATGCGTTTCCGGGGTCAGCGGTACATGAAGCGACACGATGTCGCTCGACCGCAGCAACTCGTCGAGAGAGACATAATCTGCCGCGATGGTGGGCCGATTTCCGTGGGCCAGTACGCGAGAGCCAAAACCCCGCAGCCTGTCCACGACCGCCGCGCCGATGCGCCCCGTCCCGATCACCCCGACGGTCAGGTCGCGCAGCTCCTTCCCGCGTATCTCGTTCAGCCGGTAGTCGTGCAGCTCCGCGCGGCGGACGGTGGATTTTGCGTTGCGCACCGCCATCAGCATGAGCATCAGGGTGTAGTCGGCCACGCTGTCGGGGGAGTAGACGACGTTCTCGACGGATATCCCCACGCCGGCCGCGTATTCCACATCGATGTGGTTGTAACCGATGCTCCGGGTGGATATGTACGTCACGCCGGCTCGGTGGAGTGCACGGAGAGTGGCAGGTGTGACCGGGGTCTTGTGGCCAATGCTGATGCATTGATTTCCGGCCGCCAGCTCGACGTTTACTTCGGATACGGCGGCCTCCGTGAGGGTCGCCTCGACGCCGAAACGGGGTGCCGTCCGACGGAACAGGACGGCCTCGTCCTGGCCGCAGCCGTAAACCGTGATTCCCGTTGCCGGTAGGAGCGGTGACGGGGGAGGGATCGAGGAGGTCGAGGAGAAGGTCATGCCTCCATTCAAGGCGCTTCGGTGTTGCCATCCCGTATGCGCTTTTCGATATCCTGACGATATATTACCGATCGGTAGTGTCGGCTGAGGGGGCGCCTCATCGACCACGTCGCTTCATGTAGAGGTCGAAGGTCCGGTACACCAGCGGCCGCAGCGGCAGGTCCCACTCGCCCACGTACCGCACGGCCCGACCGCCGGTGCCGACCTTGAACTTGATCAGTCCGACGTGCGGGTCGTCCGCGTCTAGGGTCGGAGTGATGCCGCGCAGGTCGTAGACGTCGCAGTCGGCGGCGAGCGCGTCGCGGATCATCGCCCACTGGCAGGCGTTGGAGCCGCGTACCTCGCGCTTCCCGGTGGACGAGGCGCCGTAGGCATACACCGCGTGGGTGCCGACCCGGATCATGATGGTGGCGGCGACCAGGTCGCCTCGGTGGCGGGCCAGGTAGAGCTTGATCCGCTCGGGGTCCTCGGCACCGAGTACGGCGAACATGGTCGCGAAGTAGTGCAGCGGCCGGGGTGTGAAGCGGTCCCGCTCGGCGGTGTGGACGTAGAGGTCGTGGAACGCCTTCAGGTCGTCCGCAACCACCGCCTCCCCGAGCGTCGCCTCCCCGGGCGTGGCATACCCGGGCGTGGCATCCCCGAGAGTGACCTCAACGCCCTCCTTGGCCGCCTTCCGTATGTTGCGCCGCCAGAGCTGGTTCATGCCCTTGAGCAGGTCGTCCTCGGTTCTTCCGGCTAGCGGGACCTCGTACTTGAACTGCGGATGTCCGACCCCGAAGCCGTCCTCCGGGCTCTGCGGCAGCCAGCCGGCGTCCCTCAGCCGGCCGGTCACGTGGGCGCCGACCGGATCGGTCCACCGGGTGGGCAGTCCGGTGAGTCGCCGCGTGCCCGGATCGGCGATGCCTTCCTTGATCTCGTCTGCGCTCCATATGTCCGTGTACACCGGCGGACCGAGCCGTATCGCGAAGGCACCGCGCGCCTTGAGGTAGGCGGCCAGTGGATCGAGCCACGCGTCGATGTCGCCGGTCCAGTCGATGACCGGTCCCTCGGGCAGATAGGCCAGGGTGAAGCGCTTAAGCCGTGGCACCGGTCGGTGCAGGACGAGCCCGGCACCGACCAGCCGTCCACCGTCGAACCAGCCCAGGGACTCGCTGCGCCACTCGGTCTTGACGCGCCCCCAGGCAGGGGTCTGCAGGAAGCTGACCGAGCGCTGAGCCCGCACGAACGCCAGGTGCTCGGCGGCGCTGATCGGCCGGACGGTCGGCCGCGTCGGGGCCGCTGTTCGTACTGGTTCGCTGTAGGCCATGCCCCCCAGTCAAGGCGGCGGGGTGTTGCCGACGCGTATGCGGTTTTCGATATGCCGACGATATGTTCCGGGCCGAGGCCGGGACGGACCAAACCGACCGCGCCCGCCCGTCAGGCGATGCTCACGGGGTCGACCAGGTCGACCAGGCCAACCAGGCCAACCAGGCCAACCAGGCTCACCAGCTGACCCCGGCCGCCACGGGCAGATGGTCGCTGCCGGTCGCGGGCAGCGTCCACGAACCGGTCGGCTCCACGCCGCGCACCAGGATCTGGTCGATCCGCGCCACTGGGAACTTCGCCGGCCAGCTGAAGCCGAACCCGTCCCCGGCCGAGTCCTGGACCGAGTGCAGCCGAGACGTGATGCCCGCCAACGCGCGGTCGTCCACGGTGCCATTCAGGTCGCCGAGCAGCGCGATCCGCTCACTGCGGTCGGCGGCGAGGGCCTCGCCGAGCGCCCACGCGTTCCGGTCGCGGGAGTCCGTCCAGAATCCCGCCCGGGGATTGAGCCGTACCGAGCCCAGGTGGGCCACGTACACCACCAGCGGGCCCTTGTCCGTGGCCACCGTGGTGCGCAGCGCACGGTTGCCGGCCAGCGTGACGTCGGCCGGTTTGGTGTCCGCCAGTGGCCCGTAGTCCGTCGCGATGTCGACCGGCCGCGTGCCCGACAGCGGCAGCTTGCTCCACACCCCGACCGTGCCCTGCACCGTGTGGTACGGGTACTCCCTGGCCAGTCCCTTCTCGTACACGTCCCGGTCCTGCGCGGTGATCTCCTCCAGCGCCAGTACGTCCACTCCGGAGGCGGCCAGGTCGCGGGCGGTGCCGGCCGGGTCCGGATTCTCGGCGCCGACGTTGTGGGAGGCCATGGTGAGGTCGCCGCCCGAGCCGGACTTGTCGCCGAGCAGCCCGCCGAAGAGGCTCAGCCACACCGTGACCGGCAGCACCAGCGCGGTCATCGCGGCGGGGGAGCGGCGCCACAGCGCTCCGGCGGCCAGCAGGGGGACGAACAGGCCGAACCACGGCAGAAAGGTCTCGACCAGGCTACCGACGGATCCGAACCGGTTCGGAATCTCGGCGTGCAGCATCATCACGAGGCCCAGCAGCAGTGCCGACACCGTAAGCACCGGCGCACGCTTCCAGAGCTCCGGCCGTACGGCGCTGCTGCGGAGCGCCGCCCGTGAAAGCCGTCTCCGAGCCGATGCCGGTGCCGGTGCCGGTGTCGGTGTCGGCGCCGGTGCCGCTGCGTCCGGCGATGGTGAGACTGTTGGCGGCGCTGGCGGCGCTGGCGGCGCTGGCGGTGAGGTCTGACGCATACGCCCAGTGAACGCGGCGGCGTGTTGTCGGCACGTATGCGGTTTTCGATATGCCGACGATATGTGGCGACTCGTAACCTCGACACCATGCGTGTGCTGATTGTCGAGGACGAGCCCTACCTGGCGGAGGCGATCCGTGACGGCCTGCGCCTGGAGGCCATCGCGGCCGACATCGCGGGCGACGGCGACACGGCGCTGGAGCTGCTGAGCGTCAACGCCTACGACATCGCCGTCCTCGACCGTGACATCCCCGGCCCGTCCGGTGACGAGATCGCCGAACGCATCGTCGCCTCCGGCAGCGGCATGCCGATCCTCATGCTCACTGCGGCCGACCGCCTCGACGACAAGGCGTCCGGCTTCGGACTCGGCGCCGACGACTACCTGACCAAGCCGTTCGAACTGCAGGAGCTCGCGCTCAGGCTCCGGGCACTCGACCGCAGGCGCGCCCACAGCAGGCCTCCGGTGCGGGAGATCGCCGGCCTGCGCCTCGACCCGTTCCGCAGGGAGGTCTACCGGGGCGGCCGCTACGTCGCGTTGACCAGGAAGCAGTTCGCCGTGCTCGAAGTCCTGGTCGCCGCCGAGGGCGGCGTCGTCAGCGCCGAGGAGCTCCTGGAACGCGCGTGGGACGAGAACGCCGACCCCTTCACCAACGCCGTCCGCATCACCGTCTCGGCCCTGCGCAAGCGACTGGGCGAACCGGGGATCATCGCCACCGTGCCGGGCGTCGGCTACCGCATCGACACGGCACCCGTCACCCAGCAGACGGGCGGCCACAGTGGATAGGAGACCCGGCCTCAGCGTCCGGCTGAAGCTCACCCTCAGCTACGCGGGATTCCTCATGCTCGCGGGCGCCCTGCTGCTTGTGGCCGTAGGAGTGTTCCTCGTGCGACAGGGGTGGTTGATCACCAATGAATGGGGGGCGGTGAGAGCGACTCCCGGCACGATCTTCCTGCGCAGTTTCGCGCCCACGGCAGCCTGGGTCATGGCGTTCCTCCTGGTGTTCGGCCTCGTGGGCGGATGGTTCCTCGCCGGACGCATGCTCGCCCCCCTGGACCGCATCACGGAGGCCACCCGCACGGCGGCGACCGGATCCCTCTCCCACCGCATCCGGCTGCCGGGCCGCAGGGACGAGTACCGCGAACTGGCCGACGCCTTCGACGAGATGCTCGCCCGCCTCGAAGCCCACGTGGGCGAACAGCGGCGCTTCGCGGCCAACGCCTCGCACGAGCTGCGCACCCCGCTGGCCGTCTCGAAGGCCATCCTCGACGTGGCCCGCACCGACCCGCACCAGGACCCCGGCGAGATCATCGACCGCCTCCACGCCGTGAACACCAGGGCGATCGACCTCACCGAGGCCCTGCTCCTGCTCAGCCGCGCCGGCCAGCGCTCCTTCACCCGGGAACAGGTCGACCTGTCCCTCCTCGCGGAGGAAGCCACGGAGACCCTGCTCCCCTTCGCGGAGAAGCACGGGGTCACCCTCGAAACCAGCGGCCACGTGACCCTCGCCCTCGGATCACCGGCCCTCCTCCTCCAACTGACCACGAACCTCGTCCACAACGCGATCGTCCACAACCTCCCCGGCCGGGGCAGGGTCTGGGTCCACACCGCCCCCGGCCCCCGCACCACGCGGCTCGTCGTCGAGAACACCGGCGACCTGATCAGCCCCCACCAGGCCTCGACCCTCACCGAACCCTTCCAGCGCGGTACCGAACGCGTACACACCGACCACCCCGGCGTCGGCCTGGGCCTGGCCATCGTCAACACCATCACCCAGGCCCACGACGGCACCCTCACCCTCGCCCCACGCCAGAGCGGGGGCCTCCGCGTCACGGTGGAACTGCCCGCGGCCGCTCCGTACACCGGCAGGTGAGCGCAAGGGCCCGCACAGCGCCGCCCGGCGCAAGCGCCCGGCCACCGGCTCAGCTGTGGCTGTGACCGTCCTTGACGCTCGCGAGCGTCCGGAGGCGGGCCGCCTCGACGCGGTGCAGGTGGATGACTATGTCGTAGGAGCGGCCGAGGGCGGTTTCCGGGTCCTGGTCGGACCAGTACAGGCCGTAGGACCGGGTGGGGCGGGCGGTGTCGAGCCAGGCCCGGGCCTCGGACGGGGCGGTGCGCAGGTCCAGGGCGAAGTCGCGATGGCGGACCTGGTCCAGGGTGTGCTCGTTGTGGCCGACCGGGGCGGGGGCAACGGTGTACTTCTGCGGCTGCTGCGCGGTGTAGTCGGGAAGGGCGTTGAGGCTGCCCTCGTTGAAGGTCAGGCCGACGCTCACGTACTTCCTGCCGAGTTTCTCGCGCAGGAACGCGCCGACCGGTTCGGGGAACTCCTGCGGGTTGTCGCTGGTGTAGGCGACGTGGCCGTTGTTGGCGGCGAGCAGGATCCTGCCGTTCGTGTGTGCCAGCCACCAGGCGGTGTTGTCGGCCATGACCTGGTCGCGATAGCGCATCCGCTCGGGGAACTCCTCGTCGGGAAAGGCGTACCCCGTGAAGCTCTGGGCGACGGCGGTGGCGTTCTGGACGGCCCAGTCGTAGGCCCGGCCCGCTGAGCCCCGCGGCCGCCCGGACGCGCGCAGGACGGTGAGGGCGCGCTCCGCACGGTCGGCCTCGGCCCGACGGGACGCTGGGTCCTTGCCCAGCTGCTGCCCCATCCAGGCACCGGCCGACGCGTTCCGGGCAGGCCGTAGCCCGGCGTACAGGGCGGCGATCCGCCCGGCGACACCGGGCCGGTGCGCGGTGACGTACGAGGTGACCTGGTCGAAGGCTTCGGGCCCGGGATAGCCGAGGTCGTTGCCGACGAAACGGAGCGCCGGCCGGCGGGGGTGGCTGACGTTGTAGTGCCGCATCCACCGGATGAGGTCCAGGTACTCGTCGGTGTTCCAGAAGACGTACTGGCCCTGGAACTCGTCACGCATGATCTGCTCCGGGTCACCGACACCGCGGGTCACGTAGGTGTCCAGGCGCAACCCGGTGCTCCAACTCGCCTCCAGCGCGAACGTGGTGAAGCCCCGCGTGGCGACCAGCCGCTTGAAGAGGCGCGCCTTGAGCGCGAAGAACTCGTGGCCGCTGTGGCTCGCCTCACCCAGGGCCACCACCCGCGCGTCGCCGAACATCCGCACGACGCCGTCCAGATCGCCCAGGGGCACGGCGCGCCGCTGCAGTGCGCCGACCACTGGGTCCGGCTCCCCGGCGGCGGCCCCGGCGGCGGCTCCGGCGGAGGCGGTGCTCGCGGAGGCGGTGCCGACGGGCAGGAGGATTCCCGCGGTGAGGGCGGCAGCGGTGAGCGTGAGCAGACGGCGGCGGTTCATGGCAACTCCCGGAGGTCCCGAAGGCAGTGGTCGATGCGAACGGGACGGCCATAGCCAGCTGTTGGGCATACGCGCAAGACGTATGTATAGAGCGTACGCCTAAGGCGCACGTGCCAGCTCTCCGGTAGCCTGCCCTGCCATGGGAAACCGTGAAGATCTGCTCTCTGGAGCCCGGCGCTGCCTGGAGGAAAAGGGCTGGGCGCGGATCACCGTGCGCGACATCGCCGCCGCCTCGGGCGTGAGCATGGCCGCGATCGGCTACCACTTCGGCTCCCGCGAGGCACTGCTGACCTCGGCCCTCATCGAGGCGATCGACGAGTGGGGCACCCGGCTCGGCCGCACCCTGTCCGCGTACGGCACCGAAGGCGCGAGCGAAGCCGAGCATTACGAGGCCCTGTGGGCAGCGGTCATCCGGTCGTTCACCGAGGACCGCACGCTCTGGCTCGCCACACTCGAAGCCCTGGTGCAGGCCGAACACTCCGACGACCTGCGCCGCTACCTCGCCACCGGCCAGGCCCACGGCCGCCGCGGTCTCGCCGCCCTCCTGCGCGGCACCCCCGAGGACGACATCGACGACGCGACCGTCCGCGCCCTCGGCTCCACCCAACTGGCTCTCTTCACCGGCCTGATGACCCAATGGCTCACCGATCCCGACCAGGCCCCCCGCGCCCCCGAGGTCGTCACCGGCCTACGAGCCCTCACACACCTCGTCCACCCGGACGGGTAAGGGCCGACCCAGACGGCCCCCAGTTTCCGGCGTGCTGACTCAGCGTCGCGCGTCGAGCAGTTCCATCGGGCGCCTCGGCGGGCGTGATCGAGCGCGAACACGACGCCGCGGTCCGGCACGTCGCCGGGGACTCCGTAGGCGAGGCCGCGTGCCGCGTTGGCCTGAACGAGCGGCACCAACGCCTGGGAGGAGACGCCTGACTCGCGGAACCGCGCTTCGCGGAGGGTCAGCACGCCGTGCACCGTGCACCGTGGCCGTCGTCCGGCGGACCCGCTCCGGGTCGAGGTGTGTGGCAACGCCACCCACGTGCGGCAGCGGTAGCCGGTTCATGGCCGACAGACCGCCGCCACCGAGGTCGACGCCGTAGAACTGCACGTCGTCCGGGGCGTGGGTGAGGGCGAAGGACGCGGGGAGGGAGCGCAGCAGCGTCGACTTGCCCGACCCGGCACCGCCCACGACCTGGAGGTGCCGGCCAGCACGGTGTCGAGCGAGGCCGGGCTCTTCAGCGGAGAAAGCCACACCTGGTGGGCGCAGGCGGCGCGGAAGCCCCCTGGAAGGCATCGCATCGAGGTCGGGCGTATCGGTGGTAGAGACGGATGGGACGGTTGCGACAACAACAGGTCCGGAACGGACCCGTCGGCACGGTCGGAGGCTTTTGGCGGGGCCGTTCAGCCCGGCCCATCCCGTGGCGCAGTCCGGTCCCAGCGGAGGGGATCACTCTCGAGTGCGGCGCGGTCCCAGTCGCCGTGCTCGGCAGCCGCCTCGTAGGTGGTGCGCAGGAACTCTGTCAGTGCGTGATCGGGATCGCGCGCGGTGCGCACGGCCTCGTACGGCAGCAGGAACTGTCCGTTCTCAGTGCTGTAATAGGCGCCCTCGGGACGCACCGGGTGTGCGGCAAAACCGTCCGGCTCGGGGTACGCGTAGGCGTAGAAGGCGCCCTCGTCGCCGCCGCCGGGCCAGAATCCGCAGCTGGACAGTTCCCGTGAGTAGCCTTCCTCCATGACCCAGTCGCCGCAGTTCGGGGCGCCGCCCGGATGAGGGGGAGCCGCGCGGCCGGAGAAGCGGGTGCATGCCAGGTCCATGGCGCCCCAGAAGAAGTGGACAGGGCTGACCTTGCCGGTGAACTCCGCCCGGAAGCGGCCCAGGACGCGGTTGGCCTGCAGTAGTTGGCGCCAGAAGAGGTGCGCTGCCGTCGCGTCGTAGGAGCGGTGCTGCTCGTCCTCGGCGAACGGGATGGAGGGCTCCACCTCGTTGGGCCGCCGTTGGAAGGCGGCTTCGATGCCCAGCTCGTGCAGGGCCTGCATGGTCCGGGTGTAGAAGGTCGCGACCGAAACGGGCTCCAGGGCCACTTCGCGGCTCGCACCGTCACTGCTGCGGATGACGAGCCGGTGTTCCACGAAGTCGAACTCCGCGTCGAATGCGCCGTCGCCGTAGGGCACCGCGCTGGTCGTCAGGCCCCTCGGGGTGACGTAGAGGGCGACCTGCCACCAGTGGTTGACCAGCGGGGCGTGGGCCAGCCGCAGCTTGCCCACGATCTGTGTCCACATGTGCAGGGTGTCACGCGTCTTGGTCCAGTCGGCCACTCGTAGTGAAGGCCATGCTGCGCGGTTCGAGGTGTCGGATGCGGTGGGTGAGTGCTGGAGACTCACGGCGTCCACCTCCGCTTCGGCTATCGGTGTTCCGGGTTGCTGGAGTCGGGGCGGCAGCCGGCGTCCCATGCCGTGCGCCGGTTGCCATAGGGCGGGATGCCGTCGGCTGCGCGCAGCATCGCCGCCAGATGAAGCAGGTTGTATGTCATGAATGTGGTGTTCCGGTTGGTGAATTCATTGTCCGGCCCGCCGGAGCCGACGTCCAGATAGGACGGTCCCGGACCGGCCTCCCCCACCCAGGCCGCGTCCGCCTGCGGCGGGATGGTGTACCCCAGGTGCTGCAGGCTGTAGAGGACGTTCATGGCACAGTGCTTGGCGCCGTCTTCGTTGCCGGTGATCAGGCAGCCGGCGACACGCCCGTAGTAGGCATACTGACCTGCGTCGTTGAGTACGCTCGAACAGGCGTACAGCCGTTCGATGACCCGCTTCATGACGGAGCTGTTGTCACCGAGCCAGACGGGGCCGCACAGGACCAGGATGTCCGCGTCCATCACGCGGCGGTAGAGCTGGGGCCATTCGTCCCGTGCGGCGCCGTGTTCGGTCATGTCCGGCCAGACACCGGTGGCGATGTCATGGTCGGCGGCCCGGAGGATGCCGGCCTGCGCTCCGTGGTGCCGCATGATTTCCACGCTGCGGTCGATGAGGCCGTCGGTGTTGCTGACCTCGGGTGACGGTTTGAGGGTGGCGTTGACGAACAGCGCCCGCAGCCCGTCGAAACGGGGCATGTTCTCGTCGGTGGACTTCGCGCCTGCTTCCGTTCCGGGTCCTGCCATGATCGGTTCCCCTCGGGTGCGTGGTGGGAAGATCGAGAGCGCCGCGACCAGCACCGTAGGTCGGACCAGGACGTTTGCCGACTCCGCCACGCCCACCGGGGCGAAGCGATCGGACGTCGATGTCCTCGGCGGGCACGGGCCGCCGACACGGCGTGGGACGTCCGCACCTTTCACGTGCCCGGTAGAGGATCCGGGGCTCACGCACCCCGTGAAGATGCGGGCGCGTCCGATGTGTGTGTCGATGGATGAGGAGGGGCGCGTGTCTGTGCAGGTGGCTCTTCGGAAGGTCGGCCCGGGCCGGCGGCGCCCCGAGGCGGCCGGAAGCGCACGGAAGGGCCAACGGGATGACGGATACGGATATGCAGTTCGGTGTCTTCACCGTCGGTGACGTCACCGAGGATCCCACCACGGGTAGGACACCCGCCGAATCGGAACGTATCCGGGACACCGTGCGGCTCGCCGTGAAAGCAGAAGAGGTGGGGCTGGACGTCTTCGCCACCGGCGAGCACCACAACCCGCCCTTCGTGCCGTCCTCGCCCACCACGCTGCTGGGGTTCATCGCGGCACGGACCGAACGGATCCTCCTGTCCACCTCCACCACGCTGATCTCCACGAACGACCCTGTGAAAATCGCTGAAGACTTCAGTGTGCTGCAGCACCTGTCGCAGGGACGCACCGACATCATGCTGGGGCGCGGGAACACCGGCCCGGTCTACCCGTGGTTCGGCAAGGACATCCGCAAGGCCGTACCCCTGACCGTCGAGAACTATGGCCTGCTGCGCAGGCTCTGGCGCGAAGACGTGGTGGACTGGCAGGGCGAGATGCGCACGCCGCTGCAGGGCTTCACCCTCGCCCCGCGTCCGCTCGACGGCATCCCGCCCTTCGTGTGGCACGGGTCCATCCGCAGCCCCGAGGTCGCGGAGCTCGCCGCCTACTACGGCGACGGCTTCTTCGCCAATCACATCTTCTGGCCCCCCTCGCACACCGAACGCATGGTGGGGGTCTACCGGCAGCGCTTCGAACACCACGGCCACGGCCCGGCCTCACAGGCCATCGTGGGACTGGGCGGACAGGTGTTCATGCGCCGCAACAGCCAGGACGCGGTCAACGAGTTCCGGCCCTACTTCGACAACGCGCCCGTCTACGGGCACGGCCCTTCCCTGGAGGAATTCTCCACCCTCACGCCCCTGACCGTCGGCTCCCCGGCCGAGGTCATCGACAAGACCCTCGGCTTCCGCGAGTACGTCGGGGACTACCAACGCCAGCTGTTCCTGATCGACCACGCCGGGCTGCCCCTCAAGACCGTCCTGGAACAACTCGATCTTCTCGGCGAGGAGGTCGTACCGGTCCTGCGCAAGGAATTCGCGGCCAACCGGTCCGCCGACGTCCCCGCCGCCCCCACCCATCAATCGCTGCTCCGGGCGGCTCGAGAAGCGGCCCCGGCCAATCGGCCCGACACCTGATTCGAGCAAGGACAGGTGACGCCATGACCACCCTGGCGATCGTCTCCAGCGGTCTGCGCGAGCCCTCTTCGACACGTTTGCTCGCCGACCGCCTCGAAGCGGAGGTGCGGGTCGCGCTCTCCAGCCGCGGCGTCACAGCCGACACCTCCTTCATCGAACTCCGCCGGCTGGGCCGGGCGATCATGGACGCGATGCTCACCGGCTTTCCCACGACTCCGCTCGAGGAAGCCTTCGAAACCGTCGCACGCGCCGACGGGCTCATCGCGGTCACGCCGGCCTTCAACGCCTCCTACAGCGGCCTGTTCAAATGCTTCTTCGACGTGATGCCGGAGGAGACCCTCTCCGACATGCCCGTCCTCATAGGGGCGACAGGCGGTACCGAGCGGCACTCCCTCGTCCTCGAACACGCCCTACGGCCCCTCTTCTCCTACCTGCACGCGATCGTCTCGCCCCGAGGCGTGTACGCCGCCACCGAAGACTTCGGCACCCAGCAGGGCACTCCCTTCCGTGAGCGCGTCCGCGCGGCAGCCGCGGACTACTCGCGCCTCATCGAGGCATGCGGACCCCGCCGGCGTCGTGACGCCATGAGCGAGGAACTCGCCTCCATGGAGAAGCTCCTCGGCCCCTCCCCCGACAACTCGCCCTGAGGACGACGCCCCCGACGCTCCCGGGAACAGTGGGAAGACCGTCCGTACTCCAGCACGAACAGGTGGTACGCGTGACTGACGAACTCCGGCTCGTGAGCCAACTCAGCTGCGCCTCACTCGTCGACGCGATGGGACGCATCCACAAGCACCGCGCGCACATCCTCGCCCTCGCCAGTCCCGACCCGACCAGGACTCTGTTCGGTCCGGCGGTCACCGTCGCCTTCCGGCCCTACCGTGACGACCTGCCCCAGACGCAGCTCGGCTTCGGCGGCCTCTTCCACCAGGCCATCACCGACCCACCCGAGGGCAAGGTCCTCGTCCTGTCCAGCGGAGGCTATCCGGACGCCTCCCACGGAGGGGGCACCAAACTCTCCCGCCTCGACAACCACAACATGGCCGGAGTCCTGGCCGACGGCCGGCTCCGCGACTTCACCCAGCTCGCCGGCTACGGCTTCGCCACCTGGTGCCGCGGCCAGGCCACCCACTGGGGAGGCGGGACCGTGATGCCCTTCGCGGCCAACATCGCCGTCGAGGTCGGTGGAGCGTGCATCGTGCCAGGAGACTACGTCTACGCCGACGCCAGCGGGGCCGTCGTCGTACCCGCCGCCAGCCTGCGTCAGGTCATCGAGGAAGCGGCCCGGATAGAGGCCGACGACGACCGGTCGATCGAGCAGATCCGCGACGAAGACCCTGAGCGGATGCGGCACGGCGGCTGAAGACCCCATGGTGACTGCGGCGGATGTCGCCGAGGGCGGACGTCACCGTGCCGGGGATGCCTCGGCGGCCTCGCGGCGGTTACGACAGGAGAGGCCGACGCCGACCACGTTCTCGCTCTCCGGCGGGGGTCGCTCCGGGAGCCGTTGGCGTGCTGGTGTGGGACCCGCACGAAGGTTCGGCCGACGGATGCGTCCCCGTCTTCAGCGCCGCCGGCGTTCCATGAGTGCCCCGCGGCCCGTCTTCGAACGGACTGCACGGTAGTGCAGCGGCGCCAGGCGTGAATACCGCCACGGCAGGGCCTCCGTGAAGCCGTCGACATGGCGGAACTGCTCCCTGGCTGCTCTGTACCGGCCCTGCCGGTACAGGAAATACCCCAACAGGTGCCGTACTTCCGCAAGCCTCGGGTGATCCGGGTCGGCGAGTGCCGCATCGGTGAGCGCCGCATCGACCAGTGCGCGGATATCAGGGGGGCAATATCCGACCGGACCCAGCTCGTCCTTGTGGCTCTCGTACCAGGCGATCACCGGCAGCACTGCCAGCAGGCTCCCCGGCGGCGCCCCCGCGGCCGACTTCTGGGCGAACTCCCGCGCGAGCTGATGCGAGCCTTGCCATTTCGCGGTCCAGTACTGGAGGGCACTGGTGTGCGCTTCGAAGTGATGCGGCGCCAGGTCTGTGATCCGCGACCACAGCGCGTCCGTCTCCGCGTGGGAGTAGCCCAGTCCGCGCGCCGTCCACAGCTCCGCGACAAGCGGTGTGGGGTCACCGGGGCACAGGGCCACCGCCTGCCCGATGTCCTCCTGCGAGCCCCGCAACTCCCGGTGGAATGAATCGAACCGGTCTTGCGACGTCCGGTCCGCGTACGCACCGCCTCGCAGCTCCCACGCGTACGAGATCCTGGCGCGAGCCACCACGAGCGCGGCGTCCGGATCATCGGGCCGGGCCTTCTCCCATGCCTTCAGCCAACGGTCGTTCCCTCGGGCAGCGACGTCTCCCAACCGCTGTGCGTACAGGGAGCGGCGCTCCCAGTCCTGGCCGGCGTCTTCGAAGAGCTGGGCCGCGGGCTCCCAGCGGCCCCGGGCGGCAGCCCTGCACGCGCGTTGCAACGGGGCATCGGGGCCGGCGAGGTAGGAGTTCTGCCACCGCAGGGGCAGCAGACCGTATTTGAGCCAGCACCAGAGCAACAGCAGACAGGGAAGGACAAGGAGTGTCATGGTTGGGCGAATCCCTCCAGGAAGAGCACTGTGACGCTCGACGTGGGGGGTGTCGGCAGTATTCCTGTCGCGAAAGCAGGTACGACACGCGGGGTGCGCCCGGCACCGCCATCCACCAAACTGCGCACACTCGCTCCGCCTGCGCGCTGCGCCGATGCCCTCTGGCAGCAGTCCGAGGATCCGGGCTGGGATCGGCCGGCGGCCGGCGACAAGTGCGAGGAACACGGGCTCGTCTTCACCTCGGCCGTGGGCAAGCCGCCCGACGCCGCCAACGTCCGCCGTGCCTTCCGCCAAGCGCTCAAGGGCATTGACGGGATCTTCGGCGCTGATCCACAGCGCCCGTAGGCACACGAAAACAGGTGAGGGACCTAGGAACGTTCCTAGGTCCCTCACCTGCTACTTCTCTGTCGGGGTGGCGGGATTTGAACCCACGACCTCTTCGTCCCGAACGAAGCGCGCTACCAAGCTGCGCCACACCCCGATTGTCGCTGCTCGTCGCGGCGACGTCGTTTACTTTAGCCCACCGGTGGCCGGAGACGAAATCCGGTTTATCGGGGGCGGCGGAACGGGTCCGGGCGGATGTGGTCCAGGGCCACGAGGAGTACGGCCAGGGCGTAGAGGGCGAGGCCGATGAGGAGGGCGTTGCCGAGGACGATCTTGTAGCCGTGCTGGGCGACGTCGAGGAATGGGTAGAGGTAGCGGTCCTGGGCGCCGGGGAGGAGCAGCTCGCCGCGGGCCAGGGTGAAGGCCAGGTAGGCGAGGGGGTAGAGGAGCCATGCGGGGGCCTGGCGCAGGTGCAGGCGGCCGGCGGGGGTGAGGAGGAGCCAGTCCAGGGCCGCGGCCACCGGTAGCGCCGTGTGGAGGATGTGGGTCGCGGCGGTCTGCCAGGCCGTGCCGCTGCCGTCGGGCGTGGTGAGCGGGCTCGACGCGTGGGCCAGGAGTACGTGGTGGACCAGGGCGGCGGCGATGACGTAGAAGAGGGCCGCGCCCGTGAGAGCGCCCGGCAGGGGGTGGTGGGCGGACCAGGCGCACCGGGCGGAGGCGAGCATGACGAGCGCCAGCAGGATGCCGCTCTGGATCGTGAAGTGGCTCAGGGCCGTCGTGGGCGCGATGCCGGCGTCGAGCAGTTCGATCGCCACGCCGGTCAGGGCCAGCAGGGCGATCAGGCCGCGGAAGGCGGCGACCGGGCGACGGCGGGCCGGGATCAGTACGGCACGGGCCGGTACGACGGTGGGCGGCAGGACGACATGGCCCGGGATCGGGGGGAGGTCCGGGATGTCCCTGGGTATCGGGGCTGTCATGGCCCCAACGTAGACAGACCGGACATAGCGGGCTATGTGGGTGAGCCGTGTGGGTTACCCGGAGACCTGGTTACTCGATTACTCCCGGCGACCGTCTGGATTCGCCCACAGGCTTCTCCCCCCCCCGGGGCCCCGGGCCCCCTGGATCGGTCAGCTCTCCCGGCCCGCCAGCGTCAGCAGCGTCGCCTCCGGTGGGCAGGCGAAGCGGAACGGGGTGTATCGGTTCGCGCCGCAGCCGGCCGAGACGTGGAGGTGGGCCGTGTGACCGCCGGACGCGTGCGTGGACAGGCCCTTCACGCGGTCGGTGTCCAGGTCGCAGTTGGTGACGAGGGCACCGTAGAAGGGGATGCACAGCTGGCCGCCGTGGGTGTGGCCGGCCAGGATCAGGGGGTAGCCGTCCGCCGTGTAGGCGTCCAGGACGCGCAGGTACGGCGCGTGGACCACGCCCATCGAGAAGTCGGCCGTGGGGGACGGGCCGCCGGACACCTCCGTGTACCGGTCCCGCTTGATGTGCGGGTCGTCCAGTCCCGTCAGCTCGACCGACATGCCCTCGATCTTGAGCGTGCCGCGGGTGTTCGTCAGGTTCTGCCAGCCTGCGGCGTCGAAACCGTCGCGCAGGTCCTCCCACGGGTTGTGGACGGCGCCGACGACGGGCGGGTTGCCGTTGAGGCCGTGGCGGCCCTGGACCTTCTCGAGCAGATACCGGGCGGGGTTGCGGGGCCGCGGCCCGTAGTAGTCGTTGGAGCCGAAGACGTAGGCGCCCGGGAATTCCATCAGGGGGCCCAGGGCGTCCAGGACCTCGGGGACACCCTCCGGGTCGGACAGGTTGTCGCCGGTGTTGATCACGAAGTCGGGGCGCAGCCCGGCCAGCGACCGCAGCCAGCGCTGCTTCTTGCGCTGACCGCCGACCATGTGGATGTCGGAGACCTGGAGCACCCGCAGGGGACGCATCCCGGACGGGAGGACGGGGACCGTCACCCGCCGGAGGCGGAAGGAGCGGGGCTCGATCCCCGCCGCGTAGATCAGACCGGCGGCGCCAACCGCCGTGACTCCCAGGGGTACTCCGTATCGCGCGCGCATACGTCCATCGTGTCAGAAGCGGCGGGGGAAGCGGTGGCGGGAGGCCGTCCGCGGCCGCCTTCACCGGGGGCGCGGAAATCAGCGGGCGCCGTTCCTCGCGTACCTGCGACAATCAGGTCCATGACCACGCTCAAGGCGAAGCTGCACGACGACCTCAACTCCTCGATCAAGGAGCGCGACGAGCTCCGCTCCTCCACGCTCCGGCTGACGCTGGCCGCGATCACGAAGGAGGAGGTCGCGGGGAAGGAGAAGCGCGAGCTCTCCGACGACGAGGTGCAGAAGGTGATCACGCGCGAGGCGAAGAAGCGCCGCGAGGCCGCCGAGGCCTTCGCCCAGGGCGGCCGCGCCGAGCAGGCCGAGCGGGAGAAGGCCGAGGGCGAGGTGCTCGCCGCCTACCTGCCCAAGCAGCTCTCCGACGACGAGCTGAACGCGATCGTCGCGCAGGCCGTGCAGGAGGCGAAGGCGGCCGGTGCCGAGGGGCCGCGGGCCATGGGTGCCGTGATGAAGATCGTGAACCCGAAGGTGGCCGGGCAGGCCGAGGGCGGCCGGGTCGCCGCCGCGGTCAAGAAGCTCCTGGCCGGCTGAGCCATCGCGGCGTCGTCCTTACGACGCGGATGAAGCCGGTGCGCCGGTTGGATCGGTAGTACCTGTGAGGGCCCTCTCCGCAGTCGCGGGGAGGGCCCTCACAGGTGAAGGGAACGGGTCAGCGTCGTCCGCCGGGGCCGTTGCCCGGGCCCTGGATCAGGTTGCCCGGGAAGCCGCCGTCCCCGCCGCCGTCGCCGGTGCCGCCGTTGGTCAGGCCGGCGATGAAGCCGTCGTCGCCGTTGTTCCCGTCGTCGGGCTTGTCCTCGTCGCGGCCCTTGTCCTTGTCTTTGTCCTTGTTCTTGTCCTTGTCCTTGTCGCCGTCCGGGATGTCGACGAGGTTGAACGACGGGGAGTCCTTGCCCGACAGGGCGCCGGTCATGGCGTCCTTCCAGATCGGGCCCGGGACCGCGCCACCGAAGACGAGGGGGTGGTAGACGCCGCCGATCGTGATGTTCTTCATCTCGACCTCCTGGCTGGCGCTGCCGACCCAGACGGCGCCCGACATGTTCGGCGTGTAGCCGACGAACCAGGCGTTCTTGCGCTCGTCGGTCGTACCCGTCTTGCCGGCGTTGGCGCGGTCGCTCAGACCGGCCGCCTTACCGGTACCGGAGTCGACCACGCCCTGCAGCAGGGTGTTCACGCTGTCCGCGGTCTTCTCCGTCATGGCGCGCGAGCAGGTCGACTTCGGCACCTCGAGCGACTTCTGCTTGTTGCCGACCTTCTGGGTGATCGACTCGATCGCGACCGGCGTGCAGTACATGCCGCGCGAGGCGAAGGTCGCGTAGGCGCTGGCCATCGTCAGCGGGGACATACCGACCGAGCCGAGGGCGAGGGCCGAGGGGTTCTGCGGCAGCTTGTCCCCGTTGCCCTGGTGGACGTGGAGCTTGTCCGCCATGGACGCGACCGGGCACAGACCGATGTCGGCGAGCATCTGGACGAAGTAGGTGTTGACCGACTTGGCCATCGCCTCCTTCAGCCGGTACGGGCCGACCTCCGACTCGTTCTCGTTCTCGAGGCGGTAGCCCGAGTCGTTGATCCAGGGCTTGTCACAGGTCTGGATGGGGCTCGGGTAGTCCATGTCGTACGGCGACGAGTACTCCTTCGTCGCCGGCACGTTCTCCTCCAGGGCCGCGGCCGCCAGGAACGGCTTGAACGTCGAACCCGTCGGGAAGCCGTAGTTGGAGCCGCCGACCGCGTGGTCGACCGAGTAGTTGATCTCGGTCTCGTTCTTGCCGTAGCCGTACGGCTTCGACTGGCCCATCGCGACGATCTTGCCGGTGCCGGGTTCGACCAGGGTGCTGGCCGCGGCCACCGAGTCCGACTTGTTGACGTGGTCCTTGAGGGACTGGTGCACCGACTCCTGGGCCTGCGGGTCGAGCGTCGTGCGGATGGTCAGGCCGCCCTGGTTCCAGACCTTGGCCCGGTCCTTGCGGGTCTTGCCGAAGACCGGTTCGCTCAGGAAGACCTCGCGGACGTAGTCGCAGAAGAAGCTCGCGTCGTTCACGGCCGTGATGCAGCCGTTCTTGGGCTTGCTGACCTTCAGCCCGAGCGGCGCCTTCTTCGCCTTCTCGGCCTGGGCCGGGGAGATGTCGCCGACCTGGGCCATGCGGTTCAGCACGGTGTTGCGCCGCTTGGTGGCCTCCGCCTCGTCGTTGACCGGGTCGTACCGGCTGGGCGACTGGACGATGCCGGCCAGGAGGGCGGCCTCCTGGACGTTGAGGTCCTTGGCGTGCTTGGAGAAGTAGCGCTGGGAGGCCGCCTCGACGCCGTAGGCCTGCTGGCCGAAGAACGTGATGTTCAGGTAGTTCTCGAGGATCTTCTTCTTGCCCAGCTCCTCCTCGACCTGGATCGCGAGCTTCAGCTCCTGGATCTTGCGGCCGATGGTCTGCTGGGTGGCCTGGGCGACCTTCGTCGCGTCGTCGCCCGCCTCCTCCACGAAGACGTTCTTCACGTACTGCTGGGTGAGCGTGGAGGCGCCCTCCGAGACCTCGCCGCTGCGCGCGTTCTTGTTGAGGGCGCGCAGGACGCCCTTGAGGTCGATCGCGCCGTGCTCGTAGAAGCGGGAGTCCTCGATCGCGACGATCGCCTTCTGCATGTACGGCGAGATGTCCTTGAGGTCCACCACCGTCCGGTCGCGCGAGTAGACCGTGGCGATGGTGCCGCCCTCGGCGTCGAGGATGGTGGTGCGCTGGCTCAGCGGGGGAGTCTTCAGGTTGGCCGGGAGGGCGTCGAAGCCCTCCACCGACCCCTTGGCGGCCAGCCCCAGCGCGCCCACAGCGGGCAACGCGATGCCGGCCAGCACTGCTCCCGCGAGCACACTGACACCGAGGAACTTGGCGGCCTGCTGCGTTGGCGACAGACCACCGCCCGAGCGCTTCTTTGGCATGGAGGCAGCCTACGTTCTCATTCGCCGGACACGCGTATATGCCTTGGCCTAAGCTGCACTCAACTGTCACAGCAGTGAGGCCACGTATCAATACGTCCGGCGACCCCGAATCGTTCCGGATCCGCTCGATTTTTTTCCGAGGGGCCCCGCTGGGGGGCGCGTTGGTGTGTGCCGGCGCGTGCCACGGCGTGTGGGGTGCGTGTCCGAATCCGCCTCGTGTGTCAATCGGTGTCCGTTGCGGCGCAACAGAGATGACCTGATTGTCGGGATCGTCGCGCATGTCGCCAGCTCACTCCCCCGGGTGATCTGCCGCTTACCCATAGTCCGTTCGGGCCATTCAAGATTGGGCCCGAAGGGGGTGTTGCGCTGTGCCCACCTTCCGTAACGTCCTCAACTGGCGGCGGTGAATATGCCGCTGCCGCCGTGGGGGAGCCTCGATTCGGGAGAGGACGGCGCCGGTATGGGCTGGGTAACCGACTGGAGTGCGCAGGCCGCCTGCCGCACTACCGATCCGGACGAACTGTTCGTTCAGGGAGCAGCGCAGAACAGGGCCAAGGCGGTGTGCACCGGATGTCCGGTGCGGACCGAGTGCCTGGCCGACGCGCTCGACAACCGCGTCGAGTTCGGCGTGTGGGGAGGCATGACGGAGCGGGAACGCCGCGCGCTGCTGCGCAGGCGGCCCACCGTGACCTCCTGGCGCCGGCTCCTCGAGACGGCGCGGACGGAGTACGAACGAGGGGTCGGCATCGTGCCCCTCGAGGACGACGAGGTGTACGAGAACTACGCGGCCGTGGGCTGAGCCGGTACGGCCGGATCAGGCGCCCGGCTCGGGCAGCTCGGGTCGGCCGGTGGCCAGGCGTGCCCCGATGTCCCGCAGTCCCGCGAGGTCGTGCACGTCGCCGGGCAGCGCGGCCACCTCGGTGACCGCGACCTCGGGATGACGCGCGGTGAAGCGGTCACGCGTGCGCTGCTCGCGGGCGAGCAGGTGCATGCGCTCCGCGTGCAGCCGCAGCAGGCCCGCGGCGAGCGCGTCGACGGACCGCTCCGCCGTGTCGGAAGCCTCGGGAGAGGCGTGGGAGGCCTCGGGAGAGGCGTGGGAGGCCCCGGGAGAGGTGCCGGGGGCCGATTCGCCCGGCTCGGAGCCGGCCGGTTCTGAACTGCCGTACGTGTCGGGAGAGTTGCCGGAAGAGGTACGAAGTCCAGCTTTCCCGCCGTCCTGATCCACAATGCGGGGATCCTCAAGATTTTCCGCGGCGGCGAGAGCCCGCTCGGCCGACAGGCGGTCGGCGCCACTGCCGTGGACCCGGTTGAGCACCAGACCGGCCAGCGGCATGTCCTCGGCCGCCAGCCGCTGAACGAAGTACGCGGCCTCGCGCAGGGCGTCCCGCTCCGGGGCCGCGACCACCAGGAACGCCGTCCCGGGCGCCTGGAGCAGCTTGTACGTCGCGTCCGCGCGCGTACGGAAGCCGCCGAACATCGAGTCCATCGCGGCCACGAAGGTCTGCACGTCCTTGAGGAACTGCCCGCCCAGCACCTTCCCCAGGACGCCAGTCATCATCGACATGCCGACGTTCAGGAACTTCATCCCGGCCCGGCCGCCGACCTTCGCCGGGGCCAGCAGGACGCGGATCAGCTTGCCGTCCAGGAAGGAACCGAGACGCTTGGGGGCGTCCAGGAAGTCCAGCGCCGAGCGGGACGGCGGTGTGTCGACGACGATGAGGTCCCACTCCTCCCTCGACCGCAGCTGCCCCAGCTTCTCCATCGCCATGTACTCCTGCGTGCCCGCGAAGCCCGCCGAGAGCGACTGGTAGAAGGGGTTGCCCAGGATCGCCGCCGCCCGTTCGGGATCCGCGTGGGACTCGACGATCTCGTCGAAGGTCCGCTTCATGTCGAGCATCATGGCGTGCAGCTCGCCGCCCGCCGAGTCGTCGACGCCCTTCACCCGGCGCGGGGTGTTGTCGAGCGAGTCGATGCCCATGGACTGCGCCAGCCGCCGGGCCGGGTCGATGGTGAGGACGACCACCTTGCGGCCGCGCTCGGCCGCCCGCAGGCCCAGGGCCGCGGCCGTGGTCGTCTTGCCGACCCCGCCCGAACCGCAGCACACCACGATGCGGTTGTGCGGGTCCTCCAGCAGGGCGTCCACGTCCAGCACGCCCGCGGGGGCCAGGTGGCGCGCGCCCTCCTGGTGACGGGCCGGGCTGCCCTCCTGGTGGCGGGCCGGGTCGTCCGGACTCATGCGATCCCCTGCTTCCGCAGCTCGGTGGCCAGCTCGTACAGGCCCGCCAGGTCCATGCCCTCCGCGAGCAGCGGCAGTTCGTGCGTCGGCAGGCCCAGCTCGCCGAGGACCGCCCGCTGCTCCTGCTCCAGCGCGTACCGCTCGGCGTACTCGCCGGCCTGGGCGAGGAGCGGGTCCACCAGCCGCTCGGCGTGCCCGCCCCGCCGTGCCCCGCCGAGTCCGGCCCCGGACAGGGACCGGGCCAGCGCCGTACGCGGTGTCTCCCGTACGAGCTCCAGGCCGGCGGCGTCCAGGACCTGGGGCCGGACCATGTTCACGACGACCCGGCCCACCGGGAGCCGTGCCGTCCGCAGCTCGGCGATGCCGTCCACGGTCTCCTGGACCGGCATCTCCTCCAGCAGCGTCACCAGGTGCACGGCGGTCTCCCGCGACTTCAGCACCCGCATCACGGCCTGCGCCTGATTGTGTATGGGGCCGACCTTCGCGAGGCCCGCCACCTCGTCGTTGACGTTGAGGAAGCGCGTGATGCGGCCGGTCGGCGGGGCGTCCATGACGACGTAGTCGTACACGAACCGCCCCTGCTTGTCCTTGCGCCGGACCGCCTCGCACGCCTTGCCGGTCAGCAGGACGTCCCTGACCCCCGGCGCGATGGTGGTCGCGAAGTCGATCGCGCCGAGCTTCTTCAGGGCCCGTCCGGCGCTGCCCAGCTTGTAGAACATCTGGAGGTAGTCCAGAAGGGCCAGTTCGGCGTCGATGGCGAGGGCGTACACCTCCCCGCCCCCGGGAGCGACGGCGATCTTCCGCTCCTCATAAGGCAGCGCCTCCGTTTCGAAGAGCTGCGCGATGCCCTGGCGGCCCTCGACCTCGACGAGAAGCGCGCGCTTCCCCTCGGTGGCCAGGGCCAGCGCGAGGGCCGCGGCCACCGTGGTCTTGCCGGTACCGCCCTTGCCGCTGACGACCTGGAGCCTGCTCACGTATTCGAGCGTAACCAGTCCGCGCGCGGAGTACGCCGGTGGCTGTGGACAACGTGGCCCCGGCCGGCGCGCGCGGGGGCCGGGCAGCGGCCGCGGACGGCCCCCGGACAGCGGCTGCGGGGGTGCCCCGGCCAGCGGCTAGAGTCGGCCGCATGACCAAGTGGGAATACGCAACCGTGCCGCTGCTCGTCCATGCCACGAAGCAGATTCTGGACACCTGGGGCGAGGACGGCTGGGAGCTCGTCCAGGTCGTGCCCGGGCCGAACAACCCCGAGCAGCTCGTCGCCTACCTGAAGCGGGAGAAGCAGGCATGAGCGCCGTCGAGGCGAAGCTCGCCGAGCTCGGTCTGACGCTGCCCGAGGTCGTCCCGCCGCTGGCCGCCTATCAGCCGGCCGTGCAGTCCGGCCCGTACGTCTACACGTCCGGCCAGCTGCCGATGCTGGGGGGCAAGCTTCCGGTCACCGGCAAGGTCGGTGCCGAGGTCACTCCGGACGAGGCGAAGGAACTGGCCCGCACCTGCGCGCTGAACGCCCTGGCCGCCGTGAAGTCCGTCGCCGGTGACCTCGACCGCGTCGCGCGTGTCGTCAAGGTCGTCGGCTTCGTCGCGTCCGCCGCCGACTTCACCGGCCAGCCCGGTGTGATCAACGGCGCCAGCGAACTCCTCGGCGAGGTCCTGGGCGACAAGGGCGTGCACGCCCGCAGCGCCGTCGGCGTGGCGGTCCTGCCGCTGGACGCGCCGGTGGAGGTCGAGGTCCAGGTGGAGCTGGTCCAGCCGTAGCGGACCGGGCGTCCGGTACGGCGACGGCGCGGACGTCCCGCCTACGGCGACGGCGCGGACGTTCTGCCGTACGCCGACGGCGCAGACGTTCCGCCGTACGCCGACGGCGCGGACTTCCCGCCGTGCACCGGCGGGGCGGGGAGAACTGACGCCGGGTGCGGCGCGCGCGTTGCCAGGCCGGCAACAAACCTCGCGCCCGCCGCACCGCCCCCGCAGTATCGGTCCCGGTGCCCCGTACGGAGCGGGAGCCGGCCCGGGCCGGCCCTCCCGGTCCCGACCGGGGCCGTACCGACCGTATGCGCCAGGAGGAGCCATGCCGCAGCCGCCCGTGACCGACCAGCAGACCGGCGAGCGAGACATCCCGCAGGACGGCAGGCCCGGACATGCCGCCGGCCTGCCCGTGCACCGGCTGGTGCCCTCACCCGCCGGCCGGATCCACCTGGTGGAGCAGGGCACCGGGCCGCTGGTCCTGCTCGTGCACGGCTTCCCCGAGTCCTGGTACTCCTGGCGCCACCAGTTGCCCGCGCTGGCCGCCGCCGGGTTCCGCGCCGTCGCCGTCGACGTACGCGGCTACGGGCGCTCCTCGCGGCCGGACGCCGTCGAGGCGTACCGGATGCTGGACCTGGTGGCGGACAGCGTCGCCGTGGTGGAGGCACTGGGGGAACGCTCCGCCGTGGTCGTCGGCCACGACTGGGGCGCGAACATCGCCGCCCACTCCGCGCTGCTGCGGCCGGACGTCTTCCGCGCGGTGGGCCTGCTGAGCGTGCCGTACACCCCGCCGGGCGGACCGAGGCCCAGCGAGGCCTTCGCCGCCATGAGCGACCCGGCCGGGCCCTTCGCCGGGCAGGAGTTCTACGTCTCCTACTTCCAGGAGCCCGGCCGCGCCGAGGCCGAGATCGAGCCCGACGTGCGCGGCTGGCTCGGCGGCCTCTACGCCGCCCTGTCCGCCGACACCATGCCCGGTCCCCAGGACCCCGACCCGCACTTCGTCGCCGCCGGCGGCCGGATGCGCGACCGGTTCCCGGCCGCCGGACGGCTGCCCTCCTGGCTGACCGAGGAGGACCTGGACGTCTACGCCGGGGAGTTCGAGCGCACCGGCCTGACCGGCGCCCTCAACCGCTACCGCAACATGGACCGCGACTGGGCCGACCTGGCCGCGCACGAGGGCGCCCCGATCACCCAGCCGTCCCTGTTCCTCGGCGGCGCGCTGGACGCCTCCACGACCTGGCTGTCCGACGCGATCGAGGCGTATCCGGTCAGCCTGCCCGGGCTGAGCGCCTCGCACCTCCTCGACGGCTGCGGCCACTGGCTCCAGCAGGAGCGCCCCGAGGAGACGAACCGGCTGCTCACCGAGTGGCTGACCGGCCTGCCGTCCTGACGCCCACCGGGCCCCGGCGGCCACTCGAACATCCGCCCGTCACCGGATAGCCTCCGGCCATGGCGAATGGTCAGGCGAATGGTCAGTGGTACCCACCGGAGTGGCCGGACCGCATCCGCGCGCTGGCGGCCGGCACCCTCACCCCGGTCACCCCGAAGCGCGCGGCCACCGTCATGCTCCTCAAGGACACCGGTTCCGGCACCGGGGCCACCGGCTCCGGGTCCGGAACCGCCGTCCACATGCTGCGCCGCCGTACCTCCATGGCGTTCGCCGGTGGCGCGTACGCCTATCCGGGCGGCGGGGTCGACCCGCGCGACGACGACCGCGCCGTCGGCTGGGCGGGCCCCACGCGCGCGTGGTGGGCGGACCGGCTGGGCGTGGACGAGGCGGGCGCCCAGGCGATCGTCTGCGCGGCCGTGCGGGAGACGTACGAGGAGGCCGGCGTCCTGCTCGCGGGTCCGACCGGTGACTCGGTGGTCGGCGACACGACGGGCGCGGACTGGGAGGCCGACCGGGCCGCCCTGGTCGACCGTGAGCTGTCCTTCGCGGAGTTCCTGGACCGCCGGGGTCTGGTCCTGCGTTCCGACCTGCTGGGGGCCTGGGCGCGCTGGATCACCCCCGAGTTCGAGTCCCGGCGCTACGACACCTGGTTCTTCGTGGCCGCGCTCCCCGAGGGGCAGCGCACCCGCAACGCCTCGACCGAGGCCGATCGCACGGTGTGGATCACACCGGCCGACGCGACCGCCGGGTACGACAAGGGCGAGCTGCTGATGATGCCGCCCACCGTCGCGACCCTGCGCGGCCTCGCCGGGTGCGCCACGGCGGCCGAGGCGCTGGCGTCGGCGCCCGGCCGCGACATGTCGCCCGTGCTGGCGCGGGCCCGGCTCGTCGAGGGCGAGATCGTCCTCTCCTGGCCGGGGCACGAGGAGTTCACCAAACACGTCCCGAGCACGGCGCCGTCGCCGACGACACCCACCGACCCGAGCGGGGGAGCCCCCGAATGACGGACGCAGCAGCACTGCCCGGACAGCCGCGCGGCGGCGTCCTGTCGGGACCGGCCACCGCGCGCGCGGTGAACGTCCTCGCGCCCAACGCCTCCGCGATGACCCTGGACGGCACGAACACCTGGATCCTCGCCGAGCCCGACTCCGACCTGGCCGTCGTCGTCGACCCGGGCCCACTGGACGACGCCCACCTTCGGCACGTCGTCGACACGGCCGAGCGGGCCGGCAAGCGGGTCGCGCTGACGCTGCTGACGCACGGTCACCCGGACCACGCGGAGGGCGCCGCGCGCTTCGCCGAGCTGACCCGCACGAACGTACGGGCCCTGGATCCGGCGCTGCGGCTGGGCGACGAGGGGCTGGCGGCCGGTGACGTGATCGCGGTCGGCGGCCTGGAGCTGAGGGTCGTGGCGACCCCGGGGCACACGGCGGACTCCCTGTGCTTCCATCTCCCGGCCGACCGGGCGGTCCTGACGGGCGACACCGTCCTGGGCCGCGGCACGACGGTGGTGGCCCATCCGGACGGCCGTCTCGGCGACTACCTGGACTCGCTGCGCCGGCTCAGGTCGCTGACGGCCGACGACGGGGTGCACACGGTGCTTCCGGGGCACGGGCCGGTCCTCGAGGACGCCCAGGGTGCCGTGGAGTACTACCTCGCCCATCGCGCCCACCGTCTCGCCCAGGTCGAGACGGCGGTGGAGGACGGCCACCGCACGCCGGGCGAGGTCGTCGCCCACGTGTACGCGGACGTCGACCGCTCCCTGTGGCCGGCGGCGGAGCTGTCGGTGCGGGCGCAGCTGGAGTACCTGGGCGAACACGGGATCGTCCAGCTGCCCGAGTAGGGCCCCCGGGTCCCGAGGAGAGATCCCGGGGAGACCCAGGGGGTCAGCGGGAGCGCTTGGCCAGTCGCTCCACGTCCAGGAGGATCACCGCGCGGGCCTCCAGGCGGAGCCAGCCGCGCTGGGCGAAGTCCGCCAGCGCCTTGTTGACCGTCTCGCGGGACGCGCCGACCAGCTGGGCCAGCTCCTCCTGCGTCAGGTCGTGCACCACGTGGATGCCCTCCTCCGACTGCACGCCGAAGCGGCGGGAGAGGTCGAGCAGAGCGCGGGCGACACGGCCGGGAACGTCCGAGAAGACCAGGTCCGACATGGCGTCGTTGGTCTTGCGCAGGCGGCGCGCGACGGCGCGCAGCAGCGCGGTGGCCACCTCGGGCCGCACGTTCAGCCAGGGCTGGAGGTCGCCGTGGCCGAGGGCGAGCAGCTTGACCTCGGTCAGCGCGGTGCCGGTCGCCGTGCGCGGGCCCGGGTCGAAGAGCGACAGCTCGCCGATCAGCTCACTGGGGCCGACGACGGCCAGCATGTTCTCGCGCCCGTCGGGGGACGTGCGGTGGAGCTTGACCTTGCCTTCCGTGACCACGTAAAGGCGGTCTCCGGGGTCCCCCTCGTGGAACAGGGTGTCGCCGCGGGCGAGGGTCACCTCACTCATGGAGGCGCGGAGCTCCGCGGATTGCTCGTCGTCGAGCGCCGCGAAGAGCGGGTTGCGCCGCAGAACGTCGTCCACGAGTTCTCTCCTTGTCGACCGGCTCAGAGGATCTTGTTCCCCCGGTGTACCAGGGGTCCGTGGTGCCCATTTTGCCGGACAGTCCAAACAGTGTGATCTGTCACAAGGATGCCGCACTGATGTCCCGGGGTACGCGGCAGGGGTCCAATTGGGCGCCGATCTTCGAGGTCCGGGGCGGATGTCGGTGCCGGGTCGTAGGCTGGCCGGGTGTCCAAATCGCCGGTGAGAGCACAGGCCGAGGGGGCTGCGCGGGTGAGTGCACATCGCGATTCCGCTGTGGGCGAACAGGGTCCCGATGGCGGTAGGAAAACGGCGAAAGCGACAAAGAAGGCAGTGCCTGCCAAGAGGGTGACTGCGGAGAAGGGTGCCGTGGAGAAGAGCGCCGCGAGTAAGAAGACCGCTGCGAGCAAGGCGAGTAAGAAGACCGCCGCGAAGAAGACGGCGGACAAGGAGACAGGGACGGCACGGACCGCCGCGAAGCAGGTCCCGCCCCTCAAGAGGCAGGCGCCCGCCAAGAAGCCCGCCATCGCCCCGAAGAAGGCCACCGCCGCGGTCAAGGGCGTCGCCCCGGCGAAGACCGTCGCCCCGAAGCCGCCGCGCGGCGAGTCGCGCACCGCGCTGGTGCGCCGTGCCCGGCGTATCAACCGCGAGCTCGCCGAGGTCTACCCGTACGCCCACCCTGAGCTGGACTTCGAGAACCCGTTCCAGCTGGTCGTGGCCACGGTGCTGTCCGCCCAGACCACCGACCTCAGGGTCAACCAGACGACGCCCACCCTCTTCGCCAAGTACCCGACCCCAGAGGACCTGGCCGCCGCCGTCCCCGAGGAGGTCGAGGAGATCCTGCGTCCGACCGGCTTCTTCCGGGCCAAGACCAGGTCGGTCATAGGGCTGTCCAAGGCGCTCGCGGAGGACTTCGGCGGCGAGGTCCCCGGTCGCCTCGAAGACCTCGTCAAGCTGCCCGGCGTCGGCCGCAAGACCGCCTTCGTCGTGCTCGGCAACGCCTTCGGCCGCCCCGGCATCACCGTGGACACGCACTTCCAGCGCCTGGTGCGCCGCTGGCGGTGGACCGAGGAGACCGACCCGGACAAGATCGAGGCCGCCGTCGGTGCGCTCTTCCCGAAGAGCGACTGGACCGACCTCTCCCACCACGTCGTCTGGCACGGCCGCCGCATCTGCCACGCCCGCAAGCCGGCCTGCGGTGCCTGCCCCGTCGCCCCGCTGTGCCCGGCGTACGGCGAGGGCGAGACCGACCCGGAGAAGGCGAAGAAGCTGCTGAAGTACGAGAAGGGCGGCTTCCCGGGGCAGCGGCTGAAGCCCCCGCAGGCCTACCTGGACGCGGGCGGGAAGCCGGCGCCGCCACTGGGGGCCGGGTGACGGAACGATCCCAGGGGCTCGGGGCGTTGGAGTCTGCAGGACGGGGGTGGAGATGACAGGGGCGAGTGACACGCAGGGTCCCGCGAGGGACCGCACTCGGGGCGCGATGCTCAGCAAGGAGGGTCTGCCGGGCTGGCTGGACCCGGTGGTGCGGGCCGTCGAGACGGTCCGGCCGACCCAGCTGAGCCGCTTCCTGCCGCCGGCGGACGGCGCAGGCCGCCAGTCCGCCGTCCTGATCCTCTTCGGCGACGGCACGCGCGCGGGCGAGGGCACCCGCGCGAGCGAAGGTACGCACGCGGGCGAGGGCGGCGAGGGGGCCGGCCGGGGCCCGGAGCTGCTGCTCATGGAGCGGGCCGGCTCCCTGCGCTCTCACCCCGGCCAGCCCGCCTTCCCGGGCGGCGCCCTGGACCCCGAGGACGGTGATCCGCGCGGTGACGGCCCGTTGCGGGCCGCCCTGCGCGAGGCCGAGGAGGAGACCGGACTCGACCCGGCCGGCGTCCAGCTCTTCGGCGTGCTGCCCAAGCTCTACATCCCGGTGAGCGGTTTCGTCGTCTCCCCGGTGCTGGCCTGGTGGCGCGAGCCCACCCCGGTGGGTGTCGTGGACCCGGCGGAGACCGCGCGCGTCTTCAAGGTCCCCGTGGCGGATCTCACGGACCCCGCCAACAGGGTGACGACCGTTCACCCCAGTGGTCACCAAGGCCCGGCATTCCTGGTCGAATCGGCGCTCGTGTGGGGCTTCACCGCCGGCATCATCGACCGGTTGCTGCACTTCGCGGGCTGGGAGCTGCCCTGGGACCGGGACAAGCAGGTCCCGCTGGACTGGCGCGCATGACAGGGTGGCCTGCGTACCGCAGACGACAAGGCGAGGCCTGAATCAGTGAACGTGCTGGACATCCTGTTGCTGCTGGCCGCCGTCTGGTTCGCGATCGTCGGCTTCCGGCAGGGCTTCGTCGTCGGCATCCTGTCGGTGATCGGCTTCCTCGGCGGCGGGCTCGTCGCCGTCTACCTGCTGCCGGTGATCTGGGACGCGCTGACGGACAACGCGGAGGTGAGCCAGACCGCCGCCGTCGTCGCGGTCGTCATCGTCATCGTGTGCGCCTCCGTCGGCCAGGCCCTGACGACCCATCTGGGCAACAAGCTGCGCCGCTACATCACGTGGTCCCCGGCCCGCGCCCTGGACGCCACCGGCGGCGCCCTGGTCAACGTCGTGGCCATGCTCCTGGTCGCCTGGCTGCTCGGCTCCGCCCTCGCGCGGACCACGATGCCGACGGTCGGCAAGGAGGTGCGGCAGTCCACGGTGCTCGCGGGGGTGCAGGAGGTGTTGCCCGCGCAGGCCAACACCTGGTTCGACAGCTTCACCTCGGTCCTCGCGGAGAACGGCTTCCCGCAGGTCTTCAGCCCGTTCTCCAACGAGCCGGTCCTCGACACGCCGCCGCCCGACCCCGCGCTGGTGAACAGCCCGGTCGCCGTCACCGCCAAGCGCTCCATCGTCAAGGTCATGGGCACCGCCCCCGACTGCGGCAAGGTCCTCGAGGGCACCGGGTTCGTCTTCGCCGACCGCCGGGTCATGACCAACGCGCATGTCGTGGGCGGCGTCGACGAGCCCACGGTGCAGATAGGCGGCGAGGGCCGGAAGTACGACGCGACGGTTGTCCTCTACGACTGGCGGCGCGACATCGCCGTACTGGACGTGCCGGAACTGGACGCGCCCGCGCTGCGGTTCACCGACGACGACGAGGACGCGCGGGGCGACGACGACGCGATCGTCGCGGGCTTCCCGGAGAACGGGGCGTACGACGTCCGGGCCGCGCGGGTCCGCGGGCGCATCACGGCCAACGGACCGGACATCTACCACCGCGACACCGTCCGCCGGGACGTCTACTCGCTGTACGCGACCGTCCGTCAGGGCAACTCCGGTGGCCCGCTGCTGACGCCGGAGGGCGAGGTGTACGGCGTGGTCTTCGCCAAGTCCCTGGACGACCCCGACACCGGTTACGCGCTCACCGCGGACGAGATCCGCGAGGACATCAGCAAGGGCCGCACCGCCGGCCAGCAGGTGGACAGCGACAGCTGCGCGCTCTGAACGTACGGACGCCTCAGGTCCGTGGATGGCGCAGGCGTACGGAGACCCAGCGGGCCCGGCGGCGCAGGATGCGCGGAATGCCCACCCGAAGGTCCGCACCCGCGAGTTGCGGGGTGCCGCCGCGTCGGTGGGTGCTGCTCACGCCGCTCGTGGAGCGGCCGTCGCGTGCTACGTCACTGTAGTCGTGCGTCCAGCCCATACCCGGACGTGTGCCCCCGCCCCAAGGTCGATAACCGTTCCCGGGGCCCCCAATTGGCCTATGCGCCGGGCAAGTGGCCGTTCATAGGACGAGCGTTCCGGTTCGGATACCGGGCGCGTCCGTTCGGTGACCGATCGCTCACCGAACGGACGCCGAACCGTCATCGATCGGGTTCGGGATCCTTCAGCCAATTGATCAGTTCGGTCGAGAAGGCGACCGGATCCTCTTCGTGCGGGAAGTGCCCGAGCCCGTCGAACAGCCGCCAGCGGTAGGGCGCTTCGACGTACTGCCCGGACCCCGCCGCGCTCCGCGTCCGCATCACGGGGTCCAGGGAGCCGTGCAGGTGCAGGGTCGGCACGCGCACCGGCCGCTTCATCCGGCGGTAGAACTGGACACCGTCCGGACGGGCCAGAGAGCGCACCAGCCAGCGGTACGGCTCGACCGAGCAGTGCGCCGTGGAGGGGATGCACATGGCGCGCCGGTACGCCGTCACCGCGTCGTCGGCAAGGAGTCGCGGCCCGGACCAGTCGTGGAGCAGTCGGCCGACCAGCGCGCCGTCGTCCGCGGTCAGTTGACGCTCCGGCACCCAGGGCCGCTGGAAACCCCAGATGTAGGAGCCCGCCCGGCTCTGACGGACGTCCCCGAGCATGGCCGAGCGCCAGCGCCTGGGGTGCGGCATCGAGGACACCGCGAGTCGTCGTACGAGCTTGGGCCGCATGGCGGCGGCCGTCCAGGCCAGGTAGCCGCCGAGGTCGTGACCGACCAGCGCGGCGTCCGGCTCGCCGAGGGAGCGGATCACGCCGGTGATGTCGAGGGCGAGGCCCGCGGGGTCGTAACCGCGCGGGGTGCGGTCGCTGCCCCCGACGCCGCGCAGGTCCATGGCGACCGCGCGGAAACCGGCGTCGGCGAGCGCCACCAGCTGGTGCCGCCAGGTCCACCAGAACTGCGGGAAGCCGTGCAGCAGCAGCACCAGCGGCCCGTCGCCCAGCTCGGCGATGTGGAAGCGGGCACCGTTGGCCGCGACGTCCCGGTGGGTCACCTCGGGTCCGCCCGGGATGCCGAGGCGCACGACCGAGGTGGGGTTGGGGCGCTGCGGCGAGGGGGATTGCCCCGAAGGGGTGCTGGAACCCGTCATGAGGACGAGCGTGCCACAGCCTCGATCGCTTCGGGGGACCGGTCCGCGGGCAGTTCCGGGCGCGGGTGCGGCTTGGCGTTCTGGAGCACGCCCGCCGACTGCTTCACCGAGGCGGCGACCTTCTGCGGGCCGCGGCCCTTCTTGGCCTTCTTCGCGAAGACGATGCCGATCAGCGCGAGGAGGCCCGCGACCAGGACGTTGGCGGCGAAGGACAGCAGGAAGCAGACGGCCATGTTCCAGCCGCTCCAGGTCCGGATGCCGTAGGCCAGCGCGAAGCTCAGCATCGGCAGGGAGAAGAGCAGGAGCAAGCCCGCGGCGGAGAACGCGCCGCCGCTCGTCGCCCCACGCTTCACGTCCTGCTTCAGCTGCGCCTTCGCCAGCGCGATCTCGTCGTGCACGAGCGCCGACATTTCGGTGGTCGCCGAGGCGAACAGCTGGCCGATGCTGCGTTCGGTGCCGACCGGGCTGCCGTCGGGTGCGCTCATCGCGGTCTCCCTCTTCTGCTGGCTCTTCTGCGTACGGTTCCGTGGCGTCGCGTCGTCCTCGGCCCGGCCGTGTCCGGCCCGACCCGTGTCCGTTCGACTGCGTACGGCCCCGTCTTTTGTACCGTCTCGTCAGATCATGCCGGACCGTCGCCCTCATCGCCTGCCCCGCCCGCCACTTCGGCAAGCCGCGCCGACTCCATCTCCTCGGCGATCCGGCGGTGCTCGGCGGCCTTCTTCTCGTAGACGGCGGCCACCCGCAGGTGGTACGCGGGGTCGTCCTGCTCGTAGATGTCGGGGACACCGCTGAGGTCGTCGTCGCGCTCCTCCTCCGCGACCATCCCCCGGTACTTCGCGTTCCGTACCTTCAGCAGCACCGTGGCCAGGGCCGCCGCGATCAGCGAGCCGGTCAGGACGGCAGCCTTGACCTGGTCGGTCATCGCCGCGTCGCCCTCGAAGGCCAGCTCCCCGATGAGCAGCGAGACGGTGAATCCGATACCGGCCAGGGTCGCCACCGCGAACACGTCGGCCCACTGGAGGTCGTCGCTGAGCGAGGCCCTGGTGAAGCGCGAGGTCAGCCAGGTGCCGCCGAAGATGCCCAGCGTCTTGCCGACGACCAGCCCGAGCACCACACCGAGGGTCTCCGGCTTGGTGAAGACGTCGGCCAGCGCCCCGCCGGAGATGGCCACACCCGCGCTGAACAGGGCGAACAGCGGCACGGCCAGGCCGGCCGACAGCGGACGCACCAGGTGTTCGATGTGCTCGCCGGGCGAGTGGTCCTCGCCCTCGCGCGTGTGGCAGCGCAGCATCAGGCCCATGGCGACACCGGCGATGGTGGCGTGGACGCCGCTGTTGTACATCAGGCCCCAGATCACCAGGCCGAGCGGGACGTACACGTACCAGCCGCGCACGCCCTTGCGGAGCAGCAGCCAGAAGACGACGAGCCCGACGACCGCGCCGCCGAGCGCGGCGAAGTTGAGACTGTCGGTGAAGAAGACCGCGATGATCAGGATGGCGAACAGGTCGTCGACGACGGCGAGGGTCAGGAGGAAGGCGCGCAGGGCGCTCGGCAGCGACGTGCCGATCACGGCGAGTACGGCGAGCGCGAAGGCGATGTCGGTGGCGGTCGGCACGGCCCAGCCGGACAGGGAGCCGCCGCCCGCGGTGTTGGTGACGGTGTAGACGACGGCCGGTACGACCATGCCGCACAGTGCCGCCACCACCGGGAGTGCGGCGGCCTTGGGGTCCTTCAGGTCACCGGCGACCAGTTCGCGTTTGAGTTCGATGCCGGCGACGAAGAAGAAGACCGCGAGGAGTCCGTCGGCGGCCCAGTGCGCGACGGACAGGTTCAGGCCGAGCGCCGCGGGGCCGAAGTGGAAGTGGCTGACGCTCTCGTAGCTGTCGTGCAGTGCCGGTATGTTCGCCCAGACCAGGGCGGCGATCGCGGCGACGAGCAGCAGGACGCCGCCGACGGTCTCGGTGCGCAGCGCGTCCGCGATGTAGGTGCGCTCCGGCAGGGACAGCCGGCCGAAGGCTTTGCGGGGGGTGCGGGGCGCGGTCACGGGGAGAACCTCCGGTCGGTGGGCAGCACGGAACACATGCCGACCAGACTTCCCGGCGCACCATGAGGATCTTGATGATTCTCTTACGTTCCGTCCAGCTTACCTGGGCCCCGGGTGCCGCACAGGGCGAGGGCACCCGGCGCGCGTGCGGCGCCGGGTGCCCTCGGTGTGCGTGTGGCCGGCTCAGTCCTCGCTGGGCGCGGCCGGGAGCTTCGACTGGATGAGGTCCATGACCGTCGAGTCCGCCAGCGTCGTGACGTCGCCGACCTGGCGGTTCTCCGCGACGTCCCGGAGCAGTCGCCGCATGATCTTGCCGGAGCGGGTCTTCGGCAGCTCCGAGACCGGCAGGATCCGCTTGGGCTTGGCGATCGGGCCGAGGGTGGCGCCGACGTGGTTGCGCAGCTCGGCGACCAGGTCCTCGCTCTCCGCGGTGGTGCCGCGCAGGATCACGAAGGCCACGATGGCCTGTCCGGTCGTCTCGTCCGTCGCGCCGACCACGGCCGCCTCGGCGACCGAGGGGTGGGAGACGAGGGCCGACTCGACCTCGGTGGTGGAGATGTTGTGGCCGGAGACGAGCATCACGTCGTCGACGCGGCCGAGCAGCCAGATGTCGCCGTCGTCGTCCTTCTTGGCACCGTCGCCCGCGAAGTACTTGCCCTCGAAGCGCGACCAGTACGTGTCGATGAACCGCTGGTCGTCGCCCCAGATGGTGCGCAGCATCGACGGCCACGGCTCGGTGAGCACCAGGTAGCCGCCCCCGCCGTTCGGCACCTCGCCCGCCTCGTCGTCGACGACGGTGGCGGAGATGCCCGGCAGCGCACGCTGGGCGGAGCCCGGCTTGGCCTCCGTGACGCCCGGCAGCGGCGTGATCATCATCGCGCCGGTCTCGGTCTGCCACCAGGTGTCGACCACCGGGGTGGCGTCCGCGCCGATGTTCTTGCGGTACCAGATCCACGCCTCGGGGTTGATCGGCTCGCCGACCGAGCCGAGGACGCGCAGGGAGGACAGGTCGAACTTCGCGGGGATGTCGTCGCCCCACTTCATGAACGTCCGGATCGCGGTGGGCGCCGTGTACAGGATGGTCACGCCGTACTTGTGCACGATCTCCCAGAAGCGGCCCTGGTGCGGGGTGTCCGGGGTGCCCTCGTACATGACCTGCGTCGCGCCGTTGGCGAGCGGGCCGTAGACGATGTACGAGTGTCCGGTGACCCAGCCGACGTCGGCGGTGCACCAGAAGACGTCCGTCTCCGGCTTGAGGTCGAAGACCGCCCAGTGCGTGTACGCCGTCTGCGTGAGGTAGCCGCCGGAGGTGTGCAGGATGCCCTTGGGCTTACCCGTCGTGCCGGAGGTGTACAGGATGAACAGCGGGTGCTCGGCGTCGAACGCCTCGGGCGTGTGCTCGGCGGACTGCCCGTCGACCGTCTCGTGCCACCACTTGTCCCGGGAGTCGTCCCAGGCGACCTCCTGGCCGGTGCGGCGGACGACGAGCACGTGCTCGACGATCCCGGCGCGCTCGACGGCCTCGTCGACGGCCGGCTTGAGCGCGGACGGCTTGCCGCGCCGGTAGCCGCCGTCGGCGGTGATGACGACGCGTGCGTCGGCGTCCTGGATGCGGGTGGCCAGCGCGTCCGAGGAGAAGCCGCCGAAGACGACCGAGTGTGCGGCGCCGATGCGGGCGCAGGCCAGCATCGCGATCGCCGTCTCGGGGATCATCGGCATGTAGATCGCTACCCGGTCGCCCTTCTGCACGCCCAGCTCCAGCAGGGCGTTGGCGGCCTTGGAGACCTCGTCCTTGAGCTGGGCGTAGGTGATGGCGCGGCTGTCGCCGGACTCGCCCTCGAAGTGGATGGCGACGCGGTCGCCGTTGCCGGCCTCCACATGGCGGTCCACGCAGTTGTAGGCGACGTTCAGCGTGCCGTCCGCGAACCACTTGGCGAACGGCGGGTTCGACCAGTCGAGCGTCTCGGTCGGCTCCTTCGCCCAGGTCAGTCGGCGGGCCTGCTCGGCCCAGAAGCCGAGCCTGTCAGCCTTGGCCTGTTCGTACGCCTCCGCCGTGACGTTGGCGTTCGCGGCCAGGTCGGCGGGGGGTGCGAACCTGCGTTCTTCCTTGAGCAGGTTGGCCAAGGATTCGTTGCTCACGACATCTCCCTTTCTCAGGGTTGTCCGTTGTGTCCCAGGCCACAGCTCATCAGACCCGGGGGGCCGATGACAAGGGTCGACGGGCAAATGGTTTAGACCTGTTCTGGTCGCCGCCCGCCAGCCGCGTCTCCTCCGTGGCTCTGTGGTCCGTGGTCACCCGTACTCACGGACGCCGACGGCGCGGGGTTCAGGGTGTGTAACGCCGCTCACACCCGTCCGCGCCGCGGCTCCCCGGGACCGCTCGGGCGGTCCTGCCGGGCGGTCAGGCGGTCAGGTTCGTCTCCCGCACCAGCTCGAACACGCCGCCTTCCGCGTCCTCGGACAGCAGGTACGACTGGGCCTCGCCCACGTGGAAGTACATGCCGTGCAGCTCCAGGTCTCCGGCGTCCAGCGCCCGGGCCACCGAGTCGTGGGCGCGCAGGTGCTCCAGTTGCTGGACCACGTTGGCCAGGCACAGCCGCTCCGCGGTGTCGGCGGCCCCGCGTCCGGCCAGCCGGGGGCGGGCGCGACCGGACTCGTGTCCCTGCTCGTGTCCCTGCTCCTGGTCCCGCTCCCGCTCCTGCGCGTTCGCGTCCATGTCGACGTCCGGAAGGGCGCGCTCCAGGCTGGGCACCCCGTGCCGCAGCCACCGCTGGAGGGGCGTGCGCGCACCTCCGTGTTCGGCGCCGAGCAGCGCCTGCATCGCCCCGCACCCGGAGTGCCCGCACACCGTGATGGACCGCACCTTCAGCACGTCCACGGCGTACTCGATCGCCGCGGCCACCGAGTCGTCGCCGCTCTCCTCGCCGGGCAGCGGCACGAAGTTACCGACGTTGCGCACCACGAACAGGTCGCCGGGACCGCTGGAGGTGATCATCGACGTGACCACCCGCGAATCGGCGCAGGTCAGGAAGAGCTGGGAGGGCTGCTGTCCCTCCCTGGCCAGCCGGGCCAGCTCACGGCGCATCAGCGGGCCGGTGTTGCGGTGGAACGCGCTGATGCCACGGGCGAGTTCGTGTGCGGTGGGCCCGTCGGGGGCACCGGGCGCACCTCTTGCGCCCGTTGTGCCTGTTCCATCCCTTCTATCTTTTGCGTCTCCTGTGTCTCTTGTGTGTCTTGCGCCGGGTGTGTTCGGACCGGTCGCGGTGCCGAGATTTCCTTCGGGGGAGCCGTCGGTGGCCGCCTGCCCGTCCGTCCCGGGTGGTGGGGCCTTCGACGGGCGTTCGCACTGGTGGTTGCGCCAGGGCGTCCAAGGACGGCAGCGGCAGCCGTCCTCCTCGGCCGGTTCGGAGATCCGGGTGCCGGGCCGGCGGCCGGTGATGTCGACGGAGCCGCCCTGCGCGGTGTGCGTCTTCTGCCAGTCCTGCAGAGTCTCGTACGCCGCGTGGTCCATGAACGACCCGTCCAGCTCGACGACGGCGTCCGCTCCGTGCGGCACCTGGTGCAGGACCCGGCTGAGCCGCGGCACGGCGAGGAAGGTCAACTGGCCGCGTACGTGTACGTAATGGACTCCCTCCGTGTCGTCATGAGTGATCCGGGTGCGGCTGAGGCGGTGCAGGGCGACGCCGACGGCGACGGCGATGCCCAGTGCGACGCCCTCCAGGACACCGAGGAACACCACGCCGCAGATGGTGACCGCGTAGACCAGCACCTCACGGTGGCGGGTCACCGTACGGATGTGGTTCAGCGACACCATCTTGAGGCCGACGGCCATGACCAGGGCGGCGAGCGAGGCGAGCGGGATGAGCTCCAGGGCCGGGACCATCAGCAGTGCGGCGATCACTACGAGAACGCCGTGCAGCATCGTGGAGTTCCGGCTGACGGCGCCCGCCGCCACGTTCGCGGAACTGCGCACGGCCACACCGGCGATCGGCAGTCCGCCGAGCGACCCGGAGAAGATGTTGGCGGCGCCCTGACCGAGCAGTTCCCGGTCGAGGTCGGAGCGCTTGACGCGGCCGGTCAGAGCGGGCCGGGCGGCGACCAGTTTGTCGACGGCGACCGCGCCGAGCAGGGACTGCACGCTGCACACCAGCGTGGTGGTGAGGACGGCGGCGAGGAGGCCGAGTACCGGACCGTCGGGCAGCGAGGCCAGGGCGTGGCTGCTCCAGGACGGCAGGTCGACCTTGGGCAGGCGAAGTTCGGTGAGGGCGGCGACCGCGGTGGCACCCGCGACGGCGATCAGGGCGGCGGGCAGCTTGCCCAGGACCTGGCCCGCCCGGCCGGGGACACGGGGCCAGAGCAGCAGCAGGGTCAGGGTCAGCACGCTCACGGCCAGGTCGGCCGGATGGAGGTTCGCCAACTGGGCGGGCAGCGCGACCAGGTTGTCGGGTACGGCGCTCTGGGGGGTGCCGCCGAGGACGATGTGCAGCTGGGCGACGGCGATGGTGACGCCGATGCCGGCGAGCATGCCGTGCACGATGGCGGGGCTCACGGCGAGCGCCGAACGCGCCACGCGCAGGCAGCCCAGGCCGAGTTGGGCGATCCCGGCGAGAACGGTGATGGCGCAGGTCGTACGCCACCCGTAGTGCTGGATGAGGTCGGCGGTGACCACGGTGAGCCCGGCGGCGGGGCCGCTGACCTGGAGGGGGCAGCCGCCGATCCGTCCGGCGACGATCCCGCCCACCGCGGCGGCGACGAGGCCGGCCTGGAGGGGGGCGCCGGTGGCGAGGGCGATGCCCAGGGAGAGGGGGAGAGCGATCAGGAAGACCGCGATCGCGGCCGAGAAGTCGGCACCCGCGACGCGGAAGCGCCGGGGGCCGTGGGGCGGCGGACTGTGGGGTTGGTGGACGTGCTTGGTCCGGGCCGAATCGGCGCGGGCGGGGACGCAGGCTGACATGTTCCCGTCTCCTGAGGATCCGTTCGATTACAGCGAGTAAATAGAGAGTAATTCAGAGTAAAGAAGAGGCATAGGTTTTTAGCGCGAATGGAGTAACGCCCCGCGCATTCGAGTGGATCAGTTATTTCATCGGCTTGTCGTACTAATTCCTTCTCATTTCCGTGTCACCTTGACGGCGCTGACGGCACGGCCCGGCTCAGCACCCGACATCGCCTAGTCGGCGTTGGCCCGAGAGAAGGAAGAAGGTGGGCGGACATGGCCGCCACCCGCAGGATGGCCTCCCGCAAGACGGCCGCGCGCGCCGTGGTCGCCGCGGTCTGCGCCGCGTCGCTGGCCGGTTGCGCGATCGACAACGGCACCGGTTCCGGCGAAGGGACGCAAGGACCGGAGAAGGAAAAGGGGAAGGCGGCACCGGCGCCCAAGAACGCGGTCCGGCTGATCGGTGACGGTTCCACCGCGTACACCGGGGCCCAGCCGCACCTGCCCCGGCCCGAACGCCTCAAGCCCGGCCAGAAGCCCCCGCAGTTCGTGGTGTTCTCGTGGGACGGCGCGGGTGAGGACAGTCAGAAACTGTTCTCCCACTTCCGCGAAGTGGCCAAGGAGAACAACGCCACCATGACGTACTTCCTGAGCGGCGTGTACATGCTGCCGACCGAGAAGCGGGATCTGTACAACCCGCCCCAGCACTCCCCGGGCCGCTCCGACATCGGCTTCAACGACGAACAGGGCATCGCCGACACCGTCAAACAGTTGCGGCTGGCGTGGCAGGAGGGCAACGAGATCGGCACCCACTTCAACGGGCACTTCTGCGGCGCCGGCGGCGGGGTCGGCGAGTGGTCCGTCGAGGAGTGGAAGGAGGAGATCAGCCAGGCCAAGCAGTTCGTGAAGACCTGGAAGACCAACACCGGGATGAAGAACGCGGCGCCCCTGCCCTTCGACTACGAGAAGGAGCTGATCGGCGCCCGCACCCCGTGCCTGGAGGGTCAGAAGAACTTCATGAAGGCGGCGAGCCAGATGGGCTTCCGCTACGACAGCAGCGGGGTGAACAACCAGGTCTGGCCGTCGAAGAAGGAGGGCCTGTGGGACCTGTCGATGCAGCTCGTGCCGTTCCCCGGCCACTCCTACGAGCAGCTCACCATGGACTACAACTACATGGTCAACCAGTCGGGCACCGCCACCCAGGGCGACCCCGCCAAGCGCGAGTTCTGGGGCGACCAGATGCGTGACAGCCTGCTCAAGGGCTTCGAGCGGGCCTACGACGGGAACCGCGCGCCGCTGATCATCGGCAACCACTTCGAGTCCTGGAACGGCGGCACCTACATGCGCGCCGTGGAGGAGGTCGTCGAGACGGTGTGCACCAAGGAGGAGGTGCGCTGTGTCTCCTTCCGGCAACTCGCGGACTGGCTGGACGCCCAGGACCCCAAGGTCCTGAAGAAGCTGCGCACCCTCGGCGTCGGTGAGGCTCCGAAGAAGGGCTGGGCGTCCTTCCTGTCGGCCGCGCCCGCACCGGCGCCCAAGGGCGTGCCCGGGGCGCCGGCCGCCAAGCAGTAGGGCCGGGCCGCCGGCCGCTCCGAGGCGTACGAGGTCGCGGTGACCGGCGGGTCACGCGGGGGTGGCGACCTCCTCGCCGAGGACGAAACCGGGGTCGACCTGCGCCGCCAGGTCGTCCCCGGTGCGCTCGTTGCCCCAACTGTGGGCGTTCTTCAGATGGAAGTGGACCATCTGCTGGGTGTAACGCGCCCAGTCGCGCAGCTCGTACGTCGCGTCGACGGCCGTGTGCAGTGTGCGCAGTGCCCGGCCGTTGGTCTCCTCCAGGAGCTCGAACCGGGGCGGGCGGCCCTTCTCCATGGCGCGCACCCAGTCCGAGTGCCCGACGGTGACCAGCAGGTCGTCCCCGACCTGGTCGCGCAGGAAGTCGAGATCGTCCTGCCCCTGCACCTTGTTGCCGACGACCTTCAGGGTGACGCCGAAGTCGCGGGCGTACTCCTTGTACTGGCGGTAGACGGAGACCCCCTTACGGGTCGGCTCGGCGACGAGGAACGTGATGTCGAAGCGGGTGAACATGCCGGAGGCGAACGAGTCGGAGCCGGCGGTCATGTCCACCACGACGTACTCGTCACGCGCGTCGACCAGGTGGTTCAGGCACAGCTCCACCGCTCCGGTCTTGGAGTGGTAGCAGGCGACCCCCAGGTCGGCCTCCGTGAACGGTCCGGTGACCATCAAACGGATGGTCCCGCCGTCGAGTTCCACCGGCCGGGCACAGGCGTCGTAGACCGGGTTGTCCTCCCGCACGCGCAGCAGGCGCGAGCCTTCGCCGGGCGGCGTCGTCTTGATCATCTTCTCGGCGGAGGCGATGCGCGGGTTGGTGCCGCGCAGATGGTCCTTGATCAGCGAGAGGTGCTCGCCCATCGCGGGCAGCCCGGCCGCCTCCGCGTCGTCGAGACCCAGCGCCGGCGCCAGGTGCTGGTTGATGTCGGCGTCGATCGCGACGACGGGTGCGCCGGTGGTGGCGAGGTGTCGGACGAACAGGGAGGACAGGGTGGTCTTGCCGCTGCCGCCCTTCCCGACGAAAGCAATTTTCATGTTCACCAAGAGTAGTGGCTTGATAGCTGTAGGTGGCACGGGAGGCGGGCCGGGGGTGAAGAAGACCACTCATTCGTGGGGCACGGCGCCGGGTTGCGTAGGGTCTTACTCATGAGTACGACAGGCGCGAACGCCGATCCGCTCGCGGCCCTGGGCGCCCTGCCCGGCGTGGCCGAGTCCGTGGAGTCCGTACGCAAGGCCGTGGACCGTGTCTACGGCCACCGGATCATGCGGCGCCGCAGCAACGAGATCACCTCCGAGGCGGCACTGCGCGGCGCCCGGGGTTCGGCGGCGCTGTCCGGAGCGGACTGGGCCCTGGAAGAGGTGCGCCGGCGCAGCGACTTCAGTGGCGACGTCGAGGCCCGCGCGGTGGGCGCCGCGTTGCGGCTGACCGCCGAGGCGGGGCAGCTGCTGTCCATCTGGCGACAGTCGCCGCTGCGCGTGCTGGCCCGGCTGCACCTGGTGGCGGCCGCGGAAAAGGCCGACGAGGTGGGGCGGCCCCGCCAGAACGGCGAGCCGGTGAACGAGCCGCTCGTCGAGCTGCCGCTGCCCGACGCCGAGGAGGCGCACGGCCGTCTGGACGGCCTGGCCGCGCTGGTCGCGGCCGGCGGTTCCGCACCGGCGCTGGTGACGGCCGCCGTGGTGCACGGGGAACTGCTGGCGCTGCGCCCCTTCACCTCCGACAACGGCCTGGTCGCGCGCGCGGCGGAGCGCATCGTCCTGGTCGGCAGCGGACTGGACCCCAAGTCGGTGTGCCCGGCCGAGGTCGGTCACGCCGAGCTGGGGCGCGCGGCCTACCTGGCGGCGCTCGACGGCTACGTCTCCGGAACCCCGGAGGGCATGGCCGCCTGGATCGCCCACTGCGGCAAGGCGGTCGCCCTGGGTGCCCGTGAGTCGACGGCGGTGTGCGAGGCACTCCAGCGCGGGGCGGCGTAGGGCCGGTCCGGGCTGTTCGCCGGACAGGGGTCCGCTGCCGGGCGGGGGTCTGTTGGGCGGGCGGCACAGAAATGCGGCGGTACGAGTGCTCGTACCGCCGCTGGCATGACCACCCGGTTACCAAGCGTCCTCGATATGTGCCCATCAGGCCGGGTACTTCGCCCGTGACCTGGTGCGGCTGGCCCGTAATCGACGGGTCGACGTCGCGTGGGTGCCCGGTGTCCATGCTCGGTCCGTGGGGCCAAATGCGTGTTTAAGGTGATCCTTTCGGATGTCCTTGGTCTCGCGGGCCGTTGAGTCCTTTGTACTACCGGTCCCGAGTAAGCGGAAGTGCTCGCCGCACTTCTTTACTTTTGCGGTCATACGCGGGTGAAAGGGCTGATCCGGTCGACCGGGACGAGCCGACGGCCGATCGGCCCGAGGGCGCCGATCAGGCTGCTGTGGACCGTCGTCGGCTCGCGTACCAGACGAGACCCGCGGTCGCCGCCGCGGCGCCTATCGCGGCGGCGGCGACGAGCGCGGGACGCGGGGGCACGGAGAATCCCCGGATCCGCTGCTTGAGCCGCACCGGGCGATGGAAATCGAGAATCGGCCACTCGCGCGCGAGGGCTTCCCGGCGCAGCGCCCGGTCCGGGTTGACCGCGTGGGGGTGGCCGACGGCCTCCAGCATCGGCAGGTCGGTCGCCGAGTCGCTGTAGGCGTAGCAGCGGGACAGGTCGTACCCCTCGGACCCGGCCAGTTCCCGGATCGCCTCCGCCTTGGTCGGGCCGTACGCGTAGTACTCCACCTCTCCGGTGAAGCAGCCGTCCGCACCGACGATCATGCGGGTCGCCACCACCCGGTCGGCGCCGAGCAGCTCGCCGATCGGCTCGACCACCTCGGCGCCCGAGGTCGAGACGATCACGACGTCGCGACCGGCGGTGTGGTGCTCCTCGATCAGGGAGGCCGCCTCGTCGTAGATGATCGGGTCGATCAGGTCGTGCAGGGTCTCGGCGACGAGTTCCTTGACCAGTTGGACGTTCCACCCGCGGCACAGCGCGGAGAGGTACTCGCGCATCCGCTCCATCTGGTCGTGGTCGGCTCCGCCGGCGAGGAACACGAACTGGGCATATGCGGTACGCAACACGGCCCTGCGGTTGATCAGCCCGCCTTGGTAGAACGACTTGCTGAACGTGAGCGTGCTCGACTTCGCAATGACCGTCTTGTCCAGGTCAAAGAAGGCCGCCGTGCGGGGCATGGAGTGAGGCGCGGAGTGGGGCGAGGAGTGGTTTTCCACAACCCTGAGCATAGGCGCAGCCCATTCGGCGTAAGCTGGGGCGCGTGGGTTTGCCTGAGAGAGCTCTCGGGTACACCATGGAAGTCACGGATCGTTCGCGACCGTGCTAACCCGGTCCGACTCCTCCCCCCCCGAGTCGGCCGTGGAGACGACCCCCGCTCTCCCCCCCGGCGGGGGTCGTCGCATGTCCGGGTGGGTTTTCCGCTCTTCCTACGATCTGGGCCCCGTGCCGTTGCGGCGCGGGGCCCAGACGTTGTCGCGACCACGATCCGCTACGCAGCGTAGTGACCGGACTGCTCTGCGGCAGTCGCACGCGGGGTGGAGCGGAACCGGAGGAGGCTCACCGGTTCGAGTGAGTCGATATTCACAACCATCGAGTTGTCCACAGTTTTTGACCAAGATCCACACGATTTTCCGGATCGCTGCACCGTGATTCCCATGCGTCCGGGCCGTGCCGAGTTCCATGGCCGGATCTGTTTGCCGGACGCGTGATGTGGGCCGCTCGTGCGGGGACCGCTTTCCGGTTCTTCACGCGGTCGCAAATCGCGGGGCCGCGGGGCTGCGCGAGAGACCACGAGACGCGGGGCGCGGCCGCGGGAGCCGCGCCCAAGGGGGAAAGACCATGACCGGAACGATCACACACGACCCGCCGTCCACCGCCGGAGGGCGGCAGAGCGGACCCCTGATCGTCACCGAGGACACTGAGCTCCTCGACGACCTGCTGCGCCTGTGCGCGGCCGCGGGCGCCACGCCGGAGGTGCACCACTCGGTGCCCGTGACGCCGCCTTCGCCTCCATCGGCGCCGACGGCGGCGGCTTCCTCGGCGTCGCCCGCACCCTCGGCGGCCGGGAGGCGGACCGGATGGGAGACCGCGCCCCTGGTCCTCGTCGGAGACGACGCGGCGCGGCGGGTACGGGGCGCGGTGCGCAGACGGGGAGTGGTCCTCGTGGGCCGCGATCAGGACGACTCGGGGATCTGGCAGCGGGCCGTCGAGATCGGCGCCGACCACGTCCTGATGCTGCCCGACGGTGAGCAGTGGCTGGTCGACCGCATCGCCGACGTCGCCGAGGGCGTCGGCCGTCCGGCCCTCACCGTCGGCGTCATCGGCGGCCGGGGCGGCGCCGGAGCGTCCACACTGGCCTGCGCGCTCGCCGTCACCTCCGCGCGGGAGGGGCTGCGCAGTCTCCTGGTGGACGCCGATCCCCTGGGCGGCGGCCTCGACGTCCTGCTCGGCGGTGAGACGGCCGAGGGGCTGAGGTGGCCGGCGTTCGCGGCATCGCGAGGGCGGGTCGGCGGCGGCGCCCTGGAGGAGTCGCTGCCCCAGTTGCATTCGCTACGGGTGCTGAGCTGGGACCGGGGCGACTGCGTCGCGGTACCGCCGCAGGCCGTTCGCGCGGTGCTCGCCGCGGCCCGGCGAAGGGGCGGCACGGTCGTCGTCGACCTGCCCCGCCGGATCGACGACGGGGTCGCCGAGGTCCTCGCGCAGCTCGACATCGGGCTCCTCGTCGTCCCCGCCGAGCTGCGGGCCGTCGCGGCGGCGGGCCGGGTGGCGGCCTCGGTGGGCATGGTTCTGCGCGACCTCCGGGTCGCGGTGCGCGGACCCTACGGCTCCGGACTCGACGACCGTGAGGTGGCCCGGTTGCTCGGCCTCCCCCTGGCCGGCGAAGTGCCGGTCGAGTCCGGCCTCCTGCGGGCCACGGAGAGCAAACGGCCCCCGGGCACACCCACCCGCGGCCCGCTGGCGCGCTTCTGCCGGGGGTTCTGGGAACGGGCGCTGGCGGAGACGGACGGGCGGGGCGGGAGCGGCTCATGAGGAACGTGACCGGGCCGGTGGTGAGCGGTGGAAGGCGGGTCGGGATGGACGCGGTGGCGGCGGGAGAGCAGGACGGGATCCCGGGGAAGCCCGCGGGGGCGGCTGAGGGGGCGGGGACGGGGGGAGGCCGGGCGCTCGGGCCCCCCGGGACACCCGGCGGACTGGACACGCGCGCGGCTCCGGGCTGGGTGAACCGGCAGCCCGGCCGGACGCCTGCGGGATCGTGGTCGCCTGCCGGTGGTGCTGGCCTCCCGCGGCTGCGCCGGGCCTTCGGAGCATCGGTGGGCCCGGCAACCCCGACATGGGTGGGCTCGGCGCCCGCAGGGTTGACGGGACCGGCTGCCGGGCCGGTGCGGCCGCGGGCGCAGGTGCAGGGCTCCCTGCGGGCTCCCGCGCCGGTCGCGCAGAACGGCCTCGGCGCCGCGCCCGGCATGCTCGACGGTGTGCGGCGATGGCTCGCCGAGAGCGGGGCGGAGCCGACGCCCGCGCGAGTGGCGCAGGCACTGCGGGAGCAGGGGCGGGTGCTGGGGGACGCCGAGATCCTCGGTGCCGCCGAACAGCTCCGGTCGGAACTGGTCGGCAGCGGGCCACTCGAGCCGCTGCTCGCCGACCCCTCGGTGACCGACGTGCTGGTGTCAGCCCCGGACCGGGTCTGGGTGGACCGGGGCGGCAGCCTGGAGCTGGCACCGGTCTCCTTCCCCGACGCGGCGGCGGTACGGCGGCTCGCGCAGCGCCTCGCCACCGTCGCTGGGCGCCGGCTCGACGACGCGCGGCCCTGGGTGGACGCCCGGCTGCCCGACGGCACCCGGCTGCACGCGGTGCTGCCACCGGTCGCCGTCGACTGCACCTGCCTCGCGCTGCGGGTGGTACGGCCGCGCGCCTTCACCCTCCACGAGTTGGCGGCGGCGGGCACCGTGCCGCCCGGCGGTGACCGCGTGCTGCGCGCCCTGCTGCGGGCCCGGCTGTCCTTCCTCGTCAGCGGCGGTACCGGCAGCGGCAAGACGACGCTGCTCAGCGCCCTGCTCGGACTGGTCGGACCGGACGAGCGCATCGTGCTGGCCGAGGACTCGGCGGAACTGCGACCCGACCACCCGCACGTCGTGCGCCTGGAGACCAGACCGGCGAATCAGGAGGGCGCCGGTCTGGTCACCCTGGAGGACCTGGTGCGCCAGGCGCTGCGCATGCGGCCGGACCGGCTGGTCGTGGGTGAGGTGCGGGGTCCCGAAGTGGTCCATCTGCTCGCCGCGTTGAACACGGGGCACGAAGGCGGGTGCGGAACGGTGCACGCCAATGCCGCCGCCGACGTACCGGCGCGGCTGGAGGCGCTCGGTACGACCGCGGGCCTGAACCGTGCGGCTCTGCACAGTCAGCTCGCGGCGGCCCTCTCGGTGGTCCTCCACCTGGTCCGCGACCGCGCGGGACGGCGCCGGATCGCCGAGGTGCACGTACTGGAGCGGGACCCGTCGGGGCTGGTGCGGACGGTGCCGGCGCTGCGATGGGGCGCGGAGGCCTTCGTGGCCGAACGCGGCTGGCAGCGGCTGCGCGAGCTGTTGCGCGGCGCGGGGGCCGAAGAGCGGGCGGTCGGACGGGAGGCGCGGAGGTGATGAGCATGACGGTGACCGGCACTCCGGTGACGGGCATGCCGGGGACGGGCGAGCTGTCGACGGGCGCGGTCCTGGTGTGCCTGGGAGCGGCCGCCTGGCTGGCAGGAGGGTGGCACTCGGGCGTACGGCGAGCGCGGACGGTGCTCGGCGAAGGCCGGACGCGCACGAACGGTGGGCCGAGTGCGACTGACGGGTCTGGTGGGACACGCGCTGCCGGGCCGCCGCCCGCGGCGCGTCGGACGACGGAGGGGTGGCGGCGTGTCAGGGGTCGGCTGAGGCCCGAGTGGTGGTCACTGGCCGCCGGGCTGGTGCTGGCGGTCCTGGGTACCTCGGTGCTGCCGGTCGTCGCGGGGGCGGCCGGAGTGCCGGTACTGCGCCGGGTGCGGTTGGCCGGTCGGGAGCGGCGCGCCAAGGAGCGCCGGCAGGACGCGGTGATCGCCCTGTGCGGGACGCTCGCCGGGGAAGTGCGGGCGGGGCGGCAACCGGGCGAGGCGCTCCTGTGCGCCGCGCACGACTCCGCCGGGCTCGGTGAGGCGCAGGCGACGGTGCTCGCGGCGGCCCGGTTCGGCGGGGACGTCCCCGGGGCGCTGGCGTTGGCGGCCGGGCAGCCCGGTGCCGAGGGACTGCGCGGGCTCGCGGCGTGCTGGCGGGTCGCGGTCGACCAGGGCGCGGGGCTCGCGGCCGGTCTCGACCGGCTGGAGGGCGCGCTGCGTGCCGAACGGGACCAGCGCTCGGACCTGCGCGCCCAGTTGGCCGGCGCCCGGGCCACCGCCGTGATGCTCGCCGGCCTTCCGGTCCTGGGTCTCCTGCTCGGCGTCGCCCTCGGGTCCGACCCCCTGCAGGTGCTGCTGCACACCGGTGCAGGGGTGGGCTGTCTGCTGGCCGGCGGGGTTTTGGAGAGCCTGGGCGTGTGGTGGGTGACGCGGATCGTGCGCGGAGCGGAGGCGGCTTCGTGAACGGCGACTTTGTCCACAGGCTGGGGGTGGCGGTGGCGATGGTGCTGATCGCCGGCCGGCTGACGCGCGGTCTCGGAGCCGCGCGGCGGGGCCGGGCGCTGCGCAGGCGGCTCAGGGGCCTCCTGGCACCGCAGCCGACGCCGGTCCGCTCCGGCGCGCGACCCGCCGAAGCGCTGAGCACCCTGCGCCCGTGGCTGCCGCTCCTCGGCACGGTGGGCGCCGGCTGGGCCCTGGTCGGCGGTGTGGTCGGGGTCCTGGTGGGTCTGGTGGGCGCGGCCGCGCTGTGGCGTTGGAGCGCCCGGCGTTCGGCCGCGGGCACGGAGGAGGCGGAGGCTGCCGCCGCGCAAGCCGCCCGCCAACTGCCTTTGGCGGCCGATCTGCTGGCGGCCTGCATCGCGGCGGGCGCGAGTCCGGTGGCGGCGGCGCGGGCGGTCGGCGAGGCCCTGGGCGGACCGGTCGGGGACGCGCTGGGACGCGGTGCCGCGGAGGTGCGCCTCGGTGGCGAACCGGCCGGTGCCTGGCGGGGGTTGGCCGCCGTCCCGGGTGCCGTGCCCCTGGCACGGCTGCTGGAGCGGGCCGAGGTGTCCGGCCTGCCCGCGGCGGGCCCGGTCGCCCGCCTGGCCGCCCAGGCCCGTGCCGACTGGGCCCGCACCACGACGGTCCGGGCCCGTCGAGCGGCCGTCATGGTCACCGCGCCGGTGGGGTTGTGCTTTCTGCCCGCGTTCATCGCGGTGGGCGTACTGCCGGTGGTCATCGGACTGGCCGGCGGGGTGCTGGGTCGCGGGGGAGGGGGTGGCTGACGGATCGGGGCGTCGTACGAGCAGCAGTCGAGCAACGGATGAGCAAGCGAGCAACGGAATCGAGCCTTACGGGGGTTGCGATGTATCAGAGGGTGCGGGCACGGCTGGGTGCCCTGGTGGGCGGAGTACTCGGGGCGGTGCGACGGCAGGCCGCGCGGCGGGACGCGGGAATGGTCACCTCCGAGTACGCGATGGGGATCGTCGCGGCGGTGGCCTTCGCCGTGGTCCTGTACAAGGTCGTCACAAGCGGCACGGTCAGTGCGGAGCTGCAGGGCATCGTGAAGGGGGCTCTCGATGCGCGGATGTGAAAGGGCGGTGAGAGCCGGGTCCCCGGTCCGTGGTGCGTGTGGGCGCCGCCTCCGCGGAGCCCCGGACGCCGGGGCGAGCACCGGGCCGGACAGCGGGTTCGTGACGGCGGAGGCTGCCGTGGTGCTTCCCGTGCTGGTGGTGTTCGCGATGGCGCTGGTGTGGGGGCTGCTCGTGGTGGCCGCTCAGATCCAGTGCGTGGACGCGGCCCGGGCGGGCGCCCGTGCGGCAGCACGACAGGACCCGGAGGACGCGGTCGTGCAGCTCGCCCGTGCGGCGGCACCACGCGGAGCTCGGGTCACGGTGAGCCGGGAGGCGGGCCTGGTCCGTGTGGTCGTGGTGGCCGAGCCACCGGCTCTGCACGGACTGCCCTTCGAAGTACGGGAGGAAGCCGTGGCCTCGGCGGAACAGACGGTGGGGACGGAGCCGACGGCGGCGGAACCGGTGAGGGCCGAGCCGTGAGGGACCGAACCGGCGGGGAGCGAGTCGGCGGGGAGCGAGCCGTGAGGGGCGGGCCTGGTGGAGGCCGAGCCGTGACGGGCGGAACCGGTGCGGACGGCGCCGGTGGGAGTCGGGCCGTGAGCGCCTCCGACCAGGGGTCGGCGACCGTGTGGAGCGTTGCCGCCATCGCCGTTCTGTGTTTCGTGTTCGGCATCGTGCTGGCCCTGGGGCAGGCCGTCGTGGCCCGGCACCGCGCGGCGGGCGGCGCCGATCTGGCGGCGCTCGCCGCGGCGGACGAATGGGCGCGGGGCACCACCGCGGCGTGCGAGAGGGCGGGGCGGGTCGCGCGGGCGCAGGAGGTGCGGTTGGTGCGCTGCGTGCTCACCGGGCAGATCTCGGACGTGACGGCGGCGTCGGGCAGAGCGCCGTTCACGGCGGAGGTCCGGGCGAGGGCGGGCCCCGCCCCGCTCGAAACGCCAGCGCCACCGTCAGCGCCACCGTCGGCGCCCGCGCCACCCCCGCCCTCCGCGCGGGCCCTCCCGCCTACCCCGCCTGTCCTGCCTGCCCCGCCTGTTCCGTCTCCGCCGCCCCTCGCAGCAGCACCGTGAGGAGCCGTACCGCTCCCCGTTTGTGCAGCGGATCGTTGCCGTTGCCGCACTTGGGGGACTGGATGCAGGACGGACAGCCGGCGTCGCACTCGCAGGAGGCGATGGCTTCACGGGTTGCGGTGAGCCAGTCGCGGGCCGTGTGGAAGGCCCGCTCGGCGAAGCCCGCGCCACCGGGGTGGCCGTCGTACACGAAGACCGTCGGCAGCAGCGTGTCCGGGTGCAGGGGGACCGACACGCCGCCGATGTCCCAGCGGTCGCAGGTCGCGAACAGGGGCAGCATGCCGATCGAGGCGTGCTCGGCGGCGTGCAGGGCCCCGCCGAGGATCTCCGGGTTGATCCGGGCCGCGTCCAACTGGTCCTCGGTGACCGTCCACCACACCGCGCGGGTGCGCAGCGTCCGTGGAGGGAGGTCGAGCTTCGTCTCGCCCAGGACCTCGCCGGTGATCAGGCGCCGGCGCAGGAAGGAGACCACCTGGTTGGTGACCTCGACGGAGCCGTAGCAGAGGCGCCCGTCGCCCCAGGGGACCTCGATGCCGGTCTCCAGCACCGAGATCGCCGTGGTGTCGCGGGCCACCGTCGAGTAGGCGGGGGTGGCCCGCTCGACCAGCGCGACGGAGTCCTCCAGGTCCAGGGAGCGGACGAGGTACGTGCGTCCCTGGTGGAGGTGCACGGCGCCCTCGTGGACGGCTGTGTGGGCGGCGCCGGCGTCCACGGTGCCCAGCAGCCTGCCCGTGCCCTCCTCCACGACCTGGACCGGACGTCCGCCCTCGCCGCGGATGTCCGTCAGGTCGGCGGCCCGCTCACGGCGGGTCCAGTGCCAGGCCCGGGTCCGGCGGCGCAGCAGCTTCGCCGCCTCCAGTTGCGGCAGCAGCTCCTCGCAGGCGGGGCCGAAGAGCTTCAGGTCCTCCTCGGTCAGGGGCAGTTCCGCCGCCGCCGCGCACAGGTGGGGGGCGAGGACGTACGGGTTGTCCGGGTCCAGGACGGTGGACTCCACCGGCTGGTCGAAGAGGGCCTCCGGGTGGTGGACGAGGAAGGTGTCCAGCGGGTCGTCACGGGCGACCAGCACGGCCAGCGCCCCCTGTCCGGCCCGTCCGGCCCGGCCCGCCTGCTGCCACAGCGAGGCCCGCGTCCCCGGGTACCCGGCGATCACCACGGCGTCCAGGCCGGAGATGTCGAGGCCGAGTTCGAGGGCGTTCGTCGCCGCCAGGCCGAGGAGGTCACCCGAGTGCAGGGCGCGTTCCAGGGCACGGCGCTCCTCGGGGAGGTAGCCGCCGCGGTAGGCCGCCACGCGCCCGGCCAGGGAGCGGTCGACCTCGGCCAGACGCTCCTGCGCGATCACCGAGATCAGCTCCGCGCCACGCCGGGAGCGGACGAAGGTGATCGACCGCATGCCCTGCACCGTGAGATCGGTGAGCAGGTCGGCGGCTTCCGCGGTGGCGGTGCGGCGCACCGGTGCGCCCTTCTCGCCCTCCAGTTCGGTCAGCGGAGGTTCCCACAGGGCGAACACCAGTTCACCGCGGGGTGACGCGTCGTCGGCGACCTCGATCACCGGGAGCCCGGTGAGCCGGCGGGCGGCCACCGAGGGCTCGGCGGCGGTGGCGGAGGCGAGCAGGAACACGGGCGACGCGCCGTAGCGCGCACACAGTCTGCGCAGTCTGCGCAGCACCTGGGCGACGTGGGAGCCGAAGACGCCCCGGTAGGTGTGGCACTCGTCGATGACGACGTACTTCAGTGCCTTCAGGAACGACGACCAGCGGGGGTGGGAGGGCAGGATGCCGCGGTGCAGCATGTCCGGGTTGGTCAGGACGTACGTTCCGTACTGGCGGATCCACTCGCGTTCCTCGAACGGCGTGTCGCCGTCGTAGACCGCGGCCCGCACGGAGGTTCCGAGAGGTTGTGAAAGTTCCTTCACCGACCGGCACTGGTCGGCCGCCAGCGCCTTGGTCGGGGCCAGGTAGAGGGTCGTGGCGCCGCGCCCGTTGGGCGCCTCGGAGCCGTCCACGAGGGTCGACAGGACCGGCACGAGATAGGCCAGGGACTTGCCCGAAGCGGTGCCGGTGGCGACGACCACCGAGTCGCCGTCCAGGGCGTGCTCGGCCACGCGTGCCTGGTGGGCCCAGGGGTGTTCGATGCCCGCGGCCCGTACCGCGGCCAGGACCTCCGGTCGAATCCGGTCCGGCCAGACGGCATGACGGCCCGCACGCGGGGGCAAGTGCTCCGTATGAGTGATGCGCGCAGCCCGGCTCGGTCCCGCGGCGAGCCGGTCCAGGAGCATGCCCGGTTCCGGCCGGGAGCCGGGCTCCGCCGGGGATCGATCGGGTCGGTGATTCTTGGCCATCGGCACCGAGTCTGTCACTGGCGTGACGGACAATGGGACCAAGGCGTCGTGCACGCCTGCCGGTAAGTGATTGAATGCCATCGCGGCTGGCGAACCGTCCTGGGGGCTTCAAGCCGAGGTGTCCCGAGGGACGACCGCTCGATAGCAAGGTGCTGGAGGATCCGTGGACCTGTCCCTGTCGACCCGTACCGTCGGCGATCGTACGGTCGTCGAGGTCGGTGGCGAAATTGACGTATACACCGCGCCCAAGCTGCGTGAGCAGCTGGTCGAGCTCGTGAACGACGGGAGTTTCCACCTCGTCGTCGACATGGAGGGCGTGGACTTCCTCGACTCCACAGGGCTCGGCGTGCTGGTGGGTGGACTGAAGCGGGTGCGTGCCCATGAGGGCTCGCTGCGGCTGGTCTGCAACCAGGAGCGCATTCTCAAGATCTTCCGTATCACCGGCCTCACCAAGGTGTTCCCCATTCACACCTCGGTCGAGGAAGCGGTGGCGGCCACCGACTGACGACCGGTTCCGGGCCTCCTGGGGCCCGGGACAGCAAGTAGAACGAGGGGGGTCCGGGCTGTCGGCGGCCCGGACCTTCGTAAGCACGCCCGCAGTTCCGAGGGGGATGCATGGCCACCGTCGAACTCCGCTTCAGCGCGCTGCCCGAGCACGTCCGTACCGCCCGTCTGGTGGCGGCCGCGGTGGCGCGCAGGGCCGGAGTGGACGAGGCCGTCCTCGACGAGGTCAGGCTCGCCGTCGGCGAGGCCTGCACCCGGGCCGTGGGCCTGCATCAGCACGTCGGCATCACGGCGCCGGTCAAGGTGTCGCTGATCGAGGAGGAGAAGCAGTTCTCCATCGAGGTCGGTGACGAGGCGCCGCACGCGGTCCCCGGGGCCAAGACCTCGGGGGGCGCCGCCGACGAGCTGGAGGCCGAGGAGGACGAGATGGGCCTCGCGGTGATCAGCGGACTCGTCGACGACGTGGAGGTCTCGGCGGGCGAGGACGGCGGACTGATCCGCATGACCTGGCCCACCGCACCGGCGGTGCTGCCGCCGGTCTGATCCCCCGCGTCACCCGGAGGGCCCCACCTGGTGGGGCCCTTTGCCATGCGCGGACATACATTGGTGCCGTGCGGGCGTTAAGTGAATTCATTCACGATCAATCGCATGAAGAATTGATCACCGGGCCGTTCGTGAAACGGATCACCGGGCGGATCACGGAATTAATGCCGGAGGGCCATTACTACTTCCGGCCCCCTTGTGGTTGACAGAGCAATTCCTTTTGTCGTGCACTGTTTTGATCGGCTTCCGGTACCTACAATCCCGTCCACATCTTGAGCTCAGCCCAAGCGTCAAGGAGGACGAATGGCGGAGCTTCCTACCTCTCATCTCGCGGCTGCCGTGCTGACCGACGGAAACCGCGCGCTGGTCGCGGTCATCGCGGTCGTCGCGCTGGCAGCGCTGGTGCTCGCGGGTGTCCTGGTGCGCCAGGTGCTCGCGGCGGGCGAGGGAACCGACAGCATGAAGAAGATCGCGGCGGCCGTCCAGGAAGGCGCGAACGCGTACCTGGCCCGGCAGTTGCGCACGCTCGGCGTATTCGCCGTCGTCGTGTTCTTCCTGCTCATGCTGCTGCCCGCGGACGACTGGAATCAACGGGCCGGACGTTCGATCTTCTTCCTGATCGGCGCGGCGTTCTCGGCGGCCACCGGCTATATCGGCATGTGGCTCGCCGTGCGCAGCAATGTGCGCGTCGCCGCGGCGGCCCGGGAAGCGACACCGGCCCCCGGCGAACCGGAAAAGGATCTCACTCTCGTCTCGCACAAAGCGACGAAGATCGCGTTTCGCACGGGCGGCGTCGTCGGCATGTTCACGGTGGGGCTGGGCCTGCTGGGCGCCTGCTGCGTGGTGCTGGTGTACGCGGCCGACGCGCCGAAGGTCCTGGAGGGCTTCGGCCTCGGTGCCGCGCTGATCGCGATGTTCATGCGCGTCGGCGGCGGCATCTTCACCAAGGCCGCCGACGTCGGCGCCGACCTGGTCGGCAAGGTCGAACAGGGCATCCCGGAAGATGATCCGCGCAATGCCGCGACCATCGCCGACAACGTGGGCGACAACGTCGGCGACTGTGCGGGCATGGCGGCCGACCTCTTCGAGTCGTACGCCGTCACCCTGGTGGCCGCGCTGATCCTCGGCAAGGTGGCCTTCGGCGACTCCGGGCTGGCGTTCCCGCTGCTGGTCCCGGCGATCGGCGTGCTCACGGCCATGATCGGCATCTTCGCGGTGGCGCCCCGGCGGTCCGACCGCAGCGGTATGAGCGCGATCAACCGGGGCTTCTTCATCTCCGCGGTGATCTCGCTTGTGCTGGTGGCGGTCGCCGTCTTCGTCTACCTGCCCGGCAGCTACGCCGACCTCGACGGCGTCACCGACGCGGCGATCGCGGGCAAGAGCGGCGATCCGCGGATCCTCGCGCTGGTCGCGGTCGCGATCGGCATCGTGCTCGCCGCCCTGATCCAGCAGCTCACCGGCTACTTCACCGAGACCACCAGGCGCCCGGTCAGGGACATCGGCAAGAGTTCGCTCACCGGACCCGCCACCGTCGTCCTCGCCGGAATCTCGCTCGGCCTCGAATCCGCCGTCTACACCGCCCTGTTGATCGGCCTCGGCGTCTACGGGGCCTTCCTGCTCGGCGGCACGTCGATCATGCTGGCGCTGTTCGCGGTGGCGCTGGCCGGCACCGGCCTGCTCACCACGGTCGGTGTGATCGTCGCCATGGACACCTTCGGGCCGGTCTCCGACAACGCGCAGGGCATCGCCGAGATGTCCGGCGACGTCGAGGGCGCCGGCGCCCAGGTGCTCACCGACCTGGACGCCGTCGGCAACACCACCAAGGCCATCACCAAGGGCATCGCCATCGCCACCGCCGTACTGGCCGCAGCGGCCCTCTTCGGGTCGTACCGCGACGCCATCACCACCGCCGCGGCGGACGTGGGCGAGAAACTCAGCGGCGAGGGCGCGCCGATGAACCTGATGATGGACATCTCACAGCCCAACAACCTCGTCGGGCTCATCGCCGGCGCCGCGGTCGTCTTCCTCTTCTCGGGACTGGCGATCAACGCGGTGTCGCGGTCGGCGGGCGCGGTGGTCTACGAGGTGCGGCGGCAGTTCCGGGAGCGGCCCGGAATCATGGACTACAGCGAGAAACCCGAGTACGGCAAGGTCGTCGACATCTGCACCAGGGACGCCCTGCGGGAACTCGCCACGCCCGGACTGCTCGCCGTGATGGCGCCCATCTTCATCGGGTTCACGCTCGGCGTGGGCGCGCTCGGCGCGTTCCTGGCGGGCGCGATCGGCGCCGGGACGCTGATGGCGGTGTTCCTCGCCAACTCCGGTGGTTCCTGGGACAACGCCAAGAAGCTCGTCGAGGACGGCCACCACGGCGGCAAGGGCAGCGAGGCCCACGCCGCCACCGTCATCGGCGACACGGTCGGCGACCCGTTCAAGGACACCGCGGGTCCGGCGATCAACCCGCTGCTGAAGGTCATGAACCTGGTGGCGCTGCTCATCGCGCCGGCGGTCATCAAGTTCTCCTACGGAGCGGACAAGAGCGTCGGCGTACGGGTGCTGATCGCCGTCGTCTCGTTCGCCGTCATCGCGGCGGCCGTCTACGTGTCCAAGCGGCGCGGGATCGCCATGGGCGACGAGGACGACGCCGACCCGGAACCCAAGTCGGCCGATCCTGCGGTGGTTTCGTAGCCTCCGCCCTCCGGCCCGCCGCACGGATTCGGTCCGGGTACCGCTCAAGGGACGGGCGGACGGCGCGTGTTGACGCGTCGTCCGCCCGTTTCGCGCCCGCGTGCGCCGCCTCACCGTGAGCCTTCTCTCTCTTGGTGCAAATGGCTTCAATACCGTCATAACGGATGGTCGTCCGGTCGATGTCCCCCATCCGGCGTGTATGTTCCGGGGCCGAGAGCCATGGAAGGGACCAATCCGGTGAACAAGAAGCTCGCGGCCGCACTGTCCGGCGGTGCGGTACTGGTACTGGCGCTGACGGGATGCGGCAGCAGCGACGACAACGAGAAGCTGGACTCCTGGGCCAAGGACGTCTGCGAGGGCGTGCAGCCGCAGGCCAAGAAGATCGAGGCGGCCAACGCGGCGATCCAGAAGGAGACCTCGGACAACAGCACTCCCGCCGAGGTCCAGAAGACCGACGCCAAGGCGTTCCAGGACATGTCCGACGCCTACAAGGCGATGGGCGCCACCGTGCAGAAGGCCGGCCCCCCGGACGTCGACGACGGCGAGAAGAAGCAGAAGGACGCGGTCACCGAGCTGAACGGCCTCTCCTCGTCGTACGCCTCCCTGCGCAAGCAGGTGGAGGAGCTCGACACCAAGGACCAGGCCAAGTTCGCCGACGGCCTCAAGGACATCGCCACCGAGCTGAACAAGCTCAGCAAGAGCGGCAGCGACGCGCTGAAGACCCTGGAAGAGGGCGACGTCGGCCAGGCGATGGCCAAGCAGCCCAGCTGCAAGTCGGCCTCGGTGACCCCGTCGGCCGCCGAAGGCTGACCGGGCCGGGCGCCCCGCGCGAACGTGGGCCGGGCGCCCCACAAGAACGCGAGCCGGACGCGCCGCAGGGACGCGAGGCGGTCTCCCGCACGGACGCGGGGCGGGGTGCGGACCGCAGGGCCACAATGGGGGGTGTGAGTAACGCCAGCCTGTCCCCCCTGCCCTCCGCCGACCGCCCCGACGTCGCCACCCGGCTGCGGGACGCCCTGCTCGGGGTGTCCTTCACCGCCGACGGACTGCTGGAGCTGCTCGGCGCCCCCGCCTACGCGGCGCTGTCGCGCAGCGAGACCGTGCCCGCGCTCCGGGCGACCCGCGGCGACACGCCGCTGGAACTGCTCGTCCGGCTGTTCCTGCTCCAGCAACCCGTCCCCCACGCGCGCGTGGGGGACGTCCTGCCCGTCGACGCCTGCCTGGAGAGCGGCTGGCTCGACCGCGCGGGCGACGACGAGGTGACGGCCACCGTGGACGTACGGCCCTACGGCGGGCCCGGCGGCGAGGACTGGTTCGTCGTCTCCGACCTCGGCTGCGCGGTCGGCGGCGCCGGAGGCATCGGCAACCACGCCGAGGGCGTCGTCCTCGGTGTCGGCGGCGCCTCCACCACCCTGGCCGGCCTCACCGTCCGTACGCCCGTCTCCGCCGCCCTCGACCTCGGCACCGGCTCCGGCATCCAGGCCCTGCACGCCGCCGCGCACGCCACGCGCGTGACGGCCACCGACGTCAACCCGCGCGCGCTGCACATCACCGCGCTCACCCTGGCCCTGTCCGGCGCCCCGGCCGCCGACCTGCGCGAGGGCTCCCTCTACGAACCGGTCGCCGACGACGAGACGTACGACCTCGTCGTCTCCAACCCGCCGTTCGTGATCTCGCCCGGCGCCCGACTCACCTACCGCGACGGCGGGATGGGCGGGGACGATCTGTGCCGCTCGCTCGTTCAGCAGACGGGGGAGCGCCTGAACGAGGGCGGGTTCGCGCACTTCCTCGCCAACTGGCAGCACGTGGAGGGGGAGGACTGGACGGACCGGCTGCGCTCCTGGGTGCCGCGCGGCTGCGACGCCTGGATCGTGCAGCGCGAGGTGCAGGACGTCACCCAGTACGCCGAGCTGTGGCTGCGGGACGCGGGCGACCACCGCGGTGATCCCGCCGACTACCAGGCACGGTACGACGCCTGGCTGGACGAGTTCGAGGCGCGCAAGGTCAAGGCCGTCGGCTTCGGCTGGATCACGCTGCGCCGGACCGGGGCCGCCGAGCCCTCGGTCGTCGCCGAGGAGTGGCCTCACCCCGTCGAGCAGCCGCTCGGCGAGACCGTGCGCGCCCACTTCGACCGCGTCGACTACCTGCGCTCCCACGACGACGCGGCCCTGCTGGAGGCGCACTTCACGCTGTCCGGCGAGGTCGTCCAGGAGCAGGTCGGGCTGCCCGGCGCCGAGGACCCGGAGCACGTCGTCCTGCGCCAGAACCGCGGCATGCGCCGGGCCACCCGGGTGGACACCGTCGGCGCCGGTTTCGCGGGCGTCTGCGACGGCACGATGAGCGCGGGCCGCATCCTGGACGCCATCGCCCAGCTGGTCGGCGAGGACCCGGTGGCCCTGCGCGACCGCACGCCCGCGCAGATCCGGCTGCTGGTGGAGCAGGGCTTCCTCGAACCGGCGTAGGGCGGCCCGGACGCCGGGTGTGGGTGCGCGCACCCATTTCTTTTTGCCGCGGTCACCCGCGTACTTTTTGGCCGCGCTCACCCGCGCCGCCCGCCCCACCCGGCGTACGGGGACCGGCCCCACCCGAAGGCACCCGACGGCACCCGACGGCACCCGGCGGCACCCGGCGGATCCGTCGGCTCCCCGTTCACCTCGGGTTCGCCTGCCCGCCGCCCGTGCGTGACAGCCTCCCGGAGGCTGGACACGCGCGGGCTGGAGAAAAGGGGCACGGGGACCATGGAGAGCGGGCCGGCGATCTTCGCGGGAGTGGTGTTCGCCCTGTTCGGGGCCGGTCTGCTGGTGTGGACCACGACGCGGGTGCGGCACGGCCGGCCCGTCGCGCACGGTGTGAGCCCCGTCGCATCGGCGACCGTCGCGAGCGTCGCCGCCGTGATCGCGCTGGGCCTCGGGGCCTGGTGCCTGAACCAGGTGTGAGGAGCCGGTTGGGCACCCCGGCCGAGGCGCCGCCCGGGTAACCGGGGGATCGCGCTCCGGATACCTGCGTCGGGGCAGGTGAGCACTCCGGGCGGCAGGAACACGGTTCGTCGGGTTACCGTTCGAGTGGCCGTTGCGGGCTTTTCCCGTTTGACACGGGGGCGGGAGGTACCGTCACACTCCGCAGCGTCACGATCGAAACACAGAACGACCCGACCCGGGACCACGGCCTGGGGAGGCCCAGCGTCGACCGGAGAGAAGAGCGAAGTTGTCCCCGACCAGCGAGACCGCGAAGGGCGGCCGCCGACTCGTCATCGTCGAGTCGCCTGCCAAGGCGAAGACGATCAAGGGCTATCTCGGCCCTGGCTACGTCGTCGAGGCGAGCGTCGGGCACATTCGCGACCTTCCCAGCGGCGCGGCGGAGGTGCCGGAGAAGTACACCGGCGAGGTCCGCCGCCTCGGTGTGGATGTCGAACACGACTTCCAGCCGATCTATGTGGTCAACGCGGACAAGAGGTCCCAGGTCAAGAAGCTCAAGGACCTGCTGAAGGACTCCGACGAACTCTTCCTCGCCACCGATGAGGACCGCGAGGGCGAGGCCATCGCCTGGCACCTGCAGGAAGTCCTCAAGCCGAAGATCCCGGTCAAGCGCATGGTGTTCCACGAGATCACCAAAGACGCGATCCGCGCCGCCGTCGCCAACCCGCGCGAGCTGAACCAGAAGCTCGTCGACGCCCAGGAGACCCGCCGCATCCTCGACCGCCTCTACGGCTACGAGGTCTCGCCGGTCCTGTGGAAGAAGGTCATGCCGCGCCTGTCGGCCGGCCGTGTCCAGTCCGTCGCCACCCGCCTCGTCGTCGAGCGGGAACGCGAGCGCATGGCGTTCCGCTCCGCCGAGTACTGGGACCTCACGGGGACCTTCGCGACCGGCCGCGCGGGAGACGCCTCCGACCCGTCGTCGCTGGTCGCCCGCCTCCAGACGGTCGACGGACGGCGTGTCGCGCAGGGCCGCGACTTCGACTCCCTGGGGCAGATCAAGAGCGCGAACACCCTCCACCTCGACGAGGCGAACGCCCGCGCGCTCGCCGCCGCGCTGGAGAACACGCGCTTCGCCGTCCGCTCGGTCGAGTCCAAGCCGTACCGCCGCTCGCCCTACGCCCCGTTCCGTACGACGACGCTGCAGCAGGAGGCATCCCGCAAGCTCGGCTTCGGCGCGAAGTCGACCATGCAGGTCGCCCAGAAGCTGTACGAGAACGGCTACATCACCTACATGCGTACGGACTCCACGACCCTGAGCGACACGGCCGTCTCGGCCGCCCGCGCCCAGGTGACGCAGCTGTACGGCGCCGACTACCTGCCGCCCCAGCCGCGCACCTACGCCGGCAAGGTCAAGAACGCGCAGGAGGCGCACGAGGCGATCCGCCCCTCCGGCGACCGCTTCCGCACGCCCGCCGAGACCGGACTGACCGGCGACCAGTTCAAGCTGTACGAGCTGATCTGGAAGCGGACCGTCGCCTCCCAGATGAAGGACGCGACCGGCAACAGCGTCACGGTCAAGATCGGCGGCGCCGCCTCCGACGGCCGGGACGTCGAGTTCAGCGCCTCCGGCAAGACCATCACCTTCCACGGCTTCCTCAAGGCCTACGTCGAGGGCGCCGACGACCCGAACGCCGAGCTGGACGACCGCGAGCGCCGCCTGCCGCAGGTCGCCGAGGGCGACGCGCTGACGGCCGAGGAGATCACGGTCGACGGCCACGCCACCAAGCCCCCGGCCCGCTACACCGAAGCGTCGCTGGTCAAGGAGCTGGAGGAGCGCGAGATCGGCCGTCCGTCGACGTACGCGTCGATCATCGGCACCATCCTGGACCGCGGCTACGTCTTCAAGAAGGGCACGGCACTCGTCCCGTCCTTCCTCTCCTTCGCCGTGGTCAACCTCCTGGAGAAGCACTTCGGGCGGCTCGTCGACTACGACTTCACCGCCAAGATGGAGGACGACCTCGACGCCATCGCCCGCGGCGAGGCCCAGTCGGTGCCGTGGCTGCGCCGCTTCTACTTCGGTGAGGGCGACGGCACGGGCGGCGGCGGCGCGGCCGACGCGGGCAACGGCGACGGCGACCACCTCGGCGGCCTCAAGGAGCTGGTGACCGACCTCGGCGCGATCGACGCGCGCGAGGTGTCCTCCTTCCCCGTCGGCAACGACATCAAGCTGCGTGTCGGCCGCTACGGCCCCTACGTCGAGCGCGGCGAGAAGGACGCCGAGAACCACCAGCGCGCCGACGTCCCCGAGGACCTGGCCCCGGACGAGCTGTCCGTGGAGCTGGCGGAGGAACTGCTCGCCAAGCCGAGCGGCGACTTCGAGCTGGGCACCGACCCGGCCACCGGCCACGCCGTCGTCGCCAAGGACGGCCGCTACGGCCCGTACGTCACCGAGGTGCTCCCCGAGGGCACCCCGAAGACCGGCAAGAACGCCGTGAAGCCGCGCACCGCCTCGCTGTTCAAGTCGATGTCGCTGGACACGGTGACCCTCGACGACGCCCTGAGGCTGATGTCGCTGCCCCGTGTCGTCGGCACCGACGCGGAGGGCGTGGAGATCACCGCGCAGAACGGCCGCTACGGCCCGTACCTGAAGAAGGGCACGGACTCGCGGTCCCTCCAGACCGAGGAGCAGCTCTTCGAGATCACGCTGGAGGAGGCGCTGGCGATCTACGCCCAGCCCAAGCAGCGTGGCCGGGCCGCGGCCAAGCCGCCGCTGAAGGAGCTGGGCACCGACCCGGTCAGCGAGAAGCCGGTCGTGGTCAAGGACGGCCGCTTCGGCCCGTACGTCACCGACGGCGAGACCAACGCGACCCTGCGCTCCGGCGACAGCGTCGAGGAGATCACGCCCGAGCGGGGCTACGAACTGCTCGCCGAGAAGCGTGCCAAGGGGCCCGCCAAGAAGACGGCGAAGAAGGCCGTGAAGAAGACGGCCGCCAAGAAGGCTCCGGCCAAGAAGGCGACGGCCACCAAGAAGACGGCCACCAAGAAGACGGCCGCCGCGAAGACCACGGCCAAGAAGACCGCCGCCAAGAGCACCGCGAAGAAGACGGCCGCCAAGACGGCGACGAAGACCGCGACGAAGAAGGCGACCGCGTCGAAGGCGTCGGAGGACTGAGCGCGCTGTTCGCGAAACGAACGCCCCGGCATCGATTCGGTGTCGGGGCGGACGTACGTCCGGCCGGGCACACCGGACTGTCGGCGGCGACCGATAGGCTGAACGCATGACGCGAGCCGAGCAGCCAACGGCCCCTCACCCCGCCCCCGACGACGCCCTGGTCGCGGACTCCCGCGAGCGCGCCGTCCGCGCCCTGCTGCGCCGCCCGCAGCTGAGGCGTTTGTGGAGCGCACAGCTCGTGGGGGGTGTCGGCGACATCCTCGCCCTCCTGGTGCTGGTCCTCCTCGTGGTCCAGGCCGCGATCGGCGCGGGCTCCTTCGGCGGGGGCTACCGCGGCGTGGCGTTCGCAGTGGCGACCGTTTTCGGCGTCCGGATCCTGGCGACGCTGCTCTTCGGCGCGGTCCTGCTCGGGCCCCTGACCTCGCTCACCTCGCAGGACGGCCCGCTCGACCGGCGCTGGACCATGGTGGGCGCCGACGGGCTGCGTGCCGCGCTGCTGATCGTCGCGCCCCTGTGGATCGACTGGACGCCCGACGACGCGCTCGCCTACCTCCTGGTGACCGCCTTCGTCACCGGAGTCGCCGAGCGCTTCTGGACGGTGTGCCGGGAGAGCGCGGCCCCCGCGCTGCTGCCCGCCCCGCCCCTGGAGGGCGCGACCGTGCGGCCGCTGCCGGACCACATGGACGCGCTGCGCCGCCTGTCGCTGCGCACGAGCTTCGTCGCGATCCCCCTCGCGGCCGCCGTGCTGGTCGTCGCGGGGCTCCTGAACAACCTGCTGGGCGCCGGCGTCGACTGGTTCGCCGAGCACCAGGCGGCGCTCGGCTCGTACGTGGCGGCCGGCCTGTTCGCCGCGTCCCTGTCCGTGGTGAGCTTCCTGGAGCTGCCCGCGGTGCGCACCCCGCGCGCGCGGTCGCCGCTGGAGGGCATGCGCCGCCCCAAGAGCGGCGGCGGCGTCGACAAGGGCCGCACCGGAGCGCTCCCGCTGCTGGTGTTCGCCTGCGCCGCGGTCGCCGCGGTGGTGGCCGCCACGGTCGCCGTCGCGGTGCTGCACGCCAAGGACCTGGGCGGCGGCCCGGTGCTCTACGGCCTGGCCGTGGGCGCGCTGACCGGCGGCGTCGTCGTCGGCATCCGCACCGCCCCCGCCCTGCTGCCCTCCCTGTCCCGCCGGCGGCTGCTCGCCCTGGCGATCGCCTTCGTCGGCGTCACCCTGCTGGCCGCCGGTCTCGTCCCGGACGACACCACCGTGCTGCTGCTCCTCGCGCTGTCCGGCGTCGGCGCGGGCGTGGCCGCCAACACCGGGCACGCGCTGCTCGACCAGGAGACCGAGGACCAGCGCCGGGCCCGGACCACCGAGCACCTGCACGCCGTCGTCCGGGTCTACGTGGCGCTCGGCGCGGTCGTCGGACCCGTGCTGGCCGCGGCGATCGGACCGCACCGGCTGGAGAACGGCAGGTTCGTCTTCGCCCACGGCGGCGCCGCCTTCGTCCTGATGCTGCTCGGCGCGCTGCTGCTGCCGCTGGCCGCGCTGGTACTGGCCAAGGTCGACGACCGCTCCGGCGTGCCGCTGCGCCACGACCTGCGGGACGCGCTGCTCGGCGGCGACGACCCGGTGCCGACATCGGCTGCGACCGGCTTCTTCATCGCCCTGGAGGGCGGCGACGGCGCCGGAAAGTCCACCCAGGCCGAGGCCCTCGCCGAGTGGATCCGCGGCAAGGGGCACGAGGTCGTGCTCACCCGCGAGCCGGGGGCGACCCCGGTGGGCAAGCGCCTGCGCTCCATCCTGCTGGACGTCTCCAGCGCCGGGCTGTCGCACCGCGCGGAGGCGCTGCTGTACGCCGCCGACCGCGCGGAGCACGTGGACACCGTGGTGCGGCCCGCCCTGGAGCGCGGCGCCGTGGTCGTCTCCGACCGCTACACCGACTCCTCGGTCGCCTACCAGGGCGCCGGCCGCGACCTGTCGCCGACCGAGATCGCCCGTATCAACCGCTGGGCCACCAACGGGCTCGTACCGCACCTGACCGTCCTGCTGGACGTGGCGCCGGAGGCCGCCCGCGAGCGGTTCACCGAGGCGCCGGACCGCCTCGAGTCGGAGCCCGCCGAGTTCCACGCGCGCGTGCGCTCCGGATTCCTCACCCTGGCCGCCGCCGACCCCGGGCGCTACCTCGTCGTGGACGCCGGTCAGGAGCCGGAGGCCGTCACCACCGTCGTACGCCACCGGCTCGACCAGGTGCTGCCGCTGTCCGAGGCCGAGATCAAGGCCCGGGAGGAGGCGCGCCGCAAGGCCGAGGAGGAAGCCCGCCGCAAAGCCGAGGAAGAGGCCGCGCGCAAGGCCGAGGAGGAGCGCCTGGAGCGCGAGCGCCTCGAGGAGGAGGCGCGGGTGCGCGCCGAGGAGGAGGAGCGCAAGCGCCGCGAGCTGGAGGAGGCGCAGCGGCGCGAGGCCGAGCGGCAGGCCGAGGAGGCCAGGCAGCGGGCCGAGGAGGCGCGCCGCAAGGCCGAGGAGGAGCGGGCCCGGCTCCTGGCCGAGGAGAAGGCACGCGCCGAGGAGGAGGCACGGCTGCGGGCCGAGGAGGAGCGGCGCCGCAAGCAGGCCGAGGAGGAGGAGCGGCTGCGGGCCGAGGCCGAGGCCCGGCGTCTGGAGAAGCAGCGCAAGGCCGAGGAGGCCCTGCTGCGCGCCGAGGAGGCGCGCCGGGCGGCGGAGCAGGCGGCGGCCGCGGCCGCCGCCGGACCCAAGTCGGCGGCCCCCGCGGCGGCGGACGCACCCCGCCCGGAGCCGGCCGCCCCGGCCCCCAACGACGCGGCGACCGTGCCCACCCCGATCGTCACCCCGACCAACGCCTCCGGCGGGCCGGTGGAGGACACGGCGGTCCTGCGGCCGGTGCGGGACACGCCCGGCGACGACCGTGCCGACGACGCCGAGGAGGGCACCGACGCCCGGGGCGCTCGCGGCGAGTCCGAGTCCGAGGTGACGACCGAACTGCCCAAGCCGCCGGTGCCGTCCGGCGCGGCGGACGAGACGGCGGTGCTTCCGGCGGTGGAGCCGCGGGACGCCGACGAGACGGCGGTCCTGCCGCCCGTGCGCGGGGACGACCCCGCCGACCGGGTCCCGCCGGGCTACTTCCGGGAGGAGAGCCCGGCCGAGGAGGCCCGGGACCGCACGCGTGAGCTGCCCCGGATCGACCCCGACCAGGCACCGCCGTCCCGCAGGCGCCGTTCCGACTGGGCGGAGGAAACCCCGCTGGACGACCTGCCGACGCTGGCGGACGAACTGCTCGGGCCGCACGACGAGGACGAGGGCGGCCGGGACGACGAGGGCCGCGGCGGCCGGGGCAGGGGCCGGGGACGACGCTGAGCACCGGGACCGCCGCGTTGTCGGTGCCGCCCCGCACAATGGAGGGCGCGACGCGGATCGGCGCGGCGGCCCGGCGTCACGGCTCGGTGTGGTGGCCCGGTGTGGTGGCTCTTTGCGAGGGCCATGTGTGAGGGCCGTGTGTGAGGGCCATGTGTGAGGGAAGGACGGCGTGACCCATGACCGTGTGGGACGACCTCGTCGGGCAGGAGAAGGTGTGCGAGCCGCTCGCCGCCGCTGCCCGGGACGCCGACGCCTTCGTCACCGCCGCCGCGGCCGAGGGCCCGCTGCCGCAGTCGACGAGCATGACGCACGCCTGGCTGTTCACCGGCCCGCCCGGCTCCGGCGTGGCCCAGACGGCCCGGGCCTTCGCCGCCGCACTGCAGTGCGTGAGCCCCGACCGCGCCCTCGGCGGCGTCCCCGGCTGCGGCTTCTGCGACGGATGCCACACGGCACTGGTCGGCACCCACGCGGACGTGAGCACCGTGGTCGCCATGGGCGCCGAGATCCGCGCCCAGGACATGCGGGACACCGTCCGCAAGTCGTTCACCTCACCCGCGAACGGTCGCTGGCAGATCATCCTCGTCGAGGAGGCCGAGCGGCTGAACGAGAAGTCGGCCAACGCCGTCCTGAAGGCCGTGGAGGAACCGGCCCCGCGGACCGTGTGGCTGCTGTGCGCCCCCTCCGTCGAGGACGTCCTGCCCACGATCCGCTCCCGCTGCCGCCACCTGAACCTGCGCACGCCGTCCGTCGAGGCCGTCGCCGACATGCTCGTACGGCGCGAGGGCGTCGAACCGGACGTCGCCGCCGCGGCGGCCCGCGCCACCCAGGGCCACATCGACCGCGCCCGCCGCCTGGCCACCGACAAGGCCGCCCGGGACCGCCGGGCCGCCGTGCTGAAGCTGCCGCTGCGGGTCGAGGACGTCGGCGGCGCCCTCAAGGCGGCCCAGGAGCTGGTCGACGCCGCGGCGGAGGACGCCAAGCAGCTCGCCGAGGAGATGGACGCCAAGGAGACCGAGGAACTGAAGGCGGCCCTCGGCGCCGCCCAGGGCGGCCGGCTCCCGCGCGGCACGGCGGGCGTGATCAAGGACCTGGAGGCCGACCAGAAGCGCCGCAGGGCACGCACCCAGCGCAACAGCCTCGACCTCGCCCTCAGCGAGCTGACCGGCTTCTACCGCGACGTCCTCGCGCTCCAGCTCGGCTCCCGCGTGGCCATCGCCAACGCCGACGCGGAGGACGCCCTGGAGCGGCTCGCCCGCGGCAGCACCCCCGAGTCCACGCTGCGCCGGATCGAGTCGGTCGCGGCCTGCGGAGAGGCACTGGACCGCAATGTGCCCCCGCTGCTGGCGGTGGAGGCGATGACCATGGCGCTCAGATCCGGCTGAGCGGTTGACGCCGTAACACGTACGGGGCACGCGCGCCACGCACCGCGATGACGTCGTCGCGGAGAGTTACGCTCGGTGAATGCACACAAGGCGCACTCACCGCAGGACCCGCACCGGCGGCACCCGTTTCCGGGCCACGCTGCTCACTGCCGCGCTGCTCGCCACCGCCTGCTCGGCCGGGGGCGCGTCGACGTCCGCCGGATCCCCCGCGGCGGAGGCGGCCGGCTCGACGGAGGCGGCCACGACGACCCTGACCCCACTGCCGAAGGCCACGCCCGCCGAGCTGTCGCCGTACTACGAGCAGAAGCTCGCCTGGCGCGACTGCGGCGTCCCCGGCTTCCAGTGCGCCACCATGAAGGCCCCGCTCGACTACGCCAAGCCCGCCGAGGGCGACGTCCGGCTCGCGGTGGCCCGCAAGAAGGCCACGGGGCCGGGCAAGCGCCTCGGCTCGCTGCTGGTCAACCCGGGCGGACCGGGCGGCTCGGCGATCGGCTACCTCCAGCAGTACGCGGGCATCGGCTACCCGGCGAAGGTCCGCGCCCAGTACGACATGGTCGCGGTCGACCCCCGGGGCGTGGCCCGCAGCGAGCCGGTCGAGTGCCTGGACGGCCGCGAGATGGACGCGTACACGCGGACCGACGTCACCCCGGACGACGCGGGCGAGACGGACGAGCTGGTCGACGCCTACAAGGAGTTCGCCGAGGGCTGCGGGGCCGACGCGCCGAAGCTGCTGCGCCACGTCTCCACGGTCGAGGCGGCCCGCGACATGGACGTCCTGCGCGCGGTGCTGGGCGACGACAAGCTGACCTATGTCGGAGCCTCGTACGGCACCTTCCTGGGCGCGACCTACGCCGGCCTCTTCCCGGACCGGACGGGCCGCCTGGTCCTGGACGGCGCGATGGACCCCTCCCTGCCCGCCCGCCGCCTGAACCTGGAGCAGACGGAGGGCTTCGAGACGGCGTTCCAGTCCTTCGCGAAGGACTGCGTACGGCAGCCGGACTGCCCCCTCGGCGGCAAGGACACCACTCCCGACCAGGTCGGCAAGAACCTGAAGTCCTTCTTCGACGACCTGGACGCGAAGCCCCTGCCCGCCGGGGACGCCGACGGCCGCAAGCTCACCGAGTCCCTCGCCACCACCGGCGTGATCGCGGCGATGTACGACGAGGGCGCCTGGCAGCAACTGCGCGAGTCCCTGACCGCGGCGATCAAGGAGAAGGACGGCGCGGGCCTGCTGATCCTGTCCGACAGCTACTACGAGCGCGAGGCCGACGGCGGCTACAGCAACCTGATGTTCGCCAACGCCGCCGTGAACTGCCTCGACCTCCCCGCCGCCTTCTCCTCCCCGGACGAGGTGCGCGACGCCCTCCCCGACTTCGAGAAGGCGTCCCCGGTCTTCGGCGAGGGCCTCGCCTGGTCCTCTCTGAACTGCGCGTACTGGCCGGTGAAGCCCACGGGGGAGCCGCACCGCATCGAGGCGGCCGGTGCCACCCCGATCGTCGTGGTCGGCACCACCCGCGACCCGGCCACCCCCTACCGCTGGGCCGAGGCCCTCTCCGACCAGCTCGCCTCCGGCCACCTCCTCACCTACGAGGGCGACGGCCACACCGCGTACGGCCGCGGCAGCTCCTGCATCGACTCCGCGATCAACACGTACCTGCTGACCGGCACCGCCCCGGAGGACGGCAAGCGCTGCTCGTGACCCCCGCCCCGCCCCGGAGCCCACGCCTCCGGGGCGGGTTCGGAGCACCCCGCGAAACTGTGTAGACTTACCGACGTTGCTGATCGCACCATGGGTGCACGGCGCGCCGCCTTAGCTCAGATGGCCAGAGCAACGCACTCGTAATGCGTAGGTCTCGGGTTCGAATCCCGAAGGCGGCTCCATTGAACCCCAGGTCACATTGCCCGTGACCTGGGGTTTTTGTTTGAACGGGATGGTCCGGTCCGTTGGTTGACGGGCGTCGGAGGGGACGGCGGTGCCCGGTGGGGGGGTCAGTGCTGCGGGCCCGGCTTCGCGGTGCCCATGCGGTTCGCGAGTTCGGTCCGGGACCGTACGGAGAGCTTGCGGTAGATCCGGGTCAGATTGGCTTCCACGGTCTTGACCGACACGAAGAGTTCGTCGGCGGTCTCCTGGTTGGACCGTCCTGCCGCGACGAGCTCGGCGACCCGGTGTTCCGTCGCCGTGAGCGTGCTCGTCGTGGAGTGCGGGGCGACCCGGCCGGCCTCGTCCCGGGCCCGCTCCGCCCAGCGTGGGGTGCCGAGCTCGTCGAAGGCGTCCGCCGCCGCTGCCAGCGTCTGGGCGGACCGGCCCCGGTATCCGGCGCGGCGGTAGACCTGCCCCAGGGCCAGCCGGGACCGCGCCGCCTCGAAGGGACTCTCGGATCCCGGGCGGTCGACGATCTCGCGGAGCTTGGCCAGGGCGTCGTCCACGTCCCCCCGCGCGGCCGTCAGCAGGGCCTGGCAGCGGTCCGCGGCGACCGCGGCCTCCGGCTTGCCCGCCGATCCCTGGCGGCGCAGTACGGCGACGGCCGCTTCGACGTCCTCCGTCGCGCCGACCTGCAACGCGGCGTCCGCGTAGTCGACGCCCCACAGCAGCGACTCCAGGTCGACCATCCCGGTCTTCGCGAAGATCTCCGCGAGTTCGCGCAGCGCTTCGAGGGCCGCCTGCCAGTTCCGGGCGGAGGTCTCGACGAATCCGAGCAGGGCCAGGAAGGCACCGCGAAGATACGTCGACTCCTGGGTGCCGGGCCGGGCGAGCGCGGTCCGGGCCCGTTCGCGCGCCGCGTCCAGCTCGCCGGCGTGGGAGTCGACGAGGATGTCGACCACGTCCTTCTGCGCGTTGAAGGCCCAGTCGCGGATGGCGGGCGCCCACGCGCCCGATCGGGCCGCCTCGTCCTGCGCGGCCCGGGCCTCGCGCACCTTCGACTTGCGGATGAGGACGACGATCAGGCCGACGTACAGCCTCGGCAGATCGCCGTACTGGCCGGCTTCGACCGCCCACTCGATGCCGTCCCGGGCGTGTCTGTCGGCCATCGGGTCGTCCCAGGAAGCGTTGAAACTGCGCGTCAGAGCGAGGAACGACATGGGCAGCCGGGCGTCGCGGGCCAGCTCCTCGATGGCGCGGGACGACTCCTCGCGCAGGTCCGCGCCCGCACCCCAGAGCTGCTCGACCGCGAGCCGCTCGATCAGCGCGATGAGCTGAATGTCCGGGCGTTTCGCCGCCGCCGCCTCGGTGACCGCGTTCCGGGCCAGTTCCAGGGCACGCGTACCGTCGCCCTGCAGGCGGCAGACCGACGCGAGGTTGCAGAGGACTTCGGGGCGGGCCCCGCTTCCGGTGGGCACCAGCCGCAGCACCTGCTCGGCGAGGGCCCGGGCGGTCGGTACGTCCTGGGCCAGCCGGATCCGCCGGACCAGCACCTGGGCCTGTTGTTCCGGGGTCGTGGCAAGCCCCGCCCCCTTGCACAGGGCCGCCCGGGACGCCCCCGCGTTGCCCGCCTCGCTGTAGGTGTCCACCGCGCGCAGCCAGCGTTCCAGCCCGGCGTTGGCGTCGGCGTCCGCGTTGGTGTCGGCGGGGGCGGGGGTGGCCAGCGCGGCTCCCTCCAGCAACTCGCCGGCCGACTGCGGAGCCCCACGGCCCTTCGAGAGTTCGGCGGCCCGTTCCAGATCGGCGGCGACCACCTCGTCGGGGGCCGTGATCGACCTCGAACGATGGCGGGCACGCTCCACCGGATCCTGGAGCGTCTCCGCGAGCACCCGGTGCGCCCGGCGGCGCTCGGCCGGCGTGGCGTCGTCGTACACCGCCGACGCCAGCAACGGGTGGGAAAAGCCGATCACCGATCCGGCGCCCACCGTCGCCACGTCCGCGTCGGCCGCCGCTTCCAGGGCCGGCCCACAGCCGGGCCCGCTCGACGGTCCGCTGCACCTGCGGCACCGTCAACCGCCCCGCCACGGCGACCAGCAGAAGCACCTCCCGCGCGTCCTGAGTCAGCCGCGCCAACCGCTTACGGAGAAGTTCGGCCAGGCTCGGCGGGACCTGGACACGGCCGTGGTCGGAGGCCCGCGCGATCTCCAGGGCCAGGAACGGGTTCCCGCCGCTCGCCCGGGCCACTCCGGCGCTCACGGGCGGAGTCCACCCCGGGCCCAGACGCGCACGGAGCAGTCGGCCTATCGCCTCGTCCGACAGGGGCCGCAGGACGAACTCGTGCCGCGGTTCGGCCAGGCAACGGATCAAATCCGTACCGGTGTCCGGATCCGGCCTGGTCGCGACCAGGACACTCAGGTGCCGGGGCTCGGCGAAGGCACCGCGCAGCGCGAAACCGAGGGTGCCGACGCTCTCCTGGTCCAGCCACTGCAGGTCGTCGATGAGGAGTGCGATCGGCTCGGACGCGCACAGCCGCGTCAGCAGACCCCGTACCGCCATCGGCACGGCCAGCGCGTCGGGCGCGGCCTGCGCCGGTTCGGCCCGCTGCAGGGCGACGTCGAGCGCACGCCGCTGCGGACCCGGAAGACCGCTGTCCGACCCTTCCGGGAACTGACCGATCAGTTCGGCGAGCCCCGCGAAGGGCAGCCCCCGCTCGAACCGCGTCGGAGCGACGGACAGCACCCTTCGCCCCTGACGCCGCGCCAGCTCGGCGGCGGCCTTCAGCAGGCTGCTCTTGCCGACGCCCGGGTCTCCGACGGTGACCGCGCTGCCGCCCCGGTCCACGACGCCGCCCACGACTTCGAGCGCGTCCTCACGTCCGAGCAGCCATTCGGTCATGACCGTATGGTGCCCTACCGCCGCCTCACCGTGTCGAGGGATATCCCTGATGCCCCTGCCTCCCTCCCTCCCCGAGCCTGTGTGCCATGACGCAGATCGAGAACATGGTCCTCGTCCACGGGGACTTCATGGACGGATCCGGCTGGCGGCCCGTTTACGAGCTGCTCACCTCCTACGGGTACCGGGTCACGGTGGTCCGGATCCCGACCCTGTCCCTCTCGGGCGACGTGCTCGCCGTGCTGCGCGCACTGCGCGGGCAGGACGGTCCGTGCGTACTCGTGGGGCACTCCTACGGCGGAGCGGTGATCACGGAGGCGGGCACCGACGACGACGTCGGCGCCTTGGTCTATGTCGCCGCGTTCGCGCCCGACTCCGGCGAGTCCGCGGGCGACCTCCTGTCCGGAGCCCCGGCGATGCCGGAGCCCAGGGACGGCTTCCTGGTCCACGACCGGGCCGGTTTCCCGTCGTCCTTCGCGGCCGACCTCCCGCCGGCCGATGCGCGTTTCCTGGCGGACTCGCAGATCCCCTGGCGGGTCGATGCCGTCGGCGGCCGGGTCACCCGGCCTGCCTGGCGCACCAAGCCGAGCTGGTACCTGGTGGCGACCGACGACCACGTGATTCCGCCGGCGACGCAGCGGGCCATGGCACGACGGGCCGGTTCCACGGTGCTCGAAGTGGCCGCGAGTCACTCCGTGCACATGTCCCAGCCACGCGCGACGGCCGACCTCGTCCGCCGGGCGGCGACGCGGGAAGGCGATCCCGCGAGTTGACCGACTTCGCCCACCCGCAGGGGCAGACCGCGGGCAACGCGCGGAGGTTCTGCCGGGGTTCGTGCCGGGCGGCGCGGCGTCGTCGCGTCCGTCTCACTTCGCGTCCGCGTAGCACTCCACCACCGCCGTGGTGAACGGGAACCGCACCGGCGTCGTCCCGAACGTCAGCCGTCCCGCCAGCTCCGCCGCGTCCCGGATCGCCGCGACGACGGTCGCGGCCTCCTCCTCGGGACAGTGCACGATCACCTCGTCGTGCTGGAAGAAGACCAGCTCGGCCGCCATGTCCGCGCAGGTCTGCCGCAGGGCCGCGAGCAGCAGCAGGGCCCAGTCGGCGGCGCTGCCCTGGACGACGAAGTTGCGGGCGAAGCGCCCCCGCGCGCGGGCGTTGGTGGAGGCGTACCCCGGCACCCACTCCTGGGCGCGGTCCCCGGCGTCGGCGGGGTCGTCCTGCGGCAGGCCCGCCTCCTCGGCGCCGTCGGCCGCGCCGGCCGCGGGCGGGCAGGTACGCCCCAGCCAGGTGCGCACGAGCCGGCCCTCCTCGCCCGCGCGCGCCGCGTCGTCGACATACGCCACGGCCCTGGGGAAGCGGCGTCTGAGCGCGGCCAGGTTCTTCAGGCCGTCGCCGGACGTCTGGCCGTAGACCGCGCCGAGCACGGCGAGCTTGGCCTGGGCGCGGTCGCCGGAGAAGGCGCGGTCGGAGACGGACTGGTAGAGGTCGGTCTCCCGGCCGGCCACCTCCATCAGACCGGGGTCGCGGGAGATCGCCGCGAGCACGCGCGGCTCCATCTGGTCGGCGTCGGCGACGACCAGCCGCCAGCCCGGGTCGGCGACGACGGCCCGCCGGATCACCTTGGGGATCTGCAGCCCGCCCCCGCCGTTGGTCACCCAGCGTCCGGTCACGGTGCCGCCGGCCAGGAACTCGGGGCGGAACCGGCCGTCGCGCACCCAGTCCTGGAGCCAGGACCAGCCGTGGGCGACCCAGATCCGGTACAGCTTCTTGTACTCGATCAGCGGCTTCACGGCCGGGTGGTCCAGCGACTCCAGCTCCCACCGGCGGGTGGAGCCGACCTTCACGCCCGCCTGCCCGAACGCTTTGACCACGTCCGCCGGGAGGTCGGGCCGCACCCGGCGCCCGAACGCCGCCGACACCTCCTCCGCCAGCTCGGCCAGACGCCGCGGCTCGCCCCCGCCCGCGTACCGCTCGCCCAGCAGGTCGTGCAGGACCTCGCGGTGCACGTCGGCCCGCCAGGGCAGCCCCGCGCGGTTCATCTCGGCGGCCACCAGCATCCCCGCCGACTCGGCGGCCGTCAGCAGCCGCATCCGCTGGGGGTGCGCCGAGCGGTCGTGCCGGCGCTGCTGCTCGGCGTAGACGGCGAGCAGGTCGGACAGGGGGAGGTGGACGGCCTCGGGCTCGAACAGCGGGGACTGCGCGCCCGGCTCGGCGGAGCGCTGCGGCGGGTCGGGCGGTACGGGGCCGCCGCGCAGCCGGGCCAGGGCGGCCGCGGCCGAGCGCGGTTCCCCGTAGCGCCCCTCGTGGCCGAGCAGGAGGGTCTCGGCGGCCTCCACGTCGTAGCACCGCTCCACTCGCACCCCCGCGGCGAGCAGGCGCGGCGCGGTCTCGGCGGTGGACCGCCACACCCAGCGCGTGACCTCCGGTCTGCTCCGCACCGCCGCGGCGAGGTCGGGCTCCCGCCGCACGGGTCCGGCGGGCAGCCCGTCGGGGCCGAGGGGGGCGACCTCCACGCCACCGCCCTCGGCCACCGCGAGCGCCCACCTCTCGGCCATGTCGCGAGTGTCGCAGGCGGGACTGACAACGGCCGTCGCCCACGCCCGTCCGTGGCTGTAGTACACGGCTGTCGCCCATGGGCGTTGCCCGTGGCTCAGGACTCCCCGGTCGCCCCGTCCTCCCTGACTGCCCCGCCTTCCCCGGTCGCCCCCGCGTTCTCGCCCTTCTCGGTGAGGTGGATGAACTCCGCCACCGCGTCGACGACGTACCGCTCGGTCGCCTCCTTGTCGAGCCCGAGCCCGCTCAGCACGCCCTCGCCGTGCTCGTGCTCCAGCAGGGCGAGCAGGATGTGCTCCGTGCCGATGTAGTTGTGGCCGAGGCGCAGAGCCTCGCGGAAGGTGAGTTCGAGGACCTTCTTGGCCGCGGGGCCGTAGGGCACCAGCTCCGGGACCTCCGCGGCGGCCGGCGGGAGCGCCGCGGTCGCCGCCTCGCGGATCGCGTCCAGGGTCACGCCCTGCGCGGCGATCGCCTTGGCGGAGAGGCTCTCGCGCTCGGTGACCAGGCCGAGGACGAGGTGCTCGGGCAGGCCCTCGGCGCTGCCGGCGGTCTTGGCCGCGTTGTGGGCGGTCATCACGACGTTGCGCGCGCGGGGCGTGTAGCGGCTGAAGCCCTGGCTGGCGTCCAGGTCGGCCGATTCCTTGGCCACGAAGCGCTTCTGCGCCGCCTGGCGGGTGACCCCCATGCTCTTGCCGATGTCGGTCCAGGACGCGCCCGAACGCCGGGCCTGGTCCACGAAGTGGCCGATGAGGTGGTCGGCCACCTCGCCGAGGTGCTCTCCGGCGATGACGGCGTCCTGGAGCTGTTCCAACGGCTCCGGATGCACCTTCTTGATCGCGGTGATGAGTTCGTCGAGGCGTACGGATGACGTGATGCTCGGGTTCGTCGTCATGTGTCAACCGTAGGTTGCGCCTCTCCGACTGTCAACTGATGGTTGACAGTGCCTCGGGGTCCCGGAGTCGTGGCACCATCGCCGGGTGAGTACGCCCCGCACCGTCGACCGAGCCTTCGGGACCGCCCTGTACGACACCGCCGACGACGCCCTCGACACCGCGGCCTCGCTGCTCGCGGCCGATCCGGCGGCGGACGCGGAACTGGCCCGGCGCGGTCGGGAGTTCGTGGCCACGGCCTGGCGGCGCGGCTGGCAGCCCGCCGACCTCGTACGGATCGTGCGCCGCGAACTGGACGACGTGCACGTACGGCTGGTGGCCGCGCTGATCCGCGCCCAGGCGCCCGACGACCGTGCGCGCGGTCCGCGCTGGGCCGCGCAGCTCGACGATCTGCCGGGCGGGGACGGCGCGGCGCCGCCCCGCACCGACCGCTTCTCGCACGCCACCGCCGTACTGGAGCTGTACCGCCTGCTGCTGCGGCTGCCCGGTCTGGAGCCGCTGGAGGCCGGGGAGGGCCCGGGCCGGGACCGGGAGCACCGGCCGGAGTCCCGTGCCCTCGCCCGCATCCGCGCGCTGCTCGCCAAGGCGGAGGCGACCGGGTACCCGGAGGAGGCGGAGGCGCTGAGCGCGAAGGCGCAGGAGCTGATGGCACGGCACAGCGTCGACGAGGCGCTGCTGGCCGCGCAGGCGCACGGACACGCGCCCTCGCCCGACACGCCGGGGGCCTGCCGGATCGGGGTGGAGCCGCCCTACGAGCAGGCCAAGGCCGTGCTGCTGGACGCGGTGGCCGACGCCAACCACTGCGGGGCCGTGTGGAACGAGCCCTTCGGCTTCTCCACCGTCGTCGGTTTCGAGGCCGACCTGGAGGCGGTCGAACTCCTCTACACCTCCCTGCTGGTGCAGGCCGAGGCCGCGATGACGAAGGCGGAGGCCGGTCAGCGGGCCGGCGGACGCAAGCGCACCAAGACCTTCCGGCAGTCGTTCCTCGCCGCCTACGCCCACCGCGCGGGCACCAGGCTGCGGGCCGCGGCGCAAGCAGCCACGCGGGCGGCCGCGGAAGCGGCCACCACGAAGAGCGCGACGGGGGCGGCGGGCGCGGCGGACGCGGACCTCCTGCCGGTGCTCGCCTCCCGCGAGGCCGCGGTCACCGACCGGATGGAGCGCATGTTCCCGGAGACGACCACGACCCGTCTGCGCGGCGCCGCGGACGCGGCCGGCTGGAAGGAGGGCACCCGCGCGGCCGACGCCGCCCGGGTCGGCCGCCACCGGCCGCTGGAACGGACCCCGGGGCCGGAGCCGCGCTCAGGAACCGATGCCGGTGGTCGGCAGTCCCGGCGGCAGTGAGCCGCCCTCCGACCTGGTGTACGTCTCCTCGCCCAGCTCGCCCTCCCAGGCCACCGTCAGCGAGGTGGCGTCGACCGCGCCGACCTTGCCGGTCGCGCGGTCGGCGCTGCCGTCGGCGCACTTGAGGCGGATCGTCCGGGTGCCGGAGGTCTCCTCCGCCGTACCGCTGCACACGGTCCCGCCGGTCGCGAACAGGGCCGCCTTGTCGCCGGTGACCATCAGGGCGACGGCCTGGCCGTCGGTGGTCGCCAGCCAGCTGCCCTCCAGCTCGCCCGCGGCGCCGGCGGACGGCGATCCGCCCTCGTCGCCGCCCGGGTCGCCGCCCGGCTCCGTGCTCGCGGACGCGCCGGGCGCCGCCGAGGACTTGTCCCCGCCGCCCGATCCCTCACCCGAACCGCCGCCGTCGGAGCCGCCGCCGTCGGTGCACGCGGTCAGGGCCATCACCCCCACCAGCCCGAGGGCGGGCAACGCGGTCCGCACGGACCGGCGCGCCCGCCGCGTCCGCCGAGTACGCCGGAGCGCGCCCCCGCCGGACCGGACGTCCGTACCCGGCACGGTCGCCGGACCCGCAGGACCTGCCGTACCCGCCGTACCCCCCGCACCTGCCGTGCTCGCCGTGTTCTCCGCGCTCGCCGTGTTCCCCGCAGTCACCCACGTCACCGGAAGCTCCAAGCTGTAGCCGGACGGCCGTTCGGCCCCGAACAGCCGCAAGCTACCAGGAGGACTTGCGCACCCCGGGAAGATGCCCGGCGTGCGCCTGCTCGCGCAGATTGACCCGGGAGAGCCCGAAGACCCGGAAGTATCCGCGCGGGCGTCCGTCGATCTGATCGCGGTTGCGCACCCGCGTGGGGCTCGCGTCGCGCGGCTGCCTGCGCAGTTCCCGCTGGGCGGCGAGCCGTTCGGCCTCCGTCGACGAGGGCCGGCGGAGGATCTCCTTCAGCTCGGCCCGGCGCTGGGCGTGGCGTGCGACGGTCGCCCGGCGCTGCTCGTTCTTCGCGATCTTGCTCTTCTTCGCCATCAGATCCTCACTCCCCGGGCACGGATGCGCGCCACGGCCGCCTCGACGCCGATCGAGTCGACCGTCCTGATCCCCTTCGTGCTCAGCCGCAGCCGCACGTGCCGGTTCTCGCTCGGCAGCCAGTAGCGCTTGGTCTGGATGTTGGGGTCGAAGCGGCGCGAAGTGCGCCGGTGGGAGTGGGAGATGCGGTTGCCGAAGCCGGGCCGGGCCCCGGTCAGCATGCAGTGGGCGGACACGGTGACGTACCTCTCTTCCGGACCGGACGGGTCCTAGCTGTTAATGGAATTCATTTTCAGTAAGATAGCAGCATGGCACGCAACGAACTCCGTCCGGTCATCAAGCTCCGGTCCACCGCCGGGACCGGCTACACCTACGTCACCCGCAAGAACCGCCGCAACGACCCCGACCGCCTGGTCCTGCGCAAGTACGACCCGACGGCCGGCCGGCACGTCGACTTCCGAGAGGAGCGCTGAGACGCCATGCGCAAGGGAATCCACCCCGAGTACCGCCCGGTCGTCTTCCGGGACCGGGCCGCGGACTACGCCTTCCTCACCCGCTCGACCATGACCAGCGAGCGCACCGTCGAGTGGGAGGACGGCCGGACCTACCCGGTCGTCGACGTCGAGGTCTCGCACGTCAGCCACCCCTTCTACACCGGCACCGCCCGCGTCCTGGACACCGCCGGACGCGTGGAGCGCTTCGAGCGCCGGTACGGGAAGCAGGACGGGGCATGAGCGAGCCGGGCCGCTTCCCCGAACCGCCGGTGGTGATCGTCGGCGGGCTGCACGCCGACGCGCGCAGGGCGGCCGTGGCCCGGCTGCTCGCCGACGTGCCCGGCAGCGTCGTCCTCCACCACGACCTGGCGACGGCCACCGCGGGGACGGTCGTGCGGACCGTGCGGGACGCCACCGGCATCCTCGCCGCGGGCGAGGCACCCCTGGTCAACGACTGCGCGTGCTGCGCGCTGCGCGAGGATCTCGTGCCCGAGCTGGTCCGGCTCGCGGAGGCCGGGGGCACTCCGCTGGCGGTCGTCGAGCTGTGGGACTCCGTCGAGCCCAAGGCGATGGCGGAGGTGGTGACGGCGGGCGGCTTCACCGTCGCCGGTGTGGTCACCGCCGTCGACCCCGCGCTGGTGCTGCCGTACCTCGGCAACGGCGACGACCTCGCCGAGGGCGGTCTCGCCGCCGCGGCCACCGATCAGCGCACCGTCGCCGACACCTTCGCGCGGCAGCTGGAGTACGCCTCCGTCCTCGCGCTCGCCGAGTCCCTCCCCGGCTCGCCGGAGGCCGACGACGAGGACCGCGAGCTGCTGGCCCAGCTGCACCCGACGGCCCGCCGGGTCCCGATCGGCCACGGGAACCCGGCGGGCGCACCACCCGCGGCCCTGGAGCTGGCGCGGGCCGCCCTCGCCGGGTTCGACGTGGATGCGGCGGCCGCGGCCCAGCACCCGGCCTGCGCGCTGCTGCCCGCGGAGGCCGACGCGCACGGCGTCGCCACCCTGGTCTGGCACCGCCGCCGCCCCTTCCACCCGGAGCGGCTGTACGCGGCGCTAGAGGACCTGACCTGTGCCGCGGCCCGCAGCCGGGGGCGGTTCTGGCTGGCCGGCAAGGGGGACACGCTGCTGCACTGGGACGCCGCGGGCGGTGCCCTGTGCGTGGAGAGCGCGGGGCCGTGGCTGGCCTCGCTCCCCGACGCCGCCTGGGAACTGGTGCCGCCCGTGCGCCGCGCCGCCGCCGCGCTGGACTGGCACCCCGAGCACGGCGACCGCTGCCAGCACCTGGTCTTCACGTCCCCCGGCCTCGACCGCGACGGCCTGGAACGGCTCCTGGAGTCCTGCCTGCTGACCGACGCCGAGTACGCCGCGGGGCAGGCCGCCTGGGACCGGCTGCCGCCCGCCTTCGACACCCTCCTGGAGGTCTGACCCGTGCCCCGACCCCGCAAGGCCGACCGCACACCCGCCCGGCAGCGTCCCAACCCGCTGGACCGGGCCGGAGTGACGTACGTCGACTACAAGGACACCGAGCTGCTGCGGAAGTTCATCTCCGACCGCGGCAAGATCCGCAGCCGCCGCGTCACCCGGGTGACGTCCCAGCAGCAGCGGCAGCTGGCCAGGGCGATCAAGAACGCGCGCGAGATGGCGCTGCTGCCGTACGGCACGCGCTGACCCGCCCGCCGTACCTCACGCACCAGCGACAACACCGGGGCACGCCCGTACTGTTCGGGCCCCGGTGTTGTCGCATGTTGTTGCATATTCTTCGAATTCGGGGGCACATGCGGGAACGACTTCCCGGGCCCCGGCGTCGTAGAGGACAGGGCTCGGTAAAGCGGTCGTCAAAGCTGTAACCGCGGGAACACCGCGCGTGCACGTGCATATGCTCATGCATCTGCACGTGAACGGGGTTATGATCCGGATCAGTTGACCACTGCATCAATGGCCACATCAGCCAGTGCACACCGGGGAGCGACCTGTGGACCACGACGTGTACGACGTGTACAACGGCATGGCCGCCACGCAGTTGCACGATGCGGCCTGGCAGAAGAGCCGGCGCAGCAACTCGCAGGGATCGTGCGTGGAGTTCGCGCGCCTGCCCGACGGCGCGGTGGCGGTGCGCAACTCCCGCTTCCCGGACGGTCCCGCGCTCGTCTACACGCGCGCCGAGATCGAGGCCATGCTGCTGGGGGTCAAGGACGGCGAGTTCGACCACCTGATCGCGAGCTGACCCGGGCGGCCGACCCGCCCGGCCGGGCGGCGGCTAGAGCCGGAACAGCGCCCAGACCACTTTGCCGTTGAGCGTCCCGGCCAGCGGGTGCCAGCCCCAGCTGTCGCTGAAGGAGTCGACGAGGAACAGGCCCCGGCCGGACTCCGCCGAGAAGTCGTCCGTCTCGCGGGCCACCGGGCTGTCGTGGCTGGGGTCGCGCACCGCGCACACCAGCCGCTCGGTCCAGCGCATCAGGTGCAGCCGTACCGGGCCGTGCTGCTCGTCGTGGCGCGGGGTGTCCGCGGGCAGCGCGTGCCGCAGGGCGTTGGTGACGAGTTCCGAGACCACCAGGCAGACGTCGTCGAATCGGTCGCCGGTGTCCCAGCCGTCGAGCGTCCTGCGGGTGAACCTCCGGGCCTCGCGCACCGCTTCGTACCGGGGCGGCAGGGCGCAGGAGGCGGCGTTGGACACGGCCGAGGGGTCGAGTGGCGGAAGGCCCTGCCGTAACGGCTCGAGCATGGTCGATCCATTCGTCCCCATGCGAGGCACTCCCGGGAATTCGCGGTCGTAGCGATGCGGCGCGGTGGTGCGGGACCATGGTTTCGGATGCGTACCGCAGATGCAAGGGCAGATGCACGTGCACGTGACCGAAATGGACCTGCCCGTACCGCTTGTTGGTCAATTTTTCCGTCATCTTCGCCTCCCCTTCATCTCCCGCGACGGCCGGTTCTGACCCGCCGCGTGCATGATCCTGCGCGTTTCCTTTGGCTCGATTCCGTTTCCGTAACCGGACGAGTACTGCTCGGAGTGTTTTAGTGGCAGACTTCGGCCCCTGAAGACGGTTGGGGAGGCTGGCGAACGTGAGCGCGGGAGAGCCCGGATCGGTGGTGCGGCGCATGCTGCTCGGATCACAACTCAGGCGACTGCGTGAGGCGCGGGGGATCACGCGCGAGGCCGCGGGCTACTCGATCCGCGCCTCCGAGTCGAAGATCAGCCGGATGGAGCTGGGCCGGGTGAGCTTCAAGACGAGGGACGTCGAGGACCTGCTGACGCTGTACGGCATCACGGACGAGCAGGAGCGCGCCTCCCTGCTCTCCCTGGCCAAGGAGGCCAATGTCGCGGGCTGGTGGCACAGCTACTCGGACGTGCTGCCCAGCTGGTTCCCCACCTACGTGGGGCTGGAGGGCGCCGCCTCGCTGATCCGGGCCTACGAGGTGCAGTTCGTGCACGGCCTGCTGCAGACCGAGGAGTACGCCCGCGCGGTCGTCCGGCGCGGCATGAAGGGCGCCGGCGAGGCGGACGTCGAGCGCCGGGTGGCGCTGCGCCTGGAGCGGCAGAAGCACCTGGTCGCGGAGAACGCCCCCGAGTTCCACATCGTGCTCGACGAGGCCGCCCTGCGCCGCCCGTACGGCGACCGCGAGGTGATGCGCGGCCAGCTCCAGCACCTGATCGAGGTGTCCGAACGCCCCAATGTGCGCCTTCAGGTCATGCCGTTCGGCTTCGGCGGTCACTCCGGCGAGAGTGGCGCGTTCACGCTCCTCAGCTTCCCCGAGTCGGACCTCTCGGACGTCGTCTACCTGGAGCAGCTCACCAGCGCGCTGTACCTGGACAAGCAGGAGGACGTCACCCAGTACGAGACGGCGCTGAAGGAACTCCAGCAGGACAGTCCGGGGCCGGACGAGAGCCGGGACCTTCTGCGGGGACTCCTCCAACTGTCGTAAAACATAAGTACGATGACGCTCGGTCAGGCGGCCCGCTCGCGGCGGCTGCGGCAGCTAAGGGGATTGAGGGAACACATGTCGTCGTACTTCACCGACCTCGCCCGGCAGTACATCGACGGCGAGTGGCGTTCCGGCACCGGCTCCTGGGACATCATCGACTTCAACCCGTACGACAACGAGAAGCTCGCCTCGATCACGATAGCGACCGTCGACGAGGTCGACGCCGCCTACCGGGCCGCCGAGCGGGCGCAGAAGCAGTGGGCCGCGACGAACCCCTACGCGCGCCGCGCGGTGTTCGAGAAGGCGCTGCGCCTGGTCGAGGAGCGCGAGGCGGAGATCGGCGAGGCGATCGTCGCCGAGCTGGGCGGCACCCGCCTGAAGGCCGCCTTCGAGCTGCACCTCGCCAAGGAGTTCCTGCGCGAGGCGGTCCACCTTGCGCTGCGCCCCGAGGGCCGGATCATCCCCTCGCCCGTCGACGGCAAGGAGAACCGCGTCTACCGGGTGCCGGTCGGCGTCGTGGGCGTCATCAGCCCCTTCAACTTCCCCTTCCTGCTCTCCCTGAAGTCGGTCGCCCCGGCCCTCGCCCTGGGCAACGGCGTCGTCCTCAAGCCGCACCAGAACACGCCGGTCGTCGGCGGCACGCTGGTCGCGAAGATCCTTGAGGACGCCGGACTGCCGGGCGGCCTGCTCAACGTCGTGGTCACCGACATCGCGGAGATCGGCGACGCCTTCATCGAGCACCCGGTCCCCAAGGTGATCTCCTTCACCGGCTCCGACAAGGTCGGCCGCCACGTGGCCACGGTCTGCGCCGCGAACTTCAAGCGCTCGATCCTCGAACTGGGCGGAAACAGCGCGCTGGTGGTCCTCGACGACGCCGACGTCGACTACGCGGTCGACGCCGCGGTCTTCAGCCGGTACGTCCACCAGGGCCAGGTCTGCATGGCCGCCAACCGCGTGCTGGTCGACCGCGCGGTGGCCGACGAGTTCACCGAGAAGTTCGTCGCCAAGGTGAAGACCCTCAAGGCCGGCGACCCGCGCGACCCGGCCACCGTCATCGGCCCGGTGATCAACTCCTCGCAGGCCGACGCGCTCTCCGGCGTGGTCGAGCAGGCGCTCGCCGAGGGCGCCACCGCCCTGGTGCGCGGCACGGTCACCGACAACCTGGTCGAGCCCTCCGTCCTCACCGGCCTGCCCGCCGACTCCGCCCTGCTCCAGCAGGAGGTCTTCGGCCCGGTCGCCTTCCTCGTCCCCTTCGACGGGGAGGAGGAGGCCGTGCGCCTGGTCAACGACACGCCGTACGGGCTGAGCGGTGCCGTGCACACCGGGGACGTCGAGCGCGGCGTCAACTTCGCCAAGCAGGTCGACACCGGCATGTTCCACGTGAACGACGGCACCGTGCACGACGAGCCGATCGTGCCCTTCGGCGGCGAGAAGCACTCCGGCCTCGGCCGCCTCAACGGCGACACCATGCTGGACGCCTTCACCACCCAGAAGTGGATCTCGGTGCAGCACGGGCGGAGCGGGTTCCCGTTCTGAGGGGGCCGGGAGTTCCGAGGGTCCCGGCGGGCGGCGCCCGGGGCCGGATCTAGGCTGGACCCCATGTCAGCGATCCGTCTCCTGGTGCTCGGCGCCGTCCGCCAGCACGGGCGGGCCCACGGCTACCAGGTGCGCAACGACCTGGAGTACTGGGGCGCGCACGAGTGGTCCAACGCCAAGCCCGGCTCGATCTACCACGCGCTGAAGCAGATGGCGAAACAGGGGCTGCTCCTCGCGCACGAGATCGCGCCGTCCACGGCGGGCGGGCCGCCGCGGGTGGAGTACGAGATCACGGAGCAGGGCACCGAGGAGTACCTCTCCCTGCTCCGTGCCTACCTCACCGCCTACGACCAGCGGCCGGACGTGCTCACCGCGGCGCTCGGCTTCATGGTCGACCTCCCGCGCGAGGAGGCGCTCGCGCTCCTTGAGGAGCGGGTGCGGAAGATCGGGGAGTGGCGCGCCGCCGTCACCGAGTACTACATGCCCGCGGAGGGGCCCGGCCAGTACGGGCACATCGGCGAGATCATGAACTACTGGGTCCACTCGGCCGACTCGGGCGCGGAGTGGACCCGCGGCCTGATCGAACGCGTCCGGGGCGGCGCGTACACCTTCGCCGGTGAGGGCGAGCCGTTCGTCGGTGTGCTGGCGGAGGGGGAGGAGAACCCGTTCGCGGCGGGGCGGCCGCACTACGGGGACGCTCGCTAATCAAGTTTGACCAATCGAGGAGTGGGCATTACCTTCTGAGCTTGTAGTCAAATTTGTCTAGCTTGACTTTCTGAGGAGAGCGGGGGAGTGACAGTGGCCGACACGGCGATCACCGTCGAAGGCGCACGCAAGAGGTACGGCGGCAAGGACGCATTGGACGGGCTCGACCTGACCGTCACACGCGGCACGGTGCACGGCGTGCTGGGCCCGAACGGAGCGGGCAAGACGACCCTGGTCCGGATCCTGTCCACGCTGCTGCGGCCCGACGCGGGCCGCGTCGAGGTGGCGGGGCACGACGTCGTCGCCGAGGCGTACGCGGTGCGGCTGCGCATCGGTCTGCTCGGCCAGCACGCGGCGCTCGACGAGGAGCTGGGCGGCCGGCAGAACCTGGAGATGTTCGGCCGCCTGCACCACCTGGGCGCCCGGCGGGCACGCGCGCGTGCCGACGAACTGCTCGCGCGCTTCGGCCTCTCCGACACCGGCCGCAAGCCGGTCAGCGCCTACAGCGGAGGCATGCGGCGCCGCCTGGACCTGGCCGCGTCCCTCATCACCGAACCGGAGGTGCTCTTCCTGGACGAGCCGACCACCGGCCTCGACCCGCGCGGCCGCGCGGAGGTGTGGGACTCGGTCCGCTCCCTGGTCGGCGCCGGTACGACGGTCCTGCTCACCACCCAGTACCTGGAGGAGGCCGACCAGCTCGCCGACCGCATCTCGGTCGTCGACGCCGGCCGGGTCGTCGCCGACGGCACGGCGGACGAACTCAAGGCCGCCACCGGCGGCGACCGCGTCGACGTCGTCCTGCGCGACGCCGGTCACCTGGGCGCCGCGGTGGCCCTGCTGCCGCTCACCGGCGTCCGCGTGGACCCCGACCGCCGGCTGCTCAGCGCCCCCGTCACCGACCGCATGGCGGCGCTCTCCGGCGTCGTACGGGCGCTGGAGGAGGCCGGTATCGAGGCCGAGGACGTGGCGCTGCGCCGGCCGACCCTGGACGAGGTGTTCCTGCACCTCACCGACCGCACGAAGGAGGCCGCGTGAGTACGACCGCCGTGCGTACGACCGCCGTGAGTCCCGTGACCCACGCCCTGTCCGACTCCTGGACGATGACCCGCCGCGAGCTGGCCCGCTGGGGACGGCAACCGGTGACGGTCGTCGTCGGCCTGGTCTTCCCGGTCATGCTGCTGCTGATGTTCGGCTACCTGGTCGGCGGCGGCCGGGGCGTGAGCGGCGAGTACGTCGACTACCTGGTCCCCGGCATGCTGGCCCTCACCATGGCCTTCGGCCTGGAGGGCACCATGATCGCCGTCACCCAGGACCTCAACAAGGGCGTCGTCGACCGCTTCCGCTCGCTGCCCATGACCAACGGCGCGGTCCTGGTGGGCCGTGCCACCGCCGACATGCTTCAGTCGGCGCTCGGCCTCGCCGTCCTGATCGGCGTCGGGTACGCGCTGGGCTGGCGGGCCCACGGCGGCCTCGGCGCCTTCCTCGGCGCGGTCGGCCTGCTCCTGCTCTTCCGCTTCGCCATGCTCTGGATCGGCATCTTCCTGGCCCTGGTGGCGGGGAAGCCCGAGCTGGTGCAGGCGGTGCAGATCCTGGTCTGGCCGGTCGGCTTCCTGTCCAACGCCTTCGCCACGCCCGACTCCATGCCCGGCTGGCTGGGCACCGTCGTCGAGTGGAACCCGATGTCCCAGACCGCCACGGCAGTCCGGGACCTCTTCGGCGGCCCCGGCGGCGAGTCCGGCCACCTCTGGGCGGCCGTCGCCTGGCCGCTGGCGCTGCTCGCGGTGTTCTTCCCGCTGGCGGTGGCCAGGTTCGGGCGGCTGAGCCGCTAGGGCTGATCCGGACAGGCCCTAGTGGTGGAACCCGGTGGCCGCGCCCTTGTCCCGGGTCAGCGGGTGCGGCTGCCGCCGCAGCTCAGGCAGCAGCCGTTCCAGGTCGTCGAGGAGCAGGTCCGCCATGTCGGCCGAGAAGCCGTTGCGGCACACCACCCGCAGCACGGAGAGGTCCTCGCGGTGCGGCGGGAAGGTGTACGCCGGCACCAGCCAGCCGCCCTCCCGCAGCCGCCGGGACACGTCGAAGACGTCGTACGCCGTCACCTCGTCGGCCGTCGTGAAGGCGAACACCGGCAACTGGTCGCCGCGCGTCAGCAGCCGGAAGTCGCCGAGCTCCGCCACCCGCCGGGCGACTGAGCCCGCGATGTCCCGCGCGTTCTGCTGCACCGCCCGGTAGCCCTCGCGGCCCAGCCGCAGGAACGTGTAGTACTGCGCCACCACCTGCGCGCCCGGCCGGGAGAAGTTCAGCGCGAAGGTCGGCATGTCGCCGCCCAGGTAGTTCACGCGGAACACCAGCTCCTCGGGCAGTGCCTCGGCGTCCCGCCACAGCGCCCAGCCCACGCCCGGGTAGACCAGCCCGTACTTGTGCCCGGAGGTGTTGATCGAGGCGACCCGGGGCAGCCTGAAGTCCCACACCAGGTCCTCGTCCAGGAACGGCGCGACCATGCCGCCGGAGGCTCCGTCGACGTGCACCGGAACGTCGAGTCCGGTCCGCTCCTGGAGGGCGTCCAGGGCGGCGCACAGGTCGGCGACCGGCTCGTAGGAGCCGTCGAAGGTGGAGCCCAGGATGCCGACGACGCCGATGGTGTTCTCGTCGCACAGCTCGGCGGCGGCCCGCGGGTCCAGGTGGAAGCGGTCGCCCTCCATTGGGACCTGGCGGGCCTCCACCTCCCAGAAGTTGCAGAACTTCTCCCAGCAGACCTGGACGTTCACGCCCATCACGAGATTGGGCCGCACGTCCTTCGCCGGGTAGCGGTCGGCGTTGCGCAGCGCCCAGCGCCGCTTGAGCGCCATCCCGGCCAGCATGCACGCCTCGCTCGACCCGGTCGTCGAGCAGCCCACGGCCGCCGACGGGTCGGGCGCGTGCCACAGGTCGGCGAGCATCGCCACGCAGCGCCGCTCCAGCTCGGCGGTGCGCGGGTACTCGTCCTTGTCGATCATGTTCTTGTCCCGGCACTCGCTCATCAGCACCCCGGCCTGCGGCTCCATCCAGGTGGTGACGAAGGTGGCCAGGTTGAGCCGCGCGTTGCCGTCCAGCATCAGCTCGTCGTGGACCAGCCGGTACGCGGTCTCCGGCGGCAGCGGGGAGTCGGGCAGCCGGTGCGAGGGCGGGGCCTCGGTCATGCCGCCGAGCGGGTTCGCCGCCGCGTGGAAGGGGTTCACGGCGAGCCGGCGCCGGTCACGATCGCCGTCGCGGGACGGGCGGGGCCCCTGGTGCAGTGACATGCGACCGACGGTAGGCCCGGGCCCCGTACCCCGCATCCGGGACGGGACCGTGCCGGACTCGTACCGGACCTTCAGCGGACCGGTACGAGACGGTCGGCGTCCGGGCGTCCGGCGCCCAGGTGGGCGGTGAGGAAGCGGGCGGCGCGGTCGAGTGCGGCGTCCGCCTCCTCGAGGCGGCCGTAGTGGAGCTGGTAGACGTGGGGGAGGCCCGGACCGACTTCGAGTGTGACCTCGACGTCGTCGGCGCCAGCACGGCCGGCCAGCCGGACCGCGTCGTCGAGCAGCACCTCGTTCGCACCGGCCTGCACGAGCAGCGGGGGCAGTCCGGCGAGGTCGGCGAAGACCGGGCTGGCCAGGGGGGCCGCCCGGTCGCCCGCGCCGACGTAGAGATCGGCGTACGCGCGCACGTCGGCCTCGGTGAAGATGGGGTCGGCGCCCTCCTTGGAACGGATGCTCCCTCCGGCGAGGGTGAGGTCGGCCCAAGGGGAGAAGAGGGCCACGGCGGCGGGCTGCGGCAGCCCTGCTTCCCTGGCCGCGAGCAGTGTGGCTATGCCCAGTCCGCCACCTGCGGAGTCACCGGCCAGGACGAGGTCCCGTGGGTCGGTACCCGTCGACAGCAGCTCGCGGTAGGCGGCGAGCCCGTCGTCCACGGCCGCGGGGAAGGGGTGCTCGGGCGCCAGCCGGTAGTCCACCGACACCGTGCGCAACCCGGCGCGGCGGGCCAGTTCACCGGCCAGCCCTGCGTGGGTGGCCGGTGAGCCGACGACGTAGCCGCCGCCGTGCAGGTAGAGCAGCCGGCCGGGGCCGGAGGCCGTGTCCGGGTCCAGCTCCAGGGCCGGCCGCCCGCCCAGGACGGTCCTGCGGGTGGCCACTCCTTCCGGGGCGGGGCGGGCGAGGGCCGCGGCGAAACCCTCGCGCTGCTCTTCGGGAGTGGTCGGCGTCTCGGCGCGAGGGGCGGAACGGAGTATGGCGTCCAGGGCGTCGCGCTGCTGTCGGGACATGCGGGGCCTCCATGGGTCGGCGTGCGAGAATGGATTCCTAGGAATCCATCTGCTCGGGGCCAACCGTATTCCAAGGAATATGATTCCCAGGAATCTATTGGAGGTTTTGTGAACTACGTCACCCCGGCCTTCGTCGACCTGGTCCGCGTCGAGACCCGTCTCTACAACGCGGTGAGCGCCCGGCTGCGGGCCGAACAGGGGGTGACTCTGGGACAGTTCGAATTTCTGGAGATCATCGACCGCGTGCCGGGGTGCCGTGTGCTCGACATCGTCGGCGAACTGGCGATCACCGTGGGGGCCGTCAGCAAGGCGGTCGACCGGCTGGTCGCCGCGGGCTGGTGCGTGCGGGCCGTGAACCCCCAGGACCGCCGCTCGTCCGTGCTCCGCCTCACCTCCGAGGGCGATCGGCGGCTGGCGGCTTCCCGCCCGGTGGTCGAGAGCGCGCTCGTCTCGTTGACCGCGGGGGTTTCGCCCGAGGATCTGAGCCGTGTCGCATCGACCCTGGCCGTGCTGCGCTCGACCCTCGAAGCGGGCTCCCACGGCTGCCCGGGCTGACGGAGCCCCTTCGGGCGACGGGTGTTCAGCGGTGCCCGCGGCGTATGGGGACCAGGTTGCCGCGCCGGTGGGCGGCGATGAGCATGGGGATCGCGATCAGCAGGCTGACGACGACGGGCACGATCGACGCCTCCAGGCCGAAGTCTCCGCCGGTCAGCAGCTCGGGGCCGGTCGGGTTGGTGGTCATCAGGCCCTCCGAGGCGTGGCCGGAGACCGGGATGCCGATCAGGCCCAGGGTGGTGTTCCAGGCGAAGTGCAGGCCCACGACGAACCAGATGTTGCGCGTCCACAGGAACGCGGCACCGAGGAGGACGCCGGCCTCGACGGCGATCGCGGTCGAACTCCACAGGGTGGCGTCCGGGTTGGCCAGATGCAGTAGGCCGAACAGCACCGCGGTGGTCGTCAGAGCCGCCCAGCTGCCCCACCTCTTCTCCAGCGCCTGGAGGGCGAGGCCGCGGAAGATCAGCTCCTCGGTCACGGCGGCGCCGAGCTGCATCGCGGCCATGCTCGCCACGATCGACAGGGCGCTGCCGGGCCGTTCGGTGAACGAGAACTCGGTGAGGAGCATGAGCATCGACACGGTGATGAACCCGAAGCCGATCACGGCGCCGGCCAGGGCCTGCGTCACGGCTCCCGGCCTCGCGATCTCCGGCATGCTCCGCCGGGCGACGAAGCGCATGACCGCCCAGTAGACGGCGACCGCCACGACGGCGCCGACGACGGCGACCACCCCGCCCGCCGAAGCCAGCCCGGACGCCAGACCCACACCCACGATCCCGGTCGGCATCCAGACGAGGGGAGACTGGACGAAGTGGCCACCCTCCCGGCGGGTGGACGGGGGTGAAGCGGCGCGAGTCGTACTCATGGTGACCTCCGGGTGGCATCGGCCGCGTGCCTTCCGGCGACCTGCCGAGAACGCTACGGAGACGGCCACGTTCCCGAATCACCCCCGAGTGGACAGTCCCCCGTAGCTCCCGCGGGGGACACGGGGCGGCACGGGGCGGCGGATGCCGCGAAGGACGGGGCCGGTCAGCGTGGCGCGCGGAACCCGGCTTGCACCTCACGTCACGTGAGGAGGCAGCGTGGAGGACGTCAGAGAAGGGAGCGGAAGTGAGCTACTCCGTGGGACAGGTGGCCGGCTTCGCCGGAGTGACGGTGCGCACGCTGCACCACTACGACGACATCGGCCTGCTCGTACCCAGCGAGCGCAGCCACGCGGGCCACCGGCGCTACAGCGACGCCGACCTCGACCGGCTGCAGCAGATCCTGTTCTACCGGGAGCTGGGCTTCCCGCTCGACGAGGTCGCCGCCCTGCTCGACGACCCGGCCGCGGACCCGCGCGCGCACCTGCGCCGCCAGCACGAGCTGCTGTCCGCCCGGATCGAGAAGCTGCAGAAGATGGCGGCGGCCGTGGAGCAGGCCATGGAGGCACGCAGTATGGGAATCAACCTCACGCCGGAGGAGAAGTTCGAGGTCTTCGGCGACTTCGACCCCGACCAGTACGAGGAGGAGGTCCAGGAACGCTGGGGCGACACCGACGCCTACCGGCAGTCCAGGGAGAAGACCGCCTCCTACACCAAGGCGGACTGGCAGCGCATCCAGGACGAGGCCGCCGAGCTCACCCGGCGCTTCGTCGCCCTGATGGACGCGGGTGAGCCCGCCGACTCCGAGGGGGCCATGGACGCCGCCGAGGAGCACCGGCAGGGCATCGCCCGCAACCACTACGACTGCGGGTACGAGATGCACACCTGCCTGGGCGACATGTACGTCTCGGACGAACGTTTCACGCGGAACATCGACGCCGCCAAGCCGGGCCTCGCCGCCTACATGCGCGATGCGATCCTCGCCAACGCCGTCCGGCACACCCCCTGAGCGGTGGTCGTGGCCCGGGTCCCGCGCCCGGGTCTCACTTTTGCGGCGCATGCCCAGGCTCACTCCCGGGCCACGACCACCGCCGTCCCGTACGCGCACACCTCGGTGCCCACGTCCGCCGCCTCCGTCACGTCGAAACGGAAGGACAGCACCGCGTTGGCCCCGCGCGCGCGTGCCTGCTCGACCAGCCGCTCCATCGCCTGGTTGCGGGTCTCGACCAGCGTCTTGGTCAGGCCGCGCAGCTCACCGCCGACCAGCGACTTCAGCCCGGCCCCGATCTGGCTCCCCAGGTGCCGGGAGCGCACGGTCAGCCCGAAGACCTCCCCGAGCACCTCCTGCACCCGGTGGCCCGGCAGATCGTTGGTGGTCACCACGAGCACGTCGGGCTGCGGGCCCTGGCCGCCGCCGTATTCTTCAATACCCATGGTTCTCAGGTTTCCCCGGGGAACGTCACAGCGCACCCCAAGACGCCCCGTGGAACCTGGGGCACCGCGGCTGCGTTGTACGTTTGGGCAGCCAGGTCCAGCCCGCCTCCCCCAGCAGCAGGAGCCACAATCCCGTGACCACCCTTGCGCTCGGTCCCGAGTGGATCAGCCCGGACTATCTGATCGAGACGTTCAGTCTGCCCGGCATCCTGCTCATCGTCTTCGCCGAGTCGGGACTCTTCGCGTTCCTGCCCGGCGACTCGCTGCTGTTCACCGCGGGCCTGTTCGTCGCCCAGGGCGAGTACATCAGCCAGCCGCTGTGGCTGGTGTGCACCCTGATCGTGGCCGCCGCCGTCCTCGGCGACCAAGTCGGCTACATGATCGGCAAGTTCTTCGGCCCCAAGCTCTTCAGCCGTCCCAACTCCAAGCTCTTCAAACAGGAGAATCTGGAGAAGGCGCACGAGTTCATGGAGAAGTACGGCCCCAAGGCGATCGTCCTGGCCCGCTTCGTGCCCATCGTGCGCACCTTCGCCCCCATCGTGGCGGGCGCCGGCCGCATGAAGTACCGCACCTTCCTCACGTACAACGTCATCGGCGGCGTCGCCTGGGGCACCGGCGTCACCCTCGCGGGCTACTGGCTCGGCCAGATCGAGTTCATCCGGGCCCACGTCGAGGGCATCCTCGTCCTGATCATCCTGATCTCGGTCGTCCCGATCGCCATCGAGTACCTGCGTGAACGCAAGAAGAAGCAGCGCGCCGCCGCGGCCGCACCCGCGACCCCGGCGCCCCAGCAGCAGCACCAGCCCGCGTTCCCGGTGATGGACGACGCCACGACCCAGCTCCGCCGGGTCGACCCGTACGACCAGCCGCAGCAGCAGTACGACCAGCGGTACGACCAGGGCTACGGCAACCAGCCGCACGGCGCCCAGCAGCCCCCGCAGCAGCCGTACGCCCAGCAGTACCCGCAGGGCTACGGCGACCAGCCCCAGCCCCAGCAGTACGGCGACCAGTACCCCTACAACCAGGGGCGCTGAGAGCGCCCAGGGGGCGCGGGGAACTGCGCGGGCGACCACGACGCGCCCGCACCCGCCGTCGTGCCATGTCCCCCGCCCCCTCAGGCGCTCTAGAACCCCCGGGTACGCTTCGCCGCCCGCCTGCCGGCGGCACTGGCGGCGCCGGGCACCTTCAGGAACAGCCGGGAGATCTCCCCGCCCAGGTTCACCCCGATCGCGATGGCCATCGCCAGGGCGACCGCGTTGGACAGCGACAGCAGCCCCGAGTCGACCTCGCCCTGCGCGATCCCCAGCAGACCGAAGTACGTCGCCGAACCGGGCAGCAGCGGCCCGATCGCCGCGGTCGTGTACGGCAGCGCCGACGCGAACCGGTAGCGGGACATCAGCTGCCCGAACAGGCCCACGAGCCCCGCCGCGGCGGCCGTGGAGGCCACCGGGGAGATGTCACCGGCGTAGTGCATGGCGCCGTACACGCACCAGGCGATGCCGCCGTTCAGGGTCACCGCGAGGACGGTGGCCCGTTCCTGCTGGAGCAGGATCGCGAAGGCCAGCGACAGCAGCATCGAGGCGAAGATCTGCACGAACGGTTCGTCACCGGTGCCGAGCTTGGCGTCCGGATTCAGCTCGGCGCCCAGCTGGACCCCGAAGTACAGCACCACCAGCACCCCGGCGACGATGCTGACGAAGAAGTACATGACCTCCAGCAGACGGGCCGCGGCGGTGATGTAGAAGCCGGTCAGACCGTCCTGCACCCCCGCGACCAGCGCCCGCCCGGGCAGCAGCGCGAACAGCCCACCAGTGATGACCGCGGACGCCTTCACGTCGACGTGCGTCACCGTCAGCAGGACGCCCATCGCGGCGGGCGGCATCGCCGCCACCGCGAACTGGTAGAACTCCGGCAGCCCGCGCCCGGCGCACAGCCACGCCAGCCGGTCGCCGAGCATCGAGCCGAACATCGCCGCGAAGAACACCGTCAGCCCGCCACCGACGAGCAGCGAGGCCCCGCCCGCGAGCAGACCGCTCGCCATGGTCAGCACCCAGGTGGGGTACGGGTGCCGGTTGCGGCGGATCTCCGCGAGGCGCCGGTAGGCCTCCTCCAGGGAGATGTTGGTGTCGGGGTCGCTGAGGTCGTCCACCAGGTGGAAGACGGCCGCGAGCCGGGTGTAGTCGGTGCCCCGGCGGCGTACCGTGCGCGAGGCCGTCACCGGATCGTCGACCAGGGACGGCTGGTGGGAGATCGACAGCAGGGTGAAGGTGACGTTGGGCTCGCAGCGGTCCAGGCCGTAGGAGCGGCAGACGGCGAACATGGCCGCCTCCACGTCCTCGGCACCCTCACCGCCCGCCAGCAGCAGCTCCCCGATGCGCAGCGTCAGGTCGAGCACGCGCGGCACGGCCGGGCCGGTCTCGTCGTCGTGCTTCTGCGAGGGCTCGGGCGCGGGCCGCTCGGCCACCGGCATCCGCAGCATGGCGCGCATCCGGTCCTGCCAGGGCACGTCCGTCAGGCTCACCGCGGGGAAGCCGCTCGCCGGGGTGAAGGCGGTCGGGGCGGTCCACGCGCTGTGCGTGCTCGGCATGGTGAACGCCGAGCCCTCGGCGTCCGCCGGAGCGGCCGGGGGCGCCTCCAGGCCGTCGGGGAGCGAGAACTCCGAGGTCGTCTCGGACTCGCTGCCGGTGGGCCGGGGAACGGCGAGTCCCTGCGGGATCTCGAACTCGGACGTCGTCGACGACTCGCCGTCGATCGACGCCGCGACGCCGCCGGGCTGCCGGAAGGCACTGCGGGCCTCGTCCGACTGCGGCTTGGGGTCCTCCGCCTCCGTCACCTGCGCAACGCTCCCTGGTACGAACACACCCTCCTGTTGACCTCAGTATGGTCACTCAAACACGAACGGGCCGCACGCGTGTGCGTGCGGCCCGTTACGGGAGAGGGGACTGCTCAGTGGCCGCCCTCGTCCTTGAAGCGCTTGTAGGACCGCTCGATCTCGGCCTCGGCCTCGGTGCGGCCCACCCAGTCGGCGCCCTCGACGGACTTGCCGGGCTCCAGGTCCTTGTAGACCTCGAAGAAGTGCTGGATCTCCAGGCGGTCGAACTCCGACACGTGATGGATGTCACGCAGGTGCTCCACACGCGGGTCGGTCGACGGCACGCACAGCAGCTTGTCGTCGCCGCCGGCCTCGTCCGTCATCCGGAACATGCCGATCGCGCGGCAGCGGATGAGGCAGCCCGGGAAGGTCGGCTCGTCCAGGATGACCAGCGCGTCCAGCGGGTCGCCGTCCTCGCCGAGGGTGTTCTCGACGAAGCCGTAGTCGGTCGGGTAGGCGGTCGAGGTGAACAGGCGGCGGTCCAGGCGGATACGACCGGTCTCGTGGTCCACCTCGTACTTGTTCCGCGAACCCTTCGGGATCTCGATCGTGACGTCGAACTCCACCGGACGCTCCTCCATGATCAGCACATAGTTCTGGTGGTTAAGTGTCCCTCACGCAGGTGTGTGATCGCGAAAGGGGCTGGTGACAGTGCCAGAGCTGAGGCCTTGGCGGACCGCGAGACCCCATGTCGCGCGGGCCGCGGATGCCGTACGTCCCCGTCTGGCCCGCTTCGTCCGGGCCGCCGGACCGCGGGTCGCACGGTTCGCACGGGCCACGGCGCCGCGGCTCACCCGGATCACGAGGCCGAAGACCTGGCAGTACACCGCCGGTGCCGCCACCGCCGGACTGGCACTGGCCGCCGGTGTGGTGACCGCCGCCGGCCCCTGGGACTCCACGGGTCAGCGTACGGCCGAGCGGGACCGGGCCGTCGCCCTGGAGCACACGGGTGGCACAGATCACGGCCGCGGATCCGGGGCCTCCGGTACGTCGTCCGGTTCGCCCCGTCCCGCGCCCAGCGCCGGGGCCGTACTGGCCGGTCTCGACGGCACCTCCGCCCCCGGCGGCGTCAAGGCCGCACCCGGCGACCAGGATCTCGCGGACCTCCTCGACCCCCTGCTCAAGGACGCCCCCGGGCTCGGCGAGCGCCGCGCGGCGGCCGTCGTCGACCTCACCACCGGCAAGCGCCTGTACGGCCTCGGCCCCGACGCCCCGCTCACCCCGGCCTCCACCACCAAGATCGCCACGGCCGTCGCCGCCCTCACCGCCCTCGGCCCCGACCACCGCCTCACCACCCGCACCGCCCTGGAGGCCGACACCGGCGAGGTGGTCCTGGTCGGCGGCGGCGACCCCACCCTCACCGCGCGCGAGGACGCCCGGAACCTGGCCAGCCTGCGCACCCTCGCCGAGCGGACCGCCGCCGCCCTGAAGAAGCGGGGCCTGCGCGAGGTGACGCTGTCGTACGACACGACGCTCTACGCCGGTACGGAAACGCACCCGATCGGGGTCAACGAGAACCTCGCCCGCGTCACCGCCCTGATGACCGACGAGGGCCGCACCGACGACTCCACCAGCGGCCCCGCCCCGCGCGTGCCCGACCCGGCCGCCGACGCCGCCCGCACCTTCGCCGGCCTCCTGGAACAGCACGGCATCACCGCGTCGGCCCCCGGCCCCTCCAAGGCCACCGGCCGCGCCGACACCCTCGCCACGGTTTCCTCGCCCCCGCTGTCGGCCCTGGTCGAGCGGATGCTGACCAACAGCGACAACGACCTCGCCGAGGCCCTGGCCCGGCACACCGCCGTGGCCACCGGCAAGCGCGCCGACTTCGACGGGGCGGGCGCCGCCGTCACGGCCCGCCTGAAACAGCTCGGCCTGCCGGTGGGCGGCGCGCGGTTCCACGACGGGAGCGGCCTGGACCGCACCGACCTGATCAGCGCCGACCTGCTCACCGCGCTGCTGACCGAGGCGGCCGACCCCGCCCGCCCCCAACTCCGCGCGGTGCTCACCGGCCTCCCCGTCGCCCACTTCACCGGCACGCTGGCCGGCCGTTACACGGACGGCGCAGCGGGCCTCGTCCGCGCCAAGACCGGCACCCTCACCGGCGTGAACACCCTGGCCGGCACGGTCACCACCGCCGACGGCCGCCTCCTCGGCTTCGCCTTCCTGGCCAACGCCACGACGGACGCCTGGTCGGCCCAGACGACCCTGGACCGTGCGGCAACGGCACTGGCGTCACCGTAGCTGCGGGCAACCGTGCCGCACCGCCGTGGGCAGGCGTTCCGCAAGGCGGAACGGGTGGGCAAGGCCTGCAACGCCGGGTGCCCAGGCAACGGACCTCGCACCTGCCGACCTGGTACCCCCGCACAACTGCCCCCCAGCGGCAGCGCTCCCGTACCGTTGACGCATGACGAGCATCGGCGCAAATTCCGGCATGGTCGACTGGAACCTCGCGGTGGCGACCGCGACCCGGCTCGTACGGCCGGGCCCCGAGGTGAGCCGCGACGAGGCCAGGGCCGTCGTCGCCGAGCTCCGCCGCCATGCCAAGTCCTCGGAGGAGCACGTCCGCGGCTTCACCCGGATGGGTACCGAGGAGACCCACGACACCCCTCTCCTGGTGGTCGACCGGCCCGGCTGGGTCCGGGCCAACGTCGCCGGGTTCCGGGAGCTGCTCAAGCCCCTGCTGGAGAAGATGCAGGAGCGGCGCGGCGGCGGCGCGGGCAACGCGGTCCTCGGCGCCGTCGGCGGCAAGGTCACCGGCGTGGAGCTGGGCATGCTGCTGTCGTTCCTGTCCTCCCGCGTCCTCGGCCAGTACGAGACCTTCGCCCCGGCCACCCGGGAGCTGCCCGCCGGTGCGAACGGCGGCGGCCGGCTGCTCCTGGTCGCACCGAACATCGTCCACGTGGAGCGCGAACTCGACGTCGAACCGCACGACTTCCGCCTGTGGGTGACCCTGCACGAGGAGACGCACCGCACGCAGTTCACCGCCGTGCCCTGGCTGCGCGACCACCTGGAGGGCGAAATCCAGTCGTTCCTGGCCGAGACCGACGTGGACCCCATGACCGTGCTGGAGCGGGTCCGCGAGGCCGCCCAATCGCTGGCCGGAGGCCGTCCCGAGGCGGAGGAGGACGACGGCGGCCGCTCGCTCGTGGAACTGGTGCAGACCCCGGCCCAACGGGAGGTTCTCGGCCGTCTCACCGCCGTGATGTCCCTCCTGGAGGGGCACGCCGACTTCGTGATGGACGGTGTGGGGCCGGCGGTCGTGCCGAGCGTCGGGGAGATCCGGGAGAAGTTCCAGCAGCGCCGCGCCAAGGGCGCCTCCCGTCTCGACATGGCGCTGCGCAAGCTGCTCGGCCTGGACGCCAAGCTCCGTCAGTACCGGGACGGCGAACGGTTCGTACGGGCCGTCGTCGAGGAGTGCGGCATGGACGGCTTCAACCGTGTCTGGACCTCGCCCAACACGCTCCCCACCAAGTCGGAGATCGCCAAACCGGCGGACTGGATCGCGCGGGTGCACCGCAAGCCGGAGGCGTGAGCCGCGCGGGCGGGGCGTGAAACGATTCCGGCCTACGGCAGGCGAACGACCCTTCAATCACCCGTCCGAGGGACCGTGAGCCTTCGGCAGGCGTGCGATGCTCGGGGAACGGCCCGTTTCTGTCACCATCTACACACTCTGCGTGACCGAACCTCGGGCTCACCCCCGACAACTTCATGAAGGGCACCGGACATGGGTCCCCATCCTGCGGTCGCGGCGATACGCCTGGCGGTCCGCCGCGTCCTCCACGACATCCTCACCGAACTGAACACCCCGGCCGGCGTCCCCGCCGCGACGGCCGTCGAGCGTACGCCTGAGCGTGCGCCCGGACTTCCCACGGCACCGCTCGTGCTCGTGGCGTGCTCCGGCGGTGCCGACTCCATGGCGCTCGCCTCCGCCCTCGCCTTCGAGGCCCCCCGGCTCGGCGTCCGGGCCGGCGGTGTCACCGTCGACCACGGCCTGCAGAGCGGCTCCGACCTGCGCGCCGAAGAGGTCGTCCTGCGCCTGCGCGAACTGGGCCTGGACCCCGTGGAGGCCACCGCCGTGACCGTCGGCCGCGCCGGCGGCCCGGAAGCCGCCGCCCGCGACGCCCGCTACGCCGCGCTCGACGCCGCCGCCGCCCGCCACGGCGCCGCCGCCGTCCTGCTCGGCCACACCCGCGACGACCAGGCCGAGACCGTCCTGCTGGGCCTCGCCCGCGGCTCCGGCATCCGCTCCCTGTCGGGCATGGCCGCGGTCTCGGGGGCCGACGGCCGTTACCGGCGCCCCTTCCTCCAGGTCGACCGCCAGACCGCCCGCAAGGCCTGCATGGTCCAGTCCCTCCCCGTCTGGGACGACCCCCACAACACCGACCCCGCCTACACCCGCTCCCGGCTGCGCCACGAGGGCCTGCCCGCCCTGGAGAAGGCCCTCGGCAAAGGCGTCGTCGAGGCCCTCGCCCGGACGGCCCAACTCTCCCGGGATGACGCCGACGCCCTCGACACCTGGGCCCGCCAGGCCGAAGCCGGCGTCCGCGACGCCACCGGCGGACTGGAGTGCGCCAAGCTGTACGCCCTGCCGCCCGCCGTACGCCGCCGCATCCTGCGCCGCGCCGCCCTGGAGGCCGGTGCCCCGGGCGGTGCCCTGTTCGCCCGCCACATCGAGGAAGTCGACCGCCTCATCACCGGCTGGCGCGGTCAGGGAGCCATCAACCTCCCCGGCAAAGTCGTCGCCCGGCGGCAGGGTGGCAGACTGGTGATTCGGCAAGGCTGAATCCGGACCCGCCGTCGACCCGCACACGGATCGACGGGCGCTCCGGACCGGCCGGTGGGACGACCGAAAGTGATGCGGGTGGACGCGAACGACATGGGTGCCGACCTCGAGAAGGTACTCATCACCAAGGAAGAGATCGACGCGAAGCTGGCCGAGCTGGCCGCGAAGATCGACGCGGAGTACGCGGGCAAGGACCTGCTCATCGTCGGCGTCCTCAAGGGCGCCGTGATGGTCATGGCCGACCTGGCGCGCACGCTGTCCACCCCCGTCACGATGGACTGGATGGCGGTGTCCTCGTACGGCGCGGGCACCCAGTCCTCCGGTGTGGTGCGGATCCTCAAGGACCTCGACACCGACATCAAGGGCCGCCACGTCCTGATCGTCGAGGACATCATCGACTCCGGCCTGACCCTGTCCTGGCTGATCTCCAACCTCGGCTCGCGCGAACCCGCCTCCCTCAAGGTGTGCACGCTGCTGCGCAAGCCCGACGCCGCGAAGGTCGCCATCGACGTGGAGTGGGTCGGCTTCGACATCCCCAACGAGTTCGTCGTCGGCTACGGCCTCGACTACGCCGAGAAGTACCGCAACCTCCCGTTCGTCGGTACGCTCGCGCCCCACGTGTACGGCGGCTGACGCGGCCCTGTAACGGGCTTCACGGTGTTTGGGCGGGTCACCCGGGAACCCCTCGGGCCCGCGCGCCGTTGGAGCATGCAGACGGGACGTCGGCCCGCCCGTGCGGCTGAGGGCCGCCACGCTGGGGTACCGTCAGAAGAACTGTCTTATCAAACTCACTATGGCAGGAGGGACGGGGCGACACCGCTCCGTGTGGATGGACGTGAAGCGATACTTCCGTGGGCCAATCATGTGGATCGTGCTGGCCGTCCTTGCCGTGGTCGTGTTGATGCAGGTCGTGGGCTCGTCCGGTGGCTACAAGACGGTGGACACGGGCCAGGTCGTCCAGGCGATCAACGACAACAGGGTCGAGTCGGCCAAGCTGACCACCGGTGACGAGCAGACCATCAAGGTCCAGCTCAAGGACGGCGAAAAGGTCGAGGGCAGCTCGAAGATCCAGGCGAGCTACATCGGCGACCAGGGCGTGACCCTCGCCAACACCCTGCAGAACAAGTACCAGGACAAGCAGATCCCCGACGGCTACACCGTGTCGCCGTCGAAGCAGAACCCGTTCGTCGGGATTCTGCTCTCCCTGCTCCCGTTCGTCCTCATCGTGGTCGTCTTCCTGTTCCTGATGAATCAGATGCAGGGCGGCGGCTCCCGGGTCATGAACTTCGGCAAGTCGAAGGCGAAGCTCATCACCAAGGACACCCCCAAGACGACGTTCTCCGACGTCGCCGGGTCCGACGAGGCCGTCGAGGAACTCCACGAGATCAAGGAGTTCCTCCAGGAGCCGGCCAAGTTCCAGGCCGTCGGCGCCAAGATCCCCAAGGGCGTGCTGCTGTACGGCCCGCCCGGCACCGGCAAGACCCTGCTCGCGCGTGCCGTCGCGGGCGAGGCGGGCGTGCCGTTCTACTCGATCTCCGGTTCCGACTTCGTCGAGATGTTCGTCGGTGTCGGTGCCTCCCGAGTGCGCGACCTGTTCGAGCAGGCCAAGGCGAACGCCCCGGCCATCGTCTTCGTCGACGAGATCGACGCGGTCGGCCGCCACCGCGGCGCCGGCCTCGGCGGCGGTCACGACGAGCGCGAGCAGACCCTGAACCAGCTGCTCGTCGAGATGGACGGCTTCGACGTCAAGGGCGGCGTGATCCTCATCGCCGCGACGAACCGGCCCGACATCCTCGACCCGGCGCTGCTGCGCCCCGGCCGCTTCGACCGGCAGATCGCCGTCGACCGCCCGGACATGCAGGGCCGTCTGGAGATCCTCAAGGTCCACCAGAAGGGCAAGCCGGTCGCGCCCGACGTCGACCTGTCGGCCGTCGCCCGCCGTACGCCCGGCATGACCGGTGCCGACCTGGCCAACGTGCTGAACGAGGCCGCCCTGCTGACGGCCCGCAGCGACAAGAAGCTGGTCGACAACCAGATGCTGGACGAGGCGATCGACCGTGTGGTCGCGGGCCCGCAGAAGCGGACCCGGATCATGTCGGACAAGGAGAAGAAGATCACCGCGTACCACGAGGGCGGTCACGCCCTGGTCGCGGCGGCCTCACCGAACTCCGACCCGGTCCACAAGATCACGATCCTGTCCAGAGGCCGGGCCCTCGGCTACACGATGGTGCTCCCGGACGAGGACAAGTACTCGACCACGCGCAACGAGATGCTCGACCAGCTCGCCTACATGCTGGGCGGCCGCGCGGCCGAGGAACTGGTCTTCCACGACCCGACGACCGGTGCGGCCAACGACATCGAGAAGGCCACCGGCCTGGCCCGGGCGATGGTCACCCAGTACGGCATGACCGAGCGCCTCGGCGCGATCAAGTTCGGCGGCGACAACAGCGAGCCGTTCCTCGGGCGTGAGATGGCGCACCAGCGCGACTACTCGGAGGAGATCGCCGCGCTGGTCGACGAAGAGGTCAAGAAGCTCATCGAGACGGCGCACAACGAGGCCTGGGAGATCCTGGTCGAGAACCGCGACGTCCTCGACAACCTCGTCCTCGCGCTGCTGGAGAAGGAGACGCTGGGCAAGGAGGAGATCGCCGAGGTCTTCGCCCAGATCGTCAAGCGCCCGGCCCGGCCCGCCTGGACCGGTTCCTCCCGCCGTACGCCCTCGACGCGTCCGCCGGTGCTCTCCCCCAAGGAGCTGGCACTGACGAACGGGGCGAACGGCGCGACGGCGGCGATCTCCACCGCCAAGAGCACCACGGTGGAGCCCGCTCCGGCACCGGAGCGAGCACCGGAGGACCGCCCGGAGAGCTGACCCGGCCGGCCCGGACCGCCCCGGCGGCCCGGCCGGGCCCGGAATGTATGCCGCGCCCCCCAGGTTCTAGGCTTGGGGGGCGCGGCATTTCCGTATGCCGTCCCAGGACGGATCAGGAACGAGGCATCACATGACCGACCCCGTGACGCTGGACGGCGAGGGCCAGATCGGCGAGTTCGACGAGAAGCGGGCCGAGAACGCCGTGCGCGAACTGCTGATCGCGGTCGGCGAGGACCCGGACCGCGAGGGCCTCAGGGAGACCCCGGCGCGCGTGGCGCGGGCGTACAAGGAGATATTCGCCGGCCTGTGGCAGGAGCCGGAGGACGTCCTGACGACGACGTTCGACCTCGGGCACGACGAGATGGTCCTGGTGAAGGACATTGAAGTGTTCTCGACGTGTGAGCATCACCTGGTGCCGTTCCGCGGGGTGGCGCACGTCGGCTACATCCCGTCCACCAGCGGGAAGATCACCGGTCTGTCGAAGCTGGCCCGGCTCGTGGACGTCTATGCGCGCCGCCCGCAGGTGCAGGAACGTCTCACCACGCAGATCGCGGACTCCTTGATGGAGATCCTGGAACCGCGCGGGGTGATCGTCGTGGTCGAGTGCGAGCACATGTGCATGTCCATGCGGGGCATCCGCAAGCCCGGTGCGAAGACCCTCACCTCGGCCGTGCGGGGTCAGCTGCGGGACGTCGCCACGCGCAACGAGGCCATGAGTCTGATCATGGCTCGCTGAGTTCGCGGGGGCGGGTCACACCGCCGAGGCGGCTCCCGGGTGGTCGTCGTCCTCGTCCTCCGGGAGTCTGCAGACTCGTTCCATGAAGAGGGCGGCCGCTATCACGGCGATGCCCGCGACGACCGAGGCGCCCGCGTAGATGGCCTGGTCGCGGCGGGCCGGGATGTCGAGGTACTCCAGCAGGAAGACGCCCGTGCCGCCGTACATGCCGGCGACGAGGGCGGCCACCAGGGCGCTGGCCTGGCCGAAGACGACGGCCCGGGCCGCCATCATCGGGTCGACGCCCTTGGCGCCGGGGACGCGGTCCCGCTGGGACTTGAGGCGGGCGCGGATCGAGAGCGCCGTGGCCAGCAGGATCACCGCGATCAGGGCGAGGACGACGGGGGCGGCCAGGGGGACGCTCGGCAGCGTACCCACCGAGTTCCACAGGCGGGCGCCGGCCCAGGACAGGATTCCGGCGACGACGAACACGCCGGCCAGCACCCTGATGCGCAGCTCTTTCACGGTGTTCCGGTGTCCCTTCGGCTCCCCGGCGCGGTCGTCCCGGCCTCGTCGTCCTCGTCGACCTTAACGACTACTCGGGCAGCTGGAGTTCCAGGTCGGCGCGGGGCGCGACGCCGGCGCGGGTGACGGCGGCCAGGAGGTCGGCGACCCTGCCCCGGCCGGGCAGGGCGGCCTCCGGGTCGACGTCCAGCCAGGGGGCCAGCACGAAGGCGCGTTCGTGGGCGCGCGGGTGGGGGAGGGTGAGGTGCGGGTCGTCGGAGACGACCTCGGCGTAGGCGACGATGTCGACGTCCAGGGTGCGCGGGCCCCAGCGCTCGTCGCGGACCCGGTGGAAGGCCTCCTCGACCGCGTGCGCCCGCTCCAGGAGGGAGGACGGGGGCAGGGTCGTCTTGAGGATCACGACCGCGTTGAAGTAGGAGGGCTGGCTGTCGGGGGCGACGCCCCACGGCTCCGTCTCGTAGACCGGCGAGACGCCTTTGACGCGGACGCCGGGGGTGTCCTCCAGGGCGTCGATCGCGCCCTGGAGGGTCTCCAGGCGGTTGCCGAGGTTGGCGCCCAGGGCGACCACCGCGCGCTTGGGGTTGGACAGGGTGGTGTCCGCGGCGTCGACCTGCTCGATGACGGAGGCGGGCACGGGCTGTACGGTCGGGTCGCTCGGACCCTGGGCGAAGGGGGCGCTCATACACGGCTCCGGATGATGGTGACGGTCACGTCGTCGAAGGGGACGGTGATCGGCGCGTCCGGCTTGTGGACGCAGACCTCGACCTCCTCGACCCCTTCGTGCTTCAGACAGACCTGGGCGATGCGCTCGGCGAGGGTCTCGACGAGGTTGACCGGCTCGCCCTCGACGACGGCCACGACCTCCTCGGCCACGATGCCGTAGTGCACTGTCTTCGCCAGGTCGTCGTCGGCCGCGGCCGGGCGGGTGTCCAGGCCCAGGACGATGTCCACGAGGAAGGTCTGGCCGTCCTCGCGCTCCTTGGGGAACACACCGTGGTGCCCGCGGGCCTTCAGGCCGCGCAGCGCGACACGATCCACGCGAATCACTCCTGCAGTCGTCGGTATCGGCCGGTCGCACCACGTGCGGGTGGTACGGCGGCCCCAGTCGAATCTACCCGCGTGCACCGACAGTGCCGGGCCGCGGGGGGCGGGGCTGGGTGGGGAGCGGGCAGGTTTTCACCGTGCGTTCTCCCTGGCGGTCCCGGTGGATCACGGGTTGGTAGCCGCCCCTACCCGCCGGGCCGTGATTCCAACCACTTCTCCGGGTCCCGGTGGTCCCGGTGGTCCCGGTGGTCCCGGTGGTCCCGGTGGTGCCGGTGGTGCCGGTGGTGCCGGTGGTGCCGTCGGCGCCGCCGGCCGCCCGGTCAGGGCGGTGTGTCCTCGCCGTCCTCGTCCTCGGATTCCGCGAGTACGGGGGAGGCGTGGTGGGACCAGAGCTTCCAGCCGGCGGGCGTGCGCCGGAAGGTGTTGGTGGCGACGACGAGCTGGCCGACGAGCGGGCCGAGCTCCTCGCCGCCGTCGGGGGCGGGGCCGCCGCTGAGGATGTTCTCGGTGCAGGTGACCAGGGCGGTGTCGCCGGTGACGGAGACGTGCACGTCGGTGAGGAAGAACTGGATGTAGTCCGTGTTCGCCATGATCAGGGCGTAGGAGCGCAGGACCTCGCCGCGGCCGGTGAGCACCGGCCAGCCCGGGTGGACGCAGGAGACCACGCCGGCGTCGGCCGGGTCGTGGTACGACTCGTCGATGCCCAGGTCGGAGGGGGTGAGCCAGAACTCGGAGACCTTCTCGAAGTCGCCCTCCTCCAGTGCCTCGTAGAAGGCGGTGTTCGCGGCCTCGACCTGTTCGACGTCGAGGTGCGGCGCGTTCACCGGGCGCCTTCGACGGCGCGGGCGACGCGGACGGCGTCGGCCGTGGCGCGGACCTCGTGGACGCGGACCGCCCACGCGCCGGCCTGCGCGGCGAGCGCGGAGACCGCGGCGGTGGCCGCGTCGCGCTCGCGCGCGGGGGGCGGGGCGGCGTCCGGGCCGGCGAGGACGCGGCCGAGGAAGCGTTTGCGGGAGGCGGCGACGAGGAGGGGGTGGCCGAGGGCGAGGAGGCGGTCGAGGTGGGCGAGGAGGACGAGGTCGTGCTCGGCGTCCTTGGAGAAGCCGAGGCCGGGGTCGACGATCACTCGGTCGGGGGCGATGCCGCCGTCGAGGACGGCGTCCACGCGTGCGTGGAGTTCGTCTACGACCTCGGTCACCACGTCGGTGTAGGTGCCTTTGACGTTGCCGTCCTTCAGGAGGCCGCGCCAGTGCATGACGACGAAGGGGGCGCCCGTGTCGGCGACGACCGGGATCATCCGGGGGTCGGCGAGGCCGCCGCTGACGTCGTTGACCAGGGCGGCGCCGGCGGCGAGGGCCTGCTCGGCGACGGAGGCGCGCATGGTGTCGACGGAGACCGTCACGCCCTCGGAGGCGAGGCCGCGCACGACCGGGACGACGCGCCTGAGTTCCTCGTCCTCGTCCACGCGGGTGGCGCCGGGGCGGGTGGACTCGCCGCCGACGTCCACGAGGTCGGCGCCCTGGGCGACCAGGTCCAGGCCGTGCTTGATGGCCGCCGTGGTGTCGAAGAAGCGGCCGCCGTCGGAGAAGGAGTCGGGGGTCACGTTGACGACTCCCATGACCGCGCAGCGGTCCCATGCGGTCAGTCCCGCGAGGTGGCGTCGGCGGCGGCCGGTCTGCTTGCTCATGTGTTCAGCGTAGGCGGTGGGCTGCGGCGGGTGCGCGGGGTGCCTGCGGCGGCCTGTGCGGGGTCGGTGGGGGTGCGCGTTGCGCGGTGCGTGCGGTGGGTGGGTCGGGGGCGCGCCGGGGGGTGTCCGTCCTCGGAACGGCGCGGAATCGGTCGGCTACGGAGGTGAACTCCGTTGACGCGCCAACCGCTGCGGGCGGACACCCCCCGACCCGCCCCCTTCTCGCCGTACGCGCCTGCGGCCCGCCATCGGCACCGCGCCCACCTCCTCGCCGTACGCGGCTCCCCCGCCGCCCGTCCCGCCGCCGCTGCGGGCAGTCGTGCCGCTGGGGCGGCACGGGTGGGCGCAGCGGCACCCCGCAACGCCGGGCCGCGTACCCCTCGCGCCCGCACCCGCCCCGGGTGCCAAGAGCACGCCGGGCCGCGCGCCCCCGTAACGGACCGGCGTACGTTACGCCGTCCGCGCCTCCCGTTCCGGGGCGCCGTGGGCGCAGGGGCGGCGCGAGGGCGTCCGGCGCTGGAGGAAGCGGGGGAGGGCGAGCGTGACGAAGCCCTCCGCCTGCATCGCGGCGAAGCCGATCCGCGGGAGGTCGGCCGAGCGGCGGTAGACGACGAAGCGTGGCTCCCACCGAGGGCGGAACTTCGCGTTGAACTTGTACAGGGACTCGATCTGGAACCAGCGGGAGAGGAAGACCAGCAGTCCGCGCCATGCCCGCAGGACCGGGCCCGCGCCGATCTTCTCGCCCCGGGCGAGCGCCGCGCGGAACATCGCGAAGTTCAGGGACACGCGGGCGATGCCCAGCTTCGAGGCCGCCTGGAGCGCGGCCACGATCAGCAGTTCGTTCATGCCGGGGTCGGCCGCGCGGTCGCGCCGCATGAGGTCCAGGGACACGCCGTCCGTGCCCCACGGCACGAAGTGCAGGACCGCCTTCAGGTCGCCGTACTCGCCGGGTTCCGTGTCCTGTTTGTGGGCCGTCGCTATCAGGCAGTCGCCGTCGGCCGGGTCGCCGACGCGGCCCAGGGCCATGGAGAAGCCGCGCTCGGTGTCCGTGCCGCGCCACGCGTCGGCGGCGCGGCGCACGCGGTCCAGTTCGCCGTCGGAGAGGTCAGCCACGCGCCGTACGCGGGTCTCGTAACCGGCGCGCTCGATGCGCTTGACCATCTGGCGCACGTTGCGCATCGCGCGGCCGGCGAGGGAGAAATCCGCTACGTCCACCACCGCCTCGTCGCCCAGTTCGAGGGCGTCGAGGCCCGTTTCGCGGGTCCAGACCTCGCCGCCGGTCTCCGAGCAGCCCATGACGGCCGGGGTCCAGGAGTGGGCCCTGGCCTCGTCCATGAAGCGTTCGATGGCGCCCGGCCAGGCCTCGACGTCGCCGATCGGGTCGCCGCTGGCCAGCATCACGCCGGAGACCACCCGGTAGGTGACGGCGGCCTTGCCGCTGGGGGAGAAGACGACCGCCTTGTCGCGGCGCAGCGCGAAGTGGCCGAGGGAGTCGCGGCCGCCGTGCCGGGCGAGGAGGGCGCGCAGGCGGGTCTCGTCGTCCTCGGTGAGGCGGGCCGCGGGGTGTTCGGGGCGGAAGGCCAGGTAGATCGTGGTGACGGCGGTCAGGAGGCCGAGGGCGCCGAGGGAGAACGCGACCGTCCAGGAGGTGTTGCCGCGGTAGTCCACCGGGCCCTCGACGCCGAACAGGCCGTAGAGGACGTGGGTGATGCGGTCGGCCAGGCTGGGATCGCCGAGCATGCGGTGCGAGTGGGCGTTGACGACGAGCAGGCCGAGCAGGACGGAACCGGCGCTCATGAGGACGAAGTTGGCCAGCGCCCGCCAGCGGCTGCGGGGGTCGGGGAGGGCGGCGAACTCGTCGCGGTGGCGGAGGAGGGGGATCAGGAGGGCCACGGAGATCACTGCGCCGAGGAGGGAGTGGCGGTATGTGAACTGGGCGACGGCTCCCAGTGGCAGCAGGGCGACCGCCGCCCGCCAGGCCCGGCGTTTGTGGCGCTTGAGGCCGTGGGCCAGCAGGAGGAGCAGGACGCCCGCGCTGAGCGAGAGGGCGGCGGCGAAGGGGCCGAAGGCGCCGGGCAGGACCTCGGCGAGGGCGTGCATCCGGCTGTGGCGGAAGCGCGGGAAGGAGCCGGCCGCGATGTCCAGCAGGCCGACGAGCACGCAGGCACGGCCGACGAGGAGGGGGATCCGGTCCGGGCGGGGGCCGCGCAGTGCGCGGCGTATGCGGGTGGGCCTCGTCGGAACCCCGCCCGACATTTCCTCATCTGTCCTGACAGACATCGCACCTGTGGTTCTGCGAGAGATCGTGGATTCCGGGCCCGTTCCGGGCATCCGGCGACATTGCGCCCTCTAGGACGGTGTCTCGGAGGGAGAGGTTCACTCCCCTGATCGACGGAAAACGCGGGCGGGTAGCAAGGCATGGGTCTCACGAGCAACAAGGTGCTGGCGCTGGCGGTGGTGGCCGGCGTGCTGCTGTTCGCCGGGACGGTGTGGGTGTGGCCGCGGCTGGCCGGGCGGAGTGTGCGGGCCGTTCTGGGGAGGGCCGGTCTGCTGCTGGCCACCCAGGTGGCGGTCTTCGCGGCGGTGGGACTGGTCGCCAATCAGTCCTTCGGGTTCTACGGCAGTTGGGCCGACCTGTTCGGGCGGGAGGACGGGCAGGGCGTGGTCGTGGACCATTCGGCCGGTGCGGGCGGCGGGCCGCTGCGGGTCGTCGGGGACCGGCGGGTGACGCGGGCGGGCGGGGCGCGGCCGGACGTCTCGGGGCGAGTGGAGGAGATACGGGTCGTCGGGCGTACGTCTCGGATCGCGTCACCGGCGTTTGTGTATTTGCCGCCGGAGTACTTTCAGAGGCGGCACCGCGGCCGTACGTTTCCCGCGGCCGTCGTCCTGACCGGTTATCCGGGGACGGCGGAGGCGCTGGTGGAGAAACTGCACTACCCGCGTACGGCGCTGGAGCTGGCGAAGGCCGGCCGGATGCGGCCGATGATCCTGGTGATGCTGCGGCCCACGGTGGCACCGCCGCGCGACACGGAGTGCGTGGACGTACCGGGCGGGCCGCAGACGGAGACGTTCTTCGCGAAGGACCTGCCCCAGGCGGTGAGTGCCCACTACCGGGTGGCCAAGGGGCCGCGGAGCTGGGGCGTCGTCGGCAACTCGACCGGCGGCTACTGCGCCCTGAAGCTCGCCGCGCACCATCCGGAGGTGTACGCCGCCGGGGCCGGGCTGTCGCCGTACTACGACGCGCCGGACGACCCCACCACGGGTGATCTCTTCCAGGGGGACGAGGGGCTCGAGAAGCGGGCCAGCCTGTGGTGGTACCTCAAGAACGCGCCCGCGCCCGACACTTCACTGCTCGTCACCAGCAGCAGAACCGGCGAGACGAACTACAAGGACACGCTGAAGTTCATTGATCTGGTGAAGGACAAGAGGCCGACCCGGATCTCGTCGATCATCCTGGAAAGCGGCGGGCACAACTTCAATACCTGGCGGCGGGAGATTCCCGCGACCCTGCGGTGGCTCGATGAGCGGCTGGGTGGCGGGCGGGACTCTTGAATGATCTTGGAATCCGGGGGTAATTCGTCCGCCGTCGGGGATGTGGAATCCCCGTTCGCTGTGAACACGTCGGAGATGGCCGTGTTTTTACGGGGCGGGGCGCCAAGATTCGCCTACGCGCGGTAAGTTTCTGGCCATGCCACGTGGACGTCACCGCCATTCCCCGCCTCTGCACAGGCTGCTTCCTCCGTCGGCGATCGCAGGTGTTTCGGTCGTCTGCGCCTTCGGGCCCTGGTTGTTCAGCGAGACCATGATCCTTCGCGTGCTGGCCGCGGCCGCCGCGGTGACGGCCGTGGTCGGCGCGGTCGTCATGCGGCACTGGGACGCGCAGGCGGGCCGGCAGGTCGCCGACCTCACCCGCGCGCGTGCGAGCGACGAGTGGCGCTTCGAGGAACGGGTCGCCGAACTGGAGTCCGACCTGGAGGAGTCGCGCGAGCTGCGGCAGAAGCTGGAGCACCGGCTGCGGGCCAAGCGCACCGAACTGGCGGGGCTGCGCAACGAGCACGCCTCGCTGCTACGGCGCTACGCCACGGCGGAGACCGAGCGTGCCAGCGCGCTGGAGGGCCGCCGGCTGCTGGAGATAGAGGCCGCGCCGCAGGCACCCGCGCTGCCGGCGGCCCGCACCGTACCGGCAGTGGAGACGCCGGTGCAGGAGACGCGGGAGCAGGAAACGCGGGAGCAGGAGGCGCGGGAGCAGGAAACGGCCGGGGCGGGGGCGGAGGCCGAGGCCGAAGAGGCCTCCGTTCCCGGGGTCTTCTCGCCCGAGGGTTCCCGGCTGTTCCTGCGCGCCAACGCGGCCCTGGCCCGGCTCGACGGCGACGCGCACGCCGACCCGGACGGTGGCGACCGGGGTGCGGCCTCCGAGGCCCCGGACGGCTCCGACGGCGACGACGACGGGGACGGCGGTGGCGAGGGCGTGCCCGCGACCGAGGCGGGGCAGGAGGACGAGGCGCAGGGGCAGCCCGAGGCGGCCGACGGCCATGAGCGCACCGCCGCCGCCTCCCCGGCCACCGACTCCGACGAGCGGCCCGCGCAGCCCACCCAGTCCGCCCAGTCCACGCAGCCCACCCGGCGGGCCGACGGGCACTTCACGGTGCCGACCGCGGTGGCCGTCGTACCGGCGGCCCCGGTGCGGCGTCCGGTGGTCGAGGGCGGCTTCGACTTCTTCGGCACCAAGCCCGTCGAGAACGGGACGGGCGGGGCGGACGGGGCGGGTGCGTCCGACGCCGCTCTGGAGACCGTCCAGAACGAGGACCTCGCCGACGTGGTCGGCCAGGAGGCGCTCGCCCTGCACAAGGCCGAGGCCGAGGTCTCCTTCAAGGCGGCCGGTGCCGAGTCCCGGGGCGTGGGCCAGGTGATCGACCTGACGGCCCACGACGAGACCGAGCAGATCGACGTACAGGGGCTGCGCAGCGCGGTCTCCTGACCGCCCTCGACGCCGGGGGCGGGTGGTCTCAGGCCATCCAGCGGTCCGGCGGGGCGTCGCGGCGGCCCGTCCGGGACCGTTCCGCCTGGCTGCGCAGCAACTCCGCGGCCTCTTCGGCGTCACGCAGGCGGGCGGTCACCGTCTTGTTCGCCCCCGTGTCCACGTGGACGTCGGCCAGCCGCAGGGCGCGCCGCCAGGGACCCTGCGTCAGGCGGACGCTCTGGACCTTGGCGTGCGGCACGAGCGCCAGGCTGCGGCGCAGCAGGCCGTACCGGGCGGCGAAGACCGCGTCGGTGACGGCGAGCCCGTGACCGCGCCACCACAGCGGTCTGCACCGCGCCGCCCGGCGCGGCGGGCGCGACAGCTCCCGTCCCGCCGGCACGGTCACGCCGGGCAGCACGCGCGCGACGACCGACTCGGCGATCTCGCGCGGGGCGACCGGCAGCAGCACGGAGTTCGACGACCCGGCCACGTCCAGCTCCACCCGCACCCAGCGGCGGCGCCGCCACAGCAGCGGCTCCACCAGTCGCACGGTCTGCACCCGGCCCGGCGGCACCGTCTCGTGGGCGCGGTCGAGCAGGCCGTGGTCGATGCGGAGCCCGTCCGGGGACTCGGCCACCGTCCAGTCGTACTCCCCGACGAACCGGCCGGCGCTGCTCGCGCCCGCGGCGCCCACCAGCGGCAGGGCGGTCGCCAGCACCGTCCACAGGTTGTGGGTGGCCAGCCACAGGAGTGTCGGTACGACGGCGGCGGCGAGCAGGCTGCCCCAGGTCGCACCGGTCAGCAGGAGGGAGACGGCGAGGACGCCGGGCGGCACCCGCAGCAGCTGCCGCTCGGGGGCCTCGCCGACCTCGTGCGCGGTCTCGGGCGCGAAGCCCGCCGCGCGCGCGAGCAGTTCGGCCCGCAGCGCCCGCGCCTCACCGGCGCCGAGGAAGGCCAGTTCGTCCTTCTTGCCAGTGCCTATGACGTCGAGCTTGAGCTTGGCGACGCCCGCGACCCGGGCCAGCAGGGGCTGGGTGACGTCGATCGCCTGGATGCGTTCGAGGCGGATGTGCGCGGTGCGGCGGAACAGCAGGCCGGTGCGGATCCGCAGCTCGGTGTCGGTCACCGCGTAGTGGGTGAACCACCAGGTGAGGAAGCCGTACAGGGCGGCGGCCGGGATCAGTACGGCGAGGCCGATCAGCAGGTGGGTCGTGGTCAGCCGGGTCAGCTGGCGCTGCGCCTGGTCGGGATCGTGCACGGCCCACCCGACGAGCACCGCGACCGGCGCCCACGCCCGCCGCAGGGGCGTGACGGGGTGCAGGCGCCGCTCCACGACGTCGCCGCCGGGACCCCCGCGTTCGGGGCCGGTGGCTTCGGGTGCGGGGGCTGCCGTGCGGTCCGAGGGCTCGGCGGGGTCGTGTCTCGGATCCCACGGGGGGCCGTCCCCGTTTCGGGCGGGGGCCGCCGGGCCGGGCTCGCGCAGGTACTCCACCGGACCGTTCGCGCGTCCCGCCGTACCGCCCTCGGTCGCGCCCCTCTCGGCCCCGGGCCCGGTCACAGGCCCGCCGATCGGGCCTCGCCCAGCTCGGTGAGACGGTCGCGCAGGCGTTCCGCCTCGGCCGGGTCGAGGCCGGGGATGGTCGCGTCGGTCGCGGCGGCGGCCGTGTGCAGCTGCACGCTGGCCAGGCCGAAGTGCCGCTCGACCGGTCCGGAGGTCACCTCGACCAGTTGCATGCGCCCGTACGGGACGACGGTCTCCTCCCGCCACAGCACGCCCCGGCTGATCAGCAGGTCGTCGGCGCGCTCGGCGTACCTCCAGGAGCGCCAGTTGCGCTCCAGCATCAGCCAGCCCCAGGCCGTCAGGGCCAGTGGCAGCAGGGCCAGGGCGGCCCAGAAGGGGGCCAGGAACAGGGCGGGCAGCACACCGGCGGCGACTGTCAGCAGTCCCAGCCACACCACCAGCAACAGGCGGCGCAGGTGCAGCAGCCCCGGCGGCAGGCCGGTCCACACCGGCTCGTCCCGTGGCGTGGTCGGGGGGCCCGCCGGAGTCGCCCGCCCAGGCGCTTCCGCCGTCCCCGCCGTGCCCGCTGTCCCCGCCGTGCCCGCTGTCCCCGCCGTGGCCGCGTCGTCCGGGCTCCCCGTCTCCATGGGGCCAGGGTACGTAGGGGAGACTGGGTTCATGACTCCTACGACGGAGACCACGGTCGGAATCGGCGGTGCCGCGGAGAGCACCGACATGGTGCTCAACATCGGGCCCCAGCACCCGTCCACCCACGGCGTGCTGCGGCTCAAGCTGGTTCTGGACGGCGAGCGCATCACGAGCGCGGAGCCGGTGATCGGCTACATGCACCGCGGCGCCGAGAAGCTGTTCGAGGCCCGTGACTACCGTCAGATCATCATGCTCGCCAACCGCCACGACTGGCTGTCGGCGTTCTCCAACGAGCTGGGCGTCGTCCTCGCCGTCGAGCGGATGCTCGGCATGGAGGTCCCCACGCGCGCGGTGTGGACGCGGACCCTGCTCGCCGAGCTGAACCGGGTGCTCAACCACCTGATGTTCCTCGGGTCGTATCCGCTGGAGCTGGGCGGCATCACCCCGGTCTTCTACGCCTTCCGGGAGCGGGAGGTCCTCCAGAACGTGATGGAGGAGGTCTCCGGCGGGCGCATGCACTACATGTTCAACCGCGTCGGCGGCCTCAAGGAGGACCTCCCGGCGGGCTGGACCACACGCGCGCGCGGCGCCGTCGCCGCCGTCCGCTCGCGCATGGACGTCTTCGACGACCTGGTGCTCGGCAACGAGATCTTCCGGGGGCGTACGCGGGGGGTCGGCGCCCTGACCCCGCAGGCCGTGCACGCCTACGGCGTCAGCGGACCGATCGCGCGCGCCTCCGGCGTCGACTTCGACCTGCGCCGCGACGAGCCGTACCTGGCCTACGGCGAACTCCAGGACACCCTCAAGGTCGTCACCCGCACCGAGGGCGACTGCCTGGCCCGCTTCGAGTGCCTCCTGGAGCAGACCCACAACGCCCTCGACCTCGCCGACGCCTGCCTGGACCGCCTGGCCGGGCTGGCGCCGGGGCCGGTGAACCAGCGCCTCCCGAAGGTGCTGAAGGCGCCCGAGGGCCACACGTACGCCTGGACCGAGAACCCGCTCGGCATCAACGGGTACTACCTGGTCAGCAAGGGCGAGAAGACCCCGTACCGGCTGAAGCTGCGCTCGGCGTCGTACAACAACATCCAGGCGCTCGCCGAGCTGCTGCCCGGGACGCTGGTCGCGGACATGGTGGCGATCCTGGGGTCACTGTTCTTCGTGGTCGGCGACATCGACAAGTAGCGCCCCGGCGTCGACCGGGCCCACCGGCTGGAGCAGCCACCAGAAATCGCCCAGGCCGCCGCGCGCGGTCAGCTCGGCGCCCTGCGAGGCGCTCGCGAGGGCGCGCACATACGCCGCCGGGTCGGTGGAGGCCAGCGCGAGCGGGGGGCGTGCGCCGGTGACGCCGAGGGCGTGCAGGATCTCGCGCTGGGGGCGTGTGAGCGCATTCGGGGGCGCGTACTCCGGAGTGCACCTCGCGGTGTGGGCGGCCGCGCACGCGTCCAGGGCCACGTGTGCGGTGATGTCGCACGACCCGTCCGGCACCGGCTCCGTCTGCCGCCCCTCCCGGAAGCCCGTGAGCGTCCCGAACGGCGGGCGGGCGGCCGCGCTGTGCGCGTAGTCGGCGGCCACCGCCAGCCCGGCGTCCACCGCCGCCACGGCCGACGCCCAGGCCTCGTCGCGGGGCAGCCCGATCTCCGCGCGCCGCCCCTCCTCGGCGGGCAGCGGCCACCACCGGGCCAGCCACTCGGCCGCCGCCCCGGCCACCGGCTCCCCGAGCCGCTCGGCCCCGTCGCCCCGTACGAGCACCCGGCGCGCCACGCCCGCGGCGTCCACCTCCGCCACGTCCACCGGTACGTTGTCCAGCCACTCGTTGGCGAACAGCAGCCCGGTGACGCCCTCCGGCGGCCGAGCGAGCCACCGGACCCGCCGGTCGAGCCCTCCGGGGCGGGCGGCGACCTCGACGGCGTACGCGCGCGTGCGGGCGGTAACGTCGGCGGGCAGGGCCGCCAGCACCCCGGCGACCAGCTCGCCCCGGCCGGCCGCCATGTCCACGAAGTCCAGCACCGCGGGCCGGCCCAGCGCCTCGTCGACCCGGCACAGCAGTTCCGCCACGGCCCCCGCGAACAGCGGCGACGCGTGCACGGACGTACGGAAGTGCCCGGCCGGGCCCCCGGGTCCCGCGCGGTAGAAGCCCACCGGACCGTAGAGCGCCTCGTGCGTGGCCTCCCGCCAGCCCCGCCATTTCTCCTGCGTCCCGCGAGCCCCTCTGGACCCTGCCGTTCCTGGTGTCACAAGCCCAGGCTAGGGGCACAGAAGAGCGGTCCCTCCACCTTGCGGAGTATGCGCGGGCGATGCGGATCGGCCCTCCGGTTGACCCCTGCACCTATTCCGCTTCCCTACGCTGGGTTACGTGCAGCGCCTCTACGACTTCCTCCGCCGACACCCGACCGGTGTCGACTCGTTCTGGGCCTTCGTCGTGCTCGGAGTCTCCCTGGTCTCCGCGGCGACCCCGGGGACGCGGGCGGACGGGACGGACAACCTGGCGCTGATCATCCCCATCGTGGTGCTGCTCGGCGTCGTGATCGCGCTGCGCCAGCGGATGCCGGAGCGGATGCTGCTGCTCGCCGTCGCACTCGGCGTGGGCCAACTGGCCCTCGACGTGTCGACGATGCCCGCCGACTTCGCCTTCCTGGTGATCATCTACACCGTGGCGGCGACCGGCGCCCGCTGGGCCTCCCGGACCGCGCTGGCCACCGGCCTGTGCGCGGCACCCCTCGCCCAGCTGCGCTGGTCCGACAGCGAGCTGGGCGTGGGCACCACCATCGCCGTGACGGTCTTCCAGGCGGTCCCCTTCGCCCTCGCCTGGGTGCTCGGCGACTCCATCCGCACCCGGCGCGCCTATTTCGCGCAGCTGGAGGAGCGCGCGACCCGGCTGGAGAAGGAGCGCGAGGCGCAGGCCAAGGTCGCGGTCGCCGCCGAGCGCGCCCGGATCGCGCGCGAGCTGCACGACGTGGTCGCGCACAACGTCTCCGTCATGGTGGTGCAGGCCGACGGCGCCGCCTATGTCCTGGACGCGGCGCCCGACCAGGCGAAGAAGGCCCTGGAGACCATCTCCTCCACCGGCCGGCAGGCGCTCGCCGAGATGCGCCGCCTGCTCGGCGTGCTGCGCACCGGCGAGCACAAGGAGGCCGGGGAGTACGTGCCGCAGCCCGACGTCGAGCAGATCGAGGACCTCGTCGAGCAGTGCCGCAGCTCCGGGCTGCCGGTCGACTTCAAGGTCGAGGGCACCCCCCGGCAGCTGCCCAGCGGCGTGGAGCTGACCGCGTACCGCATCGTGCAGGAGGCGCTGACCAACACGCGCAAGCACGGCGGGGAGAACGCGGGCGCGAGTGTGCGCCTGGTCTACTTCGACGACGGCCTCGGGCTGCTCATCGAGGACGACGGCAAGGGCGCCCCGCACGAGCTGTACGAGGAGGGCGGCTTCGACGGCCAGGGCCACGGGCTGATCGGCATGCGCGAGCGCATCGGCATGGTCGGCGGAACCCTGGACGCGGGCCCGCGTCCGGGCGGAGGATTCCGCATCAGTGCGCTGCTGCCGCTGAAACCCGCGCCCTGACCACCGCGCCCCCACGCACGTACCGCATTGACACCTGTAAGGAAGAGAAGGAAGAAGAGGCCCCGATGGCGATCCGCGTGATGCTCGTCGACGACCAGGTGCTGCTGCGCACCGGGTTCCGGATGGTGCTGGCGGCCCAGCCGGACATGGAGGTCGTCGCCGAGGCGGGCGACGGCGTCGAGGCGCTCCAGGTGCTGCGCTCGACCGCCGTGGACGTCGTCCTGATGGACGTCCGCATGCCCAAGCTCGACGGCGTGGAGACCACCAGCCGGATCTGCGTGGACCCGAACGCGCCGAAGGTGCTGATCCTGACCACCTTCGACCTCGACGAGTACGCGTTCTCGGCGCTGAAGGCGGGCGCCTCCGGCTTCATGCTCAAGGACGTGCCGCCCGGCGAACTGCTCGCCGCGATCCGCTCCGTGCACAGCGGCGACGCGGTGGTGGCCCCCTCCACCACCCGGCGGCTCCTGGACCGGTTCGCCCCGATGCTGCCGGCCACCGGGCAGGAACCCCGGCAGAAGGAGCTGCAACGGCTCACCGAGCGGGAGCGCGAGGTGATGGTGCTGGTGGCGCAGGGCATGTCCAACGGCGAGATCGCGGCGCGGCTCGTACTGTCCGAGGCGACCGTGAAGACCCATGTGGGCCGCATCCTGACCAAGCTGGGCCTGCGCGACCGCGTGCAGGTGGTGGTCCTCGCCTACGAGACCGGGCTGGTGCGGGCCGGCGGCGGACAGGGCTGACGGGGCGCCGCGCGGGCCGCCGCGTCGGTAGGGTCTGCGCATGCTCCTGTGGATCAACGGCCCCTTCGGGGGCGGCAAGACACAGACCGCGCACGAGATACGGCGCAGACTCCCCGGCAGTGTCGTCTGCGACCCCGAGCACGCGGGCTTCGGGCTGCGCCGCATGCTGCCGCCCGAGTTGCGGGAGAACTTCCAGGACCTGGTCTCCTGGCGGCAGGGCGTCGTGGAGGTGCTGGACCTGGCCCTGACCAAGCACGACGGCGTGGTGATCGCGCCGATGGCCGTCACCGACCCGGGGTACTTCGCCGAGACCGTCGGCCGGCTGCGCGAACTGGGCCACGACGTCCACCACTTCAGCCTCCTCGCCGAACGCGAGACCGTGCTGCGGCGGCTGCGCGAGCGCGGCCTCGGCCACGCCCTGCGGTACGTGACGGGGAAAGGCAAGGGGAGCGGGCCGCGCCGGGACAGCTGGGCCGTGCGGCAGCTCGACCACTGCCTGGAGCGGCTGGCCGAACCGGAGTTCGCCGAGCACCTGTGGACGGACCACACGACCGTCCCGAAGACCGCCGACCGCATCGCCGTCCTCGCGGGACTCACCCTGAAGCCCAACAACGAGGGCGCGCTGCGCACCCGGATGCGGCAGGCGGGGGTCGGGATCCGGCACATCCGGGTCGACTGACCGGCCGCCCGGGACCGGCTTCAGCGCAGGATCCCCTCCAGGAAGTCGCTGCCCAGCCGGGCCACCACCGTGACGTCCAGCTGGTGCAGGACGTACCGGCCGCGGCGGCGGGTGGTGACCAGTCCGGCCTTCTTCAGCACGCCCAGGTGCCGGGATATCTCGGGCGCCGTCATGCCGTGCACCTGCGCCAGCTCGCCCGTGGTGTACGCACTGCGGGCCAGGTACCGGCAGATCCGCATCCGGACGGGGTGGGACAGCGCCGTCATCCGCATCGTGAGCTGCTCGACCGAGGGCGGCGAGGCCAGCTCGGGGGAGCCGACCGGGTAGTGCAGCACCGGCTGCCAGCCGTGCCGGTGCAGGACCATCAGGTGCGGCCAGCCCAGGCTGGTCGGGACCAGCAGCAGGCCGCCGTCCGCCGTCGCGGAACGGCCGTCGCCCAGCTTGTCGACGGTGATCCTGGCGGCGCCCTCGTCCAGGGCCACCGCCGGGGACACGGCGGCCAGGGCCTCGGCGAGGCCCTTGTGGCGCAGCAGGTCCGTCTTGCGGCGGGCGTCGGCCGCGAGCTGGTGGCGCAGCCGGGACCAGGCCTCGGCGAAGAACGCCTCGTCGCAGTCCCGGGCGAACTGCCGCAGCCAGTCCCGGATCCGCGGCGGATCGGCCAGCAGCCGCTCGCTGAAGCGCAGCTGCTGCGGTCCCCGCGCGGCGGCCAGGTCCAGCGCGCGCCGGCGCACCTCGGGGTCGTCGAGCGCCGAGACCCCACCGGTGCTGTACGGCAGCGCGCAGGTGAACTCCAGGGCCGCGTCGACGAACTGCTCGTCGGACAGCTTGTCGAGCAGGTCCAGGTCGTCGGCGAGGGTGGCACCGGGCAGGGTGCTGCGGCCCGGCACCCCGGCGAACGGCATGAACAGGTCCGAGAAGGTCGTCCGCCACAGGAAGTCGGCCTCGCACATCCGGTCCGCCAGGTGCGAGTCGAGCCGGGCGGTCACGCCCGTCACCCAGCCCTGGAGCCCCGGGTGGTGCCCCGGCTCGGACAGCGCGTGCAGCGCCATACCCAGCTCGGCCAGCGGAGAGGGCACGACGGCGACCCGCTCCGGCCGCAGCCCCGTGATGTCGATGCGCACGCTCATGTCCCCATGGTGCACGCCGCCACCGACAACGCCGCCGCCGATTGACCGCCGCCGTCAATCGGCGCGACCGCGGGGCGGGGACCGGCGCAGTCTGGAGTCACCGGGGCAGCCGCGGAGCCCGTACCCACCGCTACGTCTCCTCAAGAGGGCGATCCGCCATGAGCATCACGCAGCAGTACCTCCTCGACACCTACCGGGCCCGGCAGCTCGGTGAGCCCGGGCCGCCCGCGCCCGGCGCCCACGACTGGCAGGTCGTCCGGGAGTGGCACGACCGCCGCCGGTTCCGGGCCGTGCTCGCCGGCCGCCCGGCGCGCGGGCGGGTACGGCGGGCCCTGCGCCGGTGGTGGTCCCGGTGGCCGCGCCCCCTGGGCTGACCGGCCGGGCGTCCCGTGTCAGGCCGTCAGGCCGTCACGCTGTCAGCCGGGCGGCGAAGTCGGCGACCGCGGCCCGCACGTCGTCGGCCGTCCACTCCAGGCCCGACTCGCCCACCGACACCTCGGTGAGGGCGATCCCGGGACCGGCCGCGTCCCAGGGCTGGGAGAACAGCATCGTCCCGGTCTCCTCGGCCTGCCGGAGCGCCGCCTCGCCCGCGGCGTCGGGGTCGCAGGGCAGCCAGACCTGGAACTCGTGCGTGTGCGGCACCTCGGGCCGCACCCGCGCCCACGGCAGCCCCGCCGCCGCGAGTGACTCGCGCAGCGCGGCCGCCACCACGCGCGCGTGGGCCACGTACGAGGGCAGCCGGGGCAGCTCGCGCTCCAGACCGGCCAGGGCGGACAGCGCCGTGGGGAACTGCTGGAACACCTGGCCGCCGTACCGGTGCCGCCAGGCCTTCGCCTCCTCGACCAGCGTCCGCGGACCGGCCAGGGCGGCGCCGCCGTAGCCCTTGAGGGACTTGTAGAACGAGACGTACACGCTGTCCGCCAGGCCCGCGATCTCGGCCAGGGGGCGGCCGAAGTGGACGGTGCACTCCCACAGGCGGGCCCCGTCGAAGTGGACCACCGCGTCGCGCTCCCGGGCGGCCTCGACCACCTCGGTGAGTTCCTCCCAGGTGGGCAGCAGGTATCCGGCCTCCCTGAGCGGCAGTTCCAGCATCAGCGCCCCGAACAGCTCCTCGAAGCCGCGCACCTCGTCGGCCGTCGGCGGCCGGGGCGCGTCGGTCAGCCGTACCGGGTGCAGGCCGCTGACCCGGCTGAAGGCGTTGCGCTCGTGCTGCTCGGGATGGCCCAGACCGTGCAGGGCGACGACCGGGTTGCCGGTGCGGCCGGCCCAGCAGCGCAGGGCGACCTGCTGGGCCATGGTCCCGGTCGGGAAGAAGGCGGCGGCCTCCGTGCCGAGCAGGGCGGCGGTCCTCGCCTCCAGGGCCTCGACGACGCCGTTGCCGTACATGTCGGAGGGCTCGTCGAGGTCGTACAGCTCCTCGGCCCCGTCGAGCACGGCGATGCGCTCGCGCAGGGTCGTGACGAAGCCCGGGCGGGCGAGTACGCGCCGCGCGCCCCGGAGGGCGGCCACGCGCCGCTCCCGGCTGCGCCTGTCGCGCCGCTCCGCCGGCTCGTCCCGTGCCGTCGGCGCTTCCGGTCCGGCCGGTGCCGCCCGCTCTTCCTGTTCTGCCGTGTCGCTCATGCAGGGATCATGTCGCGCGGACCGCGCGCCGGGCACCCGGTTTCCGCACACGTTCCGACACGCGCGCGGGGTGTGTGCTCCGGCGCCGCACGGAAACCCACAGCCTGTGGACAACCGGACGTCGCCCGGACCGATCGCGTTAACATGACGAGAAATCGTCCGGTACCCCGAGCGGACTGGAACGGGAAGGCCGCCGTCGCGTGAACACAACCCCACAGGCAGACCCCAAGGACCGCCCCGCGCGGCTCACCGTAGGCGTTGTCGGCGCCGGACGGGTGGGCCCCGCGCTGGCCGCGTCCCTCCAGCTCGCCGGGCACCGCCCGGTGGCCGTCTCCGGGGTCTCCGACGCCTCCAGGAGGCGGGCCGCCGTCCTCCTCCCCGACGTGCCGCTCATGACGCCCGCGGAGGTCCTCCAGCGCGCCGAGCTGGTCCTGCTGACCGTCCCCGACGACGCCCTGCCCGGCCTGGTGACCGGGCTCGCCGAGACGGGGGCGGTGCGTCCGGGCCAGCTGCTGGTGCACACCTCCGGGCGGTACGGGGCGAAGGTCCTGGACCCCGCGCTGCGCGCCGGCGCCCTGCCGCTGGCCCTGCACCCGGCGATGACCTTCACCGGCACCCCGGTGGACGTCCAGCGGCTGGCCGGCTGCTCCTTCGGCGTCACCGCGCCCGAGGAGCTGCGGCTGGCCGCCGAGGCCCTGGTCATCGAGATGGGCGGCGAGCCGGAGTGGATCGCCGAGGACAGGCGCCCGCTGTACCACGCGGCGCTGGCGCTGGGCTCCAACCACCTGATCACCCTCGTCGCCCAGTCCATGGAGCTGCTGCGCACGGCGGGCGTGGCGGCCCCCGACCGGATGCTCGGCCCGCTGCTCGGCGCCTCCCTCGACAACGCGCTGCGCTCCGGCGACGCTGCCCTCACCGGCCCCGTCGCGCGCGGCGACGCGGGCACGGTCGCCGCGCACATCGTGGAGCTGCGCGAACACGCCCCCCAGGCCGTCGCCGGTTACCTGGCGATGGCCCGCGCGACTGCCGACCGCGCCCTGGACCACGGCCTGCTGAAGCCCGAACTCGCCGAGGACCTGCTCGGTGTCCTCGCCGAGAACTCCACGGGCACGCGCCCCACCGGAGCCCCGGCCGCGGACGGCCCCACCGACCCGGAACGCACCCCCGACACCGACACGGGCCCCGAGGGCACCCCCGGGCCGGAAGACAGCCCGCAAGGGGACGGCCCCACCGGCCCTGAAGGCCCGACCGGCACCGACGACCCGACCGGCACCGACGACGGAGACGCGCGATGACGACCCCCACCCCTCCCGTCCTCCTGCGCACCGCCGGCGAGCTGCACGCGCGTGCGCGGCGCGGTCGCCGGGCCGTCGTGATGACCATGGGCGCCCTGCACGAGGGCCACGCCACCCTGATCCGCACGGCGCGCGACATCGCCGGACCGGACGGCGAGGTCGTCGTCACGGTCTTCGTGAACCCGCTCCAGTTCGGCGCCGGCGAGGACCTCGACCGCTACCCGCGCACCCTGGACGCCGACCTGGAGATCGCCGGACGCGCGGGTGCCGACGCCGTCTTCGCCCCCGCCGTCGACGAGGTCTACCCGGGCGGTGAACCCCAGGTGCGCATCACCGCGGGCCCGATGGGCGAACGCCTGGAGGGCGCCTCCCGCCCCGGCCACTTCGACGGCATGCTCACCGTCGTCGCCAAGCTGCTCCACCTCACCCGCCCCGACCTCGCCCTCTACGGCCAGAAGGACGCCCAGCAGCTCGCGCTGATCCGCCGCATGGTCCGCGACCTGAACTTCGGCGTGGAGATCGTCGGCGTCCCCACCGTGCGCGAGGAGGACGGCCTCGCCCTGTCCAGCCGCAACCGCTTCCTCTCGACGCCGGAGCGCCGCACCGCCCTCGCGCTCTCCCAGGCCCTCTTCGCGGGGCTGGACCGGCACGCCGCCCAGGAGGCGCTGTGCGCGAGGGCCCGCGAGGTCCCCGCCACCCAGGCCCGCGCCGAGGCGCTCAGCGCCCTGGGCGAGTCCCGCGCGGCGGCCGACGCCCACGCCGTCGCAACCTCCGCCCCCGGCAGCGCCACGGCCGTCCGGGAGGCCGCCCGCCTGGTGCTGGACGACGCCGCCCGGGCCACCCCGCCCCTGGAGCTGGACTACCTCGCCCTGGTCGACCCGTCCGACTTCACCGAGATCGGCGACGACCACACCGGCGAGGCCGTCCTCGCCGTCGCCGCCCGGGTCGGCGCGACCCGCCTGATCGACAACGTCCACCTCACCTTCGGACCCCTCGGAGCCGCCTCGTGACCAGCACAGGCATACGACTGCACGCCCCCGCGCCCGGCTGGGCGATCGCCGCGGACGTGGTGGTCGTCGGCTCCGGCGTCGCGGGCCTCACCGCGGCACTGCGCTGCGAGTCCGCCGGTCTGCGGACCGTCGTCGTCACCAAGGCCCGCCTGGACGACGGCTCCACCCGCTGGGCCCAGGGCGGTGTCGCCGCGGCCCTCGGCGAGGGCGACACACCCGAGCAGCACCTGGACGACACCCTGGTCGCCGGCGCCGGCCTGTGCGACGAGGAAGCGGTCCGCATCCTGGTCACCGAGGGCCCCGACGCCGTACGCCGGCTCATCGCGACCGGTGCGCACTTCGACGAGTCCGCCGAGGGCGGCCTGGCCCTCACCCGCGAGGGCGGCCACCACCGCCGCCGCATCGCCCACGCGGGCGGCGACGCCACGGGCGCCGAGATCTCCCGCGCCCTGGTCGAGGCGGTACGCGCGCGAGGGCTGCGCACGGTGGAGAACGCGCTCGTCCTGGACCTCCTCACGGACGCCGAGGGCCGTACCGCGGGCGTCACCCTGCACGTCATGGGCGAGGGCCAGCACGACGGCGTCGGGGCGGTCCACGCCCCCGCGGTCGTCCTCGCCACCGGCGGCATGGGCCAGGTCTTCTCGGCGACGACGAACCCCTCCGTCTCCACGGGCGACGGAGTGGCCCTCGCCCTGCGCGCCGGCGCCGAGGTGAGCGATCTCGAATTCGTCCAGTTCCACCCCACCGTCCTCTTCCTGGGCCCGGACGCCGAGGGCCAGCAGCCCCTGGTCTCCGAGGCGGTACGCGGCGAGGGCGCCCACCTGGTGGACGCGGACGGCGTGCGCTTCATGATCGGGCAGCACGAACTCGCGGAACTCGCCCCGCGGGACATCGTCGCGAAGGCCATCACACGCCGTATGCAGGAGCACGGCGCCGACCACATGTACCTGGACGCCCGCCACTTCGGCAGGACGATGTGGGAGCACCGCTTCCCCACGATCCTGGCCGCCTGCCGCGCACACGGCATCGACCCGGTCACCGAACCGGTCCCCGTCGCCCCGGCCGCCCACTACGCCTCGGGCGGCGTCCGCACCGACGCCCGCGGCCGTACGACGGTCCCCGGCCTGTACGCCTGCGGCGAGGTCGCCTGCACGGGCGTGCACGGCGCCAACCGCCTGGCCTCCAACTCCCTCCTCGAGGGCCTGGTCTACGCCGAACGCATCGCGGCCGACATAGCGGCCGCCCACACGGCCGGCACCCTGCACGCGCGCGTACCGGCCCCCCTCCCGCACCCGGACCACCCGCGGCACCCGCAGCACCCGCTCCTCCCTCCCGAGGCGCGCCTCACCATCCAGCGGATCATGACGGAGGGCGCCGGAGTCCTGCGCTCGGCGGACTCCCTCACGCGCGCGGCCGACCGGCTGCAGGGCCTCCACGCCGAGGCCCGCGAGGCCCTGCACGAGCACGGCAAGACCGCCGAACCCGGTGTCGACACCTGGGAGGCCACCAACCTCCTGTGCGTGGCCCGCGTCCTGGTCGCCGCGGCGGCACGGCGCGAGGAGACCCGCGGCTGCCACTGGCGCGAGGACCACGCGGACCGCGACGACACCACATGGCGCCGCCACGTCGTCGTACGGCTGAACCCGGATCGCACCCTCGCCGTGCACACCACGGACACGCCAGAATTCCCCCCGACCGTCCACGGCGCCCAGCCGACGCACCGTCCCCAGGAGCAGTGACAGCAGTGAACCCCTCCGACCCCACCGAACTCCCCCTCGCCTCCGGCGGAGGCTGCGGCGACGGCTGCGCCTGCGGCGCGGACACCGAAGAAGACGCCTACATGGAGTGCGGCCTCGACCCGTCCCTCGCCGCCCTCCTGCTGGACTCCGGACTCGACCCCGTCGAGGTCGAGGACATCGCGAACGTCGCCATCCAGGAGGACCTGGCCGGCGGCGTGGACGTGACGACGGTGGCGACCATCCCCGAGGACGCCGTGGCCACGGCCGACTTCACCGCCCGCGAGGCGGGCGTCGTGGCGGGCCTCAGGGTCGCCGAGGCGGTGCTGTCGGTCGTCTGCACGGACGAGTTCGAGGTGGAGCGCCACGTAGAGGACGGCGACCGCGTCCAGGAGGGCCAGAAGCTCCTCTCCGTCACCACCCGCACCCGCGACATCCTGACCGCCGAGCGCAGCGCGCTGAACCTCCTGTGCCGCATGTCGGGCATCGCGTCGGCCACGCGCGCGTGGGCGGACGCCCTGGACGGCACGAAGGCCAAGGTCCGCGACACCCGCAAGACGACGCCGGGCCTGCGCGGCCTGGAGAAGTTCGCGGTCCGCTGCGGCGGCGGCGTCAACCACCGCATGTCCCTCTCGGACGCGGCCCTGGTCAAGGACAACCACGTGGTCGCCGCGGGCGGCGTCGCCGAGGCCTTCAACGCGGTGCGCGAGAGCTTCCCCGAGGTGCCCATCGAGGTCGAGGTCGACACCCTGCACCAACTGCGCGAGGTGGTGGACGCGGGCGCCGACCTGATCCTCCTGGACAACTTCACCCCCGCCGAGTGCGAGGAGGCGGTGGCCCTGGTCGCCGGCCGGGCCGCACTGGAGGCCTCGGGCCGCCTGACCCTCACCAATGCCAAGGCGTACGCGGCCACGGGCGTCGACTACCTCGCCGTGGGCGCCCTGACCCACAGCTCCCCGATCCTGGACATCGGCCTGGACCTGCGAGCTGCGGAGTAGACGCCATGCTGCTGACGATCGACGTAGGCAACACGCACACCGTCCTCGGCCTCTTCGACGGCGAGGACATCGTCGAGCACTGGCGCATCTCCACGGACTCGCGCCGCACGGCCGACGAACTGGCGGTGCTCCTCCAGGGCCTCATGGGCATGCATCCCCTCCTCGGCGACGAGCTGGGCGACGGCATCGACGGCATCGCCATCTGCGCGACGGTCCCCTCCGTCCTCCACGAACTCCGCGAGGTCACCCGCCGCTACTACGGCGACGTCCCCGCGGTCCTCGTCGAACCGGGCGTCAAGACCGGCGTCCCGATCCTCACCGACCACCCCAAGGAGGTCGGCGCCGACCGCATCATCAACGCGGTCGCCGCGGTCGAGCTGTACGGCGGCCCGGCGATCGTCGTCGACTTCGGCACGGCGACGACGTTCGACGCGGTCAGCGCGCGCGGGGAGTACATCGGTGGCGTCATCGCGCCCGGCATCGAGATCTCGGTCGAGGCGCTGGGCGTCAAGGGCGCCCAGCTCCGCAAGATCGAGGTGGCCCGTCCGCGCAGCGTGATCGGCAAGAACACGGTCGAGGCGATGCAGTCCGGCATCGTGTACGGCTTCGCCGGCCAGGTCGACGGCGTCGTCAACCGCATGGCGCGGGAGCTGGCCGACGACCCGGACGACGTGACGGTCATCGCGACGGGCGGGCTGGCGCCGATGGTGCTGGGCGAGTCCTCGGTCATCGACGAGCACGAGCCGTGGCTGACGCTGATGGGTCTGCGCCTGGTGTACGAGCGCAACGTGTCGCGCATGTAGGCGCCCCCGGGGTGGGTGCGGGCGCGAGGGGGACGCGGCCCGGCGTTGCGGGGTGCCGCTGCGCCCACCCGTGCCGCCCCAGCGGCACGACTGCCCGCAGCCAGGTAGGTACGGCGAGAAGGGGTCGGGTCGGGGGGTGTCCGCCCGCAGTGGTTGGCGCGTCAACGCCCCGAGCCTTTTCAAGTGACCGATTTCGCGCCGTTCCGAGGACGGACACCCCCCGGCGCGGCCCCGACCCACCCACCGCACGCACCGCGCACGGCGCACCCCCACCGAACCCGCGCAGGCCGCCGCAGGCACCCGCATCCGGGTGGGGGTGTGCGCCACACCCGCGCACCCTATGCGGGGTTTGTCTGATTAGCGCGTATCGTCGCCGCATGCCCACGCCCTACGGACCCCGCGGCGGCATGGCGTTCGGTGCTCAGGAGCTTCGCGTGCTCCGCCGAGCCCTCGCCCTCGCCCTGAACCCCAGCCCGGTCTCGGCCCAGGAGGCCCAGGACTGCCTCCACCTCGCAGACTCGCTCGACGAGGCGATGCGGGAGGGCGCCAGGCTGCGCGCCTTCCTGACGGCCGACCTGGCCCGGTACAGGGCCGCCCTCCCCGGCACCGCCACCGGCTACCTCGCGCTCCTGGACGAGGCGCTGGGCGCCGGCCACCGTCCCGGCGCGGACGACCTGGCTGCCCTGGGCGCCCTGCGCGGCAACCCCGCCGCAGCCGCCCTCCTGGCCCGCTGCGCCCCCGGGACGGCCGCCGCGTCCACCGAGGCCACGTCCGCCACCGCCACCGTCACCCTCCCCGCCGCCCGCACCCGCCTCCACGCCGTCCCCGGCGGCCGCCAGTCCGGCAAGGAGCCCCCGCAGAAGCCCGCCGAGAAACCGGCCCCCCGTCCGGCCCCCGCCCCCGCCCCCGCGACCCCCAAGCGCCCCGTCCCCACCCCCGGCGAGGTCTTCCCGCCCCGCAAGCCCGCCCCGCCGGCCCCGCCCGCCCCGGACTCCCGGCACCACCTGGCCGCCGGCTGACGGCCCCTGGCTACCCTGGTCCCATGGACTACGTCTCCGCGCTCCTGCCCCCGGCCGTCATGGCCGTCTTCTTCATCGGCTTGATCCGGGTGATCGTGAAGACCCAGGGCGGCGCCAACAAGGCCAAGGAGGACGCGGTCGTCGACGCCGCCCTCGCACGGGCGGAGGGCGCCCGCCAGCAGTCCCCCCACCCCGAGGCCTGACCTACCCCGGACCCGCGTACGGCTCCCGCGTACGGCTCCCTCTTCCGAGGAGCCGTACGCCCCTTTTGTGCCGTTTTCCGGCGAAGGCGCACGTCCGGCACGCGATCGATCCGATCTCCCACTATCGTTCGAAGCGTGCCTCGCCCATTGGGAGAACTCGAAGACACGGTCATGACGAGGGTGTGGAAGTGGAACCGCCCCGTGACCGTTCGAGAAGTCCTGGAAGACCTGCAACAGGAACGGTCCATCGCGTACACCACCGTGATGACCGTTTTGGACAATCTCCATCAGAAGGGCTGGGTGCGCCGCGAGTCCGAAGGCCGGGCCTATCGATATGAGGCGGTCTCCACTCGCGCCGCCTACGCCGCCGCCCTCATGAACGACGCCTGGTCCCAGAGCGACAACCCCGCCGCCGCCCTCGTCGCCTTCTTCGGCATGATGAGCGAGGAACAGCGCCAGGCGCTCGGAGACGCCATCCGCATCGTGCAGGGACCCGAAACCCCCGCGCCGGGACCCGGCGCGGTAGCGGACGGCGGCGAGCGATAGCGTCCCCACATGTCAAATGCCATCAGCGTCCGGCGGGCCCGCACCAGGGATGTCCCGGACGTACGCCGGCTCCTCGACACCTACGTCCGTGACCGTATCCTGCTCGACAAAGCGATGGTGACGCTTTACGAGAGCATCCAGGAGTTCTGGGTCGCGGAACGGGACGACAACGCCGAGGTGGTCGGCTGCGGCGCGCTGCACGTGATGTGGGAAGACCTCGCGGAAGTGCGGACTCTCGCGGTGAAGCCCGGCCTGAAGGGCGCGGGCGTCGGCCACAAGCTGCTGGAGAAGTTGCTGGACACGGCACGCCGGCTCGGTGTTCGCCGCGTTTTCTGTCTGACCTTCGAAGTGGACTTCTTCGGCAAGCACGGCTTCGTGGAGATCGGGGAGACGCCGGTCGACGCCGATGTGTACGCGGAGCTGCTGCGTTCCTATGACGAGGGCGTTGCGGAGTTCCTGGGGCTCGAACGAGTGAAACCGAACACCTTGGGCAACAGCCGGATGCTTCTGCATCTGTGATCGCCGCCCGACGGTAGGCATCCGCCGCCCCGGACAGTCCTTCGCGAGCCGTTCGCGAGTCCTTCGCAGTCGTTCGCAGCCGTTCGAGGTTTATTCCACCCACGTGCCCTTCATGGGTTCCCTATGTCCGAAACGCGCATGTTTCCGGCCCGGAGTCGAGCTACCGGTCTCTGCCGGGGGTTTGTGTTTTTCCGGCAAAAGCGGTTTGCTTTCCGGCGTACTGCTGTACTGCATATAACAAGGGACGGCGATACGGCGGACGCCGACGGACCCCGGCCCTCAAGTTATCGATGAAAGGAAATCCGGTGGCACAGAAGGTTCAGGTCCTTCTTGTCGACGACCTCGACGGCGGCGAGGCAGACGAGACCGTGACGTTCGCACTGGACGGCAAGACCTACGAGATCGACCTCACCACCGCCAACGCGGACAAGCTCCGTGGTCTTCTCGATCCGTACCTGAAGGGTGGCCGCCGTACCGGTGGCCGTGCCTCTGGCGGCCGCGGCAAGGCGCGCGCCGCTTCCGGGGGCAGCCAGGACACCGCGGCGATCCGCGCCTGGGCCAAGGAGAACGGCTGGGACGTCAACGACCGCGGCCGCGTCCCCGCGAAGGTCCGCGAGGCGTACGAGCAGGCCAACGGCTGATCACCCGACCCGCGCCACCGGCCACGCCCGCGGCGGGCAGTCGGTGGTGAGCCGGACCCGGTGGCACTGCGTGGCCAGCGTGCGCACCAGCCGGACGAGATCCAGGGCGGTTCCGGCGCGGCCGAGGGCCGACAGCGTCGGCAGCGAGGCCCCCACCTCGCACCCCGGCTCCGGGGGCCGCAGCCAGACGGCGGCCCCCCGCACGCCGTCGCGCTCCGGGGGACGCGGCGGCGGCCCGGCCGGGCGGGGCACCGGGACGACCGCGCGGGGCTCCGGGACGACCGGGACGAGGGGCGCCTCCACGAGGCCGTCCGCCCCCACCGCCGTCAGGTCGAGCGCCAGCGAGCCCCACTCCAGCCACTCCAGCAGCCCGGGCAGCTCCTCCGCGCCGCCCGCCGCCACGAGCAGCAGCATCCGCTCGCCCCGGACGGCCACCGGGAATCCCTGCGGACCCCGTCCGGACCACCCGAGCCGCTCCAGCGTCGCGTACCCCGCGGCGGCCGGCACGTCCAGGACGTCGAAGCGGACGCCCGTGCGCAGCCGCAGCGGCTCCCCGGGCGCCGTCGGCCACCCGAGCACGCTCTCGTACCACCACCGTGTCCGCTCCCGGACCGAGCCGCCGTTCCCGGTGGGCCGGCGGGGCGACGGCACAACGGCGGACGCGGGAGCGACAGGGGCCGGGTCCGGGTCCGGGTGCGAGGCGCCAACCATGCCAAGTGCAACAGTCGAAAGAGCACTCGGGTTACGCTGGGTGGCGAAACGAATGCACAGAGTGCTGAAGCAGGGCGGCAAGAGGGGGCGTGCGGGGGTGCGGGGAGGCGCAAGGTTGTTCGCCCGTAGCGGAGGGAACCGGTGCGCGCGGCATGGAGTGTCAGTCCCCGCGGGTAAGACATCCCTAGTGGGAGGGGGCGACATGCAGATCGGGCCGTCTCGCGTTCGCCATCGGCGTACTGGCGAGTGGGGTAAGTGCCTGGCCTGCGGGAACATCGTCTCGCACCATCGGGTTGTGGCAGATGTCGGCGTCAGGGGTCAGGAGGCCATCGACGGTGTCGGCAGTTGGAATGAGCGGTCCCCGCTTGCGGGACTAAGCTGCGGAAGGACAGGGAGGGGAAGTTCCCCTTACTGCCTGACCGCTCTGAGGAGCGATTAACGATGTTCGAGAGGTTCACCGACCGCGCGCGGCGGGTTGTCGTCCTGGCTCAGGAAGAAGCCCGGATGCTCAACCACAACTACATCGGCACCGAGCACATCCTCCTGGGCCTGATCCACGAGGGTGAGGGTGTCGCCGCCAAGGCCCTTGAGAGCCTCGGGATTTCGCTCGAGGCGGTCCGCCAGCAGGTGGAGGAGATCATCGGCCAGGGCCAGCAGGCCCCGTCCGGCCACATCCCCTTCACCCCCCGTGCCAAGAAGGTTCTGGAGCTGTCGCTCCGCGAGGCCCTCCAGCTGGGCCACAACTACATCGGCACGGAGCACATCCTGCTCGGCCTGATCCGCGAGGGCGAGGGCGTCGCCGCCCAGGTCCTGGTCAAGCTGGGCGCAGATCTGAACCGGGTGCGGCAGCAGGTCATCCAGCTGCTCTCCGGCTACCAGGGCAAGGAGACCGCCACCGCCGGCGGTCCTGCGGAGGGCACCCCCTCCACGTCCCTGGTCCTCGACCAGTTCGGCCGGAACCTCACCCAGGCCGCTCGTGAGTCCAAGCTCGACCCGGTCATCGGGCGCGAGAAGGAGATCGAGCGGGTCATGCAGGTGCTGTCCCGCCGTACGAAGAACAACCCGGTGCTCATCGGTGAGCCCGGCGTCGGCAAGACCGCCGTCGTCGAGGGCCTCGCGCAGGCCATCGTCAAGGGCGAGGTGCCCGAGACCCTCAAGGACAAGCACCTCTACACCCTGGACCTCGGCGCCCTGGTCGCCGGCTCCCGCTACCGCGGTGACTTCGAGGAGCGCCTGAAGAAGGTGCTCAAGGAGATCCGCACCCGCGGCGACATCATCCTGTTCATCGACGAGCTGCACACGCTGGTCGGTGCGGGTGCCGCCGAGGGCGCCATCGACGCCGCGTCGATCCTCAAGCCGATGCTGGCCCGCGGTGAGCTGCAGACCATCGGTGCGACCACGCTGGACGAGTACCGCAAGCACCTGGAGAAGGACGCGGCCCTCGAGCGCCGCTTCCAGCCGATCCAGGTCGCGGAGCCGTCGCTGCCGCACACGATCGAGATCCTCAAGGGCCTGCGCGACCGCTACGAGGCCCACCACCGCGTCTCCATCACGGACGAGGCCCTCGTCCAGGCGGCGACGCTCGCCGACCGCTACATCTCGGACCGCTTCCTGCCGGACAAGGCGATCGACCTGATCGACGAGGCCGGATCCCGGATGCGCATCCGCCGGATGACCGCGCCGCCGGACCTCCGCGAGTTCGACGAGAAGATCGCCGGCGTCCGCCGCGACAAGGAGTCCGCGATCGACTCGCAGGACTTCGAGAAGGCCGCCTCCCTGCGCGACAAGGAGAAGCAGCTCCTCGCCGCGAAGGCCAAGCGGGAGAAGGAGTGGAAGGCCGGCGACATGGACGTCGTCGCCGAGGTCGACGGCGAGCTGATCGCCGAGGTCCTCGCCACGGCGACGGGCATCCCGGTCTTCAAGCTCACGGAGGAGGAGTCCTCCCGCCTGCTGCGCATGGAGGACGAGCTCCACAAGCGGGTCATCGGCCAGAAGGACGCCGTCAAGGCGCTCTCGAAGGCGATCCGCCGTACCCGTGCCGGCCTGAAGGACCCGAAGCGTCCCGGTGGCTCGTTCATCTTCGCCGGCCCGTCCGGCGTCGGTAAGACCGAGCTGTCCAAGGCCCTGGCGGAGTTCCTCTTCGGTGACGAGGACGCGCTGATCTCCCTCGACATGTCGGAGTTCAGCGAGAAGCACACGGTCTCGCGCCTCTTCGGTTCGCCCCCCGGATACGTGGGCTACGAGGAGGGCGGTCAGCTGACGGAGAAGGTCCGCCGCAAGCCGTTCTCGGTCGTCCTCTTCGACGAGGTCGAGAAGGCCCACCCGGACATCTTCAACAGCCTTCTCCAGATCCTGGAGGACGGTCGCCTGACCGACTCCCAGGGCCGGGTCGTGGACTTCAAGAACACGGTCATCATCATGACGACCAACCTCGGCACCCGGGACATCTCCAAGGGCTTCAACCTCGGCTTCGCCGCCGCGGGTGACAAGAAGTCCAACTACGAGCGCATGAAGAACAAGGTCCAGGACGAGCTCAAGCAGCACTTCCGGCCCGAGTTCCTCAACCGTGTCGACGACGTGGTCGTCTTCCCGCAGCTCAGCCAGGACGACATCCTGCGGATCGTCGACCTGATGATCGACAAGGTGGACGAGCGCCTCAAGGACCGGGACATGGGCATCGAGCTCTCCCAGTCCGCCAAGGAGCTGCTGTCCAAGCGGGGCTACGACCCGGTGCTGGGCGCGCGTCCGCTGCGCCGCACGATCCAGCGCGAGGTCGAGGACTCGCTGTCGGAGAAGATCCTCTTCGGCGAGCTGCGTCCCGGTCACATCGTGGTCGTGGACACCGAGGGCGAGGGCGACGCGGCGACCTTCACCTTCCGGGGTGAGGAGAAGTCGCCCCTCCCCGACGTCCCGCCGATCGAGCAGGCGGCGGGCGGCGGCGCGGGCCCGAACCTGAGCAAGGAGGCGTAGCCCTCCGGGGGTGAGCCGAGAAAGGGGCTGCCTGGGACCGAGGTCCCGGGCAGCCCCTTTCGTCATGCCCGCGTCCCTCACTGCAGGGTCACGTCGGCGTCGGGGAAGAGGGCGGCGAGGCGGGCGCCGTCGAGTGAGGCGCCGGGGGCGGCCTGAAGGGTCACTGTCCGCATGTCGGGGAGACGCGGCGCGAGGACCGAGATGTCCTGACCCCCGTCCAGGGCTATGAGGCCGAGTTCCTCGACGCCCGGCAGCGTGGGCATCACCTCGATGCTGTCGGGGAAGAGGGAGCCGTGCAGGTAGAGGAGAGCGAGCTGCGGCAGTCGCCGGATCTCCGCCCAGTCCTCGGCGGTGAGCTGCGTGGCCGGGGACAGGTACAGGGCCTGAAGAGTCTTCCAGCGGGAAAGACCCCGAAGACCGGTACCGGCGATGGCGTCGTCGCCGAGGTAGAGGTACTGCAAGGGTGCGTCCGCGGGGAGGGAAGCCGTCAGCCGCGTGCCGGGGAGCCGTCGCGCCACCGTCAGATGGGTGACCGAGGACAGGTCCGAGAGGCCGGTGAGACCGGCGGTCCGGTTGATCAGGAGAGCCGTGAGCGACAGACGCGTGAGCGGTCCCAGGTCCCGGGCCCGATCGCAGTCGATCAGCAGGAGCCGCAGGGACGTGAAGGCCGACAGGGCACCCAGCTCGGTCACCTCGGAGTTGTTGACGAGCTGTAGTTCTTCGACCGCCCCCGGCTCCGCCACACAGTCGATGATCTCGGTCGTCGGGTGTGCCCCGAGGAACGTGAGGTGGGTCCACGGTCCCATCACGGGGAGCGCCTCGCGCTGGGCCTTGGTCCGGCACGTCAGGAACAGGGCCGTCCGGTCCAGGTGGTCCAGCACCTCCGTCGCGTACTCCCGCGCCTCGAACCGGTCCCACGTCCCCACCAGCTGCCGCCGCACATCGAGCGAGGGGTGCTCCCGGTACCGGCGCAGTACGGCCAGGGCCCCGGTCGGCTCGTGCACGGCCAGCAGGGAGGCGGCGACCGCGACCCCGTGCGCCTCGGCGTCCGTCAGCCCCTCCGGGCCCGGCAGCAGCTCCAGTACCAGCGGACCGGCATCCGCCAGGGCCTTCGCGTCCTCCTTCGAGCCCGGCGGGATCAGCGCCCCCGCCCGCGCCTCCACCTCCGCCCGTACCGCCGGGTCCAGGGCCGTCGCGTGCTCCAGGCAGGCCAGGGCCAGCAGGGTCAGCCGGGGGACGTCCTCCTTCAGCAGCCGGCGCAGCAGCATCGTCCGCTCGCCCGGACGGGCGTGGGCCACCGCCATGCGGATGACGTCCTCCCACTGGGTGTCGCCCGCCCGGCCCGCGAGAACGTCGAGATGGCCCTCCTCGACCGCGTACCGCGCGCCCAGGTAGTCCTGGAAGGTGCGGTGGACGAAGTCCAGTGAACCCTCGCCGGGCTGCCGGAGGAGCCCGCTGCGCAGGACCAGCGCCCGCAGGACCGTCGCCGCGTCGCCCTGCCCCGCCGCCGAGGCCACCGATGGCAGGGCGCGCTCCACGATGCCCTCGGCGGTCTCCACCGACATCTCCGTGCGCCCGCTCAGCACCAGCGCGTACGCCAGCCGCTGGACCAGCTCCAGCTGGGCCTCCTCGCCCAGCTCCACCGCGTCCATGCCCCGCTCTCGGTCCCGGCGGGCCAGCAGCATGGTGAGGGCGGCGTCGTACAGCTCCTTGCGGCCGGTGGGGAGGTAGCCCCGGCGCTCCCGGTGCAGGGCGCAGATCAGGCCGCACATCAGGGGGTTGGTGGCGAGCCGGGCCAGGTCGCGCTTGGTGCGCAGCGAGTCCAGCAGCCGGGCCTCGAACTCGGGTGCCTCGGCGGCCGCGTGCCAGCGCCGTACGAAGGTCGTCACGTCGTCCCGGCGCATCGGGGTGAGGGCAAGCTCCCGGAAGCCCTCGGCGGCCAGCCAGTCGGGGCGTACGGCGGTGGGGCGGGAGGTGAGCAGCCAGCGGTTGCCCGGGAAGGCACGGACGAGGCCGAGGAGCCAGTCGCGGGTACGGTGCCGTTCCGCGGCGGGGATCTCGTCCAGGCCGTCGACGAGGACCAGGCCCCGGCCGGCGCCCAGCACCCGTTCGGCCCAGCCCTCCGGAGGGGTGAGCGGGCAGCCCACGGCGGTGAGGAAGGCCGCGGGGGAGGGCAGCGCGCCCGCCCGGGTCAGTGTGCGCAGCGGCAGGACGTACGGGACCCGGTCCCCGTCCCGCGCGGCGGTCACCGCCAGCCACTGCACCAGCGTCGTCTTGCCGGAGCCCGCGTCGCCGCGCAGCAGTACGCGGTCGCGGGTGGTCAGCGCCGCCTCGGCGGGGAGGCGGACGGTGCGTTCCGGCTCGGCGTCCTCCCCGGGGAGCGCGGCGTGCTCCTCCTCGGCGGTCGCCTCCAGGCTCAGGTAGGCGACCTCCAACGGCCACCGGTCCGGCGAGTCGCGCAGGTCGATGCCGTAGATGGTGATGCGGTTGTGCCGGTCCGCGACGTAGGGCAGGTAGCGGCGCTCGAACGCCGTGTCCCGGGCGTCGGGCCTGGGGACGCGGGCGATCAGCTCGTCGACCTTGGCGATCAGCTCGGCCTGGCCCCGTGTCTGCGCGACCAGCGTGCGGGCGACGAACGTCGACCGCCGGGTGAAGAACTCCAGGACGTGCAGGCAGGCCCATTCGGTCGCCGAGTCGAGGAAGTGGCGGGCGTCGGTGGAGAGCCCGTCTCCGGAGCCGGCCGCCCGCCGCCGCAGCCGGGCGGCCAGCTCACCGTGTCCGAGGCGCACCGCCTGCACGTCGTCCATGTCCAGGTCGCCGAGGGCGAGGAGCCGCGCGGCCAGGGCGTCGGCCACGGCCTCCTTCTCGTCGCGCGGGAAGGGCGGCTCGCCGGGAGAGTCCAGGGCGGCCCCGACCAGCTTCCCGGCGAGCAGCCGCACCTCCCTCTCGCCCAAGGTGCGCCGCTCGCCGCGGAAGGACACCAGCCGGTCCAGCCGGACCGGCCGGTCGACCAGTCCGGCGCCGGGGCCGCCCGTCACGAACAGCTTCTTCACCAGCGGGGCGACCAGACCGGACGCCAACTTCCCGCCGAGCACCGCCGGTTCCATGCGCCACCCCCGTGGTCGGTCGACGAGGGGAGCATAACGACCGTCAGGACAACTGGCCGTCGTAGTCCGGCAGCTTGAACGTCTTCTCGGCGTGGCCGCCCGACAGGTCGGTGGCGCTGTTGCCGATGTTCGCGATGATCGTGTAGCCGTTCGACTCGATCTCGGCGCGCTGCTCGGTCTTGTACTCGGCGACGTCCTTGAACAGGTCCAGGAAGCCGCGGACGTACAGCCCCGAGGACTCGTACCCGGCGTGGGCGAGGTTCCACTCGGTGGGCGCCTCGATGATGCCGGGGCGGGCGGTCACGAAGAACAGGGCGACGCCGTGCTCCTGGGCGTACTCGGCGACCTCCAGGACCGGCCGGTTGGCGGGCTGGGGGTAGCTGAAGCCGAAGTCCGTCTCCAGGGAGGTGTTGTCGATGTCGAGGACGACGGCCTGCTTCTCACCGGGGGCGGCGTCGGCGATCCGCTCCTTCAGGTACGGCAGCGCCGCGTCCATGACGGCCCGGCAGTCCCGCTGCCAGGTGTCGTAGTCGACGTCGGCGGCGGCCGCGGCGGGCGCCGCCGTGCGGGGCGCCCCGGCGGGGGCGGCGACCGACGGCGTGACCGTCGCGGTGAGCGCCGCCACGGTGACGGCGGACGACGCGGCGACACGCGTCCAGGTGCGGCGCCGGTTCTGTCTGGTCTGTCCGTTCTGAACGGTCATGGGGGGTGGGGTCCTCTCATGCCTGCCTGCGCGGATGCCTGACGGCAAAGTTGTCGCGTGCATGCTTGCCCCAGCAAGTGGCCGGACGGCAACGATTGGGTTACTGAGCAGTAGTCAGTCCCCCGACCTGCGAGCCTGCGCCTACGCCGTGATCTCCACCCCGTCCGGCACGTTCCGCACCCGCGGCAGCCGGGGATTGACCCGCAGCACCCGCAGCCGGGGAAAGCCGGAGAGCCACGAGAGGTCCGTGTCGGGCAGTTCCGCGTTGAGCCACAGGTGGGTCAGCTGGCCGGGGAGCAGCCCCGCCAGGAGTTCCTCGGCCCGCATCACCCCGGCCACCTGGATGCGCGGCCGCCCCCCGAGTTCGCGCAGCGCCGCCAGTTCGGCGGTGTCGGCGACCGGGAAGTAGAGGCCGTCCGGGTCCAGGTGGGCGATGATCTCCTGGGCGTACCGTTCGGTGTCGAAGTGCCGCCAGCCACGGGCCAGTTCGGCGCGCACCGGCAGGGCGGCACGGGAGCGCAGCCGGACCAGGTAGTCGATGGCCGCGTCGTCCTGGACGCGGGTCGCGGTGTAGGCGAGCAGCAGGGCCTGCCGGTCGTCGGGCACCTGGCCCGGGTCGGGCAGCAGTTCGAGCACGATGGGGCCGACCCAGCCGAGTCCCCGGGCGGCCAGCTCGGTCGTCGGGCGTACCAGGTTCTTCGTGCGGTCGTGGACGAGCCGTTGGACGGCCGGGTCGAGTTCGGTGACGTGGTCCAGGCAGGCCGCGGCCATCAGCCTGCGGTGGTTGATCTGCGGACGGCGCAGTCCCGGCGCGGGCGCCAGCAGCCGTTCCAGGAACTGGGCGCACTCCTCGGGGCGGGCGTGGGCGGCGGCCATGCGGATGACCTCCTCCCACTCGGACTGGTGGGCGTGGTCCACCAGCGTGGGGAAGCGGCCGCGGGCCACGATCTCCTTGGCGGCCAGGTAGTCCTGGAAGGTGCGGTGGACGAAGTCGACCGACTCGCCCGACCGTTCGCGCAACAGGCCCGTACGGTGCAGCAGATGCCGGAAGATCTTCGCGCCGTCCCCCTGCGCGCGGGCGGCGGGCATCGCGGGCAGCGCGGCGTCCAGGATGCCGACCGCCCGCTCCCGGGTCAGCTCGGAGGCGTCCTCCTCCAGCATGGCGTGGGCCAGCTTCTGCAGCAGCCGTTCCCTGGTGCTCTGCTGGAGCCGCACGTCGTCGGCGTACAGCACGTCCCGTTCGGGGTCGCGGCGCTGGAGCAGCATCTCCAGGGCGGCGTCGTACAGCTCCTTGCGGCCGCTGGGCAGGGAGCCCGCCCGGTCCCGGTTGAGGGCGCATATCAGGCCGCACATCAGGGGGTTGGTGGCGAGCTGGCGCAGTTCGCGGTAGATCCGTACGGAGTGCAGCAGCCGCTGCTCGTACTCGTCCAGCGTGCTGCGCTCCCGCTCGCGTTCCCGCGGTCCGGGGGAGCGGCTCTGCTCGTCGAGGCGGGCCGCCGAGTGCCAGTCCCGGATGAACCGGGTCACCCGGTCCCGGGACATGGGTGCCAGCGACAGCTCGACGAAGTCCTCCTCGGCCAGCCCGCCGCCCGACAGCCAGCCGTCGGAGACGGCGGAGGGCCGGGAGGTGACCAGGCAGCCGTTGCCGGAGAAGACGCGCAGCAGCCGGCGCAGCCGGTCGCGCAGCTCGCCGCGGGTCTTCTCCGGCGCCTCGTCGATGCCGTCGACCAGCAGCAGCGCCCGGCCCGCGAGCAGGGTGCGCACCACCCACCCCTCCGGAGCCCGGTCGGCGAGCGGGTGCCGGACCGCGTGCAGGAAGTCGTCCGGGGCCGGGAAGCCCTCGCGGGCGAAACGCCGCACGGGCAGCACGAAGGGGATCCGGGAGCCCTCCCGGGCGGCGGCCACGGCCAGCCACTGCACCAGGGTCGTCTTGCCGGAGCCCGCGCCGCCGCGCAGCAGCACCCGGTCGTGGTCCTCCAGGGCGCGGTCCGCGAGCAGCACGGTGCGCTGCTCGTCCTCGGTCTCGCCCACCCCGCCGCTGCGCTCCTCCGCCTCCAGGCTCAGGTAGGTCTCCTCCAGCGGCCAACGGTCGGGCGCGTTGGGGAAGTCCACGCCGACGATGGTCAGCCAGCCGTGCCGCCGGGCCACCCACTCGGCGTACTCGGCCTCGAACGCCACATCCTCCTGGGGCCGTTCGGCATGCCGGGCCGCCGCCTCGGCGTCGCCCAGGTCGACCAGCTGGGCGATCCGGCTCGCCCGTCCCGGCAGTTGCCGCTGGAGGTAGGCGGAGCGCCGCACCAGGTGGTGCAGGACGTGCAGGCACACCGACACCAGCAGCGCGTCGTGGAACCAGGCCGCGTCCGGCGACAGTTCCCGGTCGGCGCCCTGCACCGCGCCCCGCAGCCGCCGCGCGTAGTCCTGCGGTCCCAGCCGTACGGCGTCGGCGTCGGTGACGTCGACCTCGGCGATGGCGAGCAGGGTGCGGGCCAGGACGTCGACGACCGGGGCCAGTTCGGCGGTGGGCGCGGCATGCCGCTCGGCGGCGAGGTGCACCAGGTCGGCGGCGGTGCGGTGGACCTCGTCCGGGGTGGCCGTGGCCCGGGCGCCGCGCCAGGAGACGAGGCCGGGGACCGGTTCGGAGAACACCGGTGGGCGGGCCGGGTCGCGGAAGAGCCGGTGGACGAGGGGGGCGGCGAGACGGGAGGGCGTGCGGACGACGGCATCCATGAAGGTGGTTACTCCCCGAGGTGGGTGCGCTCTGCGGACGACGGTGTCTCGAACTCCGCCACCCAGGCCGGTACCTGCCCGGCCACCGACCCGTCCACGTCCGTGCCCACGTAGACGGACGACAGGCGGGGGAAGGCCGACAGCCAGGACAGCCCCTCCACCGGATGCGGTGCGTCGAGCGCCAGGTGGGTGAGCCGGTCCGGCACGATCAGGGCCGTCAGGTCCTCGACCCGGTAGGAGCCGTGGATCATGAGGCGCTGCCAGCCGCCCAGTGCGCCGAGCGTGCGGAGGTCCTCGGGCGTGGTCACCATGAGATACGACTGGTAGGACAGATGGGCGAGGATCTCGTGCGCGTACCGGGTCCGGTCGAAGCGGTCCCAGGCGGCGGCCAGGGCCCGCTGGACCTCCTCGCTCGGGTGGTCCCGGTAGCGGCGCAGAAAGTGCAGCGCCGCCTCGCTGCCGACCTCGATCGCGGTCTGCACGGTCATGTACGCCGTCCGTTCGTCGATGCCGTCCGGGCCGGGCAGCATGCCCAGCACCAGATCGCCCCCGGCCCGCGCCACCTCCTGGGCCGCCGCCAGGCCGGTCGGCGGGACATGGGCGGCCAGCCCCCGCTCCACCCGTTCGCGGACCCCCGGCTCCACCTCCGCCGCGTAGTGCAGCCCGGCCGCCGCGAGCAGTGAGCCGCGCGGGGTGCCCGGCTCCGTGAGCCGGCGCAGCATGTGCTCCGCCTCCTTGGGCCGGGCGTGCGCGAGGGCGAGCAGGATCACGTCCTCCCACTCGTCCCGGTCGGCGTGGTCGACCAGCAGGTCGAAGTCCATCTCCTGCACGGCCAGCCGGGAGCCCAGATAGTCCTGGAAGGTGCGGTGCAGGAAGTCCACCCGGCCCTCGGCGGGCTCGCGCAGCAGCCCGGAGCGCAGCAGCAGCGCGGCGTAGACCTCCTCGTCGCCGACACCGGCGAGGTTCAGGGCCGGCGCGGCCCGGCCGATGATCTGGAGTGCCTCGGACCGGTCCATCTCCGCCCGGCCGTTGCGGATCAGCCACCACGCCAGTTTCTGCAGCAGCTGTACCTGGGTCGCGTACGGCAGGGCGGCCCCGGCGGGGTCGTGCAGCTCGCGCTCGCGGTCCCGGCGTTCCAGGAGCATGGTCAGGGCGGCCTCGTACAGGGACCGCCGGTCCTGCGGGAGGAAGCCGCGCCGGTCGCGGTGCAGGGCGCACAGCATGCCGCACATGAGGGGGTTGGTGGCCAGGCGGTTCAGTTCGGGCGTGGTCCGCACGGACCGCCGCAGCGCCTCGCCCACCGCCTCCTCGGCGCCGGCCGCGCGGTGCCAGCGCCGTACGAACGTGTCGACCTCCGTGCGTCCCATCCGGGCGAGGTCCAGTTCGTGGAAGCCCTCGGCGGCCAGCCAGTCCTGCGGTACGGCCGAGGGGCGCGAGGTGACCAGCCACAGGTTGCCCGGGAAGGTCCGCACCAGCTCGCGCAGCCAGCGGCGGACGGTGGCCCGGCGCTCGTCCGCGATCTCGTCGATGCCGTCGATCAGCAGTACCCCGCGCCGGGCCCGCAGCACCCGCTCGGCCCAGCCGGGCGGCTGCTCGCCCGCGACGGGTGCGCCGACCGCCCGCAGGAAGTCCCCGGGCAGCGGCAGCTCGGCGCCCGGCCGCACGATCCGGCGCATCGGCAGCACGAACGGCACGCGCCCGATGAGATGGGTCAGCCCGTGGTCGTAGACGCGGCCGGCCGTGGTCACCGCGAGCCACTGCACGAGGGTCGTCTTGCCGGAGCCGGCGACGCCGCGCAGGAACACCTGGTCGTGTCCGGCGAGCACCTGCTCGGCGGAGACGCGCAGCTGACCGGCCCCCGCGAGGGTCTGCCGCCCGTGCTGCGGCCGGGTCGCCTCCAGGCTCAGGTACGCCGTGTCCAGCGGCCACTCCCGGGTCCCGGCGTCCAGCCCGTAGATGGTGAGCGTGCCGTACCGGGCGGCGACGTGGTCCGCGTAGCGCTCCTCGAACCCGGCGTCCTCGGCCGACTGGGACGGCAGCCGTTCCAGCAGGACGTCGACGGCCTGGACCAGCCGGGCCAGCTGCTGCGTCTGGACGGTCTGCTGGCGGGCGACGTAGGTGGAGCGCTGGGTGAGGAAGTTCAGGATGTGCAGCGAGGCGGTGTGCAGCAGCCGCTCGTACAGCAGCGTGCCGCCCTCGCCGAGCCCGTACGGGGCCAGGGGCACGCCGGCGCCCAGCTCGCGGGCGAAGCGCTCCGGGCCGAGCCCGACGGCCTCGTAGTCCTCGACGGTGATCTCGCCGAGCCGGGCGAGCGTGCGGGCCAGCGCGTCCTTGACGGCCGCCGCCTCCGCGGCGTCCACGGGCTCCTCGCCGGGTCCGGCCGAGGTCAGCGCCCTGCGGACCAGCTCTTCGGCGATCTTGTCGACGTCCTTGGGCGTGACGTTCCGCTTCTCGCCCCGGAAGGACACCAGCGCCGATATCCGCACCGGCCGGTCCACGAGCCCCGCTCCCGGCCCGTTCCGGACGAAGAGCCGCCGGACCAGCGGTACGACCGCGCTGGACGCGACACGGGCCCCGAGTGCTGTGACGTCGACCATGCTCCGAGCCTAGGTGAACGCCCTTGTGCGGGGGGCGGGTTAGCCGGGACGGGAGTAGCCCCCGTCACATTCACCGGGTCTTCGATCATGGCCGCCGGTGATGTGCCGCACAGGCCGATTGCCGTGTACTACGGGGAATAGTGGCCGCCGCAAGAACGACGAAACCGGACATACCGGAGCGCCCGACGGGAGCCTTTCCGGGGCCCTGAGCTGGTTTTGTCCAAAATGGCCGCTCTGGTGTGAGTCGTGAAGTTTCACTCTGAAGTACTAAATAGGGTCGTAGGTCACACCTTTGTGCGGTTCGGGGTCGCCGGGTTACCAAGGTTGAGCCCGCCCGGTGAGCGCCTTGTGCGTCCCGCCGGTGGGCATTCCTCTGCACCCGTCCCCATGAGGTTCGAATGTTCCCGCGTGTCACGTCCCGTTCTTCCCGTACGACCATCCGCACCCGCGCCGCGGTGATGGCCGCAGGCCTCGGAGCCTCGGTCGCACTGGGAGCCGGGGTCGCGGCCGCCACCGGCACCACGGCGGCCTCCAGCACCACCGCCGCCGCGAGCGCCGTAGAGGCCCAGGCCGCGGCGCAGGCCAAGGCGGCGAAGGCCGAGAAGGCCGCCGCGAGCGCCAAGAAGAGCACCACCGCCAAGAAGACGGCCACCAAGAAGAAGGCCGCCTCCTGGGTCGACCCGGTCAAGAAGTACGAGCTGAGCGCCAGCTTCGCCCAGAACGGCGGCATGTGGGCCAGCAAGCACAGCGGCCAGGACTTCGCCGTGCCGATCGGCACCAACGTCGTCGCCACCCACGGCGGCACCGTGGTCAAGGCCGGCGGCAACGGCGCCGGTGACGGCCCCGCCTACGGCAACGCGATCGTCATCAAGCACGGCAACGGCACGTACTCCCAGTACGCGCACCTGTCCAAGATCAATGTGAAGATCGGCCAGATCGTGAAGACGGGCCAGTCGATCGCCAAGTCCGGCAACACCGGCAACTCCAGCGGTCCGCACCTGCACTTCGAGATCCGGACCACGCCGAACTACGGCTCGGCCGTGGACCCGGTCGCCTTCCTGCGCGGCAAGGGCGTGACCGTCTAAGGGCCGGGGCTACCCGCCCGCGGCTCCCCGGTGGGCCTGGGTCACCAGATCGATGGCGACCTCGAGAACGGCAGCGCGCTGTTCCTCGGGGTCGCCTTCGAGGTCCCGGAGCACGAACATCCCGGCGTGCAGCGTGAACAGCGCGGTGACGCAGCGGACCTGGTCGACCATGTCCGCCTCGGGGTCCATGAGGATGTCGCGCAGGCCGAACATCCGGTGCTTGAACAGCTCACCGATCCGCAGGTCACGCACCGTGGCCTGGTTCTCCTGCATGAAGCGGAACAGCGGCGCCGCGCCCGCCAGCGCCTCGCTGTAGCGCCGGATGATCTCCTGCTTCGTCTCCAGGGTGTGCGGCTGCTCCCGCCCCCACTCGATCAGGTGCTCCAGCGGCCGTGAGAGGTCCTCGAAGATGCTGACGAGGATCTCTTCCTTGGTCTTGAAGTGGTAGTAGAGCGCGGCCTTGGTGACGTCCAGGCGCTCGGCGATCTCGCGCAGGGAGGTCTTCTCGTACCCCTGCTCCGCGAAGAGCTCGAGCGCCACGTCCTGGATGCGCTGGCGGGTGTCCCCGCGGCGTCGCTGCTGCTTGGTGCCGTTCATTGTGCCGCCCATCCTCCTACGCACCTCCTGCCCCGCGCACTTTCCGAAAAACTTACTTGACGCCCGGCTAGTTACGCGCCTACCTTTCCCAGTGTAGACAACTTGCCGGGCGGCAAGTAAGTGGCAAGTGGCACAGCGGTAGCTGGGGGAGTAGGAGAGATGGCCGAGAAAACGGAGGCGACGGCCGGGGCCGACGCCGGAAAGCAGCCGAGGAGCGTGCGGGTCGTCCTGCTCGCCCTCATGATCGCGATGATGCTCGCGATGCTCGACAACATGATCATCGGCACCGCGATGCCGACGATCGTGGGCGAGCTGGGCGGCCTGGAGCACCTGTCCTGGGTCGTCACCGCCTACACCCTGGCCACCGCGGCCTCCACCCCGCTGTGGGGCAAGCTCGGTGACATGTACGGGCGCAAGGGCTCGTTCATGACGTCGATCGTGATCTTCCTGATCGGCTCCGCGCTCAGCGGCATGGCCCAGGACATGGGCCAGCTCATCGGCTTCCGCGCGATCCAGGGCCTGGGCGCCGGTGGTCTGATGGTCGGCGTCATGGCGATCATCGGCGACCTGATACCGCCCCGCGAGCGCGGCAAGTACCAGGGCATGATCGCCGGTGTCATGGCGCTCTCGATGATCGGCGGACCGCTGGTCGGCGGCACCATCACCGACAACTGGGGCTGGCGCTGGTCCTTCTACATCAACATCCCGCTCGGCGTGATCGCGCTCGTCGCCATCAGCGCCGTGCTGCACCTGCCGAAGAAGCGCAGCAAGGCGCGGATCGACTATCCGGGTGCCGCGCTGCTGACCATCGGCATCACGGCCATCGTGCTCGTCACCACCTGGGGCGGCACCGAGTACGCCTGGACCTCGGCGCGGATCATGGAGCTGATCGGCATCGGCGTCGCCGCGCTGGTCGGGTTCGTGTTCTGGCAGACGAAGGCCGCCGAGCCGATCATGCCGCTGCACATCTTCCGCAGCCGCAACTTCACCCTCATGTCGATCATCGGCTTCATCGTCGGCTTCGTGATGTTCGGCGCCACCCTCTTCCTGCCGCTGTACCAGCAGTCGGTGCAGGGCGCGTCCGCCACCAACTCCGGGCTGCTGCTCCTGCCCATGCTGGGCGCGATGCTCGTCACGTCGATGGTCGCCGGTCGCGTCACCACCAACACCGGCCGCTACAAGATCTTCCCGGTGGCGGGCGGCGCGCTGATGACGGTCGGCCTGTACCTGCTGTCGACCATGGACACCGACACCACCCGCTTCACCTCCGGCCTGTACATGGCCGTCGTCGGTCTCGGCATGGGCTGCCTGATGCAGATCACCATGCTGGTGGCGCAGAACAGCGTGGAGATGAAGGACATGGGCGTCGCGTCCTCCTCCACCACCCTCTTCCGCACCCTCGGCTCCTCCTTCGGCGTCGCGATCATGGGCGCCCTGTTCAACAACCGGGTCCAGGACGTCATGGCCGAGCGGGCCGCGGGCTCGGGCGCCAAGGCGACGGAGCAGTCCGCGACACTCACCGCGGACGCGCTGAAGGCACTGCCGGCCGGCATCCGCGACGCCTACCAGCACGCGGTGTCCTCCGGCACCCACGGCGCGTTCCTGCTCGGCTCCGCGGTGGCCGTGCTCGCACTGGTCGCGGCGTTCTTCGTCAAGGAGGTCCCGCTGAAGGGCGCGGGCCCGAAGCCGGCCGACGCCCCGGCCGACGGCGACGGCGACCCGGCCACGGCGAAGGCCCCGGTGACCGAGGCCGTCTGACCTCGCGGCGACCCGCCGCCTTCCCCCTCCCCGGGCCCCCGGGCGGCTTCGGCCCCCGGGGGGGCCTCTGCCCTGCTCACCGCCTGCGCGCGGCGAGCAGGGCAAAGGAGAGGTACTCGCCGTGGTCGGCGGTGAGCATGCCGACGACGGCCCGGTCGCCCTCGGCGCGAGCGGTGTCCTTACTCGCGCCGTCCGCGCTCCGGTACGCGGCCCCCGCCCTGGCCCACAGCAGCCAGTCCCGCCAGGCATCCGGTTGCAGCCGCGCCGAGGTGACGTCCACCAACTCGGTGGTCTCCCACTGGAAACGCCACCACTCGGCGGTGTGCCAGGCCATCGCCTCCCAGCCCACCACCTCCTTGATGTGCGGCGGGACCGCCCCCAGCTCACGCACCTCCCGCGTGAGAGCAGGCGTCGCCACCCCCAACTGCCCCCAGGGCCGCAGGAATCGGACGAGATACGGCAGATAGCCGTCCGCCGTCCCGAAGTACTCGAACGCGTCGACGCTGACGATCGCGTCGAAGCTCCCCTCCTCGAACGGCAGCGAGTGCGCCTCCGCCCGCACGGCCTCCACCCGGTCCCCGACCCCCGCCGCCGCGAACACGGCCGCCGCCTCCTCGGCCGCGATCCACCAGTCCGCCGCGACGACCTCGACGCCGTACTCCCGGGCCAGGAACACCGCCGTCGCGCCCTTCCCGGACCCGAGGTCGAGAACCCGCATCCCCGGCCGCAGCTCCAGATCCCGGGCGAGATCCTCCAGCAGCCACAGCGGATGGGGCCCCATGTCGAGGTCCAGCAGCCACGCGGGGTCGTAGCGGGAGGAACGCGGATAGCGGTCGGGACGTACGAGTTCACTCAAGTCGGTCACGACCACGAACCCAAGCCGATCACTCACCCGGAGACAACCCGGTTTCGCCGGGCCGGATGCGACGGAGCCGCCTCGCCGGCGCACTCGAACCACACCGTCTTGCCCCGCCCGTCCGGGTACGGCGTGACGCCCCACCGGTCGGTCACCGCCGCGACGATCACGAGCCCCCGCCCGCCCTCGCCCAGCGCGTCCCCGGCAGCCGGGACCGGCAGCTCGCTCGCTTGCAGGCCGCCGCCCTCTCCGTGGAGGATTCGGCGGAACTGATCATCCGTGTGATGGAGGAACGCTATGGACACTGCTCCCAGCCCGAGGAACACCCAGTGGCGTAAGTCCAGTTACAGCGGAAACACCGGTGGCGACTGCCTCGAAGTGGCCGATGGCTGTCCCACCGGTGCCGTCCCCGTCCGGGACAGCAAGAACCCGGCCGGGCCGGTCGTCACCGTCGGAGCCGGTGCCTGGCAGGTGTTCGTCGACGGCCTGCGGTAACCGCCCGCCCGCTACTGCTCACCCCGCGCCGCCTGCCGGGCGAGGAAGTCCTCGAACGCCGCCCGCTGCTTCGGATCCATGAAGCCCTGCTGGACACTGCGGGCCTGTTCCTCAAGCCAGTGCGCCTCGCCGGGGTCGAGCAGCTCCGCGACCACCACGCCGTCGCGGGCCACCGCCGTACGTCCTCCCGCACGGCGCCGGAAGAGCGTGAACGGGCCGAACTCCTCGGGGTGGGCCAGCTCGGGCTCCTCCATCGGGGCCCGGTCTCCCGGCGCGTAGGCGGCGGGTGCCCAGTGCTCCCAGAGCGCCAGCGTCGCAGCGGGCACCAGCACCGCCCGCTGCGACGGCCGGTCTCCCTCCCACATGAACGTGACGGTGATGGGCTCGCCCACCGCCTCGGCGAGCCCGAGCACCCGCTCCACCTCGTCGTTGACCGGGAAGCCGACCTTCGCGTTGATCTGTATCCCCATGGCGCCTCAGGCTACGGGCACGCCCCGGGGCCTAGACCAGCCGCTCCACCAGCAGCAGCGCACCGACGAGGATCATCGCCGCGCCCGAGAAGCGGGACACCGCCGTGGCGACGGCCGGGCGGGCGCCCAGGACCCGGCGTGCCGTGGTGCCGACGCCCGTGTAGACGACGGCGCAGTTGGCGGTGTGCACCAGGCCGAGGGCGACGATCTGCGCGGCGAAGGGCCAGTCGGAGTCCCGGGCGGCGAACTGCGGCAGGAGGGCGAGGAACAGCAGCAACGCCTTGGGGTTGAGGCCGCTGATGCCCGCCCCTCTGGCCGCACGCCCCACCCACGAGCCGGAGCCGCCTGCCTCGCCGCCCTCCTCGGCCCGGGGCGCCGCGGGGCGGGCCAGGGTCGTGGCGCCGAGCCAGATCAGATACGCCGCACCGGCGGCCGTCAGTGCGGTCAGCACCGTCGGTGAACCGGCGACCGCCGTCGCCAGGCCCGCGGCGACCACGGCGGTCAGCAGGACGTATCCGCTCAGCATGCCGCCGACGGCGGGCAGTACCGACCGGTGCCGCAGGCCCGCCGTGATCGCGTAGGCCCAGTCCGCTCCCGGGACGAGCACCAGCAGGAAGGACACCGACCAGAAGGCCCCGATGCCGGCCATCTCCACCGTCTCCACCTCACACTTCTTCCAGCTCCTCCTGAGGAAGATTAGGGAAGATTGTCCGAAAGGTGCTTCCAAGATGACCCCGTCCAGGCCGCGACGGTGGAAGAATTTCCCCCATGGACGACGTGGACCGGAAGATCCTTGCCGAGCTGCAGCGGGACGGTCGGCAGACCCTGACCGAACTCGCCGAGCGGGTCCGCCTCAGCGTCTCCCCCTGCCACCGGCGCCTGCGCGCGCTGGAGCGCTCCGGGGCGATCACCGGCTACCACGCCGCACTGAACGCCCCCGCGCTCGGCCTGGGCTTCGAGGCACTGGTCTTCGTCACCATGCGCTACGAGGACCGCCAGACCGTGGCCGCCTTCGAAGCGGCCGTGGCCGAGATCCCGCACGTCCTCCAGGCCCAGCGGCTGTTCGGCGACCCCGACTACCTGCTGCGCGTCGTCACCCGCGACCTGGAGGCGTACCGGCGGCTCTACGACGAACGCCTCGCCTCGCTCCCCGGCGTGCAGCGCCTCAGCTCCACCCTCGTCATGGCCAACCTGGTCGAGGCCCGCCCGCTGCCCCTGTGACACCCGAGTCGTCGGAAGATGTGGGAGGTACCGCACGCGTGATCGAGCGGGATGTGGCGATTCGGATCGTCGAAGAAGAGCTGGAGCGCACCTACCAGAAGGAGCTGGCGGCCGGTCTCGACCCGATGCGGACGGCTGTGGCGGATGTGGAGGCGCACGAACTGGTGTGGATCGTCGGCTGGACGACCGAGGAGTACCTGCGGACCGGGGACCGCCGGTTCCTGCCGGTCGGCAACGGGCCCTACCTGGTCGACCGCGGCGACGGAAGCCTGCACACCATCGGCGTCCTCTCCGCCATGGCCGGGGCGTGGGAGGACGACTATCGCGTCCGGGTCCGGGGACAGACCGTGCGGACCGCGGTGGACGATCTGCACGACGAAGTGCGGGCCGCAACGGCCGAACGGGGACGGGTGCACGCCTCGCGCGTTCTTCGGCAAAGGGTTCCCGAACTGACCCCCGCCCAGGCCGTCGACTACGTGGCCGCCCTGAAAACGGGCGCCGCCCCGGCGCACCTCGTGGCGGTCGCCGCCGTGCGGCTGGTGCCGCCCGTGGATCCGGTCATGTCGGTGCGGACCCTCCGCGGAGGGAGGCCCGCACCCGGTTGAGCCCTTCCGCCCGCCAGTGGTCCCGCTCGGGCATCTGGTCGTTCCGGCGCCAGCGCCAGGCCGAGAACATCGCCCAGTTCAGGGCCCGGCACCGGCCGATCAGACCCTGGTCGGCCCCCGCGTAGTGCTGTCCCACGTCTTCGGGGGCGTGCGCGAGGTCGAACTCGACCGGCCCGCGGCAGCAGGTGGCGAGGTCCACGAAGAGCGGTCCTCTCCTCGTATTGAGGAGGTTGCCCGGATGCGGCTCGCCGTGCAGCAGCTGGTCACCGGCCCGGTCGGCGCCGATCTCCGCGCCCAGACCGCCGAGGGTGTCGCCGAGGAAGGCCCGGTCGGCGTCGGACAGCTCGGGAGACCGCTCCGGGTCACTCACCTCTCTCAGCGCCGCGGCGACTCGATCGGTGAAGTGCGGGGCGGTCAGATCGATCCCGCGCAGGGCGGTGTGGTGGCGCCGGAAGGCGTCCGCATAGTCGGTCGGCGCGATCTTTGAGGGCAACGGCTCGTAGTAGGTCCAGAGCGAGACGGCGAAGGCGTCCCGCACGTGGACCCGGGGAGCGACCCGGGGGTCGAGCCCGGCCACCGGAGCGTCGACGTCGGCGAGGCGGCGGGCGACCTCCACCTCGAACGCGGAGTCGGCCAGATGACCCACGGGTGCGACCCGGGCCAGGACGTCGCAGGGGAGCAGACGCAGCACGACCCGGTCCGAGTCGTGGACGACGGCCACGTCGGTGGCCTCGAGACCCAGCTCTTCAGCGGTCGCCCGGCCCGCCTCGATCGCGCGGCGGAGTTCCGAAGGCTCCACGTGGCCCTCCTCAATGTCGGCGGGGCCACTCCTGACCCGGCGGGAAGCATTCCACGACAGGACCCGAACCGGCCCCTGGTTTTTTCGAGCCGCCAAGGGCGTCCGGCACCCTCCCACCCAGGACTTCAGCGCTTCGGGGACGTCTCCCGGGCCGACGTCGCCCCGCCCTTCGGCCGGTCCGGCAGCATCGGGTAGCTCCCCGTGTTGGTCGGCGCGTGTTCCGGGAGCCACAGGACGGCGACCGCGCCCTCGGCCGGTATGTGCGCGGGGGCGCCGGCCGGGCGTACGTTGCGGAAGGTGAGCCGGGCGCCCAGGACGCGGGCCTGACCGGCCGCGATGGTCAGGCCGAGGCCGTGTCCGCGGCCGGCCCGGTCCGTGCTGCCGGTGCGGAACCGGCTCGGGCCCTCGGCCAGCAGGTCCTCGGGGAAGCCCGGCCCGTGGTCGCGGACCCGTATCACCCGGCCCTCGACGCTGACCTCGACGGGGGAACGGCCGTGCCGGGCGGCATTGGCCAGCAGGTTGAACAGCACGCGCTCCAGGCGGCGCGGGTCGGTGGTGACCTCCGACTCGTGGATCACCCGCACCTCGACGGCGGGATCCTTGGCGGCGACCCGCCGGGACACGAAGTCGCCCAGCATGATGTCCTGCAACTCGGCCCGCTCCGAGGCCCCGTCGAGCCGGGCCACCTCCAGGACGTCCTCGACGAGGGTGCGCATCGCCTTCGCCCGGTCGAGGACCAGCTCGGTCGGCCGGCCCGGCGGCAGCAGCTCGGCGGCCGTGAGCAGACCGGTGACCGGGGTGCGCAGCTCGTGCGCGATGTCCGCGGTGACCCGGCGCTCGGCCTCGATGCGCTGCTGCAGGGCGTCCGCCATCGCGTCCACGGCGCGCGCGACGTCGTCCGTCTCGTCCCGCACGACGCCGCCGATGGCGTCCCGTACCCGGACGTCCGCCTCACCGCTCGCGACCCGGTTCGCGGCGGCGGCGGCCTCGCGCAGCCGGCGCGACAGCTGACCGCCGATGAGCACGCCCAGCGCGCTGCCGCCGAGGACGACCGCGATGGAACCGATGACCAGGGCCTGGTCGAGGTCGCTGAGGATGTCCGCGCTGCGGTCGGTGAAACCGGAGTGCAGGGACATCACGTGCCCGTCCTTGAGCGGCACGGCCGCCCAGATGTCCGTCACACCGTCCGGCCGCTCGGAGACGTAGGTGGCCCGCCGCCCCGCGTCGATCTTGCGGCGCAGCTCTGGCGGCAGGGCGGGGTCGTCGATCTGGGCGTTGGGGAAGTTCTGCCGCCCGGACAGCTCGTAGTTGCGCTGGGCGATCAGGACCCGGTCGTCGGCGAGGTCACGGGCGTTGTCGAGCATCGACACCCGGGCGGCGTTGTGCACGACCAGGCTCAGCGCGACCGCCACCAGCGCGCCGACCAGCGCGATGGCCGCGCTCAGCTTCCAGCGCAGCCCGGTGCGGATACCGCGGGCCCGCAGACGGCGCGCACCGAACACCCGCGTACGCCCGCCCGGTTCCGCGTGCTCGCCCGGCCCGGTCTGCGCGCCGGACCCGGCCTGCGCGCCGGACCCCGCGTGCTCGCCCGGCCCCGTGCGGTCGTACGGGTGCCCCGGCGGCGAGACGCTCCGTCGTTGTCGGAAGAACCCCCGCATATCCCTTGTCCCTGTATCCCCGCTCAGGCCTTCAACTTGTAGCCGAAGCCGCGGACCGTCTCGATCCGGTCCTGGCCGATCTTGGTGCGCAGCCGCTGCACGTGCACGTCGACGACCCGGGTGTCCCCGCCCCAGCCGTAGTCCCACACCCGTTCCAACAGCTTGTCGCGCGAGAGGACGGTGCCCGGCGCGGTGGAGAACTCCAGCAGCAGCCGCATCTCGGTAGGAGTGAGCCCCACCGGCCGCCCGGCCCGGCGCACCTCCATGCCGTCGGTGTCCACCTCCAGGTCGCCGAAGGTGAGCACGCCCCCGGTCGCCGCCGCACCGGCGCCCTCCGAACGGTCGCCGCCCCCGGCGTGCCCGAAGCGCCGCAGCACCGCCCGGATCCGGGCGACCAGCACGGCCCCGTCGAACGGCTTGGTGACGTAGTCGTCGGCGCCCGCCTCCAGGCCCAGCACGACGTCGATGGAGTCCGCCCGCGCCGACAGCATGATCACCGGCACTGTGGACTCGTCCCGGATCCGCCGGCACAGGCTGACGCCGTCGAGGCCGGGGAGCATGACGTCGAGCAGGGCGATGTCGGGACGGTCGGCCCGGAAGGACTCCAGGCCGGAGAGTCCGTCGGGCATCGCGGTGACCGCGAAGCCGTCCCGCTCGAGGGCGAGCTGGGTGGCCTCGCGGATGACATCGTCGTCCTCGACGAACAGGACGTGGGTCTGATCTGCCATCCCGGTGCTCTCAGTCCTCATGGTGTGGTCGGTCGAACGGTCGAACGGGCCGCCGGTACGCGTACCACGCTCACTGGGTCATCGGTGCGAGCGGCCCGGTCGGTTCACGCCGCCCGGGACGGCCGGCGGTTCAGCCGTCCGGCTCCGGAACCGGGGTGGGCGCGTTGCCCGCGGCCTTGCTGTAGTCGTTGTGGGTGCGGTACTCCTCGGTGAACCGGTCCGACGCCCAGCGGTACGTGATCACGTTCTCGCCGGACGGACTCGACACCGGGTCGCCCTTGTCGTACACCTGCTTGGTCACCACCAGGTCCCCGCGGTCGATCTCCGCGTAGACCGGAGGCTCCTCGGCCTTGAACACATTCTGGTACGCGCCGTCCTCCTCGCGGTACACGTAACTGCCCACACCCACCGCGTCACCGCACGTCAGCACGTTGACGACGACGTCGTCCGCCGAGCCGTCCGTCAGCTTCCCGTACGACACGTCGATCGGGTACTCGTCGGCGACGCAGGGCTTCAGCTCGCGCTTGACCTCGGGGGACACCTTGGGATCGGCCTTGACGAGCCGCACCGCGTCGACACGGTCGGGGGCCTTGGAGGGGGACGCCTTCGCCGCGGGCGCGGGGGACGGGGAGCCCGCGCCCGCCGTGTCCGCGTGGGCCGGCCCCTCGTCCCGGGCGCCGGTGCCCCCGGTCCCGCAGCCGGCCAGGGAAACGCCGAGGGCGACGAACACGGCCACCGCCGTACTCGCCGCCTGCGTGGTTCTCCGGGTCCCCCCGGGTGTCCGACCGTCGGTCAGGCCGCGCAACGCTCCCGCTCCTCACGCTCCAGCGCCCGTGCGTCCAGATCGCGGGCGACCAGCTCCTCGCGGAGCCGGGCGAGCGCCCGGTGCAGCGTGCTCTTGACCGTTCCCGCCGACATACCGAGGGCGGCGGCGGTCTCCTCCGTTGACATCTGCTCCCAGTGTCGCAGCACGACGACGCTGCGCTGCTTCGGGGCGAGCACCTTCAGGACGTCCATCAGCAGGGCGCGGTCCGCGTGCTGCTCGGTGGCGTCGTCCATGGGGGACTCGGGGAGCTGCTCGGTCGGCACCTCCTCCAGCTTCCGCGCCCGCCACCACTCGGTCCGGGTGTTGATCATCACCCGGCGCAGGTAGGCGTCCGCGAGCCGCTTGTCCTCGATGGTCTCCCAGCGCCCGTACGTCCGCGCCAGCGCGGTCTGCAACAGGTCCTGGGCGTCGACGGGGTCGGGGACCAGGCGCCTGGCGCTGCGCAGCAGCGCGTCCTGCCGGGTGCGGACGTACTCCTCGAACTCGAGCACCTCGCCCATGTCAACCGCCTTCCGATCCCCGTACTCCGACGGTGGTCACCGCCGGCCCACTGCCTGTGGTCCGTAGTCGTGCTGTGCCCGGGGGGCACACAAACGAAGGTAGGGAAGCGTTGTCACGGCGCTGTGCGATGCAGCCTGCGGCAAACCCTCGGCTGTCCGTCGGTTGTGTAACGGAAGTAGGAACCGGGTAAGTCGGTAGCCCACTTGATAGCGACATCAGGCGATTTGTCGGGCGGAGGAGCCGTCACAGAACCACCGGGGGAACCGTCACAGAACCACCGGGGGAACCGTCAGATAGCCGGCCGGACTCCGCGTCAGCTCAGCGGCAGCCGGTACAGACCGTCCGCCAGCGGCTCCACCAGGCCGTCGGCCACCAGGCCGTCCAGGGCGCGGGCACGCTGGACCGGCTCCTGCCACACCTGGTCGAGGGCAGCCTGCGGCACCGGCCCGGCCGCGTCCCGCAGCACCGCGAGCAGCCGCCCGCGCACCTGCCGGTCGGTGCCCGCGTACGTCTGGCCGCGCCGCGGCGGACCGTCGTGGGCGGGCTTGCCGGCCAGCCGCCAGGCGCACTGGGCCGCGATCGGGCAGCGGTGGCACGACTCGTTCTTCGCCGTGCAGACCAGCGCACCCAGCTCCATCGAGGCGGCGGCCCAGCGGGCGGCATTCGCCTGCTCCTCGGGCAGCAGCGCCCGCGCCAGCTTCCGCTCGGCGGCGGTGGTGGCGTTCGGCGGGTACTGCACACCGCTGACCGCGCGGGCGAGGACCCGGCGGACGTTGGTGTCCAGCACGGCGTGCCGCTGGCCGTAGGCGAAGGAGGCGACCGCCGCGGCCGTGTACTCGCCGATGCCGGGCAGTGCCAGCAGTTGGGCATGGTCGGCGGGTACGTCGCCGCCGTGCCGCTCCGTTATGGCCGCCGCGGCGCCGTGCAGGCGCAGGGCGCGGCGCGGGTAGCCGAGCCGGCCCCAGGCGCGCACGGCCTCGCCGGGCGCCTCCGCGGCGAGGTCGGCGGGGCGCGGCCAGCGGGCCAGCCACTGCTCGTAGACGGGCTGGACGCGGCTGACCGGCGTCTGCTGGAGCATGAACTCGCTGACCATCACGCCCCAGGCGCCGGCCTCGGGGCGCCGCCACGGCAGATCGCGGGCGTGCTCGTCGAACCAGTCGATGACGGGGGCGTGCAGCGGCACACCGGACGCGGCGGGGTCGGAGGGTCCGCCTGGCGAGGGCTTCGTGGGCGCAGTCATGTCCCTCCGATCCTGCCACGGGAGGACCGCCGCACGGGAACACCGCCACCCGGAGACCGCCACGGCCGTCACCGGCCCGCCGACCGGGGTCCGGGACGGTCTCCGGAATGATGATCCGTAAAAGATGCGGCCCAAACGGCGGGTGGGACAAGGGAACGCGCCGATCTCTCGTACAGTTTGCGCCGTGGGATCTCTGCGCAATCCGGTCGGGCCGCTTCCCTCCACCATCTACTGGCGACGGAGGGCCGTACTGCTGTCTCTTTTCGCCCTGTTGGCGCTATTGATCACGTGGATCGTGGTCTCCGGCGGCGGGGACGGCGGCAAGGGCCGCGAGGCCGGGGCCAACGGCAAGAACCCGGCACCGTCGATCACTCCGGGCCCCTCGGGGTCCGGCCCGGCGATCAGCCAGGCGCCGGGCGGACGCGACGAGTCGGGGAGCGGCGACTCCAACGGGTCGGGCTCCGGCTCGGGTTCCGGGTCGGGTTCCGGCGGCGACGGCTCCGGGGACGGTTCCGGATCCGGCGACGGCGAGTCCGGCGGCGGCGGATCGGCCGGGTCGGGAAGCGCCGGAGGCGGCGGGGGCGGCGCCGTGACCGGCGTCGGCGCGGGCGACGCGCTGCCGGCCGGGTCGAACCTGCCCAACTGCACCCCCGGCGCGGTGAAGTTCAGCCTGCGCAGCGTCCGCAACAGCTACTCGCCCGGACAGACCCCCGCGTTCGAACTGACCGCGCGGAACACGTCCGGCAGCGACTGCGAGGTCGATCTCGGCCCGAAGCACGCGGTGTTCACCATCACCCCGGCCGACGGCGACGACGCCTACTGGGCCTCGGACGACTGCGTCAAGGGCACGGGCAGCCTGCGCTACCGGGTCGCCGCGGGCAGCGGCATCACCTACACCACCAAGTGGGACCGCAAGCCCAGCGCCCCCGAGTGCGGTACGCCGCCGGCGGGTTCGGCCAAGGCGGGCACCTACCTGGTCGAGGCCAAGGCGCCGGGCTTCGAAAAGGTCCAGACGTCCTTCGTCCTGAAGAACGACTGACCGGGGGCGCGGCCGCGCCCCCGGGGTCCGCCGCGGGCGTCAGACGTAACGCTCCAGGATCGACGACTCCGCCAGCCGCGACAGCCCCTCCCGCACGCTGCGCGCCCGCGCCTCGCCGACACCGTCCACGGTCTGGAGGTCGTCCACACTCGCCGCGAGCAGCTTCTGCAGGCCGCCGAAGTGCTCCACCAGCCGGTCGATGATCGCGCCCGGCAGCCGCGGCACCTTGGCCAGCAGCCGGAACCCGCGCGGCGACACCGCGGAGTCCAGCGTCTCGGGCGACCCGGTGTACCCCAGGGCCCGCGCCACCGTGGAGAGTTCCAACAGCTCGGCATGGCTGAGCTTGTCCAGCTCGGCGAGCGCCTCGTCGACGGTACGGGACCGCTTGGCGGTCGGCTCGGGCACGTAGTCCCGCACGACCAGCTCACGCTCCGGCTCCACACCGGCGATCAACTCGTCCAACTGCAGCGCCAGCAGCCGCCCGTCCGTCCCCAGCTCCACCACGTACTCGGCGATCTCGGTGGCGATCCGGCGCACCATCTCCAGCCGCTGCGCGACCGCGGAGACGTCCCGCACCGTCACCAGGTCCTCGATCTCCAAGGCAGACAGCGTGCCCGCGACCTCGTCGAGGCGCAGCTTGTACCGCTCCAGGGTCGCCAGCGCCTGATTGGCCCGCGACAGAATCGCGGCCGAATCCTCCAGCACCCGCCGCTGCCCGTCCACGTACAGGGCGATCAGTCGCATCGACTGCGACACCGACACGACGGGAAAGCCGACCTGCTTGCTCACCCGGTCGGCAGTCCGGTGCCGCGTGCCGGTCTCCTCCGTCGGAATGGTCGGATCGGGAAGGAGCTGCACCCCCGCCCGCAGGATCTTCGACAGGTCCGAGGACAGCACGATGCCGCCGTCGAGCTTGCACAGCTCGCGCAGCCGGGTCGCGGTGAACTCGACGTCCAGCACGAAACCGCCCGTGCACATCGACTCGACGGTCTTGTCGGAACCCAGCACGATCAGACCGCCGGTATTGCCGCGCAGGACCCGCTCCAGGCCGTCGCGCAGGGAGGTACCGGGCGCCACGGCGCTCAGTGAGGCGCGCATCAGGCCATCGGCACCGGCACTCCCACCGGACTTTCCGGGAGCTGCTGCCCGGTCGTTGGCTGCCACTGCACTCCTCCGGTCGCAGGTTCTTCTGGCGCTCCCGTGTCGCACACTCGGTCGTACGGACGGGCGAGACCAGGGCAAAGTCTACCGGCGGTCCTCCTCCTCCCGTGTGGCCTCTCGCCGACGCGAGCGCGGAAGCACCCGCAGGGCGTCCCCCATGTCCGCGACTTCCAGGACCTTCATGCCTTCGGGGACTCTGCCCGGATCGGCCGGGACCAGGGCGTGCGTGAAGCCCAGCCGGTGCGCTTCGGAGAGCCTGCGCTGCACCCCCGTGACCCGTCTCACCTCTCCCGCGAGCCCGACCTCGCCGATCGCGACGAGGTTCTTGGGCAGCGGGGTGTCACTGGCCGCGCTCGCCAACGCCAGCGCCACGGCGAGGTCGGCGGCCGGCTCGGAGAGCTTCACCCCGCCCACCGTCGCACTGTAGATGTCCCTCTTCCCCAGCGCGCTGATGCGCCCGCGCTGCTCCAGCACGGCCAGCATCATCGACACCCGCGAGGTCTCGAGCCCCGAGGTCGTACGCCGCGGCGACGGGATCTGCGAGTCCACGGTCAGCGCCTGCACCTCGGCGACCAGCGGCCGCCGCCCTTCCAGGGTGACGGTCAGACAGGTCCCGGGCACCGGCTCGGCCCGCCGCGTGAGGAACAGCCCACTGGGATCGGCAAGCCCCGTGATCCCTTCATCGTGCAACTCGAAGCAGCCGACCTCATCCGTCGTCCCGTACCGGTTCTTCACACCCCGCACCAGCCGCAGCCGCGCATGCCGGTCGCCCTCGAAATGCAGCACGACGTCCACGAGGTGCTCCAGCAGCCGCGGGCCCGCGATGGCCCCGTCCTTGGTGACGTGGCCCACCAGCAGCGTGGACATACCGCGTTCCTTGGAGGCCCGGATCAGCGCCCCCGCCACCTCCCGCACCTGCGCCATGCCGCCCGGGGCGCCGTCGATCTCGGGCGAGGCGACGGTCTGTACGGAGTCCAGGATCAGCAGCGACGGCTTCACGGCGTCCAGGTGCCCGAGCACCGCCGCGAGGTCCGTCTCGGCGGCGAGATACAGATGGTCGTCGATGGCATGGATCCGGTCGGCCCGCAGCCGCACCTGACTGGCCGACTCCTCACCGGTGACGTACAGCGTCCGGTGCTCGTCGCTCGCCGACTTGGCCGCGACGTCCAGCAGCAGCGTGGACTTCCCAACGCCCGGCTCACCGGCGACCAGCACCACGGCCCCGGGCACCAGCCCGCCCCCCAGCACCCGGTCCAGCTCGGGCACGCCGGTGGAGCGGGCGGTCGCCTGACGCCCGTCGACCTGGCCGATCGGCACGGCGGACGTGGTCACCCGCCCCGGCGCGGTCGTACGCACGGCGGGCGCGCCGTACTCCTCGACCGTGCCCCAGGCCTGGCATTCGGGGCAGCGGCCGAGCCACTTGGCCGTCTGCCAGCCGCACTCGGTGCAGCGGTAGGACGGCCGTTCCTTGGCGGACTTCGTACGGGCAGCCATGCACGAACGGTAACCGCCCCCACTGACAGCCGACCTCGCGGTCCGTTCCCCGGCACCCCGGGGGCGTGGGTCGCGCGGCCCGGCGTGCTCTTGGCACCCGGGGCGGGTGCGGGCGCGAGGGGGACGCGGCCCGGCGTTGCGGGGTGCCGCTGCGCCCACCCGTGCCGCCCCAGCGGCACGACTGCCCGCAGCCAGGTAGGTACGGCGCGAAGGGGTCGGGTCGGGGGGTGTCCGCCCGCAGCGGTTGGCGCGTCAACGCCCCGAGCCTTTTCAAGTGACCGATTCCGCGCCGTTCCGAGGACGGACACCCCCCGGCGCGGCCCCGACCCACCCACCGCACGTACCGCGCCACGCGCACCCCCACTGAACCCGCGCAGGCCGCCGCAGGCACCCCGAACGGACGACTCCCACCCCGCCCCGGCCACGGAAGGACGGCTTCCTGTCCCCTTATGAGGGATCGTTTCACCCGTACGGATTAAAAGTGCCCAACGCGCCAGTTCGCGCCACCCATAGCCCCCTACGGTCGCCGAGTGATGAGGAGCAGTCCGGAAACCACGACCCGCACGACCGGCGCACACCGGGCGCACCGGGAAGCGCGTGACCGCACCGCGGCGAGGCCCCTGGCGCAGCCGCCGGCGCAGCGCCCACCCGCGCGTTACGCCGCGTACGACGCGTATCTGGACGGCCTGTTCACGTACTGCCTGTCCGTGCTCTGCGACCACGACGCCGCGACCGCCGCCCTGGCCGACGTCCTCGCCATCGCCGAGCGCCGCGGCCACCGCGGCCCGGGCCCCGCGGCCGACCGCAGGGCGTGGCTGTACGCGCTGGCCCGCTGGGCCTGCCTGCGCAAGCTGGCCGAGGCCAAGCAGAAACGTCCGAGCAGCCACGCGGCAGGCCGCCCCACGCCCACCACCCCCGCACACGACGAGTCCCCCCAGCGACACCGCAGCGAACTCGCCCTCCTCGCCTGGCCGGAGGCCGCCGGCACCACCCCCGAGCAGCGCGAGGCCCTCGAACTCGCCGTGCGCCACCACCTCGCCCCCCACGAGGTCGCCGCCGTCCTCGGCACGGACCTCCCCGCCACCAGGGAACTGCTCGCCTCGGCCGCCTGCGAGGTGGAACGCACCCGAGCCGCCCTGGCCGTCGTGGAGACCGGCACCTGCGCCGGCGTCGCCCGCCTCACCGGCGACAACCGCTACGTCCTCAGCAGCGCCCTGCGCCGCGAGCTGGTCCGGCACGTCGACGACTGCCCGCGCTGCCGCCGGACCGCCGAGCGCGCGATCCCCGGCCGCTGGCCCGGCACCAGCGTCACCCCAGCCGAACTGCCCGTCCTGGAGGCCCCCCGCACCGCGCTGCACGTCGCCCTGGCCCACACCCCCCGCGCACGGAGCGCCGCCCCCCGCTTCGACCGGCGCGGCTTCCCCATGGACCCCAAGGATCGCGCGGCCCGGCGGGACCGTCTGCGCGCGCGTGCCGTCACCACCACCGTCGTCGCCACCGTCGTGGCCGCCCCGGTGCTCGCCCTGTGGGCGGCCTACCGGGGGACCCCCGTGGTCGAGGGCGAGGAGGGCCGCTCGGCCAGCGCCAGCGAGACGCAGGACCCGGACGCCCCGGACGCCCTGGAAGGCGAGTCGGCGGGCGGCGCCTACGGCTACGAGAACGCCGGGAACACGAGCACCACCCCGGGCACCGGCTTCGGCGAGAAGGGCGGGGCCGACGTCTCCGTGGAGGTCGTCGGCGTCTCCGGCACCGGTGGGAAGGGCGCCGGCCACCTGGAGGTGACGGCCGGCCACGACGGCGACACCACGCTGGTCACCCTGACCGCGACCGGCGACGCCCCGGTGCACTGGTCCGCGTCCGTCGGCGCCTCCTGGCTCTACCTGAGCCAGTCCTCGGGGACCCTGCGCCCCGGCGAGTCCGTGACGGTCCGGGTGTACGTCGACCACCTGCGCGAGCCGTCCGGCCGGTGGAGCGCACGGGTGGCCGTCTCACCCGCCGGCGCCGCAGTGGCGATCGACGGCTACGGCACCGCGCCCGCCCCGTCCCGCCCGGGCCCGCGCCCCGGCCAGCCGGACGACACGTCGTCCCCGTCCCACCCGGGCGACGACTCGGGCCCGGACCCGGACCCGTCCACGTCGCAGCCACCCGCCCCCACGCCCACCGACGACCCGTCGCCGACGCCGCCCGACCCGGACCCGACGACGAACGAACCGTCCCCGACCGGCGGCACGGACGGCTCGTCCCCACCACCGAGCAGCAGTGACAGCGGCGCCCCGAGCCCGTCGGACTCGTAGCCCGGCTCGGAAGGGGCGGCCGGTGTCACCGACCGGCGGTGGGGTCCGCCGGATGCGGCGCCAGCAACGGCAGCTGCGAGGCCAGCCGCTCCTCGCACAGCTCGACCAGCCGGTCGTACCCCGCCTTGCCCATCAGCTCGACCAGCTCCGGCCGGTAGGAGACGTACACCGGGTCGCCCGCGCCGTGCGCCGAGGTCGCCGACGTGCACCACCAGTGCAGGTCGTGCCCGCCGGGACCCCACCCCCGCCGGTCGTACTCACCGATCGACACCTGTAGCACGCGCGTGTCGTCGGGCCGGTCGATCCACTCGTACGTCCGCCGGACCGGCAGCTGCCAGCACACGTCCGGCTTGGTCTCCAGCGGCTCCCGGCCCTCCTTGAGCGCCAGGATGTGCAGCGAGCATCCCGCACCGCCCGCGAACCCGGGCCGGTTCTGGAAGATGCATGAGCCCTGGAAGGGCCGGGTCTGCCGGGAACCCTCGTCGTCCTCGGAGGTCCAGCCGTTCCGCGTGCCCTCGGCGTGGTGCTGCCAGATGTCCGGCGTGAGCCGCGCCACATGCCCGGCGACCCGCTTCTCGTCGTCCTCGTCGGAGAAGTGCGCGCCCAGCGAGCAGCACCCGTCGTCCGCGCGGCCCGCCTGGATGCCCTGGCAGCCGCTGCCGAAGATGCAGTTCCAGCGGGAGGTCAGCCATGTCAGATCGCACCGGAAGACCTGCTCGTCGTCCGCCGGATCCGGGAACTCCACCCACGCGCGCGCGAAGTCGAGCCCCTTCTCATCGCCCGCGATGTGCTTCTTGTCCTTCTTGGCCGACTTTTCGTCCTTCGCCTTTTTCGTCTTTGGCACGGCTCCAGGGTAAGACGCCGGACCGGAAGGACGGGACCACGGCGGGCGCCGTCGGCAGTAGCGTTCCGTACATGAGACTCGGTGTCCTCGACGTGGGTTCGAACACGGTGCATCTGCTGGTGGTGGACGCGCACCCCGGCGCCCGCCCGCTGCCCGCCCACTCGCACAAGGTGGAACTGCGCCTCGCCCAGCTCCTCGACGAGGACGGGGCGATCGGCCCCGACGGCGTCGACCAGCTGGCCGCGGTCGTCCGGGAGGCGCTCCAGGCGGCCGAGGACAAGGGCGTCGAGGACCTCCTGCCGTTCGCCACCTCGGCCGTGCGCGAGGCGAGCAACGCCGACGACGTCCTCGCGCGCGTGCACGCCGAGACCGGCGTCGAGCTGAGCGTCCTCACCGGAGCCGAGGAGGCCCGGCTCACCTTCCTCGCCGCCCGCCGCTGGTACGGCTGGTCCGCGGGCAGGCTGCTGGTCCTCGACATCGGCGGCGGCTCCCTGGAGATCGCGTACGGCATGGACGAGGAACCGGACGCCGCCGTGTCGCTGCCGCTCGGCGCCGGCCGGCTCACCGCGGCCCGGCTGCCCGACGACCCGCCCCACCCGGACGACGTCAGGGCGCTGCGCCGCCACGTCCGTACGGAGATCGCCCGGACGGTCGGCGAGTTCAGCCGCCTCGGCGACCCCGACCACGTGGTCGCCACCTCGAAGACCTTCCGGCAGCTGGCCCGCATCACCGGCGCCGCCCGCTCCGCCGAGGGCCTCTACGTCCAGCGCGAGCTGAAGCGTGCCTCGCTGGAGGCCTGGGTGCCCCGCCTGGCCGCCATGACCAGCACCGAGCGCGCCGAGCTCCCCGGCGTCTCCGAGGGCCGGGCGCACCAGCTCCTGGCCGGCGCCCTGGTGGCCGAGGCCGCGATGGACCTCTTCCGCGTGGAGAGCCTGGAGATCTGCCCGTGGGCGCTCCGGGAGGGCGTGATCCTGCGCAGGCTGGATCACATGGGCCAGGGATGAGGCGCGAGCCCCCACCACGCGACCCGCCCCCCGCCGCCCACACCTATGGCACCTATGCCACCTATGGCACTCACCACAACGCCGAACGGGCACCCCGCACCCACCCAACCCCACCCCGTAACCTGACCCCCGTGGCAAAACCAAGCGACGCCGTCCGCATCCAGGACACGAAGGTCGCCCTGTCGACGGCTTCCGTCTACCCGGAGTCGACGGCGACGGCCTTCGAGATCGCCGCCCGCCTCGGTTACGACGGCGTGGAGGTGATGGTCTGGACGGACCCGGTCAGCCAGGACATCGAGGCGCTGCGCAGGCTCAGCGACTACCACCGCATGCCGATACTCGCCGTGCACGCACCGTGTCTGCTCATCACCCAGCGCGTCTGGTCCACCGACCCCTGGGTCAAGCTCCAGCGCGCCCGCGCCGCCGCCGAGAAGCTCGGCGCGTCCACCGTCGTCGTGCACCCCCCGTTCCGCTGGCAGCGCCAGTACGCGCGGGACTTCGTCGACGGCATCTGGCGGATGGCCGACGAGACGGACGTCCGCTTCGCCGTCGAGAACATGTACCCCTGGCGCTACCGCGACCGCGAGATGCAGGCCTACGCCCCGGACTGGGACGTGACGAAGGACGACTACCGGCACTTCACGATCGACCTCAGCCACGCCGCGACCTCCCGCACCGACACCCTCGACATGATCGACCGCATGAGCGACCGCCTCGGTCACGTCCACCTGGCCGACGGCAAGGGCTCCGCCAAGGACGAGCACCTCGTCCCCGGCCGCGGCAACCAGCCCTGCGCCGAGGTGCTGGAGCGCCTCGCGCACACCGGCTTCGACGGCCACGTCGTCATCGAGGTCAACACCAGGCGCGCGATGTCCGGCGCCGAACGCGAGGCCGACCTCGCCGAGGCGCTGGCCTTCACCCGCCTGCACCTGGCGCAGACCGTGTCCCCGGCACCGGGTGCCGCCCACGGGGCACGGACGGACCTCCGGTGAGCGACGCCAACGGGAAGGGGGCCACTCGCCGCCGCGGCCGTCCGCCCCGTGCGGAGTCCGGGGACACCCGCGAGCGCATCCTCATCACGGCCCGCGAGGAGTTCTCCGAGCGTGGCTACGAGAAGACGTCCGTGCGCGGCATCGCCAAGGCCGCGGGCGTGGACCCGGCGCTGGTGCACCACTACTTCGGAACCAAGGAGCAGGTCTTCGAGGCGGCCATCGAGGTCGCCTTCGCACCCGCCCTGAAGGCCCCCGACGCGATCGGCGACGGCCCCCTGGACGGGATCGGGGAGCAGCTCACCCGGTTCATCATGGGGGTGTGGGAGAACCCCACGACCCGCAAGCCGGTGCTGGCCATCGTCCGTTCCGCCGTCAACAACGAAACCGCCGCCGCCGTTTTCCGCCGCCTGATCGCCGCGCAGCTGATGCGGCGCGTGGCGGCCCGGCTGCAGCGGCCGGACGCGGAGCTGCGCGTCGAGCTGGCGGCGGCGCAGCTGGTGGGGTGCGCGATGCTCCGCTACGTGATCAAGGTGGAGCCCTTGGCCTCAGCCGACCCGGAGCAGATCGTCGCCCACCTGGCACCGGTCGTACAGGGCCACCTCACCGGCCCCTGAGGCCGCCCGGAGGCCACCCGACGACGGCGTACGACGAGACTCGCGTCCCGCATTCCGGACACCCCGTCCCGACCCCTGGATGACCGGCGTACGCTCGACGGCAGTCATAACTCTCCGAAGGAGCGAGCGACGATGCCCGAACTGAGGTCCCGCACAGTCACCCACGGCCGCAACATGGCGGGCGCCCGCGCCCTTATGCGTGCCTCCGGTGTACCCGGCGCGGACATCGGGCGGAAGCCGGTCATCGCCGTCGCCAACAGCTTCACGGAGTTCGTGCCGGGCCACACGCACCTGGCCCCCGTCGGCCGCATCGTCAGCGAGGCGGTCACCGCGGCCGGCGGCATCCCGCGCGAGTTCAACACGATCGCCGTGGACGACGGCATCGCGATGGGCCACGGCGGCATGCTCTACTCCCTCCCCTCCCGCGACCTGATCGCGGACAGCGTGGAGTACATGGTCGAGGCGCACTGCGCCGACGCCCTGATCTGCATCTCCAACTGCGACAAGATCACCCCGGGCATGCTCAACGCGGCGCTCCGCCTGAACATCCCGACGGTCTTCGTCTCCGGCGGCCCGATGGAGTCCGGCCGCGCCACCCTGGTCGACGGCACGGTGCGCACCCTCGACCTGGTCGACGCGATGTCGGAGGCGGTCAACGACAAGATCTCCGACGCGGACATCCTCCGCATCGAGGAGAACGCCTGTCCGACCTGCGGCTCCTGTTCCGGCATGTTCACCGCCAACTCGATGAACTGCCTGACCGAGGCCATCGGCCTCTCCCTGCCCGGCAACGGCTCGGTCCTGGCCACCCACACCGCCCGCAGGGCGCTCTACGAGAACGCCGCCCGCACGGTCCTCGACCTGACCCGCCGCTACTACGAGCAGGACGACGACTCGGTCCTGCCCCGCAACATCGCCACCCCCGCCGCCTTCGGCAACGCCATGGCGCTCGACATCGCGATGGGCGGCTCCACCAACACGATCCTGCACCTGCTGGCCGCCGCCCAGGAGGCGGAGGTCTCCTACGGCCTGGCCGAGATGGACGCCCTCTCGCGCAGCGTCCCCTGCCTGGCCAAGGTCGCGCCGAACGTCGCCAAGGACCGCACGTACTACATGGAGGACGTGCACCGCGCGGGCGGCATCCCCGCCCTCCTCGGCGAACTGCACCGCGGCGGCCTGCTCAACGAGGACGTCCACTCCGTCCACAGCCCGTCCCTGGCCGACTGGCTGAAGACCTGGGACGTGCGCGGCGGCTCCCCCTCCAAGGAGGCGGTCGAGCTGTGGCACGCGGCCCCCGGCTGCGTCCGCTCCGCCGAGGCCTTCTCCCAGTCCGAGCGCTGGGACTCCCTGGACGAGGACGCCGAGGGCGGCTGCATCCGCTCCGTCGAGCACGCCTACTCCAAGGACGGCGGCCTCGCGGTCCTGCGGGGCAACCTGGCCGTCGACGGCTGCGTGGTCAAGACGGCCGGGGTCGACGAGTCCATCTGGACCTTCGAGGGCCCGGCCGTCGTCTGCGAGTCGCAGGAGGAGGCCGTCCAGAAGATCCTCACCCAGCAGGTCAAGGAGGGCGACGTCGTCGTCATCCGCTACGAGGGCCCCAAGGGCGGCCCCGGCATGCAGGAGATGCTCTACCCGACCTCGTACCTCAAGGGCCGGGGCCTCGGAAAGGCCTGCGCGCTGGTCACCGACGGCCGCTTCTCCGGCGGCACCTCGGGCCTGTCCATCGGCCACGCCTCCCCGGAGGCGGCGGCCGGCGGCACCATCGCCCTGGTCGAGGACGGCGACCGCATCCGCATCGACATCCCGAACCGCTCCATCGAGCTGCTCGTGGACGACGCCGAGCTGACCCGCCGCGAGCAGGCCCTGAACGGCGTGTACGCCCCGAAGAACCGCGACCGCAAGGTCTCCGCGGCCCTCAAGGCGTACGCCGCGATGGCCACCAGCGCCGACAAGGGCGCGGTCCGCGACATCAGCAAGCTGGGCTGACGCCCACCGGGGACCCGGGGCGGCGGCCTACCAGGCCCCCGGGTCCCGCCCCGCCACCCCGAACACCGTCCCGTCGGGCGCCCCGGCGTACACGTGCCCGCCCGCGAGCAGCGGCGCGGGCAGTGACGCGGGCACCGTGTCGGAGTCGGCGCCGAGCCGGGGCCGGGTCTGCCCGAGGAGCTTGCCCTTGCGGGCGTCGACCCCGAGGAGCCGCCCGTCGGGCGCGGTGACGTACACGTGCCGCCCGTCGGAGACCGGCGCCGAGCCCCGGCTGACGCCCGTCTCCAGCCGCCAGGCCTGCTTCCCCGCCGCCATGTCGACGGCGACCAGCGACCCGCCCGCGCCCATGAGGTACACGGTGTCCTCGCGCACACCCGCCGACGCGGACGCCTGCTCGACCGGGATCGGCAGCGTCACCCGCCGGGTCGCCCCGGTGGCGGGCGTGTAGCGGACCACGGCCTTGACGTCGCCGTAGGCCGCCCCCTCGGCGACGAGGAACACGGAACCGTCCGCCGCCCCCACTGGCGTCAGCGCCCCCGCCAGCTCCGCGTCCCAGCGCACGTCCCCGTCGGCCGGGTCCACCGCGGTGACATGGGTCCGGCGCTCGTCCGCGCTCCGGCTCGCCGCGTACGCCGCCGGATGCCGCTCCCCGGCGAACGAGGTGAAGTACGGCACCGCCTGCCCCGGGATCCGGTGCGTCCACTTCGTCCGCCCCGAGGCGCTGTCCACGCCGGTGACCGTCCCGTCGGCACGGGTGAGCAGCAGCATGTCGCCGACGGTGCGCAGTCCGTCGTACGCGGGCATGTCCTCCTGCCACGCCGGCTCGCCCGTCGCGGGGTCGAGCGCCTCCAGCGGGCCCAGCAGGCCGACCTCGGGCTGTACGAGCCCGCCCGACACGACCGGCGGTTCGCTGCGCACGGTCTCCTCGACGGAGTGCCGCCACAGCGTGCTCCCGTCGGCCGGATCGAGGGCGAAGACCACGCCGGGCCGGGCGCACAGCAGCCGCCGCCCCGCGTACGAGCACTGCGGCATCCCGCCGCCCTTCGCCGCGGGCACCGCCTCCCACGCCCCGAACCCGCCCGGCGCACTCTGCGCGGTGGGCGTGCCCGCGGGCTCGGAACCGCCGAACGCCTGCACGGCGACGAGGCTCCCGATCACGGCGAGACCCACCGCCCCGGCGACGAGCGCCGACCGCTTCCCCAGCCGCCGCACGACCCGCCCGGACCGCCCGGGCGGCTCAGACCGTACGGACGGCTCAGACGGCTCAGACGGCTCAGACGGCCCGGACAGCCCGGACGGCTCGGAGGAAGCCCGCGGTCCCGGTATGAACACCTGTGTGTCGTAGGCCGCCGCGACCGACCGCAGCTCCCGCATCAACTCGTCCGGCGTCGGCCGGTCCTCCGGCTCCTTGGCGAGGCACCGCAGCACCAGCGGCGCCAGCGAGTCCGGCACGCCGGTCAGGTCGGGCTCGTCGTGCACGACCTGGTAGGCGACGACGTAGGGGCTGTCGGAGTCGAAGGGTCCCCGCCCGGTCGCCGCGTGCACCATCAGCGAACCGAGGGTGAAGACGTCGGCCGCGGGCCCCACCTCCCGGGGCCGCCGGAACTGCTCGGGCGCCATGTACGGCGGCGTACCGATCAACTTCCCGGTCTCGGTGCGCAGTTCGCTGTCCTTTGGCCGGGAGATGCCGAAGTCGATGACCTTCGGTCCGTCCTCGGCGAGCAGGACGTTGCTCGGTTTGAGGTCCCGGTGCACGACACCGACGCGGTGGATGTCGCGCAGCGCCTCGGCGAGTCCGGCCATCAGCCGCCGCAGCTGGGGCTCGTCCATCGGCCCGTTCCGCTTCACCTGCTCCGCGAGCGTCGGACCGGGGATGAACAGCGTCGCCATCCAGGGTCGTCCGGCCTCCGGATCGGCGTCCACGACCGGCGCCGTGAAGGCCCCGCTGACCCGCCGGGCCGCCGCCACCTCCTGCCGGAAACGCCCTCTGAACTCGGGGTCCCTGGCATACGTCGCGTGCACGACCTTGACCGCGACGCGCATCCCGGAGGTGCTGCGGGCCAGGTGCACGACGCCCATGCCGCCCGAGCCGAGGCGGGTCTCCAGCCGGTAGTGGCCGGCGTACTCCGGAAGTTCCGCTTCCGCATCCGCTCCGGCATCCCGCTGCGGCGCCATGGAACCACCCCCGTGCTGTTCGTTCGCGCGAGCGATGCTCGGAGCCTAGTCGATGGGACGTACGGGACAGAGGCGGCCTGCCGACCCGCGTGTGCGACTTGCGAACTGGCGTTTCATGGCTTGTTCTTGGGGTATCAACGGTGCCCCGCGAAAGTCGCGGGGTGTTCAACGGGGGGAGTTTCTTCATGTCTGTCGACCAGGTCCAGAACATCGGCGGCGGGGAAGAGGGCGAGAAGACGGGGGACGAGGGAGTCGTCGCGGCGGCGGCCCTGCGCTCCTACCCGGTCGCGCCGGGCTACCGCCTGAACGTGCGCAGCGGCCCGGGCACCAACTACTCCGTGGTGCGGGTCCTGGCCGAGGGCTCCAGCGTCACGATCAACTGCCAGCGCACGGGGCAGTGGGTCTCCGGCCCCTACGGCACCTCGAACATCTGGGACAACATCGGCAGCGGTCAGTACGTCTCCGACGCGTACATCCTCACCGGCAGCGACGGCTGGGTGGCCCCGCGCTGCTGACCTTGTAACAGGGATGTCTTGAGGACGTACTAGGAGGTTGCCGGGGGGAACGGTGTGCCGGACCGAGCGGCTCTTGGTGGTCAGAAGCGCCCGCTCGCACCGATGGGTACGGGCGGACCGGCACGCCAACCGATCCTGAGGTAGACAACGATGCGCGTTCGCAAGCTGACCATCGCCGCCATGGCCCTCGCCGCCGGTCTCTCGCTCACGGCCTGCCAGAACGACGACGACGCCGCGGGCCAGAGCACCGCTCCGCCGGCCGCCTCCACCGAGGCCTCCTCGGGCGGCGGCTCGGGCTCGGCGGGCTCGGACTCCGCGGGTTCGGACTCCGCGGGGGAGTCCCCCAACGGGACCGGCGGCACCGACGGGACGGGCGGCTCCGGCGGCACCGGCGGGGCGGGCGAGGACGGCAAGACGGCCGCCAAGTGCAGCACCGACGAGCTGGAGATCACGGCGATCGACGCCACCGTCGGCGGCGACACCGAGGGGACCGTCGCGGTCGACCTGAAGAACGGCGGCGGCCGCGACTGCTCCATGGCGGGCTACGCGGGCGTCGACCTGAAGACGAACTACGGCACCGTGTCCGCCGAGCGCACGGGCGACCCGGCCCCCAGGATCGTCCTCAAGGACGGGGAGACGGTGACCTTCGGCATCACCTACCCGATCAACGACACGGGCGGCTCCGGCGTCCGCATCACCGGCCTGGTGGTGACCCCGCCCGACGAGACCAAGTCGGTCACCCTCGACTGGCCGGGCGGTGCCTCGCTGCCCGTCACGGACGGCTCCGGCACCTCGGTGCGGGTCGGCCCGCTCGGCAGCGCCGGCCAGGGCGGCTGACCGCGCCGCACGCCCCGGGAGGCGCGGGCCATAATCGACGCGTGAGCGCAGAGAACGGCAAGAACGGCATCCCGGACACCCAGGCGGGCCCCCGCCCCGAACCCCTCCGGTTCTACGGCACGACCTGGGTGAACCACGACGACGGCTACGCCGCCCGCCGGGCGGGCCTCTCCGTGGGCTCCCTCGCCCTGGCGGCCGCCGCCTGCTTGGTGCTCCGCGTCGCCTACCAGGGCCTCCAGATCGCCGACATCGGCAGCTTCGTGTCGCTGCTGATGATCGTGATGTTCGCGATCTGCAGCGCCCTGGCCTTCCGCCACACCTGGTCCGGCTTCACCAGCCGCCCCGACCCCGACCGCCAGGCCTCCATGCGCGGCCTGCTCGCCATCGGCTTCGTCGGCTCCCTCCTCGCCTACTTCTTCCGCACCTTCACCGAGGCGCCGGGCGAGAAGCTGCACCGCGCGGAGTACGACAAGGCCCGCGAGGAGTACGAGAAGCGCACCATCCGCCGCTCGGGCAACCCGATGAAGAAGCGCCGCCGCAAGTAACGGAACCCGCACACCCGGGTCCGGATACGCGCGCCCGGAGGCACGCGGGCGCACGGGCTCGGGGCGGCCGGAAGTGGGAACCGCGGGCACGGAGAGGGCACCCCGGAAGGGGACACCGGGACCCGCGACTCCCTGACCCGGGACTCCCTGACTCGCAACTCCCCGCTTCGGGACTCCGGGGAGCCTTCCCTCCGTCCCGCCCCGCCCTGCCCGCTCCGGCGAACCCCCTGCGCCCGCGCCGGACCGCCCGGCCACCATGGCCGTATGACGACACCACCCACCTCGGACGCCCCGGTCACCCCCACCACGCCCGTGCAGGCCGCCGACCGCGGCGTCCGGGCGCACTCCTTCAACGCGGCGGCGGCCCAGTACGGCGCCAACCGCCCCTCCTACCCGCCCGCCCTCTTCGACGCGCTGGAGGAGCTGACCGGCCGTCCCCTCAAGGACTCCCGCGTCGTGGACGTCGGTGCGGGCACGGGCCTCGCCACCGCCCGCCTGCACGAGCGCGGCGCGGACGTGATCGCCGTCGAACCCGGCGCCGGCATGGCCACCGAGTTCCGCCGGACCCTCCCCGGCGTCCCCGTGGTGCGCGGCAACGGAAACGCCCTCCCCCTAGCCGCCCACTGCGCCGACCTGCTCACCTACGCCCAGTCCTGGCACTGGACCGACCCCCGCCGGGCCGTCCCGGAGGCGCTGCGCGTACTGCGTCCGGGCGGCGCGCTGGCGTTGTGGTGGAACACCGACGCCCTCGACGTGCCGTGGAACGCGGAGTCGGCCCGGCGCATCGACGAGCACTTCGCCGGCCAGAACCTCTCCGCCGAGAAACGGAAGTTCGAGGCCCGCTTCGCCGACCCGACCGGCAGCCTCGACTTCGTCCACCGCGAGATCCGCTGGAGCCGTCGCGTCCCCCTCGACACCCACCTGGCCAACCTCGGCAGCCACTCGGTCTTCCTGACCGACACCGAGGAACGCACCGCGGCCTTCTTCGCCGAGGAGCGCCGCCACCTGCTCGCCGTGTTCCCGGACGGTCTCGTCGAGGAGACGTACGACGTCCATCTCCTCCTCGGCAGCACCCCGACGACGCCCGGTGCCCCCGAGCCGACGGCCTGACGGCCTGACGGCTCTGCGGCCTGCCGGGTGCTTGACGCCGCGGGCGCCCGGGAGGAGTATTCATCACATGATGAATTACTCGACGGAACACTCCTCCCGGCCGCCCGAAGGGCAAGGCGGCGACCCCGCCCCGCCCGCCGTCCACGCCGCAGACCTCACCGTCGTCCGCGGCCCCCGCACCGTCCTGCGAGGCCTCGGCTTCACCGTTCCGCGCGGCCGGATCACCGGTCTCCTCGGCCCCTCCGGCTGCGGCAAGTCGACGCTGATGCGGGCGATCGTCGGCACCCAGGCCAAGGTCACCGGCACCCTGGACGTCCTCGGCCGCCCGGCAGGCCACCCGGCCCTGCGCACCCGCATCGGCTACGTCACCCAGGCCCCGTCCGTCTTCGACGACCTCAGCGTCCGCCAGAACCTGGACTACTTCGCCGAGATCCTCGACCCCGGCCGGGCGGCCTCCGACCGCCGCCGCGAGGACGTCACCCGGGTCATCGCCGACGTCGACCTCACCACCCACGCCGACGCCCTGGCCGGGAACCTCTCCGGCGGCCAGCGCAGCCGGGTCTCCCTCGGCGTGGCTCTCCTGGGCGCCCCCGAACTCCTCGTCCTCGACGAACCGACGGTCGGCCTCGACCCGGTACTCCGCCGCGACCTGTGGACCCTCTTCCACTCCATCGCCGCCGACCGCGGCGCCACCCTCCTCGTCTCCTCCCACGTGATGGACGAGGCCGAGCGCTGCCACCGGCTGCTCCTGATGCGCGAGGGCGAGGTCCTCGCCGACGACACCCCCGACGCCCTGCGCACCCGTACCGGCTCCGAGACGGTGGAGGAAGCCTTCCTCCACCTGGTCGACGAGGCGAAGGCCAAGGCGGCGGCCCGCACGAAGGAGAGCACCCGATGACCACCCCCACGGCCCCCGCGGCCCCCGCACCCGCCCTCACCCCGGCCCCCACCCGTCCCCTGAGCCTCTCCCGTACCACGGCCACGGCGACCCGCGTCCTGCGTCAGCTGAGCCACGACCCCCGCACCATCGCGCTCCTGATGCTGATCCCCTGCGTGATGCTCTTCCTGCTGCGCTACGTCTTCGACGGCAGCCCGCGCACCTTCGACAACATCGGCGCCTCCCTCCTCGGCATCTTCCCGCTGATCACGATGTTCCTGGTCACGTCCATCGCGACGCTGCGCGAGCGCACCTCGGGCACCCTCGAACGCCTCCTCGCCATGCCCCTCGGCAAAGGCGACCTCATCGCGGGATACGCCCTCGCCTTCGGCGCCCTCGCCATCGTCCAGTCGGCCCTCGCCACCGGCCTGGCGGTCTGGTTCCTGGGCCTGGACGTGACGGGGAGCCCCTGGCTGCTCCTCCTGGTCGCCCTGCTCGACGCCCTTCTGGGCACCGCACTCGGCCTCTTCGTCTCGGCCTTCGCGGCCTCGGAATTCCAGGCGGTCCAGTTCATGCCGGCAGTGATCTTCCCCCAGCTCCTCCTCTGCGGCCTCTTCACCCCGCGCGACAACATGCACCCGGCTCTGGAGGCCGTCTCCGACGTCCTGCCCATGTCCTACGCCGTCGACGGCATGAACGAGGTCCTGCGCCACACCGACATGACCGCCACCTTCGTCCGCGACGCCCTGATCGTCGCCGGTTGCGCCCTCCTGGTCCTCGCTCTGGGAGCGGCAACCCTGAAACGCCGAACGGCATAGTCAGAGCGGGGGTCTGGGGAAGGCAGGGGTCTGGGGGCGGCAGCCCCCAGGGACCCATCCCGCATCCCGCGGACTGGACGCGCAACCCCCACCCGCACCCGCAGTGCGAGGATGACCCCGGACCACGCGCACACTCCGGAGGGCACCGCACCCATGACCCAGAAAGTCGCAGTCCTCGGCACCGGCAAGATCGGCGAAGCCCTGCTCAGCGGCATGATCGGAGCCGGCTGGGCGCCCGCCGACCTCCTGGTCACCGCCCGCCGCCGGGAACGGGCCGACGAACTCCGCGCCCGCCACGGAGTCACCCCCGTCACCAACGCCGAGGCCGCCAAGACCGCCGACACGCTGATCCTCACGGTCAAGCCCCAGGACATGGGCACCCTCCTCGACGAACTCGCCCCGCACGTCCCGGCCGACCGCCTGGTCATCAGCGGCGCGGCCGGCATCCCCACCGCCTTCTTCGAGGAACGCCTCGCCCCCGGCACCCCGGTCGTCCGCGTCATGACCAACACCCCGGCCCTCGTCGACGAGGCCATGTCCGTCATCTCGGCCGGCACCCACGCGACCGCGGCCCACCTGACCCACACCGAGGAGATCTTCGGCGCCGTCGGCAAGACCCTCCGCGTCCCCGAGTCCCAGCAGGACGCCTGCACCGCCCTCTCCGGGTCGGGACCGGCGTACTTCTTCTACCTGGTCGAGGCCATGACCGACGCCGGCATCCTCCTCGGCCTGCCCCGCGACAAGGCCCACGACCTGATCGTGCAGTCGGCGATCGGCGCGGCGAAGATGCTCCGCGACAGCGGCGAACACCCGGTCAAGCTCCGCGAGAACGTCACGTCCCCGGCCGGCACCACCATCAACGCCATCCGCGAACTGGAGAACCACGGCGTCCGCGCCGCCCTCATCGCCGCCCTGGAGGCCGCCCGCGACCGCAGCCGCGAGCTGGCCTCCGGCACCAAGGACTGACTGACACCGCGACGGACCGCCGGGTGCTCACCGCACCCGGGGTGAGCACCCGGCCAGGACCTCCTCCGTCGTCACCACCCGGGCGAACCCGCCCCCGTGCAGCGACACCGCCGACGCCCGCGCCAGCTCGTCCGCGCTCTGCCGCCAGCCGAACGGCCCCTCCAGGTCGAAGGTGTACGTCGCGTCCAACGGGACCACCACCTCGTACCCGAGGTTCCCGCCCATCCGCGCCGTCGTCTCGACGCACATGTTCGTCTGGATGCCGACCAGCACGAGCTGCCGGATCCCCGCCGCCCGCAGCCAGTCGCCCAGGTCCGGCGCGCCGAGGAACGCCGAGTTCACGCTCTTCGTGACCAGCAGCTCGGCCCCGCTCCCCTTCCCGCGCCGCCGCTCCACGTACTCCTTGAAGCCGTTGCCCTCGTACCCCTCCCGCAACGGCGACCCGGCCTTCACCGAGTCGTGCCGCACGAAGACGACCGGCCGCCCGGCCGACTGCCACGCGTCGATGAGCGCGGCGATGTTGTCGTCCGCCGCCGGATTGTTGCGCGTACCCCAGAAGTCGACCTCCTCGAAGCCCTTCTGCACGTCCACGACCACCAGTGCTGCGTTCTCAGCGATGTCCATGCCCCGATCGTGCCGCCCGGGCCCGCCACACCCCAGAGGTCTGAATGTCGGCGATCGATGGTTTACTGCCAGCCATGGCAGGAGCAGCAGCAAGTGCGCCGGCGGCGCCCTACCGCGTAGCCCTCGTCGCCTTCCCCGGCATCCGGGCCTTCGACGTTGCCGTCATCACCGAGGTCTGGGACACCGACCGCACCGACCGCGGTGCCCCCGCCTTCGACCTGCGCCGCGTCGCCGCCGACGGCACCACCGCCGTCCCGATGCGCGGCGGCCTCGCCCTCCACCCCGACCGTCCCCTCGACTGGCTGGCGGAAGCCGACCTCGTCGTCGTCCCCGGCCTCGACGACCACCTCACCCCGGCCCCCGCCCCGGTCCTCGCCGCCCTCCGCCGCGCCCACGACCGCGGCACCACCGTCGCCGCCCTGTGCGGAGGCGCCTTCACCCTCGCCCAGGCCGGGCTGCTCGACGGCCGCCGCGCCATCACGCACTGGCGCCTGCTCGACCTCCTGCGGACCCACCACCCCCGGGTCACGGTCGTCCCGGACGCCCTCTTCATCGAGGACGACAACATCTGGACCGCCGCCGGCACGGCAGCCGGCATCGACCTCTGCCTGCACCTGGTACGCCTGGCCCATGGCGCCGAAGCCGCCGCCACCATCGCCCGCTCGATGGTCACCGCACCTTTCCGCACCGGCAACCAGGCCCAGTTCATCGAGCACCCCACCCACCACGCGGACCGCGACGCCGACGCCCTCGCCGGCGTCCGCGAACACGCCCTGCGCCATCTCGACGAGCCCTTTACGGTCGCCGACCTGGCCGCCCGCGCCGGTATGTCCCCGCGTTCCTTCGCCCGCCACTTCGCGGCGGCCACCGGCACCACACCGCTGCGCTGGCTCCTGGACCAGCGCATCGCCGCGGCCCAGAAGCTCCTCGAACGCACCGACCTGCCCATGCCCGAGGTCGCCCGCCGGGCGGGGTTCGGCAGCGAGGTCATGATGCGCCAGCACTTCGCAGCACGCCTCGCCACCAGCCCCCGCGCCTACCGGGCCGCGTTCACCGGGGGCAGCAGCCCGATCGCCCGGTAGGCCGCGTCCACGGTCGGCCGTGCCATGGCCCGGGCCTTCTCGGCCCCGTCCCGGAGCACACCGTCCACGTACCCGGGATCGGCGGACAGTTCCCTGTGCCGCTCCCGCACGGGCCGCAGCATCTCGACGACCGCCTCCGCCGTGTCCTTCTTCAGCGCGCCGTACGAGTCGTACCCGCCGGCCAGCTCCGCAGGCTCCCCACCCGTGCAGGCGGCGAGAATCTCCAGCAGGTTGGCGAGCCCGGCCCGCTCCTCCGGGTCGTACACAACGTCGCGCCCGCTGTCGGTCACGGCCCGCATGACCTTCTTCCGCACCACGTCCGGCTCGTCCAGCAGATAGACGATCCCCGGCCCGGTGTCGTCACTCTTCCCCATCTTCGACCCGGGCTCCTGCAAGTTCATCACCCGCGCCGCCACCGCCGGACTGGTCGCCCGCGGCACCACGAACGTGTGCCCGTAGCGCTGGTTGAACCGCACCGCGAGATCCCGCGCCAGCTCGACATGCTGCGTCTGGTCCTCCCCGACCGGCACCTCGTCCGTCCCGTAGGCCAGGATGTCGGCCGCCATCAGCACGGGATACGTGAGCAGCGACAGCCGCACACTCCCGCCCCGGACCCGTTCCCGCGCGGCCTTCTCCTTGTACTGGATCATCCGCCGCATCTCCCCGTCGGTCGCCACGCACTCCAGTACGTACGACAGCCGGGCGTGCTCGTCCACGTGACTCTGCACGAACACGGTGCACAGCTCGGGATCCAGCCCCGCCGCCAGCAACAGCGACGCCGCCTGCCGGCTGAGTCTGCGCACCCGCGCCGGATCGTGGTCCACGGTCAGCGCGTGCAGGTCGACGACGCAGAACAGCGCGTCGGACCGGTGCTGGTCCACCGCGGCCCACCGCCGCATGGCGCCCAGGTAGTTCCCCAGCGTCAGGTGCCCGGTCGGCTTGACCCCACTGAAGACCCGTGTCATCTCTCCACCTCCTGGTCAGGGCCGCCGCCACCCGCCGGCCGCCCCTCCTGGAGGGAGATACGAGAACGGCCGCCGAAGCGGCGGCCGTCGAGTGCATACGTGTGTACGGCCGCCGTCAGGCGGCCCACCAGAGCTGGGTACACGTACGCGTCATCACGCACCCCACACTACGCCCCGGGAGGCCGTACGACCCGGGATTTGACACGGCCCTCCCACCCTCCTAGTGTTCTCCGAGTTGTCCGACGTGAGCGCCGACCCCGGTCGGTCCCCGGACAGCGATTCCGCAAGTACTCACCACTCTTCGACGAGAGTCGCGTTGTCGGCGTCGTCGTTCTGTCGGTGCGCGTATCAACGGAATGAGGAATCCACGTTCGAAAGAACGCGGCCCCCGATTAGCTCGGGAGCCGGGAGTCCGCTAGAGTCTCACCTCGTTGAAACGGCCCAACGGCCGCGGAGACAACCCCCTCTGACGGGGAATCAGGGCCGAAAGGATCTGATAGAGTCGGAACCGCCGGAAAGGGAAACGCGAAAGCGGGAACCTGGAAAGCACCGAGGAAATCGGATCGGAAAGATCTGAT
>NZ_JBIRFY010000012.1:0-271978 GCF_044327745.1 Streptomyces sp. NPDC018026
CTTGCGTTTCCGACTCTATCAGATCTTTCCGATCCGATTTCCTCGGTGCTTTCCAGGTTCCCGCTTTCGCGTTTCCCTTTCCGGCGGTTCCGACTTTATCAGAACTTTCGGGCCGGTCTTACCGGCCTTCGTTTCCGATTCATCGGGAGAGTGCTTCGTCGAATTCGTTGATTCGGAGAAGCTGATAGATGTTCGCTGCTGCCCTCTGGGGTGAACCCGTCTCCAGGCAACTGTTCGAATCTACCTCCCCGCTCGCTCCGTGTCAACGGCTCTTGCGGGAACGAAGAGGACACTAGCAGCTAGCCAGGGGTGGATGCACATCAGGCGGCCGTTGGCACCGTGGCGCTGCGTTCACCGGGCTCGACGTCACCCGTGTCGCCGCCGCGCACGGCACGGCCGCCCAGAACGTAGACGTAGGCCAGGAAGGCCAGCTCGGCGACGACGCCGATGGTGATGCGGGCCCAGGTGGGCAGGCCGGACGGGGTGACGAATCCTTCGATGGCGCCGGACACGAAGAGGACGAGGGCCAGGCCGACCGCCATGCCGATGGCGGCCCGGCCCTCCTCGGCAAGGGCGATGCGCCGCGTACGGGGACCTGGGTCGATCAGGGTCCAGCCCAGGCGCAGACCGGTGCCCGCGGCGACGAACACCGCCGTCAGTTCGAGCAGACCGTGCGGGAGGACCAGTCCGAGGAAGGTGTCGAGGCGGCCGGCCGACGACATCAGACCGAAGCCGACACCGAGGTTGAGCATGTTCTGGAAGAGGATCCAGATGACGGGCAGCCCCAGGAAGACGCCCAGGATGAGGCAGAGCGCGGCGGCCCAGGCGTTGTTCGTCCACACCTGTGCTGCGAACGAGGCCGCCGGGTTGCTCGAGTAGTACGTCTCGTACTGGCCGCCGGGGCGGGTGAGCTCGCGCAGTTCGCTCGGGGCGGCGATGGTGGACTGCACCTCCGGGTGGGTGCCGATCCACCAGCCCAGGAGGGCCGCGACGGCGGTCGACAGGAGGGCGGTGGGGACCCACCAGTGGCGGGCGCGGTAGACGGCCGCAGGAAACTGCTGGGTCAGGAACCGCGTGACGTCGCGCCAGGAGGCGCGTCGGGTACCTGTCACGACACTGCGCGCGCGGGCCACCAGTTGGCTGAGTCGTCCGGTCAGCTGGGGATCGGGCGCGCTGGACTGGATCAGGGACAGGTGGGTGGCCGTGCGCTGGTAGAGGGCGACGAGTTCGTCCGTCTCCGGACCGGTCAGACGACGCCGGCGCCGGAGGAGGGCGTCGAGGCGGTCCCACTCCGCGCGGTGGGCGGAGACGAAGACGTCGAGGTCCATCGGTGTGCCTGCTCCTCGGCTATCGTCGGCGGCTCGTCGTGGATCAGCTTGTCGTACTGCGGCGCGGTGCGTCCTCAGCTTGGCAGACTGGCGGGGACGGGGGCAGTCAGGGGAAGGACGGCGGGCGTGAGCGAGCTGGTGACGGGCGAGGCCGTGGCGCTGGAGCTGCGCCCCGCGAAGCTGCCCAGCAGGGCACTGGCCGTCCTGCTCGATCTGGCGGTGGCCGTGGCCGTTTACGTGGCGGTGACCGTCGCGCTGATGGTGGCCACCGCGTCCTTGGACGTGGCCGCGCAGACCGCGCTGTCGATCGCGACCTTCGTCCTCGTACTGGTGGGCGGGCCGATCGCCGTCGAGACGCTGAGCCACGGGCGGTCGCTCGGGAAGATGGCGTGCGGGCTGCGGGTGGTGCGGGACGACGGCGGGCCGATCCGGTTCCGGCACTCGCTGGTGCGGGGCTTGATCGGGGTGATCGAGATCCTGATGACGCTCGGCGTCATCGCTTGTGTCGCCTCGCTGGTGTCGGCGCGGGGACGACGGCTCGGCGACGTGTTCGCCGGGACCCTCGTCGTGCGGGAGAGGGTGCCGTTCTCGTCGGCGGGCTTCATGCCGCCGCCTCCGCCCTGGCTGGCGGGGCGGTTCTCGGGGCTCGACCTGTCCGCGGTGCCCGATGATCTGTGGCTTGCCGTCCGTCAGTACCTGGCGCGGATGGGTCAGCTGGATCCGCGGGTCGGCTGGGCCATGGCCGAGCGGCTCGCCGCGGACGTGGCGGCGCGTACGGGGGCTCCGGTGCCGCGGGAGGTGCCGCCGCCCGCGTATCTGGCGGCGGTGCTGCAGGAACGGCAGGCCCGGGAGGCCCGGCGGGCGTTCGGCGGCGCTTTGGCGGAGGAGACGGCTGCCGGGTCGGTGCCGGTGGCTCCGGCGCCGTCCGGCCGGCCGGCCGTACCGACCGCCCCGCCATCCGTGCCGACCGCCCCGCCGGTTGCCCCGCCGTCCGCGCCGTCCGCGCCGTCGGCGCCGTCGGCGGGTGGCGGCCTCGAAGCGCCGCGGGACGTGCCGTCGGATCGCCGCTCAGGTACCGGGTTCGTGCCGCCCGCGTAGGCAGGGCAGGCCGGGCCGCTCACGGGAACACGGACGGTGGTGTCTCCAGGTCCTCCAGCTCGATCCCGGGGGCCGCGAGCACGACGTCGCCGGCGATGTGCACGGCCTGCTGCTCGCCCGTGTCCAGGGCTGTGACCTGGTATTCGTCCACGGTGAGGGGGCCGTTGTCAGTGGCGTGTGCTTCTCTGTTCAGCAAGGCCCAGGACTGGTCCACGGTGCGGGGGGCGAGGACCGGGTCGGTGAGGGCGACGAGGCGTACACGAGTGGCTGATTCCGAGGGGGTGAGGCGCAGGAGACGGGCGACGGCGACGAGGAAGGCCGGGGAGGTGCCGGTGAAGGCGTGGGCGCGCGCATTGCCTTCGGTGGCATGGATTCCGGTGGGGTCGGTCCGGACCCAGGTGACGCCGTCGATGGCGGCGCCGCGGACCTGCCAGTCGGCGGCGTGGAGTTCGAGGCGGATGGGGCGGCCGAGTTCGTCGAGGGCGAGGTCGACGGAGCCGTGGTGGTCCCCGGTGGGCGTGGTCAGCCGGGAGACGTAGCGCCAGCCGGAGGGGCCGGGTGCGCATTGGAAGTGTTCTTCTGCGAGGGGGGTGTGGTCGTGCGGATCATGGAGCGAATAACGGCCGCGGGGCATGGGTGTCCTGGATGGTGACGGGCTGGTCCGGCCGCTGACGCGGCCGCGGCGCCAATGGGGCAGGCCCCCGGCACGGGGGTGCGGGGGCCTGCCTCGGAGGAACCGGTGACTCAGTAGCGGTAGTGGTCCGCCTTGTAGGGGCCCTCGACCTTGACGCCGATGTAGTCGGCCTGCTCCGGGCGGAGCGTGGTCAGCTTGACGCCGAGGGAGTCGAGGTGGAGCCGGGCGACCTTCTCGTCCAGGTGCTTGGGCAGCACGTAGACGTCGGTCGGGTACTCGTCGGGCTTGGTGAACAGCTCGATCTGGGCCAGGGTCTGGTCCGCGAAGGAGTTGGACATCACGAACGACGGGTGGCCGGTGGCGTTGCCCAGGTTCAGCAGGCGGCCCTCGGACAGGACGATGAGCACCTTGCCGTCGGGGTAGGTCCAGGTGTGGACCTGCGGCTTGACCTCGTCCTTGACGATGCCGGGGGTCTGGGCGAGGCCGGCCATGTCGATCTCGTTGTCGAAGTGGCCGATGTTGCCGACGATGGCCTGGTGCTTCATCTTGGCCATGTCCTTGGCCATGATGATGTCCTTGTTGCCGGTCGTGGTGACGAAGATGTCGGCCTTGTCGACGACCTCGTCCAGCGTGGTGACCTGGAAGCCGTCCATCGCCGCCTGCAGGGCGCAGATCGGGTCGATCTCGGTGATGATCACGCGGGCGCCCTGGCCGCGCAGGGACTCCGCGCAGCCCTTGCCGACGTCGCCGTAGCCGCAGACGACGGCGGTCTTGCCGCCGATCAGGACGTCGGTGGCGCGGTTGATGCCGTCGATGAGGGAGTGGCGGCAGCCGTACTTGTTGTCGAACTTCGACTTGGTGACCGCGTCGTTGACGTTGATCGCCGGGAACAGGAGGGTGCCGTCGCGGTGCATCTCGTACAGGCGGTGGACGCCGGTCGTGGTCTCCTCGGTCACGCCGCGGATCTCGGACGCCAGCTGGGTCCACTTCTGCGGGCTCTCGCCGACCGTGCGGGTGAGGAGTTCGAGGATGACGCGGTGCTCGTCGGACTCGGCGGTGTCGACCGAGGGGACCTTGCCGTCCTTCTCGTACTCGACGCCCTTGTGGACGAGGAGGGTGGCGTCGCCACCGTCGTCCAGGATCATGTTCGGGCCGCCGGTGGGGGTGTTGGGCCAGGTCAGCGCCTGCTCCGTGCACCACCAGTACTCGTCGAGGGTCTCGCCCTTCCAGGCGAAGACCGGGACGCCCTGCGGGTTGTCGGGCGTGCCGTTCGGGCCGACGGCGATGGCGGCGGCCGCGTGGTCCTGGGTGGAGAAGATGTTGCAGGAGGCCCAGCGGACCTCGGCGCCGAGGGCGACCAGGGTCTCGATGAGCACGGCGGTCTGCACGGTCATGTGCAGGGAGCCGGTGACGCGGGCGCCGGCGAGCGGCTGGGCCTCGGCGTACTCCTTGCGGATCGCCATCAGGCCCGGCATCTCGTGCTCGGCGAGGGTGATCTCCTTGCGGCCGAACGCGGCCAGGGAGAGGTCGGCGACCTTGAAGTCCTGTCGGCTGTCGACAGTCGTCATTACGGGCTGCTCCTCGGGTTGGGTCGAGGTGGGTACGGCTGACCTGCGCGGCGGCGGACACAGGGGTGCCCCGAAGAGGACACAGGCATGCCCGCGTACGCGCAGCGCAGTCCGTCGGAGGCCCTCTCTCCCTCGGCCGGTCCGTCCTGGACCGCCCGACCGCCATCAGCAGCGACGTCTGGCTCCGTCCCAAGCTACACCGCGGGCGCCCGCCGTCCCCAGTCCGCCTCCGAACACTTCCGGACGTTCACGCAGGGTGATGACGGTCGCGGGGCGGTCGGTCAGTGGGCGGCAGGCGGCGCGGTCGGGCCGCCGGGGGTCGCCTCGGGGTCGGGACCCTTGGCGGCCTCGGACTCGCTGTAGATGTCCGGCTCCAGGTAGATGACGCGGGCGATCGGGACCGCCTCGCGGATACGGGACTCGGCGGCGTCGATCGCGGAGGCGATCTCGGTGGCCGTGCCGTCGTGCCGGACGGCGATCTTGGCGGCGACGAGCAGTTCCTCGGGGCCGAGGTGGAGGGTGCGCATGTGGATGATGCCGGTGACGGTGTCGCCGGCCACGGCCGCGGCCTCGATCTGCTGGACCACCTCGACGCCGGCGGCCTCGCCGAGCAGCAGGGACTTGGTCTCGACGGCGAGGACCAGCGCGATCAGGATGAGCAGGATGCCGATGCACAGGGTGCCGATGCCGTCCCAGACGCCGTCGCCGGTGAGCAGGGCGAGGCCGACGCCGCCGAGGGCGAGGATCAGGCCGACGAGGGCGCCGAGGTCCTCCAGCAGGACGACCGGCAGCTCCGGAGCCTTGGCGTGGCGGACGAACTCCTTCCAGGACTTCTTGCCGCGCAGGGGGTTGGACTCCTTGATGGCGGTCCGGAAGGAGAAGCCCTCGGCGATGATCGCGAAGACCAGGACGCCCACCGGCCAGTACCAATGCTCCAGTTCGTGCGGGTGCTTGATCTTCTCGTAGCCCTCGTAGAGGGCGAACATGCCGCCGACGGAGAAGAGCACGATGGAGACGAGGAAGGCGTAGATGTAGCGCTCGCGGCCGAAGCCGAAGGGGTGCTGCGGGGTGGCCTCGCGCTGGGCGCGCTTGCCGCCCAGGAGCAGCAGACCCTGGTTGCCGGAGTCGGCGAGGGAGTGCACGGACTCGGCGAGCATCGACGACGATCCGCTGAAGAGGAACGCCACGAATTTCGCCACCGCGATCGAGAGGTTGGCGAGCAGTGCCGCCACGATCGCCTTGGTACCGCCTGACGCGCTCATGTGTCGCGTTGTCCCTTCGCCTTCAACTGTGGCCGGCTTTGCCCCGCCTTTGCGGTGCGCCATTGTTGCAGCCCGTGCGGGCCCCGGTGTGCCGGATGCCCCGTCGGGCGCGGGTCAGACGCGCACGGTGGCCCGGAAGAGCGTGCCGGTTCCGGACACTTCGGCCTTTTCGTGCGCCGGGACGAAGACGGAGCGGCCGGGGGCCAGTTCGTGCTCGCCCGCCCGTACGGTGCCTGCCGTGCAGAGCAGGATCTGCGGGGTGGGCAGGGTGAGGTCGTGGGTGCCGGTGCCCTCGGGCAGGACGTAGCGGCTCAGGCGGAACTCGTCGGTCGGGGTGTCGTAGACCTCTTCGCCGTCGGGGGACGCCTCCGGGCGCAGGATGCCGGGGTCGCCGGCCTCGAAGCGGACGATGCGCAGGAGTTCGGGGACGTCGACGTGCTTGGGCGTGAGGCCGCAGCGCAGGACGTTGTCGGAGTTGGCCATGATCTCGACGCCGAGGCCGTTGAGGTAGGCGTGGGGGATGCCGGCGCCGAGGTAGAGGGCCTCGCCGGGCTGGAGCCGGACGTGGTTGAGCAGCATCGCGGCGAGGACGCCGGGGTCGCCCGGGTAGTGGTGGGCGATGTCGGCGTACGGCCGGTAGGCGCCGCCGAGACGGTCGCAGGCGGCCGCGGTCTCGGTGACCGTGCGGGACATCTCCTCGGGGTCGGCGGTGAGGATGGCGGTGAGGACCTCGCGCAGGGCGGCGTCCTCGGGGTGGGCGCGCAGCAGGTCGACGTACGGCTTGAGGGAGGCGACGCCGAGGCCGTCGAGCAGGTCGGCCGTGTCGGCCGGGGCGCGGAAGCCGCACAGGCCGTCGAAGTCGGTGAGGGCGCAGATCAGTTCGGGCTTGTGGTTGGCGTCCTTGTAGTTGCGGTGCGGGGCGTCCAGGGGGACGCCGCGGCGCTCCTCGTCCTCGTAACCGGCCCTGGCCTGGGCGAGGTCGGGGTGGACCTGGAGGGAGAGCGGGGCGCCGGCGGCGAGGAGCTTGAGGAGGAAGGGCAGCCGGGGGCCGAACCTGGCCACGGAGGCGGCGCCCAGTTCCTTCTCGGGGTCGGCGTCCACGACCTCGGCGAGGGTGCCCCGGCCGGTGCGGGAGGGGGCGCCGGGGTGGGCGCCCATCCACATCTCCGCCTGCGGTTCGCCGGTCGGCTCGGTCCCGAGCAGGGTCGGGATCGCGGTGGTGGAACCCCAGGCGTAGGGGCGGACGGTGTTGTCGAGGCGGTCCATGGGCTCTCTCTGCCGGTGCGTGCGTGTGCGTGGGCGATGGTGCGCCGGGGTCAGGCTCCCGAGGCGAGCGCCAGGTAAACGGCGGCGAAATCCGTGATGGCGATCAGTTCGGCGAGGGTCTCGAGTTCGCCGCCCTCTTCCGGTTCCAGCTCGCTGATCGGCGTGTCGTGGCCGAGTGCCAGCTCACGGGCGTTGGGGGCGGCGGTGAGGCCACCGGTGGGCCGGTCGCGCAGGAGCACCACGCGTGCGTGGAGGGCGGCCGGTTCCTCGACGCGGTCGCGGAAGAAGTCGTCGGGGTCGGCGCCGGCGGCGAGCCGGCCGGCGAGCAGTGCGTTGTGCGCGGCGAGCGCCTCGGGCAGGTCGGCGACGACGGCGGGGGTGCCGGACAGTTCGGCGAGGGCGGCGGCGAAGCGGCGGCCCGCGGGTCCGGCGGAGGTGCCCTCGGTCCAGACGACGGGGAGGGACTCGGCCAGCTCGGACGCCAGGGTCTTGGCGGGGTTGCTGTAGGTCACGATGGCGGGCCCGCAGCGTTCGGCGACCCGGTCGAGGCGGTCGGCGACCTTGTCGATGGCCTCGGGCGGTGCCTCGAGCAGGCCGGTGCGGTCCAGCAGCGCGAGGAGCGGCGTGAGCAGCGCCCACAGGACGCCCGGGGCGGCACCGGCGAGGGGCTCGTCGTGGTCGTAGGGGGCGGTCGCCATCGGGATGAACAGGCCGCGCGAGGCGCTCACCGCATCGTTGAGCGGGGAGCGGGCGGGGGCGACGGCGACGACCGTGCAGCCCCTGCGGTACGCCTGTTCGGCGAGGAGGGACAGGCCCGGCTCGGCGCCGTCGGGGGTGGCGATCAGCAGGAGGTCCACGGAGCCGGCCCAGCCGGGCAGTTCCCAGCGCAGGGCGCCCGCGGCGGGGGCCACGCCGGTGGGGGCGAGGCGGGTGACGGGGCTGCCCGCCCCCGCGAGGGTGCCGAGGAGGTCGGCGGCGTGGGTGGCGGCGGCGCCGGGCCCCGCGATCAGTACGGCGCGGGGGCGGCCGTCCGGCTTGAGGTTGCCGACGCCGGCCTCGGCGGCGTGCCGGGCGGCGGTGCGGACGCGGGCACCGGCCTCGGCGGCGCCGCGGAGCAGGCCGCGGCGGTCGGCCTCGGTGAGGCGCTCCGGGGCGTCGAGGAGCGATTCGTCGAGCATGGCGGCAGGTCTCCGATCGCCGGGGCGTTCGTTCGGATGCGCGGGTGCGCGGGGTCGTCGCCGGGTTGCCGGTCGCCTGGGAGGCGGTTACTCGGGGCGGCGGGCCTCGTCGACGAGGAGGACGGGGATGCCGTCGCGCACCGGGTAGGCCAGGCCGCAGTCCTGGCCGGTGCAGATCAGCTCCGCGTCCTGCTCCTTGAGGGGGGCGTGGCAGGCGGGGCAGGCGAGGATCTCCAGGAGGCCGGCTTCGAGCGGCATGGGGGTTCCCTTCGGGGGCGGTGGGGCGTGTGTGGATGTGCTGGTCAGGGTACCGCCGGGGCGGGGCTCGTGCGGGTGGCCCATCTTGAACCCGGCGTTGGTGCTGGGGAGGCGGTCGCGTGGCCCGGCGCTCGCGGGGTGCCGCTGCGCCCACCCGTGCCGCCCCAGCGGCACGACTGCCCGCAGCGGCCGGGGGGGACGGCACGACTGCCCGCCGACGGCGGGGGCGGCACGGCTGCCCGCGACTAGGCGCGGATGATCGCCAAGGCTTCGTCGCGCACCTTCGTCATCGTTGCCTCGTCGCGGGCCTCCGCGTTGAGGCGGAGCAGTGGCTCGGTGTTGGAGTGGCGGACGTTGAACCACCAGTCGGCCGAAGTGACGGTGAGGCCGTCCAGGTCGTCGACGGTGACGTCGTCGCGGCCCTCGTAGGCGGCCCGGATCGCGGCGAGGCGGGCCTGCTGGTCGTCGACAGTGGAGTTGATCTCGCCGGAGCCGGTGTAGCGGTCGTAGGCGGCGACCAGGGCGGACAGCGGGCGGTCCTGCTCGCCGAGGGCGGCGAGGACGTGGAGGGCGGCCAGCATGCCGGTGTCGGCGTTCCAGAAGTCCCGGAAATAGTAGTGCGCGGAGTGCTCGCCGCCGAAGATGGCGCCGGTCCTGGCCATCTCGGCCTTGATGAAGGAGTGGCCCACGCGCGTGCGTTCCGGTGTGCCGCCGTTCTCCCGTACGACCTCCGGGACCGACCAGGAGGTGATCAGGTTGTGGATGACCGTGCCCTTGCCGCCGTTGCGGGCCAGCTCGCGAGCGGCCACCAGGGCGGTGACGGCGGACGGGGAGACCGGCTCGCCGTCCTGGTCGACGACGAAGCAGCGGTCGGCGTCGCCGTCGAAGGCGAGGCCGAGGTCGGCGCCCTCCTCGCGGACGCGCCGCTGGAGGTCGACGAGGTTGGCCGGGTCGAGGGGGTTGGCCTCGTGGTTGGGGAAGGTGCCGTCCAGTTCGAAGTACATCGGCACCAGGTCGAGGGGCAGGCCGGCGAAGACCGTGGGGACGGTGTGGCCGCCCATGCCGTTGCCCGCGTCGACGACGACCTTGAGGGGGCGGATGCCGGTGAGGTCGACCAGGGAACGCAGGTGGGCGGCGTAGTCGGCGAGGGTGTCGCGCCGGGTGACCGTGCCGGGGCGGGCGGACGGCTCCGGGGCGCCCACCTCGCTCCAGCGTTCCACCAGGGCGCGGATCTCGGCGAGGCCGGTGTCCTGGCCGACCGGGGCGGCGCCCGCGCGGCACAGCTTGATGCCGTTGTACTGGGCCGGGTTGTGCGAGGCCGTGAACATGGCGCCCGGCAGGTTCAGCGCGCCGGAGGCGTAGTACAGCTGGTCGGTGGAGCACAGGCCGATCCCGGTCACGTCGGCGCCGCGGGCCGCCGCGCCGCGCGCGAAGGCGCCGGACAGGCCCGGGGACGAGGGCCGCATGTCGTGGCCGACCACGATGGCGCCCGCGCCGGTCAGTTCGACGAAGGCCGCGCCGAACAGCTCGGCCAGCGACTCGTCCCACTGGTCCGGGACGACACCGCGCACGTCGTACGCCTTCACGATCTGCGACAGATCAGCAGCCACGGCCAACCTTCCTGAAAGTCCTGTCGGAGCCCACAAACTACCCCGTAAGGACCGACGGGCCGCCCGGACGGTTCCCTGAGGTTCCCTGAGGTCAGGGCAGCATCCAGCCCAGGACCGCCGTGGACTGCCCGACCACGATCAGGCACATGACCAGCAGCAGGCCGAGGCTCCAGGGGAGCACCTTGCGCAGCAGGTCCCCCTCGCGGCCCGCGAGCCCGACGGCGGCGCAGGCGATGGTGAGGTTCTGCGGGGAGATCATCTTGCCGAGGACGCCGCCGGAGCTGTTGGCGGCGGCCAGCAGCTCGGGCGAGAGGCCGGACTCCCGCGCGGCGGTCACCTGGAGGGCGCCGAAGAGGGCGTTGGCGGAGGTGTCGGAGCCGGAGACGGCGACGCCGAACCAGCCGAGGACCGGGGAGAGGAAGGCGAGTCCGGCACCGGCCGCGGCGACGAAGTGGCCGATGGTGGCGGCCTGTCCGGAGAGGTTCATGACGTAGGCGAGGGCGAGGACCGAAGTGACGGTGAGGATCGCGAAGCGCAGTTCGTGGACGGTCGCGAGCCACTCCTTGAACGCCACGCGCGCGTGCACGCCGAGGACGACGGCGGTGGCCAGCCCGGCGAACAGCACGAGCGTGCCGCCGGTGGAGACGATCGGCCAGGAGAACACGTTGCCGCCGACCGGCTTGCCCTCGGGGTCGAGCACGTCCAGGAACGGCCAGTCGTAGGACTGCGTGGCCTTCGCCAGCCAGTCCTTGACCGCCGGGATCTGCGCCACGGAGAACACGGCGACGATCAGCGCGTAGGGCGCGTACGCCCGCACGACCTCACGGGGGGAGTCCCGCTCGTCCAGTTCCTCGCTGCGCGCACCGGTCAGTACGGATGCCCGTACAGGCTCGGCGGCGGGCCGGCGGGAGTGCGGTACGGCGACCAGGGCACCGGCGCCGATCAGGGCGGCGGCGATGTCGGCGAGTTGGGCGGAGACGTAGTTGGAGGCGGCGAACTGGGCGACGGCGAAGGCGACTCCGCAGGCCAACGCGGGGATCCAGGTCTCGCGCAGTCCGCGCCGCCCGTCCACCAGGGCGACCAGGAGCAGCGGTACGACGAGGGCCAGCAGGGGCGTCTGACGGCCCACCACGGAGGCGACGTCGTCCAGGGGCAGCCCGGTGACCTGGGCCAGCGTCACCACCGGGGTGCCCATCGCGCCGAAGGCGACCGGGGCGGTGTTGGCCACCAGCGAGACCACGGCGGCGCGTACGGGGTCGAAGCCGAGGGCGACGAGCATGACCGAGCAGATCGCGACGGGCGCCCCGAACCCGGCGAGGGCCTCCAGGAGGGCGCCGAAGCAGAAGGCGACGACGAGGGCCTGGATGCGGGGGTCGTCGGACAGGCGGCCGAAGGAGCGGCGCAGGATGTCGAAGTGCCGGGTGCGGACGGTCATCCGGTAGACCCACAGGGCGTTCACGACGATCCACAGGATGGGGAAGAGGCCGAAAACCGCTCCCTGCACGGCACTGGAGGCGGTCTGGTCGAGCGGCATGCCGTAGGCGAGCCAGGCGACCAGTACGGCGGCCAGGAGGCCGATGAGGCCCGCCAGGTGCGCCTTCATGCGGACGCCGCCCAGCAGCACGAGGACGATCACCAGTGGCAGGGCCGCCACCAGGGCGGACAGGCCGAGCGAACCGGCGACGGGTTCCAGTTCCTGCACGTACACGGACGCCTCCCCGGATTCCGCCATGCGAAAGCGATTTCTCGCGGCTTCCGGAATGGTCGTGTCCGCGACAACGGGGCGTCAATGGGTGTGCAGCAACGGATGTGACCGAGGCCACTACGAGTGAAGGGTGCGGGTCCCCTGAACGGGGTGAACGAGGTAAACGGGCTGAACGGGGCTCAGTTGTCCGGCGAGCGCAGCACGCGCAGGTGGCCGCGGCGCGCGACCTCCATCGGATCGGCCGTGCGTGCGCCACCGCCGGCCTCGGCCGCCCGTTCCTGGGGCCGGGCCGCCTCGCGCACCGCGTTCGCAAGCGCTTCCAGGTCGTCGCCGCTGGGGCGGGCCGGGGCGGATCCGTCGAGCAGGCGGACGACCTCCCAGCCGCGCGGGGCGGTGAGGCGCTCGGAGTGCTCGGCGCACAGGTCGTAGCAGTGGGGTTCGGCGTAGGTGGCGAGCGGGCCGAGGACCGCGGTCGAGTCGGCGTAGACGTACGTCAGCGTCGCGACGGCGGGACGGCCGCAAGCGGTGCGCGAACAGCGACGTACAGGGCTCACGATGTTGGACGGTACCGCACTCTTGAGCGGGCCGCGACGACTCTCCACCGGGTCACACCCCCGTGTCGTGGCGTGAAACGTGCTACGGCCCCCTCCGAACAGGCCCCTTTGACCTGCGCGGACCCCGGTTCCGGAGGCCCCGCGCGGCCCGGGAAGCGGTCACGACCCGATACAAACAACGACATTTGCCTTGAGTTCCACGGTCGCGGAGAGATACGGAATTGAGCCCAACCTTGGCTGGAATGGTCATCCGGCGACAAGCGGGGACGGGCCGCCGCCACGCCGCCCGCGGTGCCCGTGCGGTCGGGCACGCGGCCTCGGCGGGGACTACCCTTCACCAGTGATGGACAACCCCGTGACGCCCCGTGATGCCGGCCGCCCAGGACCCCGCCGTCGTGATCGCCACGGCCGGGGCATGCGCGGTCCGGTCGCGCCGCCGCAGGTGCCGCTCGCGGCGAGCCGTGGCGAGGTGTTCGCGGACCTGGTGCAGGACTCCGTGGAGCGCCTGGAGCGGCGCTGGCCGCAGCTCGCCGACATCGACTTCCTCGTCCTCGACGTACCGCGCCCGGCCGAGGCCGGGGAGGCCTGGAACGACGAGGCGGTCCCGCTCGGGGGCATGGTGCCCTCGCGGGACGGGCGGCGGGGGCGGGTGGTCGTCTACCGGCGGCCGGTGGAGATCCGGACCAAGGGGCGGGACGAGCGGGCGCTGCTGGTGCACGAGGTCGTCGTCGAGCAGGTCGCGGAGCTGCTCGGGCTGACGCCGGAGACGGTGGATCCCCGGTACGGGGAGGACTGAGCGGCGGAGGGCCCCGCCCCCCGCCGCCGCTACTTCTGCAGCACCGACAGGTCCTCGTCCGCGTTCGGCACCGAGACCGTGCCCCGGTCGTCGGGGAGGGTCTGGACGGTGAAGGCCGCCACGTCGTCGTCCGAACCCGTCAGGGTGCGGGACGCGTGGACGGGACCGCCCGAGACGGTCTCGACGGTCAGCGCGTAGGAGCCCTTCAGTCCGGCGGGAACCGGTGCGTCGACGTTCTGGGTGGTGCCCGCCTTGACCGTGTACGTCTTGGTCGCGGCCGTGCCGCCCTCGGTGCCCGCCGATGCCGTGACCTTGACCTTCGCCGCCTCGCCGGGCGCGGAGAGGGCCAGTGTGGTGCTCTTGGCGCGGTTGTCCGCGACGGTCGCGCGCGCACCGACCGGGTCGGAGGCCGCGATGAACGCGGACTCCTGCTCGTCGCCCTTGCCCCGCACGACCCGGACCGCGGCCACGACCGGCACGGACCGGTCCGTCGGCGTCAGCACCAGCGAACCCGCCTCGCCGCGGGTGACCTCGCCGAGGTCGACGCCGGTCGTCATACCCGCCTTGACGTGCACTGTCTCATGACCGGCGGGCGTGATCAGACCGGACGGCGAGGCGAGCCGCACCTTCAGGTCGGCGTCCGTGCCGCCGGGCGTGAACAGCACCAGGCGTACGGCGGTGGCGTCCTTCGGGATGCCCGGCAGCACCAGCTCGCCCGCCGGGTCCGCGGCCGCGGTCAGCCAGTCGCCGCCGGTCTTGTCGTCCAGGGCCTGCACCGCGGCGCCGAGCCGCCCGCTGCGCACGCCGACGTGCACGGTCAGGTCGGTCTGCTTCACGTCGCTGAGCGTGGACAGCAGGAGGGACTCGCTGCCGTGCGGCGGCACCGTGACGCCCTCCCCCACCGTGGACTTGAGGGCTCCGTCCTTGCCGTACAGCTCGATGTCGACGACGGCGGCCGAGTCGTCGGGGTTCGTCAGGTGCACGTAGTCGGTGCGGCCGGCCGCCGTGCTGGCGCCCGGGAACCAGAACTCCGTGTCCGGGGCGGCGCAGTTGACGCCCTGCAGGCCCCGGCCCGTCCCGACGGCGACCTCCGTCGTCTGCTGGACCGTCCAGCCGGGCGCGCTGCTTCCCTCGGCGGTGCCGATGAGCGCGGGGGTGTCGGCGCCGGCGGCCTTCCCGGCGGCGGGAGTGCCGGGCGCCTTGGGCTGGAGGACCGGCTTCTCCTTCCCGCCGTCCTTCTCGTCCTTCTCGTCCTTCCCGCCGTCCTTGCCGTCCTCGGTGGCGTCGGCCGACTCCGCCGTCGCGAGGGCGGCGCTGCCCTTCTCGTCGGCGCCCTGTGTGACGGGCGTGAAGGACGTGTACGCGGTCTCGGCGAGGTCGGAGGTGCTGGGCGCCGGGCACAGCAGGCTGGTGCGCTCCACGGGCAGCCGGGCGGCCGGTGCGGCCGTGTCCGTGCCGGAGTCCTCCGGGGCGGACACGGCCGCGAACCCGGTGACGGCGGCGAGCGCCGTCGCACAGGCGATCAGGGACAGGGTCGTGCGCTTCACTGCTGGCTCCCGTCGGGACGCTCACTGCCCGTGCCGTGGGGCTGCTGAGGCTGCTGGGGCTGGGAAGGGTCGTACGGCGTGTCGTATCCGCCCTGTCCGTACGCCTGGTCGTAGGCGGGGTCGTACCCGCCCTCCTGAGCCTGCGTCGGGTCGCCGTAGGCGTAGGGGTCGTACTGGCCCGTCCCGTACTGCGCGCCCTGACCGCCCTCGCCGCCGTGACCGCCCTGGTAGGTGTCCGCCTGGTACGGGTCCGCCGCCTGGTAGGGCTGCTGTCCGTACGCGCCCGGGTCGTACTGCTGGGCGCCCTGGTACTGCTCACCGCCGTAGGAGCCGTCGTAGGAGCCGTAACCGGCGCCGGTGTAGCCCGTCGTGTCCCATTCGCCGTACGCCTGCTGCTGCGGGACCGGCACCGGGGCCTGCGCCGGCGGCTCGGGCACCTCGGTGGCGTCGCCCGCTGCCTCGGGGCCCGGCTCCGCCTCCGCGAAGGCCCCGGCCCCGGCCTCGATCTCGACCTCGGCTTCGGCTTCGGCTTCGGCCTGGGCCCGCAGTCGCCGGGCCCGGCGTCCTTCGCCCTCGACGGGCTGGGCGGGGACGAGCGGCTCGTCGGGCAGGTCGTCGTCGACGTCGCGGCGCCTGCCGGGCAGGGCGAGGACGACCAGGACGACGGCGAGGAGTCCCTGGGCCCACAGCCAGGCCGTGTGCGTGAACGGGTCGTCGTAGGTGACGTCCAGCCGGCCGCCGGAGGCGGGGAGTTCGAAGCCCTGGGCCCAGCCGTCGACCGTGGTGCGGGCCAGCGGCTTGCCGTCCAGGGTGGCCGTCCAGCCCTCGGCGGCGGTGTCGGCGAGCCGCAGCACGCGGCCCTCGGCGCCCGCCTCGATGTCGGTGTGGATCTCCACAGGTCCGGCCGCCACGGGCTCGGGCTCGCCGCCACCGGACTTCCCGGCTCCGGCCTTGTCGCCGGACACGATGGTCGCGCGCGCGACCTCCTGGTCCACCCGCCACAGTCCGCTGCCGTCCTGCTGGCTGAGCCTGCTCAGTCCGGGCGTGGCGTCCAGCACGCGGGTGACCTCGCGGGGGGCGCCCTTGTGCACGAGCACGTAGCGCACGGCGAACCCGCCGAGCTGGTCGGCCTGGTCGGCGCCGGAGCCGGCCACCAGGTTGGCGACGACCTTGTCCAGCGTGCCGTTCCCGCCGTCGCCGGAGGCCAGTTCGCCGTCGCCGAGGCGGGCGCCGGAGCCGCGCACCAGCATGTAGCCCACGTGCGCGGCGGAGTCGCTGTCGAGGACGAGGGTGCGGGCCTGGTCGCGGGTGTGGCTCTCCTCGGCGACGAACGCGGGCACCTGCACGGGATCGCGGCGCTCCACGGGGCCGTCGGCGCCGCCGAACATCCAGCCGGCGGCGGCGATCAGCGGGCCGAGTGCCGAGGCGAGGGCGATCAGGGCGGCGACCGGCTGGCGCCAGCCGAAGCTCTGCTCGGCCACGCGGAAGCGCGCCCCGTCGGCGCCCAGGGTCGCGGCGGACAGCAGGGCGATGCCGTACACGAGGGTGGCGGGGCCGGCCCAGGCGGACCGGTTCGACAGCACCGCGAAGACCAGGGCGACCAGGGCGACGGCCCAGGCGGTCCGGACGCCCAACTGCCGCTCGGAGCGCAGCAGGGCGGCCAGCGCGGCCAGCACGATGCCGAGGAGGAGCAGCCCGCCCACCGTGCCGGGGCCGCCGGGGCTGGCGCCGAGCAGGTCGAGGGCGGAGGCGGCCGAGGAGCCGTACTCGAGCCCGGCCTCGTCGAAGAAGCCGAACGGCAGCAGCGACAGCGACCAGGGGGCGAGCAGCAGCAGCGGGGTGCCGAGCTGGGCGAGGAAGCGCGGCCCGTACGCCGTGATCTCGCCGCGGCGCAGGGCGAGCACCCCGATGCCGAGGACCAGCGCGACGGGCCACACGACGGGCGTGAAGGCGGTGGTGACGGTGAGGAGCAGGGCGTACGCCCAGGTGGCGCGCCAGCTGCCGCGGGCACCCGAGGAGCCGGACAGGCCGGCCGCCGCGACGCCCGCGCGCGCGATGAGCGGCAGCAGTACGGCGAGGACGGCGGTGCCGATGCGGCCGCCGGCGAGCGCGCCGGTGGCGGCGGGCAGGAAAGCGTAGGCGACGGCGGCCCAGGCGCGCAGCAGCCGGGACGGGACCAGCGGGCGGGAGGCGAAGTAGGCGGTGGCACCGGCCAGGGGCACCGAGCAGACCATCAGCAGGGTGACGGCGAGTCCGGTGGAGCCGAGCAGCAGGGACGCGACGGTGGCGACGATCGCCAGGTAGGGCGGTGCGGAGGCGGTGCCGCCGGTGCCCACCGTGTGCCAGGCGTCCACGTACCGCGACCACAGCTCACCGGCGCCGGCCGGTGCGGGCAGCAGCGCGCCGCCCGCCAGGGCGCCGCCGCCGAGCAGCGCCCGGCAGGCGGCCAGTGAGACCAGCAGCAGCACCAGGAAGAGCACCGGTCCTGGCTTGCGGGCGATGCGCTTGAGGCGGGCGAACTGCTCGATCTCCAGGAAGTCGGCGTCGTCGCCGCCCGGTCCGGACTCGATGCCTCCGCCGTGCCGTCCGGCGCCCGCGGCGGCCTCGGCGTCGGAGCTGCCGAAGAGGTCGCCCGCGACCTGCTCGACGGTGGCCCGGACGGTCGCGCCCGGGGGCGGGAACAGGGGCCGCAGTTCGTCCTTCTCGACCTGCGGGCGGCCGCGTTCGCGACGGCCCGCGATGATCCGCTCGGGCCGCAGCAGGACGCCCAGCAGGCCCCGGATCTCGTCGAGGGCCTGGCCGGGGACCTTGCCGACGAGGTAGGCGACGGTGCGCAGCAGCGTGCCGAGGACGACGCGCAGCAGCACCCACGGCAGGACGGCGGTGCGGACGTTGACCAGGAGGGTGTGGACGGCACCGGCCTTGTCCACCTTGTGCGGTGAGGCGGTGGTGCGCCCCGCGCAGTCGACGGCGCGGCGTTCGCGCGAGGCCGCCTCGGCGTGCCGGACGACCGCCTCCGGGGCGACGAGGACACGCAGTCCGGCGGCGTGCGCGCGCCAGCACAGGTCGACGTCGTCGCGCATCAGGGGCAGCCTGCGGTCGAATCCGCCGAGCCGCTCGAAGACGTCGCGCCGGATCAGCATGCCGGCGGTGGACACCGACAGCACGGTCCTGACGTGGTCGTGCTGGCCCTGGTCCTGCTCGCGACGGTCCAGGCCGGTCCAGCGGCGGCCGGAGTTGGCGATGGAGACGCCGACCTCCAGCAACTGCCTGCGGTCGTACCAGCCGCGCAGCTTGGGGCCGACGACGGCGACGTCGTCGCGGCCGAGTTCGTACTCGGTGTCCACGACGCGCAGCAGTTGGGCGAGGGCGTCGGGTTCGGGGGCGCAGTCGTCGTGCAGCAGCCACAGCCACTGGACGGGCTCTCCGTGGGGCAGCTCCGGCATGTCGTAGGCGTCGTCGCGCCAGGAGCGGGTGACGGGGTCCCAGCCGCTGGGCCGCCTCAGGTACGGCAGGTCCTCGGGGGTGAGGACGGGGGCGGTGCGGGTGGCCTCCTCCACGGCCTGGCCGAAGCCGGTGCGCCGGGCGAGGTGGAGAACGCGGTCGTCGCCGAGGGCTTCGGCGACCAGCCGGGAGGAGTCGTCGGCGCTGCCGGTGTCGGCGGCCACGGCGTACTGGACGGGGCGCTCCTGGCCCAGCAGCCCGGCGAGCGCGTCGGGCAGCCAGCGGGCTCCGTCATGGGCGACGAGGACCGCGGTCACCACGTGACGCGGGAACTCAGGTGTGGCAGCGAGGTCTTGCTGGGCTGCCGTGTGACTCTGCACGGACATCGAGGTACGGGCCCCGGTTCGGTGGACTGCGGTGGACGCCCGTGCCCGTTGAGGGTGGCGGGGCGTCTCGGACGAGCGCCCACACTATCGGCTGGGCAGCAAGAGGGCCCGCCGCCTGTGGACAACCCACCCGCGACGGGCCGTTCTCGCTGTTCGGGCCGTTTCTGCCGCTGCGTCGGGCGGCGCTTTCAGACCGCGGCCTTCTTGAGCCGGCGGCGTTCCCTCTCGGACAGGCCGCCCCAGATGCCGAAGCGCTCGTCGTTGGCAAGGGCGTACTCGAGGCATTCGGAGCGGACCTCACAGGCGAGGCAGACCTTCTTGGCCTCGCGGGTGGAGCCGCCCTTCTCGGGGAAGAAGGACTCGGGGTCGGTCTGGGCGCACAGTGCGCGCTCCTGCCAGCCGAGTTCCTCGTCCGCGTCGTCGACCAGCAGTTGCTGCACCAGCTCGGTCATGTGCGCCCCTCGTCTGTCTTTCGCGTCCCCGTGATCTAGCCGTTACCGATTCCGGCTGAACGACACGAGTGAAATTACAAGTGTGCTGCTCCGGGCGAGTCAAGCCGAGATCTGCTATTGGGCCTCTTATTCACTCTGCGGAACCAAGCCCGTGCAGTAAGTGTTCAAATCGCCATAAACTTCGACATACCGATGAGGCCCACCGGGACACCTGTCCCGATTCACACCCGCACCAGGAAGGACGCCCCGGCGTTCGATCCCGTTCCGATACACGCGCCGAAGCGAACCTGATCACATTCGGATCACGGGATCGCAACGGGGGTTGTGCGCCCGGCTTGTGCGCCATGTGTCCCGGAAGCCGGCTGAGCAAACCTTTCGGCAGGACGATCAACCGGATGAGGTGAAACATGTCCCACATAACGGTCATCGAGTTGACAGTGCCTGTGTGAACCGCTGTCCTTGGGGGCATGCTCGCGAACTTGGCGCTCGCCTCGACCCGCATCGCCGGGTCCCACGGTGCTGCCCGCGCTCGCTGTAGCTGTTGCCGCTGTTCCAGCTGTTGAGCCAACCGCGCTCCGGCTGTCCCCGAGTCCACGCGACTCGACTGCTCCGTTCCCGCCCCACCAGGGCGTGCTTCGTCCTCGCTCCGCTCAGCCGCACTCTTCCGTTGAGGAACCACCGCACCCATGAACAGCGACAGCGACCTCCAGATCGCCGGCGACATCCTCGAAGTCCCCCACCTGCTGCAGGCTCCGCGCGAGCACCCGGTCACCGTCGCCGAGTTCGCCGGTCTGCTCCGCGCGGTCGCCGCCGACCGCGCCGAGTGGGGCCACCTCGTCCGGTACGACGCGACGACCCGCTGGTACCACCGGCTGCGCACCGGCCCCGGGTACGAGGTCTGGCTGCTGTCCTGGGTGCCGGGACAGGGCAGCGGACGCCACGACCACGGTCCCTCCTCCGGCGTGTGGACGGTCCTGGAGGGCACTCTCACCGAGCACACGGAGCGCGGCACGCGCGCGTTGGACGCCGGTACGCAGCGCGTGTTCGCGCCGGGGTACGTGCACGAGGTGGTCAACGACGCGCTGGAGCCTGCGGTCAGCCTGCACGTCTACTACCCGGGCCTGACCGAGATGCCCATGCACTCCCCGCAGTGCTCGGCCGCCGCGGTGACGACCGGCTGACGCGGTGACGACTGGCTGACGCACTGTCGTACCCGCCTGCAAGACTGGGGCCATGCGCATTGTGGTTCTGGCAGGCGGCATCGGTGGTGCCCGGTTCCTGCGTGGTCTCAGGCAGGCCGCGCCGGACGCGGACATCACGGTCATCGGCAACACCGGGGACGACATCCACCTCTTCGGGCTGAAGGTCTGCCCGGACCTCGACACGGTGATGTACACGCTCGGCGGCGGCATCAACGAGGAGCAGGGCTGGGGTCGCGCCGACGAGACCTTCCACCTCAAGGAGGAACTGGCGGCGTACGGCGTCGGCCCCGAGTGGTTCGGCCTCGGCGACCGCGACTTCGCCACGCACATCGTGCGGACGCAGATGATCACCGCGGGTTTTCCGCTGAGCGCGGTGACCGAGGCGCTGTGCGACCGCTGGAAGCCCGGTGTGCGGCTGATCCCGATGACCGACGACCGCGTGGAGACGCATGTCGCGGTCGAGCTGGACGGGGAGCGCAAGGCGGTCCACTTCCAGGAGTACTGGGTGCGGCTGCGCGCCTCCGTGCCCGCCGAGGCGGTCGTGCCGGTCGGCGCCGAGCAGGCCAAGCCGGCCCCCGGCGTCCTGGAGGCCATCGGGGAGGCGGACGTGATCCTCTTCCCGCCGTCCAACCCGGTCGTCTCCATCGGCACGATCCTCGCCGTGCCCGGCATCCGCGAGGCGATCGCCGACGCCGGGGTGCCGGTGGTGGGCCTCTCCCCCATCGTCGGCGACGCACCCGTGCGCGGGATGGCCGACAAGGTGCTCGCCGCGGTCGGCGTGGAGTCCACGGCCGCCGCGGTCGCCGAGCACTACGGCTCGGGCCTGCTCGACGGCTGGCTGGTCGACACGGTCGACGCGGACGCCGTCACCCGGGTCAGGGCGGCCGGCGTCCTCTGCCGCGCCGTACCGCTGATGATGACCGACCTCGACGCGACGGCCCAGATGGCCCGGGAGGCGCTGACGCTGGCGGCGGAGGTGCGGGAGGCATGAGCGACGAGAAGCGCGACGACGCTCCCGGCCGCCGGGGCGGCGACCGGGACGGCTACCGGGTGTGGGCCCTGCCCGGACTGCCCGAGGTGCGGCCCGGCGACGACCTGGCCAAGCTGATCGCGGCCGCCGAGCCCGCGCTGGCCGACGGGGACGTGCTGCTCGTCACGTCCAAGATCGTGTCCAAGGCCGAGGGCCGGGTCGTCGAGGCCGCCGACCGGGAGGCCGCCATCGACGCCGAGACGGTACGGGTGGTGGCCCGGCGCGGCCCGCTGCGCATCGTCGAGAACCGCCAGGGCCTGGTCATGGCGGCCGCGGGCGTCGACGCCTCCAACACCCCGGCCGGGACCGTGCTGCTGCTCCCCGAGGACCCCGACGCCTCCGCGCGCGGCATCCGCGAGGGACTTCGCGACACGCTCGGCGTGGACGTCGGCGTCGTCGTCACCGACACCTTCGGGCGCCCCTGGCGGGCCGGGCTCACCGACGTGGCGATCGGTGCCGCGGGCGTCCGCGTCCTCGACGACCTGCGCGGCGGCACGGACGCGCACGGCAATCCGCTCGGCGCCACCGTCGTCGCCACCGCGGACGAGCTGGCCGCGGCGGGCGACCTGGTCAAGGGCAAGGCCGCGGGCCTGCCCGTCGCCGTCCTGCGCGGGCTGCCGCAGGTAGTCGCCGAGGACGACGGCGAGGGCGCGCGGGCGCTGGTGCGCGGCGCGCGCGACGACATGTTCCGCCTCGGCACCTCGGAGGCGGTACGCCAGGCGGTCAACCAGCGCCGTACGGTGCGGGCCTTCACGGACGAGCCGGTCGATCCCGGTGCCGTACGGCGGGCGGTGGCCGCGGCGGTGACCGCACCGGCGCCGCACCACACGACGCCGTGGCGGTTCGTGCTCCTGGAGTCCCAGGAGACCCGCACCCGGCTCCTCGACGCGATGCGCGACGCCTGGATCGCGGACCTGCGGCGCGACGGCAAGAGCGAGGAGTCCGTCGCCAAGCGCGTGCGGCGCGGCGACGTCCTGCGCAACGCGCCCTACCTCGTCGTCCCCTGCCTGGTCATGGACGGCTCGCACACCTACGGGGACGTGCGCCGCGACGCGGCCGAGCGGGAGATGTTCGTGGTCGCCACCGGCGCGGGGGTGCAGAACCTGCTCGTCGCGCTCGCCGGGGAGCGGCTGGGCTCCGCGTGGGTGTCCTCGACGATGTTCTGCCGGGACGTGGTGCGGGAGGTGCTGGGGCTGCCGGGCGACTGGGACCCGATGGGGGCGGTGGCGGTCGGCCATCCCGCCGAGGAGCCGAAGGCCCGGCCGGAGCGGGACGCGGAGGCGTTCGTCGAGGTGCGGTGAGCCCTCTACTCTCGTAGGGGCTCCCTTCTCCCTCCCGTCCGTCCCTCCCTTTCCTCCCTCCTCTGTCTCTTTCTCTTTCGCCCCTTCCCCTTTCGCCCAAGGACCTCACTCGTGGCAGGACGTTTCGCTCCCCGGCCCCCGCGCGCCGTCGTGCGCGACGGGATACCCCGGCAAGCACTCGCGCCGGGCCGGGTACGGGTGTGGGTGCCGGACGGGCCGCTGGACCTGGGGCTGGTGCTCGGTCCGCTGCGGCGCGGGCCGGGCGATCCGACCTTCCGGACGATGCCGGACGGGTCGGTGTGGCGGGCCGGCCGGACGCCCGCCGGGCCGGGCACGCTGCGGGTCACCGCGCGCGGCGGCGAGGTGCGGGGCGAGGCCTGGGGGCCGGGGGCCGAGTGGCTGCTGGAGCAGCTGCCGCTGATGCTGGGCGCCGAGGACGACCCGACCGCGTTCGTGCCGCGGCACCGGCTGCTGGCGGTCACGGCCCATCGGCGGCCGGGGCTGCGGCTGACGCGGACCGGGCTGGTGCTGGAGTCGTTGATCCCGTCGGTCCTGGAGCAGAAGGTCACGACGCTGGAGGCGTATCAGGCGTGGCGGCTGCTCGTACGGAAGTTCGGGGAGCCGGCGCCGGGGCCCGCGCCCGGGCGGATGTGTGTGATGCCGGCGGCGCGGACGTGGGCGCTGATCCCGTCCTGGGAGTGGCATCTGGCCGGGGTGGACGACAAGCGGGCGTCGACGATCCTGCGGGCCGTGCGGGTCGCCGCGCGGCTGGAGGAGGCGGCGGGGATGGAGCCGGCGGCGGCGCGGGAGCGGCTGGAGCTCGTACCGGGGGTGGGGCCGTGGACGTCCGCGGAGACCGTGCAGCGCAGTCATGGGGCGCCGGACGCGGTGACGGTGGGGGATCTGCATCTGCCGGGGATCGTGGGGTTCGCGCTGGGTGGGGACCGGTACGCGGATGACGCGGAGATGCTGCGGTTGCTCGAGCCGTATGCGGGGCAGCGGCATCGGGCGGCTCGGTTGGTGTTGCTGAGTGGGCGGGTGCCGCAGCGGCGGGCGCCGCGGATGGCTCCGCGGGGCATTGAGCGGTTGTAGGTGGTCCCGGGCTGCCTTGGCGCCCGGGGACTACGTGTCCGGGGAGAAGCGGAGGGATGCCGGGGGGATGTGGGCGTCGCACCAGATGCGGGCGCCGGAGCGGAGTTCGTTGTCGGCGCCGATGACCGCGCCGTCGCCGATGACCGTGTCGGCCAGGACCGAGCGGGTGCCGATGCGGGCGCGGGTGCCGATGAGGGAGTCGGTGATGACGGCCCCCGGCTCGATGACGGCGCCCGGCAGGATCGTGCTGCCGAAGACGCGGGCCCCCTCCGCCACGAAGGCGCCCTCGCCGACCACCGTGCCGCCGGTCAGCTTGGCGTCGGGGGCGACCTGTGCCGTGGGCAGCACCAGGCGGTCGCCGCAGCGGCCCGGTACGGCCGGGGACGGGGCGCGGCCCAGGACCAGGTCGGCCGAGCCGCGGACGAAGGCCGCCGGGGTGCCCAGGTCCAGCCAGTACGTGGAGTCGACCATGCCCTGGAGGTGCGCGCCGGTGGCCAGGAGTTCCGGGAAGGTCTCGCGTTCGACCGAGACCGGGCGGCCCGCCGGGATCGTGTCGATGACGGAGCGGCGGAAGACGTACGCCCCCGCGTTGATCTGGTCGGTGACGATCTCCTCGGGGGTCTGGGGCTTCTCCAGGAAGGCGAGCACTCGGCCGGTGCCGTCCGTGGGGACCAGCCCGTACGCCCTCGGGTCGGTCACCTGCGTCAGGTGCAGGGAGACGTCCGCGCCCGTCGTCTCGTGGGTGCGCACCAGCGCGCCGATGTCCAGGCCCGTCAGGATGTCGCCGTTGAAGATCAGTACCGGCTCGTCAGGGCCCGAGTGCAGCCGGGACGCCACGTTGCGGATCGCGCCGCCGGTGCCGAGCGGCTCCTTCTCCGTGACGTACTCGAGGTGCAGGCCCAGTGCGGAGCCGTCGCCGAAGTACGGCTCGAAGACCTCGGCCAGGTAGCTCGTCGCGAGCACGATGTGCTCGACGCCGGCCGCCTTGGCCCGCGCCAGCTGGTGCGTGAGGAACGGCACTCCGGCGGCCCGGACCATGGGCTTGGGCGTGTTCACCGTGAGCGGGCGCAGCCGCGTGCCCTTGCCGCCGACCAGGAGGATCGCTTCTGTCACCTGTCGTCTCTGCTTCCTGCCGGGACCGGCCGAACTGTCTTTCGGCGGGCCAGTGTATGCAGACCGTTCCACGGTGCCTTCGACGACCGCGCGGTGCCCGCCCTCAGCGGCCCTGGTAGTGCGCCGCCTTCGAACGGGCGGTGCCGAGCCTGGCGTAGAGCTTCGTGCCGGGGCAGTTCGTGGCGAAGCCGTCACGGTGACCGGAGATGACGTTCAGTCGTACCTTCTTGCCCTTTCGGTAGAGGTTGCCACCTCCGGACTTCAGGTATGTCTTCCCGCGCGGATTCATGCCGTAGAGCCCGACCTTCCATGCGGTGAGCCGGGCGATCGCCTTCAGCGCGGCAGACGACGGCTTCTTCGAGCTGTACGTGCCGAGCACCGCGATTCCCATGCTGTTGGAGTTGAACCCCAGGGTGTGGGCGCCCAGCACCGGCTTGGACACGCCGCCGGCCCGGCCCTCGTAGATGCGTCCGCACTTGTCGACGAGGAAGTTGTAGCCGAGGTCGCGCCAGCCCGTGCTCCGGACGTGGTAGCGGTGGATACCGCGGATGACGGACGGTGCCTGCGAGCAGCGGTAGTTGTTGCCGGTGGCCGAGTGGTGCACGAAGGCCGTCTTGACCTTCTTCGTGTACACGAACCCCTTCTCGCGCAGCTTCTCGTCGGCGCCCCAGCCGCGGCGGGTGGTGATGCTCGGGCGGGGGCCGATGTGCGGGCCGGCCTTCTGTCGCGCGCCGAGCGCGGGAGGTGCGGGGAGTGCGGGAAGTACGGAGGGTTCCGTCCGGGTCTGGGGCTGCGCGCGGTTCGTCGGCGGCGGGGCGCCCTCGCCGGGGTCGACGAGTTCGAGGCGCAGGCCGGCGGGGAGCGGCGAGGCGGACCGGGCGGTGCCGGGCTCGTGCCCGGCCCGTACCCGGACCTCGACGCCGTCGGACTCGCCCACCCACAGCGGTGCGGTGGCCCCGCGGACATGGCCCGAGGCGCTCTCCGGGGTGCCCGGGTCGGCGGCGTGGTCGGCGTTGTGGGTCTCCAGTTCCTGCCAGCCGGACCAGGCGCCGGTGGCGGTGGCACGGGTACGGACCTCGACGTGGCCGTGGAGTTCGGTGGCGGGGCTGTCCCAGACGACGCCGACGAGCGAGAAGCGCCGTACGTCCGAGCGTCGCAGGCCCTGTTCGACCGCACCGGGTGCGCCGGGTGCCCGGTCGCGGGCGAGGGGGGCGAGGGGCAGGGACTGGGTGCCGCCGGGGGCGTACGCGCCGGGCCGTGCGGTGGAACTCGTCGCGGGTGGGGCCGAGGAGGTGGCGGCTGCCGCGGGCGGGGCGAGCGGGAGGGCCAGGGCCGCCGCGCACGTGACGCCGGTCGAGGAAGCTAGGAATCCACGCATGCCCCTGATACTGGACATGATCGTACAAATATTTCCATTTGAGATCTGACGGGGCGTAGGGCGCCTTGGTCCGAACCGGTGGTGGCCCGGTCCGCCGTGCGCTCGGTGCGCGTTGCCCGTCCCGCGTACGCTTGCGCGGGTGAACGCGACCGACCGCACCCCTGCCGACCTGCTGAGTTCCGCGCTCGCCGCGGACCCGGGACGCCCCCTGGTGACCTTCTACGACGACGCCACGGGCGAACGCGTCGAACTGTCCGTGGCCACCTTCGCCAATTGGGTGGCCAAGACCGCGAACCTGCTCCAGGACGAACTCTCCGTCGAACCCGGCGACCGGGTGGCGCTGCTGCTGCCCGCGCACTGGCAGACGGCCGTGTGGCTGCTGGCCTGCGCGTCGGTGGGTGTCGTCGCCGACGTGGCGGGTGATCCGGGGGCGGCGGACGTGGTCGTGAGCGGGCCGGAGCCGGAGTCGCTGGAGGCGGCGCGGGCGTGCTCGGGCGCGCGGATCGCGCTGGCGTTGCGGCCGCTGGGGGGTCGGTTCGCGCCGGCGCCGCCGGAGGGCTTCGCCGATTACGCGGTGGAGGTGCCGGGGCAGGGGGACCGGTTCGTGGCGTACGCGCCGGTGGACCCGGAGGCGCCGGGGCTGATCGTGGCGGGGCGGGAGTTCAGTGGGGCGGAGGTCGTGGAGCGGGCTCGGGCGGAGGCGTCGGGGCTGGGGCTCACGGGGCCGGGGGTGCGGATTCTGTCGGGGTTGCCGTACGACACGTGGGAGGGGTTGAGCGCGGGGTTGTACGGGCCGCTGGCGAGTGGGGGGTCGGTGGTGCTGTGCCGGCATCTGGAGCTGGCGGGGGTGGGTGTGGTGGATCAGCGGATCGAGGCGGAGCGGGTTTCGGCGACGGCGCGGTGAGTTTCTGCCGGGTGGCTGGTGAACCGGCGTGGAGGTGACGCCGGGGAGTCGGTGACCGGTGCGGTCGGTGCCCGGCGTCGGTGTCGGCGCGGGGTGGGGTGGGGTGCGCGGCCCGGCGCTGACGGGGTGCCGCCTGCGCCCACCCGTGCCGCCCTAGGCGGCACGAATGCCCGCAGGTTGTGGGGGGGGAGGAGGGCGCCTCGCGTGCTCGCGGGTTGCGCGGGAGGGGGGCCTCGCGTGCGCGCAGGTTGCGGGGGGGGAAGGCGGAGGCGCCTCGCGTGCGCGGTTGCGGGGGGGTAGGCGCCTCGCGTGCTCGTGGGTTGCGGGGGGGGGTGCCCGTTCGGGCTAGTTGCGTTCTGTCTTTTGGGGCCGCTCGGGGCATGGTCGTACCAGCGTGCGGGTGTGGACGGAGGCAGGTGTGGGCGACGACGCGGGCACGGCGGGCTCCGGCGGGGGTCCGGGGGACGGGGCGTCCGCGAGCGGGGTCGGGCTGAAGCGGCGGCGGCGCAGGCGACGGCTGGGGATCGCCGGGATCGTGGTCGTCGCGCTGGCCGGGGGCGCGGTGGGCGTCGGGTGGGCGGTGTACGCCAAGCTGAGCGGCAACATCACCGCGGACGAGGCGGCCGCGGCCGAACTCGCCCGGTACGAGAAGGAGCGGCCCACCTCGCTGGTGCGCGGCGCGCAGAACGTCCTGCTGATCGGGTCGGACTCGCGATCCGGGGACGGCAACGCCCGCTACGGGCGGGACTCCGGGACCGAGCGGTCGGACACCACCATCCTGCTGCACCTGGCCGCGGGCCGGGACAGCGTCACCGCCGTCTCCCTCCCCCGCGACCTGATGGTGCGGGTCCCCGGCTGCCACCGGCCGGACGGGTCACTCACCGAACCGGCGCTCCAGCAGTTCAACTACGCCTTCGCCGCGGGCGGTTCGGCGTGCTCGATCCGTACGGTGGAGAAGCTGACCGGCATCCGGATCGACCACCACGTCGTCGTCGACTTCGAGGGTTTCAAGGAGATGGTCGACGCGCTCGACGGCGTCGAGGTGTGCCTGCGCAAGCCGGTCGACGACAAGGACGCCAAGCTGAAACTGCCCGCGGGCCGGGTGACGCTCGACGGGGAGCAGGCGCTCGGGTACGTCCGGGCGCGGAAGTCGCTCGGCGACGGCAGCGACACCGACCGGATGGACCGGCAGCAGCGCTTTCTGGGAGCGCTGGTGAGCAAGGTGCAGAGCAATGACGTGCTGCTGAATCCGGTGAAGCTGTACCCCGTTCTGGACGCCGCCACGTCGTCGCTCACCACGGATCCGGGTCTGGCGAGTCTGCGCGATTTGTACGACCTTGTGCGCGGGCTGCGCGGGATTCCCACCGAGCGCGTGCAATTCCTGACCGTCCCCCGGGAGTCCTACTCGGGCGACGCCAATCGGGACCAGCTCGTGCAGCCCGCCGCGGAGAAGCTGTTCACCCGGCTGCGGACGGACGAGCCCGTGACGGTCACGGCTTCCCGGCGGGACTCGACGGGCGGTACGGCGAATTCCGGCGAACCCCGTGCCGCCGATTCCCCGGCGCCCACGTTCAGCGGGAACACCGCCGACGAGGACGTCTGCGAGTAAAGCGCATTCCAAGAAGGAGCCACCCGTGAGCAAGGCGGGCACGAACGCGCGGACAATTGTCCAAGAAATGCGCCGGATTGCCCAGTTGTAAGGTTCGTGGAATGCGTCACTGCCATCGCCCTACGCCGAAGAGGGCGGTTAGTGTGAGCGATCCGGTGTGCCCGGCCGCGGACTTCTGCCCGGCCACGCACTGAACTGACTTGAGTGAGACCGGGTGCCCGGAGGGGAGGGCGCCGCGTGGCCCCGACGGAGGATTCGGACAACCGTGGACGCGCAAGGCCGTGGGCGGGCGGAGGACATCGACCCCGCAGACCAGTGGGTACTCAATCCGGACACCGGTGACTACGAACTGCGACTGCCCCCTTCCGCACCGCAGTCACCCGTTCCGAGGCCCCGCCGGGCCACCTCCGCACCGGCCCCCGAGGCTCCCGCGCCCCGCAGACGCCGCGCGACGCCCGAGGAGCCGCCACCGCCCGGCCGGCGTGGCCGCGAGGAGCCGCCGCCCGGCCGCCGGGATCGCCGGCGGCCGGCGAAGAAGAAGTCGAGGGGCAAGAAGATCCTCCTGTGGACCACCGGCACGATGGCGTTCGTCGTCCTCGCCGTCGGCGCCGCCGGATACCTCTACCTGCAGCACCTCAACGACAACATCGAGTCCCTCCCCGACGACGGCGCGAGCACCGGCGGGTTCCAGAAGGACCAGGCGATCAACATCCTGCTGATCGGCACGGACAAGCGCACCGGTTCCGGCAACGACGGCTACGGCGACAAGGGCAGCGCGGGCCACGCCGACACCACGCTCCTGCTGCACGTCTCCAAGGACCGCTCCAACGCGACCGCCCTCAGCATCCCGCGCGACCTGATCGTCGACGTCCCCGACTGCCCGACCACGCAGGAGGACGGGAGCAAGAAGGTCATCCCGGGCTCCACCGGCGTCCGCTTCAACACCAGCCTCGGCCAGAGCGGCCGTACGCCCAGCTGCACCATGCGGACCGTCACCGAGCTGACCGGCATCACGCCCGACAACTTCATGGTGGCCGACTTCAACGCGGTCAAGACCCTCTCCTCGGCGGTCGGCGGGGTCGAGGTCTGCCTGGCCAAGGACATCGACGACCCCGACTCGCACCTGAACCTGCCGGCGGGCAAGCACACCATCGAGGGGGAGGAGGCGCTCGCCTTCGTCCGCACCCGGCACTCCGTCGGATTCGGCGGCGACCTGAGCCGTATCGAGCTGCAGCAGCAGTTCCTCAGCTCGCTGATGCGCAAGCTGAAGTCCAACGACACGCTCACCAGCCCGACGAAGATGGTGAAGCTGGCCGAGGCGGGCACCGACGCGCTGACCGTCGACGCCAAGCTGAAGAGCATCGGCAAGCTGAAGGACCTCGGTCTGGAGCTGGGCAAGCTCGACACCAAGAACCTCACCTTCGCCACGGTCCCGGTGAAGGACAACCCGGCCGAGAAGACCCCGGTGACCGTCGTCCTCAAGGACGGCCCCGCCCAGCAGGTCTTCGACATGGTCAAGAACGACGTCTCCTTCACCGAGGTCAAGAAGCAGGAGAAGGAGAAGAAGGACAAGGAGGACGCCGCGGTCGCCGCCCGCCTCGAGGGCGCGAAGTCCGAGCCCTCCGAGGTCCGCGTCCGCATCCTCAACGGCGGCGCCTCGTCCGGCAGCGCGGGGCGGGAGCTGACCTACCTCCAGAACGAGGCGGGCGTCACCAAGTCGGAGAACGCGGGCAACGCCCCCGCCGACATCGCCAAGACCACCCTGGAGTACGCCCCCGACCAGGCCGACCAGGCCCGTGCCCTCGCCGAGATCCTCGGCCTGACCGGCGCCGCCATGAAGCCCGGCGAGAGCGTCACCAACTCCCAGGGCCTGCCCGCCATGACCCTCACCCTCGGCAAGGACTTCAAGGGCGCCGGCGTCAAACTCGACGCCACTTCCGCGAAGGCGCCGGAGGACCTCCAGAAGTCCACGGCGGACAAGGTCGAGTGCGCGAAGTGACCTGAGGGGCTCCAAGCCCGTCTGACAGTACGACAGTCCATCGGTCGACCGGTTCAACCGCGAACAAACCACCGGGCGTCGTACAGCCAACGCGCGGCCTCGTACGTCCAACTGTGCGAACAGGTCGCGTGCGGGAGCACGTTCGCGGGTCCGAGGGTGGGAGAGGCATGACGCAGAGCAGTGTGCGCGGGGAGGGAACGCGACCCGACACGGTCCGGCACGCCCGCGGCAGGCGAGCCGGACGCCGCGGCCGTGACGAAGGCGGAACGGGAACGGCCGGGCACGGGGGCTCGGGCGGCAACGGCGGCAACGGCGGCAACGGCGGCAACGGCGGACGCTCCGGGTGGCGGCGCGCGGGGGGACGCCGGCACCGGGCGTTGCGATGGTCCGCGACGACCCTCGCGGTGCTGATACTCGGCACGGCCGGCGCCGGATACCTCTACTACCAGCACCTGAACGGCAACATCGACAAGGGCGAGCGCAGCAGCGGCGACTCCAAGGCGCACAAGGCCGAGCCGAACGCCGCCGGACAGACGCCGCTGAACATCCTGCTGCTCGGCTCCGACAGCCGCGCCTCCGACGCCAACGTGGCCCTCGGCGGCGGCAAGAACCACCGCGACAACCCGCCGCTGGCCGACGTGCAGATGCTGATCCACCTGTCCGCCGACCGCGAGAGCGCCTCGGTGGTGAGCATCCCCCGGGACACCCGGGTCGACATCCCCGCGTGCAAGGACCCCGAGACCGGGGAGAAGTTCCCGGCGACCAACGCCATCATCAACACGTCGCTGGCCCGCGGCGGCGCCGGCTGCACCCTGGCCACCTGGGAGAACCTGACCGGCGTCTACATCGACCACTGGATGACCATCGACTTCGCGGGCGTCGTCTCGATGGCGGACGCCATCGGCGGGGTCGAGGTCTGCGTCAACCAGAACGTGTGGGACCGCCCGCTGCCCCAGGTGTCCGGCGGCTCCGGCCTGAAGCTGACGGCCGGCCGGCACAAGGTCAAGGGCGAGCAGGCGCTGCAGTGGCTGCGCACCCGGCACGCCTGGGGCAGCGACCCGCTGCGGGCCCGGGCCCAGCACATGTACATGAACTCGATGATCCGCACGCTGAAGAGCCAGAACGTCTTCACGGACGCGGGGAGGCTGATGGACCTGGCCGAGGCCGCGACGAAGTCGCTGACGGTCTCCGAGGAGATCGGCACCGTGAAGAAGCTGTACGACCTGGGCATGCAGCTCAAGACGGTGCCCACGGACCGTCTCACCATGACGACGATCCCCACCGTCGAGGACCCCGAGGACGAGAACCACCTGCTGCCGGCGCCCGACGCCGACAAGATGTGGGCGATGCTCCGCGACGACGTGTCCTTCGACGACAAGGGCAAGAAGGAGAAGAAGGGCACGGGCACGGGCACGGGCGACGACACGGCCGCCGCCGGAGACGACGACGCCGCGCAGGGCGATGCCGGGCAGCCCTCCGACGAACCCGCCGCCGACTCCGAGATCGGCGTCCTGGTCCAGAACGCCACCCGCTCGGCCACCCTCGGCCCGGTCACCGGCCGGGCCGGTGACATCGCCGGGACGCTGGTGGACAAGGGCTTCGCCAAGGCGGTCAAGGACACCTCGGCGGCGCTCTCCGAGGAGCGGACCGTAGTCCGGTACCCGAGCGCCGAGTTGGCGGGCGACGCGCGACGCGTCGCCGAGGCGCTGGGGATCCCCGCGAACGCGGTGCGCAAGTCCACGGACGTGTCCGGGATCACTCTCGTCGTGGGAGCTGACTGGCGCGGGGGGACGTCCTATCCGAAGCAGAAGACGCCCGAGGCGGGAGACCTGCCGGAGACCAGCGACGCCATCAACGGCTCGGACACCAGCAAGTGCATGGACGTCTACAAGCCCTACCGATGGTAGGAGTTCACGAAAATAGGAGGGAATGCCCTGTTGTAGGGGTGACGATCGTGACACCGGACTCGTTCGACGCCGAACCGGGCGGATAGTGTGAGCGCTCCGGTGCCCCCTGCCGCGAGGTCCGCCCTGGCGTCGTGCACTTGTTGACTCTTTACCGGGCACCTTCAGAGGAAGGTGCCGCGTGGCCCCCGACGGAGGATTGGGAGACCGTGGACGCGCAAGGACGTGGGCGGGCAGACGACGTGGATCCCGCAGACCAGTGGGTGCTGAATCCGCGGACCGGTGAATACGAACTGCGACTGTCCCCCTCCGCACCGGAGTCGTCCGTCCCGGGGCCCCGCACGCAAGGACCCCGAACGCAAGGGCCCCGCACGCAAGGACCTGGCACGGAAGGACCCCGCACGGCGGGGCGCCGTACGACCGCTCCGGGCCGTGAGGTGCCGCCCCAGCGGCGGCGCCGTCCGGAGCCCGAGGCGCCGGCGCCCGGACGGCGCGGCCGCCGGCCGGAGAAGAAGAAGTCCAGGGGCAAGCGGGTCCTGCTGTGGACCGGCGGCAGCATGGCCTTCGTGGTCCTGGTGGCCGGTGTGGGCGGCTACGTCTACCTCAAGCACCTGGAGGGGAACGTCTCGACGACGGACGTGGGCACGGCCGGAAGCAGCAGCTTCAAGAAGGACGAGGCCTTCAACATCCTCATCATCGGCACCGACAAGCGCACCGGTGAGGGCAACGAGGGCTACGGCGACAAGGGCAGCGCCGGACACGCGGACACCAACATCCTGCTGCACGTCGCCGAGGACCGCTCCAACGCCACGGCGCTCAGCATCCCGCGCGACCTGATCGTCGACATCCCCGACTGCGAGACCGTGCAGGAGGACGGGACGAAGAAGGTCATCCCCGGTACCTCCGGCGTCCGCTTCAACCAGAGCCTGGGCGACTTCGGCCGGGACGCGGGCTGCACGATGCGCACGGTGGCGGAGACGACCGGCATCAAGCCGGACCACTTCATGATGGCCGACTTCAACGCGGTCAAGACGCTGACCACCGCGGTCGACGGGGTCGACGTGTGCGTGGAGCACGCCGTGGACGATCCGAAGTCCCATCTCAAGCTGCCCGCGGGCGAGTCCAAGGTCGAGGGCGAGCAGGCCCTGGCCTTCGTCCGCACCCGGCACGCCTTCGGCAACGAGGGCGACCTGGACCGCATCAAGGTGCAGCAGCAGTTCCTGGGCTCGCTCATGCGCAAGATGGCCTCCGGCGACACCCTCACCAGCCCCACCAAGCTGGTGAAGCTCGCCGAGGCCGCGACCAAGGCCCTGACCGTGGACAAGGCCATCGGCAAGGTGGGCACGCTCAAGGACATCGCCCTGGAGCTGAAGAAGGTGCCGACGAAGAACATCACGTTCACCACGGTGCCGGTGATCGACAACCCCGCCGAGAAGGTCAAGGCGACGGTGGTCGTGAACGAGGCGAAGGGCCCCCAGGTCTTCGACATGATCAAGAACGACATCTCCTTCACCGAGGTCGAGCAGAAGAAAAAGAAGGAGAAGGCCGCGGTCGCCGCCCGGCTCAAGGGCGCGAAGTCCGAGCCCGGCGAGGTCCGGGTCCGCGTCATGAACGGCGGCGCCCCGACCGGCAGCGCCCAGCAGGAACTGGCCTACCTGCAGACCCAGGCCGGGGTCTCCAAGTCGGAGAACGCGGGCAACGCCCCCGCCGACATCGCCAAGACCACCCTGGAGTACGCCCCCGACCAGGCCGACCAGGCCCGCGCCCTCGCCGAGATCCTCGGCCTGACCGGCGCCGCCATGAAGCCCGGCGAGAGCGTCACCAACTCCCAGGGCCTGCCCACCATGACCCTCACCCTCGGCAAGGACTTCAAGGGCGCCGGCGTCAAACTCGACGGCTCGGTCAAGAAGCCGGAGCTGGACACCGAGTCCACGGCCGACCAGAAGCTGTGCGCCAGTTGACCTGAGGGGCCTGTCGTACGTCTGACAGGGCGGCGACGGGCCCACGCGGTGGCCCGGGGGCGGGGAGGGACGCGGAAGTGACGCGGAGCAGTGTGCAGGGGGAGGACACGGACGAGGGCGCGGCGGACGCCCCCGAAGGTGCGCAGACCGTCCGGGGGGACGGCGACAACGGTGTCGACGGCGCCAAGGACGGACCCGAAGGCGACACCGAGGACGGACCCGAAGGCACCGCCGTCGGCGCCGAAGGCGACACCGAGGACCGCACCGAAGGCGAGCCCGTCGCCCCCCGTCCGCGCAGGCGACGGCGGGTCCTGCGCTGGACCGCGGTGGTGCTCGCCGTGGTCCTGGCCGGCCTGGCCGGGGCGGGTTACCTCTACTACGAGCACCTCAACGACAACATCAAGCAGGACGCCCTGAACCTGGGCGACAACAAGGTCGCCGCGCCGACGCCGAACGCGGCCGGGCAGACCCCGCTGAACATCCTCGTCATCGGCTCGGACGCCCGGGACAGCGAGGAGAACCAGCAACTCGGCGGCGCCCGCGAGACGTTCGGCTCCACGCCGCTGGCCGACGTGCAGATGCTGGTGCACCTGTCGGCCGACCGCAGCAACATGTCGGTGGTCAGCATGCCGCGCGACACCCTGCTGGAGATACCCAAGTGCACCGACCCGGACGACGGCGAGGTGTACCCGGCGAGCGAGGGCCGGGTGATGACCAACCAGAGCCTCGGCCACGGCGGTCCCGGCTGCACGGTGGCCACCTGGCAGGAGCTGACCGGCATCCACATCGACCACTTCGTGATGGTCGACTTCGCGGGCGTGGTCTCGATGGCCGACGCCGTCGGCGGCGTCCCGGTCTGCGTGGACGCCAACATCCACTCGCGCGACGCCGGGGGCCACGGCTCCGGTCTGAAGCTGGCGAAGGGCACGCACCCGGTCAAGGGCGAGCAGGCCCTGCAGTGGCTGCGCACCCGGTACGGCTTCGAGGACGGCAGCGACCTGGCGCGGGCCAAGGCCCAGCACATGTACCTGAACTCGATGGTCCGGGTGCTGCGCGAGAACGCGACCCTCAGCAGCCCGAACAAGCTGCGCAGGCTCGCCGAGGAGGCCACCGAGGCGCTCACCGTCGACCCGGGCCTGGACTCCGTCAAGCAGCTGTACGACCTCAGCACCGAGCTGCGGAAGGTGAAGCCCGAGCGCATCACCATGACCACGATGCCCAACCGGTACGTGGGTGCCCGCGTCGAGCCGACCGAGGACTCGGAGCAGTTGTTCCGGCTGGTGCGCGAGGACATCGCGCTGGACGGCAAGGACGCGAAGAAGAAGCCCGCCGCGGAGCCGGAGCTCCCGGCCGACCCGGCCGCACCCGACGACGAGATCGCGGTACAGGTCCGCAACGGCACCCGCACCGACGAACTGGGCACGGCCCCCGGACGCGCGAACACGGTCACCGGGTTCCTGGTGGAGCGGGGCTTCGCGAAGGCGGTCGCGGACCCGTCGGTGCTGCCGAGCGAGGACCGTACGGTGATCCGCTACCCGAGCGCCGACCTGGAGGGCGACGCGCGCCGCGTCGCCAAGTCCCTCGGGATCCCGGCGAGTTCGGTGAAGCGGTCGACGGACGTCTCCGGCGTCACGCTCGTCGTGGGCGCCGACTGGCGCGAGGACACGGCGTACCGGGCGCCCGGGAGCGACGACCGGATCCCCGAGTCGGCCGAGGCCCTCAACGGCGCGGACGACAGCGCCTGCATGCACGTGAACCCGGCGTTCACCTGGTCCTGACGGCCGGCCGGCCGGACACGATCACGGAAACGGCGGGCCGACGCACGTCGGACCCGGCCTTCACCGGTGCTCCCGTTACCGCGAACGGGGGACACGGGTGCGCGCCGCGGGGCCACAGCCCCGGGCAGCAGATCGTATGGGCCTACGGTGCTCACGAATCCCACGTACGGCCTCACGGTGCACGCCCAGGGCCCCGTCCCCGCGGAGGTGTTCCCCTTGCCCACGCCGCCCCGCTCGTCCCGGGTCCCGGCCTCGACCCACCGGGGCGGGCCCCCGCCGCAGCGCGGTGGCCCCCGGCCGGCCGGGCGTCCGCCGAGGCCCCCCGTACGGCGGAAGAAGCCGCGCTGGGCCGTGCGGGCGGTGACCGCGCTGTCGGTGGTGGTGCTCGCCTCCGCCGGGATCGGGCACGCGGTGCTCTCGAGTCTGGACTCGGACATCTCGCGGTTCGACGCGTTCAAGGACATGAAGAACCGGCCGCGGGCGGGCGACGGCATGAACGTCCTGATGGTCGGCACCGACGGCCGGGACGAGATCACCGAGGAGGAGCGGCGCAAGTACCGGCTGGGCGGCGCCCCCTGCCACTGCACCGACACCATCATGATCGTGCACATCTCGGAGGACCGGGAGCGCGCGAGCGTGGTCAGCCTGCCGCGCGACTCGTACGCCGAGACGCCCGGCCACACCGACCGCACCACCGGCGAGCACCACAAGGGGCATCCGCTCAAGCTGAACGCGGCCTATGCCGAGGGCGGCCCGCAGCTGACGATCCGCACCGTGGAGAACATGACCCGGGTGAAGATCGACCACTATCTGGAGGTCGACTTCACCAGCTTCATGAAGACCGTGGACGTCCTCGGCGGTGTGAAGATCTGCACGGTCCAGCCGCTCAAGGACAGCTACACCGGACTCGACCTGCCGGCCGGCTCCCACACCCTGATGGGCGGGCAGGCACTGCAGTACGTGCGGGCCCGCCACCTCGACGGCGCCTCGGACCTGAGCCGGATGAAGCGCCAGCAGCGCTTCCTGGCCGCCCTGATCGACCGGGCGACCTCCTCGGGGATCCTGCTGAACCCGCTGAAGTTCCGCGACGTCACCCGGGCCGTGCTCGGCTCGGTCCGGGCCGACCAGGACTTCGGCACCGACGAGTTGCTGACGCTCGGGCGGGCGATGCGGAACTTCTCGCCGTCGTCCTCCGAGTTCACCACCGTACCGATCGGGCAGATGGGCTACGCCGTCAAGGGCGTCGGTTCGACGCTGAAGTGGGACCCGGCCAAGTCGCAGCGGCTCTTCGACGCCCTGCGCGAGGACCAGCCGCTGGCCGCGCCGAAACCGAGGCCGAAGGGTCCGGCGCCGGTGCGGGTCCCGGTGGACCCGAAGCAGATCCGGGTCCAGGTGGAGAACGGCACCCGCACCTCCGGGCTGGGCAAGCGGGTGGACGACGCGCTGGCCGCGACCGGGTTCCGCACCACCAAGGCACCGCGGAACGCCGCGGACCGGGCGGTCGGGCGGACCGTCGTCGCCTACGACCCGCGCTGGGACCAGTCGGCGAAGTCACTGGCCGCCGCACTGCCCGGCAGCGAGCTGAAGCCGGTCAAGGGGCAGGGCGCCACGCTGAAGGTGATCGCGGGCGCCGACTTCGAGAAGGTGGCGAAGGTGCGGCCGGCCGACCCGCCGCAGGAGTCGGGCACGGTGGTGCGGGGCGACGAGGTGGTCTGCGGCAAGGAGTGAGGCGCGCCGATGTTCACCGGCGCGCCCCGCTGAATTGCCGCTCAGTCGCCGCTCAGTTGCCGGAGACGGTGACCTTCTCGTCGTTCTTCAGTTCCTCGACGAGCTTCTTCACCTTCGCGTCGTCCCACTTGAGGTTGCCGCCGACGCTGCCCGAGATCGGCATGTTCATCGAGGTGCCCTCGCCGCCGCTGACGCTCTTCATCGCCCAGAACATGCTCGCCAGGTCGAACAGGCCCATGTCCTTGTCGACGATGAGGGAGTCCAGGCCGGCGCCCATGGTCGGGTAGAGCTTGAACGGGTTGAGGACCGTCGACGGGGTGGCCACCTGGCTCGCCAGCGCCGACAGGAACTTCTGCTGGTTCTTGGTGCGGTCCAGGTCGGAGCCGGCCAGCGCGTACCGGGTGCGGACGAAGGCGAGGGCCTCCTGGCCGTCCAGGGTCTGCTTGCCCTTCTTGAGGTCGGCGCCGGACTTCTTGTCCTTGATGTCCTGCGGGATGTCGATCTCGACCCCGCCGACCGCGTCCACGATGTTCGCGAAGCCGCCGAAGCCGATCTCCACGTAGTGGTCCAGGCGCAGCCCGGTGTTGTGCTCGACGGTGCGCACCAGCAGCTCGGGGCCGTCCTCGGCGTAGGCGGCGTTCAGCTTGGTGTGCCGGCCCGTGCCCGGGTACTTCTTGCCGGACTCGGAGCCGACGAAGCTCGGGATCTCCACGTCGGAGTCGCGGGGCAGGGAGATCAGCGTCGACCCGTTGTCCCCGGTGTGCAGGATCATCATCGAGTCGGTGCGCTTGCCCTCGGCGTAGCCGGTGTGCAGGTCCTTCATCTGGTCCTTGGACATGCCCTCGCGGCTGTCGGACCCGACGATGAGGTAGTTCGTGCCCTCGCCGGCCGCGGGCCGCTCGATGACCTTGGACAGGTCGACGTCGCGGTTGAGCTTGGAGTCGGCCCAGAAGTAGGTGCCGACGGTGGTGACGACCAGCACGGTCACCACCGTGATCGCGGTCCACTTGATCCGGCGCCGCCAGTTCGGCGCGGGCCGGCCCGGTGCCTGGCGGCCGCCGGGTCCCTGGCCACCGCCGCCGCCGTAGACCTGGCCGGTGTTGTAGCCGCTGTCGTACCCGTCGCCGCCGTGCCCCTGGCCGTCGGTGTACGACGGCTGCTGGGGCACCCCGGCGCCGTACGGCGGGGCCGACGGGCCCGGGCCGGGCGGCGTCGCGCCGCGGCGGACCTGACGCATCACGCGTGCGCTCTCGGGCCGTGCGCTCGCGCTGCCGCGCCCGTAGCCGCTGCCGCGGTTGTCACCGGACCATCCCTCGGGCCAATCATTCATGCGCACCAGTGTGCAGGGCTGCCCTGTGGGCGTTACAAGGTATGTCGGAAAATCAGGGCAGTGCTGTTGCGAACCCGACACAAAATCACGCCGGTGCAGCCCCGGCATAAGGTGGAGGCCATGACAGACCAGGCAGAACAGGCCTCGGCCGCGCAGTCGCCGGCCCCGGAGATCCCGGGCAAGCCGACCTCGGCGTCCCGCACCACCCTCAGTCACATCATGACGCACAGCGACACCAACCTTCTGGGCACGGTGCACGGCGGTGTGATCATGAAGCTCGTCGACGACGCGGCGGGCGCCGTGGCCGGACGGCATTCCGGCGGACCCGCCGTCACCGCGTCCATGGACGAGATGGCGTTCCTCGAACCGGTCCGCGTCGGCGACCTCGTCCATGTGAAGGCCCAGGTCAACTGGACCGGCCGCAGTTCCATGGAGGTGGGCGTCCGGGTCCTGGCCGAGCGCTGGAACGAGTCCACCCCGGCCACCCAGGTCGGCTCGGCCTACCTGGTCTTCGCGGCCGTGGACGCCGACGGCAAGCCGCGCACGGTGCCGCCGGTGCTGCCCGAGACCGAGAAGGACAAGCGGCGCTACCAGGAGGCCCAGATCCGCCGCACCCACCGCCTGGCCCGCCGCCGGGCGATCATGGAACTGCGGGAGCGGCGGGTGGCGGAGGGGTACGAGGACTGACCTCCGCCCGGGGGCGGCGCCACCCCGGGCGCCGGCGGTGTCCGAGGCGTCAGAGCATGAGCAGGAGCCGCGTGTTCGGTACGAGCTTCCGGTTCACGCTCGTGCTCTGCACGAAGATCGTGAATTCGTCGTTGTGGTCGGGCTTGATGCGGACCTCCACGTCCGGCAGGCCGAGCAGCGCGCGGGCCTCGGGCCCCGTGTACACCCGGTCCGTCTTCTTCTCCAGCACCGATATCTGCTTCTTCGGCTGGACCTTCTCCGACTTGCTCAGCTGGTAGAAGGCGCCACCGGTGCGGTAGGTGTGCCCGCGCTCGACGACCCAGTCGCGGATCGCCACGTCGCGGGTGACGTCGATCAGCTGGTACTTCGACGACTCCACCGGCGTGAGGCCGGCCGCCTTGATGGTGTCCTTGTTGACCGCGTCCCCGCCCGTGGAGAACACGGCCCTCGATCCGCGGATGCCCTTGGTGCGGCCCACCATGAACTTCTCGGTGGCCTCCTGGATGACCTGTCCGGCCTCCTCGAGGCCCTGGGTGCTCGTGGCGTCCCAGATGGCGATGTTGTCCTTCGGGAACCCGTACTGCATGGCCTCGCGCTTGCCCATCTGGTCCGGCACGAGGACGGCCAGCGTCCAGTTGTCCGCCTGCGTCTCGATCATCCGGGACACGGCCTCGATCAGTGCGCGCGGGTCCCTGGCGGGGGCGTCCGGGCAGCGGTGGCTCACGTTCTCCTGTCCGTCCGTGAGGACGAAGGTCAGGAAGCTGTGGTCGCCGTACAGCTGGGCCGTCTGCGCCAGCTCCCGCTGCGACTTGAGCGTGGCCGCCAGCAGCGCCGTCATGCCGCCGACCCGGTACATCTGCTTCAGCGACGGCATTCGCAGCACGTCCTTGTCGTAGATGACGCACTCCACCTGGTCGGCGAAGACGTACACCGTGACGCGGGTCTCCTGGTCCAGCTCCTGCGAACGGCGGGCCAGGTAGGCGATCTGCTGGTCGGCGACCTCGACCACCTTGTGGCTGAGGCGCCGCATGGACGAACTGGCGTCCAGCACGAGAGCGACGTGGTTGATGTAGTTCTGGCTCTTGGACATGGCGGCTCCCCCTACTACGTACCGATTGCCGCTCGGCGGCTTCCCGACTCGATGGACCTACCGTCTCATCCACCACTGACAATCGGTCACGACGAGCGAGGGGCGCCCGGCCGGCGGACGCCCCTCGCTGACAAGTCCCCGGCCCCTACGGCAGGTTGCGCGCCATGACGATGCGCTGGACCTGGTTGGTGCCCTCGTAGATCTGCGTGATCTTGGCGTCGCGCATCATGCGCTCCACCGGGTAGTCACGGGTGTAGCCGTAGCCGCCGAGCAGCTGGACGGCGTCCGTGGTGACCTCCATGGCCACGTCCGAGGCGAAGCACTTGGCGGCGGCGCCCTGGAAGGTGAGGTCGCTGTCCCCGCGCTGCGACTTGGCGGCCGCCGCGTACGTCAGCTGGCGGGCGGCCTCGATCTTCATGGCCATGTCGGCCAGCATGAACTGGATGCCCTGGAAGTCGGCGATCGGCTTGCCGAACTGCTTGCGCTCCTGGACGTAGCCCTTGGCGTAGTCGAGGGCGCCCTGGGCGATGCCGAGGGCCTGGGCGGCGATGGTGATGCGGGTGTGGTCCAGCGTCTTCATCGCGGTGGCGAAGCCGGTGCCCTCCGCGCCGATCATGCGGTCGGCGGGGATGCGGACGTTGTCGAGGTAGACCTCGCGGGTCGGGGAGCCCTTGATGCCGAGCTTCTTCTCCGGGGCGCCGAAGGAGACGCCCGCGTCGGACTTCTCGACCACGAAGGCGGAGATGCCCTTGGAGCGCTTGCTCGGGTCGGTGACCGCCATGACGGTGTAGTACTCGCTGACGCCGGCGTTGGTGATCCAGCGCTTGACGCCGTTGAGCACCCAGAAGTCGCCGTCGCGGACGGCCTTGGTCTTCATGCCGGCCGCGTCGGAGCCCGCGTCGGGCTCGGAGAGGCAGTAGGAGAACATGCCGTCGCCCTTGGCGAGCGGGGTCATGTACTTCTTCTTCAGCTCCTCGGAGCCGGAGAGGATCACCGGGAGCGAGCCGAGCTTGTTCACGGCCGGGATGAGGGAGGAGGACGCGCAGGCGCGGGCCACCTCCTCGATCACGATGACCGTGGCGAGCGCGTCGGCGCCCGCGCCGCCGTACTCCTCGGGGACGTGCACCGCGTGCAGGTCGTTCGCGGTGAGGGCGTCCAGCGCCTCCTGCGGGAAGCGGGCCTCCTCGTCCACCGCGGCGGCGTACGGCGCGATCTTCGCCTCGGCCAGCGAGCGGACGGCGTCCCGGAGCATGTCGTGCTCCTCGGACGGGCGGTACAGGTCGAAGTCAGCCGATCCGGCCAAGGTGTCTCACGCTCCAAAACGCTGTGATGCTGGGCACGCTAACTACCGTTAAGTAACCCAAATTTTAGAGCCCGCCCGCGTTCGTGGATAGGTGAGCTTGACGACAGCCGGCCCAAAGCCCTCGAAAGGCTTTTCCGGTGTCCCCGATATGCTCGGGCGCGCAACCGTGCCGTACACCTCTGGAGCGCATCCATGGCCCTGAAGATCACCGTGATCGGTACCGGCTATCTCGGCGCCACCCACGCGGCGGCCATGGCCGAGCTCGGTTTCGAGGTGCTGGGTCTCGACGTGGTGCCCGAGAAGATCGAGATGCTCCAGCGGGGCCAGGTCCCGATGTACGAGCCGGGCCTTGAGGAGCTGCTGGCCAGGCACGTCGCCGGGATCGAGGGCTCCAGCGGGAGGCTGCGCTTCACCACCGACTTCGCCGAGGTCGCGGCCTTCGGCGACGTGCACTTCCTGTGTGTGAACACCCCGCAGAAGCACGGCGAGTACGCCTGCGACATGTCGTACGTCGACTCCGCGCTGGCCTCGCTGGCACCGCACCTGACCGGCCCCGCGCTGGTCGTCGGCAAGTCGACCGTGCCGGTGGGCTCCGCCGACCGGCTGGCCGCCTACCTGGCCGAGCACGCGCCGGCCGGCGACGGGGCCGAGCTGGCCTGGAACCCGGAGTTCCTGCGCGAGGGCTTCGCCGTCGAGGACACCCTGCACCCCGACCGCCTGGTGGTCGGGGTGCGCAGCGAGCGGGCCGAGCGGCTGCTGCGCGAGGTGTACGCGACGCCGATCGAGGAGGGCTCGCCGTTCGTCGTCACGGACTTCCCGACGGCCGAGCTGGTGAAGACCGCCGCGAACTCCTTCCTCGCCACCAAGATCTCCTTCATCAACGCGATGGCGGAGGTCTGCGAGGCGGCGGGCGGCGACGTCGCCAAGCTGGCGGAGGCGATCGGGTACGACGACCGGATCGGCAAGAAGTTCCTGCGGGCCGGGATCGGCTTCGGCGGCGGCTGTCTGCCGAAGGACATCCGGGCGTTCATGGCGCGCGCCGGTGAGCTGGGCGCCGACCAGGCACTGACCTTCCTGCGCGAGATCGACTCCATCAACATGCGCCAGCGCGGCCAGATGGTGGAGCTGACCCGGCAGGCGCTGGGCGGCGGCCCCTTCCTCGGCAAGCGCGTCGCGGTGCTCGGCGCCACCTTCAAGCCCGACTCGGACGACGTACGGGACTCCCCCGCGCTGAACGTCGCCGGGCAGGTGCACCTCCAGGGCGCCCAGGTGACGGTGTACGACCCCAAGGGCATGGAGAACGCCCGGCGGCTCTTCCCGACCCTCGGCTACGCCGACTCGGCGCTGGCGGCGGTGCGGGGCGCGGACGTGGTCCTGCACCTCACCGAGTGGCGGGAGTTCCGCGAGCTGGACCCCGAGGTGCTGGGCGAGGCGACGGCGGCCCGGGTGATCCTGGACGGGCGCAACGCCCTGGACCCGGCGCTGTGGCGGAAGGCCGGCTGGACGTACCGGGCGATGGGCCGTCCGACGGCCTAGTCCGTCAGGGCGGGTGCGGATGCGGGTGACGCCGGTTCGGCCGAGGCTCAGTCGGCCGAACCGGCGTCCGTCCGCATTCTGCCGCAGGGTGCGGCCGGGCGGCCCGTGAAACGGGCGGTGTTTACGAGTCCTTGGCCCGGTACCGGCGCATCTTGGCGCGGGCCCCGCACACCTGCATGGAACACCAGCGGCCGCGTCCCCCGGGGCTGCGGTCGTAGTACGCCCAGTGGCAGTCGGCGGCCTCGCACGCCTTGAAGCGGCTCCAGGTGCCGGCCACCAGCGCCTGAGCGACTGCGGCGGCGACGCGGGCGGTCAGGGAGCCCTCCCCGGCCGGGGCGAGGGCGGCTGAGCCGTCGGCCGGGTCGACGGTGACGACCAGCGGGACGGCGGCCAGCAGCTCGCCCAGCGGCGTCACCGCGCGGTGCGGCGGGTGGCCGGCGTGGGCGAGCAGGGTCGCGCGCAGGGACTCGCGCAGCTCCCGGGCCGCGGGTACGTCGTCCTGCGTCAGGCCGAGCGGTGCCCGGCCCTCCTCCGTGTCCAGCGAGTCGGCGCCCGTCTCGAGGTCCAGCGTGTTCACCAGGGTCTCGACCAGGCCCAGGCCGCCCGGTGCGGGCGATCTCTCACTCATGCTTGCGACGTTACCGCCAATACGGCAGCATGCAGTAACCGTTACCGGTTACCCGCACTGTGCTGGTAACCGTGCCAATGGTGCCGACAACCGAAGACCGCGTACTTCAAGGAGGAAGTCATGGCTGTCGCCGAACTGGGCGCCGTCGTCCTGGACTGTCCCGAGCCCCGTGCACTGGCCCGCTTCTACGCCGACGTGCTCGGCGGCACCGTCGAGGGCGAGGGCGACTGGGTGGACCTGACGCTGCCGGACGGACGGGCGCTGGCCTTCCAGGCGGCCCCCGGGTTCGTGCCGCCGAAGTGGCCCGCGCCCGACGACTCGCAGCAGTTCCACCTCGACCTCACCGTCCCGGACCTGGACGCGGCCGAGAAGGACGTCCTCGAGCTGGGCGCGAGGCCGCTGGACACGGAGGACCGCACCCGCACCTTCCGGGTCTACGCCGACCCGGCCGGGCATCCGTTCTGCCTCTGCGCCTGCTGAGCGCCTGCCGGACCGCGCGCGCGTGACACTCGCGCCGACTATCCGTCCAGGTCGGCGATGGTCGCCGTGGACGGCTCGCGGCGCAGCTGGGCCGCCTTCGCCGTGAAGGCGGCGGCACGCAGGACCCGCTGGACGTTGCCCCAGGTCAGCAGGGCCACGTCCGCCTCGTCCCAGCCGCGGCGGAGCAGTTCGGCGATCAGCCGGGGGTAGCAGGAGGGGTCGCCCAGCTCCAGCGGGTGGGCGGTGCCGGTGTCGTAGGTGCCGGACAGGCCGACGCTCTCCGGGCCGGCCACCGTCCGGACGTGGTCGAGGTGGTCGGCGACGTCCCGGACGGTCGGGCCGGTCTGCTCGGCGGTCAGCGGCACCATGCACAGACCGCCGGCCGCGCCCAGCTCCACCAGCAGGTCGTCGGGCAGGTTGGCGGGGTGCGGGCGCAGGGCGCGGGCGGCGGAGCGGGTGCACAGCACCGGCGCCTTGGACACCGCGAAGGTGCGGCGGACGGTCTCGGCACCGGCGCCGGAGAGGTCGGCGACCACACCGAGCCGGTTCATCTCCCGGACGACCTCCTCGCCGAACCGGGTCAGCCCCGCCTCGCTCGCCCAGCTCGCCCCGGACAGCGTCAGTACGCGCAGGCCGAGGGCGTGCAGGGAGCGCAGGATGCCGAGGCGGTCGCCGAGGGCGGCGGCGCCCGCGGGACCGGGCAGCACGGCGACCCGGCCGCAGTTGCGGGCGTCGATGGCCTGCCCCGCGTCGTACGCCAGGCGCAGCCCCTCCGGGTGGGCCCGCACGACCGTCTTGACCAGGTCGAGCTGCTCCAGCGTGGCGCCGACCGCGCGGTCCCCGTCGAGGGACTCGGGCAGGTGCAGCGACCACAGCAGCGCCCCCACGTGTCCCTCGCGCAGCCGCGGCACGTCGGTGTCGACGGCGCTCTCGCCCAGCTCCAGGTCGTACCAGGGCAGGTGCCTGAGCGCCCAGGGCAGGCCGTTGCAGCCGTCGGCGACGGGATGGGCGGCCAGCACGGCGTGCGCCCGGGTCAGCGGCTCGTCGTCGGGGTCGGACACGGGAGCGTAGGGCTCCGGCGGAAAGGCCTCCGCGGCGAGCGGCACGGGCAGGTCGTCGAGCCCACCGGCCTCGGTACCGGTGTGCAGGTCGTCCTGGAGGTCTGCCATGACGGGCTCCGTACGGTCGTCGTGAGGTACGGCCACCGTGGCACGCGGCGGTAAGGGCTTCCTGGTGGGTGGGGCGTTCGGGGGTACGCGGCTCGGCCCTCCCCCGGACACGAGTGGGCGGGGCGACCGGATACACCGGCTGCCCCGCCCTGGGAGAGGTGACGGCTCAGCCGTCGAGCTCCTCCAACGACGCGTTGGACGGCCCCCGCGTCGCCTGAAGCCCCCGGGCCACGTCCTCGGCGGCGTCGAGTACGCGGACCGCGTTCTTCCAGGTCAGCTTGGCCAGGTCGGACTGGGACCAGCCGCGCTCCAGCAGCTCGGCGATCAGGTTCGGGTAGCCGGAGACGTCGCCGAGGCCTTCCGGGGTGAAGGGCGTGCCGTCGTAGTCGCCGCCGAGGCCGAGGTGGTCGATGCCGGCGACCTCGCGCATGTGGTCGAGGTGGTCGGCGACCGTGGACACGGTGGCGACGGGGCGGGGGACGCGCTCCTCGAAGGCGGCGTGCACCTTCATCGCCTCGGCGCTGGAGTCGAGGTGGTGGAAGCCGTGCGCGCGCATGTTGTCGTCGGCCTCGGCGGTCCAGTCGACCGCGGCCTGGAGCACGAACTTCGGCACGAACGTCACCATCGCCATGCCGCCGTTGGCCGGCAGCCGCTCCAGGACGTCGTCCGGGATGTTGCGCGGGTGGTCGCACACCGCGCGGGAGGACGAGTGCGAGAAGATCACCGGCGCGGTGGAGGTCTCCAGCGCGTCACGCATGGTCGTCGCCGCGACGTGCGAGAGGTCGACCAGCATGCCCTCGCGGTTCATCTCCCGCACGACCTCGCGGCCGAAGGCCGACAGGCCCCCGACACCGGGCTCGTCGGTCGCCGAGTCCGCCCACGCGACGTTGTCGTTGTGGGTGAGGGTCATGTAGCGCACGCCGAGCGCGTACAGGGCGCGCAGGGTGGCCAGCGAGTTGTCGATGGAGTGGCCGCCCTCGGCGCCCATCAGGGACGCGATCCGGCCCTCGGCGCGGGCGGCCTCCATGTCGGCGGCGGTCAGGGCGGCCCGCAGCTCGCCGGGGTGGCGGTCGATCAGCCGCCGTACGCAGTCGATCTGCTCCAGCGTCGCCGTCACCGCGCCGGGCAGGTCGGAGCGGACGTACACCGACCAGTACTGCGCGCCGACGCCGCCGGAGCGCAGCCGGGCCAGGTCGGTGTGCAGGTGGGCCGACTGGTCGGCGGCGATGTCGCGGGCGTCGAGGTCGTAGCGGACCTGTTCGCGCAGCGCCCAGGGCAGGTCGTTGTGCCCGTCGACGACCGGGAACTCGCGCAGCAGTTCCCGGGCCCGGTCCAGCGAGGTCATCCGCGTTCCCTCCGTCACTTTCCGAATCCGAAACCGGCCGCCGAGCCGGCGACCTTGTTGCGCAGTCGCTTGCCCTTCTCGGTGGCCTGGTCGTTCAGCTCCTGCTGGAACTCGCGCATCCGGCCGAGCAGTTCCTCGTCGTGGGCGGCCAGGATGCGGGCGGCCAGCAGACCGGCGTTGCGGGCGCCGCCGACGGAGACCGTGGCCACGGGGACGCCGGCCGGCATCTGCACGATGGACAGCAGGCTGTCCATGCCGTCCAGGTACTTCAACGGCACCGGGACGCCGATGACCGGCAGCGGCGTGACCGAGGCGAGCATGCCGGGCAGGTGGGCGGCGCCCCCGGCCCCGGCGATGATCGCCTTGAGGCCGCGTCCGGCGGCCTGCTCGCCGTACGCGATCATCTCGTGCGGCATGCGGTGCGCGGAGACGACGTCGACCTCGTAGGGGACCTCGAACTCGTCGAGGGCCTTGGCGGCGGCCTCCATGACGGGCCAGTCGGAGTCCGACCCCATGACGATGCCTACGACCGGGGTCACCGGGCTGGCCTGGCTCATTCGGTGATCGTCCCTCTCAGGTAGCCGGCAGCGTGACGGGCGCGCTCCAGCACGTCGTCCAGGTCGTCGCCGTAGGTGTTGACGTGGCCGACCTTGCGGCCGGGCTTCACGTCCTTGCCGTACATGTGGATCTTGAGCTGCGGGTCGCGGGCCATGCAGTGCAGGTACGCGGAGTACATGTCCGGGTAGTCGCCGCCCAGGACGTTGACCATCACCGTCCACCTGGCGCGCGGGCGCGGGTCGCCGAGGGGGAGGTCGAGGACCGCGCGGACGTGGTTGGCGAACTGCGAGGTGATCGCGCCGTCCATGGTCCAGTGGCCGGAGTTGTGCGGGCGCATCGCCAGTTCGTTGACCAGGACGCGGCCGTCGCGGGTCTGGAACAGCTCGACGGCGAGGTGGCCGACGACGCCCAGCTCCTTGGCGATGCCGAGCGCCATCTCCTCGGCGCGCAGGGCCAGCGCCTCGTCGAGGTCGGGGGCGGGCGCGATCACCGTGTCGCAGACGCCGCCGACCTGCTGGGACTCGACGACCGGGTAGGCGACCGCCTGGCCGTGCGGGGAGCGGACCACGTTGGCGGCCAGCTCGCGGACGAAGTCGACCTTCTCCTCCGCCAGCACGGGCACTCCGGCGCGGAACGGCTCGGCGGCCTCCTCGACGGAGTCCACGACCCACACGCCTTTGCCGTCGTACCCGCCGCGGACCGTCTTGAGGACGACGGGGAAACCGTCCCCCTCGTCCGCGAAGGCGGCCACGTCGGCCGGATCGCGCACGATCCGGTGGCGCGGGCAGGGCACGCCGATCGCGTCGAGCTTCGCGCGCATCACGCCCTTGTCCTGGGCGTGCACGAGCGCCTCGGGACCGGGGCGGACGGGGATGCCGTCCGCCTCCAGGGCCTTGAGGTGCTCGGTCGGCACATGTTCGTGATCGAAGGTGATCACGTCACAGCCGCGCGCGAACTCGCGCAACGTGTCCAGATCGCGATAGTCGCCGACGACGACTTCGTTCACGACCTGCGCCGCAGAGTCCTGGGGAGTGTCACTGAGAAGCTTGAACCTGATGCCCAACGGGATGCCCGCCTCGTGTGTCATACGAGCGAGCTGGCCACCGCCGACCATGCCGACTACCGGGAACGTCACACCCCTAGCGTATCGGCCGCACGCGGCCCACCTGTTTACCGGCCGTTTCCCGCCGGTCCCGGCGCCCGTTCCGGCCCGCGTGGGTCCGTCCGCAGGAAGATCGCGCGTCCGGGTGGTTAGCATGAACGGATTGACGCCAACCCTGGACGGGGGCCTGCACGACCATGGGACATGGTTCCTCGGGTGCTCAGACGGCTCCCTCCGCGCCCGACGCGCCCCGTGCCGGGACCCGGGAGCGGGCCGGGATGCGGGAGCGGATCGACGGTCTCGTGCGCGAGGTCGTGAAGTTCGGCGCCGTGGGCGGCGCGGGGGTGCTGGTCAACCTCCTCGTCTTCAACTTCGTACGGCACACCACCGACCTCCAGGTGGTGCGGGCCAGCATCATCGCCACGGTCGTCGCGATCGTCTTCAACTACGTGGGCTTCCGCTACTTCACCTACCGCGACCGGGACAAGAGCGGCCAGACCCGCGAGATGTCGCTGTTCCTGCTGTTCAGCGCGGTCGGCCTGGTCATCGAGAACGGCGTGCTCTACACGGCGACGTACGGGTTCGGCTGGGACAGCCCGCTGCAGAGCAACATCTTCAAGTTCCTCGGCATCGGGATCGGCACCCTGTTCCGCTTCTGGTCGTACCGCAGCTGGGTCTTCCGCGCGCTGCCCGCCCGTGAGCCGGTGACGCGGGCGGAGACCTTCCTGGAGCACGAGCACCCGACTGCGGTCCCTCGCGCGGACGGCGCGCCCGCCGGCCACCGCTGACGCGCTCCCCTCACCCGAGGGGGGCGCTCAGCGCACGGTCTCCCCACCGTCCGCCGAGGACTTCTTCGAGGGCGGCGTGCGGGACAGGAACAGCCCGAAGACCGGCGGACGCCCCTGGAGCAGTTCGAGGCGGCCGCCGTCCGCCTCCGCGAGATCGCGGGCGACGGCGAGCCCGATGCCGGTGGAGTTGCGCCCGCTGATCGCGCGCTCGAAGATCCGCGCCCCCAGGTCGCCCGGGACGCCGGGGCCCTCGTCGGTGACCTCGACCACGGCCTGGTTGCCGGTCACCCGGGTCCGCAGGGCCACCGTGCCGCCGCCGTGCATCAGGGAGTTCTCGATCAGCGCGGCCAGCACCTGCGCCACGGCGCCCGGGGTGCCCACGGCCGTCAGATGGCGCTTGCCGGAACTGACGATGGCCCGCCCCTCACTGCGGTAGGCCGGGCGCCATTCGGCGATCTGCTGCTGGATGACGTCGTCCAGCTCGAAGGTGACGGCGGAGCCGCTGCGCGGGTCGCGGGAGTTGGTGAGCAGCCGGTCCACGACATCCGTCAGCCGTTCCACCTGCGACAGCGCGATCGTCGCCTCCTCCTTCACCGTCTCCGGCTCGTCGGTCAGGGTGATCTCCTCCAGCCGCATCGACAGCGCGGTCAGCGGCGTGCGCAGCTGGTGGGAGGCGTCGGCGGCCAGCCGGCGCTCGGCGGTGAGCATCCGGGCGATGCGCTCCGCGGAGGAGTCCAGCACGTCCGCGACCCGGTCCAGCTCGGGGACGCCGTACCGCTTGTGCCGCGGGCGCGGGTCGCCGGAGCCGAGGCGTTCGGCGGTCTCGGCGAGGTCGGTGAGCGGGGAGGCGAGGCGGTTGGCCTGCCGGATCGCCAGCACTACGGCGGCGATCACCGCGAGCAGCGCCACCAGACCGATGATCAGCAGGGTCCGCCCGACCTCCCGGGTCACCGAGGAGCTGGGCTCCTCGACGAGGACCGTCTCGCCCTCCTCGCCGGTGGCCCTGCCCTGGAGGACATCCCCCGTCGGCTTGCTGCCGACCTCGACGACCGGCTCGCCGGGGATGCGGATCACGGCGTACCGGGCGTCGCGGATCTGCTCCCGCAGGAAGTCCTCGTCGACGGAACCGGTGCCGATGAGCCGGCTGTCGACGATGCTGGCCAGCCGCACCGCTTCCAGGTCGACCCGTTCCTGGGCCGTGCTGCTGATGGTCCGGGTCTCGACGATGACGAGGGAGACGCCGAAGACGGCGATCACCACGAGCACCACGGCGAGCGTGGACTGGATCAGTCGACGGCGCATGTCCTCTTACCCGCGAGGCCCGCTCGGGGCTCGCTCAGTTCTTCTCGAAACGGAAGCCCACGCCGCGCACGGTGGCGATGTAGCGCGGGTTGGCCGCGTCGTCGCCCAGCTTCTTGCGCAGCCAGGAGATGTGCATGTCGAGGGTCTTGGTCGACGACCACCAGGTGGTGTCCCAGACCTCGCGCATCAGCTGGTCGCGGGTGACGACCCGGCCGGCGTCGCGCACCAGGACCCGCAGCAGGTCGAACTCCTTCGCGGTGAGCTGGAGCTCCTCCTCGCCCATCCAGGCCCGGTGCGACTCGACGTCGATGCGCACACCGTGGGTGGCGGGCGGCTGCGGCGGCTCGGCGGCACCGCGGCGCAGCAGGGCCCGGACCCGGGCGAGCAGTTCGGCGAGGCGGAAGGGCTTGGTGACGTAGTCGTCGGCGCCCGCGTCCAGGCCGACGACGGTGTCCACCTCGTCGGCGCGCGCGGTCAGGATCAGGATCGGCACGGCGTGGCCCTCGGACCGCAGCCGGCGGGCGACCTCGAGTCCGTCCATGCCCGGCAGGCCCAGGTCCAGCACGACCAGGTCGATGCCGCCCTGCAACCCAGCGTCGAGTGCGGTGGGTCCGTCCTCACGCACCTCGACCTCGTACCCTTCCCTGCGCAGTGCGCGGGCCAGCGGCTCCGAGATGGACGCGTCGTCCTCGGCGAGCAGTACACGGGTCATGGCCTGATGGTAGACCGCTCGGAGCAACGCCCGGGGCAAGATCGCCCCGCGGACCGCCGCACCCCGCCACCCCCGCGTCCGGACCTGCGGCTGTGGGGTGCCATCCTGGAGGAAACCTTCGAAAGATCGTTCACGGTTCCACTATTACCTGTGATCCGCGTCTCAAGTCCTTCCATACCGGGCGGTGTCCTGCCGTATGGTGAATCAGCGCCTGTAGCACCCAGCGGACCTTTGGCGACAGTTCGACGCTGAAGGTCTTTTTTGTGTGCGGGCCGACCCCCACGGTCGGCCTTGAAAGGAATGACCTGTGGCCGGGCCTCACCGCGTGCAGTGACGCGCGCAGAGGCGTGGATCCCGGTGGCCGCCGCCCACCGCTTCGCAATCCGGAGCGGATCCCTCAGGCGTGGGACGGGCGGGGAAGGCCGCCGGTGCCGGCCGCCCCCCACCGGGCGCGCATCGCCTCATGAGCGCGTCCCGACCAGCAAGGATCGACCATGGCGTCCAGCCTGACGAAGGACTCGGTCACCCCGGGCACCCCCGGCACCGAGAAGACCTTCTTCGGCCACCCCCGCGGACTGGCCACACTCTTCATGACCGAGATGTGGGAGAGGTTCTCCTACTACGGCATGAGGGCTCTGCTCCCGCTGTACCTCGTCGCCCCGGGTGGCCTCGGCCTCGGCGCCGGCACCGCGACCGCGATCTACTCGGTGTACCTCTCGCTGGTGTACCTGCTCACGATGCCGGGCGGCTGGTTCGGCGACCGAGTCTGGGGTCCCCGCAAGACCGTCGCCATCGCCGGCGGCGTGATCATGCTCGGCCACCTCACGCTGGCGCTGCCGTCCTCCGGCACGTTCTACGCGGGCCTCGGCCTGGTCGCCATCGGCTCGGGTCTGCTGAAGGCCAACATCTCCACGATGGTCGGCCAGCTCTACGACGGACCCGACGACCCGCGCCGCGACGGTGGCTTCACCGTCTTCTACATGGGCATCAACCTCGGTGCCTTCGCCGCGCCGCTGACCATCGGCACCATCGGCGAGAACGTCAACTGGCACCTGGGCTTCGCGCTCGCCGCGGTCGGCATGGGCCTGGGCGTGCTCCAGTTCCTGATCGGCAGCCGCCACCTGGCCGCGCACTCCAGCGTGGTCCCCAAGCCGCTGTCCGTCGAGGAGAAGACCTCGACGCTGCGCAAGGCCGCCTTCTGGGCCGCGCTGGCCGTCGTCTTCTACGCGATCGTCGGCTTCTCCGGCCACTACACCCTGAACTGGATCCTGGTTCCGCTGACCCTGCTCGGCGTGATCATCCCGGTGCTGGTGCTGACCAACATCAAGCGCGACAAGTCCCTGGACCGCGCCGAGCAGTCCAAGATGTCGGCGTACATCTGGTTCTTCGTCGCCGCCGCCGTGTTCTGGATGATCTACGACCAGGGCGGCTCGACCCTGTCGCTGTTCGCCGACTCCTCGGCCAACAACAGCGTCTTCGGCTGGAGCTTCCCGGTCTCCTGGTACCAGTCGGTCAACCCGGTCATCATCATGGCCCTGGCCCCGGTCTTCGCCACGGTGTGGCTGGCGCTCAACCGCCGGGGCAAGGAGCCCAGCACGGTCGTCAAGTTCTGCGGCGGTCTGGTCCTGGTCGGCGCGTCCTTCTTCCTCTTCCTGGCCCCGCTGGGCATCGCGGAGGGCGGCCACAAGGCCGCTGCCATGTGGCTGGTGGCGATCTACTTCGTCCAGACCTGCGGTGAGCTGATGCTCTCCCCGGTCGGCCTGTCGGTGACGACGAAGATGGCGCCGGTGAAGTACGCCTCGCAGATGATGGGCGTCTGGTTCCTGGCCGTCACCGCCGGTGACGCCACGACCGGCCTGCTCTCCATCGCCGGCGTCGACCTCAACCGGACGGGCATCGTCGCCGCGGAGGCCACTCTCGCGGTGGTCGCGGGCGTCGCGATCTGGATGTACCGCAAGCGCGTCAAGGAACTCATGGGCGACGTGCGCTGAGCCCCGCGGGCCCGCCCGCTTCTTCTCGGAGGGTCACCTCATCCGACGGATGGGGTGACCCTCCGGGCGTTCGGTGGTGGACATGTCGGGCGGCGGCCTCTTGGCCGGTCGAGACGGGTGGACGAGTAGACGAGTAGACGGGTCGGCAACGACCCGCGCGAGCGCCGCAGGCCTACGCGGGAGCCCCCAGCTCCGCCCACACCCGCTTGCCCGCGACCCCCGGCGTCCGTACGACGCCCCAGTCCAGGCACAGCCGCTGCACGATGAACATGCCGTGACCGCCGGGGCGCCCCGCGCGGTGCGGGGTCCGCGGCGCCGGCTGCCCCGTACCGCGGTCGGAGACCTCCAGCCGGATCACCTTCTTCTCGCAGGTGATCGACAGCTCGTCCGGGCCCTCCGCATGGAGACACGCGTTGGTGACCAGCTCGGAGACCACGAGCAGGACGTCCTCCGCGGCGGCACGCTGGTCCGCGGTGGCGGAGGGCAGCCAGCCCCAGGCGTACAGCGCCTCGCGGGTGAAGTCACGGGCCAGCGGGACGACCCCGCTCGCGTCCTCGAAGCTCAGCCTGCGGGACTGCCGCCCGCCGCCCTCCCCGGACGCGGAGGCGGGCGCGGACGCCGCCCCGGAAGCGCCGCCGGGCTCCGGACCGCGGTCGCCCGGCGGGTAGGGCCGGGTGGTGCTCATCAGCGCTTCACCTCACCGATTCACCAGTTCACGTTTCAAAGTCGTAGACAGCCGTGTCGTACACAGCCGGTTCAGGGTGTCTCCTGCCCGACCGGATCGCACGAACACCCCTGTATTGCGCACGAAACCCGGCGCGGGGTGAGAACACCCGCTCCGGGAAGCACACGCGCCCCTCCGTCGGCCGGACAAGGACGGCTCAGTCGGACGCGTCGGCCAGGGCGGCCGCAAGCGTGTCATGAAGGGTGAAGACCGCTTCGGCCCCCGTGATCTCGAACACGCGCGCCACTACCGGCTGCATGGCCACCAAATGCACTCCGCCCCCCGCGGCCTCCGCCTTCAACCGGGCGCCGAGCAGGACGTTGAGCCCCGTGGAGTCGCAGAACTCCAGCCGTGAGCAGTCCACGACGAGCCGGTTGAATCCCTTGTCGAGACAGTCCTCCAGCGGCTCGCGCAACAGATCGGCGGTGTGGTGATCCAGCTCACCCGCCGGGGTCACGACGGCGCTGGCGCCCTCTTCCCGTACCTCGACCAGAAGCCGGCCCGACTGGGCACTGCCGACCGTCCCGCGGTCCATGCCGTTTCTCTCTCCCGAGGTCGTGACTGCTTGCTGACGCACTCGAACACTACGCCTTCCCACCGCACTCCGACACCCGAACAACCGCACACAAACGGACATACCCGCACAGAACACACTTGCGGTCAGCTCGGTAAACCCGGTAGGGCTAGTAGGACACGTAAACCGACACGGCCGGCTTTGGAGGCGCCGCACACCGCAGTGCACGAATTTGGCTTCGGCAGCCGTATGCCGAGAACGATGGAGGACATCATGTCACCCCGGCTCGACGGATCGCGTACCCAAGAAGCGACGTCGACACTCCCTCCGGAACATCTGGATCCCATCGAGCACCATGACGCGGTCGTCGACGACGGCGCACTCGCCGGGCTTCCGGACATCCCCGCGTACGACGAGGTCGCTCCGGCGGACGCCAGGGCCCTGTCCAAGACCCTCTTCGAGCGGCTGGAGTCGCTGGAGGAAGGCACCCACGAGTACGCGTACGTCCGCAACACGCTCGTCGAGCTGAACCTCGCGCTGGTCAAGTTCGCCGCCTCCCGCTTCCGCTCGCGCAGCGAGCCGATGGAGGACATCATCCAGGTCGGCACCATCGGCCTGATCAAGGCGATCGACCGCTTCGAGATGTCGCGCGGTGTGGAGTTCCCCACGTTCGCGATGCCGACCATCATCGGCGAGATCAAGCGCTTCTTCCGCGACACCTCGTGGTCCGTGCGCGTCCCGCGCCGCCTCCAGGAGCTGCGGCTCGACCTGGCGAAGGCCGGTGACGAGCTGGCCCAGCGCCTCGACCGCGCCCCCACGGTGACCGAGCTGGCCGAGCACCTCGGCCTGTCCAAGGACGAGGTCGTCGAGGGCATGGCGGCGTCCAACGCCTACACCGCCTCCTCGCTGGACGCCCAGCCGGAGGAGGACGACGCGGAGGGCGCGCTCGCCGACCGCATCGGCTACGAGGACCACGGGCTCGAAGGCATCGAGTACGTCGAGTCGCTGAAGCCGCTGATCGCCGAGCTGCCCTCCCGCGACCGGAAGATCCTCTCCCTCCGTTTCGTCGCCGGCATGACCCAGTCGGAGATCGGCGAGGAGCTGGGCATCTCCCAGATGCATGTCTCGCGGCTGCTGTCGCGCACACTCGTACGGCTGCGCAAGGGGCTCACGGTCGAGGAGTAGTCCTCGTCATCGCCGTGTGACGCTTGCCCTCCAGGGGGGCGGTCCGAAGCCGGGCCGCCCCCCTTCGGGCTGCCGTGGGCCCTCACACGGAGTTGGCGACCAGGGCGGCCGTCGGCAGGAACGGCACCAGGACGCACAGCAGCCAGAACGGGCGCGGGGCGAGGGAGGTCCCGCGCCGCAGGGGTCTGTTGGCCAGCCACCAGACGATCCCGAACAGCGCGACGACCGGGACGACGATCACCAGCCACAGCGCCATGCCGTCGTTCTCCGTCGGCTCGCGCACGGTCCAGCCGAGCTCGGCCAGCGGCCAGTTCGCCAGCAGGTACCAGACGAGCCAGATCGGCACCACGGCCGGAACGCCGAGGAGCAGGTTCACCAGGAACGGCGCACCCCATGCCCGCCAGTGCCTCGCCATCCGCCTCGCCCCCGCTCCCCGGTTCACACGCGGGTCACAGCTTACGCACGCCCCGCCGCCACACCCCCGCGACCAGGGGCACCCCGGGCCGGTAGGCCAGGTGGACGTGGCTCGGGGCGTCGAGCAGCGTCAGGTCGGCGTACGCGCCGGGGACCAGGCGGCCGACGTCCTCGCGGCGCAGGGCCGCGGCACCGCCCGCGGTGGCCGACCAGACCGCCTCGTCCGGCGTCATCCCCATGTCCCGTACCGCGAGCGCGATACAGAAGGGGACGGAGGACGTGAAGGAGGAGCCGGGGTTGCAGTCGGTGGAGAGGGCCACCGTGGCACCCGCGTCGATGAGACGCCGGGCGTCCGGCCACTGGGCGCGGGTGGAGAACTCGGCGCCGGGCAGCAGGGTCGCGACCGTACGGCTGTTCGCGAGGGCGTCCACGTCGGCGTCGGTGAGGTGGGTGCAGTGGTCGGCGCTGGCGGCGTCGAGTTCGACGGCGAGTTGGACGCCGGGGCCGTAGGAGAGCTGGTTGGCGTGGATGCGGGGGTGCAGGCCCCTGGCCCGGCCCGCGGTGAGGATCGCGCGGGCCTGGTCGCCGTCGAAGGCGCCCTGCTCGCAGAACACGTCGATCCAGCGGGCGTGCGGGGCGCAGGCGTCGAGCATCTCGCCGGTGACCAGGTCGACGTAGGCGGCGGGGTCGTCGGCGAGTTCGGGGGCGACGATGTGGGCGCCGAGGAAGGTGACCTCGTCGGTGTGGCGGGCGGCGACGCGCAGGGCGCGGGACTCGTCGGCGGTGGTCAGGCCGTAGCCGGACTTGGTCTCGAAGGTCGTGGTGCCCTGGCGCAGGGCCTCGGCGAGGTAGCGGGTGAGGGACGCCTCCAGTTCCGCGTCGCTCGCGGCGCGGGTGGCGGCGACGGTGGTGCGGATGCCGCCCGCGCTGTAGGGGCGGCCGGACATCCGGGCGTTGAACTCCTCGGTGCGGTCGCCCGCGAAGAGGAGGTGGGAGTGGGAGTCGACGAAGCCGGGGAGGACCGCCCGGCCGGCGGCGTCGACCCGATTGTCAGTGGCGGGTGCTTTGCTTGATTCACCGGTCCACACGACGCGGTCGCCCTCGATGACGACGGCCGCGTCCCGGACCAGACCGAGCGGGGAGTGGTCGCCGAGGGAGGGGTCGTTGGTGACGAGTGCGGCGATGTTGGTGATGACGGTGCTGCTGCTCATGGGGTCCCTGGTGTCCTCGTGGGGGCGGGGGCTGGTCGTTCTGCTCAGGCGCGCAGGGCTTCGACGGCCCGCGCCAGGGCCTGCGGCACATCCGGTACGAGGGCGTGCGCCCCGTCGCGTACGACGTGCCGCCCGCCCACGACCGTGTGCCGTACGTCCGCTGCCGTCGCGGCGAATACGGCCGTCTCGGCGCCGAGCCTGGGCAGCGGCCCCGCTGTCCTGACCGAGTCCAGCGCGACCGTCGCGAGGTCGGCACGGGCTCCGGCCTCGATGCGGCCGGTGTCGTCCCAGCCGAGGGCGGCGTGCCCGTCGGCGGTGGCGGCCCGCAGCAGGGCGGCGGCGGTCCAGTGGCCGCGGGCGCGGGTGCGCAGGCGCTCGTTCAGCTCCATGGCGCGCGCTTCTTCCAGCAGGTCGACGACGGCGTGGCTGTCCGAGCCGAGGGAGAGCGGGGAGCCGGCCCGTTGGAGCGCGGCCGCGGGGCCGATGCCGTCGGCCAGGTCCCGTTCCGTGGTGGGGCACATGCAGGTGCCGGTGCGGCTGCCGCCGAGCAGGGCGATGTCCTCGTCGGTGAGGTGGGTGTTGTGGACGCCGGTGGTGCGGGCGCCCAGCACCCCGTGGTCGGCGAGGAGGCGGGTCGGGGTGCGGCCGTGGGCCTGGCGGCAGGCGTCGTTCTCGGCGGTCTGCTCGGACAGGTGCACATGCAGCGGGGCCCGCCGCGCCTCGGCCCACTGCGCCACGGTCGCCAACTGGTCCGCGGGCACGGCCCGTACGGAGTGGATCGCGGCCCCGATCCGTGCGTGATCCCGTTCCTTGAGAACTGAACAGCGTTCGGCCCAGGCCTGAGCCGTGCCGTCGGAGAAGCGGAGCTGGTGGGTGTTCGGGGGGTCGCCGAAGCCGGAGGACAGGTAGCAGGTGTCGAGGAGGGTGATGCGGACACCGGCTTCGGCGGCGGCCTCGATCAGCGCCTCGCCCATCGCGTTGGGGTCGGCGTAGGGGGTGCCTCCGGGCGCGTGGTGCACGTAGTGGAACTCGCCGACGGCGGTGATGCCCGCCAGCGCCATCTCGGCGTACACGGCGCGGGCGAGGGCGTGGTAGGTGTCCGGGGTCAGCCGGTCGGCGACCGAGTACATCACCTCTCGCCAGGTCCAGAAGGTGCCCGAGCCGACCTGGACGGTGCCGCGCAGCGCGCGGTGGAAGGCGTGGCTGTGCGCGTTGGCGAGGCCGGGCAGGGTCAGTCCGCGCAGGATCTCGGCGCCCGGGGGCGGGGTGGGGACGCCCGTCCGGACCGCGGCGATGCGGCCGTCGCTCACGTCCACGGCGACACCCGGCTCGACGTGGGTGCCGAGCCAGGCGTGCTCCAGCCAGTACGTGCGGGTCCGCTCGGAGGAGGTCACGTGCAGGCCAGCCCTTCCAGTACGTCGGCGAGTGCGTTCACCCCGGCCACGCAGTCGTCCTCGGCGGCGTACTCGGCCGGGGAGTGCGAGACGCCGGTGGGGTTGCGTACGAACAGCATGGCGGTCGGGATGCGGTCGGCGAGGATTCCGGCGTCGTGTCCGGCGCCGGTGCCGAGGACGGGCACCCTCAGCTCCGTCTCCGTGCCGAGGATGCGGGCGAGTTCGTCGCGCAGGGCGTGGTCGAACTCGACGACGGGCGTGAAGGACTCGCGGACCACGTCGAGGTCCACGCCCTGGGCCGCGGCGTACTCACGGGCGGCCTTCTCGATGCCGGTGACCACGGTGTCCAGGCTCGCCTGGTCGGCGGCGCGGGAGTCGAGCCAGCCGCGTACCAGGGAGGGGACGGCGTTGACGCCGTTGGGCTCGACGCCGATCTTGCCGAAGGTGGCCACGGCGCCGGCGAGTTCGGCCTCGCGGCGGGCGGCGAGGACGGTCTCGGCGTACGACAGCATCGGGTCGTGCCGGTCGGCGAGGCGGGTGGTGCCGGCGTGGTTGGCCTCGCCCCGGAAGTCGAACCGCCAGCGTCCGTGCGGCCAGATGGCGGAGGCGATGCCGACACGGTCGCCGGACAGGTCGAGGGCGCGGCCCTGCTCGACGTGGAGTTCGACGAAGGCACCGATGCGGGCCAGCCGTTCGGGGTCGGGGCCCAGGGTGCCCGGGTCGTACCCGGCGGACTCCATGGCCTGCGGGAGGGTGATGCCGTCGCCGTCGGTGAGGCGGTGCGCCTGCTCGACGGTGAGCGCGCCCGCGGTGAGCCGGGAGCCGACGCAGGCGAGGCCGAAGCGGGCGCCCTCCTCGTCGCCGAAGTTGACGATGCCGAGCGGCCTGGTGAACCGCGCTCCCCTCCCGCGCAGTTCGTCCAGGGCGGCGAAGGCGGAGACCACGCCGAGGGGGCCGTCGAAGGCGCCGCCGTCGGGCACGGAGTCCAGGTGGGACCCGGTGACGACGGCGTTACCGGCCGCCGGGTCGCCGAGCCAGGCCCACTGGTTGCCGTTGCGGTCGGTCTCGTAGGCCAGGCCGCGTGCCTCGGCCTGCTCCTGGAACCAGGTCCGGCAGTCGGCGTCGGCGCCGGTCCAGGCGGCGCGGCGGTAGCCGCCGGAGGCGGAGCTGCGGCCGACCGGCAGCAGCTCCGCCCACATGCTGTGGAAGCTCACGCGCCGTCACCCTCGCGCATCGGCACCCGCACGTCGCGCTCGGCCGCCACCGACTCGGCGATGTCGTACCCGGCGTCGACGTGCCGGATGACGCCCATGCCGGGGTCGTTGGTGAGCACCCGGCGGATCTTCTCCCCGGCGAGCGGGGTGCCGTCGGCAACGGTGACCTGCCCGGCGTGGATGGAGCGGCCCATGCCGACGCCGCCACCGTGGTGGAGGGAGACCCAGGAGGCACCGGAGGCCACGTTGACCATGGCGTTGAGCAGCGGCCAGTCGGCGATGGCGTCGGAGCCGTCGAGCATCGCCTCGGTCTCGCGGTACGGGGAGGCGACGGAGCCGCAGTCGAGGTGGTCGCGGCCGATGACGATCGGTGCGGCCAGCTCGCCGCTCGCGACCATGTCGTTGAAGCGCTCGCCGGCCTTGTCCCGCTCGCCGTAGCCGAGCCAGCAGATGCGGGCGGGCAGGCCCTGGAAGTGGACGCGCTCCCCCGCCATCTTGATCCAGCGGGCCAGCGACTCGTTCTCCGGGAAGAGGTCGAGGATCGCCTTGTCGGTCTTGGCGATGTCGGCGGGGTCGCCGGACAGGGCGGCCCAGCGGAAGGGGCCCTTGCCCTCGCAGAACAGCGGGCGGATGTACGCCGGTACGAAGCCCGGGAAGGCGAACGCCCGGCCGTACCCGGCGAGCTGGGCCTCGCCCCGGATGGAGTTGCCGTAGTCGAAGACCTCGGCACCGGCGTCCTGGAAGCCGACCATGGCCTCGACGTGCCGGGCCATGGACTCGCGGGCCCGGGTGGTGAAGCCGGCCGGGTCCTTGGCGGCGGCGTCGGCCATGTCCTCGAAGGCGATGCCGGTGGGCAGGTAGGCCAGCGGGTCGTGGGCCGAGGTCTGGTCGGTGACGATGTCGATCGGGGCGCCCATGGCGAGCAGCTGCGGGACCAGCTCGGCGGCGTTGCCGAGGACGCCGATGGACAGCGGCCTGCGCCGGTCGCGGGCCTCGGTGGCCAGCTGGAGGGCGTGGTCGAGGGAGTCGGCCTTCACGTCGAGGTAGCGGTGCTCGATGCGGCGGTCGATGGCGCGCGGGTCGCAGTCGACGCAGATCACGACGCCGTCGTTCATGGTGACCGCGAGGGGCTGGGCGCCGCCCATGCCGCCGAGTCCTGCGGTGAGGGTGATGGTCCCGGCCAGGGTGCCGCCGAACTTCTTGGCGGCGACGGCGGCGAAGGTCTCGTAGGTGCCCTGGAGGATGCCCTGGGTGCCGATGTAGATCCAGGAGCCGGCCGTCATCTGCCCGTACATGGTCAGGCCGAGGGCCTCCAGGCGGCGGAACTCCTCCCAGTTGGCCCAGTCGCCGACGAGGTTGGAGTTGGCGATGAGGACGCGCGGGGCCCACTCGTGGGTCTGCATGACGCCGACCGGGCGGCCGGACTGGACGAGCATCGTCTCGTCCTGCTTGAGGGTGCGCAGGGTCCGCACCATCGCGTCGAAGGAGCGCCAGTCGCGGGCCGCCTTGCCGGTGCCGCCGTAGACGACGAGCTTGTCGGGGTGCTCGGCGACCTCCGGGTCGAGGTTGTTCTGCAGCATCCGCAGGGCGGCCTCCTGCTGCCAGCCCAGGGCGCTCGGCTCGGTACCGCGTGGCGCTCGGACAGGACGAGGTCCGGACATGGTCTGCCTCCTGGTGGCTTGCTCCCGGCGGATTGTTGCTATGGATATTCATATCCTCGCCTCCTGAATAGAGCTAGTCAACAGGGTCGTGTCCGTGCCGCGCGCAAACGAGCGCGGGGCCCCGGTCGGGGGCCCCGCGCTCGTACTGCCGGATGTCGTTCAGACCGCCGCCGGCGTCTTCCGCCTCGCTCCACCCGGTGCCGCGTCGCCCGCCGCGATGCCGGTGCTGCGGTAGGCCTTGACCGCCTTGCCCGCGGGGCGGCCCGCGTTGTCGGCGAGCCAGTCCACCCGGACCCACAGCAGGGCGTCCCCGGCCTGTTCGCGGCGGCCGATCCAGGCGGACTTGAGCCACAGCCCGGCACCGCAGCCGGCCAGCAGCAGCCCACCGGCGGCAGGCAGGGCGAAGGCGCTGCCGAGGGCGGCGAGGAAGGCGAGGAGCAGCCACCAGCGGTGGCCCCGGCGCCAGTTGCGCACGGTCACCCCGCGGTCCTGGAGCACGTCGTGCTTGCCCGCGCGGACCGCCGAACCGGCCAGGGCCGTGTAGCGCCGCCGGCGCAGCCACGCCACGACGGCCGTGGCGACGATGAAGAGGGCGGCGCCCGCCAGCACACCGATCCGGCGTCCGGTGAGCCCCGGCACCAGCACGCCGATGCCCGCCGCGAAAACGCCCAGCCACCACAGTGGTGCGGCGCCCGCCCGTACGACGACGGCGACCCGAGCCAGCCCCACCTGTCCTCCGCGCGCCACGTCCTGCCTCCTGTCCCGTTCCTGCCTGTGCGATGCGTCTGAAGGGTGTGTCAGGCGCCGCACTGTAACGGGGCAAGCTGAGACGAATCTGAGAACCCGTCCGCCGTCCGGGTCACCTCGGGGGTGCTCCCGGGCCAGTCGGGTCAGTCCACGAAGAGCCCCCGCGCCGCGGCCTTGGCGTCGAACTCCTCCAGCCGGGCCTGCGCGTCCGGCAGGTCGTCGCACATCGCCTCCAGGAGCACCCGGCCGAGCAGCATCGGCGCGCAGGCGGTGTCGAAGGCGAGGCCGGTGCCGACGGCGGCGGGCAGCAGCAGGTCGGACACCTTGGCGACCGGCGCGAAGGCGGAGTCGGCGACGGTCACCACCGTGAGCCCGGCCTCCTTGGCGTGGGCGAGCGTCTCGACGACCTCGCGCGGGTGCCGGGGCAGGGCGAAGCAGAGCAGTGTACCCGCCCCGGCCCGGACGGCGGCGTCGATGCGGTCGCGCAGCATCGTGCCGCCCTCGCCGAGGAGCCGGACGTCCGGGTGGACCTTGGCGGCGAAGTAGGCGAAGCCGTGTGCCTGGGCGGCGGCGGCCCGCAGCCCGAGCACCGGCAGCGGCCGGCTCCCGGCGAGCAGGCGGCCCGCCTCCCGCACGGGCCCCGGGTCGGCCAGCACCTCCGCGAGGTGCCGCAGGTTCTCGATCTCGGCCGCCACGGCCTGCTGGTACTCGTTGACGGCACCGGTGTCCGCGGCCGGTTCCGCGGGCGCGACCTCGCGCAGATGACGGCGCAGCGCCGGGTAGCCGTCGAAGCCGAGGGCGACGGCGAAGCGGGTCACGGACGGCTGGCTGACCCCCGCCAGCTCGGCCAGCTCCACGCTGGACAGGAAGGGCACGTCGGGGGCCCGGCGCACCATGCTGTGCGCGATGCGCCGCTGGGTCGGCGTCAGCCGGTGCCCTTCGAAGAGCGTCTGCAGCCGCGCGGCCGGACTGTCGGTCCCGCTCGTCCCGCTGGTGCCGCCGGTCCCGTTCATGACGTGGCCCCCTCGACCTATTCACGCGCCCCGACTTCTGCATACCTTTATACAGCGAGGCGGCGTCGCAGGCCGACCCGTACCGGCCCGCCCCCGGTGAAAACGGGGGCTGTCCCCAGTGCCGCCGGCGACCCCGCTGCCTAACGTGGGGTCCATGACGGGAATGGACGCACGCGACGCCGACCTCAAGAAGGAACTCGACGCCACCCTGCAGACCCGCAGGGAGCTGGGCGAGGAGTACGAGTCCGCGCTGGTCGACTCGTTCCTGGAGAAGGTCGACCAGCGCATCGACGGGGCGGTGGAGCGCCGGGTGCGCCGGCAGCTCGCCGAGCAGCAGATGACGGCCGCCCGGGACAGCCGGACGCCGGGTCCCACGGACTCCTTCGGCGAGCGCTTCGGCTTCGGCATCGTCTCGCTGGTGCTCGCCATCCCGCTGTCCGCGATCGGCGGCGGCGTGGCGCACCTGCCCGGGATGCTGGTCGCCTGGGCGGGCATCGTCGGGGTCAACGTGGTCCAGGTCGCCCGCACCAACCCGGACCTGTTCGGGCGGCGCCGCCGCGCCGAGCGGGACGACGCCTGGCAGGACTGAGAGAGACAGGACTGAGAAAGGCCTGGAGGACCGGGGGAAGACTGCGCGGGGACCGCCGCACCCCCATCGCTGGGGGGCGGGACGACGGCGGTCCCCGCGGGGGACGCGCGCGGTGCCGGGCCTCACGGCCGGGGCGGCGCGTCCGTGGCGTCCTTGGAGGTCCGGGAGCCGCTCCGGAAGGTCCGTGACGCCGTTCGGCGCCGGCGGAACCGGGGAGCCTCCCCCAGGGCTGAACGCCTGGGAGGTGCCTCCACCAGTCCCTGCCGACACCCCTTACTCTGCCGGTCCCGTGTTAAGCGACTGCTGCGCGCACATGACGCGCGCGTACCACTTCCGCGAAGTCCGCGAAGATCACCGGCCGGGTCACGGATCCCCGCCCGACCCGCTCGTCCTACTTGCCCTTGGCGAGGAAGGACAGCAGGTCCTGCCGGCTCACCACACCGGTCGGCTTGCCCTCGACGAGGACGATCGCCGCGTCGGCGCCGCCGAGCACCGACATCAGGTCCGCGACCGGCTCGCCGGAGCCGACCTGGGGCAGCGGGGCGGACATGTGCTTCTCCAGCGGGTCCTCCAGCGAGGCGCGCTTGGCGAACAGCGCGTCCAGCAGCTCGCGCTCCACCACCGAGCCGACGACCTCGGCGGCCATGACGTCCGGGTGACCGGCGCCGGGCTTGACGATCGGCATCTGCGAGACGCCGTACTCGCGCAGCACCTCGATGGCCTGGCCGACGGTCTCGTCCGGGTGCATGTGGACGAGGGAGGGGATGTGGCCGCCCTCCTTGTGGTTCAGGACCTCCGCGACGCGGGCGCTGGGTCCCGCGTCCTCCAGGAAGCCGTAGTCGGCCATCCACTCGTCGTTGAAGATCTTGCTGAGGTAGCCGCGTCCGCTGTCCGGCAGCAGGACGACCACCACGTCGTCCTCACCGAGCCGCGCCGCCACCTCCAGGGCCGCGACGACCGCCATGCCGCAGGAGCCGCCGACCAGCAGGCCCTCCTCCTTGGCGAGGCGGCGGGTCATCTGGAAGGAGTCCTTGTCGGAGACGGCGACGATCTCGTCGGCGACCTCGCGGTCGTACGCCGTCGGCCAGAAGTCCTCGCCGACGCCCTCGACCAGGTACGGGCGCCCGGAGCCGCCGGAGTAGACGGAGCCCTCGGGGTCGGCGCCGATCACCTTGACCGCGCCGTCACTGGCGTCCTTCAGGTACCGGCCGGTGCCGGAGATGGTGCCGCCGGTGCCGACACCGGCCACGAAGTGGGTGATCTTCCCCTCGGTCTGCTCCCACAGCTCGGGGCCCGTGGAGTGGTAGTGCGAGAGCGGGTTGTTCGGGTTGGAGTACTGGTCCGGCTTCCAGGCGCCCGGCGTCTCGCGGACCAGCCGGTCGGAGACGTTGTAGTACGAGTCGGGGTGCTCGGGGTCGACCGCGGTCGGGCAGACCACGACCTCGGCGCCGTACGCGCGCAGCACGTTGATCTTGTCGGTGGACACCTTGTCGGGGCAGACGAAGATGCACTTGTAGCCCTTCTGCTGGGCCACGATGGCGAGGCCGACGCCGGTGTTGCCGCTGGTCGGCTCGACGATCGTGCCGCCCGGCTGCAACTCACCGCTCTTCTCCGCGGCCTCGATCATGCGCAGGGCGATGCGGTCCTTCACCGAGCCGCCCGGGTTGAAGTACTCCACCTTGGCCAGGACGGTCGCCCTGATCCCCTTGGTCACGCTGTTGAGCCGCACCAGCGGGGTGTTGCCGACGAGGCTGATCATCGAGTCGTGGAATTGCACCGTGGTCTCCGGATGCCGCAAATGAAGGGTCGATATCGGTCCGGCCAGCCTATGGCCTGCGGGCCCGCGGATGCCCCGTGACGGTCGTTCACCCTGCGTTGAGATTGGGCGACCGTCCGTACGGGGCAAGGAGTGGGTGTACGGGTTGAGGAGGTGGCGGCGACGCATGACGAGCATGTCGAGGGCGAGGGTGGCCCGGCGGATCGCGGCCGGCGCGGCGTACGGCGGCGGCGGCATCGGGCTGGCGGGAGCGGCGGCGGTCGGTCTGGTGGTGGCGGAGGTGCAGCTGGCCAGACGCAGGGTGGGGGTGGGCACGCCGACCCGGGTGCCGAACGCGCAGGGACTGTACGGCGGCACCCTGCCCACGGCCGGTGACCCGCCGCTGCGGCTGATGATGCTGGGCGACTCCACGGCCGCCGGGCAGGGCGTGCACCGGGCCGGGCAGACGCCGGGCGCGCTGCTGGCGTCCGGGCTCGCGGCGGTGGCGGAGCGGCCGGTGCGGCTGGGGTCGGTCGCGCAGCCGGGGGCGTGCTCGGACGACCTGGACCGGCAGGTGGCGCTGGTGCTCGCGGAGCCGGACCGGGTGCCCGACATCTGCGTGATCATGGTCGGCGCCAATGACGTCACCCACCGGATGCCGCCGACCCGCTCGGTGCGGCACCTGTCCTCGGCGGTACGGCGGCTGCGCACGGCCGGTGCGGAGGTGGTGGTCGGCACCTGTCCGGACCTGGGCACGATCGAGCGGGTGCGGCAGCCGCTGCGCTGGCTGGCCCGGCGGGCCTCGCGGCAGCTCGCGGCGGCACAGACCATCGGCGCCGTCGAGCAGGGCGGGCGCACGGTGTCGCTCGGCGATCTGCTGGGCCCGGAGTTCGCGCAGAACCCGCGGGAGCTGTTCGGCCCCGACAACTACCATCCCTCCGCCGAGGGGTACGCCACCGCCGCGATGGCCGTACTGCCCTCGGTGTGCGCCGCGCTGGGCCTGTGGCCGGCCGAGGAGGAGCACCCGGACGCGCTGCGCCGCGAGGGCTTCCTGCCGGTGGCGCGGGCGGCGGCGGAGGCGGCGTCCGAGGCGGGCACGGAGGTCGCCGCCGCCATGCCCACGGGGCCTCGGGGGCCCTGGGCGCTGCTGAAGCGCCGACGGCGGCGCCGGGTGGCGGAGGCGGAGCCGGCCCCGTCGGGACAGCCGGGGTAGGAGCCGGGGGCGCTCGCGGCGCTTGCCGGGTGCCGCCGCGCCCACCCGTGCCGCCCTGCGGCACGACTGCCCGCAGCTCCGGGGGAGGCCAAGCAAGCGCTTAGACAGTTGCGGTCCATGTCACATGCCCATAGCCGTGACCCGGGCCATACGGCCGGGTAACTTCCCAACCAGCCGTGCCCGCCCCGTACCGTCTCGCCACTGGAGCCGTGATGCCCGAAGCCGTGATCGTCTCGGCCGCCCGTTCCCCCATCGGCCGCGCCTTCAAGGGCTCCCTGAAGGACCTGCGCCCCGACGACCTGGCCGCCACGATCATCCAGGCGGCCCTCGCGAAGGTCCCCGAGCTGGACCCGCGGGACATCGACGACCTGATGCTCGGCTGCGGTCTGCCCGGCGGCGAGCAGGGCAACAACCTCGGCCGGATCGTCGCCGTCGAGATGGGCATGGACCACCTGCCGGGCTGCACGATCACCCGGTACTGCTCCTCGTCCCTGCAGACCTCCCGCATGGCCCTGCACGCCATCAAGGCCGGCGAGGGCGACGTCTTCATCTCGGCCGGTGTCGAGATGGTGTCCCGGTTCGCCAAGGGCAACTCCGACAGCCTCCCGGACACCCGCAACCCGCTGTTCGCCGAGGCCGAGGCCCGCACCGCCGAGGTCGCCCAGCAGGAGGGCACCACCTGGCACGACCCGCGCGAGGACGGCCTGGTCCCCGACCCGTACATCGCGATGGGCCAGACCGCGGAGAACCTCGCCCGCGCCAAGGGCATCACCCGGCAGGAGATGGACGAGTTCGGCGTCCGGTCCCAGAACCTCGCCGAGGAGGCCATCAAGAACGGCTTCTGGGAGCGCGAGATCACCCCGGTGACGCTGCCCGACGGCACGGTCGTCAGCAAGGACGACGGCCCGCGCGCCGGCGTCACCCTGGAGGGCGTCCAGGGCCTCAAGCCGGTCTTCCGCCCCGACGGCCTGGTCACCGCCGGCAACTGCTGCCCGCTCAACGACGGCGCCGCCGCCCTCGTGATCATGAGCGACACCAAGGCCCGCGAGCTGGGCCTGACCCCGCTGGCCCGCATCGTCTCCACCGGCGTCTCCGGCCTCTCCCCCGAGATCATGGGCCTGGGCCCGGTCGAGGCCAGCAAGCAGGCGCTGTCCCGGGCCGGGCTGGGCGTCGGCGACATCGACCTGGTCGAGATCAACGAGGCGTTCGCCGCGCAGGTCATCCCCTCCTACCGCGAGCTCGGCATCCCGCTGGAGAAGCTGAACGTCAACGGCGGCGCCATCGCCGTCGGCCACCCCTTCGGCATGACCGGCGCCCGCATCACCGGCACGCTGATCAACTCCCTCCGGACGCACGACAAGCAGTTCGGCCTGGAGACCATGTGCGTCGGCGGCGGCCAGGGCATGGCCATGGTGATCGAGCGCCTGAGCTGACCCCCGCCGGAGGACACTGAGGGACCGTCAGTAGCACCTCGCGGACCCAGTGTGACGACTCGGCCCGGAACCCCGTTCACCCCAGGGTTCTGGGCCGTTTTGTGACCCAAACTCCCCCAGGATGTGACCTACCTCTCCCGCCCCATGGATTTACGCAGGTCAGACCATCCCCACCCCTACCTCGCGGGCCCAAAGTCCTGTCCGTTTCGTGACGTTACGCACTGACAGACGGTTAGTCCTCCCTTCAAGCTGATGTAGGAAGTCGGGGGTCGACTTTGAACCGGGAGTACGTCAGTGAGCGCCATGCCGATCGCCCTGCTGCTCACCACGGCCGCCACCGGCGCCGTGGGCGTCGCCGTCCTGCGCAGCATCCTGGTGTTGCGCCGCCAGGTGACCGCCCTGCGCGCCGAGCTGGCCGAGAGCCGGGCCACCGCCACGCGGGCCCGGGTGCCCGCCGCCCGCACCACCGCCGACGCCGAGGAGATACGCGCCGCCGTCGCGGAGGCGCTCGCCGAGGAGCGCGAGCGGGAGCTCGCCGAGGCGCGGGCCTTCTGGGCCGCCCAGGAGACCCGGGACGCCTCCGACGCGCCCCTGCTGCTCGGTCTGTCCGACAGTGAGCTGTTCCTGCCCCGCCAGGCGGACCTCGTGGGCCTGGAGCCGGTGACCGAGCCGGCCGCGGACACCGACGAGCCGTCCGCGCAGGACGCGGGTCACGCCGGTCCCAGGGAGTCGGCCGAGCTGGCCGCCGCCCGCCGCCGCCACCCCTCGCACCCGGACTTCGTGCCGAACCCGTCCCCGGCCGTGAACGATCACGACCGCACCGTGGCGACCCTGGAGGGGCTGGCCGAGTCGAGCGTCGCGCTGGCCGACGTCCGTCCGGGTCCGCTGGGCACCCTCGACGTGTACGTCTTCGCCGACGGCACCACCCTGTGCATGACCCCGGGCCACCGCGAGACCGCGGAGCGCCTGGCCGCCGCCCTGGGCGCGGGCCAGACGCCGTACCTCCTCGGCGGCTCCGGCATCTCCGGTGCCTACACGCTGACCTTCGCGTGCGGCGAGGAGAACGTCTACATCCTGGCGGACCGGGTCATCGCGTCCCTGTAGTCACGCCAGTCACACGCCGGTCACGCCGACCGCGCCAGTCACGCCAGTCGAGTCGGCCCCGCCGGCCGCATCAGACCCCGGCCCGCTTGCGGGCCTCCTCGACCAGCGCCGCCGCTTCTTCCACCTGGCCCTCGTCCTCCAGGACGAGGGCCAAGTCGTGTGCGGCGACGGCGATCTGGTCGGCGGCGGCGAACATGCCCGCGTCCGGCATCTCCCGTGGCTCGGCCCCGGGGTCCTCCACGAGCTGGGCGCGCCGGGCCAACTCCCTGGCCAGGCCGAGCGCCTCGGCGGCGGCGCCGCGTTGCAGCCTGCTCTGCGGGGCGGCCCGCAGGCGGTCGGCGAAGTCGTCCACGGCACGGGTCAAAGGCGTCGTATCAACCACGGCGCGAGCGTACGCGGCCGTCCGGGACTGTTGCCAACGGGCGAACGCTCAGGCACGGTGACCTGAAGGACCGGCTCACATCCCCTTTCGCCCGGAGGCGCCGATGTCCCAAGTCTTCTCCGAGGAGACCCATCGCAATCTGCTCGCCCGTATCCCCCAGTGCACCGGCCGTGAGATCTCCGACTGGCTGCGCGCCGTCGAGGACGGCCCCTCCCTCTTCCGCTTCGAGGAGAAGGTCAGCTGGCTCCGCCACGAACACAACCTCGCCTACGGCCACGCGAAGGCGATCGTCCACGAGTACGACCTGAGAAGGGCCGCGCGCAACCTGCTGTGAGCGGCGCCCTCCGCACGACGACGCCCACGACGACGAAGGGCCCCGGGCACGAAGCCCGGGGCCCTTCACCTGTGCGGTCCTACTAGTCGTTGCTGTTCAGGATCGCGATGAGGCGCAGGAACTCCAGGTAGATCCAGACCAGCGTCAGCGTGAGGCCGAAGGCGGCGAACCAGGCCTCCTCGCGCGGGGCGCCGTAGGCGAGCCCGTCCTCGACCTGCTTGAAGTCGAGGGCCAGGAAGCACGCGCCGAGGATGATGCCGACGATGCCGAAGACGACACCGAGCGCGCCGCTGCGGAAGCCCAGGCCGTCACCGCCGCCGAAGACGGCGAACAGCAGGTTCACCATCATCAGGAAGACGAAGCCGAGCGCGGCCGCCATCACGAAGCCGTAGAAGCGCCGGTTGACGCGGATCCAGCCCGCCTTGTAGGCGATCAGCACACCGGCGAAGACGGCCATCGTGCCGATCACGGCCTGCATGGCCGCGCCGTCCGCGATGCGGTTGTCGACGACGCTGGAGACGACGCCGAGGAAGACACCCTCGAACGCCGCGTAGGACAGGATCAGCGCCGGCGTGGGCTTGCGCTTGAAGGACTGGACGAGCGCCAGGACCATGCCGATCAGCGCGGCGCCGATGCCGATGCCGTACGAGCGGCTGATGTTGGCGTCGTCCACGGGCAGCAGTGCCCACGCGAGCGCGGCCGTCACCACGAGCACGCCGAGCGTGCTCGCCGTACGGATGACGACGTCGTCCATCGTCATCCGGCCGGCGGTGGCGGGCGCCTGCGGCGGCGCGCCGAACTGCTGGTCCGGCTGGGCGTACGGGTTCTGCGCGTACGGGTTGCCGGCGGGCGGCTGGGCGTACGGGTTGCCCTGGGTGCCCTGCGCGTACGGGTTGGCCTGCGTGGCGACGGCGGGTCCCCCGGCCTGCGGCGCGGCGTTGAAGCCCGCGTAGCCGTTGTCGCGGCTGAACCCCCGTCGCGAGAAGACCGGGTTTCTGCTCCTCATTTCACTCCTCCATGGCCACACGGCGCAGCCTTGGCTCAAGAGTAATAGAACGGCAAAGGAATGACCCTACTGCTTGGGGAGGATCTTTCCCTCGCCTTGCGACTCAACACGCTACGCCGATCAGTGATTCCCCTCACGGCCGGGGGTGCCGGGCCGACCGGCGCCACTCACCCGATCGGGAACCCGGTGTAGGCCTCGGCGAGGTCGGTCTCGGCGGCGCGAGAGGAGGTGATCCGGTCGAGGCGGGCCAGCTGGAGCCGGTCCTCGAAGGGCGTGGCGTCCGGGGCGGTGTGCAGCAGCGTCGTCATGTCGTACGAGAACCGCTCGGCCTGCCAGACGCGGCGCAGACAGGTCCCGGAGTAGGCGTCGAGCAGGTCGTCGGAGCCGGTCGCGGTGCGGTGGGCCAGGGCCCGCGCGAAGGTCACCACGTCGCCGACGGCGAGGTTGAGGCCCTTGGCGCCGGTGGGCGGCACGATGTGCGCGGCGTCCCCGGCCAGGAAGAGCCGGCCGTGCCGCATCGGCTCGTGGACGTAGGAGCGCATCGGGGTGACCGACTTCTGGGTGATGGGGCCCCGTCGCAGGCTCCAGTCGTCGTCGGTCTCGAAGCGGCGCTCCAGCTCGTCCCAGATCTCCTCGTCGCTCCAGTCGTCGGCGTCGGTGTCCGCGGGGACCTGGAGGTAGAGGCGGGACACGGACGGGGAGCGCATGGACAGCAGCGCGAAACCGCGGTCGTGCCGGGCGTAGACCAGTTCGTCGTGCGAGGGGGCGACGTCGGCGAGGATGCCGAGCCAGGAGAAGGGGTACGTCCGCTCGAAGGTGCGCCCGTCCGGGACCGCGCTCCGGGCCACTCCCCAGAAGCCGTCGCAGCCGACGACGTAGTCGCACTCCAGCACGTCCTCGACGCCCTCGACGCCCTCGCGGCGGAAGCGGACGCGTGGCCGGTCCGTGTCGGCGCCCTCCACCGCCAGCGCCTCGGTCTCGAACAGCAGTGGGCCGCCCTCCTTGAGCTGGAGGGCGATGAGGTCCTTGCAGACCTCGGTCTGGGCGTAGACCATGACGGACCTGCCGCCGGTGAGCGCGGGGAAGTCGACGCGGTGGCGGCGGCGGTCGAACCGCAGCTCGATGCCGTCGTGACGCAGCCCCTCCCGGTCCATCCGCTCCCCGGCCCCGGCCTCGCGCAGCACGTCCACCGTGCCCTGCTCCAGGATCCCGGCGCGCTGCCTGCGCTCGACGTAGGCACGGTCGCGGCTCTCCAGGACGACCGAGTCGATCCCGGCGTTGTGCAGCAGCCGGGCCAGCAGGAGCCCGGCGGGGCCTGCCCCGATGATGCCGACGGTGGTGCGCATCGGTCGTTCCCTTCGATCGGCGTCGTTGCCATGGGCCGACGGTGTTCGCCTGGTGAAATTTCCTTCACCGTCGACTGCGCCGAGTCTCGGCCTCCCGCGCGCCACTGTCAACGGGCGAACCGGACATCCTTCCGAAGAGCCCCTCCCGGTCTCGGCCCTCCCGGTTCTCAGCCCTCCCGGTGTTCCCGCAGCAGTCGCTGGATCTCGGCCAGCGTCTCCCGGTCGCTGCCCCGGCCGGCGCCCGTGAGGGCGTCCAGGCGTTCGGCGGTGCGGAAGTCGTAGGCCCGCTCCTCCTCCTGGCCCGGCACGGCGGCGTACGCCTCCTTGTCGGTGAAGCCGACGACGACGTCCACGACCTTGGCGATGATCCAGGTCAGGACGAAGGAGAACGCGCCCACGGCGAGGATGGCGACGATCTGCTTCCAGAGCAGCGAGCCGCCGCCCCCGTAGAAGACGCCCTCCTTGCCGCTGACCGTTTCGGTGGCGAAGAAGCCCACCATGAGCAGTCCGACCAGGCCGCCCGCGCCGTGCACGCCGACCACGTCCAGGGTGTCGTCGACGTTCATCCGGTACTTGAGGGTGACGGCGAACGCGCAGACGAAGCCCGCGACGAGTCCGGTCACCAACGCGCCGGCCGGGTTGATCTCCCCGCAGGCGGGGGTGATGGCCACCATGCCGGCCACGGCCGACGAGCCCACGCCCATCATGGTGACCCGCCGGGTGCGCCAGTACTCGACCAGCGGCCAGCTGACCATCGCACCGGCCGCGCCGAGCTGGGTGTTGATGAAGGCCGTGGCGGCGCTGCCGGTGTCGCGTACGGCCGACCCCGCGTTGAAGGCCAGCCAGCCGAACCAGAGCAGCGCGACGCCGATCATGACCAGGGGGATGTTGTTGGGTGTCGGTTCCTTGCGCCGGAAGTCCGCCGGGCCCCTGATGACCAGCGCGGCGGCCAGTCCGGCGATGCCCGAGTTCAGCTCCACCGGCAGGCCGCCGGCGAAGTCCAGCGCGCCCAGGTGCTTGGTGATCCAGCCGTGCTCGGCGTCGAAGACCCAGTGCGCGATCGGCACGTACACGATCAGCAGCCACAGCACCGAGAAGACCAGCCAGCCCTTCATCGTGGCCCGGCCGGCGATCGAGCCGCTGATCAGCGCCACCGTGACGATGGCGAAGCCCATCTGGAAGGTGGCGTACACATAGGTGGGGATGGACCCGGTCAGGGTGTTCGGCTCGATGCCGCGCAGGAAGGCGTGGTCGAGGTTGCCGATGAGCCCGACGCCTCCGACGTCGGGGCCGAAGGCGAGCGAGTACCCGACGATGAACCAGAGGATGGTGACGAAGCACAGCGAGGCGAAGCTCATCTTGAGCATGACCAGGATGTGCTTGGTGCGGACCATACCGCCGTAGAAGAAGGCGAGGGCGGGGGTCATCAGCAGCACCATGGCCGCCGCGGCCAGCATCCAGGCGGTGTCGCCCGAGTTGTAGGCGGGGGGCATGGGGGCGGGCGCGGTGATCACGGGCACGGTCTCCTGAGCGGGGGCGGGCGGGACTACGGTTTGCGCAGATCGGGTGCGGGGTGACCGGTGAGCAGCCGGCGTACGGCGTCCCACGCGGCCCGGACGGCCTCGGTGACCCGGGGTTCCTCGTGGCCGAGGATCCGCACCCAGGCCCCGCAGTCGTCCGGGAGCACACTCGCCCCGTGCAGGACCTCGCGCCCCTCCAGGGACGCGTGCAGGGCGTCGGCGATCTCGGCGGCGGGGCACCGGCCGCTCACCACGAACAGGGAGGCGACGTGGTCGTGCCCGGCGAAGACGCCCGGGCCGTCCACCCCGCCCGGCCGCTGTGGGGTGAGCCGCAGCGTGTCCACCGCCAGCAGGGTGCCGTCGGGCCGGCGGATCTCCAGGTCGCTGCCGAGGACGGTGTAGGCGTGCCGTTCACCGCGCGCGATCCGGCCCGCGGTGACGGTCTCCGCGTAGACGGCCGTGGCGTCCGCGTCGACGGTGAGCACGACGTTCTGGTGGAAGCGCGCGCCCGCGAAGGGGATGAGCGGATCGGGCAGGTACTCGACGTACGCGCCCTCGGCGGCACTGAGCCGGACCAGCTGCGTGGCGTAGTCCTGCTCCATCCGGTAGACCTTCGTGGCCGCCTGGGTCGTGAACAGCGCCTGGGTGTCCGGACCGCACCGCAGGTCCTGGCGGTAGCGGTCGGCCTGGGCGATGCCGCCGCCCGTGGCCATCACGTAGGTGAACGCCATGCCGGGCAGCGCCGGATCGACGTAGAGCGGGCGCATGATCTCCAGCGGCGTCTTCTGGTACCGCTCCACCAGCTCGGTGCGCTCGCCGCGGCGGGCGAAGCCGAGGTCGAGGATGCCGACCTTGGCCGGCGAGCCCGGCCCCAGGGTCTCGGGCACGGCGGACAGCGCCGACAGCTCCGGGGGGAGACGGCCGGGCTCGTAGTACTCCGGCGCGAGCCGGTCGCGGACGGCCCGCATGTCAGATCAGGACCTCGCGCCGGGACTCGAGGAAGGCGAGGACCTCGTCGACGCCCTTCCCGGTGAGGCAGTCGGTGAGCACCACCGGCCCCGCACCGCGCACCGTGTGGGCGTCGGACTCCATGACGCCGAGGTCGGTGCGCACGTACTGGGCGATGTCGATCTTGTTGATGACGAGCAGGTCGGAGTCGGTGATGCCCGGTCCCCGCTTGCGCGGCATCTTCTCGCCCTCGGCGGTGTCCAGGACGAAGACGAACACGTCGACCAGGGCCGGGCTGAAGGTGAGGGTCAGGTTGTCGCCGCCGCTCTCGAAGAGCAGGACGTCGGTGTCGGGGAAGCGTTCCAGCATCTCCGCGCCCGCCGCCAGGTTCATCGTCGGGTCGTCGCGCACGGCGGTGTGCGGGCAGGCGCCCGTCTCCACGCCCACCACGCGGTCGCCCGCCAGCACCCCGTCGAGCGTGCGGCGGATGTGCTGGGCGTCCTCCTGGGTGTAGATGTCGTTGGTGATCACGGCGGGCCGGTGGCCCCGTTCGATCAGGATCGGTACGAGGGCCTCGATGAGGGCGGTCTTGCCCGATCCGACGGGCCCGCCGATCCCGACGCGCAGCACGTTGTCCGGCACTTTCTTCCTCTTCTCCTGGGTCTGGCCCACCGGGATCGCGGCCGGCGGGTGGGTCGGTGCGTGCTCAGCTCGCGAACAGCCGGGCCGGAGCCCGCTCGTGACGGGCCGACATGACGTCCACCGCGAACGTGGTCGCCCCGAGGTCGTCGAGCCCTCGGTCCAGGGCCGCGCGGGTGGTCTCCTCGATCACCGGTGCGGCCCGTCGCAGCAGGCCCTGGGCCAGCCGGTGGTCGGTCAGCCGCAGCCTCAGCGCCGCCCCGGCGAAGCTGGCGCAGAAGGCGAACAGGTCGGCGGCGACGGCCTGCCGCACGGGCACCCCGGTCGCCGCGTACACGACGCCCGCGGCGACGGCCTGGGTGCCCGGCGCCCGGCGCTCCGTCACCACGCGGTGGTAGTGGGCGACGCCGGGCGCGCCGAAGACCTCGGCCGCGAGGTCCAGCAACTGGCGTCCGGTCCGCGTCGCCGCCTGTCGCGTCTCCCGGCCCAGCTTCGTGGCGTACAGGCGGCGGTCCGCCGCGGCCACCGCCTCCCAGTCGCCGGCCGCGGCGGCACGGTGGGCCAGGGCGAGCGCGGTGGCGTCGGCCGGGCCGACACCGTGCCTGAGGACGTCGTGCAGCAACGGGGACAGGGAGCCGCGGTCGACCGCCCCCTGCTGTGCGAAGCCCTCAAGGCCGTGGGACAGGGTGTAGAACCCGCTGGGGAACGCCGAGTCGGTCAGTTGCAGGCTGACGAGGAGGTGGCCCAGGTCGGGTACCGGGGCCGTCTCCGCGTCCGCGGCGTGCGGACCGTCGTCCTTGGCCACCTCGGCCGTCGCGGTCTTCTCGTCGCGGTACACGGTGCTCAGGCGAGGAAGAAGAGCTGGTTGAGCGGGAGCTTCTGGGCCGGGTCGATGGTCGCGACCTTGCCGTTGACCGTGACCTTGTACGTCTCCGGGTCCACCTTGATGTCGGGCACCACGTCGTTGCGGATCATGTTGTGCTTGCCGATCGTGCGGGTCTTGCGCACCGGCAGCACCTTCCTCTGGAGGCCGAGCTTCTCCGGCACCCCGGCCGCGATGCCGGCCTGGGACATGAAGGTGACGTGCGTCGACTGCAGGGCGCGCCCGTACTGGCCGAACATGGGCCGGTAGTAGACGGGCTGGGGGGTGGGCAGGGAGGCGTTCGGGTCGCCCATCTGCGCCCAGGAGACGATGCCGCCCTTGATGACCATCTTGGGCTTGGCACCGAAGGAGTGCATGGGCCACAGCACGATGTCCGCGAGCTTGCCCGCCTCCAGCGTCCCCACGTAGTCCGAGATGCCGCTGGCGACGGCCGGGTTGACGGTGACCTTGGCCAGGTAGCGCAGGACGCGGTTGTTGTCGTTGCGCGCGGAGTCCTCCGGCAGCGGGCCGAAGGCCTCCTTGCAGACGTGGGCGATCTGGAAGGCGCGGGTGACGGACTCGCCGATCCGGCCCATGGCCTGCGAGTCGGACGAGATCATGCTGATGACGCCCTGGTCGTGCAGGACCGTCTCGGCCGCGATGGTCTCCGCCCGCACCCGGCTGTCGGCGAAGGCGACGTCCTCGGGGATGTCGTGGCTGAGGTGGTGGCAGACCATCACCATGTCCAGCAGCTCGTCCACGGAGTTCTTGGTGTACGGCAGCGTCGGGTTGGTCGACGAGGGAAGGACGTTGGGTTCGCCGGTGACCCGCAGGATGTCGGGGGCGTGGCCGCCGCCCGCGCCCTCGCTGTGGAAGGTGTGGATGGTGCGGCCGTCGATCGCGGACCGGGTGTCCTCGAAGAAGCCGCCCTCGTTGAGGGTGTCCGTGTGGATGGCGACCTGGACGTCGTGCCGGTCGGCGACCGCCAGCGCGTTGTCGATGACGGCGGGCGTGGAACCCCAGTCCTCGTGCACCTTGAGCGCGGCGGCGCCCGCCTCGATCTGCTCGTCCAGGGCCGCGGGGAGACTGCCGTTGCCCTTGCCCATGATGCCGAGGTTGACCGGCAGCTCCTCGGCCGACTCCAGGAGGCGGCCGAGGTTGTAGGGACCGGGCGTGCAGGTCGTGCCGTTGGTCCCGTCCGTCGGCCCGGTGCCGCCGCCGAAGAGGGTGGTGATGCCGTTGCTGAGCGCCTGCTCGCACTGCTGGGGCGCGATGAGGTGGACGTGCGAGTCCATCGCCCCCGCCGTCGCGATCAGGTGCTCGCCGGCGATGACCTCCGTACCCGGGCCGATGACGAGCCGGGGGTCGACGGCGTCCTGGGTCTGCGGGTTGCCGGCCTTGCCGATACCCGCGATGAACCCGTCCTTGACGCCGATGTCGCACTTGACCACGCCGATCACCGGGTCCAGGACCACGGCGTTGGTGATGACGAGGTCCAGGGCGCCCTGTGCCGCGGTGGCCTGGGGGTCCGCGGCCATGCCGTCCCGCATGGTCTTTCCGCCGCCGTAGACCACCTCGTCGCCGTAGGAGCCCTCGCGGACGTCCTTCTCGACCTCGATGACGAGATTGGTGTCGGCCAGCCGGATCCGGTCGCCCACCGTGGGGCCGAACAGGTCGGCGTACTGCTTGCGGGTCAGGGTCGGCATGTCAGTTGGATCCCTTCTTCTTGGCCTTCTTGGCGCCGCTCTTGTCCGGGGCGCCGGTGCTCCGGAAGCCGCGCTCCAGTGCCCGGCTCACGGCCTCCACCCGCGCGGGGTGCGACTTGACGCTGCCGTTGAGAAGGCCGCTGAAGCCGGTGAGGCGGCCGGTGCCGGCGTAGGCGCACAGCTCGACCTCGCGCTTGCCGCCGGGCTCGAAGCGGACGGAGGTGCCGGCGGCGATGTTGAGGTGCATGCCGAGGGTGGCCTCGCGGTCGAACTCGAGAGCGGAGTTCGCCTCGAAGAAGTGGTAGTCCGAACCGACCTGGACGGCGCGGTCGCCGGTGTTGCTGACCGTGACCTTGAGGGTCCGCCGGCCGGCGTTGATCTCGATCGGTTCGTCGCCGTACTGGTAACGGGGAGGGAGTTTCATCGAAGGCTCCTGCTGGATGGGAGAACGGAGGAGACGAGGGAGGCGGAGGAGGCGGGGGAGGCGGCGTGCGCGGGGGTGGCCGCGCCGTGGCAGGGGCTGCGGCTGTCGCTGTGGCTGTGGCTGTGGCTGTCGCTGTGGCTGTGGCTGTGGGCGTGGCCACCGTGGTCGTGGTCGTGGCCGCCCGGACCGTGGCTGTGGGAATGGCCGTGGTCGTGGGCCGCCGTGAGGCCCCGGGGCAGGCCGTCGTCGCCGTGCCTGTCGCGCCGGTGCCAGGCGTCGGCGACGCGCGCGTCGAGCACCCCCGCCGTGGCGGGCGCCGTCAGCAGGGGCCCGCCCGGCTCGCAGTACCCGGGGTCCGGCACACGCGGGACCGTCCAGGCGGCCGGGAGCAGCACGACGCGCCCGGCGCCCAGGGCGCGGCACCGCCGGACGCCCTCGGCCGGGTCCGGATCGCCACCGGTGAGGGCGACCTCGACGATGCCGTGGCGGCCGTACTGCCGCACCAGACGTGCGGTCCGGAAGAGGTCCGCGTCGACGAAGGGGTCGCCGGAGGGCGCGGTTACCAGCAGCGCCCGGTCCTCCGGGACCCGCGAGGCCGCCGCCCGGAGCCAGCCGACCAGGTGCCCGGTGGTCCCGAACGGCTCGGCCAGCACCGTCCCGGCACGCTCCTTCGGGGTCAGGCCCAGCAGGGTGCGGGCGGCGTCGGCGACCAGCTCCGGGTCGCGGCCCAGCGTCATCGGCACCACGCAGACGTCCTCACCGCGGGAGCGCGACGCGCGGACATGCCGGAGCAGTTCACGGCCGCCGGACACGCAGGAGACGCGGGGATCCACGAGGTCCCGCAGGGCGTGTCCGCCGTCGCTCTCATGACCGCAGACCGCGATCACCGTGCCGCGGCGCACGGTCAGCCGCCGACCGGGTCGTGGCAGGAGACGAGCTTGTTGCCGTCGTCGAAGGTGGCCTCGACCTGGAGCAGCGGCAGCATCTCCCGTACGCCCGGCATGGTCTGCTGCTCGCGGACCACCTGCCGGCCCAGTTCCATGCAGTCGGCGACGGTCTTGCCGTCCCGGGCGGCTTCGAGGATGGCCTCGGTGATGAGGGCCACCGATTCGCTGTAGTTGAGCTTGAGGCCGCGTTCCCTACGTTGGCGCGCCAGGTTCGCCACCACGTACACCAGCAGCTTGTCGATTTCTCGGGGGGCCAGGTTCATGGGACTGCCTTCCTCGGTGACGCGGGGAGCGTGACTCGGTCGTGGTCGGGCCGGACCTCAGGAGTCGTCGGCCAGCAGGGTGATGCGGGACAGGAAGGGGACCGCCGCCAGCAGCGCCCAGGTGGCGATGTTGAACGGCCAGGTGAAGGTGTGGCTGCCGAACTTCTCGAACAGCACCGACAGGGATGCGGTCAGGGCGGTGGTGGAGGCGGCGGCCAGCACGGTGTAGACGAAGTTCCAGACGGTGGCGCGCAGCAGGACGACGCCGAACGCGAGACTGGTCAGGACCGCGTTGTAGCCGTAGATCCCCTCGCCGATCAGTGCGGCCGGAGCGCCGAGCGCCCACGCGGTGAGGATCCCCACGACGCTGCCCAGTACGGCGAACATCCCCACCCGCCACCCGGCCAGGAAGAGGCCGGCCAGCATGATCAGGCCGACGTACCAGGTCTCGACGAAGAAGATCTGCGAGAAGTTGGAGAAGAAGCCCTGCCACACGTCCGTCCAGCTGACGTAGGGGCTCTTGGGGGTGGCCGGGGTGATGGCGGACTCGGGGGTCCCGTGCCAGACGCGCTCGAACGAGGGGGCGCCCAGCACCATCACCAGGGAGACCAGGCAGAACGGCCCGGTGAAGGCCCTGAGTCCGAACGGCGTGAGCAGGGTCCCGAGCGTGGCGGTCACCAGGGTGCATGTCACGGCCGCGCACACGGCCATCACATAGGTCGAGGGGTGGTTCCCGAGGTAGACCACCATGGCGATGCCGCCCAGCACACCGCAATAGGTCATCAGCCCCTGGGTCACCGAGTCGTGCGAGACCGCCAGCACTCGCGCCGTCAGCGTGGCGACGACCGCTCCGATGGTGGCGAACAGGCCGATCTCCCAGCCCGCCACCCAGAGGGCGACGAGGATGACGAGCGAACACCACAGGCTCGCCTGGAAGTCCACCTGGCCCACGCCGCGCAGCGCACCGAGCGCGGTGCCCTTCCACGTATGCGCCGGCGACTGCGGCGGCGGCGACCCCGCACCGTGCTCGATCGACTGCGAAGCCACGTCGGCTCCTTCGGGCAGGACTTGAGGCCTCTGACGGGCCGTCGAGAGGCGGGGAAGCCGTCGTCCGTGCATGCGGAGACGCATGATCGATCCCCAGCTAGTGTGACGATATGCACCTTATTGGCGATACGCACCTTCATCCTCATCCGGACACCACGAGCGGCCCGCAGTGGCCCGTGGTCGGCGTGGTGGCGGTCGGCGGAGCGGTCGGTGCCCTCCTGCGCTACGGGGCCTCCCGCCTGTGGCGCAACGGAAGCGACGCCTCCCTGCTGTGGCACTCCGGCGAGGCCGCGTTCCCCGTGACGACCCTGCTGATCAACGTGGTCGGGTGCTTCCTGATGGGCGTGCTCACCGTCGCGCTCAAGGAGCGCTTCACCGGCGCCCCGCGCCTGCTCAATCCGATGCTCGGCACCGGCGTCCTCGGCGGCTTCACCACGTTCTCCTCCTACACCGACGACACCCGTCGGCTGTTCGAGAACGACCAGCCGGGTTACGCCGTGGCCAACCTGCTGGTGACGGTGGCGGGCTGTCTGACGGCGGTGGTCCTGGGCGTGGTCGTGGCTCGGCTGGCCCTGGCGCGCCGCCGGCCCGCGGCGGCCGGCGAGGGAGGCGGATCCTGATGGAGTGGCTGCTGGTCCTGGCGGGCGGCGCGGTCGGCGCACCGGCCCGCTATCTGATCGGTACGGCGGCGAAGGAGCACCTGCGGGGCCCCTTCCACTGGGGCACGTTCCTCGCCAACATGGCCGCCGCCCTGCTCCTGGGCTTCCTGGTCCAGGCGGGCACCGAGGACACGCTCGGCCGGACGGGTCAGGCGCTGCTGTCCACGGGCTTCTGCGGCGCGCTGTCCACCTGGTCGACCTTCTCCAACGAGGTCCACTCCATGGCGAGCGCCCGGCGGATCGCCGGGGCCGCGGGCTATGTGTTCGTGACGGTCGCCCTCGGTCTCGGGCTGTCGTTCGCCGGCATGGCGGTCGCCCGGGCCCTGTGGTGACCACGGGCGCCACCCGGACGGCGCACCGGTGGCGGGCGACACCGCCCCGGTTCGACCGGGGGCGCGCCGCGCGCTCGCTGGCCGCCTTCGGATTCTCCCTCGGCACGGTCACGGCGGTCGGCGGGATCCACTACGGGATCTTCGCCGCGATGGGCTGCTACGTGGACGCGTACGGCGCCCGCGACCCCTACCCCCGGCGGGGACCCCTGCTCGTGATCCTCTCGGCGGCCTTCCTCGTGGCCTTCGCCGCGGGCTCCGCCGCCGCCGGAGAGGTGTGGGCCATGGTGGGGGCGCTCTCCGTGGTCTCCGTCGCGGCCACCCTCGTGGTGCGCACCCTGCGGCTGAGCGGACCCGGCAGCTACTTCGTCGTCCTCGTCGCCGCCATGGCGGCCTTCCTGCCGCCGGCCCCGCCCTCGGAGACGGCGGTCCGGGCCGGCTGCCTGGCTCTCGGGGCGGCCGTGTCCTGGCTGTCCGGCATGTCGGGGTGGCTGTCCCGCCCGTACGAACCCGAGGAGCGGGAGGTGTCAGCCGCCTTCCGCTCGGTGGCGGCGTTCGCGGAGGCGCGGGGCGGTCCCTCCGCCGCCGGGCGGGACGCCTACGCGGCCGTGCACCGGGCGTGGGCGGCGCTGAACGACGCCCGCGAAGGGCACGGCGAAGGGGCCGCACCGGAGCCCGCGCCCCGGCGGATGACGTTGTACGCCCTGATGACCGGACTCGAGTCCCTGCTCGACGCGGTGCAGAGCGCGGCGGAACGGGGCGGGGAGTCGGTGTCACCCGAACGGGTGACGTGGCTGCGGGCCGCGGCCGTGCGGATCGCGGCGGGAGACCTGCCGGAACCGTGCCCCGGCGACCCGGTCACCGCTCGGGAACTCCTGGAGACCGCCCGCGGACTGTGGCCGGTACCGTTGCCGCCCCGCAAGAGTCTGCTCGCGGAACTGCGCCGCCTGCTGTCCCGGTCCTCCCCCGGCCTCCCGGTCGCCCTCCGGGTCGGGCTCGCCGTCGCGGTGGGCACCGCGCTGGGCGCCCTGCTTCCGCTCCTGCACCCGGCGTGGGTGGCCGTGGGCGCGGCCGCCGCCCTCCAGGGCGGGCCCGGCCAGCAGCCCGCCCGGCGGGCGCGGGCCCGGCTCGTCGGGACCGTGAGCGGTGTGGCGCTCACGGCCCTCGTCTTCCACTCCTACCAGCCGGGCACCTGGGTGACGGTGGCCGTCGCCACCGTCGCGCACGCGGTCTCCCGGGGCCTGCCGCCCGGTGCCCTCCTCACGCGCACTCTGCTGAACACGCCGGTCGCGCTGCTGCTGGTCGCCACCGCCGTCCCGGCCGGCCTGGGCCGGCTCGCCGCCTTCCGGCTCCTGGACCTGACCCTCGGTCTGATGCTGGGCGTGGCCGCCGCGCTGCTCATGGGCGGTGTGCCCCGGCGCCGGGTGTGCGCGGCGGTGGCGAACGCCGTGGCGGCGACGGGGGCCGCCGTGCAGGAGCGTCTGCGGACGGGGGCGGTCCGGGTCGCCTGCGAGGGGAGGGCCTGGCAGCGGATGGCGGAACTGTGGGACATGCACGCCGCCGTGCCCACCGAGGAGATCCGTACGAGCGGCACGGCGGACCGGCTGTGGCCGACCGTGCTGGCGGTACGACGGCTGCTGTCCTGGACCGTGCTCGGCGGCCCCACGGCTCCGGACCCGGACGGAGCCTCCCTGGTCAGGGGCCCCGTCGAGGCACTGACCGGTGCGGCGCACGCCAGCCTGCCCGGCTCACCCGCGCTCCGACGGTCGCTGTCCGGACCACCGCGGGCGCCGGAGTCCGCACACCATCCCGAGCTCCACCGGAGACTGGCCGACCTGACGAGCGCGCTGACCGACCCGGCCCCCGCCGCACCGGGGGGCCACAAGTGAACGAAAGCAGGGAAAGTGCCCGGAGCCGGACTTGAACCGGCACGCCCTCGAAGGGGCAGCGAGGTTTAAGCTCGCCGTGTCTGCATTCCACCATCCGGGCAGGCCATGGGCTCCGCTTCGCGCGCCTTGAGCCTATCGGGACGCCCCTCCCGGCCTCGGGCGGGACGGCCGATGTTGTCTTATTTTATTGGCGCCTGAGGGGGCATCAGTTACCGGGGCAGGCCAACAGCACATGCCAACAGCCTTGCGTGCGACCGCCCGCGCTGTATGCGGAATGACGGGATTTCACCGTCTCGACGAGGGCGCCCGCCCCGTTCTCACCCGCCCCGCCGTCGGGGTCGGCCGTCATCCCCAGGTATGACACCGGACCGGCCCGTCCGACCGAAGTCGCCCCCCTGAACCGGAACAGCGGCTGACTACAGGGCGCCGTACGGCCGGGACGATGGATGACGTCCCCGAGCACCCGCCGTACCGACAGGAGCGCCCTTCCCGTGACCACCGCACCCATCGCCGACCGGTCCACCCTCGTGGCCGCGCGCGCCACGGAGCTTTCCAAGATCTACGGCCAGGGCGAGACCCAGGTGGTCGCCCTGGACCGGGTCTCCATCGACTTCCGGCAGGCCGAGCTCACCGCGATCATGGGCCCCTCCGGCTCCGGCAAGTCCACGCTGATGCACTGCGTCGCGGGCCTGGACACCTTCTCGTCCGGCTCGGTACGCATCGGCGAGACCGAGCTGGGCTCGCTCAAGGACAAGCAGCTCACCAAGTTGCGCCGGGACAAGATCGGCTTCATCTTCCAGGCGTTCAACCTGCTGCCGACGCTGACCGCGCTGGAGAACATCACCCTTCCGATGGACATCGCGGGCCGCAAGCCCGACAAGCAGTGGGTGGACTCCGTGATCCAGATGGTCGGGCTGTCCGGACGGCTCGGGCACCGGCCCGCCCAGCTCTCCGGCGGGCAGCAGCAGCGGGTCGCCGTGGCACGGGCGCTGGCCTCCCGGCCGGAGATCATCTTCGGTGACGAGCCGACCGGAAACCTCGACTCCCGTTCCGGCGCCGAGGTCCTCGGCTTCCTGCGCAACTCGGTGCGGGAACTCGGCCAGACCGTGGTGATGGTGACCCACGACCCGGTGGCCGCGGCCTACGCGGACCGGGTGGTCTTCCTCGCGGACGGACGCATCGTCGACGAGCTGTACGGGCCGACGGCCGACTCGGTGCTCGACCGCATGAAGCGGTTCGACGCCAAGGGCCGCACCAGCTGACGCGCCCCGTCCGTTCCCACCCCGTCCGCTCCCCCGCCCCGTAGCTCGCACCCGTACGTCGTACCCGTACGTCTGGACAGAGAAGACCCCCATGTTCCGTACCGCCTTGCGCAACGTCTTCGCGCACAAGGCCAGGCTGTTGATGACCGTGCTCGCCGTGATGCTCGGCGTGGCGTTCGTGTCGGGCACCCTGGTCTTCGCCGACACCCTCTCCAACGCCTTCCGCAACCAGTCGGCGAAGAGCTACGACGACGTCGCCGTCGCCGTCACCTCGCACGCCGACCCGGACAACCCCAAGGAGGAGCCCGGTCTCTCCGGCGAGCTCCTCGACCGGATCTCCGCCGTGGACGGCGTCGCCGGGGTGTACGGCCGCGTGGAGGGCTTCGCCGGCGTCGCCGACCCCGACGGCAGGCTCATCGGCGTCGGCTGGTCCAACAAGGGCTCGAACTTCGCGCCCGGCAAGGACGGCAAGGACGGCGCGTACACGTTCACCGACGGCTCGGGACCGGTGCGGGACGACCAGATCGCCCTGGACGAGGAGTCCGCCGGCAAGGGCGAGTACGAGGTCGGCGACCGGGTGCGCGTCGCGACCAACGGACCGGTGAAGGAGTACACCCTCAGCGGTGTCTTCACCACCGAGGACGGCGCCGTCAACGCGGGCGGCAGCCTGGTCCTCTTCGACACCGCCGTCGCCCAGAAGCAGTACCTCCGGCCCGGCTACTTCGAGGAGGCCAACGTCGCCGCCGCCCCCGGCGCCGACGACGCCCGGATCCTGGCCGCGGTCGAGCCGCTGCTGCCGGAGACCGCCGAGGCCCAGACCGGCCGGGCGCTCGCCGACGAGCAGGCCGACCAGATCGAACAGAGCATGGGCAACCTCAAGCAGGTCCTGCTCGGCTTCGCGGGCATCGCGCTCTTCGTCGGCATCTTCCTGATCTCCAACACCTTCACCATGCTGGTCGCCCAGCGCACCAAGGAGATCGCCCTGATGCGCGCCGTCGGCGCGTCCCGCAGGCAGATCACCCGCTCGGTGCTCGCCGAGGCCGCGCTGGTGGGCCTGGTGGCCTCGGCCGTCGGCTTCGCCCTCGGCGTCGGGCTGGCCGTCGGGCTGCGCTCCGGCATGGCCGCGTTCGACATGAAGATGCCGGCCGGTCCGCTGGTCGTGTCCGCCACGCCGGTGGTCGCGGCGTTCGCGGTGGGCGTGCTGATCACGGTGTTCGCCGCCTGGCTGCCCGGCCGCCGGGCCGCGAAGATCCCGCCGGTGGCGGCCATGAACAGCGTCCACGCGGTGGCCACCACCAAGTCGCTGGTGGTGCGCAACTCCATCGGCGCGGCCATCACCGCCCTCGGTGCGGCCGGGATCGTCGCGGGCGCCTCGGCCGGCGGCGACGACGGCCGGATGTACATCGGCGCGGGCGCGTTCTTCGCGCTGATCGGCGTGATCGTCCTCATCCCGCTGCTGTCCCGGCCCGTGATCGCGCTCGTCCGTCCGCTGCTCGTCGGGCCCTTCGGGGTGGCGGGCAAGCTGGCCGGCCAGAACGCGGTCCGCAACCCGCGCCGCACCGGCGCCACCGCCTCGGCGCTGGCGATCGGGCTGACGCTGGTGACCGCCCTGTCGGTGCTCGGCGTCACGGTCGGCGCGGCCATCGACAAGATGACCACGGACAACATCAGGGCCGACTACATGGTCTCGATGGCCAACGGGGGCGACCTCGACCGGTCCGCGCTGACGGCCCTGGAGAAGGCCGACGGCGTGTCCGCGGTGTCACCGCAGCAGGACGCCTACTTCCAGGTCGACGGCGACTACATGTCCGCCTCGGCGGTCACCCCCGGTGACATCGAGAAGGTCCTGACCGTCGACGTCGTCAGCGGCAGCGCGGGCTCGCTGGCCCAGGGCCGGATCGCGGTCGCCGAGAAGACGGCCGAGAACAGGGGCTGGAAGCCCGGCGACACCGTCCCCGTCACCTTCGACGACGACGAGAAGGCCACGCTGACGGTCGGCGCCGTCTACAAGGACAGCGAGTTCCTCTCCCCCGTCCTCGTCGACCGGAAGGTCGTGGACCGGCACGAGGCGAAGCCGTCCATCCGGCAGATCTTCGTGAAGGTCGACGGCGGCCAGACCGCGGCGAACGAGGAGGTCCTCGTCGACGCGCTCGGCGACAACCCCGCGATCACCGTGATGGACCGGCAGGACATCCGCGACGAGTTCGGCGGCGCCATCAACACCCTGCTGAACGTCATGTACGGCCTGCTGGCGATGGCCCTGATCATCGCGGTCCTCGGCGTCGTCAACACCCTCGCGATGTCCGTCTTCGAACGGCAGCAGGAGATCGGCATGCTGCGCGCGATCGGCCTGGACCGGCGCCGGGTGAAGCGGATGGTGCGGCTGGAGGCCGTCGTCATCTCGGTGTTCGGCGCGGTGGTCGGCATCGGGCTCGGCACGTTCCTCGGCTGGGCGATCGGCGAGACCGTCGCCGCCGAGATCCCGGGGTACGCGCTGGTCCTGCCCTGGGACCGGATCGGGATCTTCGTGGTGCTGGCGGGTCTGGTGGGCGTCCTGGCCGCGCTGTGGCCGGCCCGCAACGCCGCCCGGCTGAACATGCTGAACGCGATCAAGGCCGAGTGACCTCGCCCCGCGACACGGCACACCGAAGGGCCGGGCTCCCGTACGGGGAGGCCCGGCCCTTCGGGTCGGGTGCGGATCAGGCCGGGCCGGGCGCGCCCCACACGCGGGCCCGCAGCGGCAGCCCGGAGGCGCCCGAGGCGGGCGTCTTCACCGCGAGGACCTGGTTGACTCCGATGCGGTTGCGTTCGAAGGCGAGCGCGGAGGCCGCCATGTACAACTGCCAGACCCGGGCGCGGCCGGGGCTGACGAGCCGGACGGCGGTCGCCCAGTCGGACTCCAGGTTGGCGACCCAGCGGCGCAGGGTGAGCGCGTAGTGCTCGCGGATCGACTCCACGTCGCGGACCTCGAACCCGGCACGCTCCAGCTGGGTGACGGTGGTGCCGACGGGGGCCAGTTCGCCGTCGGGGAAGACGTAGGCGTCGATGAACTCGTCGACGTTGTAGGAGGACTCGTCCCGCTGCGGGCGGCGGGCGATCTGGTGGTTCAGCAGCCGCCCGCCGGGCTTGAGCAGCCTGTGCAGGTCGGTGGCGTACTCCAGGTAGCGCTCGGCGCCGACGTGCTCGGCCATGCCGATGGAGGAGACGGCGTCGTACGGCCCGTCCGCGACGTCCCGGTAGTCCTGGACGCGGATCTCCACCCGGTCGGTGAGCCCCTCGTCCGCGACGCGCTTGCGGGCGTAGGCGGCCTGTTCCTGGGACAGGGTCACGCCGACGACGCTCACGCCGTGCTCGCGGGCCGCGTGGATCGCCATCGAGCCCCAGCCGCAGCCGACGTCGAGGAGACGCTGACCGGGGCTCAGGCCCAGCTTGCGGCTGACGAGTTCGAGCTTGTCGCGCTGGGCGTCCTCCAGGGTGCCGCCCTCGGCCGGCGGGGCGGGCCAGTAGGCGCAGGAGTACACCATGGAGGGGCCGAGGACGAGTTCGTAGAAGTCGTTGCCGACGTCGTAGTGGTGGCTGATGGCCCGCTTGTCGCTGCGCTTGGTGTGCAGGTGGCCGCGGGAGCGGCGGACCTCCTCGGGCGGCGGGGCGGGCGGCAGCGGAAGCCCGCCGAGCTTGACCAGTCCGCGTACGGCGGCCCGGACCTCGGGGTCGCGGAGCGCCTCGGCCAGGCCGCGGGCGTCCTCGCCGCGCTCCCAGATCAGGCCGGCCATCAGCCCGAGGGCGGTGTAGAGGTCGCCGTCGATGTCGATGTCGCCGGCCACCCAGGCGCGGGCCAGGCCCAGTTCACCCGGTTTGAACAGCAGGCGGCGCAGGGCCCTGCGGTTGCGGACGACGAGGGTCGGCGCGCCCGGCGGACCCGCCTGCGAACCGTCCCAGGCGCGGATGCGCACCGGGAGTGGTGCTCCCAGCAACTGTTCGAAGAGGTTCTGCAGCCGCAGCGCGGCGTCAGCCATGGCGTACCTCCGTGACGAGCGATCCCGGAATGTCCAACACCACGTAAACACCTGGGAGCCCGCGGTACAGTCCCCGGCGCGCGTTACGACTCGGCAAAATACCTGTACACACCAACGGGTTTGTCGCCCCGACGGCGCAGCACGCGCGCAGCGCGAAGGGGCCGCCCGCACCACGGATGGCGGACGGCCCCTTCGGGCACTGCTGAGGACTGCTGCGGCCGGGAACGACCGGGCGTCAGGAGGCCTTGGCCTCGGTCTTCTCCTGCTTCGCGGCCTTCTCGCCCTGGTCGGCGGCCTTCGCCGCGGCGGGCTTCGGGGCCGGCTTGGCGGCCTCGTAGAACTCCTCGCGCGGGGTCTCCATCGCGCCGAGGGAGACGACCTCGCGCTTGAGGAACATGCCGAGCGTCCAGTCCGCGAAGACACGGATCTTGCGGTTGAAGGTCGGCATGGCCATGCCGTGGTAGCCGCGGTGCATGTACCAGGCGAGACGGCCCTTGAGCTTGATCTTCATCTTGCCCATGACGATCATCGCGACGCCCTTGTGCAGGCCGAGACCCGCCACCGCGCCCTTGTTGGCGTGGCTGTACTCCTTCTGCGGGAAGCCCCGCATGCCGGAGATCACGTTGTCGCCGAGGACCTTGGCCTGGCGCAGCGCGTGCTGGGCGTTCGGCGGGCACCAGGCGTTCTCGTTGCCCGCCTTGCGGCCGACCAGGTCCGGCACCTGGGCGTTGTCGCCCGCGGCCCAGATGTAGTCGGTGCCCTGCACCTGGAGGGTGGCCTGGGTGTCGACGTGGCCGCGGGGGCCCAGCGGCAGGCCGAAGCGGGCCAGTGCCGGGTTGGGCTTGACGCCGGCCGTCCACACGATGGTGTTGGAGTCGACCTCAAGACCGTTCTTCAGCACCACGTGGCCGTCGACGCAGGAGTCCATGGAGGTGGACAGGTAGACCTCGACGCCGCGGCCCTCGAGGTGCTCCTTGCCGTACTGGCCGAGCTTGGGGCCGACCTCGGGGAGGATCTTGTCGGCGGCGTCCACGAGGATGAAGCGCATGTCCTCGCGGGAGACGTTGTTGTAGTACTTGGCCGCGTCCCGGGCCATGTCCTCGACCTCACCGATGGTCTCCGCGCCGGCGAAGCCGCCGCCGACGAAGACGAAGGTGAGCGCCTTGCGGCGGATCTCCTCGTCGGTGGTGGAGTCGGCCTTGTCGAGCTGCTCCAGGACGTGGTTGCGCAGGCCGATGGACTCCTCGATGCCCTTCATGCCGATGCCCTGCTCGGCGAGGCCGGGGATCGGGAAGGTGCGGGAGACCGCGCCCATCGCGATGACCAGGTAGTCGAAGGGCAGCTCGTACGCCTCGCCGACCAGCGGCGCGACGGTGGCGACCTTGCGGTCCTGGTCGATGGTCGTGACCCGGCCGGTGAGGACCTCCGCCTTCGGAAGCACGCGCCGCAGGGGGACGACGACGTGCCGCGGGGAGATGCTGCCGGCGGCGGCTTCGGGGAGGAAGGGCTGGTAGGTCATGTACGACCGCGGGTCGACGACGGTGACGGTCGCCTCGCCGTAACGCATCTTCTTCTGGATGCGTCGAGCTGCGTACAGGCCTACGTACCCACCGCCTACTACGAGGATCCTGGGACGCTCCGTGGTGCTCATGCCATCGAGTATCCACCCGGTTGAGGGGGGTGGATCGTGCGCCCCTTCACAAGCTTCGGTGGGTGCTGTGCTACTATCCGCCACCCACGTGACGAGGATCATGGCGGGCGAAGGAACCAGCGTGTAGGCGACCCCGTTGTCAATGCCGCGTGAGCTGCACCTCCTCGCTCCGGGAGCGGTGGACCACCCTTCTACGAGGGCTCCTCGGGACCCCACCGCGACACCGACCTGAACACGTTCAAAGGGCAGTTGAAACCCCAAAAGGGTCAACGCGCGCGCTTTCGTCGTCCGACAGGGCCCAATTCCTTGTGAAGAACTTCACGAACTTTCCCGACGGGACGTCACCGAGGGGCCCCGAAAGGCCCCCCGGCACCCGCTCAATCGTCGTCCGTCCTGCTCAGACCGCTGCCGGCGCCGCCACCGCACCGCCACCGCGAGCGCCCTACGCGATCGACCACGCGATGCCGTCGAGGATGTCGTGCTCGCTCACGACGACCTCCTCCGCGCCCGTCCGCTCCATGATCGCCAGCAGCACCAGGGACCCGGCGGCGATCACGTCGACCCGGCCCGGATGCATGGAGGGAACCGCCGCGCGCTCGGCGTGGGTGGAGGCCAGCAGCCAGTCGGTGATCTCCCGGACCCGGGCGCGGGAGACGCGGGAGTGGTGGATGGCCGCCGAGTCGTACTCCGGCAGCTCCTGCGCGATCGCGGACACCGTCGTCACCGACCCGGCCAGGCCCACCAGCGTGCGCGCCTCACGCAGCGGCACCGTCCGCTCGGCCAGGTCCAGGGCGGCCTCGATGTCGGCCCGCATCGCGGCGACCTGCTCCGCGGTGGGCGGGTCGGTCACCGCGCCGTCGCGCACCAGGTGCCGCTCGGTCATCCGGACGCAGCCGACGTCCACGGAGCGGGCGGCGCGCACGTGGTCGTCGCCGACGACGAACTCGGTGGAGCCGCCGCCGATGTCGACGACCAGATAGGGCTTGTCGAGGTCCGCCCGGCCGGCCAGCTCCTTCGTCGCCCCGGTGAAGGAGAACTCGGCCTCCTGGTCGCCCGAGATGACCTCGGGCTCGACGCCCAGGATGTCCAGCACGCCGCGCACGAAGTCGTCCCGGTTCTCCGCGTCGCGGGAGGCGGAGGTGGCGACGAAGCGCAGCCGCTCGGCGCCGTGCTCCTTGACGACCTCGGCGTACTCGCGGCAGGCGGCGAAGGTCCGCTCCAGCGCCTCGGGCGCGAGCCGCCCGGTGCGGTCGACGCCCTGGCCGAGCCGCACGATGGTCATGCGGCGGTCCAGGTCGGTCAGCTCGCTCGTGGCCCGGTCGACGTCGGCCACCAGCAGCCGGATGGAGTTCGTGCCGCAGTCGACGGCGGCGACACGGGTCACTGGACGCCCTCCTGGCCGGTCCGGCCGGACTCGCCGGCCCGGCGGGTCTCGTCGGCCGGGTCGGCGGGCGTCACGCAGGGGCCCTTGCGCCACCACTCGGGCAGCATCGCGATCGCCTCGTCGCCCAGCGGGTTGACGCCCGGACCGGCGGCCAGCGAGTGGGCGACCAGCACGTGCAGGCACTTCACCCGGTCCGGCATGCCGCCCGCGCTCGGGAAGCCGGTCAGCTCCTCGATCTCGTCGCGGCGCCGGATGTAGTCCTCGTGCGCGGCGCGGTAGGCGGCGGCCAGCTCCGGGTCGGTGCCCAGCCGCTCGGTCATCTCCTTCATCACGCCGTTCGCCTCCAGCGTGCCGATGGCGGAGGCCGCCTTCGGACACGTCAGGTAGTACAGCGTGGGGAAGGGCGTGCCGTCGGGCAGCCGCGGTGCCGTCTCCACCACGTCGGGCTGTCCGCACGGGCAGCGGTGCGCGATGGCCCGCAGTCCGCGCGGCGGACGTCCGAGCTGCTGCTTGAAGGCCGCCACGTCCGCGTCGGTCGGCTCGGTGCGCGGGGTGGTCGGCGGGGGAGTCTGCATGACTGTCTTCTGCTGGTCTTCCTGTTGGAGTCACTGCCGGTGGGCGACGGCGTCGGCCTTGTCGACCCCGTCCCACACGTTCCGGTACCAGGGACGGTCGGCGGCGCCGGCCCGGGCCCGGGTCTGCTCCGCCGCCTCCGGGTCGACGACGACGAACCCCGTCTCCCCCGGCATCACGTAGTGCAGCCGCAGCCGGACCTGCTGCTCGGCGTAGGCGTCGTCCTGCCAGCGGGCCTTCAGGTCGCGCAGGTCCTCGACCCGCTGCCGGGTCTCCCGCTGCTCCCGCTGGAGATCGGCGATCTCGGCGCGCTGGGCGACGTACTGCCGTATCGGGTAGGCGAGCGCCACGACGAGCGAGCAGAGCACCATCGCGAGCAGCGCGGCCCGGCCGGTCAGCCGGGAGCGCCGGGCCTGGCGCCTGGTCTGCGAGCGGTAGACCCGGGCCGCGGTCTGTTCCCCGATGATCCGGATCCTGGTCGCGGTGGAGAAACGGTCCCGGTCCTTCACGGCCATCTGGTCTCCGCCTCCCGTGCACGCGCGTACGTCCCCGCACACGGTACGGGACCGGATACGGGGACGTACGTACGACGCTGCCTCTTACGGGGCCTTACCGGGTGGCGCTCAGCCCTTGAACCGCGGGAAGGCGCTGCGGCCGGCGTACACCGCGGCGTCGTCGAGGATCTCCTCGATGCGCAGCAGCTGGTTGTACTTGGCGACGCGCTCGGAGCGGGCCGGGGCGCCGGTCTTGATCTGGCCGCAGTTGGTGGCGACGGCCAGGTCGGCGATGGTGACGTCCTCGGTCTCGCCGGAGCGGTGGGACATCATGCACTTGAAGCCGTTGCGCTGGGCCAGCTCGACGGCGTCCAGGGTCTCGGTCAGCGAACCGATCTGGTTGACCTTGACGAGCAGGGCGTTGGCCGAGTTCTCCTCGATGCCGCGGGCCAGGCGCTCCGGGTTGGTGACGAACAGGTCGTCGCCGACCAGCTGGACCTTGTCACCGAGCTTGGCGGTGATGGTGTTCCAGCCGTCCCAGTCGTCCTCGAACAGCGGGTCCTCGATGGAGACCAGCGGGTACGCCTCGACCAGCTCGGCGTAGTACTCGGTCATCTCGGCGGCGGAGCGCGTCTTGCCCTCGAAGCTGTAGGCGCCGTCCTTGTAGAACTCGGACGCGGCCACGTCGAGCGCGAGGGCGATCTGCTCGCCGGGGGTGTAGCCGGCCTCCTTGATCGCCTCGAGGATGAGGTCGAGGGCCTCGCGGTTGGAGCCGAGGTTCGGGGCGAAGCCGCCCTCGTCGCCGAGGCCGGTGGCCAGGCCCTTGTTCTTCAGGACCTTCTTGAGGGTGTGGTAGACCTCGGCGCCCCAGCGCAGGGCCTCGGAGAAGGACTCCGCGCCGATCGGGGCGATCATGAACTCCTGGATGTCCACGTTGGAGTCGGCGTGCGAGCCGCCGTTCAGGATGTTCATCATCGGCACCGGCAGCAGGTGCGCGTTGGGGCCGCCCAGGTAGCGGAACAGCGGCAGGTCGCTGGCCTCGGAGGCGGCGTGGGCGACGGCGAGGGAGACGCCGAGGATGGCGTTGGCGCCGAGCGAGCCCTTGTTGTCGGTGGCGTCCAGGTCGAACATGGCCTGGTCGATCAGGCGCTGCTCGGTGGCGTCGTAGCCGACCAGCTCCGGGCCGATCTGCTCGATGACGGCCAGCACGGCCTTCTCGACGCCCTTGCCGAGGTAACGGCTCGGGTCGCCGTCACGCAGTTCGATGGCCTCGAAGGCACCGGTGGAGGCGCCGGACGGAACGGCGGCACGACCCGTGCTGCCGTCGTCGAGGCCGACCTCGACCTCGACCGTGGGGTTGCCTCGGGAGTCCAGGATTTCCCGGGCTACGACGACGTCGATGGACGGCACGAGCATCTCCTTCTTCAATGTGACGCTTCACTGTGACGCTACGGTCTGCCGCGGTCCCGAGGGACCGCGACGGCTCTGCGGGACCGAGCCTAACCGGCTCCGGACGATCGGCCAGCCGATCGCCCACCCGCTGGACAGAACCGAGAGTAAATTGTTTCCGAACGGAACAAAGGCGGAACATGAAAGTCCCGCCCCGGTGCGTACGGGGGAACACGCACCGGGGCGGGAGTCGCGGGGCCGCCGCCGCTTACTTCAGGTGCAGCTGCTGGCCCGGGTAGATCAGGTCGGCGTCTTCGACGATGTCGTCGTTCAGCTTGAACAGCTTCGCCCAGCCGCCCTTGACGTCGTGCTCCTCGGCGATCGAGCTGAGGGTGTCGCCCTTGACGACCTTGTACTCGCCGTCGCCCTTCTCGACCTTCTTGCCGGTCGGGGTGGTGACGGTCTTCTTGGCGGGCTTCTCGGCCTTCGGCTCGGCGGCCGGGCGCTCGGAGGAGCGGGAGGCCTTCTGCTCGGTGGAGCGCTCGGCGGTGGAGCCGCTGCTCTGGCTCTGCGAGCTCTCGGAGCTGCCGGAGCCGCTGTCCTGCGAACCGCCACCGGTGTACGCGGCGCCCGACAGGCCGGTGCCGCAGACCGGCCAGGCACCCTTGCCCTGGCCCGCGAGGACCTTCTCGGCTATCTCGATCTGCTGAGACTTGCTCGCCTGGTCGGCGCTGGAGGCGTACTGCGTACCGCCGTAGGCGGCCCAGGTGGAGGCGGAGAACTGCAGACCGCCGTAGTAGCCGTTGCCGGTGTTGATGGACCAGTTGCCGCCGGACTCGCACTGGGCGACGGCGTCCCACTCGGACGCGGTGGCGGCGGAGGCGTTGCCGGCCGCCATCAGCGGGGCGGCGACGGCGGCACCGGTGACACCGGCGACGGCGATGACACGGGTGGCCTTGGACGGACGACGGTGCTTGCCCTTGCCGGAAAACAGCATGGTTGATCCCCTCACCGACGCCTGCGAGGTGAGCTGTCGGGTTCGGGCCGGTTGAGTTGCCCGGCCGGGTTCCTCGCGGAACTCGGCTTCACCCCTAGCCGCTCCGGCTCAACTGCCCGGTGCGGCACTTACCTTGGGTCCCCCGCTCCTGCCTGCGGCGCTTGACGCGACGACTGTTCCCGTACGGCCGCTGGCAGGATTCGGCGTTGCGGCTGTCGGGGCCCGCGGTGGCGAGCGGTCATGACCGTAGACACGCGCTCCGCGGATTTTCAAAGACGATCACGGCTTCTGAGACCTATCTCTCACGAGATCCAAAAGGGACATACGGTCTCTAACCGTGACGCGAACTCCCCCTACTTTTCGCCCGATTCGCCCGTGACCGTGAGCGTCTGACCGGGCAGGATGTGGTCGGGGTCGGCGCCGACGACGGTCTCGTTGCCGGCGTAGAGCGCGTACCACCCGCCGTCGACGTCAAGGGAGTCGGCGATGCCCCAGAGAGTGTCGCCGGTGCGGACGACGTAACGCCCGTCCCCGGCCTCTCGCTCGTCACCGTCGCGCGAGGCGTGCCGGCCCGTCGCCGGGTCCGTACGGCCCTCCCCCGCCGCATCCTCGTCCGCGCTGCCGCCGCGGTGCTTGCCGGAGCCGGACGAGCCCTCGGTGCCCTGCGGTTCGGCACTGGCGGAGGGGTCGGATTCGGTTGAAGTGTCCGGCTTGGTGGATTGATCCGCACCGTCGGACGAGTCGCCCGAAGCGCCGCCGGAACCGTCGGACGGGGCGTCAGGCGACGAGGAAGCCGAAGAAGAGGGCGAAGGGGACGAAGAGGACGCACCGGACGTCGACTCCGACGTCTCGGACGAGCCGGTCGAGTCGGACGACTCCGACGACTCGGATGTCTCGGGCGATTCGGTGGGCGCGGGCGATTCGGACGACTTGGTGGTGCCCTGCTCCCCCGAGGCGTCCGAACCTTCCGACGCCCCGTCACCGGCCGAGCCGGAGCCACCGTCCGTGACACCGGGGCCATTGCCCAGACCGGCGAGCAGACCACAGGTCGGCCAGGCGGCGATGCCCTGGTCCGCGTGCATCTTCTCGGCGATTCCTATCTGCTGGGAGCGACTGGCCTGGTCGGCGCTGGGGGCGTAGTCCAGGCCGCCGTACTGCTCCCAGGCCTCCTGGGACAGCTGCAGGCCGCCGTAGTACCCGTTGCCGCTGTTCTGGCTCCAGGCGCCGCCGGTCTCGCACTCGGCGACCTGGTCCCAGTTCGCCGAGCCGGCCGCGTGGGCACCGGTGGCACCGAGCAGCGGGATCGCGATGGCGGAGCCGGTCACTCCGGCGGCGACGACCAGTGCGGGTGCCTGGCGGGGGCGGCGGTGACGACCGTTCCCGGAGAGCATGCGACGACCTTTCACGAGACGACGGGGACCGCGCGGCGGTTGACGCTCGACACCACGCTGATCCGTGAACGTATAGGGAGATCATCGCTTGTCACAAGTTCATGCCGCGCAGATCACGTGAAGATCACAGAGTTGAGCGCGTGTCACTTTTGCGTCGGCGACGGACCGTTGCCCACCGGTGACGCGGGCGGTGTGAACGAGACGGGCAAGGTGCGCAGACCTCGCATGATGAGGCCGCCGCGCCACCGGAGTTCGGCCGGGTCCGCGGCGAGGCGGAGGTCCGGCAGCCGGGTCAGCAGCGTGGCCAGCGCGGTCTGCCCCTCCAGCCGGGCGAGCGGGGCGCCGAGGCAGTAGTGGATGCCGTGGCCGTACCCGAGGTGCTGGCTGTCGCGGCGTGAGAGGTCCAGGGTGTCCGGGTCGGTGAACCGCTCCGGGTCCCGGTCGGCGGCGGCCAGGACGACGAGGACCGGGTCGCCGGCCGCGACGTCCTGTCCGCCGATGGTCAGCGGCCGGGTGGCGAAGCGCCAGGTGGCCAGCTCCACCGGGCCGTCGTAGCGCAGGAGTTCCTCGACGCCGGTCTCCAGCAGGCCGCGCTCGCCGGCGGCCAGCGAGGTCTGCAGCCGCTCCCGCTGCCCGGGGTGGGTGAGCAGCGCGTACGTGCCGTTGCCGACCAGGTTGACGGTGGTTTCGAACCCTGCGAAGAGCAGGATGAAGGCCATGGCCGCGGCCTCGTTCTCGGTGAGGTGCTCGCCGTGGTCGGAGGCGCGGATCAGACCGGAGATGAGGTCCTCGCCGGGGGCGGGCTCGGACGGCAGGGCGGCACGCTTGCGGTGGATGAGGTCGGCGAGGTAGCCGCGCATCTTCTTCACCGACCGGGCGACGCCGCCCCGCGGGCCGCCCTGGTGACGGATCATCATGCCCGCCCAGTCCCGGAAGTCGTCCTGGTCCTCGCGAGGGACGCCGAGCAGGTCGCAGATGGCGTAGATGGGCAGTGGGAAGGCGAACTCGTGGATCAGGTCGGCGGAGCCGGAGTCCGCGAACCGGTCGATGAGGCCGTCGGCCAGCTCCTGCACCCGGGGCGCGAACTCGGCCACGCGGCGAGGGGTGAAGGCCTTGCTGACCAGCCGTCGCAGCCTGGTGTGGTCGGGCGGGTCGATGTTGAGCAGATGGGTCATCAGCTCGGCCTTCCGCTCCCCCGGAATGCCGGTCTTGCCCTTGGCGTGCGCGGGCTCGGCATGGTGCGCCGGGTTCTTGGACAGCCGCGGGTCGGCGAGCGCCTGCTTCGCGTCGGCGTACCGGGTGACCAGCCACGCCTCCACTCCGCTGGGCAGCCGGGTGCGGTGCACGGGGGCGTGCTCGCGCAGCCAGGCGTAGGCGGGGTACGGGTCGCTCGCGAACTCCCAGCTGAACAGCTCGGGGACCGGGGCGGAAGGGCTGCCGGTCATCCCTCGACCGCCCGGATCGCGTCCCGGTAGGTGCGGGCCGCCGCTCTCAGGGCGGCCTCGGGGTCGGTGCCCTCGGACTCGGCGCGGGCGGCGAGGGCGAGCAGGTCGTAGCCGATGCCCTCGCCGGCCGGCAGCGGGACGTCGAGGCCCGCGGTGCGGACGCGGGAGTGGAGCTTGGCGGCGAGGGCCAGGCCGGGCTGGCCGAGGGGGACGCCCTCGGTGACCGAGGTGCGCTGCTTCTCGGCGGCCTTGGTGCGCAGCCAGTGGGCGCGGACCTCCTCGGGGGTGTCGGCCGTCTCGTCGCCGAAGACGTGCGGGTGGCGGTGGACGAGCTTGTCGACGATGGTGCCGGCCACGTCGTCCACGGAGAACGGGGCGTCCGGGTCCTCCTCGGCGATGCGGGCGTGGAAGACGACCTGGAGGAGCACGTCGCCCAGCTCCTCCCGCAGTTCGTCGCGGTCGCCGTCCTCGATGGCCTCGACGAGTTCGTACGCCTCCTCGATGGCGTACTTGGCCAGGCCCTTGTGGGTGCGCTGCGAGGACCAGGGGCATTCGAGGCGGATGCGGTCCATGACCTGGACGAGGTCGAGGAGGCGGGCGCCCGGGAGGTCGTAGGAGGCGGGGAGCAGTTCGAGGTCGGGCATCCGGACGCGGCCGGAGCCGGCGAGGCGGGCCAGGCCGTCGGTGAGCGCGGGGTCGCCCTCGCCGGTCGCGACGACCACCGCGGTGCGGCCGCCGGTGCACGCGTCCACCAGTTCCTCGGCGGTCGGGGCGGCCTCGTCGACCCGTATGCCCGCCTCGCGCAGATAGGGCAGCTGGGGGTGGGCTCCGTCGGCGCACAGGACGCGGTCGGCGGTGCGCAGGGCCTGCCAGGCGGGCCAGGACAGCAGGCCGGGGGCGACGCGGTGGCTGGTGGTGAGCAGGACGATGCGGCCCTGGTCGGGGGCGGTCGGGCCGGCGGTGGTTGCGTTCACTCCTCGAACCTAACGCACCCCGCCGACGGCCCCCCGAGTTGTCCACAGGGGGCCGTATCGCCGCTGGTCAGGGGCGCTACGCCGGCTGTTGGGAGCCTGCCGCCGTGATCTCCCGCAGCCAGGGTGTCCCCGTGTCGACGCGGCTGCTCTTCTGGACGTCCCAGGCGCCGTAGCGCGGGTTGAGGTCGACGTCGAGCTTCTTGGAGGCCTCGGACAGGGCCTGCCAGAACTCGGGCCGGCTGGTGTCGGTGCCGAGGCTCTGGGCGAGCTTCTGGGCCTCGATCTGGACGGAGAGGTTGTCGTCGAGGCGGTCGGGGGCGACGCCGTACTGCTGGAGCCAGACCGTCTCCAGCTGCTCGGGGCCGCCGGCCTGCTTCTCCAGCCCGTCGCGCATGTCCTGCACTTCCTTGCGGCTGACGGTCACCCCGGCGTCCTGGGCGGCGCGGTGCAGGACCCGGTCGAGGACCATGCCGTGCAGGGTGTCGCGGGTGAGGGTGCCGGTCCGGGCGACGACCTGCTGGTACTGGGTGTCGTCCGGCACGGCGGCGCGCTGTGCCTCGCGCACCTCGTCCACGCGGTTCTCCAGCTGGGCGACGGTGATCCGCTGGTCGCCGACGACGGCCGCCGCGCCCGGATGCGCGTCGTTGCCGCAGGCGGCGAGCAGGGGTGCCGCGGCGGCGATCGCGGCGGTGAGGAGGAGCGCGGAGCGACGGCGGCGGTGCAAGGGAACCTCCCGTTGGAGATTGTGCGACGGTGCACAAAGTCTTGCGATGATCGATGTTAGGCAGTGGCCCGGCTCTGGCCAACCCATTGGACCAACGATTCATCAGGACTTCGGGCACCGCCTGCGCCCGGTCCGCGTGGCGGCGGTGGTCAGCCGCGCACGCGGCCCAGCCACTGGAGCGTGCGGCGGACGTCGGCCGCGAGCGGATGGCCGGGGCCGTGGACGCGCTCCACGTCGTGCAGCAGCCGGGCCAGCGTGTCGTGGGCGGCGGCGCGGTCGCCGAGGGCGAGCAGGAGGTGGCCGATGCGGCGGCGGACGTCGTGGGCGAGGTCGGGGTCGCCGGCCACGTACTGGTTCTCGTAGTACGGCAGCAGCGCCCGGTACTCGGCGAGGGCGGCGGCCGGTTCGCCGAGCTGTTCCAGGCACTGGGCCGCGTCGTAGCGGTGGCGCAGGCACTGCGGGTCGGCCTGGCCGGCCTCGGCGGCGCGTTCGTCGGCGAGGCGGCGCAGTTCGGGCAGGGCGCGCCGGTACTGGCCGTCGTCCATGAGGGTCGCCGCGTACTGCCTGCGCAGGGTGCGCACGACCGGGGAGCGTTCGCCGTGCTGTTCGGCGGCGGCGGGCAGGATCGCGCCGAGGACGTCGACGGCCTGGGTGATGCGGCCCTCGCCGAGGAGGCGCTTGACGTCGTCGACGGCGCGGGCGACGTCCGGCTTGGCGGCCTCGGCGGTGGGGGGTACGGGGGCCGGCTGCGGCGCGGGGGTGCGGGCGCGGTCGGGCCAGGGGGCGTGCGGGCGCACGAAGGGGCGGGTGGGGTCCAGGGGGCCGCCGGTGGGCACGCCGAGCGCGGGGAGCAGCAGCGCGAGGTGCTCGTAGACCTCCTGCGCGGAGTCGGGGCGGTGCTGCGGGTCCTTGGCGAGCAGGCGCAGGACCAGGGCTTCGAGCGACTCCGGGACCTCGGGGCGGATGCGGCGCACGGGCAGCGGGGGCTCGTACAGGTGCCGGTGCAGTACGCCGAGCGCCGTGGAGCCCGCGAACGGGACGTCCCCGCTGAGCAGTTCGTGCAGCAGTACGCCGAGTGCGTACAGGTCGGTGTAGGGGCCGACGGCGCCGCCCATGGCCTGCTCGGGGGCCATGTAGGCGGGCGAGCCGATGGGGGTGCCGGTGTGGGTGAGGCGGGTGGTGTCGGCGTCCATGACGGAGGCGACGCCGAGGTCGAGGACGGTGACGGTGCCGTCCTGCTTGACCATGACGTTGCGCGGCTTGAGGTCGCGGTGGACGATCGGCACGGCGTGCACGGCGCTGAGGACGGCGCACAGCTGGGCGGCGACCGCGACGGCCCACTGCCACGGGTACGGGTCGTGCTCGGCGAGGTGGTCGGAGAGGTCGGCGCCGTCGACGTACTGCATGACGAGGAACAGTTCCTCGCCCTCGCTGCCCGCGTCGTGCACCGTGACCAGGCCGGGGTGGTCGACCTGCGCGGTGATGCGGCACTCGCGCACGAACCGGCGGCGCAGTTCGTCGGCCTCCGCCCCGGCGACCTTGTCGGGGCGCAGCAGCTTCACCGCCACGCGCCGGTCCAGGCGCCGGTCGTAGGCCGTCCAGACCTGTCCCATGCCGCCCTGGCCGATGAGCGTGGACAGCTCGTACCGGCCGGCGACGACGCGTCCGGTCGCCACGGTCACCTTCCGCCCTGGTGGCCGCCGTCGCGGCCGTCGCGGCCGTCGTGGTGGCGCAGGTAGTCGCTGAGTTCGTCGAGTTCGGCGCGGACCTGTTCGATGCGGGCGGGCGCCGGGGGGTGCTGCGGCGGGGCGACGGGGTGCTGGACGGGGGCGGGAGGCGGGTACGGCCCCACCGGATGCGCCGGGCCGTAGTGCGGTCCCGCGAAGTGGGCGTGGGGCGGCGGGTTGCCGACGTAGGGACGCGGGGCGGCGTGCACGCGTATGTCGACCACGAGGAAGTACGCGGAGGCCGCCGCCCCCGTCAGCAGCAGTCCGGCCAGCGCGGCGTCCGTCCGGAGGTCCGACTCGGGCAGCGAACCGACCACGGCGAAGCAGGCGATGGACAGCGGCAGGCTCACCCAGGCGGCCGTCCAGTCGTACCAGCGGCCGCGCAGGACGGCGACCCGGAACAGCGGTACACAGGCGAGCAGACCGCACGTCAGGAAACCGGCGGCGGCGTACAGCACCCGCAGGGTGATGACAGTGGCCGCGCCGCGGGTGGGCGGCGGCCCGGCGGTGTTGCCGTACATGACTGCTCCTGGACCGGTGATGCCGAGGACTCGTCGAACGGACCGGGCCGTTCGGAGTGGGAGTCCGAGCGTATCGGCCCGGACGGACAACGGGTCGCGGTTGTACCGAACCGTTGTCGTCCTGGTCACTCGGTCCGCGCGGGGCGTTCAGCCGGGGGCGACCGTGCCGTCCGTGAGCCCGTCGTACATGCCCCGCACCAGTTGCTCCCCCAGGCGGCCCGCGAGGCGCAGCGCGCGCTCGAACTCGTCGAGGGCGCGGAAGCGGTCGCCGTAGCCGCGCTGGGCGTCGAGGGGCAGCCGGGGCAGTTGGAGGCGCCGTACGTCGAGGCGGGTGGCGGTGGAGGCGTAGCTGCTGGCCTGCCGGTGGTTGGCGGTGCCGCGCAGGAACCCGGCGAGGAACCAGGGGTCGAGGGCGGCGGGGTCGGGGCGCAGGAGCACGAGGTTGCGCCCGAGGGCGGCGCCGGCCGCGTCCGCGTCGATCACGCGCGCGACGGAGCCGCCGCCGAGGACGGGCACGACGACGTCACCGGATTCGGTCAGGACGGGTTCCTCGTCGCCCTCCGGGAGGGTGCCCGAGGGGCCGGTGCCGGTGAGGACGTCGTGGTCGGTGAGCAGGGGCACGCGCGCGTGGCCGCCGTTCGTGCCGGTGCGCAGCACGAGGGCGCCGGCGCGGGCGAGTTCGCCGACGGTGGTGAGCGGCCTGCGGGGTGCGGCGCGTCCGGTGCCGGGGGCCGCGGGGGCCAGCTCCGCGGTCAGGCGCAGGGTCTCGTCGAGGCGCTCGCGCACGTCCGTGAGCCGTTCGGTGCCGCCGGTGGCGGTGGGGGGCGGCAGGTGGCGGGCGGGGGCCAGGTCGACGTCGTCGTCGAGGAGTTCGACGACGGGCAGGCAGCGGGCGAGGCCCGGCCGGTCGTCGAGCCGGCCGGTGCGGTCGAACGCGGTCCAGGCGTCGACTACGGCGTCCCGCACGGACCGCCAGTCCGGCCCGCCGCGCCCCTCTCCGGCGAACTGCCCCGCGTCGGCGAGCAGCACCCCGGGCCGCGCGGGCGCCCGCTCGGGCCGGCGCAGCACCCACAGGTGCAGGGGGAGGTTGTACGGCGGTGCCGCGCCGGCCGGCAGGGCGATCACGGCGTGCAGCGCGCCCCGGCGCAGCAGGTCGGCGCGGACCCGGCGGCCGGAGCGGCGGGAGGCCGCGGCGGGCGGCATCAGGACGACGACGGTGCCGCCGTCCCTGACCCGGGCCAGGGCGTGCTGCACCCAGGCCAGTTCGGACTCGGTGCGGGCCGGGAAGCCGTACTCCCAGCGGGGGTCGTAGGCGAGTTCGTCGTGGCCCCAGTTGCGCTCGTTGAACGGCGGGTGGCACAGCGCGGCGTCGGCGCGCAGGCCGGTGCGGGCGTCGGCGCGCAGGCTGTCACCGGCGGCGACGCGCACGGCGGCGTCCGTGCTCAGGGCGAGCCGCAGTGCGGTGAGGGCGGTCAGTGCGGGGTCGCTGTCCTGGCCGTACAGCTCCTGCCCGGGGCGGGCGGTGGTGGCGGCGGCGCGGAGCAGGGTGCCGGTGCCGCAGGCGGGGTCGAGGACCGTGCGGGCGGGACCGGCGAGTTCGGCCATCAGGTCGGCGAGCGGTTCCGGGGTGAGCGTGTACTGCCGCGGGTTGGCGTCGAGGTGCCGGCCGAGCAGGAACTCGTACGCCTTGCGGGCGCCCGGTCCGGCGGCCAGTTCGGCGGCGCCGCGCAGGAGCGGTGCGGAGGGGAGCAGGCGGGGGCCGGCCGGGGTGGTGACGGCGCGCTCGGGGCCGGTGCCGAAGCGGGCGTCGAGTACCTGGTCGAGGGCGGCGGGCAGCAGGTCGGCGAGGCGTTCGTCGGAGCCGGCGCTCGCGTCCAGCCAGAGGGTGGGGCGGTCGTGGATCAGCAGGAGGACGCAGCCGGCCTGCACCAGGGCGGCGACCGGGCCCTGCGGGTGGCCGGCCAGTTGCTGCCAGACGCGTTCGCGCGGGGGGACCTCGGCGAGTTTGCCCTGGGCGCGCAGCCATGCCTCGACGTCGGCGAGGGCGAAGGACGGGCTGGTCTCGGTGCCGCCGACCGGTCTGGGGAAGTCCGCGTGCCGACGGCGCCAGTTGCTGACGGCGGCGCGGCCGACGCCGGCGAGCCGCGCGATACCGGCGGCGGTCACCTCTGTCCCGTGGTCCTGCACGCTCGGGCCCCCTCGTCCTGGTGTGTGGGGCCGATCCTACCGATGAACGCGATCCGCCCCCGTTCACATCGTGTACCGATGTAACGCCGTGAATCGTGTTGACTCAGTTCACAAGCTCTGTTCTCATTGACACGTCGGACCGGCCGAGGCGACGGGCTTCGGTTCACGGTCGACCGATCTGTCTCTGGGGAGAGGACTGACGTCATGGGCATGAAGACCAAGATCGCGCTGGGCGCCGTGGTGGGGATCGCCGTCATCGGCGCGCTGTCGGCGAACGCGGGCGACGGGGACGGCGACGCGAAGAGCGCCAAGAGCGACAACCGGGCCTCGGCGAGCGCGGGCGGAAAGCAGGACGGCGCGTCCGAGGCCAAGCCCGCCGAGGACAAGGCCGTCGAGAAGGCCTCCCAGGCCGAGCGGTTCAAGGCGTTCGTGCAGAAGAACGGGACGCCCAAGGAGAAGGACGCCGTCTCCCACGTCACCAAGGTGCAGGGCGCCGACGAGCAGAACGACATCCTCGACGCCGCCGACGTCTACACGGACTTCACCGGCGGCATCATGGGCTCCGGCACGGGTCCGGCCAAGCTCGTCGCCTCCGCGTTCGCCGACTGGAAGGACAGCGAGAACGGCCTCGTCACGATCTACGATGCCGACGGCGAACTGCTCGGCAACGGCCAGTTCTGAGCGCCGGACCGCGCTCACCGTTCACCGAGAGTCCCTGGGGGGATCCACCATGCGCCGTCGCGCGCGCCGCACCGCACTCACCGCTCTTCTCCTCGCCGCGGGCGCCACCGCCTGCCTGACCGGCTGCCAGTCCGGCCAGGACGGCGACGGCGCGTCCGACGGGGCGGCCCGGTCCGCCGCGTCCGGCGGGTCCTCGACCGCGTCGCCGTCCGCCACCGCACCCGGCTCGACCGCAACACCGGCAGAGGCGTCCGCGTCGGCCTCGGCACCGTCATCGTCGTCGGACGAGCCGTTCGCCGGGCTGACCGGCGCGGAGATATCCGAGCGGGCGCTGAAGGCCACCACCGGGGCACGCTCGCTGCGCATGACCGGCAGCGTCCCGGACGACGAGAGCGGCGGCACCATAGAGATCGACCTCGCCCTGGACCGGCGGGGCGACTGCGCCGGGACGATGGGCATGGACGGCCAGGGCGAGGTCGAGCTGATCAAGACCGGCGACACGGTCTACCTGAAGTACGACGAACGGTTCCTGCGGGCCCAGAGCAAGGGCGAGCCGCAGGCCGACACCGAGGCCCTCGTGTCGCTGCTGGCCGGACGGTGGACCAGCATGTCCGCCGACGGCGCGGACGCGAAGGAGATGGCCGGGTTCTGCGACCTGGACAAGCTGCTGGAGGACGCCGGGGGCAGCGGCGACGACGCCCCGACGAAGGTGACCCGCGGCAGGGCCACCACCGTCGACGGCAGGCCCGCGTTCACCCTGTACGAGACGGACGGCTCCGTGCGCAACACGGTGTACGTCGCCACCGAGGGCAAGCCGTACCTGCTGCGCTTCGAGAGCGGGTCGAAGCAGGAGCCCGGCGCCCTGTCCTTCACCGGGTACGACGAGCCGGTGCCCGCCGAGTCCCCCTCCGGAGAGGTCATCGACCTGGACGGCCTGGCCGGGGCGAGCGCCTGAGCCGCGGGAGCCGGGCCCCTCACCCCGGGTCCCCTCACCCCGGGTCCCCTCACCCCCGGGCCGTGGCGACCCCGAAGCCGTCCATGTAGTCGCGGGCCCGGGCGATCAGCCCGTCGCGCACATGGAGCACCAGGAGGCCGGGGACGGTGAACCCGGTGCGCGCGGGAGGCACCGCCCCCACGACGACGTGCTCGGCGACGATCACGCCGGGCCGGGCGGTCTCGTGGACCGCGACCTCCCTGATCTCCTCCACCCGGGCGGGGCCGGCGCCCCAGGCGGCCCGGTACCCGGCCCGGACGGCCTCGCGCCCCTCGAAGTGCCCGGGGAAGCCGGGCGCGGTGAACGGAAACTCGTGCACCGCGTCCACGGCGTACAGATCGGCGAGGTCGTCCGCGGACTTGTCGAGCATGGCCCGGTAGTAGCGGGCCAGCACCTCGCGCGGGGTGCGAACGGCGGGCGCGTCCGAAGGCGGCATGATGACCACTCCACTCGCTCAACAACTGTTGACCCAACCACCGTAGAGCCGCGCCCCGGCTCGGTCAACAGCTGTTGAACGAACGGCGGTAGAGTGGACCGGTGCCCACGCCCCACCAGTCCCGCGCAGACCGCCGCCGAGCGACCGAGGCCCGCATCCTGGACGGCGCTCGGGAGCTGTTCGCCGAGCGGGGTTTCGACCGCACCACGATCCGCGCCGTGGCGACCTCGGCGGGCGTCGACCCGGCGCTGGTCATGCAGTACTTCGGCTCGAAGCGGGAGCTGTTCACCGCGGCCGTGCGGGCGGCACCCGCACCGCCGCCGGACGCGGCCCCCGACACGCTCGTCGATCAGCTGCTGGCCACGCTCGGCCTCAAGCTCGGCGGCCTGCCCGAGGGGACGCTGGCGATGATGCGCTCCATGCTCACCGACCCGGCGGCGGCCGACCAGGCCCGGGCGGCGCTCGGCCGGCAGATCGACGGCATCGGCGCCGCCCTGCCCGAGGACGCGGACCCGGAACTGCGCGCCGCACTGGTCGTCAGCACCCTGCTGGGCGTCTCCGTCGGTCACCAGCTGCTCGGCCTGTCACCCCTCCGGGACGCCTCGGCCGACCGGATCGCGGAGCTGCTCCGCCCCGCCCTCGCGGCGCTGACGACACCGACGCCGTAGAGCCTGCCCTGGCCGCGTCAGCCCTGGCACTGCTTCGACATCATCGCCCGGTCCGCCTCCGTCACCGCCAGCTCGTACTCGACGGCGACCTGGGCGAAGCGGACCGCGTACGCGCACCGGATCGCCTTGTCCGGCGGCAGCCAGGAGGCCGGGCCGGAGTCGCCCTTGGCGGAGTTGGCGCGGCCCTCGACGGGGAGCAGGTTGAGCGGGTCGTTGGCCAGTTGCTCGCGCTTGTTCTCCGGCCACCGCGAGGAACCCATCTGCCAGCTGTAGGACAGCGGCACGACGTGGTCGATCTGGACCTCGCTCGCGTCCTGCTTGCGCCAGTCGATACGCGTCCCGGTGTACGGGTCGTCGAGTGTCATCGCGATGACCACGCAGTCCGAGCCGGACTTGAAGCGCACCTCCTGACCATCGCGTTTGAGCAGGTCGTTGCGAGTGTCACAGCCGTTTCGGGCGAGCGGGACGCCGTCGGCGGTGTCCATCCAGGCGTAGCCGAACTCGTCCCGGTCGTACCCGGTCTTCGGGCCCCGCCCCTTGGTCCGCAGACCGTCGATCAGCTTGCGGGCGGCCGCCTGCGGGCCCTCGCCCGTGACCGGGGCCAGGCCCGGTTCGGTGCCGTCCGGGTTGTCCAGCGGGCTGACGGCGTGCCCGGCGGCGGGTGCCTCGGCGCCACCGCCCGAGGCCGGGGCGTCGCCGTCGGCCTCCAGACCTTCGCAGCCGGTCACCAGGGCGAGGGCCAGGGCCGCCCCCGCGGCCCAACCGGTGCGGATCCTGCTGTGCCGCGTCATGCGCGCCCTCCCCTTGCCGTTCGCAGCCACCACCGTAGCGAGGGAGAGGCCCGGCCCATAGGAGGCCTTAAGTGGGCGTTACTGGGCACACGAGACATATCTGTCGTACCTTCGACAGTGAGTCACGCCTCGGAAGGAGCTCTGCATGGGCATCCTCGACAAGATGAAGAGCATGGCGGGCAAGGACAAGGACAAGTCAAGGAAGATGTCCGACGCCGCCGAACGCCAGGTCAACCAGAGGACCGGCGGCAAATACGAGAAGCAGGTCGACGCCGCGCAGCAGCAGGCCGAGGGCAAGCTCGGCTTCGGACGCGAGCAGGGCGGCGGCCGGGAGCAGCAGTAGCAGCCACTCCCCGTACCCGGACACGTCGAAGCCGTCCACGGAACTGTCCCCGTGGACGGCTTCCCCCGTGGACGGCTCCCCTGTGGACGGCTTCCCCGTGGGTCGGCCCGGATTTCGAGCGCTACGACCCGAGGATCGAGGTCAGGAACTCGCCCACCCAGCCGAGCAGTTCCCGCCCGACCAGCGGCTTGCCGCCCACCTTCGCGGTCTTCGGGCGCGGTACGAGCACCTGGTGGGTGCCTGCCTTGATGACGCTGCCGGGGTAGAGCCGCTTGAGCCTCAGCTCCTGGGACTCGCGCAACTCCACCGGCGCGAAGCGGATGTTGTTGCCCTGGAGCACGATCTCGCCGACGGCGCACGCCCGCGCGAGCATCCGCAGACCGGCGACCAGCAGCAGGTTCTCCACCGGCTCCGGCAGCTTGCCGTAGCGGTCGACGAGTTCCTCGCGTACGGCCTTGACGTCCTCCTCGCTGTTGGCGGAGGCGATGGACCGGTAGGCCTGGAGGCGCAGCCGCTCGCCGGGCGCGTAGTCGTGCGGGACGTGCGCGTCGACGGGCAGCTCGATCTTGACCTCGAGCGGCGGTTCCTCCTCGACGCCGCCCTCCAGGGAGGCCCGGTAGTCGGCGACGGCCTCGCCGACCATCCGCACGTACAGGTCGAAGCCGACACCGGCGATGTGGCCGGACTGCTCGCCGCCGAGCAGGTTGCCCGCGCCGCGGATCTCCAGGTCCTTCATGGCCACGTACATGCCGGCACCCATCTCGGTGTGCTGGGCGATGGTGGCGAGGCGCTCGTGCGCGGTCTCCGTCAGGGGCTTCTCCGGCGGGTACAGGAAGTAGGCGTAACCGCGCTCGCGGCCACGGCCGACCCGGCCGCGCAGCTGGTGGAGCTGGCTGAGGCCGAAGTTGTCGCCGCGCTCCACGATGAGGGTGTTGGCGTTGGAGATGTCGATGCCGGACTCGACGATGGTCGTGGAGACCAGCACGTCGAACTTCTTCTCCCAGAAGTCGACGACGACCTGCTCCAGGGCCTGCTCCGACATCTGGCCGTGGGCGGTGGCGATGCGCGCCTCGGGGACGATCTCGCGCAGCTTGGCCGCCGCGCGGTCGATGGACTCGACCCGGTTGTGGATGTAGAAGACCTGGCCCTCGCGCAGCAGCTCGCGGCGGATCGCGGCGCCGATCTGCTTGTGCTCGTAGGGGCCGACGAAGGTCAGCACCGGGTGGCGCTCCTCCGGCGGGGTGGTGATCGTGGACATCTCGCGGATGCCGGTGACCGCCATCTCCAGGGTGCGCGGGATGGGGGTCGCGGACATGGTGAGCACGTCGACGTTGGCGCGCAGCTTCTTCAGCTGCTCCTTGTGCTCGACGCCGAAGCGCTGCTCCTCGTCGACGATGACCAGGCCCAGATCCTTGAACTTGGTCTCCGAGGAGAACAGGCGGTGGGTGCCGATGACGATGTCCACGGAGCCCTCGCGCAGGCCCTCCAGGGTCGCCTTGGACTCGGTGTCGGTCTGGAAGCGGGACAGCGCCTTCACGTTCACCGGGAACTGGGCGTAGCGCTCGCCGAACGTGCCGAAGTGCTGCTGCACCAGGAGCGTCGTGGGCACGAGGACGGCGACCTGCTTGCCGTCCTGGACGGCCTTGAAGGCGGCGCGGACCGCGATCTCGGTCTTGCCGTAGCCGACGTCGCCGCAGATCAGGCGGTCCATGGGGACCGTCTTCTCCATGTCGTCCTTGACCTCGGCGATGGTGGTGAGCTGGTCCGGCGTCTCCGCGTACGGGAAGGCGTCCTCCAGCTCGCGCTGCCAGGGGGTGTCCGCGCCGAACGCGTGGCCGGGCGCCGCCATCCGCGCGCTGTACAGCTTGATCAGGTCGGCGGCGATCTCCTTGACCGCCTTCTTGGCGCGGGCCTTGGTCTTGGTCCAGTCGGCGCCGCCGAGCCGGTGCAGGGTGGGGGCCTCGCCGCCGACGTACTTGGTGATCTGCTCCAGCTGGTCGGTGGGGATGTACAGCCGGTCGCCGGGCTGGCCGCGCTTGGCGGGGGCGTACTCCACGACCAGGTACTCACGGGTGGCGCCCTGGACGGTGCGCTGCACCATCTCGATGTAGCGGCCGACGCCGTGCTGCTCGTGGACGATGTAGTCGCCGGCCTCCAGGGTGAGCGGGTCGATGGTCTTGCGGCGCCGGGCCGGCATCCGCGCACCCTCGCGCCCGGCGGCCTTCTGGCCGGTCAGGTCGGTCTCGGTGAGCACCGCCAGCTTGAGGGCCGGGTCGACGAAGCCGTGGTCGATCGAGCCGCAGGAGACGTGCACGACGGAGGGGCTGAGGGTTTCGAGGTCGTTGTCCAGGCGGGCGGCGATGCCCTCGCCGCCGAGGACCTCGACGGTGCGGGAGGCGGGGCCGTGGCCCTCGGTGACGTAGACCGCGCGCCAGCCGTCGGCGAGCCAGCCCTTGGTGTCGGCCAGCGCCTTCGCGGTGTCGCCTCGGTAGGTCTCGGGGGCGTGCATGCCGAGCTTGAGGGTGTCCGAGTCGCCCTCCGCGTCCACGGCGGACGTCAGCGACTCGTCGGCGGCGAAGGGCGAGACCGACCACCACATCATGTCCAGCTCGCGGGCCCGCTCCCGGACGTCCGCGATGGACCACAGGGAGGCCGCGTCCACGTCGATCGGGGCCTCGCCGCCGCCCGCCGTGGCCGCCCAGGACGCCTGGAGGAACTCCTGCGAGGTCGCCACCAGGTCGGCGGCCCGGGTGCGCACCCGCTCGGGGTCGCAGACCAGCGACATCGACCCCTTGGGCAGTACGTCGAGGAGCAGCTCCATGTCGTCGACGAGGACGGGCGCCAGGGACTCCATGCCCTCCACCGCGATGCCCTCGGCGATCTTCCCGAGCAGTTCGCCCAGCTCGGGGTGGTCCTCGGCGAGGACGCGGGCGCGCTCGCGCACGTCGTCGGTGAGCAGCAGCTCCCGGCAGGGCGGGGCCCACAGGCCGTGCTCGGCGACCTCCAGGGAGCGCTGGTCGGCGACCTTGAAGTAGCGGATCTCCTCGACGTCGTCGCCCCAGAACTCGACCCGGAGCGGGTGCTCCTCGGTCGGCGGGAAGACGTCCAGGATGCCGCCGCGCACGGCGAACTCGCCGCGCTTCTCCACCAGCTCGACGCGCGCGTACGCCGCTGCCGCCAGGGCCTGGACGATCTCTTCCAGGTCGGCGCTCTGTCCGGTGCGCAGCGCCACGGGCTCCAGGTCGCCCAGGCCCTTGACCTGCGGCTGGAGCACGGAGCGTACGGGTGCGACGACGACGGAGACCGGGCCGGTCTCGGGGTCGTCGGGGCGGGGGTGGGCCAGGCGCCGCAGGACGGCGAGGCGGCGGCCGACGGTGTCGCTGCGCGGGCTGAGCCGCTCGTGCGGGAGGGTCTCCCAGGAGGGGTACTCCACGATGCCCTCGGGGGGCAGCAGGGAGCGCAGGGCCGCCGCCAGGTCCTCCGCCTCGCGTCCCGTCGCCGTCACCGCCAGCACCGGGCGGCCCGTCTCGCGGGCCAGGGCGGCGATCGCGAAGGGGCGGGCCGCGGGCGGGCCGACCAGGTCGACGTGCATGCGGTTGCCGTCCGCGGCCGCCGCGATCGCTTCCGCGAGGGCGGTGTCCTTGACGACGGCGTCGAGCAGACCGTGCAGGCTCATTCGGGGCGCTTTCCGTGCGGGGGTGTACAACACGACGGGCCCGACGCGCGCTGCGGGCCGGGGTGTGTCCAGCGTACGTCGATGCGCTCGGGTGCGTCGGGGGCTGTGGACGACGCCGGGTGCGTGGTGGCCGGTGCCGCGGTGGCCGTACCAGGGGGCTCCGCCCCCTGGACCCCCGGGACCTATGCCCACCCACCACCCGACTCGGTGGGCTGAAAGGCGAACGCCCGGGTGACGGACGACTCGGGGGCGCAGAGGGTGAGGGGAGAGACTCGGGGGGGCGCAGAGAGGCTCGGCGGGCTCGGGGGCTCGGGGGCTCGGGAGGGGCGGGGGCTCAGGGGGCTCGGAGGCTCGGAGGGCTCGGGAAGGGCGGAAGCTTGGGAAAGGCGGAAGCTCGGGAAGGGGAGGTGGCTCGGGAGGGAGAGGTGGCTCGGGAAGGGGAGGTGGCTGCTCGGGGCGCGGTGTGAAAAAAAGCCCGGCGCCTTCGTCCCGTTGGGACGTCGGCGCCGGGCTCTCCTCCGCAACCCCCGTGTGCGGTGGCTGTCGGGTCGGGTGCTACTCCGTCGCGATGGCGTTCAGGACGTTCATCCGGCCCGCCCGGAAGGCCGGGACCAGCGCGGCGAACAGGCCCACGAAGGCCGAGCCGATGAAGACCCCGATGATCGTCGGCCAGGGGATGTCCAGGACGTTCAGGCCCTCCAGGGCGAGCAGCTTCTGGGCCGTGGCGCCCCAGCCCATGCCCAGGCCGAGGCCGAGCAGGGCACCGAAGAGGGCGATGACCACGGACTCCATGCGGATCATGCGGCGCAGCTGGCGGCGGGAGAGGCCGATGGCCCGCATCAGGCCGATCTCCCGGGTCCGCTCGACCACCGACAGCGCCAGGGTGTTCACCACACCGAGGACGGCGACGATGATCGCCAGGGCGAGCAGGCCGTAGACCATGTTCAGCAGCTGGCCGATCTGGTCCTTCAGCTCCTGCTTGTAGTCGGTCTGGTCGGCCACCTGGTACTGCGGGTAGGCGTCCAGCGACTTCTTCAGCGCGGCGTAGGCCTGGTCGGCCTGGCCGTCCTTCGCCTTGGCGAACATGATCATGTTCGGCGGGACGTTCTCGGCCGGCAGGTACTTCTCCATCGTCTCGATGCTGATGTACCGGGCGCCCTGGTCGATGGCCACGTCGTCGCTGGTGATGGCGGCGACCTTGAGCTTCGCGGTCTCGCCGCCCTTGAAGGCGACGGAGACGGTGTCGCCGACGTGCACGCCGTGCTTCTCGGCGTAGTCCGAGCCGACCGACATGGCATCGGTGCCGTAGGCGGCGGAGAGCTTGCCCTCGGTCGTCGCGCGGCGCACGTCCTCGGCGTAGGTGGGGTCGGCGGCCGTGACGCCGTCGTCGTCCGTCTTGCCGTCGGGCGAGGTCAGCGTGGCGTCGAGCACCTTGTAGCGGGTGACGTGCTCCAGGCCGGGGGTGTCGGTCATGGCCTTCTCGGCCTGCGGCACGATCCGCTGGTTGCCCTGGACGATGAAGTCCGCGCCGACCGTCTTGTCCAGCTCGCTGGTGGCCGAGGCGACCATGGAGGAACCGACGACGGAGAGGCAGGCGACCAGCGCGAGGCCGATCATCAGGGCGGCGCCGGTGGCACCGGTGCGGCGCGGGTTGCGCAGGGCGTTGCGCTCGGCCAGGCGGCCCACGGGGCCGAAGGCCCGCAGCAGCACCGCGCTGATCACCCGCACCACGAACCCGGCCAGCAGCGGGCCGATGACGACGAAGCCGATGAGCGAGAGCACGATGCCCGCGCCGAGCATCAGCGAGCCGTCGCTCGCCTTGTCGGCGGAGGCGGCCGTGAGCAGGGCGGCGACGCCGGAGCCGGTGAGCACCAGGCCGATCAGGCCGCGTATCCAGCCCGCCTTGGCGTCGGCCGGGGTACCGGCGTCGCGCAGGGCGGCCATCGGGGAGATCTTCCCCGCCCGGCGGGCCGGCAGGTAGGCGGCCAGGACGGTGACGACGACGCCGAGGATCAGGCCGGTCACGGGGGTCGCCGTCTTGATGGTGAGGTCGTCGGTGGACAGGTTCATGCCCGCCGCCGACATCAGCTTCATCAGGCCGATGGCGATGCCGACACCGGCCGCGACACCGAGGACCGAGCCGACGATGCCGAGGAGCAGCGCCTCGACCAGCACCGAGCGGTTGACCTGCCGGCGGGAGGAGCCGATGGCCCGCATCAGCCCGATCTCGCGGGTGCGCTGGGCGACCAGCATGGAGAAGGTGTTGATGATCAGGAAGATGCCGACCAGGAACGCGATCCCGGCGAAGCCGAGCATGGCGTACTTGATGACGTCCATGAACTCGCCGACGTCCGCGCGGCCTTCGTCGGACGCCTCCTTGGCTGTCTGGATCTTGAACGTGTCCCCCAGGGCGCCGGACACGTTCTGCTTGAGCTGCGCGTCGGTGACACCGGCGGCGGCGGTGACGTTGAACTGGCTGAACCGGTCCGCGCCGCCGAGCAGTTCACGCTGGGCGGTGGCGGTGTCGAAGTAGACGACCGCGGCACCGGGGTTGGTCACGGTGAAGGAGGCGATGCCGACGATCTTCGCCTTGAAGTCGCCGGTCTGCGCGATGGTGCGCAGCTCGTCGCCGATCTTCAGGTCGTGCTTGTCGGCGGTGTCGGAGTCGACCATCGTCTCGGTCGGGCCGCGCGGGGCGTGGCCCGAGGTGATCTCCATGGACCGCAGGTCGTTCTTGGTCCAGTTCCCGGCGATGGTGGGAGCTCCGCTGGTGGCCCCCACGTTGTCGTTGTCGGAGTTGACGACGGTCACGTTCATCGAGACGACCGCGCCCTCGACGGACTCCACGCCGTCGGCCGAACGGATCTTCTCCAGCGTCGACGCCGGCAGCGACTCGGGTACCCCGTTCTGCGGGGTGTCCTCGGCCTTGACGTCCTTCGGGGCGACCGACACGTCCGAGGAGGTGACCGCGAACAGCTTGTCGAAGGTGGTGTTCATCGTGTCGGTGAACACCAGGGTTCCGCACACGAACGCCACCGACAGCAGCACCGCCACCGCCGAGAGCGCCATGCGGCCCTTGTGCGCGAGGAAGTTGCGCATCGAGGTCTTCACGACGGTCATGACGTGCGCCCCCGGGCGTCGAAGTCCTTCATGCGGTCCAGCACGGCCTCCGCGGTGGGCTTGTGCATCTCGTCCACGATCCGGCCGTCGGCGAGGTACAGCACCCGGTCCGCGTAGCTGGCGGCCACCGGGTCGTGGGTGACCATCACGATGGTCTGGCCCAGCTCGGTGACCGAGCGGCGCAGGAAGCCGAGCACTTCGGCACCCGCGCGCGAGTCCAGGTTTCCGGTCGGCTCGTCACCGAAGATGATCTCGGGCTGGGCGGCCAGGGCCCGGGCCACCGCGACCCGCTGCTGCTGGCCGCCGGAGAGCTGGGTGGGCCGGTGCTTGAGCCGCCCCGCGAGCCCCACGGTCTCCACCACCCGGTCCAGCCACGCGCGGTCGTACTTGCGGCCGGCGATGTCCATGGGCAGCGTGATGTTCTCGATCGCGTTGAGCGTCGGGAGCAGGTTGAACGCCTGGAAGATGAAGCCGATCCGGTCCCGGCGCAGCTGCGTGAGCTTCTTGTCCTTCAGGCCGGTGATCTCGGTCTCGTCGAGGTAGATCTGCCCGCCGGTGACGGTGTCCAGGCCGGCCAGGCAGTGCATCAGCGTGGACTTGCCGGACCCCGAGGGGCCCATGATCGCGGTGAACTGGCCGCGCGCGATGTCCACGTCCACGTGGTCGAGGGCGACCACCCGGGTCTCGCCCGATCCATAGGCCTTCACGACCTGCCGCGCTCGCGCGGCAACGGCCGTACGCCCTCCAGTGCTCCCGTGCGTGGGAATACTTACGGCCGATGTCATGTCAAGTCTCCTATGTCGGTCATCGAGTGAGCTGCCGGTGCCCGGCGCGGCGGTCGTCCCGCCGCGCAGGTGCCTCGCTGCTGTCTCGAAGAGTCTGTCCGGAACCGGGGGCCGGCCGCGCTGGTGTTCAGCGCAGTCTTTTACTGAGGAAAACCCCACCCCCGCGGGTCCGGTTCACCGCCCCCCTGCGGCGTAAAGCCAGATTAAGGACGCCCCCGGCCCCGTCTCGTCCTCCGTCGGTACGAACCCTCCCCGACCCGTAGTACGGAGGTACCCCTAAGGGCAGTCCACCCTTCGGTGGAGTGCGTCTCGGGGTCGCCCTCCACCCTGAGACGCAACGAGCGTCCACCCGGGCACATACCGACCGATCAGTTTGGCCAAAACGCAGCGTGCTCCCCAACCCGCGAGTAACGTGCCTGGCTCCCGCCCCCCACCTCCTGCGGTCCACCGCTCGGACCCTAGCCGCGCAAGGAGAACCGGGATGTCCTACGACCCGTCCCCGTCGTACCCGCACCGCCCGCCACCACCACCGCCACCGCCCCCGTACGCCCCGACGCCCCACGCCCACCACACCTCCCACCGCGCCTCCCGCCGCGACCCGTTGGGCCGCCACAGCGACCTGCGGATCCTGCGCAGTGCCTACCGCCGGCAGCGGCGCACCGCCACGCTCGCCGCGCTCGGCTACTTCACCCTCTTCCTGCTCCTGTCCGCGTACGCCCCCGGGCCGATGACCGGCACCGCCGTCGGCGGACTGCCCACCGGACTGCTGCTCGCCCTGGTCCAGCTCCCCGTCACCTGGCTGGCGATCGCGCTGTACGAGCACACCGCCCGGCGCCGTGTCGACCCGCTCGCGGACCGCATCCGCAAGGAGGCCGAGCTGGACGCGCGGCGGGGGGCGGGACGGTGACGGAGTTCAGCGGCAACGCCCAGACGATGTCCCTGGTCGGCTTCACCGCCGTCGCCACCGTCACGCTGCTGCTGTGCGTGATGACCGGGCCGGACCGGGACGACCTCGACGAGTTCTACACCGGGTACGGCTCCCTGTCGCCCATGCGCAACGGCCTCGCGATCGCCGGCGACTACATCTCGGCGGCGTCCGTGCTCGGCACGGGCGGTGTCGTCGCCCTCTTCGGCCACGACGGCGTCGTCCTGGCGCTGAGCACCGCGCTGTCGCTGATGCTGCTGATGTTCCTGCTGGCCGAACCCCTGCGCAACGCGGGCCGGTTCACCATGGGCGACGCCCTCGCCCGCCGGATGCCGGGGCGCGCCGTCCGCATGACGGCCTGCGCCGTGACCCTCGCCGCGCTGCTGCCGCTGATGCTGGTGCAGCTCGCGGGCACCGGCCAACTGCTCGCCTTCGTCCTCGGCTTCTCCGGCGCGTCCCTGCAGACCGGCTGCATCATCGGCCTGGGCGTGCTGATGATCAGCTACGCGGCGATCGGCGGGATGAAGGGCACCGCCCTCATCCAGATCCTCAAGATCGTGATGCTGCTCGGCTCGGGCCTGGTGGTCGCCGCGCTGATCCTGCACCGCTTCCACTGGGACCCCGCCGCGCTGTTCGACGCGGCGGCGGACAACAGCGGCGTGGGGTCGGCGTTCCTGAACTCCGGCCTCCAGTTCGCGGGCGGCCCCCACCCGGACGCGGACATGATCTCCTCGCAGCTCACCGTCGTCCTCGGCGGCGCCTGCCTCCCCCACGTCACCATGCGCATGTACACCGCCTCCTCCGCCCGCCAGGTGCGCCGCTCGATGTCCTGGGCGGTGTCCGGCGTGGCACTGTTCGTGCTGGTCGTCACGGTGATCGGCTTCGGTGCGACGGCACTGGTGGGGCGGGCGGCCGTCGCCGGGATCGACCCCCAGGGCAACACCGCCTACCTGCTGGGCTCCCAGGCCGCCTTCGGCGCGGAGGTCTCCACCGCGGAAACGTTCCTGTTCACGACCGTCACCACGGCCGTCTTCCTCACCCTGCTCGCCTCCGTCGGCGGCATGATCCTCGCCTGCGCCAACTCCCTGGCCCACGACGTCTTCGCCGCCCGCGTCCAGGAGATGTCGCCGCGCCGCGAGATGACCCTCGCCCGCGTCTCCGCCCTGGCCGTCGGCATCCCGGCGATCGTCCTGGCCACCCTCGTCCAGCACCGCAGCCTCCAGCCGCTGGTGACCCTGTCCTTCTGCCTGGGCGCCTCGGCCATCGCGCCCGCCCTGGTCTACGGCCTCTTCTGGCGCCGCTACACGCGCGCCGGACTGCTCTGCACCCTGATCGGGGGCTCGCTGGCCGTGCTGCTGCTGATGCCGGGCACCAACCTGGTCTCCGGCTCGCCGGTGTCCGCCTTCCCCAAGGCCGACTTCAACTGGTTCCCGTTCACCACGACGGGCCTGGTCTCCATCCCGCTGGGCTTCGCCTGCGGCTGGCTCGGCACGATGCTCTCCGGCCGGCGCAAGGCGCAGGAGCAGCGCCGGCACTACGAGGCGGTGGAGGGCTGGATCCTGGCGGGCGCGGTACGCCGGGGGGACTGACCGCGCGGCAGGCAGGTACACGCAGAGGACGGCGCGCCGTACGCGGCGGCATCACGGCGCGGGCGTCAATCCACCTCCACCGCACGCCCCGTCAGCGCATGGAGACTGCTGCGTACGGAGGCCATGTGGGCCTGCAACTCGTCCCACCGCTCCCCGTGCTCGCGCAGCACCCGTTCCGTGTCGCGGGCGATGCGCTCGCGACGCGCCCGGGCCTCGGCGACCACCTCGGCCGCCCGGTCCCGGGCCTCCTCCTGCCGCCGCCCGGCCGCCTCCCGGGCGTCGGCATCCCGGCGATCGTCCTGGCCACCCTCGTCCAGCACCGCAGCCTCCAGCCGCTGGTGACCCTGTCCTTCTGCCTGGGCGCCTCGGCCATCGCGCCCGCCCTGGTCTACGGCCTCTTCTGGCGCCGCTACACGCGCGCCGGACTGCTCTGCACCCTGATCGGGGGCTCGCTGGCCGTGCTGCTGCTGATGCCGGGCACCAACCTGGTCTCCGGCTCGCCGGTGTCCGCCTTCCCCAAGGCCGACTTCAACTGGTTCCCGTTCACCACGACGGGCCTGGTCTCCATCCCGCTGGGCTTCGCCTGCGGCTGGCTCGGCACGATGCTCTCCGGCCGGCGCAAGGCGCAGGAGCAGCGCCGGCACTACGAGGCGGTGGAGGGCTGGATCCTGGCGGGCGCGGTACGCCGGGGGGACTGACCGCGCGGCAGGCAGGTACACGCAGAGGACGGCGCGCCGTACGCGGCGGCATCACGGCGCGGGCGTCAATCCACCTCCACCGCACGCCCCGTCAGCGCATGGAGACTGCTGCGTACGGAGGCCATGTGGGCCTGCAACTCGTCCCACCGCTCCCCGTGCTCGCGCAGCACCCGTTCCGTGTCGCGGGCGATGCGCTCGCGACGCGCCCGGGCCTCGGCGACCACCTCGGCCGCCCGGTCCCGGGCCTCCTCCTGCCGCCGCCCGGCCGCCTCCCGGGCGTCGGCCAGCTCCTGCTCCGCCTCGCGCACTCCCTGCTCCGCACGGGCCACCAGCTCCGCGTGGTGGGCGTCCAGGGCCCGCGCGCGCTCCTCCTCGGTCCGCTCCGCGGCAGCCCACCGCTCGGCCAGTTCCCTGCTCTGCTCGGCGGCCGTCCCGGCGGTTCGCCTGCGCATCTCGCGCAGCGCGGACAACGCCTCCGCGCGCCCCTCCTTCACCTCGCGCCGCGCTCCGATCCGCGCCTCGTCCGCCTCCGCCCGGGCCGCGAGCAGCCGTTGCCGGGCCCGTTCGTCGGCCTCGGCCCGTACGGCATCGGCGTGCGCCCGGGCCGCCTCCCGCACGCCGTCGGCGTACGCCCGTGACTCGTCCACCAGCCCCTGCGCGGCACCGCGCGCCCGCTCGCGCACCGCCGCGGCCTCCTCCTCGCCGAGCCGGAACAGCTCCCGCGCCCGCTCCCCCAGCACCTCGTAGTCCTGCGAGGCGAGCTGCGCGACCACCTCCTCCAGGTCTCCCAGGTCCTCCTCCATCTCCCTGGCCAGCACAGTGAGCCGGGCGGCCCGTTCCCAGGCCGCGTCGCGCTCCTCGGAGAGGGCCGCGGCGCACGCCTCGACCTGCTCCGGACGGTAACCGCGCTCACGCCCGCGTACGGTCGCGAAACCGTGGGGAGACGCCGATGCACCGCTCATGCCCATCACCCCTCAATCACCCTGTGCGTCCCGCCCGTGGTGAACCTGCCGCACCTCATGGACATACATGGACCCACCTGGACCTACATGGACCTCACCGACTTTATGGATCGGATGTAAGCCCACATAATCCGACACACCGCACACAAAGGGGCGGGGCCCGGTCGACTCACAGGTCGACCGGGCCCCGCCCGTCGGGTACGTCAGCGGCGCGGACGCCTCACAGCAGCCCGTCCCACATCTGCTCCAGCAGCACGGACCACCAGCTCTCCGGCGAGCCGAGCGCCGCCGGGTCCAGCGCGGCCAACTGCGCCTGGAAGTCCACCGTCCAGCGACCCGCCTGCTCCTGGTTCAGACCGAACCTGAGCCGCCACATCCGGCCCAGCAGCGCCAGACAGCGCGCGAACTCCGGCAGCCCCGTGTTCACGAACTGCGGCGGCACGGGCGCACCGCCCGGACCGGCCTCCACCGGGACCGCGACGATGGCCGCCGTGCCGTACTGCACACAGATCGCCCGGCCGAAGTCGCTGCCCACGACGAGGTACGACCCCGCGTCCGAGGCCGGCTGCACACCGCGCTCGGCCGCCAGCTCCGCCAGCGTCGGCACCGGCCGCCCCGGCTGGGCCTGCGCCCAGAAGAACGGCCCCATGTCCATCGGCAGCCCCGCGGCCACCAGCGTGTGCGCCACGGCCGGCGGCACCCCCTGCCGGGACACCGCGGCCTGCTCGAACCGGAAGACCCCCGGCCCGAACGCGCCGGCCAGCTCCTGCCCGACGGCCTCCGGCGGAACCGGCGGCGCGGGCTGCACCTGCGCCAGCGGAGCGCGCACCGGCGCCGGACGCGCCGGCCCGTCGGCCACCTGGTGCAGCTCGCCCTGGTGCGCCAGCAGTTGCTGCATGCCCTGCTGCCTGCTCGCGTGGTCCAGGCCGTACGGCGCGATCGAGGTGATCCGCGCCTGCGGCCACTGCTCCCGGATCATCCGCGCGCAGTACGCGCCCGGCAGCTCGCACGACTCCAGCTCGGTGTGCAGTTCGAGGACCTGGTCCGGCGGCACGTTCATGGAGCGCAGCTCGTGGAACATCTGCCACTCCGGGTGCGGCGTACCCGGCGCGGAACGCCGGATCAGCTGCTGCTCGGAGCCGTCCTGCGCGCGGTAGCGGAGCACGGCCTGGTAGCCGGGCCCGACGGTCGGCTGACCGGTGGGCTGCGGCGGATACCCGTACGCCGGCGGCTGACCCGGCACGGGCTGCCCGGGCGGCGGCGGTACGGCACCGGGCGGGGCGGGTACGGCACCGGGCGGGGGCGGCGGCGCGCCGATGCCGCCGGGGCCGCCCAGGGAGGGCGCGGCCAGCACGGTCTGCGCGTGGTGCACGGCACCGCCCGCACCCCCCGCGGAACCCTGCGCACCGGGCGCACCCGGAGCGGCCGGGGGAGGCGGCGGCGCACCCGGACCGGAAGGCGCGCCCGGCGCACCCGGAGCGCCCGGCGCCCCTGGAGCGGCGGGGGCACCGGGAGGCCCGGGCGGGCCGGGAGGGTTGGGCGGTCCGGGGGGACCGGGGGGCTGCGGGGCACCGCCGCCCGTCCGGCCCGGGTCGGCCAGCATCGTGGCGGCGTGGTGCATCCCGCCCGGCGGCGTCCCACCCGGCGCGTTCGGCGCGCTCGGCGGAGGCGGGGTCCCCGGAGCGCTCGGCGGAGGCGTGGCCCCCGGCGCGGGCGGCGTGCCCGGAGCGCTGGGCGGAGGCGGCGTGCCCGGGCCGCCCGGGCCCTCGGGACCGAGCGACGACACCAGCTGGGTCGGCACGTACCCGCCCGCCGGGGTGCCCGGCGCGGGCGTCCCCGACGGCGCCGGCGTGCTCCCCGGACGCGCGCCCGGCGCACCCGGGGCGCTCGGCGGAGGCGGCGTGGACGAGCCACCGCCACGGCGCGGCGGAGGCGTCGCCTTGCTGGTCGCGGCGTCGGCGATGTCCCCGGCGCCCGGCGCGAACGGCCGGGGCGGCGTGGCGGGCGCCCCAGGACCGGCGGGCGGCTGGGCCGGGGGCTGAGCCGGGGCCGCGGGCGGCGGCGTACCCGCCCCGCCCGGCACGCCCGGCACGCCCGGCACGCCCGGCACGCCCGGCACGCCCGGCGCGTTCGGGTCGCCGATCGCCGGCGAGAGCGCCGTCGGCGGAAGCTGGCTGCCGCCCGACATCAGCGCCGTCTTGGCCTCCGGCGTCGTCGAGGGCGGCGGCGTGTCGTCGTCGACACCGCTCAACGGCGGCGCGAACACGGTCTGCGGCAGCGGTACGGAACGGTCCTCACCGGCGTCCGCGTTGGTGTCCGTCCCGGCCCAGGGCGTCGCCCCGGCGGGCGCACCCGGCGCACCCGGCGCACCCGGGGCATACGGCTCACTCGGGACACCGGACGCGCCCGCACCCGCGCCGGAGCCACCGGCGGACGACCCGGAGCCCGCCGCCGGCCACCCGGCACCGCTCCCGGACGACCCCGGCCCCGCCACGGGCGCCGACCCAGACGCCGCGGGAGCCGAGGGCACCCCGGCCTGCGTCTGCGGAAGCCCGCCACCGGGACCGCCCGCGCCTGCGGTGTCACCACCCTCGCCGTCGCCCCGCCGGCGATCCGGAATACCGATCCGGTCCGCCGCCTCCTGCAACCACTCCGGCGGACTCAGCAAGAAGGACGTCTGATTCAGGTCCACCCGCGCCGCGGGCGCCGCGGCCGGCGCCTGCGCCTCCTCGGGACGGCCGTACTCCTCCTCGTACCGGCGGATCACCTCGCCCACCGGAAGCGACGGCCACAGCGTCGCCTCGCCACTGTCCCGGGCGATCACCAGCCGCTGCGCACCCCCGTCCGAACGGGGACCGTCCGCCCGGTCCTCGGCCCACACCACGAACCCGAGGTCGAACTCCCGCACCCGCACCTCACGGTGCTGGTACGCAGGCAGCTCGCCGTTGACCCACTCCTCCGCGCGCTCCTGCGCCTGCGCGAACGTCACCATCGTCAGCTCACTCCCCCACCGAAGACGCGGAAGACGCCGGGGACACCGCCGTCACGGGCACCGCACGCGCGAAACCGCCGTCCACCATCAGGTTCGCCACCGTCTCCAGCTCCGGCGGGGAACCCGCCAGCCGGGACAGGAACGCGTCGAAGTCCTCACCGCAGGGCAGCAGCAGCCGCTCCACACGATCCGCCGGCGGCCACGACGGGTCCACGTCCCGCACGTCGTCGTAGGCGCAGAACCACACCGAACCGATCCGCTCGCCCTTCACCTTCACCGCGAGCAGACCACCCTGGACGAAGGCGACGCCCAGGTAGTCCTTCGTCAGATGGTCCCGCAGACACTTGTTCACATAGACCAGGTCGTTGACCGCCGCCTCCTCACGCACCGTGAAGAACGGCTGGTCCACCAGCAGCCCCAGCTCCGCGTCGAGCGCCGTACCCACCGGCGCACAGCCGCCCGCCGCCTTCAGGAACGACCGGTAGGCGCCCGGCAGCCGGTACCCGAGGTCCTCCTCGACGCCCTGCACCTGCTGCTCCGTGACGGCCACACCCGACTTCGGCAGACCGAAGTGCACGGGACGCGTCTCCTGCAACGGCCGCGTGCCGCGCTTGGCCTGGTCCACCACCGCCGTCGAGATCCCGCCGTGGTGCCGCAGCAGCGCCTTCACCTCGACCGGAACCAGCTCCATGCGCCGCGAACCGGCCACGTGGTGCCACGTCCAGCCGTGCGGCGTCGCCACCGCGGGCACCGTGTCCCACAGCTCGTGCCCCGAGGCCGACAGGGCCGCGTTCGCCGACACGTAGTCCGTGAGCCGCAACTCGTCGACCCCGAACCCCTCCGGCGGATCCGCGATCTCCGCGACCGCACGGGCGTACGGCGAGAACTCGGGGTAACCACCCGCGTCCACCCGTACCCCTCTCGGGTGACGGGCCGCACGCACCGGATCCGGGAAATGCACGACCTGCCCGGCGTAGGCCGCGTTCGGCGGCGCGGCTGCTTGCCCGAGCCGACCTGTCGTCATGGCGGTTGCCCCCTGCGGCGTCTGTCTGCTGCCAGATCCGTCTGATCTGCCTGCACTGTCTGGATTCACCGCGTGCGAGCGCGGTGCCGACAGCCTATGCGGTACGACGAGAGGGGTCACCGGCGCCGGACCCCGCACCCGGCACGCCGGGCCTCCACTTCCGTGACCAGACGTCACCCTCCCGTGACACACCGCCCATACCCGGGCGTGTCACCCCGCCCCAGCTTCCGCAGCAGCCCCGGGATTTGGCACTCTGTGACCTTCGGGGGGATGCTCAGGAGGGGAAGACGATCATGAGTGCGACACAGACGGGACCCGACACCGGGCGGTCCGACGACCCCCGCGGCGGCGACCCACGCATCGGCTGGAGCAGCACCGACACCCTCCAGACCCCCACCCTCCGGCACCGCCGCGACGGCATACTCCCGACCGTCGCCGCCGCCCTCTCCGTACGCGGCACCACCCTCACCGGCACCGCGACGCGCGCCGACACGCCGCCCGCCCTGCACCACCTCGTGCAGGACTTCCTCGACACCCTCACCAGCGGCCAACGAGACCGTTACACCGGCCGCTGCGCCGAGACGATCCTCATCTCACGGCACCTGGCCACCGCGGACGCCGCCCGCAGCAAACGCGCCGCACGAAAACCCATGACCAACGGCGAAGCCCGCAAGGCACTCAAACACGCCAAGCTCACCACCCGCCGCATCCGCGAGGACGGCGACCCCCTCCACGGCGCCTTCGCCGCACCGTGCCGCGCCTGCACCGCCCTCAGCGCACACTTCGGCGTCCGCGTCGTCGACCCCGCGACGGAGAAGGACTGACCGAGCAGATCGCGCAGATCGAGCCGAACCAGCCGAACCAGCCGACCAGCCGACCAGCCGACCAGCCGACCGAAACGAACCAAGGGCCGATGCAAGCCGACCGCACCTCCACCACCCGCTTCCCCGTCCCCGTCGACGCCGCACTGCGCGACGCCGGCTGGCAGCCGGGGCGCTGGGACATCAAACAGGCCGAGATCTGGGCCGACATCCTGCGCGAACACAGCTCACCCGCGGGACACCGCCACTCCGTCTTCCCCGCCGCCGTGGAGGCCTGGGCCGAATTCGGCGGCCTGCACATCGCACCCACCGGGCCCGGCCGCCAGATCGCCCCCGCCACCCTGCACCTCGACCCCCTGCACGGCCTCCACATGGCCCGCACCCTCGGCGACCTCGGCCGCGCCCTCGACACCCAGACCTGCCCGCTCGGCACCGAGACCGACAGCCAGGCCCTCGTCGCCATCGACGCCGAAGGCCGCGTCTACGCCCTCGACCACACCGGCGACTGGTACCTCGGCGCCACCATCGACACCGCCCTCGCCACCCTCGTCGCCGGAACCCAGCCGCCCCGCCTCTCCACCACCGGCTGACGCGAGAACCCGACGACCGGAACGGCTACGACGCCGGAATCACCGCCGACACCCGGAAACCCCCGGCATCGGTCGGCCCCGACACGAACACACCCCCCAGCGCGGCCACCCGCTCCTTCATCCCCACCAGCCCATTGCCCCCCGACGGCAACCGCGCCGACGACGCCGCCGAGGCCTCCGGCGGCGGCTCGTTCTCCACCTGCATCGCGATCTCCGACACCCGGTGCGCCAGCCGCACATGCGTCTTCGCACCCGCCGCGTGCTTGTGCACGTTCGTCAGCGCCTCCTGCACGACCCGGAACGCCGTCGACTCCACCTCCGCCGCATACGAACGCTCCGCCCCCTCCACGGACAGGTTCACGACCATCCCGGCCGCCTCCGACTGCCCGATCAACTCGTCCAGCTCCGACAGGCACGGCCCCTCCGAGGACGGCTCCCCGTCCTCCGCCGCCCGCGACGCCGCCGCCGCGGCGGCCACCCCCACCGCGGCCAGCGGCACCGACGCCCGCTCGGCCCGCGCACCGTCCCCGCCACTGCGCAGCACCCCGAGCATCTCCCGCAGCTCCGTCAGCGCCTGCCGTCCCATGTCCCCCACCAGGGCCGCGTTCTTCACCGCCTTCTCCGGATCCTTCCGGGCCACCGCCTGGAGCGCGGCCGCATGCACCACCATCAGACTCACCCGGTGCGCGACCACGTCGTGCATCTCCCGCGCGATCCGCGTGCGCTCCTCGCCGCGCGCCCACTCCGCGCGCTCCTCGGCCCGCTCGGCCAGCAACTGCAGCTCGCGCTCCAGACTGTCCGCCCGCTCCCGCAGGCTCTCCATCAGCCGGCGCCGCTGCCCCACGTACAGGCCGAGCAGCAACGGCGGCGCGGTCATCCCCAGCGAGGTCGCGATCGACGCGAACGGAAGGAACCAGTCCCCCAGGTCCAGGCCGTCCTGCGCCATGTCCTGCCCCAGCCGCACGAACGTGACGACCAGCGTCCCCAGGAACGTCATCCCGGCCAGGGCCCCGATGATCCGCCGCGGCAACTCCGAGGCCGCCAGCGTGTACAGGCCGACGACGCCCATCAGGAAGCCCATCTCGGCCGGCGTGATGGCGAGCGCCACCAGCACCACCGCGATCGGCCACTTCCGCCGCACCACCAGCACCGAACCGGCCAGCAGCCCGAAGACAACGCCCATCACCGGCGGAATCCCGGCATCCCTCGCGAACGGAATCCCCTCCGCCGCGCACTCCAGCGCGGACACGACACCGAGGCTCACATCGAGCACCGCACCGCGCCGCCTGTCCCACCACCAAGGCCCACCCCGGGCCGGTACGTGGTCTTCCCCCGTCGTGGTCATGCCTCCAGCCTACGGGCGCCGGGCGCCCCTTTTCCGGTGACTTTCGACAAACGATACGACGCGATATCCCTCGAACTGGTGAACCCCACGCCGTTCACCTCCGGAGCCGAGAATTCCGGCCGGACGGTATGCCCATGGCACGTTCACACAACAGGTACGCGACCTTCGAGTCGTACCGCCGGATCGAAGGCTGGTGGACGGGAATCGTCGCTGACGCCGTCACACGACTCCGGTAGGGTCTGACGCACGTTCCCCCGTGGTGTAACCGGCAGCACACTAGATTTTGGATCTAGCAGGACAAGGTTCGAATCCTTGCGGGGGAGCCACTGCGCGTGACCTCGTCGCGGGCCCTGGCATTCCTGTCGGGGCCCGCGCTCATGTCCGCCGCAAACCGCCCCGGTATCCTGCGGATGTCCCCACCTCCTCAACAGCCGAAGGGCATCCCGTGAGCGCCATTCGCCCGGCAGCCGTCGTCGTTCTCGCAGCGGGTGAGGGCACCCGTATGAAGTCGGCCACACCCAAGGTCCTGCACGAGCTGTGCGGCCGGTCCCTCGTGGGGCACGTGCTCGCCGCCTCCGGTGAGCTGGACCCCGAGAACCTGGTCGCCGTCGTGGGGCACGCCCGCGAGAAGGTCACCGCGCACCTCGCCGAGGTCGCCCCCGGCGTACGCACCGCCGTGCAGGAGCAGCAGAACGGCACCGGGCACGCCGTGCGGATGGGTCTGGAGGCGCTGGGCGGTGCCGTGGACGGGGTCGTGGTGGTGGTCTGCGGTGACACTCCGCTGCTGACCGGCGAGACACTCAGGGCGCTCGCGGCCACGCACACCTCCGACGGGAACGCCGTCACCGTGCTGACGGCCGAGGTACCGGACGCGACGGGCTACGGGCGGATCGTGCGGGACGGGGCCTCGGGTGCCGTCACGGCGATCGTGGAGCACAAGGACGCCTCGGAGTCGCAGCGGGCGATCCGCGAGATCAACTCGGGGGTCTTCGCCTTCGACGGGCAGCTGCTCGCGGACGCGCTGGGCAAGGTGCGGACGGACAACAGCCAGGGCGAGGAGTACCTCACGGACGTGCTCGGGATCCTGCGCGAGGCGGGGCACCGGGTGGGCGCGTCGGTGGCCGGGGACCACCGGGAGATCGCGGGGATCAACAACCGGGTGCAGCTGGCGGAGGCGCGTCGGATCCTGAACGACCGGCTGCTGACCGGGGCGATGCTGGCCGGCGTGACGGTGGTGGACCCGGCGACGACGTGGGTGGACGTGACGGTGACGTTCGAGCAGGACGTGGTCGTGCACCCGGGTACGCAGCTGCACGGCGCCACGCATCTGGCCGAGGGGTGCGAGGTCGGGCCGAACACGCGGCTCACGGACACGCACGTGGAGGCGGGGGCGCGGGTGGACAACACGGTGGCCAACGGTGCCCATGTGGGGCCGCAGGCATCCGTGGGTCCGTACGCGTATCTGCGGCCGGGCACCCGGCTCGGGCTGAAGTCGAAGATCGGTACGTTCGTGGAGGCGAAGAACGCGTCGATCGGCGAGGGGACCAAGGTCCCGCACCTGTCGTACATGGGTGACGCGACGATCGGCGAGTTCACGAACATCGGTGCCGCGAGTGTGTTCGTGAACTACGACGGGCAGGACAAACACCACACGACGATCGGCTCGCACTGCCGTACGGGTTCGGACAACATGTTTGTGGCTCCTGTCACGGTCGGGGACGGTGCCTACACCGCCGCCGGCTCGGTGATCACGAAGGACGTGCCGCCCGGTTCGCTGGCCGTGGCCCGTGGCCAGCAGCGGAATATCGAGGGTTGGGTGGCCCGGAAGCGTCCGGGGAGCGCGGCGGCGAAGGCGGCCGAGGCGGTGTCCCGCGAGGCGGGCGGCGAAGACTGACCGGAAACCGGCGCGTCGAACACGGCGTACCGTGATAAGTGCACATCCGCACCCCACCAGCTGAGACGCCCCCGCGGCCAGTCGGGAGAGCGCCCATGAGCTCAGCTGCGAACCTCTGAGGAGAAAGTGCTGTGACCGGGATCAAGACGACCGGCGAGAAGAAGATGATGCTCTTCTCCGGCCGCGCACACCCCGAGCTTGCCGAGGAGGTCGCCCAGCAGCTGGGGGTCGGGGTCGTCCCGACGAAGGCCTTCGACTTCGCCAACGGTGAGATCTATGTGCGTTATCAGGAGTCGGCGCGCGGTGCGGACTGCTTCCTGATCCAGAGCCACACGGCTCCGATCAACAAGTGGATCATGGAGCAGCTGATCATGATCGACGCGCTGAAGCGTGCGTCGGCCCGCTCCATCACGGTCATCGTGCCGTTCTACGGTTACGCGCGGCAGGACAAGAAGCACCGTGGACGTGAACCGATCTCGGCGCGTCTGATCGCGGATCTGATGAAGACCGCGGGTGCGGACCGGATTCTGACGGTGGACCTGCACACGGATCAGATCCAGGGCTTCTTCGACGGTCCGGTGGACCACCTGTTCGCGCTGCCGCTGCTGGCGGACTACGTGGGCGCGAAGGTGGACCGTTCGAAGCTGACGGTGGTCTCGCCGGACGCGGGCCGGGTGCGGGTGGCGGACCGCTGGTGCGACCGGCTGGGCGCGCCGCTGGCGATCGTGCACAAGCGGCGTGACAAGGACGTGGCGAATCAGGTCACGGTGCACGAGGTCGTGGGTGACGTGAAGGGGCGTATCTGCGTCCTGGTCGACGACATGATCGACACGGGTGGCACGATCTGTGCGGCGGCGGACGCGCTGTTCGCGCACGGTGCGGAGGACGTCATCGTGACGGCGACGCACGGTGTGCTGTCGGGTCCGGCGGCGGACCGGCTGAAGAACTCGAAGGTGAGCGAGTTCGTGTTCACGGACACGCTGCCGTCGGCGAGCGAGCTGGAGCTGGACAAGATCACGGTGCTGTCGATCGCGCCGACGATCGCGCGTGCGGTGCGTGAGGTGTTCGAGGACGGTTCGGTGACGAGCCTGTTCGACGAGCAGTGAGCATTCTGCAGTAACCGTTCTGCAGGCGCCGTTCCGCAAGCACCGTTCTCGCCTGTTGATCGTTTTGGGTACGGCCTTCCTCTCCGAGTAGACTGCTGAAGTTGCTCGGCGAGGGAGGCCGTACCCGTGTTCGCGGGTGTGGCGCTCCGTTATCGACGCGCTCTTCGTAGCAGGCCGTTCGTGGCCGGGTGACCACGTCCGTTTCTGAATTCCACGAGGAGTGATCATGGCCGAGGTGAAGCTCACCGCCGAGTCCCGTACCGAGTTCGGCAAGGGTGCCGCGCGTCGTATCCGTCGGGACAACAAGGTCCCCGGCGTTCTGTACGGCCACGGTTCGGACCCGCTGCACCTGACCCTGCCGGGTCACGAGCTGCTGATGGCGCTGCGTACGTCGAACGTGCTGATCGCGCTGGACATCGACGGCAAGACCAACGAGCTGGCGATCCCGAAGTCGGTCCAGCGTGACCCGATCAAGGGCTTCCTGGAGCACGTCGACCTGCAGCTGGTGAAGCGCGGCGAGACCGTGTCGGTCGAGATCCCGGTGCAGGCCGAGGGCGAGCTGGCCCCGGGCGGGTTCCTGCTGGAGTACGTCCTGGACGCGCTGCCGGTCGAGGCCGAGGCCACGCACATCCCGCAGCAGGTCACCGTGTCGGTGGCGGGTCTGGAGGCCGGTGCCTCGATCCACGCCAAGGACATCGCGCTGCCGTCCGGCGTGAAGCTGGACGTGGACGGCGACACCGTGGTGCTGCAGGTCCTGTCCGCGCAGGCGGAGGAGGCCCCGGCCGAGGGTGAGGGCGAGGGCGAGGCGGCCGCGGAGGCCTGATCCTCCCCTACGGTCATCGTGTGGTCGGCCGCTGTTCCCGTGCGGGGCAGCGGCCGACGCGTATGTGTGGACGGGTACGAGGGATATGCGGGACACGAAGGAGACATGGACGTGACGACAGACGCGGGCGCTCCGTGGCTGGTGGCCGGCCTCGGCAATCCGGGCCCCGAGTACGCCTCGAACCGGCACAACGTCGGCTTCATGGTGGCGGACCTGCTGGCGGAGCGGATCGGGGCGCGCTTCAAGCGACACGGCAAGGCGCAGGCGCAGGTGGTGGAGGGGCGGATCGGTCCGCCGGGGCCGGCGAGCCGGCGGGTGATCCTGGCGAAGCCGATGTCGTTCATGAACGTGTCGGGCGGGCCGGTGACGGCGCTGCGGGACTTCTACAAGGTCCCGGTCGGCAACATCGTGGCGGTGCACGACGAGCTGGACATCGACTACGGCGTCCTGCGGCTGAAGCTGGGCGGCGGGGACAACGGCCACAACGGCCTGAAGTCGATCACGAAGTCGCTGGGCCCGGACTACCACCGGGTGCGGTTCGGGATCGGGCGGCCGCCGGGGCGGATGCCGGTGGCGGATTTCGTGCTGCGGGACTTCTCGTCGACGGAGCGCAAGGAGCTGGACTACTTCGTCGACCGGGCGGCGGACGCGGTGGAGGCCCTGGTGATCGAGGGGCTCGAGCGGGCGCAGAGCGCGTACAACTCCTGACTTGTCGGTCGATGGTGCGCGGGCGAGTTGACCGGGCGCACGGACATGGCCAATGATCCCGGCCATGCCTGCCTCCGCCGCCGCCCGTCCCCGTCAGGCCCCGGCCGCAGTTCTGCGGTTCGGCCGGATCGCGTCGATGGGTACGGTGGCGGCGCTGATCCTGATCGCGGGGGTGTGGGCGTCCTGGGGGACCGCGCAGCACGTGCTGCTGACCAAGGGGCGGGAGCGGGGCACGGTCGAGGTGACGCGCTGCACCGAGGGTTCGTGCAGCGGTCCGTACGCGCCGGTGTCGGCGGGGTCGCAGCCGCGGGAGCGGGTCTTCATCGAGGACTCGGTCGCCGTGGCGAAGGGGCGGACGTACTCGGTGGTGGTGAAGCCCGGCGGTGACGAGGTGGTGCGGTCGGGGCCGGCCGGAGTGCTGTACGCGTGGGTGCCGTTGGGCGGGGCGTTGTTGTTGGCGTCGGTGGTGGTGGCGGGTGGGCTGCGGCGCACTCGGGTCGCGTGGGGGATGGCGGGGGCGGGGGTAGTGCTGCTGACGGCGGCGTTCTTCGCGGTGTGAGGTTTTCGCGCCAGGGGGTGTGAACGGCCCGGGAGTGCGTGGAGACGCCGGACGGGCGGCCGCCGCTAGCGTCCGCCCGGTGTGATCAGCCCGGTCTCGTACGCCGCGATCACCGCCTGGGCGCGGTCTCGCAGCCCGAGCTTCGACAGGATCCGGGCGACGTGTGTCTTCACCGTCGCCTCGCTCAGCCGGAATCGCGCCGCGAGCTCCGCGTTGCTGTCGCCGCCCGCCATCGCTTCGAGGACCTGCAGCTCCCGCGGCGTGAGCGCCGTCAGATCCCGGTGCAGTGTCGTCCCCCGGCTGCCCGCGGTGGCGAAGCGCTCCACCAGCCGGCGGGTGATCGTCGGTGCCAGCAGCGCGTCTCCGGACCGTACGAGCCGTACCGCGGCCGCGAGATGCTCGGGCGTGACGTCCTTGAGCAGGAAGCCGCTCGCGCCCGCCGACAGCGCCGCGTACACGTACTGGTCGAGGTCGTACGTGGTGAGGATGATGATCCGCGGTGCGGGCGGACGGTCGGCGAGGATCCGCCGGGTGGCCTCCAGTCCGTCGGTACCGGGCATCCGCACGTCCATCAGCACCACGTCCGGCCGGGTCCGGCGCACCGCCGCGACGGCCTCCTCGCCGTCGGACGCCTCCGCGACCACGTCGATGCCGTCGGCCGTGAGGATCATCCGGAAGCCGGTGCGTACCAGCGCCTGGTCGTCCACGATGACGACCCGCGGTGTCTGGTTCACCGAACCTCCAGGGGGACGACCGCGCGGATCCGGTAGCCACCGCGCGGGCGCTTGCCGGTGTGGAGCGTACCGCCGTAGACCGCCAGCCGTTCGCGGAGCCCGATCAGGCCGCGTCCGTTGCCCTCCGCGACCAGGGGGACGCCGCCCGAGTCCTCGACGACTATGCGCAGTTCGTTCGGGGCGTACTCGACCTTCACGGCGATCTCCGCCCCCGAGGCGTGGCGCACCGCGTTCGTCAGTCCCTCCTGCACCACCCGGTACGCCGCCAGATCCACGCCCGGCGGCAGGTTCGGCGGCTCGCCCTCCGTGCGGACCACCACCGGTGTGCCCGTGGCCCGGACCCGTGCCACCAGGTCCTCCAGCCGGTCCAGGCCCGGTTGCGGTGCCAGCTCCGCGCTCTCGGCCGGATCCGCGGGATCGGGCCCGGCGGAGGCCGTCGTGAGCAGCCCCATCACCTGGCGCAGCTCCGTCATGGCCGAGCGCCCGGCCGCTTCCACCGCCAGCATCGCCTCGCGTGCCTGCGCGGGCGAGGCGTCCAGTACCTTGCGCGCGGCACCGGCCTGGATGGTCATCATGCTCACGTTGTGCGTCACCACGTCGTGCAGTTCGCGCGCGATCCGGTGCCGTTCCTGGTCCACCGCGAGACGTGTCGCCGCCTCCTGTTCCCGCTGCATCCGGTGCACCCGCTGCTGCCAGGCGTGCAGTGCGTTGGCGGCCAGTGCCACCGGTACCAGGACGAGCAGCGGGATCATGCTGCGGCTGACGTCCGGCACCAGCCGGCTCTGCCACAGCAGTCCCACGGCCGCCAGCAGGCTCGTCGCCGTGGTCCTGCGGTGCGGGCTGTACATGGCCGCGCTGTACGCGGCGATCAGCACCGCCCCGAAGGTGACCGCGGTGGCCTCGGCCGAGACGGCGCCCAGGTGGAACAGGGCCACTCCAGCGAGCACCGCCCACAGCACCGCGAGCGGGCGACGCCGGCGCAGCGCCAGGGGCGCGACCGCGAGCACGCCGAGGGCCAGCTCCCACCACTGAACGGGCGGCAGGCTGTGCTCCAGGGCGGGTTTCACCCGGATACCGCCCGGCCCGCAGACCTGCGGACCGGTGGTCTGTGCCGACTCCTCCGGCGGGCAGTCCCCTTCCGCCCGGGGCAGGTCGGGGGGCGGGACGGGGCGGGGCGGCGCGGGCACGTCGCCCGGTTGCTGCCAGACGGCGTTCGGCCGGTCCTGCACCTCCACGAACGACCGGTCCAGGTCGGTGCTCACCACACCGATCGCCAGTACCAGCGCCAGCAGCGCGTCGGCCGCCCACGCCCAGCGCGTCTGCCGGAGGCCCTCCGGCGCCGGGGCGAACGGCAGCCGCTGCGCCACGGCGGCGCGCAGCCGGGCGGAGCGGCGGTGGATGTCCGGGGTCACCGGGCAAGTGTGCCAAGGCACCGGCGTCCGCGGATCCGCCCGCAGAGGTCGTCCCTGCGATGTACGCGGGCGCGCCTCCGCCGAACACGGTACGGACTTTCCGCACCGCGGCCGAGGTGCCGCCGGGGCCCGCGCGCCTAGCTTCGTCGCACCGGCGGACCAGAGCACCGGAGCAGCGGAGCACCGGCGCCGAACCCTGGAGGAACCATGACCGATCCCCTGATCGACGTGCGCGAGGCGCGCAAGGCGTACGGCGACGGACCGCCGGCCCTCGACGGGCTGACGCTGCGGGTGCGCGCGGGGGAGGCGCTGGCGGTCCTCGGACCGTCCGGCAGCGGCAAGTCCACCCTGCTCAACCTGATTGCGGGCCTGGACCGGCCGACCTCCGGGACCGTCACCGTCGACGGGCGGCGGATCGACGAGCTGGGCGAGACCGCCTCCGCCCGCTACCGGCGGAAGCGGATCGGCATGGTGTTCCAGTTCTTCAATCTGCTGGACGATCTGACGGTCACCGACAATGTGCTGCTCCCCGCCCAGCTGTCCGGGACGGCGCGCGGCCGGGCGGCGTCCCGGGCCGCCGAACTCCTCGACCAGCTGGGCATCGCCCGGCACGCCCGCGCCTACCCCGGGCGTCTCTCCGGCGGCGAGCGCCAGCGCGTCGCCGTCGCCCGCGCGCTGATGAACCGCCCGGCGCTGCTGCTCGCCGACGAGCCGACCGGCGCGCTGGACACCGCGTCGGGGACGGAGGTCCGGGAGCTGTTGCGGGAACTCAACGCCGACGGGCAGACGATCGTCCTGGTCACGCACGATCTGGCGCTCGCCGAATCGTGTGCCACCCGGACCATCGAGCTGGTCGACGGGCGGATCGCCGGCGACGTCACGGCGGTGGTCCGGTGACCGCGCTGGGGTGGGTGGTGCGGTCGGGGGTCGGCCGCAGGCGGGTGCAGACGTCGGTGACGGTGCTGACGACGCTGCTGTCCGTGGCGGCGTCCGTGCTGGCGCTGGGGCTGCTGGTGGCCTCGCAGGCGCCCTTCGACAAGGCCTTCTCCCGGCAGAACGGGGCGCATCTGACGGTGGAGTTCGAGGGGGCGACGGCGGCACAGGCCGAGAGGACGGCGACGGTGGACGGTGTGGCGGCCACCGCCGGGCCGTATCCGGTGACCGCCGCACGGCTGGTGCCGGCCGACGGGATGACGCCCGGCTTCGCCGAGTCACCCGTCACCGTCGTCGGACGGGCGTCGGCCGACGCCGCGGTCGACGGTGTGGAGCTGACCGACGGGCGCTGGGCAAAGAGGCCCGGCGAGATCGTGCTGGAGAAGGGCACCGAGATCGGGGGCCCGGGCGGCACGCAGTCGCTGAAGGCCGGTGACGTAGAGCTGACGGTCGTCGGCGTCGCGGAGTCGGTCGGGGAGAGTGCGGGTGCGTGGGTCACTCCCGCCCAGCTGACGGCGCTGGACGCCGAGCCCTCGTACCAGATGCTCTACCGCCTCACCGACGCCTCGTCGCGGGCCGATGTCGAGGCCGCCGGGAAGGCGGTGGCGGCCGCCGCGCCCGAGGGCACGGTCGGCGGCACCCAGTCCTACTTCGACGTCAAGCAGGTCGCCGAGGAGTCGACGGCCGCCTTCATCCCCTTCGTCACCGCCTTCGCGCTGCTGGGCCTGGCCCTGTCGGTACTGGTGGTCGGCGTGGTGGTGAGCGGTGCGGTGGGTGCGGCCACCCGGCGGATCGGCATCCTGAAGTCCCTGGGCTTCACTCCGTCGCAGGTGTGCCGGGCCTACGTGGCCCAGGCGCTGATCCCGGCGGCGTTCGGCGCGGCGCTCGGTGTGGTGCTGGGCTACGCGTTGTCCGTACCGCTGATGGCGGAGGTCTCCGACGCGTACCGGACCGGCACGCTGCTGATCCCGGCGTGGGTCGGCGTGGTCGTTGCGACCGGCGCGCTGGCGCTGGTGGGGCTGACCGCCCTCGGCCCGGCGGTGCGCGCGGCGCGGCTGCGCACCGCGTCGGTGCTGGGCGTCGGCCGGGCGGTGGAGTCGGCGCGGGGCCGCGGGGTACGGCGGTTGCTGGGCGGGCTGCCGCTGCCACGCCCGGTGACGCTGGGGCTGGCGGGGCCGTTCGCCCGCCCGGCACGGTCGGCGACGACGGCGGGCGCGGTGGCGTTCGGGACGCTGGCGGTGGTCTTCGCCGTCGGCCTGGCCACCACGCTGTTCGCCGTCCAGCGCGAGGGCGAGCCCGACCAGGGCGGGGGCGAGGCCGTGGTGCGGACGACGCGCATGCTGCAGGGCCCGCCGCCCCCGGGCGAGCGCAGGCCGGGGCCGCCGAAGCCCGCCGACCCGGCGAAGGTGGCGGCGGCGATAGCGGCCGCCGACGGCACCGGGTCGTACTACCGTCGGGCGGAGACCGAACTGCGCGTCGCCGGGCTGAAGGACGCCGTGCCGGTGGTGGCGTACGGCGGGGCCTTCTCCGAGGCCAAGTACACGATGGTGAGCGGCCGTTGGTTCCGGTCGGACGGCGAGGCGGTCGCGGCGTCGCGCTTCCTGCGGTCGACGGGCAAGGGGGTCGGCGACACGGTGACGCTGTCGGAGAAGGGCCGCACGGTCCGGCTGACCATCGTCGGTGAGGTCTTCGACCTGGGCGAGGACGGCATGAAGGTACGGACGGCCGCGTCGTCCCTCGCGTCGCTGGGCGCGGACTACAGGGCACCGGAGTACGACATCGACGTGGCCGCGGGCACGGACGCCGCCACGTACGTGAAGCGGCTGGACGAGGACCTCGCGTCGCTGGGCGCGCAGGCGGCGCTCGGCAGGCCGAGCGAGTCGAGCGTGATCACCGCGATGCAGTCGCTGATCGCGATGCTGACGCTGATGCTGGTCGCGGTGGCCTGCCTCGGTGTGCTCAACACGGTGGTCCTGGACACCCGGGACCGGGTGCGCGACCTGGGCGTCTTCAAGGCGCTGGGCATGTCACCGCGGCAGACGGTGGCACAGGTCCTGACCCAGGTGAGTGTGATCGGCGTCCTGGCGGGGGCCGTCGGCGTGCCCCTGGGTGTCGCCCTGCACCACTACGTCATGCCGGCGATGGGCGACGCGGTGGGGGCGAGCATTCCTCCAGCGGTCATGGACGCGTACAGCCCGGTGCAGCTGGTCCTGCTGGCGCTGGCGGGTGTGGTGATAGCGGTGGTCGGGGCCCTGCTGCCCGCGGGCTGGGCGGCGAAGACGGACACGGGGAGGGCGCTGCGGGCGGAGTGAGCGGGCGGGCTCCTCCTGCGAGCCGGGCGATGCCCCTGCCCCTGCCCCTGCCCCTGCCACCGTCACCGCCACTGCCCCTGTCGACGGCGACTTCACGCGTCGGCAGGGGCAGTCCGGCAGGCAAGTACCCGGCAGGCGGCTGCCGGGTCAGCCCGTGTTGCGCAGGCCCGCTGCCACACCGTTGACGGTGAGGAGGAGGGCTCGGGCGAGGAGCGGGTCCGGGTCCTCGTTCGCGGCGGCGGCCTCGCGCTGGCGGCCGAGGAGGGCGACCTGGAGGTAGGAGATGGGGTCGAGGTAGGCGTCGCGGATGGTGAAGGTCTGCTTGAGGACCGGGTCGGCGTCCAGCAGTTCGCTCTCGCCGGTGACGCGCAGGACCTCGGCGACGGTGAGCTCGTGCTCGGCCTTGATGGTGTCGAAGACGTGCTTGAGCTCGTCCGGGACGAGGGTGTCGACGTAGTGCTGGGCGATGCGCAGGTCGGTCTTGGCGAGGGTCATCTCGACGTTGGAGATGAAGTTGCGGAAGAAGTGCCACTGCTGGTGCATCTCGTCCAGGACGGTGTCCAGGCCGGCCTCGCGCAGGGCCTTGAGGCCGGAGCCGACGCCGTACCAGCCGGGGACGATCTGCCGGGACTGGGTCCAGCCGAACACCCACGGGATGGCGCGCAGTCCGTCGAGCGAGACGCCCGAGCCGGGGCGGCGGGAGGGCCGCGAGCCCAGGTGCAGGTCGGCGAGCTGGTCCACCGGCGTGGAGGCCAGGAAGTACGTCGGCAGGTCGGGGTCCTCGACCAGGTGCCGGTAGGCGGTGTGGGCGGCGTCGGAGACGACGTCCATCGCGGCGTCCCAGCGGGCCAGCGCCTCGTCGGACTGGCGGGGCGCGGTGTGCAGGGCGGAGGCCTGGAGGGTGGCCGCGACGGTCAGCTCCAGGTTCTCCCGGGCGAGCGCCGGGATGAGGTACTTGTCGGAGATGACCTCGCCCTGCTCGGTGACCTTGATCTCGCCCTCCAGGGTGCCCCAGGGCTGGGCGAGGATCGCGTCGTGGGTGGGGCCGCCGCCGCGGCCGACGGTGCCGCCGCGGCCGTGGAAGAGGCGCAGCCGCACGCCGTAGCGGTGGGCGACGTCGCGCAGCCGGCGCTGGGCGCGGTGGATCTCCCACTGGCTGGTGGTGATGCCGCCGAACTTGGAGGAGTCGGAGTAGCCGAGCATGACCTCCTGGACGTCGCCGCGCAGCGCGACCAGGCGCCGGTAGGAGGGGTCGGCGAGCAGGTCCTCCAGGATGGTGTCGGCGGCCTTCAGCTCGTCGGTGGTCTCCAGGAGCGGCACGATGCCGATCTTCGCCCAGCCCGCGTGCAGGTCGATCAGCCCGGCCTCGCGGGCCAGCACCGCCGCGGCGAAGACGTCGTCGGCGCCCTGGCACATGGAGATGATGTAGGACTCGATGACCTCGGGGCCGAAGACCTCCAGGGCGCGGCGGACGGTCTGGAAGACGCCGAGGGTCTTCTCGCCCGGCGCGTCGACGGGCGCCGGGCTGGGGGCCAGCGGCCTGCGCGAGCGCAGCTCCTTGGCGAGGAGCTTGGTGCGGTACTCGCGGGGCATGTCGGCGTAGCGCCAGGACTCCTCGCCGAGCCGGTCGAAGAGCTGGCCGAGGGCGTGGTGGTGGGCGTCGGCGTGCTCGCGGACGTCCATGGTGGCGAGCTGGAGGCCGAAGGCGGCCAGGGTGCGGATGGTGCGGGCGAGGCGCCCGTCGGCGAAGAGGCCGCCGCGGTGTTCGCGCAGCGAGGTCTGGACGATGCGCAGGTCGTCGATGAGCTGGGCGGTGCCCAGGTAGTCGCGGCCGTCCTCGTGGGGGGTGCCCTTGGCGAGGCGCTGCTTGGTGTTCTCCAGCTTCTGGCGGATGCAGGTGGCCTTGAGCCGGTAGGGCTCCTCGGCGTTCAGCCGCTTGTATCGGGGGCTGATCTCGGGGAGCCGCTCCAGGTCGGCCTGGAGCGAGGCCAGCAGTTCCTCGGTGGCACCGGCGTACCGGATGGAGTTGGACAGGAAGCCGCGCAGCTCGTCGATCATCTCCAGGGCGTCGTTGATGCCGTGCTCGTGCTGGAGGATGAGGACGTCCCAGGTCACCTGGGGGGTGACGTTGGGGTTGCCGTCGCGGTCGCCGCCGATCCAGGTGCCGAAGGTGAGCGGGCGGGTGTCGTCGGGGAGCTTGACGCCGGCCCGCTCCAGCTCCGCCGTCAGGTCCTCCAGCACGTCGCCGACGGCGCCCGCGTGCAGCTCGTCGAGGTAGTAGATGGCGTTGCGGGCCTCGTCGGCGGGCTCGGGGCGTACCACCCGCAGCTCGTCGGTCTGCCAGACCAGGTCGATGTTCTCGGCGAGGCGGGTGTCCAGGCGGCGCCGGTCCGACTCGTTGACCGGGGTGTCCAGGAGGGCCGCGATACGGCGCAGCTTGTTCAGGACGGAACGGCGGGCGGCCTCGGTGGGGTGCGCCGTGAAGACGGGGCGCACGTTGAGGTGGCGGACGGTCTCGCGCAGGTGCTCGGGGTCGGCGTCCTTCAGCCGGTCGGCCGTACGGGCGAGGAGTCCGCCCTCGGCGGCGCGCTTGGCGCCCAGCTCGCGGCCGCGGTGGACCTGCTCGGTGACGTTGGCGAGGTGGAAGTAGGTGGAGAAGGCGCGGACGAGCTTGGCGGCGGTCTCCAGTTCGGTGCCGCGCAGCAGTTCGGCGGCGGCCTCGCCGTCCTCTCGGGTGAGTCGGCGTACCTTCTCGACGAGTTCCAGCAGCTCGGGGCCCTCCTGCCGGACCAGGGTCTCCCCGAGGAGATCACCCAGGCGGCGGATGTCGGCGCGCAGCTCGCTGCTGGTCGTCGTGGTGGTCTGGTCGTCGGCACTGCTCACAGGTGCGGCTCCTTGCAGTGTTGAAGCTCGTCTGGGAGGGAACCCGGACGGCCGTCTCGCGCGGCGGGCGCCGCTTACCGGGCCGGACGTCCGGGAAGTAATCAGAGCGGACCGCGCTGTCCGACCGACCCCCAGGATAGGTGTCGACCAGGACGCGCAGGCTCTGGGGCTCTTGCCGCGCGGCTACGCACTGCCATACTTACGTCGCCGTAGGTTACGGAACCGTAGGAAAACCGTGCACGGTTCCCTCGACCCGGCACCCGCCACACCACACGACCCCACCCTCGATCCCACAGGGGACGCGCATGACCACGAGTTCCGATGTGATCCCAGACGCTCCGCAGCCCGCCGGCGACGCCGCGGCGCCCTCCGCCACGCTGGGCGGTGAGCAGAAGCGGTCGATCGAGCAGATCACGCTGCTGCTGTTCATCACCCTTCCGTTCCTCGCGCTGGTGGCGGCGGTGCCACTGGCGTGGGGCTGGGGCGTGAGCTGGCTGGACCTGGGGCTGCTGGTCTTCTTCTACTTCCTGGGCTGCCACGGCATCACCATCGGCTTCCACCGCCACTTCACCCACGGTTCCTTCAAGGCGAAGCGGCCGTTGAAGATCGCGCTGGCGGTCGCGGGCTCGATGGCGGTCGAGGGGCCGCTGGTCCGCTGGGTGGCCGACCACCGCAAGCACCACAAGTTCTCCGACGACGAGGGCGACCCGCATTCGCCGTGGCGGTACGGCGAGACGGTGCCCGCCCTGATGAAGGGCCTGTGGTGGGCCCACATCGCCTGGATGTTCGACGAGGAGCAGACGCCGCAGGAGAAGTACGCGCCGGACCTGATCAAGGACCCAGCGCTGCGGGCGGTCTCCCGCCAGTTCGTCCTGTGGACCGTCGTGTCCCTTGCGCTGCCCGCGCTGATCGGCGGGCTGGTCACGATGTCCTGGTGGGGCGCGTTCACCGGGTTCTTCTGGGGTTCACTCGTGCGGGTGGCGCTGCTGCACCACGTGACCTGGTCGATCAACTCGATCTGCCACGCCGTGGGCAAGCGCCCCTTCAAGTCCCGGGACCGATCCGGCAACGTGTGGTGGCTGGCGATCCTGTCCTGCGGCGAGTCCTGGCACAACCTGCACCACGCGGACCCGACCTCGGCTCGGCACGGCGTGATGCGCGGGCAGCTCGACTCGTCCGCCCGCCTGATCCGCTGGTTCGAGCGGCTGGGGTGGGCGTACGACGTGCGCTGGCCGTCACGCTCGCGTATCGATTCGCGCCGCAACACGGATCAAGACGGCGCCCGCCGCCGGAAGGAGACCGCGAAGGCGGCATGATTGACGCCGTGGCGACCGACTCCAGCAGCACCCCAAGCAACGAGAAGCCGCGGCGAGCGCGTCGCACCCGGATGACCGGTGCCGAGCGCCGCCAGCAGTTGCTGGAGATCGGCCGCACCCTCTTCGCGGCGAAGGGTTTCGAGGGCACGTCCGTGGAGGAGATCGCGGCGAAGGCCGGGGTCTCCAAGCCGGTGGTCTACGAACACTTCGGCGGCAAGGAGGGCCTGTACGCGGTGGTCGTGGACCGCGAGATGCGGCGGCTGCTCGACATGGTGACCGGCTCGCTGACCGCAGGCCACCCGCGTGAGCTGTGCGAGCAGGCCGCCTTCGCGCTCCTGGACTACATCGAGGAGTACACCGACGGCTTCCGCATCCTGGTCCGCGACTCCCCCATCCCGCAGTCGACGGGTACCTTCGCCTCGCTCATCTCGGACATCGCCACCCAGGTGGAGGACATCCTGGGCCGCGAGTTCAAGAGCCGCGGCTTCGACGCCAAGCTGGCCCCGCTGTACGCGCAGGCGCTGGTCGGCATGGTGGCGCTGACCGGCCAGTGGTGGCTGGACGTGCGCCGCCCGAAGAAGGCGGAGGTGGCGGCGCACCTGGTGAACCTGGCGTGGCACGGCCTGGACGGACTGGAGCCGAAGCCGCGCCTTATAGGGCACCGCAAGAGCTGAGAGCCGAGGGCCGAGAGACGAGGGCGGACGGCGGAGGACGGAGGACTGAGGGCATGCGACCGCTGCGCGGAGTCACCGTCGTCGCGCTGGAGCAGGCGATCGCCGCTCCCTACGCCAGCCGTCAGCTCGCCGACCTCGGCGCCCGGGTGATCAAGGTGGAGCGCCCGGGGACGGGGGACTTCGCGCGGGCGTACGACACCCGGGTGCGGGGTCTGAGCTCGCACTTCGTGTGGGCCAACCGCAACAAGGAGTCCCTCACCCTGGACTTCAAGGATCCGCGCGGCCTGGACCTGCTGCGCAGGCTGATCGCGGACGCGGACGTCTTCCTGCAGAACCTGGCGCCGGGCGCGGCCGCCCGCGCCGGACTGGGCGCGCGGGAGCTGCGCGCCGCGCATCCGGAGCTGATCGTGTGCGACATCTCCGGCTACGGCGCGCCGGGCCCCTACGCGGACCGCAAGGCGTACGACCTGCTGGTGCAGTCCGAGGCGGGGCTGCTGTCGGTCACGGGCACGCCGGACGGCATGGCCAAGGCGGGCATCCCCGTGTCGGACATCGCCGCCGGCATGTACGCGTACAGCTCGGTCCTCGGCGCGCTCCTCGAACGCGGCCGGACGGGACGGGGCACGCATCTGGACGTGTCGATGCTGGAGGCCACCGCGGAGTGGCTGGGCTTTCCCCTCTACTACGCCTTCGAGGGCGGCCCGCCGCCGCGGGCGGGCGCCTCGCACGCGACGATCTATCCGTACGGCCCGTTCACGGCGGGCGACGGGAAGGTCGTGATGACGGCGGTGCAGAACGAGCGGGAGTGGCAGGGCTTCTGCGCGGGCTTCCTGGACCGTCCGGAGCTGGCCGGGCATCCGCACTACGCCACCAACGCGGACCGCGACGCGCACCGGGAGGAGCTGGGCGGGCTGATCGCGGCCCGGTTCGCGGAGCTGACCGCCGCCGAGGCGGTCGAGCTGCTCGACGCGGTGCCGGTCGCCAACGCGCGGGTGAACACGCTCGCCGAGGTGTGGGACCACCCGCAGCTGGCCGCGCGCGGACGCCTGCACGAGGTGCCCACCCCGGCCGGTCCGGTTCCGGCACTGGCACCGCCGGGACCGACCGGGGACGCGCCCCGCATGGAGGCGGTCCCGGCGCTGGGCGAGCACACCCGCGCCGTACTCGGCGGCCTCGGGCTGTCGGAGGAGGACATCGACGCGCTCGCCGCGGACGGCGTGGTGTGAGCCCGGTCCGGGTCAGGGGCGGGCGGGTCCGTCCGGTTCCAGGAACTCCAGCCGGTTGCCGACGGGATCGGCGCAGTAGAAGCGCCGGTGGCCGGGGAGGTCGTGGTCCCAGGTGACGGGCGTGCCGTGGGCCTCCAGGCGGGCGGCGTACGCGTCGATCCCGGTGACCCGCAGCCCGGGGTGGGCCTTGCGGGCGGGCCGGAAGCCGGCCGGCTCGACGCCCAGGTGGAGGTGGACGGTGCCGGCCCGGAACCAGCAGCCGCCGTGTGCGGCGAGCACGGGCGGCTTGGGGACCTCGGTCATGCCGAGGACGCCGGTGTAGAAGGCGCGCAGCGGCTCCTCGGCGCCGGGCGGCACGGCGAGCTGCACGTGGTCGAGGCCGGTGATCATGCCGTCCCCGCGGGCTTGTGGGCGACGGCGAAGACGCGGCGGAAGGGGAAGGGCGTGCCGTGCGCCTCGGCGGGGTAGGCGGCGCGCAGGACGGCCCGGTACTCCTCGACGAAGGCGTCACGGGCGGCCGGGTCGTCGTCGAGGGCGTCCAGTACGGGCCGCAGCCCCGTTCCCTTCACCCAGTCGAGGACGGCGTCGTCGCCGGGCAGCAGGTGGACGTACGTCGTCTCCCACACGTCGGCGGTGCAGCCGGCGGCGGTCAGGTGGGCCAGGTAGCCCCGGGGGGTGAGGACGGCGTCGTCGTGGCGCAGGACGCCGTCGAGGCGGTCCCGCCAGCGCCGGGAGCCCGCCAGCTCGCGCATCAGGCGGTGGCTGGGGGCGTCGAAGTTGCCGGGCACCTGGAGGGCGAGGGTGCCGCCGGGGGCGAGTCGGTCGATCCAGCCGGGCAAGAGGTCGGCGTGGCCGGGGACCCACTGGAGGGTGGCGTTGCTGACGAGGAGGTCGCAGGGCTCGTCGGGGGTCCAGGAGCGGGCGTCGGCGGGGGCGAAGTCGAGGTGGCCGCCGCCGGGGGTGGGGCCGGCGTACTGCCGGGCGCGTTCGAGCATCCGGGGCGAGTTGTCGTAGCCGGTGATGCGGGCGGTGGGCCAGCGGTCGGCGAGCAGCACGGTGACGTTGCCGGGGCCGCAGCCGAGGTCGGCGATGCGCGGCGGGTCCCCGGGGAGGTCCGGGATCCGGGCGAGGAGGTCGGTGAAGGGGCGGGCGCGGTGGCCGGCGTGGCGCAGGTACTGGGCGGGGTCCCAGGTGGGGGCGGTGGCGGGCATGGAGCCTCCAGAGGGTGTCCGTGCGGGACGGGTACCCAGCGTCACCCCAAACTATCTCGACGTCAAGACAATCGACATCAAGACAGTCAATGCCAAGACAGTCGCCAACCGAGAGAATCGACATCAAGAGACTTCACGTCGACACAACCACTACACTGATCGTCATGGAGGACGAGGTCGATCGGCTGGTCGCAGCATGGCGCCGGGAGCGCCCGGACCTCGACGTGGAACCGCTCGAGGTACTGAGCCGCGTCAGCAGGCTGGCCCGGCACCTGGACCGCGCGCGCCGGCTGGCCTTCTCCGAACACCAGCTGGAGCCGTGGGAGTTCGACGTGCTGACGGCGCTGCGCCGCGCGGGCACCCCGTATCAGCTCTCACCGGGCCAGCTCCTCACCCAGACCCTGGTCACCTCGGGCACGATGACCAACCGGATCGACCGCCTCGCCAAGAAGGGCCTGGTGGAGCGCCTGCCCGACCCCAGCGACCGGCGCGGCGTCCTGGTCCGGCTCACCGACGAGGGCCGGGACCGCGCCGACCAGTCGCTGGCGGGCCTGCTGGCCCAGGAGCGCGCGATCCTGGGCGAACTCTCCCGCGCCCAGCGCACCGAACTGGCGGCCCTGCTACGCCAGCTGACCGCCCCGTTCGACAACATCCCCGGCTGAGGGCCCGTCCAGATCCGCCGGCCCCACCCCCGCCCTGCGGGCCAGCGCCACGGCGGCCAGCGTGGAGTGGACGCCCAGCTTGCCCAGGACGTTCTGCATGTGGGTGCGGACCGTGTGCGGGGACAGGTACAGCCGCTCCGCGACCGCCTTGCGGCCCAGCCCGGCGACCATGCAGCGCAGCACCTCGCGCTCGCGCGGGGTCAGCGACTCCACCAGCAGCTCGCTCTCGGTGCGGTGCTTGCGGGCGGCGGTCAGCTCGCGCAGGACGCCGGTGAGCAGGGCGGGCGGCAGATGCGTCTCGTCGCGCAGGACGCCCCGGATGACGCTGAGCAGCCGCGACAGGGAGCAGTCCTTGGCCACCCACCCCGAGGCTCCCGCCCCCAGCGCGAGGGCCGCCCGCCGCGGGTCGTCCTTCTCGGCGAGGACGACGGTCCGTACTCCCGGCTGGCCCGAGCGCACCCCGGCGACCAGCGAGATCCCGTCCACCAGCCCGTCCTCGTTGCCGTCCCGCACGGGCACGGCGGGCCGGACGCCGGGCACCTGGCCGCCCAGGTCGGCGTCGACGAGCAGCACGTCGAACCGCCGCCCCTCGGACGCGGCCCGCTCCAGGCAGCGCAGTGCGGCCGGACCGCTGCCGGCCGCGGAGACGTCGACGTCGGGCTCGGCGGCCAGGGCGGCCGCGAGCGACTCGGCGAAGATGCGATGGTCGTCGACGACCAGGACTCGGATACGAACCACGAAACCCCCTCCCCCGAGCTCCGCGAGGAGCAGGGGATACCCATCGTCTGTCCGTCCTCGAACGACGGCACCGGCACCGGCACGGGCACGACGGTGAACGGCACCGGCCCCCACCGGTGCTGCTCATCAGAGTACGGGCGGGCGCCGGGAGGGGAAGGCTCTTTGCAGAACTGACTCCGCGGCACGTTTATGGTGAGCCGCATGTTTCGTCTTGTGACAGAAGTCGACAAGGAACGGCGCGATCTGCTGCGCACCCGCCTGCGGGAGACGAACACAGCGGCCTCCTCCGTCCTGCGTTCCCTGCGCGGAACCCCTCACGAACGCGAATTCCCGCTGCACGTCTGGGTCCTGGACCGGGCCGGCGACCTGGCCGGCGGCCTGGTCGGGCACACCTGGGCGACCTGGCTCCACGTGACGTACCTGTGGGTGGACGGCGGCCACCGCGGCGCGGGCCTCGGCTCCGCCCTCCTCGACGAGGCGGAACGCACCGCCCGCGCCGAACGCGGCTGCGCCGCGGCCCGGGTGGAGACCTGGGACTTCCAGGCCCCGGGCTTCTACACGAAACGCGGCTACGACGTCATGTGCGTGATCCCCGACTACCCGCCGGGGATCACGGAGTACACGCTGGTGAAGCAGCTCGGCTGACCGTCACCCCACCCGCCGCGCCCCCGCCGAGGGCACCGCTCCGAACACCCGCGGCGCCTTGAAGCCCGCCGCCGCGAAGGCGTCCTCGACCGCCTTGGTGACGGCGTCCACGTCGCCGGTCTCCACCAGGACGATCGCCGAGCCGCCGAAGCCGCCGCCGGTCATCCGGGCGCCGAGGGCGCCGGAGGCCAGGGCCGTGTCGACGACCAGGTCCAGCTCGGGGCAGGAGATGCGGAAGTCGTCGCGCAGCGAGGCGTGGCCCTCGACCAGGACGGGGCCGATGGCGCGGGTGTCGCCGGACTCCAGCAGCGAGACCACCCGCTCGACGCGCTCGTCCTCGGTCACCACGTGCCGGACCAGGCGGCGCACCTCCTCCTCGTCGCCCAGCCGCTCCAGCGCCGCGTCCAGCTCGGCGTACGGCACGTCGCGCAGCGCGTCGACGCCCAGCAGCGCGGCGCCCTTCTCGCAGCCCGCGCGGCGCTTGCCGTACTCGCCCTCGCTGTGCGAGTGCTTGACCCGGGTGTCGACGACCAGCAGGCGCATCCCCTCGGCGGCGAGGTCGAAGGGGATCTGCCGCTGGGAGAGGTCGCGGGTGTCGAGGAAGAGGGCGTGCCCCTCCTCGCAGCAGGCGGACGCCGTCTGGTCCATGATGCCGACGGGGGCGCCGACGTAGACGTTCTCCGCGCGCTGGCACAGCCGGGCCAGCTGCCAGCCGCGCAGACCGAGGGAGTACAGGTCGTTCAACGCCAGTGCCACCACGACCTCCAGGGCCGCCGAGGACGAGAGCCCCGCGCCCGACGGGACCGTCGAGGTCAGGTGGACGTCGGCGCCGGTCAGCTCGTGCCCGGCCTCGCGCAGCGCCCAGAGGACGCCCGAGGGGTACGCGGTCCAGGACTTGTCCGAGCCGGGGGCCAGGTCGGCGACGCGCAGCTCGACCGGGCCGGCGTCGACGTCGGCCGAGTGCAGGCGCAGGACACCGTCGTCGCGCCGGGACACTGCGGCGACGGCCCGGTGCGGCAGGGCGAAGGGCATCACGAAGCCGTCGTTGTAGTCGGTGTGCTCCCCGATGAGGTTCACCCGGCCCGGCGCCGCCCACACCCCCTCCGGCTCCGCCCCGTACAGCTCCCGGAACCGCTCGCCGACGGTCCCCGCGACAGCCTCGCCCATGCCCTGACCCCTCGCCCTTCCGGTAACTGCGGTAAGTACTAGCCCGCGCGCCGCTGCGCGAACTCCCACGCGTCCGACACGATCCCCGCGAGGTCCGCGCGGGACGGGTTCCAGCCCAGTTTCTCGCGGGCGGTGTCGGCCGACGCCACCAGGACCGCCGGGTCGCCGCCCCGGCGCGAGGCCACCACCTCGGGAATCGGATGGCCCGTCACCCGCCGCACGGTCTCGACGACCTCGCGGACGGAGAAGCCGTTGCCGTTGCCCAGGTTGCAGATGAGGTGCTCGCCCGGGGTGGCGGCCGCCACCGCCAGCAGGTGGGCCTCGGCCAGGTCGGCGACGTGGATGTAGTCGCGCACACAGGTCCCGTCCGGCGTCGGATAGTCGTCGCCGAAGACGGAGATGGCCTCCCGCCTGCCCTGCGCCACCTGGAGGACCAGCGGAATGAGATGCGACTCGGGGTCGTGGCGCTCGCCGTACTCCCCGTACGCGCCCGCGACGTTGAAGTACCGCAGCGAGACCGCGCCCAGCCCGTGGGCCGCCGCCTCGCCGGTGATCATGTGGTCGACGGCCAGCTTGGAGGCGCCGTACGGATTGGTGGGCTTCGTCGGCGCGGACTCGACGATCGGCACCTGCTCGGGCTCGCCGTACGTGGCGGCCGTGGAGGAGAACACGAGCCGCCGCACACCCGCGCCCCGCATGGCCTCCAGCAGCGCCATCGTCCCGCCGACGTTGTTGTCCCAGTACTTCTCGGGCTTCACGACCGACTCGCCGACCTGGGAGAAGGCGGCGAAGTGCAGCACGCCGTCGAACGAGCCGTCCAGCCACTTGGCGGCGTCCCGGATGTCGCCCTCGACGAACGAGGCACCCGCCGGCACACCCGCACGGAAGCCGGTCGACAGATTGTCGAGCACGACGACCTCGTGCCCCGCCTCCACCAGGTGCTGGGCGACGACGCTGCCGACGTATCCCGCACCACCTGTCACCAGGTACTTCCCGCTCATGAACTCGCTACCTCTCGCAGTCGCTCGGCCGCGCGCTCCGGGGGCACGTCGTTGATGAACACGTTCATGCCGGACTCGGAGCCCGCGAGGAACTTCAGCTTGCCGGACGTACGGCGAATGGTGAAAAGCTCCAGGTGCAGCGCGAAGTCGTCCCGCGCCACCCCCTCGAACTCCTCCAGCTGCCCGAACGGCGCCTGGTGCCAGGCGGCGATGTAGGGGGTCGGGGGCTCGCCCTCGCCGAAGATCCGGTCGAAGCGCCGCAACAGTTCCAGATAGACCTTGGGGAATTCTGTGCGAGCCGCCTCGTCGAGCCCGAGCAGATCGGGCACCCGCCGCTTCGGATACAGATGCACCTCGTAAGGCCAGTGCGCCGCGTACGGCACGAAGGCCACCCACTCTTCACCCTCCAGGACGACCCGCTCACCGGCCAGCTCCTCCTCCAGCACGGCGTCGAACAGGTTCTCCCCGCCCGTCGCGTCCTTGTGGGCGGCGAGTGAACGGAGCATCAGGGCGGTGCGGGGAGTGGTGAACGGGTAGGCGTAAATCTGCCCGTGCGGGTGACCCAGCGTCACCCCGATCTCGGCGCCCCGGTTCTCGAAGCAGAACACCTGTTCAACGGAGGGCAGATGGGACAGCTCGGAGGTGCGGTCCGTCCAGGCGTCCAGCACGAGCCGGGCCTGCTCCTCGCTCAGGTCGGCGAAGGAGGCGTCGTGGTCGGAGGTGAAGCAGACCACCTCGCAGCGCCCGGAGTCACCGGCCAGCGACGGGAAACGGTTCTCGAAGACCACCACGTCATAGGACGAGTCCGGGATCTCGCTCAGCCGCTCCCCGTCCGACGGGCACAGCGGGCACTGGTCGGCCGGCGGATGGTAGGTGCGCCCCTGCCGGTGCGAGGCGACGGCCACCGAGTCGCCGAGCAGCGGATCACGCCGCACCTCGGACGTGGTGACGGTCCGCTCCAGCGGACGGCGGTCCACGGCGTCGCGCACGGTGTCGTCGCGCAGGTCGTAGTAGACCAGCTCACGGCCGTCGGCCAGCCGGGTCGAGGTCTTCTTCACTGCCGCACTCCTCTGCACCCACCCATGACAGTCACCAGGACACCCGTCAATCATCCAACACAATCAAACATAACACATCACAACCCACCACCCCCACGCCACATCACAATCAAACAAAGTTCATCACCAAAAGTGTTCAATTACTGAACGCGGAGGCGTAGGTTCCGCTCCGGATCAGTTCGCGAACGAAGCGAGTGCTTAATGCAAACCCCCACAAGCTCCACATACCTAGCCGCAGAGCTTCGACTCCCCACCAACTGGCTCGACTACACGATCCTCGGGATCTACTTCGTGGTCGTCCTGGGCATCGGCTTCGCCGCCCGCCGCTCGGTCAAGACCAGCCTGGACTTCTTCCTGTCCGGCCGCTCCCTGCCCGCCTGGGTCACCGGACTCGCCTTCGTCGCCGCCAACCTGGGTGCCACCGAGATCCTCGGCATGGCCGCCAACAGCGCCCAGTACGGCGTCTACACGACCCACTGGTACTGGATCGGCGCCATCCCGGCGATGGTCTTCCTCGGCCTGGTGATGATGCCGTTCTACTACGGCTCGAAGGTCCGCTCGGTCCCGGAGTTCCTCCTCCTGCGCTTCGACAAGGCCTCCCACCTCCTCAGCTCGGCCCTGTTCGCCATCGCCGCCATCCTGATCGCCGGTGTGAACCTCTACGCCCTCGCGATCGTCGTCGAGGCGCTCCTGGGCTGGCCGGAGTGGGTGGCCATCGTGGTGGCCGGCTTCTTCGTCCTGGCCTACATCACCCTGGGCGGCCTGTCCTCGGCGATCTACAACGAGGTCCTCCAGTTCTTCGTGATCCTGGCCGGCCTCATCCCGATCACCATCCTGGGCCTGAAGAAGGTCGGCGGCTGGGACGGCCTGTCCGACTCCCTCTCCAAGTCCCACGGCTCCGACTTCATGACGGCCTGGGGCGGCACGGGCATCGGCAGCGAGAACCCGCTGGGCGCCAACTGGCTGACCATCGTCCTGGGCCTCGGCTTCGTGCTCTCCTTCGGCTACTGGACGACGAACTTCGCCGAGGTCCAGCGCGCCCTGTCCGCGAAGAACCTCTCCGCGGCCCAGCGCACGCCCCTGATCGCGGCCTTCCCGAAGATCTTCATCGTCTTCGTCGTCATGATCCCGGGCCTGGTCGCCGCGGTCCTGGTCCCGAAGATCGGCACCCCCGGCTCGGACCTCCAGTACAACGACGCGATCCCGTACCTGATGCAGCAACTGCTGCCCAACGGCGTCCTCGGCATCGCGGTGACCGGCCTGCTGGCCGCCTTCATGGCCGGCATGGCGGCCAACATCTCCTCCTTCAACACCGTCTTCACCACCGACATCTGGCAGAAGTACGTGGTGAAGGACCGCGAGGACGGCTACTACGTCCGCTTCGGCCGCCTGATCACGGTGATCGGCGTCCTCGCCTCCATCGGCACGGCGTTCCTGGCCTCCTCCTTCTCCAACATCATGAGCTACCTCCAGACGCTCTTCTCCTTCTTCAACGTGCCGATGTTCGTGGTCTTCATCATCGGCATGTTCTGGAAGCGGGCGTCGATGAAGTCCGGCTTCTGGGGCCTGATCGCGGGCACGACCGCGGCGATGGTGAACTACTTCGTCATCTACAAGCAGGGCATCATCGACATCCCCTCCGACCAGGGCGCCAACTTCGTCTCCGCGATCGCGGGCTTCGTCGCCGGCGCGGTGGTCATGGTCGCGGTGTCCCTGTTCACCGCGCCGAAGCCCACCGCCGACCTCCAGGGCCTGGTCTACGGCACCACCTCCCCCGGCATGGCCGAGGCGCCCGCCAAGGGCGACGACGCGTGGTACCGCAAGCCGGCGCTGCTCGGCTGGGGGGCGGTCGTCCTGGCCGCCGCCTGCTACATCCCGTTCTCGTTCTGATCGCGGGAGGATTGAGAGAGCATGTCTGATTCCTACTCCGACAAGAACCTGCAGGACGAGGTCTCCGAGCTGGAGACCAAGTCCGTCACCGCCGCGCGGCTGTTCGACATCCGGCGGATCATCGGCGGGCTGTTCGTGATCTACGGCGTCATCGTGACGATCGCGGGCTTCGTGGCGTCCGACGACGACATCGACAAGGCGCAGGGGGTGAACATCAACCTCTGGACCGGGGTCGGGATGCTGGTCCTGGGTGTGTTCTTCCTGGCGTGGCTGAAGCTGCGGCCCACGGCGCCGCCGACGCCGCCGCTGGAGGAGGCCGACAAGGAGTGACGGCGCCTTCGTGACGCCGCCGCCCAGGGCACCGGCGTCGCATCCGGTGCCCGGGGTGGGTGCGGGTGCGATGGGGGACGCGGCCCGGCGTAACGGGGTGCCGCTGCGCCCACCCGTGCCGCCCCAGCGGCACGACTGCCCGCAGCTCGGTAGGTACGGCGCGAAGGGGGCGGGTCGGGGGGTGTCCGCCCGCAGCGGTTGGCGCGTCAACAGAGTTCACCTCCGTAGCCAACCGATTCCGCGCCGTTCCGAGGACGGACACCCCCCGGCGCGCCCCCGACCCACCCACCGCACGCACCGCGCCACGCGCGCACCCCCACCGAACCCGCGCAGGCCGCCGCAGGCACCCCGCTCAACCGCCGGAGGCACCCGCCTGGTCCAGCAACCCCGTCCGCGCCGCCAGCGCCGCGGCCTCCAGCCGCGACCCCACGCCCAGCTTCATCAGCACCCGCTGGACATGCGTGCGCGCCGTAGACGGAGCGATCCCCATCCCCGCCGCGATCAGCCGCGTGTCCTCGCCGTCCGCGACCCGCACCAGCACCTCCACCTCCCGCGGCGTGAGCATCTGCAACAGCCGCTGCCCCTCGTCGTCGGGCTGGGCCGCGGGATTCAGCAGCTCACCGAACGCCCCCTGCAACAAGGCCGGCGCCACCGCCGCCTCCCCCGCCCGCGCCTTCATGATCGCCCGCTCGACACCCTCTATGCGCTCGTCGTGCCGGACGTACCCCGACGCCCCCGCCGCGAACGCCGCCGCGATGCCGCGAGGGCTCGGCACCGGGCCCAGCACCAGCACCGCCACCTGCGGACGCTCCCGCTTGATCCGTACCACCGGATCGAAGTTCCCCGGCTCCGCCGGTGTCGCCGTCCCCAGCAGGCACACCTCCGGCGCCCGGCTGATCACCAGCTCCGCCGCCCCCGCGGCCGGCGCCGCCGCGGCCAGCACCCGGTGCCCCCGCAGCTTCAGCGCCGAGGCCAGCGCCTCGGCGAGCAATCGGTGATCGTCGACCACCATGAGCCGTACTCCCACGGAGCAACCCCCCAGTCACCCATTCGCCCATTCACCGGTCCCCGGCACGCCCCCCGGCATGTCCCCCGGAAGCTACACGCTAGCCAGCCCTCGCGCTGCCCCTACCGGTGAGAACCGCCCCGGAGTGCCGAAAACCCCGGCCCACGCGACCGGCCCCGCCCCTGCGACAGGGACGGGGCCGGAACGGGTCACCCGGGGGACACCTACGGCGTCACCCGCTCGTGCCGAACCCGATCGCCAGGTACTCCTTCTCGTCCGCGCTCGTCGGCTCGCTGGCGTACACCTGCGACATGAACAGACGCCCCTGCGAGTAGATCAGCTCGGAGTAGTCCGGCGACATGCTGGACTCCACGTCCCGCACCGCCTCCGTCGCCGGGTTCTCCAGCAGCGTGGTCTGCTTGAACGTCGCTCCGTCGATGCTCACGACCTGACCGCCCTTGTCGTACGGCGGGCGCTTGTAGGCGATCACGTTGCCGCCGTCCATGCGCAGCGGGGTGATCGTGTAGTCCTCGCCCGAGTCCGCGCGCTGACCGGTCTGCTTCCCGGTGGTCAGGTCGAAGGCGACGACCTCGTTGGCCCGGCTGTACGACTCGCCCCCGCCCTCGTGCTCCTCGGTCGCGATGTACAGCTTGCCGTTGCCGGCCGCGAGCCCGTTGCAGCTCTCGGTCTTGGTGATGCTGTCGCAGCGCGCCGCGAACTGGTCGCCGGGCGCCGAGATGCGGGTGAGCAGCTTGCCGGTCTTGTTGTCGATGGAGAAGAAGTCCGAGATGCCGCTGCCGTCCCCGGCGGAGTCACCGACGTCGGCGGCCACGACCAGCGGGTTCGTCGACACGACGCCCGCGTACTCGATGCCCTTGGCCATCTTGTACTCGGTGATCACCTTCCCGCTCTTCGGGTCGATGGTCTGGATGTTCAACTGACGGGCGTCGTACGACCCGCACTTGCGCACCGCGACCAGCTTCTCGCCGCCGCCGTAGCCCGCGTCGTAGCAGGTGTCGGTCGTCTTCGGGGACCAGAGGATGTCGCCCTTGGCGATGTCGAAGGCGACGCCGCCGTCGCTGCTGCCCGCGGCGACGGTGTCACCGCTGATCGTGACGTTGTCGAAGGAGATCGGCCCCTCGCCGGCCGACTTCGTCCACACCTTCTTCCCGGCGTCCAGGTCGAGGACCGCGACCTGGGTGCAGCCGTGCGAGGGCTCGGCCTTGGTCGGCATGGCCGGCTGGTGGACGATCACCGTCTTGTTGTCGTCGGTGACGTGCCGGGTGACGGCACACACGGGGCCGGCCAGCTTGATCGTCCACTTCTTGCTGCCCTTGGCGGGGTCGTACCCGTTGACCTCGGCGATGCCGCTCTTGGCGTACACCTTGTCGGTGAGCCACGAGCCGGAGACGACGACGCTGTCGTCCTCCTTGCTCACCGCGGGCATCGGGACCTGGAAGAGCACCTTGGCGGCCGGGTCGGAGGGCGCCTTCTCCTCGCCGCCGGAGGTCTTGCCGCCGTCGCCGCCCTTCTGGTCCGTACCGCCGTCGCCACCCGTGCCGCCGCTGGAGCCGGCGGTGTCGTCCTTGCCCCCGTCGTCGGAGGAACCGGCGTACCAGACCCCGCCGCCGATGATCAGGGCGATCGCGACGACGGCGGACACGATGATCGCGACCTGCGCGTTGATCTTCCGGCCACCGCCCGACCCCGCGGCCTGCGGCTGCATGGGCATGGTGGCCGGCTGCGGATAGCCGTACCCGGGCTGACCGGGCTGCCCCGGGTACCCGTACCCGGGCTGGGCCTGCGGCGGCGACTGCGGATACCCGTACCCCGGCTGCTGCGGCGGCGGCCCCGCCGGCGGAGTGGCCGGAGCCGCGGGCGCCTGCGGCGGAGTCTGCGGCACCGACGGCTGCGGCGGCTGCGGCGGCTGGTTCTGCGGCGGGCCGAACCCGCCCCCCTGCGGGGGCTGGTTGGGCGGCGGGGGAGGCGGCTGGGTCATGACGTGAGTACCTCGGAGAGCGGAGACGACGAAGACGGAACGAACCGCGAAACAACGACGGCGAAAGAGAAGACGGAGAAGACGGAGAAGGCAGAGAGAGAAGAGGTCACTTGCCGTAGGCGAGCATCAACTTCTCCTTCGACTCGTCGTTCCCGGTCAGGCGGGTGCTGGAGATGAAGAACCGCCCGTCGACCCAGTCGATGTCCTTGGAGTAGAAGCTGTTCTCGATGTCCGCGACGCCCTGCGGGTTCTGCAGCAGCTTCGCCGGCTTGTGGCTGCTGCCGCCGGTCGGGATGGACACGACCTGACCGCCCGCGTCGTAGGACGGCTGGACGTACGCGATGAGCTGGTCGCCCTCGACCTTCAGCGGCATCATCGACTCGTCCGCGGGGGACTTGGTGCGCCACTTCTCCTTGCCGGTGGTGAGGTTGATCGCGACGATCTCGTTGGCGCCGCTGGTCGCCTCGGTCGGCAGGTAGAGGGTGCCCGCGGCGACGGCCACGCCCGTGCAGCCCTGGAGGTCGCGTTCGAGGATGGCCCAGCCGCACTCGGGGGCGAAGTCCTCGTCGACGCCGACCTGTTCCTGGACCTTGCCGCCGGAGGTGAAGGAGGAGATGTTCCAGACCTTCTTGTCCTCGTTGGTGGCGTACACGACCAGCGGGTCGACGGAGTAGGCGCGGGCGATCCGCCAGCCCTTCTCGTACTTGTAGGTCCACAGGACCTTGCCGGTCTTCGGGTCGAGGCCCTGGAGCTCGTCGTGCGCGTTGTTGCCGCCGGCGCCGCAGGAGGCGACCTGGACGAGTTTGTTCGCGCTGCCCGCGAACCCGGCGGGGAAGCAGGCGTCGCCGTACTTCTTCTTCTCGTACAGCTTCTTGCCGCTCTTGACGTCGTAGGCGGTGCCGGACTGGGAGCGGCCGACCATCATGGTGTTGCCGCTGAGCGAGAGTTCGAGGGAGAGCGTGGAGTCGAACAGGTCGCCGTCGGCGACCTCCTCGGACCAGCCCTTCTGGCCGGTGGCGAGGTCGATCTCCTGGAGCTTGTTGCACTTGGCGCGGTCGCTGGAGCCGCTCATGTAGGCGACGACGATCTTGTCGTCGGCCGTCTTCTCGGGGGTGACCGCGCAGATCTTCTCCGGGAAGGCGATCGGCTCCCAGGCGGGCTTGCCGTCGCCGACGTTGTAGGCGAAGACCTGCTTGTACGCCGCCTTCACCGCCGCCTTGTCGGTGATCCACATGCCGTTGGCGTCGGCACCGGAACCGGGGGCGTCGGGCGCCTCCTTGTACCAGAGCACCTTGGACTCGCCGGCCTGGCGGCCCTCGTTGAGGTTCTCGGGGTCCTCGCCGCCGTCGCCGCTGCCGTCACCGGGGTCGACCGGGGCGCCGCCCTTGGAGCCGGAGGGCTTGGGGTCGTCGGTCTTGGCGACGACGGGCTTCTTGTCCTTCTTGTCGTCACCGCCGCTCGCGGTGACCGCCCACACGCTGCCGCCGATGACGAGCAGGGCCGCGACGGCCGCGCCGATGGCGAGGGCGGGCTTGCCCTTGAAGGGGTTGCGGGACCCGGGGCCGCCGGGCGGCGGCGTACCGGGAACGCCGGGGGCGCCGGGGTACTGCTGCTGCGGATAGCCGTAGCCGGGCTGCTGGCCGTACGGCCCCGGCTGCTGCGGCTGGGCGGCGTACGGCCCGGAGTTGTACGGTCCGGGCTGCTGACCGTACGGCCCGGGCTGCTGCGGCTGGGCGGGCTGACCGGGCTGGCCCGGCTGCTGCTGCGGATACCCGTACCCCGGCTGCTGCGGCGGCGGACCGGACGGCGGCCCCTGCGGGGGCGGCGGGGTCGGTGCCCCGAAACCTCCCGGCGGCGGGTCCTGCGGTGCTCCGAAGCCACCCGGCTGCGGCGGCTGATTCGGCGGCTGGCTCATCAGCGCGTTCCCCCTTATTACTCACTGATTTTTAGCCACGCCCCGGGTCACGCGCTGGCCCCGGAGTCGTCTACGGCGATCGTTCCACAAGCCTCGGACCGTCCTGGGACAGTCCTCGGACGGCCTTTCTATCACCCGCGGCCAACCGCCCACCGGGCCGCGTCCACCGCTGTTCCCAAGGGAGGACCGGCCCGTGATGCCACTGTTACGAGCCTTCACGCGCCCTTTACATCACCCGCGCGCCCGGCGCACGCGGTGGCTCAGGCGTCCTCGGCCAGTTCCAGCCAGCGCAGTTCCAGCTCGTCGCGCTGTCCCGTCAGCTCGCGCAGCTCGGCGTCCAGTTCCGCCACCTTCGCGAAGTCCGTCGCGTTCTCGGCGATCCGGGCGTGCAGTTTGGTCTCCTTCTCGGAGACCTTGTCCAGCTGCCGCTCGATCTTCTGGAGTTCCTTCTTGGCGGCCCGCACGTCGGCGGCGCTCTTCTCGGGCACGGCGGCGGCGGGCTTGGCCGCCACGGCCGGGGCGCTGGACGCGGCGGACTCCTCCATGCGCCGGCGCCGCTCCAGGTACTCGTCGATGCCGCGCGGCAGCATGCGCAGCGCGCCGTCGCCGAGCAGGGCGAAGACCCGGTCGGTGGTCCGCTCGACGAAGAACCGGTCGTGGGAGATGACGATCATCGAACCGGGCCAGCCGTCGAGGACGTCCTCCAGCTGGGTCAGGGTCTCGATGTCGAGGTCGTTGGTGGGCTCGTCGAGGAAGAGGACGTTGGGCTCGTCCATGAGGAGCCGCAGCAGTTGGAGCCGCCGCCGCTCACCGCCGGACAGGTCCCCGACCGGCGTCCACTGCTTCTCCTTCCCGAAGCCGAAGGTCTCGCACAGCTGCCCGGCGGTCATCTCGCGGCCCTTGCCGAGGTCGACGCGCTCGCGGACGCGCTGCACGGCCTCCAGCACCCGCCAGTCCGGGTCCAGCTCGGCGACCTCCTGCGACAGGTACGCCAGCTTGACGGTCCTGCCGACCCGCACCTGCCCGCCCGCCGGCTGCCGCTCGCCCTCGCTGCGGGCGGCCTCGGCCATGGCCCGCAGCAGGGAGGTCTTGCCCGCGCCGTTGACCCCGACCAGGCCGATGCGGTCGCCGGGGCCGAGCTGCCAGGTGACGTGCTTGAGCAGCACCTTGGGCCCGGCCTGGACGGTGACGTCCTCCAGGTCGAACACGGTCTTGCCGAGCCGGGAGGAGGCGAACTTCATCAGCTCGCTGCTGTCCCGGGGCGGCGGCACGTCGGCGATCAGCTCGTTGGCGGCCTCGACGCGGAAGCGGGGCTTGGACGTCCGCGCGGGCGCCCCGCGCCGCAGCCAGGCCAGCTCCTTGCGGACCAGGTTCTGCCGCTTGGTCTCCTCGGTGGCGGCGATGCGCTCGCGCTCGGCGCGGGCGAAGACGTAGTCGGAGTAGCCGCCCTCGTACTCGTAGACGTCGCCGCGCTGCACGTCCCACATGCGGGTGCAGACCTGGTCGAGGAACCACCGGTCGTGGGTGACGCACACGAGGGCGGACCGCCGCTCGCGCAGATGCCCGGCGAGCCAGGCGATGCCCTCGACGTCGAGGTGGTTGGTGGGCTCGTCGAGGACGACGAGATCCTGCTCCTCGATGAGCAGCTTGGCCAGCGCGATCCGGCGTCGCTCACCACCGGAGAGCGGACCGATCACGGTGTCGAGCCCCTGCGGGAACCCCGGCATGTCGAGCCCGCCGAACAGCCCGGTCAGCACGTCCCGGACCTTGGCGTTGCCCGCCCACTCGTGGTCGGCCATGTCGCCGATGACCTCGTGCCGGACGGTGGCGGCGGGGTCGAGGGAGTCGTGCTGGGTGAGCACGCCGAGCCGCAGGCCGCCGGAGTGGGTGACCCGCCCGGTGTCGGGCTCCTCCAGCCGGGCCAGCATCCGGATCATGGTCGTCTTGCCGTCGCCGTTGCGCCCGACGACACCGATGCGGTCGCCCTCGGAGACGCCGAGGGACACGCCGTCGAGGAGTGCACGGGTGCCGTACACCTTGCTGACGTTCTCGACATTGACCAGATTGACGGCCATTTCTCTCCTGCCTGGGGGATCGCTCGACCCTCCAGGGTAGTCCGGCCGCCGTGAGCCTCAGTCCAGGACCGTGGCCCCCGCCGCCGCCCCCACCGCCGTACGCACGTCCCGGCAGGTCCCCGAGGCCCGCAGCACCCCCGCGATGTCGGAGGCGGACCCGGCGTCGGTCGCGAGGAAGGCCGTCGTCGGCCCCGAGCCCGAGACCAGGGCCGCCAACGCTCCGGCCGCCCGTCCCGCGGCGAGGGTGTCGGACAGCTCGGGGAAGAGGGAGAGCGCGGCGGGCTGGAGGTCGTTGGAGACGGCGACGGCGAGCGCGGCGGCGTCGCCCTTGGCCAGGGCGTCGAGCACCGCCTGGTCGGCGGCCGGCTCGGGAATGTCCAGGCCCTCCCCCAGCCGGTCGAACTCGCGGAAGACGGCCGGCGTGGACAGTCCCCGCGCGGCCAGCGCGAACACCCAGTGGAAGTCGGCCCCCACCTCCAGCTCCGTCAGCCGTTCCCCCCGGCCGGTGCCCAGCGCGGCCCCGCCGACCAGGCTGAACGGCACGTCGCTGCCCAGCCCGGCGCAGATCTCGAGCAGCTCCTCGCGGGAGGCGCCGGTGCCCCACAGGGCGTCGCAGGCGAGCAGCGCGCCCGCGCCGTCGGCGCTGCCGCCCGCCATGCCGCCGGCGACGGGGATGTCCTTGGCGATGTGGAGGTGGACGTCGGGTGCGCGGCCGTACCGCGCGGCCAGCGCCTCGGCCGCGCGCGCCACGAGGTTGGTGCGGTCCAGGGGGACCTGGTCGGCGTCGGGCCCCTCGCAGGTGACGCGGAGCCCGTCGGCGGCCGGGGTGGCGGTGATCTCGTCGTACAGGGAGACGGCGAGGAAGACGTTGGCCAGGTCGTGGAAGCCGTCGGGGCGGGCGGCGCCGACCGCGAGCTGGACGTTGACCTTGGCGGGGACGCGGACCGTCACGCTCACTTGCTCGTCACTCCCTGGCTTCCTGCTGCTGCTTGTGCTCGGCGATACGCGCGAACTCTTCCACGGTCAGGGCCTCTCCGCGCGCCTGCGGCGACACGCCCGCGCCGACGAGCGCGGCCTCGGCGGCGGCGGCCGATCCGGCCCACCCGGCGAGCGCGGCCCGCAGGGTCTTGCGGCGCTGGGCGAACGCGGCGTCGACGACGGCGAAGACCTCGGCCTTGGACGCGGTGGTCTTCAACGGCTCGCTGCGCCGGACGAGTGACACGAGCCCGCTGTCGACGTTGGGCGCGGGCCAGAAGACGTTGCGGCCGATGGACCCGGCCCGCTTGACCTCCGCGTACCAGTTCGCCTTCACGGACGGCACGCCGTACACCTTCGAGCCGGGCCCGGCGGCCAGCCGGTCGGCGACCTCCTTCTGCACCATGACGAGGGTCCGCTCGATGCCCGGGAAGGTGTCGAGCATGTGGAGGAGGACGGGCACGGCGACGTTGTAGGGGAGGTTCGCGACGAGCGCGGTCGGCGCGGGGCCCGGCAGCTCGGTGACGTGCATCGCGTCGGAGTGCACGAGCGCGAACCGGTCGGCGCGCTGCGGCATGCGGGCGGCGACGGTGGCGGGCAGGGCACCGGCGAGCACGTCGTCGATCTCGACGGCGGTGACCCGGTCGGCGGCCTCCAGCAGGGCCAGGGTGAGCGAGCCGAGACCCGGCCCCACCTCGACCACCACGTCGTCGGGGCGTACCTCGGCGGTGCGGACGATACGGCGGACCGTGTTGGCGTCGATGACGAAGTTCTGGCCGCGCTGCTTGGTGGGGCGTACGCCGAGGGCCGCCGCGAGTTCGCGGACGTCGGCGGGACCCAGGAGGGCGTCGGGGGTGGGGCTGCTCACCCCGCAAGGGTAGCCGGGGGCGCGTGGGCCCCACGCGCCCGCAGCCGGGCGCCCCGGTCGGGCCTCGGTCCCGCGGCCGGGCGCCCCGGTCTCGCCTCGGTCCCGCGGCCGGGCGTCCCGGTCTCGCCTCAGTCCCGCAGCCGGGCGCCGCAGTGCGGCCAGGCGTCGGCGCCGCTGCGCACGTACAGCTTCTGCGCCCGGTACGTCTGCTCCGCGGCCGACGCGTCCTCGGGGCGGCCCGTGCCGCCGAGGTCGTGCCAGGTGGCGGAGTCGAACTGGTAGAGCCCGCCGTAGGTCCCGGACGGGTCGACGGCGTCCGGGCGGCCGCCGGACTCGCAGGCGGCCAGGCCCTGCCAGTTCAGGTGGTCGGCGCCGTGGACGGAGGCCGGCCGGGGCCGGGTGCCGACCCGCACGACGCGCGGGCTGGGCTCGCGGACCACCTCGGTGCGCAGACGGCGCGGCTTCTGCCGGACGCCGTTGACGGTGCGCAGGGCGTACGTGGTGCGGCGCAGCCCGGGCCGGCCCGCCTCCTGGACGACCTCGGTGCCCCGGAAGAGGGAGGCGTCCTCGGCCCGGCGCTCGTCGAAGGGGATCGGGTCCTCGCGGACCTCCTGGGACCCGGTGATCCGCAGCACCGTGACGGTCTGCCCGTCGCGCGGGAAGCCGGCCGCGGGGACGGACGTGGTGTCCTCGCCGCGCAGGGTGACGCCGGCCTCCTCGACGACCTCCCGCACGGTCGCGGCGTTGGTGCGGACGGTGCGGGTCCGGCCGTCCGCCATCACGGTCACCACCCGCTCGGTGCGCACCACCAGGGCGAGGCCCTCGCGGCCGATGCGCCGGGAGGGCCCGGTGGACAGGTACGCGCCCTGCGTGCGCACCCCGAGCTGCCGCAGCGCCCCCGCCACCGTCCCCGCGGTCGTCCACACCTGGCGACGGTGACCGTCGAGGGTGAGCAGCACGGGCCGCCCGTGGCGGACGGTGACGTCCTCGCCGCTGGTCAGCGGGGTGCCGGGGGCGGGTGCGATCACGTCGTGGGCGCCCACCTGGACACCTTCCTCGGCGAGCAGTTCGGTCACGTCGTCGGCGAAGGTGTGCAGCGTGCGCGGGCTGCCGTCGACGGTCAGCTCGACCGCCTTGTCCTTGGCGACGAACGCGGTGGTGCCGCCCGCGAGGAAGGCCACCACCAGCGCCCGCGGCAGCAGCCGGCGCAGGGAGGTGTCCGCGCGCCCCGCGTACCGCGCCCGGCGCCGGCGCTCGGACCGTCCGTCGCCCTGCCGGGGCAGCGCGGGCGCGGTCGGCTCGTGAACGGGCGGCTCGTGAACGGGCGGCGCGGCCGGGCAGGGGTCGCCGCCGTAGCCGTAGCCGTAGCCGTAGCCGTAGGGCAGGGTCGGCGCGCTGTGCACGTCGTACGGTGCGAGGTACTCGTGCGCCTCGGCCGGCTCGAACTGCGTTCTGCTCACACCCACACGCTCCAGGGGTCCCGATCGGGCCCCCAGAACCTAGCGGAGCGCCGGTCACTCTCCCAAGCGGCACGACTACTCAGCGTGTCAGTAGCCGAAGGCGCGGGCCGTGTTCGCGGCGAGGGCGGTGGCCAGGGTGTCCTCGTCGACGCCCCGCACGTCCGCCATGGCACGCACCGTGACCGGCACCAGGTAGGGCGCGTTCGGCCGCCCCCGGTAGGGCACCGGCGTCAAAAACGGCGCGTCGGTCTCCACCAGGACCAGCTCCGGCGGGGCCACGGCGAGGGCGTCGCGCAGGTTCTGGGCGTTCTTGAAGGTGACGTTGCCGGCGAAGGACATGTAGTACCCGGCGCGGGCGCAGATCTCCGCCATCTCGGCGTCGCCGGAGTAGCAGTGGAAGACGGTGCGCTCGGGGGCGCCCTCCTCCTTCAGGACGCGCAGGACGTCGGTGTGGGCGTCGCGGTCGTGGATGACGAGGGTCTTGCCGTGCCGCTTGGCGATCTCGATGTGGGCGCGGAAGGAGCGCTCCTGGGCCTCCTTGCCCTCGGGGCCGGTGCGGAAGTGGTCAAGACCCGTCTCGCCGACGCCCTTGACCTGCGGCAGCGCCGCGAGCCGGTCGATCTCCGCGAGGGCGTCGTCGAGGGCCGGGTCCCCGCCGGGCTCGCGCGCCCCCTGCCGGGACCAGCCGTCGGGGTCCCCGTGCACGATGCGCGGCGCCTCGTTCGGGTGCAGGGCGACGGTGGCGTGGACGGCGTCGTGCGCCGCCGCGGTCTCGGCCGCCCAGCGGGACCCCGCGAGGTCGCAGCCGACCTGGACGACGGTCGTGACACCGACCGACGCGGCCTTGGCGAGTGCCTCCTCGACCGTGCCGGACTGCATGTCGAGGTGGGTGTGCGAGTCGGCGACCGGGACCCGGAGGGGCTCGGGGAGCGGGGGCGCGCCGTTCTTGTCGGACCGGCCGGAGGCGTTCGAAGGCATACCCCGATCCTACGAAAGCTCCCCGAGCGCCCCCGTGGGTCGGCTAGCTCGCCCTGCGGTGGAGGTGGAGGGCGTGCAGGAGGTCGGCCAGGTGCCAGGGCCGGCGTTCGCCGGACAGTCCCGGCGCTCCCGGTCCCGGCTCCTCGGGCACCAGCGGCACCTCGAGGGGGCCGGCCGGTGGCACCCGGTGGACGGTGTGGGTGGCGCCGCGCACCGAGGCCACCCGGCCCGGACGCAGGATCCGTACGACGTGGCTGTCGCAGGTGGCGCAGGTCGGCCGGGTCAGCGGGGAGGGCACGACCCGGCCGTCCGCGACGTAGAGCACGAACTCGCGGCCGTCGGCGTCGGTGTGGTGCTCGATCTCGAACGACTGCTCCCAGCCGTGCCCGCAGCGCATGCAGGCGAACGAGTACGACTCGTGGACGACGGCGGTGGCACCTGCATGCACTCCGGTCCGCACGGCGCTCTCACTCATGCTCATCCCGGCTCCTTGGTTCGTTCTGCTCCTTCCTCCAGTGGACTCCTCCACCAGCGGGAAAGCACCAGGCGCTGCCGAGTGTTTTAGCCGATTTGAGCTGTCCTTGGCAGGAGCGCCCGCAAGGTCAGGGACGGGTCAAGGGCGGCCCTATGGATGCCCTCGGTTCCCGGGGTTCTTCTCCGCGTTCTTCGCCGCCACCACCGCGTCGAACACCTCCCGCTTGGGCACCCCCACCTGGGCGGCGACCGCGGCGATCGCCTCCTTGCGCCGCTCCCCCGCCTCCTCGCGCACCCGCACCCGGCGCACCAGCTCCTCGGCGCCGACCTCCTCGGGCCCCTTGTCCGGCGCCCCCTCCACGACGACGGTGATCTCGCCCCGCACCCCTTCACCGGCCCACGCGGCCAGCTCGCCCAGCCCCCCGCGCCTGACCTCCTCGTACGTCTTGGTCAGCTCCCGGCAGACGGCGGCCCGCCGGTCGGCGCCGAAGACCTCGGCCATGGCGGCGAGGGTGTCGTCGAGGCGGTGCGGGGCCTCGAAGTAGACGAGGGTCCGGCGCTCCTCGGCGACCTCGCGCAGCCGGGTCAGCCGCTCGCCGGCCTTGCGGGGCAGGAAGCCCTCGAAGCAGAACCGGTCGACCGGCAGCCCCGACAGGGCCAGCGCGGTCAGCACCGCGGACGGCCCGGGGACGGCGGTGACGCGCACGCCGCGCTCGACGGCGGCGGCGACCAGCCGGTACCCCGGGTCGGACACCGACGGCATCCCGGCGTCGGTGACCAGCAGCACCCGCGCTCCCCCGGCCAGCTCCTCCACCAGCTCGGGCGTACGGGCGGACTCGTTGCCCTCGAAGTACGACACGACACGCCCCGCGGGGGCGACGCCGAGCGCCTGGGTGAGCCTGCGCAGCCGCCGGGTGTCCTCGGCGGCGACGACGTCCGCGCCGGCCAGTTCCGCGGCGAGCCGGGGCGGGGCGTCCCGGACGTCGCCGATGGGGGTGCCCGCGAGTACAAGGGTTCCAGTCACGCCTCCATCCTCCCAGTCCTCCCGGAAGGGGAACGTATCCGCACCCGGGAGGGCCATGCACGGGACGTGCACAGCGCGGTTCCCTACGATGGCGCGGTGACCAGTACCGCGTCCTCCACGGACACCCTGCACGACCAGGCCCCGCACGACGAGCGGCCCACCTGGCAGCAGCGGCTGCGCCGCTTCGGCTACCCGGCGGGGCCCGCGACCGGCGACGTCCGCGACCGGCTGGTGCCGCCGTACACGAGCCCGAGCCCGCGCCTGTGGGTCTTCCTGGGCCTGTCGAAGCCGCTCGCCGACCGGATGATCCGCTGGTCGGCGTGGGGCGGGCCGCTGCTGGTGGCGCTGCTCGCGGGGGTGCTGCGGTTCTGGAACCTGGGCAGCCCGAAGGCGGTGATATTCGACGAGACGTACTACGCGAAGGACGCGTGGGCGCTGATCCACCGCGGCTTCGAGGTCAACTGGGACAAGAACGCCAACGACCTCATCCTGAACAGCGGCGGCGACGTCCCGATCCCGACCGACGCGGCGTACGTCGTCCACCCGCCGGTCGGCAAGTACGTCATCGGCCTCGGGGAACTTCTGTTCGGCTTCGACCCGTTCGGCTGGCGCTTCATGACGGCGCTGCTCGGCACGCTCTCGGTGCTGCTGCTGTGCCGGATCGGCCGCCGCCTGTTCCGCTCCACGTTCCTGGGATGCCTGGCGGGCGCGCTGATGGCGCTGGACGGCCTGCACTTCGTGATGAGCCGCACCGCGCTGCTGGACAGCGTGCTGATGTTCTTCGTGCTGGCCGCCTTCGGCTGCCTGGTCGTCGACCGCGACAAGGCCCGTTCGAGACTCGCCGCCGCACTCCCGGTGGACGAGGACGGCCGCGTCCGCCCCGACGCGCACGTCGCTCAGACCCTCCGCCTCGGGTGGCGCCCCTGGCGCCTGACGGCGGGCCTGATGCTGGGCCTGGCGGCGGCCACCAAGTGGAACGGCCTCTACATCATGGCGGCCTTCTGCGTGATGGCGGTACTGTGGGACGTCGGCTCCCGCCGCGTCGCGGGCGCCCACCACCCCTACCGCGCCGTACTCCGCCACGACCTGGGCCGGGCCTTCCTCTCCACCGTCCCGGTCGCCCTGGCCACGTACCTCCTCTCGTGGCTCGGCTGGATCCTCTCCCCCTCCGACGGCACCGGCGGCTACTACCGCGACTGGGCCACGAAGGACGGCGCGAACAGCTCCTGGTCGTGGCTCTTCCCCGACTGGTGGCGCAGCCTGTGGCACTACGAGACCCAGGTCCTCGAATTCCACACCCACCTGACCTCGCCGCACACCTACCAGTCGAACCCGTGGAGCTGGATCGTCCTGGGCCGCCCGGTCTCCTACTTCTACGAGTCCCCGTCGGCGGGCTCGGACGGCTGCCCGGTGGACGCGGGCGAGAAGTGCGCCCGCGAGGTCCTGGCCCTGGGCACCCCCCTGCTGTGGTGGGTGGGCTGCTTCGCCCTCCTGTACGTCCTGTGGCGCTGGCTCTTCCGCCGCGACTGGCGCGCGGGCGCCATCGCCTGCGGCGTCGCGGCCGGCTACCTCCCCTGGTTCATGTACCAGGAGCGCACGATCTTCCTCTTCTACGCCGTGGTCTTCCTCCCCTTCCTCTGCCTGGCGGTGGCGATGCTCCTGGGCGCGATCATCGGCCGCCCGGGCTGCACCGACACCCGCAGAGTGGCGGGCGCGACGGGAGCGGGCGTCCTGGTCCTCCTCATCGCGTGGAACTTCATCTACTTCTGGCCCCTGTACACGGGCACGGCGATCCCGATGGAGGAGTGGAGATCGCGGATGTGGCTGGACACGTGGGTCTAGCTGGGCAGATCCGTCATGGGGGCACGGCGTCATACCGTGCCCCGACGCTCGATGTGGGTCGTTGGCGGTCGTCGCTGGCCTCCCCGCGTACGGCCCGGAGACGGCCGAGATGCACCGAGTCAGGGCTAAAGGCGACTCATCCCCAGTAGCATCGCAAGGCCGATCATGAGTGAGGGGGGTCGTGCGCTTGAGTACGAGTTACCTGCCAGAGCCCGACCTGGTCACGGAGTTGCTGCCGCCGGGCCGTTACGCCATGTCATTGGAACAGATGCACGACGAGTTCGTCGCGTCCACAGGGTCTGCGATCAGGCAGGCGATCTGGGAAGAATGGACCCAGCATCGCGCCATCGTCGAGGCATGGACAGGGGAGATCAGTCGCATGTGGGTAGGAGGTAGCTTCGTCTCGCGCAAGCCCGACCCAAGTGACGTGGACGTCACCTACCTAGTGCGCGCCGAGGTCTTCGACCGCTTGGACGCGGAAGCTCTCTCCTACCTGGATGACGTCACGCTGCGCGGCTGGTGCGTGGATCACAACATGCGCGTTGACGCTCTGTTGCTACGTCTCCCCAAGCGAGTACCCGTCTCCCAGATGGTTCCTAGCCTTCTCCGCCCAAGGGAAGGGGACTCTTACAGAGACCTTGGCCTCTACGATGAAGTGTGGCAGTGCACAAAGGCTGACTCAGTCGGCGACCTGCCGGGTGAGATGCGGCGCGGTTATGTGGAGGTGCGACTGTGACGTCACACGCGCCCATGCCCGACCCTTCCGACAAGCGTGCCCTTCGAGCCTGGATGCGGCGGGCTCGCAGTGCCACGCCGCATCAAGGACACGGTGCACCGAGTACACCAGCAGAGTTCTCTGCACGTCAGCGGAGACGTCTTTTTCAGGCTCTGAACGTTGAGCAGGAAGAGATCGAGCGCCGCCGCCTTGACGTAGCCCTAACAGGCGCGACTACGGCCGAACACACGATTCCCGTTTCGACGCTCGGTCCGTTCCTGACGCACCTGCAAGAGTCCGTCGCCGCCGTCGCTCAGGCCCTTACTGGAAAACCCACCAGCTTTGCTTCCATCCCGCGCGACATTCGAGACGCGACAGCTCTCAGAGCAGCTACAGTCTTTCCCTCTTCTTTCGGTTTGACCATTTATGGACCCGAGCCTGACTTGGCAGAGAATAGCCTCTTCCCTGACCTTCAAAGAGAAACCCGCACGGTCCTCGATGACGCCGTAGACACGGTACTCGACATCGTGGATCTCTCGGAAGGGCCAAGCCAAACCAATGACATGCTGGCGGAACAGCTTGTACCGCTCGGACAACGGGCCCTCAAGCACATCGGCGCACTGACTTCAGGCCTAAGCGAAGCGAGCGTGGGGCTGCGAGTCGCCTGGCACACCCAGGGCGGTCAAGTAAGACGGAGCGACTGGAGTCCCTCGGGAGTACAGCGAGTCCGATACCTCTGCGAGGTTAGCGAATTCACTGAATCGGAAACTGTAACCATTACAGGATGGCTGGGGGCGGCTAGTTCATTCAACGGCAAGGTGGAGATTCGATCCGACGGCGGGGAACTCATCCGCGCTAGCACAGATGAAGAGCTGACCCCCCTTCTGCATGAATTCTTTAACAAGCGAGTGGAAGCCGAAGTCGAGGTCACTAAGGTACAATTCGCTGGCGGCCGCGAACGCAAGATCTATGCAGTCACCAGCTTGCGAAATATCTAGCAAGTCCTGCGATCGACCCAGCCAGGTAAACGGCCTGCTTCCTTGATACCAGCATCAAGGGGGCGGGCCGCAAGTCTGCGTGGGGTCCCAGCCAGGCTCGCACACTTGCGGAAGAACTCAGTATCGGCCCGAAGTGTGTACGTTTCGTCGAGCTGGCGGGCGGGGCGATGTCTGCTCTGCTCGACGGTGACCTGCCTGAAGCCGGGAGAGTGGCCGGGGTTTCGCTGACCGAGTATTTCGTGACCGACGCAGCACGGTGGCTGTGGCGGTTCCGGCTCGATCAGATGGCCGCCGACCCCGGACACGCGCGGTGGATGGTGCGGCAGGCGGTCGTGGGCGACAGGGGTCTCGTCGTCGGGCACGCGGGCTTCCACGGGCCGCCGGACGAGGTCGGCATGGTCGAGATCGGCTACTTCATCGCCCCCGACTTCCGTCGCCAGGGATACGCCCGCTCCACGCTGATCGAGTTGCTCCGCCGAGCAGCGGCCGAACCCGCGGTGACCACCGTGCGGGCGGCGATAAGCCCCGACAACGTGGCATCCCTGGCCACGATCGCGGGCCTCGGCTTCGTGGAGGTCGGAGAGCAGTGGGACGAGGAGGACGGCCGCGAAGTCGTCTTCGAAGTCCCTGCCCGCCGGGTTCCACCCGCTTGATAAGAGGCTTCGCCGAGGACCGCTACGATTTCCGCCGCCCGGAACCGACCGGCGTATCCGCACCGGCCTCGACGGCGACCTCCGCCCAGACCGTCAGCCCTTGGCCCGTTCGCCGTGTCCCCCACCGGGAGGCCAGCGCACCGGTGATCAGCAGCCCTCGACCAGCTTCGCGCTCCCCCTCGGGCTCACCGGTCGACGCGGAGATCACCGGCATGCCGCCGCTCCTGCCGTCGTCGGTCACGCCCACCGCGGCGGTATCGGCAGTCAGGGCACAGGTGATCGCGACGGTACGGCTGTCCGTGTGCTCCAGGGCGTTGGCCACCAGTTCGCCCGTGATGGCCACGAGATCGTCCGTCGTGTCCGCCGACAGACTCCACGACCGGCACGTGTCACGGACGTAGTACCGTGCGGTACGGGCGGAGGCGAGGTCCCTGCCGGGGAGCGTGAGCATGCCGTACGCGCGAAGCGCCGGTGAGGTTTCGTCCACCGGGCCGGGTTCCGATTCCCTGAGTCGAGCACCACGGTACTCGGCGATAACCAGGGCATCCGTGAGCGCGTCCGCCAACTGATGGGTGAGGAGACGGAGTTCCCTGGCGCTCGTCCGCTGCTCTCCCAGCGTTTCCCGGACCTTGCCGAGCAACCGCTCACCCAAGCCGAGCTGCACCGCTTCCATGCGGTCTGCGAGCCGGGAAACAGGCCCGTCTCCGTCTGTGAGTAGCAAAGCGGTGCGCTCTCGCGCTTCGGGGCACGGAAGGATCCGTACGCGGTCCCTCCCGCCGTTCACGATGCCGCCGCCGGGCAGGCATGGATGTCACGGGTGTCGAGGTCGACGCCGTATGTGGCACACCAGAGGATGTCGCGGCGCAGCCGCTGGACGCGGATCTTCTCGTCGCGCTCATACGCAGTCAGGTAGGGGCGGACGAGGGGAGTGGACAGGCCGTCGATGGGCTCGTGCCAGTGGCGGCCGGCGGTGGAGGCACGGAAAGGCAGTGACGCTGCGGCAGACGCACCCGCCGAAATGTCGACGGATCGCGCCCCCGGCCGCCGCCCCGCTCGGTGACGCCCCCGCCCAGGAGGCAGGACCACCGCCCACAGCCAGCGAGTCAAAAATCGCGCGAGTCCAGCCATGCTTTCAACCCCTCGTCATCTCTGAGGATCAATGCAGGGGAAAACTCTCACGGGAATCCCATAGCAGGCTGCCCCATGAAGGGAGTTCACTGATGTGGGTGACGAAGCTCGAATCCTCGTCCGAGGCTCCAGAAGAGCCCATAAGGTCGCGGCCGTTGGTCGATGCGGTTGGTCGATGCCTGTCGATCGCTGCACATTTCACAGGTGGAGAGGTATGCGTCGTGAGCGCTACTCAGACGGGACCGGCCGGTCGCATGCAGATCGCGCGAGGCCTGACCTCGCTGCGCGAACGTTGCGGGCTCACCCAGACGCAAGTGGCAGCCCGCGCGGGCGTCAGCACCACCACGGTCAGCAGGTACGAGGCATGGCAGGATCGCGCCCGCATCCGCTGGGCAACGGTGAAGGCGCTGGCCGACGCATGCGACGCGACACCCCAGGAACGTGACGCCCTCGTCGCGGTGGCCAAGTCGCAGGCCGACGGATGGTGGGTCGGCAACAACGCGGTGCCCGAGTGGTTGGATCCGCTTGTCTCGTTCGAGCATCAAGCGGCATACGAACACGTCTTCGCGAACACGGTCATTCCAGGCCTGTTGCAGACGCGGGAGTACGCACTCGCCATCCATCAGGCCAGGGAGGTTCGCAGCTCGAACGAGAACATCGAGCGGATGGTCGAGGCACGGATACAGCGCCAAGCCATCCTTATGCGCGATCCGGCGCTGCATCTCTGGGTCGTCCTGGACGAAGCGGTGCTTCGCAGGACCGTGGGAAACACCGACGTTATGGACCAGCAGCTCAAACACCTTCATGAGACGGCCGAGAGCCCCAACGTCGACATCCAGATCTTGCCGTTCAGCGCGGGTGCGCACGCCGCCGGGGCCGGGCACTTCGTGATCCTCGGGCGTGACGACGAACGGGAGCCGCTCAACTCCATGGCGGTCGTGTACATCGAGATGCGCCGTCGCGGCGTGTATCTGGATGACGCGGAGGACGTCAGTGCCTATAAGTTGACGTTCGACTACCTACGTTCGCAGGCTGCCGACGTCACCCTCTCGTCGCGGCTGGTCGCCAGAGCACGACAGGAGACGTCCTCATGACAGGCATAGCGCCTTCTCCGACCGAGCACGGAACCGTGAAGTGGTTCAAGAGCAGTTACAGCGGCGGCGAAGGGAACGAGTGCGTCGAGGTCGCCAGCGGCGGCTCATGGGTGGGCGTTCGGGACTCGAAGGTGCCTCGTCAGACCCTCACCTTTCCTTCCCAGGTCTTCAGCGCGTTCGTCGACAGCCTGTCGAAGGTCCGGCGAGACCGCTTCCAGCCGTAGACGCCGACTACGGGCTGCCGAGGCAAACCCGTCGAGGGTGGCATGGTGCTCAGCCGGCCGGGACACACGAGGGACAGATCTCACGCCGCCGTGGCCTCCGCGAGACGACGAGCGAGAACCGCATCCGCCTCGGCGTCGGGGACGGCAGGGTCGTATCCGGTCCACTCTTGCAAAACCTGCCGTGTGCGTTCAGCCCCCTCGCCTCGCTGTGGCGAGGCCGGGTTCTGACCGCCGCGCCCTCTTGTCCGGTACGCACTGCCCTCGATCTCCTTTAGGCCACCAAACGGAAACACCCGTACCGCTGGTCACTCCCTGCGCATAGGGTGCAGTCACAACTGCTTCTGAACGCGTTCAAGAAGGCGGGCGGAAGGTCTGACGGGGAGGGGACTGCCGATGGGCAGGGGGGTCAAGGTTGCCGTCATAGGCGGGGTGTTCGCCGTGATGGTGGGCGGTGCCGGGTATGGCGCCTACAACGTGGTGTCGGCGCTGGACGGGGGCGGGGGATCCGGGTCGTCGGAGACCAAGAGCGGGCCGCCGGACAAGGACGAGGTCGCGGAGACCAGCGAGAAGTTCTTCACGGCCTGGGAGAAGGGCGACGCGACGACGGCCGCTGCGTACACCAACAACGCCTCGGTCGCCGGGACGCTGCTGACCGCCTACGGCGCGGAGGCGCACATCGGCGGCGTCGAGATCACGCCGGGCACGGCGGCCGGCACCTCCGTGCCGTTCACGGTGAAGGCGAAGGTGTCGTACGAGGGGACGACGAAGCCGCTCAGCTACAAGAGCACGCTGACCGTGGTGCGCGGGGAGAGCAGCGGGCGGGCGCTGGTGGACTGGAAGCCGTCCGTCGTCCACCCGGACCTGAAGGACGGGGACACCCTGGTCACCGCGGAGTCGGCGACGCCGCAGATCCAGGCCGTCGGGCGCAACGGCACCGTGCTGACGAAGGAGAAGTACCCCTCCCTCGGGCCCGTCCTCGCCACGCTGCGGGAGCGGTACGGCTCGAAGGCCGGTGGCACTCCCGGTGTCGAGCTGGCGGTGCGGCACGCGTCCGCGGACGCGCCGGACACCCCGCTGCTGACGCTGACCGAGGGGGAGCCCGGGAAGCTCGAGACGACGCTCAGCGCGAGCGTGCAGGCCGCCGCCGAGAAGGCGGTGAAGCGGTACGGCGAGTCCTCCGTGGTCGCGGTCAAGCCCAGCACCGGGGAGGTGCTGGCCGTGGCGAACAACCGGGCAGACGGCTTCAACGCCGCGTTCCAGGGCAAGGTCGCCCCCGGTTCCACCATGAAGATCATCACCGCCGCCATGCTCATCGACAACGGTGTGACCTCGATGAACGGGCCGGCGCCCTGCCCCGACACGGCGACCTGGCAGAGCCAGACCTTCAAGAACCTGACCGGCATGCAGCCCAACGAGGGCGCCACGCTCGCCAACACCTTCATGCGCTCCTGCAACACCGGCTTCATCAAGCTCGTCGACGAGAAGCCGCTCACCGACTCCTCGTTGACCGAGGAGGCCCAGGAGCGGTTCGGGCTCGGGCAGGACAACTGGCAGACCGGCATCGTCTCCTCCGACGGGAGCGTCCCCGCCTCCGGCGGGCCGGACCGCGCGGCCAACGCCATCGGGCAGGGCCAGGTTCAGATGAACCCGCTGAACATGGCCTCGGTCACCGCGACCGCCATCACCGGTGAGTTCCGCCAGCCGTACCTGGTGCCGTTCGACCTGGACGACCGGGAGCCGGCCACCGCCAAGGGGCTGCCGCAGGGCACCGCCTCGCAGCTCAAGCAGATGATGAAGCTCACCGCCACCCAGGGCACCGCCGTCAACGCCATGTCCGGGCTCGGCGGCGACATCGGCGCCAAGACCGGTTCGGCCGAGGTCGACGGACGAGCCACCTCCGACAGCTGGTTCACCGGGTTCCGGAACGACGTCGCGGCGGCGGCCATGGTCCAGGAGGGCGGGCACGGCGGTGACGCGGCCGGGCCGATCGTCGCAGATGTGCTACGAGTCGGCGGCTGACACCGGACGGCGGCCGCGATGCCCCTACTGTGGTCGCGGTCGTAAGCAGCAACCGGCACCGAACGCACCGAGGAACGGGACGCAGTGGGCAGCAGAAGGGGCGCCGCCGCCGAGCGGCGCAGGACGAAACCCGCCGTGATCGGCAGTGTGGCCGCGGTGGTCGTGGCCGGTGCCGGGTTCGGTGCCTACGCGATGTACGGCGGCGGCGAGACCGGCGACGACAACGCGCGCACCAAGTCCGCGGCGGCCGCGGAGAAGGTGAAGTCGGGCCCGCTGACGGCGGCCGAGGTCACCTCCACCGCCCAGCGGTTCCTGACCGCCTGGCAGCGGGGCGACGTGGCCGGCGCGGCCGCCGCGACCGACGACGCCGAGGCCGCGAAGGCGCTGCTCACCGGCTACGCCAAGGACGCCCGCATCAAGGACGCCACCTTCACCGCGGGCACCCCGGCCGGGGAGAAGGTCCCCTTCTCCGTCAAGGCCACGGTCGCCTACGAGACGGCGGCCGAGCCGCTGGCGTACGACAGCGCGCTGACCGTCGTGAGACGAGAGGGCGACGGCGAGCCCCGCGTCGACTGGCACGCGGCCGTCGTGCACCCGGAGTTGCGGGACGGGGACAAGCTGGTCACCGGGAAGGCCGGGGATCCGCCGGTCAAGGCGCTGGACCGGGACGGCGGGGAGATCACCGCCGCGAAGTACCCGTCCCTCGGCACCGTCCTGGACGGGCTGCGCGACAAGTACGGCAAGAAGGCCGGCGGCACCCCCGGCGTCGAGCTGCGCGTGTCGCGCGGCGAGGCGGCCGGTGACGGCGAGGACGGCAAGGGGTCGAAGGAGTCCGGCGCGGGCGAAGTCGCCGACAAGACGCTGCTGGAGCTGAGCAAGGGCACGCCCGGCACCCTGAAGACCACGCTCGACCCCGCCCTCCAGGCCGCCGCCGAGAAGCAGGTGGACGGCAAGAAGGGGGCGTCGGTGGTGCTGCTGCGCGCCTCCACCGGCGAGGTCCTCGCGGTCGCCAACGGCGGGCACGGCTTCAACACCGCCTTCCTCGGCTCGCTCGCCCCCGGCTCCACGATGAAGGTCGTCACGGCCTCGATGCTGCTGGAGAAGGACCTGGCGTCCGTGAACGAGAAGCACCCGTGCCCGAAGTACTTCGAATACGGCGGGTGGAAGTTCCAGAACGACGACAAGTTCGAGATCAAGGACGGCACCTTCAAGGCGAGCTTCGCCCGGTCCTGCAACACCGCCTTCATCAGCCAGGCCCCCGAGCTGAAGGACGACGACCTGACCAGGCAGGCCAAGGAGGTCTTCGGCCTGTCCATGAACAACTGGTCGGTCGGCGTGTCCACCTTCGACGGCAGGGTCCCGGTGCAGAGCAAGGCCCAGATGGCCGCCTCCCTCATCGGCCAGGGCGGGGTGCGGATGAACCCGCTGAACATGGCCTCGGTCTCGGCCACCGTGAAGTCGGGCTCCTTCCACCAGCCGTACCTGGTCGCCCCGTCCGTCGACGGGCGGGCGCTCGCCACGGCCTCCCGCACGATGTCCGGCGAGACGCTGGGCGCGCTGCGCGAGCTGATGTCCTACACGGCGGCGTACGGCACCGCGGCGCAGGCCATGGCCGGGGTCGGCGGTGACGTGGGTGCCAAGACCGGCTCGGCGGAGGTCGACGGGCAGGAGAAGCCCAACGGCTGGTTCACGGCGTACCGGGGGGACCTGGCGGCGGCGGGCGTGGTCCAGCAGGGCGGGCACGGCGGCGACACCGCGGGCCCGATCGTCGCGGCGCTGCTCAAGGCGGGCGGCTGACCCCCGTCACGCGGCTCAGTGGGCCACCGGCTGCGCGGTCGCCGCGTAGGTGCGGCGCAGGAAGCGGATGAGGGCCTTGTTCTCGAACTGGACCACCGAACAGCCCTGCGGGGAGTGGAACTCGACCACGGCCTGCACCCGGCCGCACGGCCACACCCGCACCTCGCCGCTCCCGGCGGGCGCGCGCAGGCCCTGTTCCAGCAGCTCGCGGGAGAAGGTCCACTCGCGGGAGCGGGACGCACGGCCGCCCCGGCCGGGCAGGGCGACGCACACCAGCGAGGGGTCGAGTTCGGGGTCGTAGCGCAGGACGACGGGTATCGCTCCGCCGTCGTCCTGGTCGGGGAGGTCCCCGTCCGTGAGGATGTGGGCTCGTGCGTACTGTTCGACTACGGACATGGGGTCGCCCCTTACGCTCTGCCACCTGTGTTGAAGCTGTGGGTCCACCCCCACTCCAATGTCCCATATTTCCCGGCTCACGCCCTGTGAGCCGGATATCACATGTGAGATCGTCCTTACATCAGCCTTTACCTCGCTCTTGCGAACGAGTTGCAACTGGTCTCTATCATCGAACCGTGCATGTACCTGACGGATTCATCAACGCCCCGACCTCCGCCGTGACCGGAGTCGTCGCCGCAGGCGCCATCGCGGTCAGCCTGCGCGGCGCGCGCCGTGAGCTGGACGAGCGGACGGCACCGCTGGCCGGGCTGGTCGCGGCGTTCATCTTCGCCGTGCAGATGCTGAACTTCCCGGTCGCGGCCGGGACCAGCGGGCATCTGCTCGGCGGCGCGCTGGCCGCCATCCTCGTCGGGCCCTACACCGGCGTGCTGTGTGTGTCCGTCGTGCTGCTGATGCAGGGCATCCTCTTCGCCGACGGCGGTCTGACCGCGCTCGGCGTGAACATCACCGACATGGCGATCGTCACCACGGTCGTCGCCTACGCCCTCTTCCGGGGTCTGGTGAAGGTGCTGCCGCGCACCCGCCGCTCGGTCACCGTCGCCTCCTTCGTCGCCGCGCTCGTCTCCGTCCCGGCCGCCGCGCTCGCCTTCACGCTCCTGTACTGGATCGGCGGCACCACCGACGTCTCCATCGGCAAGGTCGCCACCGCGATGATCGGCGTGCACGTGCTGATCGGCATCGGCGAGGCCGCGATCACCGCGCTGACCGTCGGCGCCGTCATCGCCGTACGCCCGGACCTGGTGTACGGGGCGCGCGGGCTCCAGCAGCGGCTCAAGCTGCGGGTGAACGGCGAGCTAGTCGACGCCCCAGGCAGCGGGCCCGCTCCGGTCCCCGCCCCCGTCGCCGCCCGTTCGCACCGCAAGGTGTGGATCACCGGCCTCGTCGCCTCCCTGGTCCTGGCCGGCTTCGTCAGCTTCTACGCCTCCGCCAACCCCGACGGCCTGGAGAAGGTCGCCGCCGACAAGGGCATCGACGAGAAGGCGAAGGAGCACGCGGCCGCCGACTCCCCGCTCGCCGACTACGGCGTCGAGGACATCACCGACGCCCGGGTCTCCGGCGGCCTCGCGGGCGTGATCGGCGTGGGCGTCACCGTCGTCGCGGGCAGCGCCGTGTTCTGGGCGGTGCGCAGGCGCCGCACCGACGACGCGTCGCCGACCAGCACGGAAACGACCCTCTGACATGGGGGCGGGTCACGCGCACCGGCTCTACCGGCACGGGCACTCCCCCGTGCACGGTCTGCCGCCGCACACCAAGCTCGCCGCGGTCTTCGCCTTCGTGGTCGTCGTGGTGTCCACGCCGCGCGAGGCGATGTGGGCCTTCGGCCTGTACGCGCTGCTGCTCGCGACGGTGGCGTACGCGGCCCGGGTCCCGGCCGCCTTCCTGCTCAAGCGGCTGCTGATCGAGGTGCCGTTCGTCGCGTTCGCGGTGCTCATGCCGTTCGTGGCCGAGGGCGAGCGGGTCGAGGTGCTCGGCCTGTCCCTGAGCGTCAACGGCCTGTGGGGCGCCTGGAACGTCCTGGCCAAGGGCACCCTGGGCGTCGCCGCCTCCGTACTCCTGGCCTCCACGACCGAGCTGCGGGAACTCCTCCTCGGTCTCCAGCGGCTGAGGCTGCCGCCGCTGCTCGTGCAGATCGCCTCGTTCATGATCCGGTACGGGGACGTGATCGCGGACGAGATGCGGCGGATGCGGATCGCCCGGGAGTCGCGCGGGTTCGAGGCGAAGGGCGTACGGCACTGGGGCGTGCTCGCCAAATCGGCGGGGGCGCTGTTCATCCGCTCCTACGAACGCGGCGAACGCGTCCACCTGGCCATGGTCAGCCGCGGGTACGCCGGTTCGATGCCGGTGATCGACGAGGTGACGGCGTCCCGGGCGCAGTGGTCGTACGCACTGGCCCTCCCGTGTGCGGCGCTGGTCGTGTGTCTGCTGGGATGGACGCTATGACAGCCAACCCGGCCTCCCTCGACGTCTCCGGCCTCGCCTTCGCCTACCCCGACGGGCACCAGGCCCTGTTCGGCGTGGACTTCTCCGTCGCGCGCGGCGAGCGGGTCGCGCTGCTCGGCCCGAACGGCGCGGGCAAGACGACGCTCGTGCTGCACCTCAACGGCATCCTGACCGGCGGCACCGGCACGGTCACGGTCGCCGGACTGCCGGTGGACAAGCGGAACATGGCGGAGATCAGGCGCCGGGTCGGCATCGTCTTCCAGGACCCCGACGACCAGCTGTTCATGCCGACCGTGCGCGAGGACGTGGCGTTCGGACCGGCGGCGGCCGGCGTGAAGGGGGCGGAGCTGGAGGCCTGTGTGGACCGGGCGCTCACGCTGGTCGGCATGGCGGAGTTCAAGGACCGGCCACCGCACCACCTCTCCTTCGGCCAGCGGCGCCGGGTGGCGGTGGCGACCGTACTCGCCATGGAGCCGGAGATCCTGGTCCTGGACGAGCCCTCCTCCAACCTCGACCCGGCCTCCCGCCGCGAACTCGCCGACATCCTGCGCTCCCTGGACGTCACGGTCCTGATGGTCACCCACGACCTGCCCTACGCCCTGGAGCTGTGCCCCCGCGCGCTGATCCTCAGCGACGGGGTGATCGCGGCGGACGGACCGACCGCGGAGCTGCTGTCCGACGACGCCCTGATGCGCGCCCACCGCCTGGAACTGCCCTTCGGGTTCGACCCGCGGTCGGTGCCGGCGAGCGGGTGAGGAATGGTGGACCGCCGGTGGCGGTTGCAGCCACTGTCACGAGGGGCCGGAAGGGGCGTACAGAGGTGGACGTGAACGTGCACGGCACGGTGGCCGAGGGCTTCGAGCCGGTGAGGGACGCGTTCGCACGGAACTTCACCGCGCTCGGCGAGCGGGGCGCGGCCGTCGCCGTCTACCGGGACGGGCGCAAGGTCGTCGACCTGTGGGGCGGCACCAGGAACGTCGACGACACCTCCGGCACCGAGCCGTGGCGCCGCGGCACCGCCCAGGTGGTCCGCTCGGCGACCAAGGGCGTCGCCGCCGCCGTACCGCTGCTGCTGCACCGGCGCGGGGAGCTGGACCTGGACGCGCCGGTGGGCGAGTACTGGCCGGAGTTCAAGGCGCACGGCAAGGAGCGGGTGCTGGTCCGGCACGTGCTGAACCACCAGGCCGGGCTGCCGGTCCTGGACCGTCCGCTCACCCCCGAGGACGCCCTGGACCCGCTGCGGGGTCCCGCCGCCGTCGCCGCGCAGGCCCCCGTCTGGGAGCCGGGCACCGACCACGGCTACCACGCGCTGACCTACGGCTGGCTGCTCGACGAGCTGGTCCGCCGGGTGACGGGCGGGCGCGGCGCCGGACAGTGGATCGCGGACGAGATCGCCCGCCCGCTCGGCCTGGACCTGTGGGTGGGGCTGCCCGCCGAGGAGGAGGCGGCCGGCCGGGCCGGGCGCGTCGGGCGCCTCGACGATCCCGAGCCGTCGGGGCCCGGCAACGGCCCGCGGCTGCGCCCCAAGCGCGCGGTCACCGAGGCCTACGAGGATCCGGACTCGCTCACCCGCCGCGCCTTCGCGGCGATCACCCCGTTCCCCGACCAGAACGACCCGGTGTACCGCGCGGCCGCGCTCCCGGCCGCCAACGGCATCGCGACGGCCGACGGCCTGGCCCGCTTCTACGCGGCGCTGATCGGCGAGGTCGACGGCGTGACGCGCGGCGTACGGCTGTTCGACCCGGCGACCATGGAGCTGGCCCGCGCGGAGGAGTCCGCCGGTCCCGACCGGATCCTGGTCGTGGGCACCCGGTTCGGCCTCGGCTACATGCTGCACGGCAGCGCGTCCCCGTTCCTGGGCCCCGGCTCCTTCGGCCACCCCGGCCGCGGCGGCTCCCTGGGCTTCGCCGACCCGGAGACCGGCATCGCGCTGGGCTACGTCACCAACGGCTTCCGCAAGACCGTGACGGCGGACCCGCGGGCGCAGGCGCTGGTCCGGGCGGTACGCGCGTCGCTCGCCCGGGGCCCGTCCTAGGGACAGGCCCCGGACCTGGTGCGTACGTGGCTTCGGACGTGGATGCGTACGTGGCTTCAGACGTGGATGGGGTGCGAGGTCCGCCCGGAGGCCGCGTCGATCTCGTCGTGGGCCTTGGTGAGCAGCTGCATCGCCAGCTCGTTCAACGCCCGGGCGCCCGCGACCTCCTCACCGACCCGTGGCTGCTGGGAGTCGACCCGGTGACGGCTGGCGTGGCCGTGCGCGCGGACCTCGGTGCCGTCGGGGAGCCGCACCATCGCGACCGCCCGCGTGTGCTGGTCGTCCTCCGTGAACTCCAGCTCGACATGCCATCCCACTGTGGTGTGCATCATGACGATCACCTCCGGAACACCTTCTTCCAGAGTGCGCCTCGCGACGGCCGTACGCACCATCCCGGCCCTCGCGGCTACCCGGTGCGCAGCATCAGGCCGATTCCGACGACCAGGAGACCGGCGGCCGCGATCCGGGGCGCGCCGAACCGCTCCTTGAAGAACAGGGCCCCGATCGCGGCGCCGACCAGGATGGACGACTCCCGCAGGGCGGCGATGGGCGCGAGTTCGGCGCGGGTCTGCGCCCACAGGACCAGGGCGTAGGCGGTGACGGACAGGGCCGCGCCGACCAGTCCGAGACCGGCCTGCGGCCGAAGCAGGGCCCAGGACCCGGCGCGGTGCCGGTACAGGAAGTACGCCGGCAGGACCGTGCCCTGCACCGCCATCAGCCAGGCGATGTAGCCGAGGGAGGACCCGGAGGCGCGTACGCCGAGGCCGTCGACGACCGTGTAGGCCGCGATGGTCACGCCGGTCGCGAGGGCGGCGCCGATGGCCGCCCAGTCGGGCCGGCGGCCGCGCAGCCCCCACAGGGCGACGCCGGTCAGCCCCGCGCAGGAGACCAGGATGCCCCCGGTGGCCCAGCCGTCCGGCACCTCGTGGGCGAAGACGGCGGCGAGGACGGTGACCAGCAGCGGCGCGCTGCCGCGGGCGATCGGGTAGGCCTGACCGAAGTCGCCCAGCCGGAAGGACCGCATGAGCAGGGCGTAGTACGCGATGTGGACGGCGGCGGAGACCAGCAGGTACGGCCAGGCCCCGGCCGCCGGGAACGCCGTGAACGGCAGCAGCGCGAGCCCGATGAGCATCCCGCCGCCGGAGATCAGCGCGAACCCGGTCAGCTTGTCGGTGATCCGGTGGGCGATGGCGTTCCAGCTGGCGTGGGTGACCGCCGCGAGCAGGACGGCGGCGGTGACCAGCGGCGTCACTCGGAGCGCTCGCGCACGTCCACGAGGGTGGCACCGGCGGTGGCGACGAGGTCCTTCGGCTCCATCGGGAAGACCGCGTACGGGGTGCCGGCGGCGGCCCAGACGACGTCGTGGGCGAGCAGGGACCGGTCGGCGAGCACCCGGGTCCTGGTCCGGTGCCCGAAGGGCGGCACTCCGCCGATCGCGTACCCGGTCGTCTCCCGTACGACGTCGGCCTTGGCCCGGGTGACCTTCCCGGCGCCGAGTGCGTCCCGGACCCGGTCCAGGTCGACGCGGGAGGCGCCGTCCATGAGGACCAGTACGGGCACGCCGTCCGCGGCGAAGATGAGCGACTTGCAGATCTGGCTCAGCTCGCACCCGATGGCGGCGGCCGCCTCGGTGGCGGTGCGGGTGGCCTCCGGGAAGCGCCGGGCCCGTCCGGCCAGGTCGCCGAGGCCCAGTTCGCCGAGGGCGGCGGCGAAGCGCGGGTGGGCGGCGGAGTCGGAGGCGTCGTCGGTCGTCGTCATGGTCCGCACCGTAGCGGTACGTGTAGCCCACAGGCGAGCGGGTCGGGGGGCGGAACGGAGGAAGCCGGTGAGGGCAGCCCCGTCCCCACGGAGCCCTCACCGGCTGGTCTGTTGTCGTCCTCCTGTCAGAGGCGGGGGTGGCGGGTCAGGTGCGCACCAGCTCCCGGTCCTCGTCGGGGCCGGTGCCGGTGCCGCGCTCGGCGGCCGTGCGCAGGCCCTCGCCCTCGACGTCCACGTTGGGCAGCGCGCGGTCCAGCCACTTCGGCAGCCACCAGGCCTTCTTGCCGAGCAGGGCGAGGACCGCCGGGACGATGGCCATGCGGACGACGAACGCGTCGAAGAAGACGGCGATCGCGAGGCCGAAGCCGATCATCTTCACCATGGACTCGCTGGAGCCGATGAAGCCCGCGAAGACCGCCATCATGATCACCGCGGCGGCGGTGACGACCCGGGCGCCGTGCTTGAAGCCGGTGACGATCGCCTGGTTGGGCTTCTCGCCGTGGACGTAGGCCTCCCGCATGCGGGTGACCAGGAAGACCTCGTAGTCCATCGCCAGGCCGAAGACCACGCCGACCATGAAGATCGGCATCATCGACATGACGGGTCCGGTCTCCTCGACGCCCATCAGGCCGGACAGCCAGCCCCACTGGAAGACCGCGACGACCGCGCCGAGGGCCGCCATGACGGAGAGCAGGAAGCCGAGGGCCGCCTTCAGCGGGACCAGGATCGAGCGGAAGACCACGATGAGCAGGAGGAAGGCCAGGCCGACGACCAGGACCAGGTACGGCACCAACGCGTCGTTGAGCTTCTGGCTGACGTCGATGTTCATCGCCGTCGAGCCGGTGACCAGGGTCTCGGCGCCGGTCTTCGCCTCGATGTCGCCGCCCGCGTCACGGATGGCGTGCACCAGGTCCTCGGTCTGCACGGAGGACGGCTTGGAGTCCGGGACCACGGTGATCGTCGCGGTGTCGCCGCCCTTGTTGGGGGCGGGCGGGGCCACCGCCACGACGCCGTCGAGGTCCTTGATCCGCTGTTCGACGTCGGTGAAGGCGTCCTTGGGCGCGTCGCTGCCCTTCGCGTCCACGACGACCATCAGGGGGCCGTTGAAGCCGGGGCCGAAACCGTCGGAGAGCAGGTCGTAGGCGCGGCGCTGGGTCGTGGACGTCGGCTGGGAGCCGTCGTCGGGCAGGCCCAGTTCCAGGGAGGTCGCGGGGACCGCGGCGGCGCCGAGGCCGATGACGCCCAGGAGGAGGACGGCCAGGGGGCGGCGGACGACGAAGCTCGCCCAGCGGGTGCCCAGGTTGGCCTTCGGCTGACCGGCCGGCTGGTCCGGCTTCGGCTCACCCTTGCGGGCGCGGCCCAGCAGCTTGCCCTTCGCCCCGGCGGGCTTGACCCTGCGACCGGCGTAGCCGAGCAGCGCGGGGATCATCGTGAGCGCGATCAGGACCGCGATGGCGACGGTACCGGCCGCCGCGATGCCCATCTTGGTGAGCATCGGGATGTTGACGACCGCGAGACCCACCAGGGCGATGACGACCGTGAGGCCGGCGAAGACGACCGCGGAGCCCGCGGTGCCGACCGCCCGTCCGGCGGCCTCCTCGCGTTCGCGCCCCTCGGCGAGTTCGGCGCGGTAGCGGGAGACGATGAACAGGGCGTAGTCGATGCCGACCGCGAGGCCGATCATCATCGCCAGGATCGAGGTGGTCGAGCCCAGTTCCAGCGCGCTGGCCAGCGCGGTGATCGAGGAGACGCCGATGCCCACGCCGATCAGGGCGGTGAGCAGCGGCAGCCCGGCCGCGACCAGGGAGCCGAAGGTGATGACCAGGACGACGGCGGCGACCGCGATGCCGATGATCTCGGTGGCGCCGGTCTCCGGGACGGCCTGGAGCGCGTCACCGCCGATCTCGACCGTCAGCCCGGCGTCGCGCGCCTGCTGGGCGGCGTCCTCCAGGGCGTCCTTGGTGGACTCCTCCAGCTCCATGCCGGAGACGTCGTACTTCACCGAGGCGTAGGCGATGGTGCCGTCCTCGCTGACGGCGTTGCCCTTGTAGGGGTCGGCGACCGAGGCGACCTCGGAGCCGTCCGCCAGTTCGTCGACGGTCTTCTCGACGGTCGCCTTGTGCCCGGCGTCCGTCATCTTCTCGCCGGACGGCGCCTTGAAGACGACCCGTGCGGTCGCCCCGTCGGCGCTCGCCCCGGGGAAGCGCTGTTCCAGCAGGTCGAAGGCCTTCTGGGCCTCCGTTCCGGGGATGGAGAAGGAGGAGTTGCCGGCGGGCGGGGCGCTGGCGGCGCCGACGCCGGCGAGCGTCAGCAGGGCCACCCAGATCAGGGCGACGAAGTGCCGTCGGCGAAAGGCGAGCCGGCCGAGTTTGTAGAGGAACGTGGCCACGGGGGCGTACTCCCGGTCAGGTCGTGGGTCTTCAGGGCAGGGGTGATCAGCCCGACGACGTGAGCGGTTACGTCAGGTGGGGCTCAGGTGGGGCTCAGAGGTTGCGTGGGGATGTCAGTGGGTGGAGACGCCGAGGGCGGGGAGGATCACGGCGTCGATGTAGGAGGCGAGGAACTCCCGGGTCGGCGGCTGGTCGTCCAGCAGCGTGCGGGTGGCGAATCCGCCGACCATCATGTGCACGAGGAAGTCCAGCGCCGGACAGTCCGCTCTGATCTCACCGCGGTCGACGGCGCGTTGCAGCACGCGCTGGAACTCCGCCATCTCCGGTTCGATGAGCTGGTCCCGGAACGCCTGGCGCAGGTCCGGGTTCTGGTGCAGCGCCATGGCGACGCCCCGCATCAGCGCGGAGTTCTGTTCCATGGTGCAGTCGTCCTCACGCGCCATCAGGGCGTGCAGGTCGCTGCGGAGCGACCCGGTGTCGACGTCGCCGATCTCGCCGGGCTTGTTGTGCCGCATGGCCTTCACGACCAGCTCCGGCTTGCCGCCCCACTGGCGGTAGAGCGTCGCCTTGCTGGACCGGGTGCGGGCGGCCACGGCGTCCATGGTGAGGCCGTCGTAGCCGACTTCGCGGAGCAGGTCGAGCACGGCCTCGTACAGCTCGGCCTCGCGCTCGGGAGTGATCCGGCTGCGGCGCGCGGTGGCGGTCTCCGTCATCTCGCTCACTCCTCTCCCGTCCGGTCGACCGGTCCACTCGACCGGAACGACACCGTTTCGTACATGACGAATGTACCCCACCACCTAGCGAAACGAAACGGTTTCGTTCGTGGTCTGGGTCACGGTTGTCGGCACCGCATAAGTTGCCGGTGCCCGGCACCCGGAAAAGCATGGGGCGGGTGAGTTATCTGCGCCTTCCGCACCTCAGTGGCGACCAGCTGTGTTTCGTGGCCGAGGACGACCTCTGGCTCGCGTCCCTCGACGGTCCGGGCCGGGCCTGGCGGCTCACCGTCGACCGCACCAAGGCCGGTCCCCCGCGCTTCTCCCCCGACGGCCGGCACATCGCGTACACCAGCTGGCGCAGTCTGGTGCCGGAGGTCCATCTCGTGCCGGTGGACGGCGGCCCCGGACGGCAGCTCACCCACTGGGGCGGCTTCGACACCCGGGTCTGCGGCTGGTCGCCCCCCGACCCCGACGGCACCACCGCGGTCCTCGCCGTCGCCTCGCACGGCGAGCCCTTCTCGCACCTCACCTGGGCCTACAAGGTCACCCCCGACGGCGACCCCGGCCGCAAGCTGCCCTGGGGCCCGGTCACCGACATCCAGGCCGCCGACCTCGACGGCGAACGCCGGTCCCTCCTGCTCACCGGCACCCCGCCGCACGAGCCCGCCGCCTGGAAGCGCTACCGGGGCGGCGCCACGGGCCGGCTCTGGCTGCACGGCGAGCGGCTGCTGCCCGACCTCGGCGGGCACCTGTCCGCACCCATGTTCGTCGGCGGCCGGATCGCCTTCCTCTCCGACCACGAGGGCGTCGGCAACCTGTACTCCTGCGCCCACGACGGCACCGGCCTGCGCCGCCACACCGACCACGACGCGTTCTACGCCCGCAACGCCGCGAGCGACGGCACCCGGGTGGTGTACCAGTGCGCGGGCGACCTGTGGATCGTGGACGACCTCGCGCCCGGCTCGGCGCCGCGCCGGCTCGACGTACGGCTGAGCGGGCCGCGCGCGGGGCGGCGTACGTACCAGGTGCCCGCGGCCCAGCACGTGGGCGGCATCTCCGTGGACGAGACCGGCCGCGCGAGCGCCGTCGTGGTGCGCGGCAGCCTGTACTGGCTCACCCACCGCGACGGCCCGGCCCGCACCATCGCGGACACCCCGGGGGTACGGGTGCGGCTGCCGGAGATGCTCGGGGAGAGCGGGCGGATCGCGTATGTGACGGACGCGGAGGGCGAGGACGCGGTCGAGATCTCCTACCTGCCCCGGGCGACCGGCGGCCGCGCCGCCCGGCGGCTCGCCTCCGGGCGCCTCGGCCGGGTCCTGGAACTGGTCTCGGACCCGGCGGGCGACCGGCTCGCCGTCGCCTCGCACGACGGACGGCTGCTGATCCTCGACGTCGCGGAGCCCGACACGGAGGTGACGCTGGCGCTGGAGGCGGTGGACGCCGGGTATCCGCCGGACGCGGGTGAAGAGGACGCGACGGGGGCCACCGCCCGGGCGGACACCACCCCGGACACCGCCCCGGACGCCCCCACCGAGGACACCGACGCCGGGGACGTCCCCGCCGAAGGCGCCGGAGGCACCGTGACACCGGGCGCCCCCGGCACCCCCGCGACCGCCGGAGGCCGGGTCACCGAGCTGATCCGGTCCGTCAACGGCCCCGTGCGCGACCTCGCCTTCTCCCCCGACGGGACCTGGCTCACCTGGTCGCACCCGGGCATCGGACGCACCCTGCGGCAGATCAAGATGGCCCGGATCGACGGCCCGGAGGGCACCCTCGTCGTCGACGTCACCAACGGCCGCTTCGAGGACGAGAACCCGGTCTTCACCCGGGACGGCCGCTACCTCGCCTTCCTGTCCTGGCGCGGCTTCGACCCGGTGTACGACGTGCACACCGGCGACCTGTCCTTCCCGCTGGGCTGCCGCCCCTACCTGGTACCGCTGTCCTCCGCGACGCCCTCCCCCTTCGCCCTCAACCCCGAGGGCCGCCCCGCCGCCGGGGGCCTGGACCCCCTGGAGGACGAGCCCGGCGAGGGCGGCGCGGTGACCGTCGAGGTCGAGGGGCTGGAGAGCCGGGTGACACCGTTCCCGGTCACCGCCTCCAAGTACTCGGCGCTGGAGCCGGTCGCGGGCGGCGGCCTGGTCTGGCTGCGCTGGCCGATCTCCGGCGCGCTCGGCGAGACCTTCGCCAACCCGGCGGACCCGAGCGAGCGGCCCACGCTGGAGCACTTCAACCTGGCCAAGGCGAAGAAGTCGGAGCTGGTCGACCACCTGGACTGGTTCCGGGTCAGCGGCGACGGCAGCCGCCTGGTCGTGCTCGACGAGGGCGAGCTGCGGGCCGTACCGGCGAGCGAGGCGGGCGACGGCGACTCGACCACCTGGATCGACCTGCGCCGCGTCCTGCACGAGGTCGACCCGGCCGCCGAGTGGCGCCAGGCCTACGACGAGGCGGGGCGGCTGATCCGCGCCTACTTCTGGGACCCCGGCATGTGCGGCATCGACTGGGACGCGGTCCTGGACCAGTACCGTCCGCTGCTGGACCGGGTCGCCTCCCCCGACGAGTTCGCCGACCTGCTGCGCGAGGTGCTCGGCGAGCTGGGCACCTCGCACGCCTACGTGGTCGCCGCCCGGCGCAACGAGGGCCCGGCGCACTACCAGCGCTGGCAGGGCCTGCTCGGCGCCAACCTCGCCTGCCGGGACGGGCGGTGGCTGGTCCGGCGGATCCTGCCGGGCGACTCCTCCGACTCCAAGGCCCGCTCCCCGCTGGCCGGCACCGGCATCCGCGACGGGGCCGTACTGACCCATGTCGACGGCCGCCCGGTCGACCCGGTCCTCGGCCCGTCCCCGCTGCTCGCGGGCGCGGGCGGTACGACGGTGGAGCTGACCTTCGCGCCCGCCGAGGGCTGCCAGGGGCCCTCCCGCCGGGTCGCCGTCGTGCCGCTCGTCGACGAACGCCCCCTGCGCTACCAGGACTGGGTGGCCAAACGCCGCGAGGTGGTGCGGGAGTTGAGCGGCGGCCGGTGCGGCTACCTGCACATCCCCGACATGGGCGGCTCCGGCTGGGCGCAGTTCAACCGCGACCTGCGCATGGAGGTGTCCCGGCCCGCGCTCATCGTGGACGTGCGCGGCAACGCGGGCGGGCACATCAGCGAGCTGGTCATCGAGAAGCTGACCCGGACCATCCTGGGCTGGGACCTGACCCGGGACGCCCAGCCGGTGTCGTACACCTCCAACGCGCCGCGCGGTCCCGTCGTCGCGGTCGCCGACGAGGCGACGTCCTCGGACGGCGACATGATCACGGCGGCGTTCAAGCTGCTGCGCCTCGGCCCGGTGGTCGGGCAGCGCACCTGGGGCGGGGTGGTCGGCATGACCGGCCGGCACCGCCTCGGCGACGGCTCGGTGATCACGGTGCCGATGAACGCGGCCTGGTTCGACGCCTACGGCTGGTCCGTGGAGAACTACGGCGTCGCCCCCGACGTCGAGGCGCTGCGCACCCCGCTGGACTGGGCCGAGGGCCGCTATCCGGTGCTGGACGAGGCGGTGCGGCTGGCGTTGGAGCTGCTGGAGACCAACCCGCCCGCCACGCCACCCGGTTACGAGGCCGTACCGGACCGGTCGCGTCCGCCGCTGCCGCCGCGGAGGTAGCACCTCCGCGCAGCCCCGGCGGCACGGGAAAGGGCGCCCACCCGGTCGACCCGGGGGGCGCCCTCTCACCTCAGCGGCGGCGCGTCAGGCGTCGAAGCTGTCCTGGAGGCGCTCGTCCTCGTCACGACGGCGCGAGGACGGGTCCTGGTGCTCCGACTCGCGGCGGCGCGAGGCCGGGGAGGACGGGTCGATCTCGTCCTCGTCGCGACGGCGGTCGCGGTTCTGGAACTGGTCCCGCGCCTGCTCGGCCCGCTGCTTGCCCTGCTGCTGCATGCGCTCGGCCTTGTCCTGGAACTGGTCCTTCATACCCATGTGGGTTCACTCCTGTGGTGATCGGGCCCGACCGGATCGGCCGGGCGCTCGATCAGATTCACACGAGCGGTGACCGTGCGCATGTCGATCACTTACGGACCGTAGTCGTACCGGCCGGGCGGTGTTCGTCGGCCGCTCCACCGGCGCCGACCAGGCCGATCCGCATGCCGTTCAGCCGGTCGCCGAAGCGCCGCATCTCGCGCTGCCCGACGGTGCCGATGAGGGCCGGCAGGTAGCCGCGCACACCCTGCATGCCGCGCAGCCACCACTGCCCGTAGACGTGCGCGGAGCGGCGTTCGACGCCCTCCACCAGCCGGTCGACGGCCGGACCCAGCGGGTAGGTCTTGTTGGTCGGCCAGGGCAGCCGCTGCCGCAACTCCCGCATGACGTCGTCCTGGTCGGCGCCGCGCACCATGTCGGTGTCGGTCCAGGACAGGTAGCCGACGCCGACCTTCACGCCGCGGTGCCCGACCTCGCCGCGCAGGCTGTGCGCGTACGCCTCGACGCCGGACTTGGAGGCGCAGTAGGCGCTCATCATCGGGGCCGGGGTGAGGGCGGCCAGCGAGGCGATCTGGAGCAGGTAGCCGCGGCTCTCCAGCAGGGCGGGCAGGAAGGCGCGGGCGGTGACGGCCGAGCCGATCAGGTTGACCTCGATCACCCGGCGCCAGGACTCCGGGTCGGAGTCGACGAAGGGTCCGCCGGTGGCGACGCCCGCGTTGGCGACGACGATGTCGACCTTCCCGAAGCGCTCCTCGACCTCCGCCGCCACCCGGGCCATCGCCTCGTGGTCGGTGACGTCGGCGTGCCAGTGGTCGCTGTCGCTGTGCAACCGGGCGGAGACCTGCTTGAGTTCGTCCGGCTCCAGGCCGACCAGCGCCACCTTCACCCCGCGCGCGGACAGCTTGCGGGCCATCAACTCCCCCACTCCCCGCGCGGCTCCGGTGACGACGGCGACGCGTCCTTCCAGGCTCACCCTGCTCATGCGCTCTCCTCGGCGGGTACGGCACGCTCACCGCGTGCGCTGGGTATGTAGGTGGCGGCGAGCGCCCGTATCTTGCCGGTGACCAGGTCCGGCGCCTCCACCGGCGTCATGTGGCCGAGGCCCGGGAGTTCGGTCAGGCCCACGCAGTCGGGCAGCGCGGCGGCCAGCGCGCGGGCGTGCACGGGCGGCGTCAGCCGGTCCGAGCCGCCGACCACGATCTCCACCGGCATCCGCAACTCCCTTACGCCGTGGTCGAGGTCGAGCAGGTCCAGCACCCGGGACCAGCCGTGCCGCACCCGGCTGGGGCAGGCGTGCACGATGCGGGCGCAGGCGTCGACCATCTGCGGGGCCGAACCGGGGCCCATCGTCCCGTACTTGAGGATCCGGCGGCTGAGCGGTGTGACCGGTCCGAGGGGCGCCCGGGAGCCGAGGATGCGCCGGGTCAGCCAGGTGCGCACCCGGCCCGCCCGCATCGGCACCACGGTGGCGGAGGCCACCAGCCGTGCGCTGCCCGTGCTGGTCAGCAGGACGGCCGCCGCGTGCTCGCGCACCGCGGGCCGGGTCGCCGCGGCCATCAGCGTCATCGCGCCCATGGAGTGCCCGGCGATCACAGCCCGCTCGCCCGGCGCGAGGGTGGCTTCCAGTACGGCTTCGAGGTCGTCGGCGAGCGGCTCGGTGCCGTACGCCGGGTTGGCCGGGCTGCGTCCGTGGCCGCGCTGGTCGTAGGCGATGACCCGGTGGTCGACGGCCAGTGCGCGGATCTGCGCCGCCCAGAAGGCGGTGGAGCAGCACCAGCCGTGCGCGAGGACGACGGCGGGCGCGTTCTCGGGGCCGTGCACCTCCACGTGTATCCGGGCGCCGTCGGCGGCGGTGACGGTCAGCTCGTGGGCGGGCACCGGCGGGGCGTACGGGCCGTCGGCGACGTGCAGCAGGCGGCTCACGCGCTCACCTCGGCGTCCGAACCGGTGCTCACGCCGGTGTCCGCGTCGGCGGCAGTCGCCCCGGTCGGTGCGGGGGCCGGGCGCAGCACCTGGTACTCCGCGAGGTCCACGCGCCGCGTCTCGCGCCGAAACTCGGCGGTCGTGCCGGGCCAGACGGTGGTGTTGCGGCCGCTCGCGTCCAGGTACCAGCTGGTGCAGCCGCCGGTGTTCCACACCGTGCGCTTCATGCGCTCCTGCACCCGGTGGTTCCAGTTGCGCACGGCGGCGGGGCGCGGGTCGAGCGCGGTGCGGCCGCCCAGGACGTTGAGCTGGCGCAGGTAGTCGGCCATGTAGTTCAGCTGGGACTCGATCATCAGGATCATGGACGAGTTGCCGAGGCCGGTGTTGGGCCCGATGACCGTCATGAAGTTGGGGAAGCCGGCCGCCGTGCCGCCGCGCAGCGCCTCCATGCCGCCCTTCCAGGTCTCGGCGAGGGTGCGCCCGTCGGCGCCCACGACCCGCTCGGCGATGGGCATGTCGGTGACGTGGAAGCCGGTGCCGAAGATGATCGCGTCCACCTCGGCCTCGGTGCCGTCGGCGGCGACGAGCGTCGACCCGCGCACCTCGCTCAGGCCGCTCGCGACCACGTCCACGTTGGGCTTGGCGAGTGCCGGGTAGTAGGTGCTCGACAGCAGGATCCGCTTGCAGCCGATGCGGTAGTCGGGGGTGAGCTTGGCGCGCAGGGCCGGGTCCTTGATGGCGGCGCCCATGTTGCGCTTGGCGATCTGCTCGACGAAGCCCAGCTCGCCCGGGTGCTTGGTGAACGCCTGCACCTGGAGTTCCCGGATGCCCCACAGCAGGCCGCGGCGCAGCTTGGTGGTGACGGGCAGCGCCCGGTGCAGGGCCCGCTCGGCGCCGCTGATGGCCCGGTCCACGCGGGGCATCACCCAGGCCGGGGTGCGCTGGAAGAGGGTGAGCCGGTCCACCTTCGGCTGGATGGACGGCACGATCTGGATGGCGGAGGCGCCGGTGCCGATCATGGCGACGCGCTTGCCGGCGAGGTCGTAGTCGTGGTCCCAGCGGGCGGAGTGGAAGACCTTGCCGGGGAAGGAGTCGAGCCCGGGGATGTCCGGGACCTTGGGGTCGGACAGCGGCCCGGTCGCGGACACGACGACGTCGGCGGTGAGAGTGCCCCGCACGGTCTCGATCTCCCACCGCAGCTGCTCGGTGTCCCACGTCATCCGCGTCACCTCCGAGTCGAGGCGGAGGTGGGGGCGCAGCCCGAAGGTGTCGGTGACGTGCTCCAGGTAGGCGCGGATGTGCTCCTGCCCGGAGAAGGTGCGCGGCCACTCGGGGTTGGGCGCGAAGGAGAAGGAGTACAGGTGGGACGGCACGTCGCAGGCACAGCCGGGGTAGCTGTTGTCCCGCCAGGTGCCGCCGACGCTGCCGGACCGCTCCAGTACGACGAAGTCGGTGATCCCTTCGCGCCGCAGCCGCACGGCGGCCCCGAGGCCGCCGAAGCCGGACCCGATCACCGCCACCCGTACGTGTTCGTGAACCTGCTCGTGCTCGGCCATCCCTGAGCCTCCACGCTTGCTGGACCGTCCGGAACCGTTTGGAACCACTTGGAACCGTGCCAGTGAACACTGGCGCAATGGGAGCGTAGAGCAGCTCCGTACTCATGGGTAGGGGTTGGACGGAGGAAAGTTACCGCCGGTACGCCATAGGGTCGGTGACGTGACCGAGAAGCGCGAATACCGCATGGCGGAACTGGCCCGGCTGGCCGGCATCACGGTGCGCACCCTGCGCTTCTACCGCGAACGCAAACTGATCCCGGCGCCGCGCCGCGAGGGCCGCATCGCCTGGTACGACGACCACCACCTGGCCCGCCTGCGCACGATCGCGGCCCTCCTGGAACGCGGCCACACCCTGAACGGCATCGCGGAGCTGGCCGACGCCTTCGACCACGGCCGCGACGTCGGCGACCTGCTGGGCCTCGGCGAGCCCACCGAGGAGACGCCGGTCCGCCTCACCCCCGAGGAACTCGCCGCCCGCTTCGAGGGCGAGGTCACCCCGGAGAACCTGGCGGCCGCGATGGAGCTGGGCTACCTCGGCACCGACGGCGACGAACTGGTCCACATCAGCCACCGCCTCCTGGAGGTCTCCTCGGCCCTGGTCCGCGAGGGCATCCCGCTCGGCGAGGTCCTCCAGGCCGGCGTCCGCGTCCGCGAGCACGCCGACGCCCTCGCGGAACTCTTCGCCGACCTGATACTGCGCCACGCCCCCGAACCGGATCTGCACCGCCTGCGCCCGCTGGCCCGCAGCGTGGTGGAGGCGGAACTGTCCCTGGCCCTGGACCGGCGGATGCGCAAGCGGGCGGACTGAGCGGACCGGACGAGGCCGCCCTCAGCGGTCGTAGACCACCGTGACCGGTGCGTGGTCGGACCACCGCTCGGCGTGCGTGGCGGCGCGCTCGACGTACCCCTTGACGGCCTTGGCGGCCAGCCCGGGAGTGGAGACGTGGTAGTCGATCCTCCAACCTGCGTCGTTGTCGAAGGCCCGCCCCCGGTAGGACCACCACGAGTACGGTCCCTCGGCGTCCGGATGCAGCGTGCGCACCACGTCCACGTACCCGCCCTCCGCCGGGTCGAGGACGCGGCCGAGCCACTCCCGCTCCTCCGGCAGGAACCCGGAGTTCTTCTTGTTGGCGCGCCAGTTCTTCAGGTCGGCCTCGCGGTGGGCGATGTTCCAGTCGCCGCACACGACGACCTCGCGCCCCTCGGCGGCGGCGCGCTCGCGCAGTTCCTTGAGGTGGGCGAGGAACTCGCCCATGAAGCGGACCTTCTCGTCCTGGCGCTCGGTGCCGACCTCGCCGGAGGGGAGGTAGAGGGAGGCGACCGTCACACCGGGCAGATCGGCCTCGACGTAGCGGCCGCTGGTGTCGAACTCCGTCGAGCCGAAGCCGACGCGGACGGCGTCGGGCTCACGGCGCGTGTAGAGGGAGACACCGGCGCGGCCCTTGGCGGCGGCGGGGGCGTGCGTCACGTGCCAGCCCTCGGGCGCGCCGACGTGGTCCGGCAGTTGGTGGGATTCGGCCCGCACCTCCTGGAGGCACAGCACGTCGGCGGAGGTGCCGGCGAGCCACTCCACGAAGCCCTTCTTCGCGGCGGCGCGCAGGCCGTTGACGTTGACGGAGGTCACGGTGAGCATCCCGGCACGATACCGGCACACTGGACGGTGTCCCGCTCCGGACTCCGCATCGATATACGGTAGGAAGAATGAACATACGCCGGGTCCCCTTCGACCACCCCGACGCCGTGAAGCTCAACGACGAGGTCCAGGCCGAGTACGACGTCCGCTACGGCGACGGCGGCGACGCCACGCACCTGGACCCGTCGGACTTCGCGCCGCCGAACGGCCAGTACCTGATCGTGTACGACGAGAACGACGCCCCGGTCGCCTCGGGCGGCTGGCGCAGTCAGGACGCCAACGACGAGGGCAATCTCGACGGGGACGCCGAACTCAAGCGGATGTTCGTGGTCGAGCAGGTGCGCGGGCGCGGGCTGGCCCGCCGCATCCTGGCCGCCCTGGAGGAGGACGCCCGTGCGGCGGGCCGGACCCGGATGGTGCTGGAGACCGGCACCAAGCAGCCGGAGGCCGTGGCCCTGTACACGTCCAGCGGCTACGAGCCCTGCGGGAAGTTCGGCTACTACCGCTTCCACGAGGACAGCCTCTGCTACGCGAAGGCACTCCGGGTCCCGTAGCGATGCGGCGCGGCGCGGCCGGTGTCAGGCCGCGGTGCCCGCCCTGCGACGGCGCGCGACGACGAACAGCGCGCCGCCCGCGGCAAGGGCGAGGGCCGCTCCGGCGGAGGCGAGCAGAGCGGTGGAGCCGGTAGAGGCGAGCAGTCCGTCGCCCTCGCCGCCCTGGGGCGACTGTCCGCCGGTCGTGCCACCGGTCCCGGTGGTGCCGCCGGTGGTGTCCGAGCCGCCGTCGGTCCCGGTGCCGCCCGTGGTCTGCGAACCGCCGCCCGCAGCGCCCGCGGAGTCCGCGCCGCCGGTGGTGCCCGTACCGCCCGTGGACTCCGAGCCCCCGGTGGTGCCGCCGGTGTCGCCCGTGTCGCCCGGCGTCTCCTCGTCACCCGTGCCGTTGAGCACGATCCAGCCGGTGTCGTTGGACGGGTCGCCCTCCCTCGGGTCCTCGTACTGGGGCAGGAAGATCTTGCCCTTGGCGCCCGGGACGACCTTGTCGATGCGCAGCTTGAACGGGAAGCTCCGCTCGTCGTCCTCCATGAAGGGGGTGTCGGCGAAGCACAGGTACTCGGACGCCGTCCCGGCGTTCATGGGCCGGCAGGGGCTCGGGCTCTCCACGACCGAGGAGCCCTCGGGGATCTGCACGGTGAAACCGATCGGCTCACCGCCCGCGCGCAGCGAACCGAGCCAGGCGGGCCCGTGGTTGCTCAGGCCGATGTCGACGGTGACGGTCTCGCCCTGCTCGCCCTCGACGCGCGCCCCGGTGAGGTCGAAGTCGTACTTGTTCCCGGTGGCCAGGTCGATCTCGGTGTACTTGGTGTACTCGCCGCTCTGGCCGCCCCCGGCCGGCTTCAGGGTGAGCGTCCGGCCGGACCCCTGCCGGTGGTCGGCGCCCGCGCGCAGTGCGCCCGCGCCCTCGGCGCCGATCGCGTCGAAGCCGTAGCTGAAGATGTCGCCGAGCGCGAAGTCCGCGGTCTTCACGGCGATCGGCTCGCTCAGTTCGTAGGCCGTGCCGGGCGCGAAGTCGCCCTCGAAGGTGCACAGGGCGACCTGGCGGTAGCGGATCAGGTTGTCCTTGTTCTCCTCGGCGTACGAGCAGTTGTCGTACGAGTCGGGGAAGGAGAGGCCGCGGCTGCCGGTGAAGCGGAGCACGACGCCGTGGGCCGGCATGCCGCCGACGTTGCGGAAGCCGAGCGGGGCCCGGTAGGTGTCGCCGGCCTCGAAGCCCGCGGGCTGGGCGGGGAGCTTCTTCCCGAGCAGCTCCGGGCCGCCGACCAGCACGTCGACGGTGTGCTCGTTGAACGCCAGGCCCTCGCCCTCGCCGGTGACCTTGACCACGCCGTGGTCCCCGGCCTCGGCGGAGTCCAGCGGGTCGAGCCGGACGCTCCAGTACGGGTTGTAACTGGCGCCCGGGTAGAGGCTGCTCTCCTGGCAGACCGCGACCAGGCCGTCCACGTCGCAGGACCGCGGCAGGCCGACCTTGGCGAAGCCCTTGAGCGCGGTGGCGTCGATGGTGACCTTGTAGCCGCTGTTGGGGATCGGCTCCGGGTCCGTGTCGCTGTCCGGGTCGTACTCCCCCGGGCCGGTGATCCCGAGCCCGATCTGCGGCTCCCCGGGCTCGCCCTCGGCCCCGTCGAGCGCCAGGTCCACCCGGTCCGTGCCGGTGATCGTGACGGGCAGCGGCGCCTGCCCGTCCGCCGCGTGGGCGACGCCGGCCAGTCCGGCCGCGGCGAGCCCGGCCGCCGCCGCGCCGGCCACTGCCGCACGCGCCCAGGGCGAGTGCAGGGAGCTAGGTCTCATGGTGTGCTTCTTCCGTTCCCCAGACGACGAGAAGGTGCCACTGCGTGACACCGCGCACAGGTGACCCGCGGGAAACGCCCAAGGTTGCGCTGTACATGATCACGGATGCGTCTCGGAGGCGCGGACGAGGCCAGGACCAGGACCATGGCCAGGGCCGGGAAACGACGAAGGTCCCGTCCGATCGTGATGATCGGACGGGACCTTCGTCAATGTGCGTGGACCTGTGGGGATTTGAACCCCAGACCCCCTCGATGCGAACGAGGTGCGCTACCAGACTGCGCCACAGGCCCTTGCAACGAGTGAAACTCTAGCACCCCGTCCGGCCTGCTCAAAAATCGCTTACGGCTACTCGTTGGCCGCGCGGGGGCGGTCACCGTCGTCGTACTGGTCGAAGAGCGGTGTGCGGCCGCGCTCCCTGGCCCGGCGGGCCGACGCGGCACGGCGGGCACCGCTGCGGCCCGGGGTCTCCGGACGCTCCTCGGCCGGTGCGTGCGCGTCTGCGTGCGCCGCTGCGTCCGCCGGGCGGTCCCGGTCCGCGCCGGAGGGCCGGGCGGTGTCGTCCTGGTCGGGCGCGACGGCCGAGGAGCGCGCCGAGCTCCAGGCGTCCGGCGCCGTGAGGTCCACGTCGGGCGTGGCGCGGGGGGCGACCGGGGCGGTCACGTAGGTGGGCAGCGGCACCGGCACCGGGTCCCAGCTGTCGCCCTGCGGGCGCCCCCGGCGCTCCCGCTGCTGGTCGACCCATTCTGCGTGGTCGGTCTGCTCGACCAGGGCGCGCCGGTCCGCGGCGAGCGCGGACATTCCGGCGCCGGACTCCGTCTCGGGTCCGTCGTCCGGCTCCTCGGCGTCGAGGTCGCCGACGGTGCCGGGAGCGGCGGGGGCGGGTCCGCGCCGGCGCGGGCGGGGGTCTCGGTCGCGCAGTCGCTGTGCGGCGGCCTCGGCCTGGCGGCGGTCCATCTGGAAGGCGAAGCGCCGGCGCTCCTGCGCCCGCAGATGGGCGATGTAGGCGCTGAGCAGCACCGCGGGCACCCCCGGTGCCCACAGGAACGCGAGCCCGCCGACCGCCGCGACGACCGAGCCGAGCGTGAAGGCCAGGAACAGCATCACGGTGGTACGCCGGCGGCGGGCGAGCGCCTTGCTGCGCCGGGCCCGTGCCGCGGCCCCCGGTGAGACGGGTGCGCGGCGCGCCTGCGGCACCCGCCCCCGCGCCGGTGCCGCGCCGGATCCGGCCTGGCGGCCGGGTTCCGCGGAGTGTCCGGGTCTCGGACCGTCCTCGGGTCCGCCCGACCGCGGGCGCGCCGTCTCGGGCCGCTCCGCCGCCTGCCGGGGCGGGGTCGGCCGGGTGTGCCGTCGGGTCCTGGACACGGCGAAGGCCCGGACGTCCACCGAATCGGTGACGGCGTCCGGGGCGTCGGCGTCGGGCCCCGCCTCGTCGGCGGAGCGCGACCGCAGGTCCTTGGCGTACCGGCGTTCCATGCCCGCCCGTCCGGACAGGAGCCGGATGGCGGTGCTGAAGCGTTCGGTCGGACGGGCCTCGTTCAGCTCGTCCTGCCTACGGAGCCACATCGGCACCAAGTAGGCGGCCCAGGCCCCGACGATGACTGCGTAGATGAGGCCGCTGCTGCTCACGCCTCACACGGTAGAGGGGTTTGCGTGAGGCCATCCGCCAATTGAGCCGGTGTGTCGCACGATCTGGCTGATATTTCGAACTTTTCTTGTGACCGATCCGATCAGCCGACTGCCAGGACCGCGAAATTATCCGCTTCGGGACGGTCACGGCCCGATCAATTTCGAACGTTTATTCAATTCCCGGTGTTGCCGGTGCTGCCGCTGTTCCCCGCGTTGGGGGTACTGCGGTGCCGTGACCGGTGCCATCGCCGCAGCAGTCCTTCCGGAACCTCTTCCGCGGTGAGTGCGAAGACGAGATGGTCCCGCCAGGCTCCGTCGATGTGCAGATATCGCGGCCTCAGACCCTCCTCGCGGAATCCGAGTTTCTCCACGACCCGGCGGCTGGGCGCGTTCTCGGGGCGAATGCAGACCTCGACGCGGTGCAGTCCGACGGTGCGGAAACAGTGGTCCACGGCCAGCGCCACGGCCGTCGGCATCACCCCGCGGCCGGCCACCGCCTCGTCCACCCAGTAGCCGACGTGTCCGGAGCACATCGAGCCCCAGGTGATGCCGGCCACCGTCAACTGGCCGACCAGCCGCCCCTGGTACTCGATGACGAACGGCAGCATCCGCCCCGCGTGGGCCTCGGAGCGCAGGTGCCGCACCATCTGGCGGTAGGTCGGCCGGTGCGCGATCGGGCCGCCGGGCCCGGGCGGCGGGATGGTGGCCTCCCACGGGCGCAGCCAGTCCCGGTTGCGCCGGTTGACCTCGCGCCAGGTCCGCTGGTCGCGCAGCCTTATCGGCCTCAGGACGATGTCGCCGTCCGTCAGCTCGGCGGGCCAGGACGGGCCGTTCAGCTCGCACCCCCACCGGTGGCGGGTCTCGGGTGGTCGCCGCCGCGGAGCTGGTCCACGGCGTGCTTCAGCAGCGGCTCCAGTACCGCGAGACCGTCCTTCACCCCGCCGGAGGAGCCCGGCAGGTTGACGATCAGCGTCTCCCGCGCCACTCCGGCCAGTCCCCTGGAGAGCGCGGCGGTCGGCACCTTGTCCCGGCCGTACGCCCGGATCGCCTCCGCGATGCCCGGGACCTCGTGGTCGATCACCGCGCGGGTCGCCTCCGGGGTGCGGTCGGTGGGCGAGATGCCGGTGCCGCCGGTGGTGACGATCACGTCGTAGCCCGCTTCGGCGCCCGCGCGCAGGGCGGCCTCCACGGGGTCGCCGTCGGGCACGACCTGCGGGCCGTCGACGTCGAAGCCGAAGCGGCGCAGGCCCTCGGCGATCAGGGGCCCGCCCTTGTCCTCGTAGACACCGGAGGCGGCCCGGTTGGACGCCGTGACCACCAGGGCGGCGTACGGCCCGAGGAGGGCGCCTCCCACGTCGGCGTCCGGCGTCATGACCGGTTCCAGTCGCCGGACTTGCCGCCCGTCTTCTGCTCCACCCGCACGTCCGTGATGACCGCTCCCTTGTCGACCGCCTTGACCATGTCGACCACGGTGAGCGCGGCGACGGAGACCGCGGTGAGCGCCTCCATCTCGACGCCCGTGCGATCCGTCGTCTTCACCGTGGCGGTGATCTCCACGGCGTCGTCCGCGACCGACAGGTCCAGTTTCACACCGGAGACCGACAACGGGTGGCACAACGGGATCAGGTCGGGGGTGCGCTTGGCGCCCATGATGCCCGCGATCCGCGCGGTGGCCAGGGCGTCGCCCTTCGGTACGCCCTCGCCGCGCAGCAGCTCGACCACGCGGGGCGCGACGAGGACGCGTCCACTGGCGCGGGCGGTGCGCGCGGTCACGTCCTTGCCGGACACGTCGACCATCCGGGCGGCGCCCGCCTCGTCGATGTGCGTCAGCCGGTCCTGCGGGTCCTGTCCGCTCCCGGACGGCCGGTCCTGGGTACTCATGCTCGTGTGGCGCTCCCGGTCCTGGCCCGGCGCGGGGCGGCGCGTGGGCCTGCTGTGCGCGACACGCTACCGCCATCGGGCACCGCTCAGCCGAGCAGGACCACCTCGACCTCGGTGCCGGGCTCTACGGACTCGGTGTCCTCGGGGACGACGATCAGGGCGTTCGCCTGCGCGAGGGCGGCCACGAGATGCGAGCCGGAACCGCCCACCGGGGTGACCGAACCGCCGTCGTGGCTGCCCCGCAGGAACTGCCTGCGGCCCTTCGGCGAGGTCAGCGCCTTGTCCGCGGCCAGGGACGCGGTGACCGTCGGACGGTGCACGTCGGGCAGCCCCATGAGGGTACGGATCGCGGGGCGCACGAACAGCTCGAAGGAGACGTACGACGACACCGGGTTGCCGGGCAGGGCCAGCAGCGGGGTGTGGTCGGGGCCGATCGAGCCGAAGCCCTGGGGCTTGCCGGGCTGCATGGCGAGCTTGCGGAAGTCCACGCCGCCGCCCGGCTCGTCCTCGTCGCCGACGTGTGCCAGCGCCTCCTTGACCACGTCGTACGCCCCTACGCTCACCCCGCCGGTGGTGACCATCAGGTCGGCGCGCACCAGTTGGTCCTCGATGGTGGACCGCAGGGTGTCGGCGTCGTCGGTGACGGCGCCCACCCGGTAGGCGATGGCACCGGCGTCGCGGGCGGCCGCGGTGAGGGCGAAGCTGTTGGAGTCGTAGATCTGACCGGACGCCAGCTGTTCGTCGGGCTGGACGAGTTCGCTGCCGGTGGAGAGCACCACCACGCGCGGGCGCGGGCGCACCCGTACCGTGCCCCGGCCGATCGCGGCCAGCAGGCCGATCTGCGGGGGGCCGAGGACGGTGCCCGCCGCCAGGGCGCGGTCGCCGGAGCGGACGTCGCTGCCCTTCGCGCGTACGTGCGCGCGTTCCTCGGCCGGCCGGTACACGTGCACATGGCCCTCGGCGCCCTCCGGGGCCAGGCTGCGGGCGCGCATTCCGGCCACCGGTCCCTCGCCCAGCCCGCCGTCGGTCCACTCCACGGGCACGACGGCCTCCGCGCCGGGCGGCAGTGGGGCGCCGGTCATGATGCGGGCGGCCTGGCCGGGGCCGACGGACGGCGCCTCGGCCTGGCCGGCGGCGACGTCCCCGACGACCTCCAGGACGGCGGGGAACTCCTCGCTGGCGCCCGCGACGTCGGTGACCCGCACCGCGTACCCGTCCATGGAGCTGTTGTCGAACGGCGGCAGCGACAGCGGCACCGTGACGTCGTCCACCAGCACGCAGCCCTGGGCGTCGAGCAGGTTCAGCTCGATGGGGTCCAGGGGGCGGACGGTAGCGAGGACGTCGTCCAGGTGGTCCTGCACCGACCACAGCCGGTCCGGGCCGGGGCCCGGGGCGGCGTGGTCGTGGCCGGTGTCACGGTGCGCGCTGCTGCTCAACGTCCCTGCATCTCCTCGGCTACGTAACTGCGAAGCCAGGTCCGGAAGTCCGGGCCCAGGTCTTCACGTTCGCATGCGAGGCGGACAATGGCACGCAGGTAGTCGCCGCGGTCGCCGGTGTCATAGCGGCGGCCCTTGAAGACGACGCCGTGCACCGGGCCGCCGACGGACTCGTCCTCGGCCAGCTGCTGGAGGGCGTCGGTCAGCTGGATCTCGCCGCCGCGGCCGGGCTCGGTCGTGCGGAGTATGTCGAAGACGTGCGGGTCGAGGACGTAGCGGCCGATGATGGCGTAGTTGGACGGGGCGTCGGCCGGGTCCGGCTTCTCGACCAGTCCGCCGACCTTGACCACGTCGCTGTCCGCGGTGGCCTCCACGGCCGCGCAGCCGTAGAGGTGGATCTGCTCCGGCGCGACCTCCATGAGGGCGATCACGCTGCCGCCGTACTGCTCCTGGACGTCGATCATGCGCTGGAGCAGGGGGTCGCGCGGGTCGATCAGGTCGTCGCCGAGCAGGACCGCGAAGGGCTCGTGGCCGACGTGCGGGGCGGCGCACAGCACGGCGTGGCCGAGGCCCTTGGGGTCGCCCTGGCGGACGTAGTGCATCATCGCGAGGTCGCTGGATTCCTGGACCTTGGCCAGGCGGCTCGCGTCGCCCTTCTTCTGAAGGGCGGACTCCAGTTCGTAGTTGCGGTCGAAGTGGTCCTCCAGGGGGCGCTTGTTGCGGCCCGTGACCATGAGGACGTCGCCGAGGCCCGCGGCCACGGCCTCTTCGACCACGTACTGGATCGCCGGCTTGTCGACGACGGGCAGCATCTCCTTGGGAGTGGCCTTGGTGGCCGGCAGGAACCGGGTACCGAGACCGGCTGCGGGGATGACAGCCTTGCTGATCCTGTGGTGGGACTGAGTCATGCGCGCCACCATATCCGGTGCCTATAGGGAGAATCTGTGACTCGGGATCATAGGCGCTCATATGAGCGCATTAGCGCGGTACGGGAGTCACCGATGCCCCATCAGGGCCCTGTGGACGAACATGACAAGCGGACGTTGCGGCGGGATTTCCTCGCGGCGAGGAACAGGTTGACGCCGGATGACGTGCGGGAATCCGCGGACGCGCTGGCCCGGCGGGCACTCGGACTGCCGGAGGTCGCGGGGGCGCGCGCGGTGGCCGCGTACGTCTCCGTGGGCGCCGAGCCGGGCACCCTCGCGCTCCTGGACGCGCTGCGCGCGCGGGGGGTGCGCGTGCTGCTGCCCGCGCTGCTGCCGGACAACGACCTGGACTGGGGCGAGTACACCGGGGAGGACTCCCTCGCGCGCGTGCGCCACGGCGGGCGGATGGAGCTGTTCGAGCCCGCCGGTGAGCGGCTGGGGCCGGAGGCGGTGACGCGGGCGGACGTCGTGCTGCTGCCGGGGGTCGCGGTGGACGGCCGCGGTCTGCGCCTGGGGCGCGGGGGCGGCTCCTACGACCGGGTGCTGGCCCGGCTGGCAGCGGCGGGCGCGCGCCCCGCGCTGCTGGTGCTGCTCTACGACCGGGAGGTCGTCGCGCACGTCCCCGCGGAGCCGCACGACCGGCCGGTGGACGCCGTGGTGACGCCGTCGGGGGTGCGCAGGTTCCACCGACACTGACCGGGCTGCCGACGGGAAACGGCCTCCACGCGCGCGTGGAGGCCGTTCTCGTGCGACGGGGACGGTGCGGCTACGGCTTGAGCACCAGCGTGTCACTCGTGCTCTCGTCGACGGCCTTCTTCGAGAAGGACCACGGCAGCAGTTCGCCGTTCGCCCACTTGTCGGTCTGGTCCGTGTAGTGGGCGCTGTAGGCGTGCCCGGAGGCGCCGGTGAGGTTGATCCAGCGGGACTTGTCGAGGTCGCCGAGGTTGACCACCATCCGCATGGACGGCACCCAGATCACCCCGTAGCCGCCGGCCGCGTTCCAGCCGGAGGCGTTGACCGCCGCCTCGCCGCCGCTGAGCTTCCACGGGCCGCGGTTGAGGGCGTACTTCAGGAAGCCGGGACCCTCGGTGCCCAGGGTCTGGTTCTTCAGGAACAGGCGGTGCAGGCGGCCCCAGTTCCAGGAGTCGATGTCCTTGCCGAGCTTGGCGGTCAGCTCCCAGCGGGCGTCGATCATGGCGCGCTTGAACAGGTCGTCGCGGTTGTGGTCGGCGCCCTTGCGGGTGCCGTTGGCCGGCGTCGTCCACCAGTCGCTCTTGGGCTTCTCCATCAGCGTGCGGACCACCTCGAACCAGCGGTCGCCGCCGTCCGGCTGCGCCTGGTCCGCGTCGCGCTGGCCGCATTCGCGGACCTTGTTGGTCTCGTCCGCGGGGCCGGTGGTGTTGACCGGGTCGACCCACAGGCACTGGCCCTCGACCCGCAGCTCCTTGGGCAGCTTGTTGCCGAAGGCGAGCTTGAGGATGTTGCGCCAGACCGCGTTGAAGTAGGCGGCGGCGGCCGAGTCGGCGTCCTGGGTGTAGTCCCAGCCCTCCAGCAGCTTCTGCGCCTCGCGGACGTCCTTGTCGGCGATGTCGATCTTCAGCAGCTGGGGCACGAGCAGCTTGGCCATCTCGCTGCTGTTGTCCAGCTGCATCTGGCGCATGTCGTCGGTGGAGATCTTGCCGCCGTCCTTGATCTTCTGCTCGATCAGGGAGGTGATGCGCTGGCTGCGGGCGCCGTAGCCCCAGTCCGTGGTGAGCGTGTACGGGTACTTGTCCGGGTCGACGACGGCCTGGTTGGCGGTCACGATGTAACCGCGCTCCGGGTCGTACTCGTAGGGCAGCTCGTCCTGGTCGATGTACTGGCCGGTCCAGCGGAACTTCGGGTCCCAGCCCGGCGCCGGGACGGAGCCGTCGTGGCCCTCGGCGCGCACCGGGATCCGGCCCGGCAGCGTGTAGCCGATGTGCTCCTCGTCGGCGTAGACCAGGTTCTGCGAGGGCACGTCGAACAGCGTGGCGGCCTCGCGGAAGTCGTCCCAGTTCCGCGCCCGGTCGATGGCGAAGACGGCGTCCATGGAGGTGCCCGCCTCGAGCGCGGTCCAGCGCAGCGCGACGCCGTACCCGTCGCCGCGGTCGGGGGCGGCGGTCTCGACGGTGGCCTTCTTGCCGGTCTTCACCAGCTCGTCGTCGCGGTCGGAGAGCAGGGGGCCGTTGTTCGTCTCACGGACGACGATCTTCTTGGAGTCGCCGCCGGCGACCTTGATGGTCTCCTCGCGCGTCTCGAAGGGGACCACCTTGCCGTCGTACTGGTAGCCCTCGCCGGTGATCTTCTCCAGGTAGAGGTCGGTGACGTCGGCGCCGGAGTTGGTCAGGCCCCAGGCGATCTCCTGGTTGTGGCCGACGACCACGCCGGGCATGCCCGCGAAGGTGTAGCCGGCGACGTCGTACCGGCACTTGTCGGAGACGGTGCGGCAGTGCAGGCCCATCTGGTACCAGACGGACGGCAGGGACGGCGACAGGTGCGGGTCGTTGGCCAGCAGCGGCTTGCCGGTGATGGTGTGCTTGCCGGAGACGACCCACGAGTTGGAGCCGATGCCGTTGCCGTTCACGCCGACGGCGGTGGGGACGTTGTCCAGGACGTTCTGGAGGCCGGCCAGCTGGCCCTCCAGAGCGCTGCCCGAGCCGGTACCCGTGCCCGTGCCGGTACCTGTGCCGGTGCCGGTGCCTGTGCCCGTGCCGTCGCTCTCGTCGCCGCCCGACGCGCCGCCGCCGTCGAACGTCTCGGTCAGCTCGTCGTACTGGCCCTCCTGGACGATCGCCTTGTTGCGGCCGTACGGGTAGGCCGGGTAGAGGTCGGCGATCTGCTCGGGGCCCAGGCGGCTGGTCATCAGCGCGCGGTCGACCTCGTCCTGCATGTTGCCGCGCAGGTCCCAGGCCATCGCCTTCAGCCAGGCCACCGAGTCGACCGGGGTCCACTCCTGGGGCTTGTAGTCGTTGGTGAACCCGAGGGCCGCGTACTCCAGGGAGATGTCCGCGCCGTCCTTGCCCTTCAGGTAGGCGTTGACGCCCTTGGAGTACGCCTGGAGGTACTTCTTCGTGGAGTCCGAGAGCTTCTCGTCGTACTCCTTCTTCGCCACCCGGTGCCAGCCCAGCGTGCGCAGGAACTCGTCGTTGTCGATCTGGCTCTTGCCGAACATCTCCGACAGGCGCCCGGCGGTCATGTGCCGGCGGACGTCCATCTCGTAGAACCGGTCCTGCGCCTGGACGTAGCCCTGGGCCATGAACAGGTCCTCCTCGGTGGAGGCGTAGACCTGCGGGATGCCGTACCCGTCGCGCTTGACGTCGACCGGGCCCGACAGGCCGTCCAGCGTGATCGAGCCCTTGGTCTGCGGGAAGGACGCCCGGACCGTGCTGATCGACCAGTACGCCCCGTAGGCGAGGCCGCCGATGAGTGCCAGGACCAGCACGAGGACGAGCAGGCGGCCCTTGCGCCCCTTGCGCCCCTTCTTCCTGCCGGACGTGCCGGCCTGCTGACCCGTGGAGGCGGTGGTGGTGGGGGGCATCGCTGTCCTTGCTGTCCTAACACGAGCGGCAGGGGCGGGCTGTGCTTCGTACGGAGCGCCGGGCGCTGAACGCCGAACGCTGGAGCAACTCTAGGCGCAGGCCCGGCTCCGCCTTGACGCGGAGTCGGGTACACGGACGCACGGGCGTTCGATCTTGCCAAGCCGAGCGTCAAGAAAGCGTCAAGAGTTAGGTAAGGTAACGAAGTAGTTGCCCGCAGAGCGTGGCGGTTTCGTGTGCCATGGGGTGGTGCGCCGGTGGACCACCGGGGCTCGCCTCGCGCGCCGAGCGGGCGCGCTCGACCGCGCTGTGATCCACGCGGTGCGCCAGGGAAAGGGAACGGCCGCTGACTGTCCACCACCTCAACCAGCTCCTGCTCGTCTGCTCGCTCGTCCTGCTCATCGCCGTGGCGGCGGTCCGGATCTCCTCGCGCAGCGGGCTTCCCAGCCTGCTCGTCTACCTGGCCATCGGCGTCGCCATGGGCCAGGACGGCATCGGCGACATCAAGTTCGACAACGCCGAACTGGTCCAGGTCATCGGCTACGGGGCCCTGGTCGTGATCCTGGCCGAGGGTGGACTCGGCACGAAGTGGAAGGAGGCGAAACCGGCGCTCCCGGCCGCCTCCGCGCTGGCGCTGGGCGGCGTCGCGGTGAGCGTCGGCGTGACCGCGGCGGGCGCGCACTACCTCACCGGGCTGGAGTGGCGGCAGGCACTGATCGTCGGGGCCGTCGTCTCCTCCACGGACGCCGCGGCCGTCTTCTCCGTGCTGCGCCGGATTCCGCTGCCCAAGCGGATAACGGGCACGCTGGAGGCCGAGTCCGGCTTCAACGACGCCCCGGTGGTCATCCTCGTGGTCGCCTTCTCCGCGGCGGGACCGATCGAGCATTGGTACGTGCTCATCGGCGAGATCGCCCTGGAGCTGGCCATCGGCGCGGCCATCGGACTCGCGGTCGGCTGGCTCGGGTCGTGGGGGCTGAAGCACGTGGCGCTGCCCGCCTCCGGCCTCTATCCCATCGCCGTCATGTCGATCGCCATCGCCGCCTACGCGGCCGGTGCGATGGCCCACGGCAGTGGCTTCCTGGCCGTCTACCTCGCCTCGATGGTCATGGGCAACGCGCGGCTGCCGCACTGGCCCGCCACCCGGGGCTTCGCCGACGGACTCGGCTGGCTCGCCCAGATCGGCATGTTCGTCCTGCTCGGCCTGCTGGTCACCCCGCACGAACTGGGCGACGACATCCTGCCCGCCCTGGTCATCGGGCTGGTGCTCACCATGGTGGCGCGCCCGCTGAGCGTCGTGCTGTGCCTGGTGCCCTTCCGGGTGCCGTGGCAGGAGCAGGCCCTGATGTCCTGGGCCGGGCTGCGCGGCGCGGTGCCCATCATCCTGGCGACGATCCCCATGGTCGAGGGCGTCGCGGGCAGCCACCGCATCTTCAACATCGTCTTCGTGCTGGTCGTCGTCTACACCCTGGTGCAGGGCCCGACGCTGCCGTGGCTGGCCCGCAAGCTGCGCCTGGGCACGGGCGACGAGGCGGCCGACCTCGGCATCGAGTCGGCGCCCCTGGAACGGCTGCGCGGGCACCTGCTGTCCGTGACGATCCCCGAGGGTTCCAAGATGCACGGCGTCGAGGTCAACGAGCTGCGGCTGCCCACCGGGGCCGCCGTCACGCTGGTCGTCCGCGACGGGACGTCCTTCGTACCGCTGCCGACCACGGGGCTGCGCCGCGGCGACGAACTCCTGGTGGTCGCCACCGACCCGGTGCGGGACGCCGCCGAGGCGCGGCTGCGCGCGGTCGGCCACGGCGGCAAGCTGGCCGGCTGGCTGGGCACCTCGGGCGGCGAGAGCCCCCGCGGCAATCGCAGGTGAGCGTGCGAGGGGTGCTCCCTTTCACAGGCCGCCCCTCCCCCGCCCCCTGTACGATGAAGGCCGCACCTGATCGAACCACCTCTGTCTGAAGCAGAGCTGGCGCGACCGTATGGCGGTCGGATCGCCCCCTCGTCCACGTGGGCTCCGGCATCTACCGCAGTCCGCGCAAGTGGACAGCTCTCGGCGCTCCCACACGACGACCGTCACGAAGCGGGACCGCGCTACCAGGCGGCAGAAAGGCACGGGCCGTGGCATCCACGGTCACCCGTCCGGGATACGGGCAGCTGCTGCGCACCCGCGGCGCCTGGACGTTCCTGCTCCCCGGCTTCGCGGCACGCCAGCCGTTCGCCATGCTGACGCTCTCCATCGTGCTGCTGGTGCAGCACACCACCGGCTCCTACGGCGTCGCGGGCGCCGCCGCGGCCGTCACCGGCGTCTCCATGGCCGTGTTCGCCCCGTACAGCGGCCGGCTCGCCGACCGCTACGGGCAGCGCGCCGTCCTGCTGCCCGGCGTGCTCGTGCACGCGGCGTCCGGGCTGACCCTGACCGTCCTCGCGCTCGCGGACGCGCCCCTGTGGGCGCTGTTCCTGGCGGCGGTGCCCACCGGCGCCTCGGTGCCGCAGGTCGGGCCCATGGTGCGGGCCCGCTGGGCCGTGAAGCTCAAGGACTCCCCGCTGATGAGCACGGCGGCCGCCTTCGAGTCCGTCACCGACGAGCTGACCTTCGTCCTCGGCCCCCTGGTGGCAACCGCCCTGTGCACCGCCGTCGACCCGGCCGCGGGCCTGGTCACGGAGGCCGCGCTCACCCTGGTGGGCGGCCTGCTGTTCGCCGCCCGGCGGAGCACCGAGCCGAAGGTCGGCGACGCCGACGGCGGGCACGCGCGCGTGGAGCACGTTTCCGCGCTGCGGGTGCCCGGCGTGCGGGTGCTGATCGTCGCCTTCCTGGGCATCGGTTCCGTCTTCGGCGGCATGCAGGTGTCGCTGGCCGCGTTCACCGAGTCCATCGGCGAGCCCGGTCTCAACGGCGTCCTGTACGGCGTCTTCGCGGCGGGCAACATGGTCTCCGGCCTGGCCTGCGGCGCCATCGCCTGGAAGGTGGCCCCGCAGCGGCGCCTCCTGATCGGCTACGCCGCCCTGGCGCTGACCGCGTCAGGGCTGTGGGCCGCGTACTCGGTGCTCGTACTGGCGGGCCTCGGCCTGCTGGTCGGCATGTGCGTGGCGCCCGCCATCGTCACCGGCTACACCCTGGTCGAGGGCCTGGTCCCGGCGGGCGCCCGCACCGAGGCCTTCACCTGGCTGACCGGCGCCGTCGCGCTGGGCCAGGCGGCGGCCGTGACCGTCGCCGGACAGCTGGAGGACCGGTTGCGGGACGGCGCCGGGTTCCTGGTGCCGATGGGCGGCACGGTCCTCGCGCTGGCGGTCCTGGTGGCGCTCCGGTCGCGGCTGGCGACCCGGTCCCACGGCCGCACCGTCGCACGTGGTGTCGGTCACCGCGCGCCCGCCACAGTGGACTGATCCCGCGGAATAGGTCACTATGGACCGTCGTTAGCACTCATCGAGTGAGAGTGCCAGGAGGAAGACAGTGCCGACGTACCAGTACCAGTGCACCGAGTGCGGCGAGGGCCTCGAGGCGGTGCAGAAGTTCACCGACGACGCCCTCACCGAGTGCCCGAACTGCCAGGGCCGCCTGAAGAAGGTGTTCTCGGCGGTCGGCATCGTCTTCAAGGGCTCCGGCTTCTACCGCAACGACAGCCGCGGCAGCTCGTCGAGCAGCTCGCCGGCGTCGTCGTCCTCGAAGACGGCCTCGTCCTCGGCTTCGTCGTCGTCCTCGGACTCGGGTTCGTCCTCGTCGTCCTCCGCGTCCTCGTCGGGATCCGGTTCGTCGTCGGGTTCCGGCAGCTCCTCCGCGGGCAGCACCGCCGCGTAGCACCCGGCCGCCACCGTCGCGCGGAAGCCGGTTCCTTCCCTTCCGCCGCGCGGGACCCACTTCTTACGAGACCCTGTCGTCCCCCGACGACGGGGTCCTCGGCGTTGTGCCGGGCGGTTAGGGTGCGGGCATGGCGAACAAGGTGAAGGCCGGGAACGGGCAGGCCCAGAACGAGCGGGTCGAGATCGGCGTGATCGGGGGCTCGGGTTTCTACTCGTTCCTCGACGACGTGACCGAGGTCCGGGTGGACACCCCGTACGGGCCGCCCAGCGACTCCCTCTTCCTCGGCGAGGTCGCCGGCCGGCGGGTCGCCTTCCTCCCCCGGCACGGTCGCGGCCACCATCTGCCGCCGCACCGGATCAACTACCGGGCCAACCTGTGGGCGCTGCGCTCGGTGGGCGCCCGCCAGGTCTTCGGCCCGTGTGCGGTCGGCGGCCTGCGCCCCGAGTACGGGCCGGGCACGCTGCTGGTGCCGGACCAGTTCGTCGACCGCACCGCGTCCCGCCCGTCGACCTACTTCGACGGGCTGCCGCTGCCCGACGGCACGGTGCCCAACGTGGTGCACGTGTCGCTGGCCGACCCGTACTGCCCCACCGGGCGGGCCGCCGCGCTGAAGGCGGCCCGGGGACGGGACTGGGAACCGGTGGACGGCGGCACCCTGGTCGTGGTCGAGGGACCCCGTTTCGGGACCCGCGCGGAGTCCCTGTGGCACCGGGCGCAGGGCTGGTCGGTGGTGGGGATGACCGGCCACCCGGAGGCGGCGCTCGCCCGTGAGCTGGAGCTCTGCTACACCTCGCTGACCCTGGTGACCGACCTCGACGCCGGCGCGGAGAGCGGCGAGGGCGTCTCGCACGAGGAGGTGCTGCGGGTGTTCGCGGCGAACGTGGACCGGCTGCGGGGCGTCCTGTTCGACGCGGTGGCCGCGCTGCCGGCGTCCGGGGAGCGGGACTGCCCGTGCGGGGCGGCGCTGGGCGGAATGGATCCCGGGATCGCGCTGCCGTAGGGGTGCGGAGGGCCGCAAGCCCGAAGCCCGGGGAACGCCACGTTCCGGTGAGGGAGTTGTCCACAACCGGTCCGTGCTCCACGGGCTTCGGCGGGACGCGGCGACAGGCCCCATCGTGGGAGCGCAAGCCGGTCCCTCGTCACAGGTGGTGGTCCCCGTGTTCCGTCCCGCCCTGTCCTCCCCCTCCCCATCCCCCTCCCCGTTTTCCTTTCCCTCCCCGTTCCCGCTTCCGCCCGGCACCGATGCGCCGCCCACCTGCGAGGTGCCGCAGTTCGCCCCCGTGCGGGTGCGCGGCGGACGTCATCGGCTGCACCGGCTGGTACGGCACCGGCGGCGGGCCCTGGCCGCCGGGCTCGTGGTCACCGCCGCCGCACTGGTGGCGGCGGGCCCGCATCCGGGGGCCGGCGGGCAGGACGCGCGGCGGGCACGCGGACATCCGGTGGCCGATCCGGTGGGTGAGCGGCCCGGCACCCGGTTCGTGGCGGCGCCGGTGCGGATCGCCGACGCGGCCACGGTGCGGCTGCTCAGGCCGGGCGACCGGGTCGACGTCGTGGCGGCCGGGGACGGCGGTGCGGACGACGCATCGGTGATCGCGCGCGGGGTGCGGGTGACGAAGGTGCCGGAGCCCGTGGCGGATCCGGCGGCGGGCGGGGCGCTGGTCGTCGTCTCGGTGCCGCGCGCCACCGCCCACCGGCTGGTCGGCGCCGGTACCACGGAGCGGTTGGCGGTGACCCTGTGCTGAGCCCGTCAAGTCCCTCGTTCGTGGGATCGGATTGGACAGGACGGCCCAACGCTGTCGTAGGTTGCGGAGCGTTTGGTTCCCACACCTGTTCAAGCGAGGAGTGCTCCCACCGTGAGCGAGAAGAACGAGCCGAGCGTCCTGCAGGGCTTCAAGGCCTTCCTGATGCGCGGAAACGTCATCGACCTGGCGGTGGCGGTCGTCATCGGCGCCGCCTTCACCAAGATCGTCAACTCGGTGGTGGACGGGGTCATCAACCCCCTGGTCGGGGCGTTCGGCACGCAGAGCCTGGACAGCTACAGCTCGTGCCTGAAGGGCCCCTGCACCGGGACCGGGGACAGCGCCACGGGCGTGCGGATCCTCTGGGGCTCGGTGCTGGGCGCCACCCTCACGTTCCTGATCACGGCGGCCGTCGTGTACTTCCTGATGGTGCTGCCCATGTCGAAGTACCTGGCCCGGCAGGAGGCCCGCCGCAAGGCGAAGGAGAGCGCCGAGGAGGTCATCGAGGTCTCCGAGCTGGAGGTGCTCAAGGAGATCCGCGACGCCCTGGTCGCCCAGCGCGGTTCGGGGCACGACCGCTCGTAGCGCGGGCGGTCCGGGCCCGGGCGGCTCACAGGTGGTGGGGCGGCTTCTCGTCGAGGAAGCGCTTCAGGTCGGCCGCGCTGTCGCCGCCCTCGGGCCGCTCGCCCCAGCCGCGGTCGGTGTCGTCCGAGCTCTGCTGGTCCAGCGGGTCGTCGAAGACCAGCGCGGGCCGGGGCGCGCCGGGCTCGGGTTCGGGGGTGGTACTCATGCGTCCAGGGTACGGCTCGCCCCGTGGACGACGTCCCCTGCGCCCCGCCCGCCCGGGCGGACGGGGGGGTACGCGAGCACGTCCGCGCCGTCTCTGCTGTGCTGGGAGCCATGATGTCCAGTCCCTCCTCCGCGAGCGCGCCCTCCGCGCCGCCGCCCGACGGGCACCCTCCGGTGCGCCGCCTGAAGGCCCGCCACCCGCGCGAATCGCACCGCGCCGCCACGCCGCTGGAGCTCTTCTTCGACCTGTGCTTCGTCGTCGCCATCGCCCAGGCGGGCGTCCAGCTGGTGCACGCCGTCGCGGAGGGACATGCCGGCGAGGGCGTCCTCAACTACGCGATGGTCTTCTTCGCCATCTGGTGGGCGTGGATGAACTTCACCTGGTTCGCCTCCGCGTACGACAACGACGACGTCCTCTACCGGGTCGTCACGCTGATCCAGATCGCCGGGGTGCTGGTCCTGGCGGCCGGGATCTCCCGGGCCTTCGAGGACCACGACTGGGTGGCCGTCGTCATCGGCTACGTGATCATGCGGGTCGCCATGGCGGCGCAGTGGCTCAGGGCGGGCCGGTCGGCCGCGCCGCCGGAGAGCACCATGGCCCGGAGCTACTCGGTCGGCGTGCTGCTGTGCCAGATCGGCTGGCTGGGGCTGCTGCTCCTGCCGGAGGGCGCCCGCGGCTGGCTGTTCCTGGTGATGGTGGCGCTGGAGCTGTGCGTGCCGGCGTACGCCGAGCGCAGGCACCCGTCGTCCTGGCACCCGCACCACATCGCCGAGCGGTACGGGCTGCTCACGATCATCGTGCTCGGCGAGACCATCGCCGCGGCCACGGTCGCGGTGAAGTCGGGCATCGAGGAGCACGACGCGCTGGGCGAGGTCCTCCCGATCGCGGCCGGCGGACTGCTGATCGTCTTCGCGGCCTGGTGGATCTACTTCGTGGTGCCCGTGCACAGCTATCTGAAGTCCAGCAGACAGTCCTTCCTGTGGGGCTACGGCCACTACCTGGTGTTCGCCTCGGCGGCGGCGATCGGGGCGGGACTGGAGGTGGCGGTGGAGCAGGCCGTGGGCAAGGCGCACATCTCGGCCGCGGCGGCGTCCGCGGCGGTGACCCTGCCGACGGCGGTGTTCCTGCTCACGGTGTGGGCCCTGCACGCGCGGCACTTCAAGGTGGGCGTCGCCGAGCAGCTGGTGCTGCCGACGGCCGCGCTCCTGGTGCTCGGCTGCACCTTCCTCGGCGGCTCGGCGGTGTTCGTGGCGGGGATCGTCCTGGCCCTGACCGTGGCGGCCGGGGTGGCGCTGACCGCGCAGCGCACCGAACGGGAGCGGCGCGCGACGGCACCGGCCGCCTGAAGCACCGTCGCCTCCCGCCCTTTCCCACGGCCTCCCGCGGGTTCCTGCCGCCTTCCGCGGGTTCCTGCCGCCTTCCGCCGGTTCCTGCCCGCCTCTGCGGCTTCCCGTGCCGCCGCGGGTGGCTGGTCGAGACTGGCCGTATGACAGTTGACGCATTGACGGACGTCGCCGGTCTGCTGGTGGGGCACGCGACCCGCACCGGGGACGGGTGGCTCACGGGGACGACGGTGGTGCTCGCGCCGGAGGGCGGGGCCGTCGCCGGTGTGGACGTGCGCGGCGGCGGCCCCGGCACCAAGGAGACCGACGCCCTCGATCCGCGCAACCTGGTGCAGAAGGTCCAGGCGGTGGTGCTGACCGGCGGCAGCGCCTACGGGCTGGACGCGGCCTCGGGCGTGATGGCCTGGCTGGAGGAACGCGGCCGGGGCGTGCGGGTCGGGCCCGATCCGGCGCACGTGGTGCCGGTGGTGCCCGCGGCCTGCGTCTTCGACCTGGGACGCGGGGGCGACTTCCGGGCCAGGCCGGACGCGGCCACCGGGTACGCGGCGGTGCAGGCGGCGCACGCGAGCACGCCGGGCGCCGCGGTGGCCGAGGGCTGTGTCGGGGCGGGCACGGGTGCCGTGGTCGGCACGCTGAAGGGCGGGGTGGGCACCGCGAGCACCGTGCTGGACACGGGGATCACGGTGGCGGCGCTGGTGGTGGCCAACGCGGCGGGGTCGGTGACGGATCCGGAAACGGGGGTGCTGTACGGGGAGTTGTTCCGGGGCGGGCGGGTCGAGTACCCGGCGCCGGAGGTCCACGAGGCCGCGGGGCGGCGGCTGGCCGAGGTCGCGGCGAGGAACGCGCCGCCGCCGCTGAACACCACGCTCGCCGTGGTCGCCACCGACGCCGCCCTGTCCAAGGCGCAGGCACAGAAGCTGGCCGGCACCGCGCACGACGGGATCGCGCGTGCGGTGCGGCCCGTACATCTGCTCAGCGACGGGGACACGGTGTTCGCCCTGGCGACCGGGGCACGTCCGCTCGACGCCGGGCAGCCGCTCGCGCTGAACGAGGTGCTGGCGGCGGGTGCGGACATGGTGACGCGGGCGATCGTGCGCGCGGTCCGGGCCGCCGAGCCGGTGGACGGGCCGGGCGGGGCGTGGCCGTCGTACGGCGGGCTGTACGGCGGTCCGGAGGGCCGGGAGGGCTGAACGGGCCTTCGCGCCCGGCCGGTTGACCCGCTCGTGTTGCGATTGTCCGGGTTTTGTCACGTGACGGCGTTTCCGGCGGCCGGTGGGAACCCCACGGGCCGCCGGGCACCTCTACCCGGCTGAAGCGAACATCGCACAACACCCGAACCTGGAGCAGCCCGTGACAACGCCGGACATAGCCACGCGGCGCGTACTGGGGGCCTGTGCCGCCCTGGTGGTCGGCGCCCTCACCCTCACCGCCTGCGGCGGAAGCGCCAGCGCCCACGACAAGCAGGACGGCAAGGGCGGCACCGGGTCCGCCGACACCTCGGTCGCCAAGCTCGTGATCTCGGCGAAGGACGGGTCGAGCGGCGCCTCGATCAACTCGACGGGCGTGAAGGTCAGCGACGGCAAGCTCACCGAGGTGCGGATGACCGTGGCGGAGAGCGGTGCCGCCGTACCCGGCGCGGTGTCCGGCGACGGCGGCAGCTGGAAGCCGAAGGAGCAGCTGGAGCGGGGCACGAAGTACCGGATCACGGCGCGGGCGAAGGACGGCAACGGCCGCACGGCCGCCGCCGACTCGGTCTTCACCACCGTCTCCCCGGACAACAGCTTCGTCGGCACGTACACCCCGGACGGCGGCAGCACGGTCGGGGTGGGGATGCCGGTGTCGTTCACGTTCGACAAGGCGATCACCGACCGGAAGAGCGTGCAGTCGCACATCTCGGTCACCTCCAGCAGCGGGCAGGAGGTGGTGGGGCACTGGTTCGGCGCGCAGCGGCTCGACTTCCGGCCCGAGGAGTACTGGAAGGCCGGTTCCAAGGTCACCATGAAGATCGACCTGGACGGGGTGGAGGGCGCGAACGGCCTCTACGGCGTGCAGAAGAAGACCGTGACCTTCACCGTGGGCCGCGCGCAGGTCTCCACGGTGGACGCGAACACGCAGACCATGACGGTGGTGCGCGACGGCAAGACGCTCAAGTCGGTCCCGATCTCCGCGGGCAGCGCCGCGAACCCGACGTACAACGGGCAGATGGTGATCTCGGAGAAGTCCGAGCAGACGCGCATGAACGGGTCGACGGTCGGGTTCGGCGGCGAGTACGACATCCCGGACGTGCCCCATGCGATGCGGCTGAGCCAGTCGGGCACCTTCATCCACGGCAACTACTGGTACAACCGCGGCAACCCGCCCTTCGGCGCCCAGGGCACCAGCCACGGCTGCGTCGGACTGGCGGACGCGCAGGGCGCGCAGGGCGACACCCCGGGCAAGTGGTTCTACGACAACTCGCTCGTCGGGGACGTCGTCGTCGTCAAGAACTCCCCGGACGACACGATCGCGCCGGACAACGGACTCAACGGCTGGAACATGCCCTGGAGCGAGTGGACCGCCCAAAACGCGGCCTGACCGGCTTGTGACCAGGGAATTTTGACGGTTCGTCGGGCCGCGCGGAAACTTTTCGCGCGGCCCCCGCGTTTTCCGTGCGTACGTTTTCTCGGTTCCCGGACATGATGTCCGACCGAGGGGCTACGGTATGCACCCACAAGGTGACATGCAGCAACGCCGGGAGAAACCTTGAGCGTTCCGTACGAGACGGCAGCGCACGAACCACCCGAGTCGCCCGAGTCTCCGGAGGAGCACCTCATGCGGCTGCTGGGTCGCGCCCTGAACTCCTTCGAGCTGCCCGAGGAGACCCTGCGGCGGCTGGACTGCGCGCTGGCGCACGACGGTTCGCTGCACTCCGCGCACCACAGCGCGGGACTGCACCGCGAGACGTACCGGCACACCTGGCTGCTCGCCGACGGTTCGGCGCTCACGCTGTGGGAGCTGGTCCACAACACCGCCCCGGGCAGCGAGCCGCAGCACGAGGTCTATCTGGACGAGGAGGAGCTGCGCGCCGCGGGTTCCCGGCTGGCCCTGCCGCCCGAGGCCCCCGACTTCGAACTGCCGGTGCAGGTGCAGTTGTCGCCGGTCCCGGCCCCGCGCCACGCCTACGTCCCCGACGCCTCCGCGGACCACGCCCGCAGGCTGCTGCGCCGCGCGGAGAACGCGGACCGGCCGGACGCCGACCTCGCCGCCCGGCTGTCGACGGCGTGCGGGCACCAGATCGCCCAGGCCTTCGGCGGTCCCGGCCGCGCGGGCCGGGCCCGGGTCGGCTTCTCGCTCTACGAGCACGCGTTCCTGCTGCGCGACGGCGTGGAGGTCTCCCTGTGGGAGGTCGAGCACACGGCCACCCCGGACGGGCGCCACATGTGCGAGGTCTACGACAGCGAGGACACGGCCCGCCGGGCGATGGAGCGGCGCGCGGCCCAGGTCTCCCCGTAGCGCGCCCCGCTCCCCCGGCCCGTCGGGTTCGACGGGTCCTGCGAGTCCTGCGAGTCCTGCCCTACGCGGCCACCGCCTGCTTCGCGCCCGGCGCCTGGGACGACGGGTCCGTGCCCCCGCCGGGTTCCTGGGCCGCCGCTCCCGGCACCGCCCTGCGCAGCCCCTTGAGGACGATCACCAGGGCCGCGGTGACACAGACCCCGGCCGCGACGGCGACCAGGTAGAGCAGCGGGTTGCCGATCAGCGGGACCACGAAGATGCCGCCGTGCGGGGCGCGCAGCGTCGCACCGAAGGCCATCGACAGGGCGCCGGTGACCGCGCCGCCCACCATCGAGGACGGGATGACCCGCAGCGGGTCGGCCGCGGCGAACGGGATCGCGCCCTCGGAGATGAAGGAGGCGCCCAGGACCCAGGCGGCCTTGCCGTTCTCCCGCTCGGCGGCGTTGAAGAGCCGGCCGCGCACGGTGGTGGCCAGGGCCATCGCCAGCGGCGGGACCATGCCGGCCGCCATCACCGCCGCCATGATCTTCATCGCCGAGTCGCTGGGACTGGCGACCGCGATGCCCGCGGTGGCGAAGGTGTAGGCGACCTTGTTGACCGGGCCGCCGAGGTCGAAGCACATCATCAGGCCGAGCAGCGCGCCGAGCAGGACCGCGTTGGCGCCGGACAGGCCGTTGAGCCAGTCCGTCATCCCCGACTGCGCGGACGCGATGGGCTTGCCGATCACGACGAACATCAGGAACCCGACGACCGCCGCCGAGACGAGCGGGATCACCACCACCGGCATGATGCCGCGCAGCGCCTTCGGTATCGGTATCCGCTGGACCGCCAGCACCACCGCACCGGAGATCAGACCGGCCGCCAGACCGCCGAGGAAGCCGGCGTTGATGGTCAGCGCGATCGAGCCGCCGACGAAGCCGGGGACCAGGCCCGGCCGGTCGGCCATGCCGTAGGCGATGTAGCCGGCCAGCACCGGGACCAGGAAGGCGAAGGCCACGCCGCCGATCTGGAAGAGCAGCGCCGCCCAGCTGTCCGCCTGGGTCCACCCGAAGTGGTCCATCACGGAGGGCGCCTTGTTGATCTCGTAGCCGCCGATCGCGAAGCCCAGGGCGATCAGCAGACCGCCCGCGGCGACGAACGGGACCATGTAACTGACGCCGGACATCAGCCACTTGCGGAGCTTGGTGCCGTAGCCCTCGCCGGATTCGCCGCCGCGCTCGACGGGGGTCGCGCCCGGGGAGACGGAGGTGACCTCGCCGCGCGCCGCCTTGTCGCGGACCTCGTCGATCAGCGCGCCCGGCCGGTTGATGGCGGCCTTGACGCCGGTGTCGACGGTGGGCTTCCCGGCGAAGCGGTCCTTCTCGCGCACGGCGACGTCGTGGGCGAAGATCACGCCGTCCGCCGCCGCGATCACCGCCGGGTCGAGCCGGGTGAAGCCCGCCGAGCCCTGCGTCTCGACGACGACCTCGACGCCCTCCTCGCGGCCCCGGTTCTCCAGCGACTCGGCCGCCATGTAGGTGTGCGCGATGCCGGTGGGGCAGGAGGTGACGGCGACGATGCGGAAGGGTCGCCCGGGCCCGCCGGAGTCCTCACCGGTGCTGCCCGGGGCGGTCTCGGCGGAGGCCGCCGCCGAGACCGCCCCGGTGTCCACGGTCTCCTCAGTGCTGTCCTCGACGCTGCCCTCGGTGGTGTGCTCGGCCGGTGCCGGCTCCTCCCCGCGGATGAGCGCGGCGGCGGTGGCGGCGTCGCCCACCGAGCGCAGCGCGGCGGTGAACCCGGCGTTCATCAGCTGCCGGGCCAGCGCGGAGAGGATCGTCAGGTGGGCGTCGTCGGCGCCCGCCGGAGCGGCGATGAGGAAGATCAGGTCGGCCGGTCCGTCCGCCGCCCCGAAGTCGACGCCGGCCGCGCTGCGCCCGAAGGCGAGCGTCGGCTCGGTGACGTGCTCGCTGCGGCAGTGCGGGATGCCGATGCCGCCGTCCAGGCCGGTCGGCATCTGCGCCTCGCGGGCGGCCACGTCGGCGAGGAAGCCCTCCAGGTCGGTCACCCGGCCCAGGGCGACCATCCGCTCCGCGAGGGCGCGCGCCGCCGCTTGCTTGGTGTCGGCGGACAGGTCGAGGTCGACCAGGTCCGCGGTGATCATGTCGCTCATCGCGGGCTCCTTAGCTCGCGTATCGCCCGGGACGTGGGGTGAGGGGCGGGGGCGGGGAGGGGGACGGGGGCACTGCGGTGGGGGCTGGGGGCACAGCGGTGGGGGCTGGGGGCGGCCCCGGGGAGCAGGCCGTGGGCGAGGCGGGGAGTCATGGCGTCGGCTCCCCCAGTACGCGGTCGACGGGCACCTCGGCCGTAACCGTCACGGCGGCCGGGTCCAGGTCGTGCGGCGTCGGCATCACGCTGCCGGGCAGCTGGACGGCGGCGGCGCCGTGCGCGACGGCGGAGGCGAGGGCGCCGGGCCCGGTCCCGCCGGCGACGAGGAAACCGGCGAGGGAGGAGTCCCCGGCGCCGACGTTGCTGCGTACGGCGTCCACGCGGGCGGTGCCGAACCAGGTGCCCGCGTCGTCCACGAGCAGTTGCCCGTCGGCGCCCAGGCTGGCCAGCACCGAACGGGCGCCCAGCTCCCGCAGCTCCTCGGCGGCCTTCACCGCGTCGCCGACGGTGGCCAGCGGACGCCCGACGGCCTCGGCGAGCTCCTCGGCGTTCGGCTTGACCACGTCGGGCCGCTCGCGCAGCGCCCGCAGCAGGGCCGGTCCGGAGGTGTCCAGGGCGATACGGACCCCGGCGGCGTGCGCGCGGGCGACCAGGTCGGCGTACCAGGAGGGGGCCAGGCCGCGGGGCAGGCTGCCGCAGCAGGCGATCCAGGCCGCGCCCGGCGACTGGCGGCGCACGGTCTCCAGGAGCAGTTCCCGTTCGGCCGGGGTGAGTTCGGGACCCGGCGCGTTGATCTTCGTCAGGACGCCGTCGGCTTCGGCGAGCGCGATGTTGGAGCGGGTGGGTCCGGTGATCGGCACCGGCGCGACCTCGATGCCCTGCGCGTCGAGCAGGTCGGCGACGAGGGCGCCCGGTGCTCCGCCCAGCGGCAGCACCGCGACGGTGCGCCGTCCGGCGGCGGTCACCGCGCGCGAGACGTTCACGCCCTTGCCGCCGGGGTCGACCCGCTCGCCGGTGGCGCGGAGGACCTCGCCGCGCTCCAGGGAGGGCACCTCGTAGGTGCGGTCCAGCGACGGGTTGGGGGTGACGGTCAGGATCATGCGCGTACTACTTCCGTGCCGGCGCGCTCGATGTCGCCCGCGTCCTCGGGGGTCAGGCCCTTGTCGGTGATCAGCAGGTCCACGTCGCCGAGGGCGCCGAAGCGGGCGAAGTGCTCCTGGGCGTACTTCGAGGAGTCGGCGAGCAGCACCACGCGCCGGGCGGCGGTCAGGGCGGCCCGCTTGACGGCGGCCTCGGCGAGGTCGGGGGTGGTCAGTCCGTGCTCCACGGAGAACCCGTTGGCCGCCACCACGGCCACGTCGGCGCGGATCTCGCCGTACGCGCGCAGCGCCCAGGCGTCCACGGCGGCGCGCGTACGGTGGCGCACGCGCCCGCCGACGATGTGGAGCTGGATGCCGGGGTGGTCGGCGAGGCGGGCCGCGATGGGCAGGCTGTGGGTGACCACGGTCAGCGAGGCCTCCGGCGGGATCGCCGCGGCCATGCGGGCCACCGTGGAACCGGCGTCGAGGATCAGCGTGCCCTCGGTGGGCAGTTCCGCGAGGGCCGCCTCGGCGATGCGGTCCTTCTCGTCGGCGGCCGTGGACTCGCGCTCGGCGAGGTCCGGTTCGAAGTCGAGTCGGCCGGCCGGGATCGCGCCGCCGTGCACCCGGCGGAGCAGGCCCGCGCGGTCGAGGGCCTTGAGGTCGCGACGGATGGTCTCCGCCGTCACCTGGAACTCCTCGGCGAGCGACACCACGTCCACCCGGCCACCGTCCCGGGCGAGCCGGAGGATCTCCCGCTGCCGCTCCGGTGCGTACATGACCGTTCACCTCCGACCTATGCCCGAACATGTGGTTTCGCTCGGAGGCTACGCCCAGTTGTCCGGAATGTAAACAGGAAGCAGAAACACTCGGACTCAATCAGGCATGAACGGGCATCGGCGTGAGGGAGGGGCGGGTCGCGGTCTCAGACCAGCGCGGGCTCCTTCTCCTGCGCCGGGTCCTCGGCCGGGCCGCCTTCCACGTGCTGGGCCGGCCGCCGGGGCAGCGCGAACATCAGCAGGAAGATGACGGCCAGCACCGCGGCCACCCACCCCAGCGCGTTCTGGAAGGCGTCCACGTAGGCGGGGCCGATGCGGTCGGGCGTGAGGCGGTCGCTCATCGTGCCGAAGAAGACCACCGACACCAGCCCGAGTCCGAGCGCGTTACCCATCTGCTGCACGGTGTTGATGAGCCCCGACGCCGCTCCGGCGTGCTCGCGCGGCACCTGGGAGAGGACCGCGTCGGTCAGCGGCGCGACGATCAGGCCCATGCCGAGGCCCATCACGACCAGCGGCAGCGCCATCTGCCAGGAGGTGATGGCGAGGCCGTAGCGCCCGGACTCCCACATGTAGAGGAGCACTCCGGCCGCCATCACCAGCGCGCCCGTCTGAAGCACCTTGCGCCCGAAGCGCGGCACCAGCTTCTGCACCGAGATCCCGGCGGCCGCGGACACGGCGATCGAGAACGGTACGCCGGTCAGCCCGGCCCGCAGCGGGCTCCAGCCGAGCCCGAACTGCATGTAGAGCGTCCACACCAGGAAGAAGACGCCGAGCGCGACCCCGAAGACGGTCTGCACGGCGATCCCGGCCGCGAAGCTCTTCACCCGGAACAGCGACAGCTCCACCAGCGGCGAACCGTCCCGCGCGCTCTTGCGCCGCTCGTAGGCGACCAGGACCGCGAGGACCACCAGCGAGCCGGCCATCGACAGGTACCCCCACAGCGGCCAGCCCAGCTCCTCGCCCCGGGTGAGCGGGTAGATCAGCATCAGCAGGCCGAGGGTGACCAGCGCGACCCCGACCAGGTCCAGCCGCAGGGCGCGCGGCGCCTTGGACTCGGTGATGAAGCGGCTGCCGAGGACGAGGCCGGCGATGCCGACCGGCAGGTTGATGAGGAAGATGGGCCGCCATTCGAGGCCGAAGAGGTTCCACTCGGTGAGCAGGGCGCCCAGCAGCGGGCCCGAGACGGCACCCAGACCCACGATCGCGCCGAACAGCCCGAAGACCTTGCCGCGTTCGTGCGCCGGGAAGGTGGCGTGCACGATCGACAGCACCTGCGGCACCATGAGCGCCGCCATGCCGCCCTGGAGGATGCGGGAGGCCACCAGCATCTCCGGGTTGGCCGCCAGGCCGCACAGTGCCGAGGCCAGGGTGAAGCCGCCGATGCCGACGAGGAAGACCCGCTTGCGGCCGTGGATGTCGCCGAGCCGCCCGCCGGTGATCAGTCCGGCCGCGAAGGCGAGGGCGTAACCGGCGGTGATCCACTGGATCTGGCTGAAGGAGGCGCCCTCGTCCCGCTGGATCGAGGGGATGGCGATGTTGACGATGGTGACGTCCACCAGGTCCATGAAGGCAGCGGTCATCACGATCGCGAGGGCGAACCAGCGACGCCGGTCGCCCGCCGCGGGCGGGACCGGAGCCGGTTGCGGGGTCTGCTTGTTGGTCATGGCAGGAACGTATGCGGCCAGTAGGTCGGATCGTGTCCTAGATCTGCGGCATCCTCGAACCCATGACGACGGACACTCCGGCCCGGCTGCTGACCCTCCTCTCCCTGCTCCAGACGCCCCGCGAATGGCCCGGCGGCGAGCTGGCCGACCGGCTCGGGGTCTCCCGGCGCACGGTCCGGCGGGACATCGACCGCCTGCGCGAACTGGGCTATCCGGTGCAGGCGACGATGGGCGCCGACGGGGGCTACCGGCTGGTGGCGGGCAAGGCGATGCCGCCGCTGGTCCTCGACGACGAGGAGGCGGTGGCCATCGCGGTCGGGCTGCGGGCCGGCGCGGGGCACGCGGTCGAGGGCCTGGACGAGGCGTCGGTGCGGGCCCTGGCCAAGCTGGAGCAGGTGCTGCCCTCGCGGCTGCGGCACCGGGTGACCACGCTGCAGTCCGCGACCACGCCGCTGACCAGCGGGGACGGGCCGAGCATCGCGCCCGAGACGCTGACCGTGATGGCCTCGACGGTGGCCGGGCACGAGCGGCTGCGGTTCGCCTACCGCGCGGCGGACGGCACCGGGACGCGGCGCTCGACGGAGCCGTACCGGCTGGTCTCCACGGGGCGGCGCTGGTACCTGGTCGCCTACGACCTCGACCGCGACGACTGGCGCACCTTCCGGGTGGACCGGGTGAGCGAGCCCTTCGCCACGGGGGCGCGGTTCACCCCGCGGGAGCTGCCGACCGGCGACGCCGCCGAATACCTGCGGCGCTCGATGCAGCGGCGGCACGACTCCTACGAGGTCACGGTCGTCTTCCACGCACCGGCCGAGGCCGTCGCGCCCCTGCTGCCGCACTGGATGGGAACGCCCGAGCCGGTGGACGGCTGCTCGTCGTGCGTGGTGCGGGCGACGGTGTCCGGCCCGGTGGAGTGGACCGCGGCCCGGCTGGCGACGACCGGACTGGAGTTCCGGGTCCGGGAACCGGCGGAACTGGTGGAGTGCGTACGGGAACTGGGGGCCCGGCTGACACGCGCGGCGGAGTCCGGCTGACCGGGTCTCACCCCTCTTCCGCGGGCCCGGTCTCCCAGGCAAACCCGCGCAGCACCTCCAGGTTCAGCAGCGCCTGCTCCAGGGGACTGCGTTCCCCTTGCGGAGAGGACGACGCCCAGTACTCCGCCGCGACGCGCACGGACGCACCCGCCACGGCGGCCGCGAAGTGCAGCCGGGGCGAGCCGGCCAGGCGTGCGGCAACGTTGTCGTCGCCCCCGGACATCCGCGCGGCCAGCGCCTGGACCAGCCCCCGCTCGGTGGAGTGGCAGACCTCCGCCCACACCTTGCCCAGCGCCGGACTGCTCTCGGCCAGCCGGATGAGGGTGCGGGCCCACTCCCAGGAGGGCGCCGACACACCGGCGCCCGGGGTCAGCGTGTGCCGCACGGCGCGTTCCAGCGCCTCGGGCGGCGACAGGTCGGCCGGGGCCTCGCGCACCGCCCGCACCCAGCGCTCGGCGCCCAGGGCGTAGAGCGGGGCGACGGCCTCTTCCTTGGTGGCGAAGTAGCGGTAGAAAGTGCGCGGGGCGACACCCGCCGCCCGGGCGATGTCCTCGGCCCGGGTGGCCCGCAGGCCCTGGCCGACGAAGAGGCGGGCCGCCGCCCGGGCGATCTCCATCCGGGTCTCGGCCTTGCGCCGCTCGGTCAGGGAGACCGGTCCGGCCGGCTCGGGATCGGGGCCGGGGCCGGGGCCGGGAAGTGCTGGAATGGTGCTGCTCACTTCGGCAGGCTATGCCGCTGTGGCAGAATCTGCCATCCGGCGGGCCACCCCGGGGTTCAGGTTCGGGGTGCCCCGCCTCCCCGTCTGCCCGCGTGACGCGGAAGGAGCCGGGCTGCGGCGCCCCAGGGGGGAGGGGCAGCCGAGCCCGGCTCGGGAAGTCCCGGCGCCGGGGGGAGTGCGTCGGGACGTGGTCTCCAGTGGTGCCGCGGTACCGGCTTGAACGTCTTGTTCCCGGCCCCCGCGGATTGAAGCAGCGTTGTACGGCCATGTTCGCGCCGGGTCCGACACCCGGCGTACGCCCCATCCGCCCCGTCACGCCCCCACGTCACGCGGTATCCGGGCCGTACGGCCGGCGTCGTCCTCCGGCGGGGTCAGGCCGCCGCCTCGAAGCCGGTGTCGCGGGCCAGCTTCTTCAGCTCCAGCAGCGCGTGCTTCTCGATCTGGCGGATGCGCTCGCGGGTCAGGCCGTGCTCCTTGCCGACCTCGGTCAGCGTGCGCTCACGGCCGTCGTCGATGCCGTACCGCATCTTGATGATGGAGGCCGTGCGCGGGTCCAGGCGGCCGATGAGGTCGTCCAGCTCCTCGCTGCGCAGCAGGGTCAGCACCGACTGCTCGGGCGAGACGGCCGAGGTGTCCTCCAGCAGGTCGCCGAACTGGGTCTCGCCCTCGTCGTCCACCGACATGTTCAGCGAGACCGGGTCGCGGGCCCAGTCGAGCACGTCGGTGACGCGCTCCGGCGTCGAGCCCAGCTCGGCCGCGATCTCGGCGGGCTCCGGCTCGCGGCCGTGCTCCCGGTTGAACTCGCGCTGCACCCGCCGGATCCGGCCCAGCTCCTCCACCAGGTGGACGGGCAGCCGGATGGTGCGGGACTGGTCGGCGATGGAGCGGGTGATGGCCTGACGGATCCACCAGGTCGCGTACGTGGAGAACTTGAAGCCCTTGCGGTAGTCGAACTTCTCGACTGCGCGGACCAGGCCGGCGTTGCCCTCCTGGATCAGGTCCAGGAGCGGCAGGCCGCTGCGCGGGTAGCGGCGGGCGACCGCGACGACCAGGCGGAGGTTGGAACGGATGAAGACGTCCTTCGCCCGCTCGCCCTCGTCGATCAGGGCCTGGAGCTCCTCGCGGGTGGCGTCCGCCCCGGTCTCCTCGTACCCTTCGAGGACCTGCCGCGCGAACACACCCGCCTCGATGGTCTGGGACAGCTCGACCTCCTTGGCGGCGTCGAGCAGCGGTGTCCGGGCGATCTCGTCGAGGTACATGCCGACCAGATCGCGGTCGGCGAGGTCGCCGCCGTTCGCGCGGACGCTGGTTGCCGAGCCGGAGGTCTCGCCGGTGGCGGACTTACGACGGGCGACGGCACGGGTTGCCATGCGTGCTCCCTTGCGATGGTGGTTCAGCGGGTGGTCCGGTGGACGCTCGGGCGCCTTGCGGGGTTGTCTCCGTGTCTCCAGCCCCTCTCGGGACTCTCCTCGGGTGCCCTGCATCCGATGGAAACAACGACTGGAATCCGGACAGAATTCCCAACCTGCCCCTCGATTTTTCTGATCATGCAGTACCCTGTGCCGCCACAGAGGGAGGGGCGGCCATGCCGGGAACTGCCGAGGTCCAGGTCAGACCGGGAGTCGAGGAGGATCTCAAGCCACTCACCGACCTCTACAACCACTACGTACGTGAGACGCCCATCACGTTCGACACCGAGCCGTTCACCCCGGAAGAGCGCCGCCCTTGGCTGCTCTCCCACCCTGAAGACGGCCCGTACCGCCTGAGGGTTGCCACGGACGCGGAGTCACAGGAGATTCTGGGGTACGCCACATCCAGCCCCTACCGCGCGAAGCCCGCCTACTCGACCTCGGTGGAGACCACCGTCTACGTCGCCCCGGGGGCCGGCGGCCGCGGCATCGGCTCACTCCTCTACACGGCCCTCTTCGGCGCCCTGGCCGCCGAGGACGTGCACCGCGCCTACGCCGCCGTCGCCCAGCCCAACGAGGCCTCCGCCCGGCTGCACGCCCGCTTCGGCTTCCGGCACGTGGGCACGTACCGCGAGGTGGGCCGCAAGTTCGGCCGGTACTGGGACGTGGCCTGGTACGAGAGGCCGCTCTAGCCGAACTGCACCGACCGCTTGGCCAGGCCCATCCAGAACCCGTCGATCACCGACCGCCGCAGGTCCAGCTCGCCGGCCGCGTCCGCCGCGCCCATGGTCACGAACAGCGGCGCGAAGTGCTCGGTGCGCGGGTGGGCGAGCCGTCCCGCCGGGGACTTGCGGGCGAAGTCGAGCAGCCCGTCCACGTCCCCGCCCTCCAGCGCGCGCCGGCCCCAGTCGTCGAACTCCGCGGACCAGGAGGGGATGCCGCCCTGGCGCAGCGCGGCCAGGTTGTGGGTGAAGAAGCCGGAGCCGATGATCAGCACGCCCTCGTCGCGCAGCGGCGCGAGCCTGCGGCCGGTCTCCATGAGCCGCGCCGGGTCGAGGGTCGGCATGGAGACCTGGAGGACCGGGATGTCGGCGCCGGGGTACATCTCCACCAGCGGCACGTAGGCGCCGTGGTCGAGGCCGCGGTCGGGGACGTCCTGCACGGGCGTGCCGGGGGCGCGCAGCAGCTTGCGCACGGAGTCGGCGAGCGCGGGCGCGCCGGGCGCTCCGTAGCGCACCTGGTAGTAGTGCTCCGGGAAGCCCCAGAAGTCGTAGACGAGGGGGACGGTCCGGGTGGCGCCGAGGGCCAGCGGGGCCTCCTCCCAGTGGGCCGAGACGACGAGGATCGCCTTCGGGCGCGGCAGGTCCGCGGCCCAGGCGGCCAGCTCGCCGGGCCAGACGGCATCGTCGGCGAGCGGCGGGGCGCCGTGGCTGAGGTAGAGGGCGGGCATGCGCTCCCGGGCGGCGGCGGCCATGATTACTCCAATACTTGAACTCTCAATCTTTATCTGCCGTCAATCTACGCCGATTTTGTTTAATGTTCAAGGAACCGTTCCGTACAGTGGGACACATGAACGACGAACCCCGTTGGCTCACCGCCGAGGAGCAGCTCGTCTGGCGCTCCTACATCGAGGCCGCCACCCTCCTCGAGGACCACCTCGACCGGCAGCTCCAGCGCGACGCGGGCATGCCGCACGTCTACTACGGCCTGCTGGTCAAACTGGCCGAGTCACCGCGCCGGCGGCTGCGGATGACCGAGCTGGCCAAGTACGCGAAGATCACCCGGTCCCGGCTCTCGCACGCGGTGGCGCGCCTGGAGAAGAACGGCTGGGTCCGTCGCGAGGACTGCCCCTCCGACAAGCGCGGCCAGTTCGCCATCCTCACGGACGAGGGGTACGAGGTGCTGCGCCAGACCGCACCGGGCCACGTCGACGCCGTGCGCCAGGCGGTGTTCGACCGGCTCACCCCCGAACAGCAGAAGTCCCTCGGCGAGATCATGCGGATCGTCGCCGAGGGACTTCAGCCGAGCGAAGCGGGTGCGGACCTGCCCTGGCTGCGCTGAGCGCGCGGCCGGGGCAGGTCCGGGGGAACCGTGCGTACGGGGCGTCCCCTCCCCGTACGCACGGGTGGAACAGGGGCCCGAGCGGGTACCGGGGCGGTCGTCAGTGGGCGACGACCGGCACCCGCAGCTCGTCCTCGGCCTCGTCGCCCGCACCGGAACCGGTGACGGCGCCGCTGCCCGGACGCCCGGCGTTGATGAGGGTCAGGGCGATCGCGGCCGCCACGACCAGGATGCCGACGGCGAACCAGATCGCGCTGGTGTAGCCCTGCACCTGGCCCTCCAGCTGCACCAGCTGCTGCTGGGACCGGGAGGCCGCGCCACCCATGTGGTCGGCGATGTACGACGTGGTCGCCGAGGCGGCGATCGTGTTCAGCAGCGCGGTACCGATCGCGCCGCCCACCTGCTGCGAGGTGTTGACCATCGCGGAGGCGACACCGGCGTCCCGGGCCTCCACCCCCATGGTGGCCATGGACATGGCCGGCATGAACGCCGTACCCATGCCGAGGCCGAGCAGCAGCATGCCGGGCAGCAGCACACCGGCGTAGGAGGTGTTGATCTCCAGCTGGGTCAGGAACAGCATGCCGACGGCGGCGACCAGGAAGCCGGGGCCCATCAGCAGCCGCGGCGCGACCCGGGTCATCAGCCGGGCACCGATCTGCGTGGAGCCCGTGATCATGCCCGCGATCATCGGCAGGAAGGCGAAGCCGGTCTTCACCGGCGTGTAGCCCTTCACGATCTGCAGGTAGTAGGTGAGGAAGAGGAACAGGCCGAACATCGCGATGATGGCCAGGCCCAGCGAGAGGTAGATCCCGCCCCGGTTGCGCTCGGTGATCACGCGCAGCGGCAGCAGCGGGGCCTTGACCCGGGACTCGACGATCACGAAGGCCAGCAGCAGCACGGCCGAGCCGACGAACATGCCGATCGTCAGCGCGTCGCTCCAGCCGTTGGACTCGGCGCGGGTGAAGCCGTAGACCAGCGCGACCAGACCCAGGGTGGACAGGATGACGCCGGGGATGTCGAGCGGCGAGCGGTTGCGGCCGCCCTTGGGCTCACGGATCACCAGGTACGCACCGGCCGCGGCGACGATGGCGAACGGGATGTTGACGAAGAACGTCCAGCGCCAGTTCAGGTACTCGGTGAGGAAACCGCCGAGGATCAGACCCACGGCGCCACCGCCACCGGCGATCGCACCGTAGATGCCGAACGCCTTGGCGCGCTCCTTGGCGTCCGTGAACATCACGGCGAGCAGGGAGAGCGCGGCGGGCGCGAGCAGGGCACCGAAGACGCCCTGGAGGGCGCGGGAGCCGAACATCATCGCCTCGTTGGTGGCCGCGCCACCCAGCGCGGAGGCGACGGCGAAGCCGGCCAGACCGAGGACGAAGGTGCGCTTGCGGCCCCACAGGTCGGCTATCCGGCCGCCGAACAGCAGCAGGCCGCCGAAGGCGAGGGCGTAGGCCGTGACGACCCACTGCCGGTTGCCGTCGGAGATGCCGAGGTCCTGCTGTGCGGAGGGAAGGGCGATGTTCACGATGGTGGCGTCGAGGACCACCATCAGCTGGGCGAGCGCGATGAAGACCAGCGCTTTCCAGCGACCGGCGTCCGGGGCGTCGCTGACGCCGGAAGCCTTGACGGCTGTTTGAGACATGGGGATACCCACTTCGGACTTCGTGACGGAAAAAGACGAGAAAAGGGACGAGTGAAACCGCGCCGACGGCCCGCTGTCAGCGGCGGAGCCGAGAACCCGGCGTCGGTGCCGGAACGTGCGGTACGTGAGGTATTGGTGGTACTGGCGGTACTACTGGTCGCAGGGCCTGCGCAGGTCCTCCAGAGTCACGGCCGTACCCGGGAGGGCGGAGCGGGCCGGAGCCCGCAGCCCGTCCAGGAACAGCTGAAGATGGCGATGGACGAACCGGTCGGCACTCACGCACCCCGTACCGGCCGGGGGCCGGCTGAGCTGGGCGGCGGCGATCATCACATCGCCCACGCCCACGTCGCCGCGGAGCTGACCGGCCGCCTTCGCCCGGTCCATGACCTCGGCGACCAGGCGCTCGACCCGTCCGCGGGCCGCCTCCAGGTCGGGGTGGTGCTGGTCGAAGGAGCTGGCCACCATGGGGCACAGGGCGCTGATCCGCTCGTCGACGGAGGCGTGCACGAAGCGCTCCAGCGCCTCGAACGCGTCGCCCGTCTCCGCGAGGGCCAGCTCGGCCGCCCGGGCCGTACGGTCCATGACCGAGCAGACGACCTCGCGGGCGAGGGCGTCACGGTCGGGGAAGTTGCGGTACACCGTGGCGTTGCCGACACCGGCCCGGCGGGCGACGTCGTCGAGCGGCACGTCCGGCCCGTGCTCGACGAACATCTCGCGGGCGGCGGCGACGATCCGCTCCCGATTGCGCAGAGCATCGGCGCGGGGCCGGGTCACCTTGCGCTGATCGGAGATCGCGGTCTGCACGGTGTACTCCTTCGTGTCTGTGGCGTCTGTGGTGTCTGTGAGGGTGTCGGTCACGGGTGTGACGACTGGGTTCACGATCCGGGGAGGGAATCCCCGTTTCGCTCGGACACAGGTCTAAACGGGGAAACGATCCCCGGTTATTTCCCGCATCCGAAGAACTTTCCGGTGACCTGGGTCACAGCACGGTCCCGGCCCGTCCCCCGGTCGGCGGCTACCGGTGAGAAACCCACGATCGGCCTCTCCAGCGCGCGCCCGCCCACCCCTCGGCACAGGGTGAGCGCAAGGGTGCAGCCGGTGTCGGGCGGCTGCCGTGGCCGGGGAGGTCCGCATGCAGCCGCCGCCGCAGGCGCAGCCGCCGAGCCGCCGCATACGCCCGCGCAGAGTGGCCGCCGCCGGGACCGTCGCCGTCCTGACCCTCGCGCTCAGCACCTCGGCCGGCACCGGCCGGCTCGCGCCCGGCACCTCGACCGCGGGCCCCGGCCCCGCCGCCCTCTCCCGCTCCTCCGCGCACGGCCCCTGCATGATCGGCGGCGGCGCCGAGATCCAGATGTCCGAGGGCGTGCCCACCGCCACCGGCTACGCCCGCTCGACCGGCACCGTCCGGGCCCTCAACCTGATGATCGACTTCTCGGACGCGCCCGGCGAGGGCAAGGCGCTCGACCGGTACGCGGAGTTCTTCCCGCAGACCGAGGAGTGGTTCCGCACCAGCAGCTACGGCCGCCTCGACTACCGCCCCGAGACCCCGGTCCGGGACTGGCTGCGGATGCCCGAGTCCTTCGCGGAGTACGGCATAGAGCGCGGCGCCCCCTTCGAACCCGGCTACCGCAAACTGGTCCAGGACCTGGTCGCGGCGGCCGACTCCAAGGTCGACTTCCGCTCGTACGACCTCCTGAACGTCCTGGTCACCCCGAACGCGGGCCCCTCCGCCCTGGACACCGTCCTGTCCGTGACCTTCGCCGGGAACCAGGAGGCCCCGGTCGCCGACGGCGTGCCGGTGGCCAACGCCTCCTTCGTCTACTCCCGCCAGGACGACGGCTCCGGCTCCTACGACGAGACCGGCTACCGCGTGCTCCCGCACGAGAACGGCCACGTCTTCGGCCTCCCGGACCTCTACACCCAGGAGGGCGGAGGTGCCGTCGGCCACTGGGACATCATGAGCGAGGACTGGGGCGCCAACAACGACCTCCTGGGCTGGCACAAGTGGAAGCTGGGCTGGCTCGACCCGTCCCAGGTGCACTGCGCCTCCGCGCCGGGGACCACGGAGTACACGCTGACCCCGCTGGCCCGCAAGGGCGGCGACAAGCTGGTCGTCCTCCCGCTGAGCGGCACCTCCGGCTACGCCGTCGAACTGCGCACCCGCGAGGGCAACGACGAGACGGTGTGCCGGCCCGGCGTACTGATCTACAAGGTCGACGCGGACGTCGACACCGGCATGGGCCCGGTACGGGTGTACGACTCGCGGCGCGACAGCGGCGGCTGCACCCGCAGCCCCAACGTCCACGCCGAACTCTCGGACGCCGCCTTCACCCCGGGCGAGACCTTCGAGGACCCGCGCAAGGGCGTCACGATCAAGGTGTCGGAGAAGGACGGCGAGGGAGACGTCCGGGTGCGGGTGACACGCAGGTGACGGCCGGACGATCGGGGCTACCGTAGGCGACCTGCCGTGATCGCCGTACCGGAGAGCCGATGCCCGCCCACACCACTCACGACGCCGCCCGCGACGAGGCGGTCGCGCCGCTGCTGCGCGGCATCGCCGTACTCGGCCGGCTGACCGGGGCGGACCACGGCACCCTCAGCCTCAGTGCCCTGGAGCGGACCACCGGGCTGGCCCGCTCCACGGTCGACCGCCTCACCGCGACCCTCGCCCGCATGGGATACGTCCGGCTGGACGGCCGCGACGTGACCCTGGCCCCCCGCCTGATGGAGCTCGGCAACGCCTATCTCGCCGCGCTCCGCCTCCCCGCCCTGCTCTCCGCGCGCGCCGACGACCTGGCCGACGCACTGGACGAGTCCGTGTCCCTGGCCGTCGGCGACCGGGACGGCATCCGCTTCATCCACCAGGCCACCCGCCGCCGCGCCATGTCCCTGAGCTTCCGCATCGGCGACCTGCTGCCGGCCGAACGCACCGCCCCGGGGCCGCTGTTCGCCGCGCAATGGACCGCACCGGACTGGCGGCACTGGCGGGAGCGCCGGGCCGCGGACCCGGCAGACCACTCCTTCCCCGCCGTGCCGCCACGCGAACACGACGCCCCCGACGAGGACTTCGCCCGGCGGGCGGCGAGGGCGGCGGCCGACGGCTGGGCGCTGGACGACCAGCTGATCGAACCGGGCCTGGTCGCGGTCTCGGTCCCGGTACGGGACCCCGGCACCGGCCGGGTGGCGTGCGTGGCCAGCGTGGTGAGCCACACCAGCCGCCACACGGCAGCGGACCTGCGGGCCGCCCTGCTCCCCCGGCTGCGCGCGGCGGTCGCGGCGATGGAGGACGACCTGCGCGCCGCACCGGCCCCGCAGCCGGGACCGCCGCGCACCGGCCTGGCCCTGTGGACGGGCGCCTCCAAGCAGGAACTGGGCCGGGAGTTCGTCGAGTCCCTGGCCCGCGGCCTGACCGTACTGACCGCCTTCGGCGAGGGCCGCTCCGCGCTGACCCTGGCCCAGGTCGCCGAGGCGACCGGCCTGGCCCGCGCGACCGCCCGCCGGGCACTGATCACCCACACCCGGGCGGGCCTGGTGGCGCCCGCCGCCGACCACACCTTCACCCTCACTCCCCGGGTGCTGTCCCTCGGCTTCCCGCCGCTGTCCCGCACCTCCCTCCCCGAGATCGCCCAGCCCCACCTGACCGCGCTGGCCGAGCGGGTCCACGAGTCGGCGTCCCTCGCCGTCCTGTCGGACTCGGGCGAGGAGATCCAGTACACGGCCCGCGCGTCCGCGGCCCGCGTGCTGAGCGCCCGGGTCACGGTCGGCACCCGGCTGCCGGCCCGTGCGACGGCGCTGGGCCGGGTCCTGCTGGCCCTGCCCGAGGTCCGGGCGCGGGGCTACGCCCTGGTCGACGAGGAACTGGAGGCCGGGCTGCGCGCCATCGCGGTCCCGGTGCGGGACCGTACGGGGCGGGTGGTGGCGGCCCTGAACATCGCGCTGCACGCGGCCCGCCGGACGGCGGACGACTGCGTGGCGCATCTTCTGCCGGAGCTGCGGCACACGGCGGACCTGGTCGAGGCCGAGCTGCGGGTGGCGGGGCGCTTCTGCCGCGTGTCGGCCGTCTGACCGGGGGCGGGCAGGCAGCGGCCCGGGGGCGGCGGGTCCGGACTCTGCGGACCCGCCGCCCCCGGGCCGGTTGCGCCAGGAGCCTGCGGGGGAATTTCAGGCCCCTGCGCACGAGGGTACGGAGACCGTTCGCGGCGGCGCACCTGGCGTTCGTCAGGTAGGGGTCTTACCTTCGGCAGTACGACGGCCGACCCCCGCCCACGCTCCCGCCCTCACGCCCCGCCGCGCAGTTCGCGCAGGAACCGGGCCACGCGGAAGGCGAGTTCGATCGACTGGGCGGCGTTCAGCCGGGGATCGCAGGCCGTCTCGTACCGGCTGGCCAGGTGGGTGTCCAGCACCTCGTCGAGGTCGCCGCCGAGGCACTCGGTGACGTCGTCGCCGGTGAGTTCGAGATGGATGCCACCCGGGTGCAGGCCCTCCTCGCGGTGCGCCGCGAAGAACTCGGCCACCTCGGTGGTGATGTCCGACAGCCGGCGGGTCTTGTAGCCGCTTTCGGAGACGAAGGTGTTCCCGTGCATGGGGTCGCAGGCCCACACCGGAGCGTGCCCGGCGTCCCGCACCGCCCGCAGCAGCGGCGGCAGCAGCTCCGCGCCCCGCCCGGCACCGAGCCTGCTGATCAGGACCAGCCTGCCCGGCGCCCGGTCCGGGTCCAGCCGCTCGCACAGTTCCCGCAGGTCGGCGGCGCTCATGGTGGGCCCCACCTTGACGCCGACCGGGTTGTCCACCCCGGCGAGCTGTTCCACGTGCGCGCCGTCGGCGCGGCGGGTGCGGTCGCCGATCCACAGCAGGTGCGCACTGGTGTCGAACCAGGCCCGCCGCTTCTCGTCGTACCGGGTCAGCGCCTGCTCGTACTGCGGCAGCAGCGCCTCGTGCGAGGTGTAGAGCTGGACCTGGTGCAGGGCGGCCTGGGAGCGGGTGTCCAGGCCGCAGGCGGACATGAACCTGAGGGCCCAGGTGATGTCGTCGGCGGCCTTCTCGTAACGCTGTCCGGCGGAGCTGCGCCGGACGAACTCCTGGTTCCAGTCGTGGACCTGGCCCAGGTCGGCGTAGCCGCCCAGGGTCAGCGCCCGCAGCACGTTCAGGGCCGCCGAGGCGTGGTGGTAGGCGCTCAGCAGCCGGCCCGGGTCCGGACGGCGGGCCTCGGCGGTGAACTCGGGGCCGTTGACGATGTCCCCGCGGTAGGCGGGCAGTTCGACGCCGTCGACGGTCTCCGTGGGGCGGCTGCGGGGCTTGCCGAACTGACCGGCGATCCGGCCCACCTTCACCACCGGCAGCCCGGAGCCGTAGGTGAGCAGGATGGCCACCTGGAGGATGACCCGCAGCTTGCCGCGCACCCCGGCCTCGGTGCAGGAACCGAACCGCTCCGCGCAGTCGCCCGCCTGGAGCAGGAAGCCCTCCCCCGCGGCGACCTGGGCAAGCGAGCGGCGCAGGTCGAGGATCTCGTCGGGCAGCACCAGGGGCGGCCTGAGCGCGAGGGCGTCCTCCACACCGCGCAGTTCCCCGGGGTCGGGCCACTCCGGCTGCTGCGCGGCCGGCCGGCTCCGCCACGAGCCGGGGCTCCATCCGCCCCGCCCGGCGTCGGCCGGGCGGGGTTGCGTGTACGTGTCGCTCGCCGTCATCCGACCAGTTCCTTGATCGTGGCGCCGGGGTCACCGGCCCGCATGAGCAGTTCTCCGACCAGGACCGCGTCCACCCCGGCCGCTTCCAGCGCGCGGGCGTCGGGTGCGCCGCGGACGCCGCTCTCCCCGACCATGACCCGCCCGGTGCCGACCCGCCCCCGCAGCCGGGCCGAAAGGGTCCGGTCGATCGAGAAGTCCCGCAGGTCGCGGTGGTTGACGCCGATCACGTCGGCGCCCGCGTCGAGGGCCACGTCCACTTCCCGTTCGTCGTGCACCTCGACCAGCGCCTCCATGCCGCAGGCACGGGTGCGGGCCAGGAGCGCGGCGAGCCGTGCGGGACCGAGCGCGGCGACGATCAGCAGCAGGGCGTCGGCGCCGAGCGCCCGGGCCTCCAGGATCTGGTACTCGTCGACGACGAAGTCCTTGCGCAGCACCGGCAGTTCGCAGGCGGCGCGGGCGACGGCCAGGTGGTCCGGGCTGCCGCCGAAGCCCGACTCGTGGGTGAGCACCGACACGGCGTGGGCGCCGCCGTCCTGATAGGCGCGGGCCAGTTCGGCCGGCCGGTAGTCGTCGGTGAGCGGCCCCTTGGAGGGGCTGCGGGGCTTCATCTCGGCGATGACGCCGAGCCCCGGTTCGCGCAGCGCGGCGGCGAAGTCCCGGGCCGGGGGCGCCGCGGCGGCCAGCTCGGTCAGCTTCGCCTCGGTGCGCAGCGCGCGCCGGCGCCCGGTCTGCAGCTCGGCCTCGGCGACGAGGCCGGCGAGGAGGCCGCTCATGCCGGCACCTCCACCAGGTCGGCCCGCTGCCAGGAGGCGTGGGCCCAGCGTTCGAGCAGGTCGGCGGCGGCGCCCCCGTCGACGGCGGACGCGGCCAGCCGCAGCCCGTCGGACCAGGTACCGGCCAGGTCGGCGACCCGCAGCGCCGCGGCGGCGTTGAGCAGGACGACGTCCCGCGCGGGTCCGCGCCCGCCGGCCAGGACACGGCGCAGGACGGCCGCGTTGACGGCGCGGTCGCCGCCGGCCAGGTCGCCGGGGCGGGACCGGTCCAGCCCGTGCTCGGCGGGGTCGAAGCGGTGGGCGGTGCGCCGTCCGTCGCGCAGTTCGACCAGGTGGGCGGGTGCACCGGTGCTCAGTTCGTCCATGCCGTCCGCGCTGTGGAAGACCAGGGCGCGGGTGACGCCGAGCCGTTCGAGGACCTCGGTCATCGGCTCCACCAGCTCGCGGCTCGGCACCCCCAGGGTGCGCAGCCGGGCGCCCGAGGGGTTGCACAGGGGACCCAGCAGGTTGAAGACGGTCCGCGCGCCCACCTCCCGGCGCGGTCCCGCCGTGTGCCGGAAGGCCGGGTGGAAGACCGGGGCGAACAGGAAGGTGATCCCGGTGCGGTCCAGGCAGGCGGCGGCCTCCTCGGCACCGAGGTCGATGCGGACGCCCAGTTCCTCCAGCACGTCGGCGCTGCCGCAGGCGGAGGACGCGCTGCGGTTGCCGTGCTTGGCGACCCGTACCCCGCAGGCGGCGGCGACGATCGCGGCGGCGGTGGAGATGTTGAAGGTGTTCAGCCCGTCGCCGCCGGTCCCGCAGGTGTCGAGCAGATCACCGCCCGCACACCGGACCGGGGTGGCGAACTCCTGGGCGGCGCGGGCCATGCCGACCAGGTCGTCGGCGGAGGCGCCGCGCACCGTGACGGCCAGCGCGAAAGCGGCGATCTGGGCGGCCGTGGCCTCGCCGCGCATGATCACGCGCATCGCGTCGGCCGCCTCGGCCTCGGTGAGGGGCCGCCGTACGAGTGTTCTCAATGACTCAATCATCGGCGCACTCCAGGAAGTTCGCGATCAGCTGCTTGCCCTCGGGGCTGAGCACCGACTCCGGGTGGAACTGCACCCCGTGGACCGGGTGCGTGCGGTGGCGCAGGCCCATGACCGTGCCGTCCGCGGTGCGGGCGGTGACGGTCAGCTCGTCCGGCAGGCCGGCGGGTTCGACGACGAGCGAGTGGTAGCGGGTGGCGGTGAACGGGTCGGGCAGGCCGGCGAAGACTCCGCCGCCGTCGTGGTGCACGGCACTGGCCTTGCCGTGCACCTGCTCGCCGCGCACCACCGAGCCGCCGTAGGCGACGGCGACCGCCTGGTGTCCCAGGCACACGCCGAGGACGGGCAGCCGTGCGCCGAGTTCGCGGACCGCGGCCACGCAGATGCCGGCGCCGTCGGGGGTGCCGGGGCCCGGCGAGAGCAGCAGCAGGTCGAATCCGGCGAGGTCGGCGACGGTGACGGCGTCGTTGCGGAACACCGTGGGGCGGCCGCCCAGTTCGGCGACGTAGTGGACGAGGTTGTAGGTGAACGAGTCGTAGTTGTCGATCACCGCGACGCGCGGGCCCGCGCGGGTGCCGGTGGCGGCGCTCATTCCGGTGGGGGCGCTCATGCCGCCGCCTCCGCCCGCCGTACGGCCGTGAGCATGGCGCGCGACTTGTGCAGGGTCTCGCGGAACTCGGCCGCGGGGTCGGAGTCGGCGACGATCCCGGCGCCCGCCTGCACGTGCACCTGCCCGTCGGCGACGACCATGGTGCGCAGCGCGATCGCGAAGTCGGTCAGCCCGTCCGCGCCGACGAAGCCGAGGGCGCCGCCGTACACCCCGCGCTGCTCGGGCTCCAGCTCGGCGATGATCTCCATGGCCCGGATCTTGGGCGCCCCGGAGAGCGTTCCGGCGGGGAAGGCGGAGCGCAGGGCGTCCAGCGCGTCCCGGCCCTCGGCGAGCCGGCCGCGCACGGTGGACGACAGGTGCATCACGTGGGAGAAGCGCTCGACCCGCATCAGCCGCTCCACCCGGACCGTGCCCGGTTCGGTGACCCGGCCCAGGTCGTTGCGGCCGAGGTCGACCAGCATGACGTGTTCGGCGCGTTCCTTCTCGTCGGCGCGCAACTCCCGTTCCAGCCGCAGGTCCTCGGCGGGGTCGGGGTGGCGGGGCCGGGTGCCCGCGAGGGGCCGGGTGCGCACCGTGCGGCCCTCCGCCTTGACGAGCAGCTCGGGCGAGGCGCCGATCACGTGCCGGCCGCCGCCCAGGCTCAGGTGGTACATGTACGGCGAGGGGTTGGTGGCCCGCAGGTGCCGGTACAGGTCGAGCGGCCGGGCGCGCAGCGGCCTGCTGAGCCGCCGGGAGAGCACGATCTGGAAGGCGTCACCGGCCGCGATGTACTCCCGGGCGCGGGCGACCCGTTCGGTGAAGCCGTCCTCGGTGAGGTTCGCGGTCCAGCCCTGCGTCCCGTCCTCCGCCGGTGTGTCGGCGGTGAGCGGACGCCCGGCGAAGACGGCGGGCGCCGGCGCGCGGCGCAGCGCCCGGTTGAGGCGCACGATGCGGGCGACGGCGTCGTCGTAGGTCTCGCGGGCCGGGCGGTACAGGGTCATCAGCAGGACGCGCCGGGTCGCGTGGTCGAAGACGACGAGGTCGTCGGCGGCGAGGAAGGCGGACTCGGGCAGTCCGGGCGGCGGACCGGCGGCCCGGGGCAGGTCCTCGAAATGGCGGGCCGCCTCGTACCCGAGGTAGCCGACGACCCCGCCGTGGAACGGCGGCAGTCCGGGCACCGGCGCCACGGACCGGGCCAGGCGGGACCGCAGCGCGGTCAGCGGGTCGCCGCCGGGCAGTTCGAGCGGGACCGGGCGGTGGCCGACGTACGAGTACCGTGCCACGCCGCCGGAGACCGGCACGCTCTCCAGCAGGAAGCCCGCCTCGTCCGGTCCGCACAGCTGGGCGAAGGCGGTGACGGGGCTGACCGAGTCGTCCAGGAACTCCTGGTGGAGCGGGACGACGTCGTGCTCGCGGGCGAGTGCCGCGGCGGCGGCGCGGTGCGGGACGGTGGCGCGGGCGGCCTCGTCGGCCTCCGGTGCGCCCTGCCCGTCGCGCGCGTCCTGTGCGTCCTGTGCGTCCGCCGTGGGCGCCGTGGGTGCCTCGGCGGCGTGGGTGGTCATGCCGCCTTCCCGGCGGTGGCCGAGACCCGGCCCACTCCGACGACGGCACGCCGCGGAATGGTGATCCGCCACCCGCCGGTGCCCTCCTCCCGGCGCAGTTCGCTCGAGGCGAGGCCGCCCTCGGCGTCCGGGTAGCGGAAGACGGCCTTGGCGGTCTCGGCCACCCAGCGGTACGCCTCCCGCTCGGTGCGCCCCTCGAAGACCTTGACCAGGCCGTACATGTTCAGCAGGTACCGGCCGATCTCCAGCTCCGCCTCCTCGGGGGTGGCGGCGACCGCGGTGTAGGGGTCGTCGATCTCCACGACCTCGCGGTGGTCGTAGCCGGCCTTCTCCAGGTACCCCTCGATCTCGTCCCGGGTGAAGTGCAGGAACTTGTGGCCGGTCGCCGAGTACACGTCGGTGACCTCCTCGAACCACACGTCCACGGGCGAGCCGACGAGGAAGTCGTGCAGGACGAACGTGCCGCCGGGGCGGAGCATCCGGCGCGCCTCGGTGGCCACCGTCTGCCGGTCCGAGGGCGGCACGTGGTGCGAGCCGTAGGCCAGCAGTACGGCGTCGACGCTGTGGTCGCGCAGCAGCGGCTGCTCGGCCCGCTGGAGCAGGGCGGGCACACCGGCCGCCCACGCCGTGGTCACCATGTGGGGGGACGCGTCGCAGGTGAGGATGGTGAAGTCGCCGATGCCCAGGTCCTCGCAGACCTTGCGCACCAGTCCGTCGCCGCCGAGCAGGTCGACCAGCACCGGCCGGTCCCCGTCCGGGGTGCGCCGGGCGGTCTCGGCGAAGCCGAGGAGCTTCCTGATCCCCGTCTCGCGGGCGCGCCGGTTGAGGGCCTGGGCCTGTACGTACTCCACGCCCCGGCTGCCCTCCCCGTCGGCGCCGAAATCGTCGTGCCGCCCCGGGGCGCTGCCCCTGGCCGCCTCCCAGGCGGCGATCCGCCGCGGGTCGGCGAGGGCGTGCAGCTCGGGGTGGCTCCGCCGCAGTTCCGCCAGCTGCCCCTGCACGTCGTCCCCGGTCACGGTGGGTCCGCTCGTCTGTGCGCGCATGCGTCGGGATCTCCTCGGGTGGGGGTGGACGCGGGCAGGACGCTGCCCGCCGGGCCTGCGGGCACGACGGTAGGAGCGCCAACTTTCTCCTCGATATCGATTGGATTTCGCCCCGCCGGGCCAGGATCCGTCCCTGTCGAAAGTAAGGCCCAAGAGACGTCGTTCGTGCCTGGTGACGTCGGATGACTGGCTCCTACAGTCACTTCGCGGGGGACGCGGCCGAGACGGAACTGAGCGCGGAGTCGAGCCCGGAGGGCGTCAGGGATGAAGAACCAGTTGGACGAGCCGGGGGGCGCGGTCCGCGTCGGCGGGGGTGGCGGCCTGAGCGCGGCGGAGGTCGCCGAACGGGTCGCGGCGGGGCAGGTCAACGACGTACCGGCCCGGTCGAGCCGCACGGTCGGGGAGATCGTCCGCAGCAACCTGTTCACCCGCATCAACGCGATCATCGGGGTGCTGTTCGTCATCGTGATGATCGTCGGGCCGGTGCAGGACGGTCTGTTCGGCGGCGTCATCCTCGCCAACACCGCGATCGGCATCATCCAGGAGGTGCGCGCCAAGCGGACCCTGGACCAGCTGGCGATCGTCGGCGAGAGCCGGCCCCGCGTGTGGCGGGACGGGCAGCGGCTCGAACTCAGCGCCTCCGAGATCGTCATCGACGACTCCATCGACCTCGGTCAGGGCGACAAGATCGTGGTGGACGGCACGGTCACCGCGGGCGACAACCTGGAGGTCGACGAGTCGCTGCTGACCGGCGAGGCCGACCCGGTGGTCAAGCAGCCCGGCGACCCGGTGATGTCCGGCAGCTTCGTGGTGGCCGGCTCGGGGACGTTCACCGCCACCCGGGTGGGCAAGGAGGCGTACGCCTCGCAGCTCGCCGACGAGGCGCGGCGCTTCAGCCTCGTCAACTCGGAGCTGCGCAACGGCATCGACCGGATCCTGAAGTTCGTCACCTACGCGATCGTCCCGGCGGGCATCGCGCTGATCATCACTCAGTTCGTGGTGAACGACGACAACTTCTCGGAGGCGATCCGGCGCATGGTGGGCGGTCTCGTCCCCATGGTGCCCGAGGGCCTGGTGCTGCTGACCTCGCTGGCCTTCGCGGTCGGTGTGGTCCGGCTCGGCAAGAAGCAGTGCCTCGTGCAGGAACTGCCCGCCATCGAGGGGCTGGCGCGGGTGGACACGGTCTGCCTGGACAAGACGGGCACGCTCACCGAGGCGTCGATGGACGTCGACGAGGTCCTTCCGCTGCTGCCGGAGCTGCCGGTCGACGCGGTGCTCGGCGCGCTGGGCGCCGCCGACGAGCGGCCCAACGCCAGCCTCCAGGCGATCATCGAGTCGTACCCCGCTCCCGAGGGCTGGCGGCGCACCGCCACCGCGCCGTTCTCGTCCGCCCGGCGCTGGAGCGGCGCCTCCTTCGTCGAGCCCTCCGGCACCGAGTCGGCGTGGCTGCTGGGGGCGCCGGACACCATGCTGCCGACCGGGCACTCGGTGCTCACCGCCGCCGACTCCTACGGAGCCCGGGGGCTGCGGGTCCTGCTCCTTGCGCGCAGCGACCGGCCGCTGGACGCGCTCATGGACGACCCCGCGGCCGTGCCCGCCGCGGTCACGGCGGCCGCGCTCGTCGTCATCAAGCAGCGGGTGCGGCCCGAGGCGCGGGCCACCCTGGAGTACTTCGCCGACCAGGGCGTCACGGCCAAGGTGATCTCGGGCGACAACGCGGTCTCGGTGGGGGCCGTGGCGTCGAGCCTGTCGCTGCCCGGTGCGGAACGGCCGGTGGACGCCCGGTTCCTGCCGGAGGACCCGGCGGAACTGGCCGACGCGGTCGAGGAGAACACCGTCTTCGGCCGGGTGGGGCCGCAGCAGAAGCGGGACATGGTGGGCGCGCTCCAGTCCCGCGGGCACACCGTGGCGATGACGGGCGACGGCGTCAACGACGTCCTCGCGCTCAAGGACGCGGACATCGGCGTGGGGATGGGCTCGGGCAGTCCGGCCACCCGGGCGGTCGCGCAGATCGTCCTGCTGAACAACAACTTCTCGGCGCTGCCCTCGGTGGTCGCGGAGGGGCGCCGGGTCATCGGCAACATCGAGCGGGTGGCCAACCTCTTCCTCACCAAGACCGTCTACTCGGTGCTGATGGCGCTGGTCGTCGTGATCGCCCAGGTGCCCTACCCGTTCCTGCCGCGCCACATCACCCTGGTCGGGTCGCTGACCATCGGCATCCCCGCGTTCTTCCTCGCCCTCGCGCCCAACAAGGAGCGGGCCCGCTCCAACTTCGTCGGCCGGGTCCTCAGGTTCGCGATCCCGGCCGGCGCGCTGGCGGCCACCGCGACCTCGGTCGCCTATCTGATCGCCCGGTCGGTGTACGACGACAACCTGGACGCCGAGACCTCGGCGGCGACCCTCGCGCTGTTCCTCACCGCCCTGTGGGCGCTGGCCGTCATCGCCCGCCCCTACACCTGGTGGCGCGTGCTGCTGGTGCTGACCATGGCGGTGAGCTTCGCCGTGGTGCTGGTGGTGCCCTACTTCCAGGAGTTCTTCCAGCTGAAGCTGGTCGGGGTCACCGCACCCTGGGCGGCGGTCGCCTGTGCGGCGGTCGCCGGGCTGGCGCTGGAGTTCGTGTGGGCACGGATGCGGCGTCGTCTCGACGCCGAGTGAGCCCACCGGGCGGTCGACCCCCGTACCGCCCGGTGAAGAGGAGGGGACGTCCGGTCCGTGCCGGGCGTCCCCTCCGTCTTTGTGCGCCCGCGCCGACCGGAACGACACGATCCGGCCAAACCTGCGCACCGGCGCGACCGGAGGAGCCGCCTCCGGGCCGCTCGCCGGGCGGCCCGCCGCGGCACCGGAACGAGCCCCGGCATCCGCCGCCACCAGCGGATTTCACATTCCTTACGCAATCACGGCGACAGCAACCGGCAGGTAACCTCGGGGCTGAATCCAGGCCACCGGGGAATAGCAAACCGCGCACTGACGAAAGCCAGGGCAGAGACCTGTCGAAAGTTGAGTGTTGGATTCAAAGAAGATCCGTATTATTCCGACTGCAGGCAGGGGGGAGCCGGCTACGAAGGAAAAATCCGCAGGTCACATTGGACCGGGTCGCAGGCAGCGCCGCACCGGCAACCACGACCGCGACTTTCGCGACGCTCCCCCCCTCGCACGGCCGCCCGGACACCGGTCCGGGCGCACGGACCCGAAGGGAAGTGAGGCTCACGCACAGACCGGCAGCACCTGACGCAGCGACCCGGACCCGGAGGTGAGTGACATGACGACGAGGCCCCGACCAGCGGTGAACCCGGCTGACCCGGCCGTAACGGAGTCTTCATGCCCGTGGCACCCGACGGCTTCGGAGAGTTTCGGCACGCAGACATCAGCACAACTTGACGCGGGGGTATCAAGAGGTCATGGATCTTCGGCTGATAGAACCGATATACCAGAGAATCGGCAATGCGGAAGTCTCCCAAAAGGAAACCCCGGTCACCGGTCTCGAATTCGGAGTGCTCGGGCCACTCGAAGTGCATATGAATGGCCGAGGTCTTACGGTGGGCGGTCCCCGGCAACGGGCCGTGCTCTCCGCACTGCTTCTCTCCGCTAATCAGGTCGTTTCTTTCGACTCCCTGATCGAGGAGGTCTGGAACGGCCGTCCGCCCAGTACCGCGCGCACCCAGGTGGCCATTTGCATTGCCACACTGCGCAAAATCTTCCGTACCGCGGGCTGGGAACAGGAAACCATCATCACGGCCACACCCGGCTACATGCTCAGCCTCGCCGGCCACTCACTCGACTCGCTCCGTTTCGAGCAACTGGTCGCCAGGGCCACCGAGCTGACGGCGGAGGACCGTCCGGCCCCGGCGGCCGAGGCGCTGCGCCGGGCTCTGGCCCTGTGGCGCGGCCCCGCCCTGGGCGGCGTCCACGCGCCCTTCGCCGAGACCGAGGCGGCCCGGCTGGACGAACAGCGCATGCTGGCCGTCGAACAGCACATGGCGCTGCGCCTCCAACTCGGCGAACACCAGTCGGTCCTGGGAGAACTCCAGGCACTGGTGGGTGCCTGCCCGCTGCGCGACCGGCTGCGCTACTACCTGATGCTCGCTCAGTACCGTTCGGGACGGCGGGCGGAGGCGCTCACGACATTCCGCGACGGAATGCGGCATTCCATCGAAGAGATCGGTCTTGAACTGGGCACCGACCTCCAGTCTCTGCACGACTCGATCCTGCGCGACGAATTCCCGCAGCTCGGCGTCCTGGGCATCGCGGCGGCGCGAAAGGACCGGCCGCAGACCGTTCCGACTCAGCTTCCGGAAAGCGACGCCTACTTCATCGGGCGTAGCCGGGAGCAGTGGTTGATGGATGATGTGCTGCTCGACGGATCGGCGCAGAATCCGCCCGCCATCGCCTACCTCACCGGAAGTCCCGGAATCGGAAAGACGAGCCTGGCGATCAACTGGGCGCACCGTGCGGCGCGCAGATTTCCCGACGGGCAGCTCTTCGCCGACCTGCGCGAGGGCGGCCCGCTGGAGGTGCTCCACCGGTTCCTGCGCCAGCTGGGGGACGAGGGTCCGCTGCCCGCCGAGCCCGCGGAGGCGGCGGAGCGGTACCGCGGACTGCTGGAGGGCAGGCGGGTCCTGATCGTGCTCGACCACGCCTCGTCCTACGCCCAGGTACGTCATCTGCTGCCCACGAGCGGCGGATGCTGCGTACTCATCACCGGCCGGGCCAACCTGGACGAGCTGATGCAGAAGTACCGCACCTTCCGGCTGCGGGTCGCGCCCCTGTCGGACGACGAGGCGCGGGAGACGCTGGCCGGCGTGCTGCGGGACTCACGGGCGCAGGACGTCCCCGAGGCGACCAGCAGGCTCGCCGCGCTGTGCGGGCACTCGCCGCTGGCGCTGCGGGCCGCCGCGGCCAGGCTGCTCACCAAGACGCACTGGCGCGTGCTCGACCTGGTCTCCCGGCTGGAACGCTCGGGCGACCGGCTGGCGGCCCTCAGCATCGGGGAGGACTCGCTGCGCGCCCGGCTGGACCGCAGCATGCGGGAGCTGGACCCCAGGGTGGCCTTCGCCTACCGGGAGCTGAGCCGCCTGGGCGACGCGGACTTCGACGCGGAGCAGGCGGCCCAGGTGCTCGGCACGGACCTGCTGGAGGCCGAGGACCTGATCGAGACCCTGGTCGACGCGCAGCTGCTGGAGGCGGTCGGGCGCAGCCGCTGGGGCGGGATGCGCTTCCAGTGGCAGGAGCTGGTGCGGCTGCACGCGTCCCACTGGCTGACGGCCACGGGGTCCCTGGAGACCGCGGCCCCGGTCGCCGTGGCCCTCACCGACTGAGCCCGGAGACGGCGACGGCCCGTACGCCCCCTTGCGGGGACGTACGGGCCGTCGGGTCCGGTCAGTTGCCGGTGCTCATCGCCTCCACGAGGCTCCTGGGCCGCATGTCGGTCCAGTTCTTCTCCACGTACTCCAGGCACGCCTCCCGGTCGGACTCGCCGAGGGCGACCGTCCACCCGGCGGGCACGTCCACGAAGGACGGCCACAGCGAGTGCTGCCCCTCCTCATTGACCAGCACGAGATAGCGGCCGTCTGCGTCTTCGAACGGATTGGTCACGTCGCATTCCTTCCGGGAGCGTCGGGCTGGAGACTCTGCGCGGGTCGCGGACCCTGCCGACCCCGGTCAAGGTACTGAGGCCGTCTTTCCTTCCGATATCGATCCGTTTTCCCGCCGTCCGCTCAGCGTCCGTGGGTGCGGACCTCCGGGTCCTGCCGGGCGGCGGTGCCGAGGCGGGGGCCGTAGCGCCGCAGTCGTTCGTCGAGGAAGGCCACCACCAGTTCCCTGGTGATGCGCGCGGCGTCGGCCGCGCCCAGCGTGACCTCCTCGCCCGCCGTGCCGGTGCGTTCGAGGAGCCGGGCGTAGTCGGTGAAGGACAGGTGCCCGGCGCCCCGGACCGACAGCCAGCGGCGCGGTCCCGACAGGTCCCGCCAGGCCCGCCGCCAGCTGGGGTCGGCGCCGGGCCGGCCGTGCTCACCCGCGCCGAGCAGCAGGAACGGCCGGTCCACCCGGCTCCGGCCGCCGGTGTGGACGGTGCCGTCGAGGTTGGCCGCGGCGGCGAAGCCGGCGTCGGTGCGCAGTGCCTCGAAGGCGGCGGCGCCGCCCATCGAGTGGCCCACCACCGCGACCCTCGACGGGTCGAGCCGCGGCAGCCCCACAGCGCCCGGCGCCCGCAGCAGCCGCTCGCGTACGAAGCGGAGGTCCGCGGCGCGGGTGGCCGCGACCCGGGCGCCCTGCGGGTGCCGCCGGCAGGCCAGGCAGCCGGTCACCCGGCCGTCGGGGTGGCTGACGGCCGGGGCCTCGTAGGCGTGGTCGACCGCGGCGACGGCGTACCCGCGGCTCGCCAGTTCCTCGGCGAGCCCGGTCAGCGAGGAGCGGGGCAGCGCGAAGCCCGGTGAGAGCAGCACGAGGGGCAGCCCGCGGGCGGGCGCGGGCAGCGGCGGCGGGGCCGTGCGCGCGTGGACGCGGATACGGGCGAGCAGGTCGGCGGGCACGCCCTCGACCCGGTGGAAGCGCAGGATCAGCGCCGACTCCCGGGCCGTGACGTACGAGGCGCGCGGCGCCCGCGAGGGCAGCGCCGGATACCAGAGCGAGAGGGCCAGCTCGCGGTACCGGCCGGGGTTCCAGGGGTCGCGCCGGGAGGTGTCGCGCAGGTGCGCGGTGCGCACGCCGACCGGCAGGGCGCCGGTCGGCTCGGGCAGGGCGGACGCGGTCCAGGCGGTGTCGGCGGCCGGCACGGCCCGCGCGGCGGCCGTGCCGGGGGCGCCCGCGCCGAAGGGCACGAGGGCCAGCAGCAGGGCCGCCACCAGGGCGGCACACAGGCGGGCCGGACGACCGGCTCCCCTCGGGTTCGGCATCAGCGCTCACTTCGTCGGAAGCAGGAACACCGATCACGCTAGGAGCGCGAAACACGAGGTGGAAGCGGCAACGGCGGTTTCATCACCTTGGTCGTCACAAGTGGATGCGATCGCCGTGGGCCGGCCGGTGAAGCGCCTGGACCTCCGTCGTCCGCCGGGCACGCCGACCCGGTCCTTTCGACAGGGCCGGGCGTGCGGGACCGTCACATGAAGACCATCGTGAGGTGGGTGTCCGCGACGCCGGTGACGTCCTTGGGGCCGTACTCCGAGTCGGTCGGGTCGTAGTCGAACTCGACGTAGGGCTCGTCGGTGAAGTGCGGGCAGGCCAGGGTGCTGGTGCTGGAGTCGGGTCCGGACGCCGTCTCCCAGTCGATCCACCAGCCCACGCAGCCGGAGTCCCCTCCGTTGAAGGGGCCGCCGGGCTTGAGGTCCTCGACATGGCCGGTCACCCGTACCTCGCCGTCCTCGACGCAGACGGTGATCTCGCCGCGGCCGAAGTCCTCGGTCTCGCTGTCCGTGACACAGCCGGAGGCCGCGGGCCCGGCGGCCCCGGCGGGCGCGGCGGAGGCGGCCGTCGTCGGGAGCAGGGCGAGCGCGCCGATCGCGGCGGTGAGCGCCGTGGCGCGCAGGATTCCACGCATGGTCGTGTCCTTTCCATAGGTGGGGCGGGATGACGGTGGGGCGGGACGGTGGTGCCGGATGACGCTGGTGGCGCGGGTCCTGTGGGGCGGCTCAGGACGAGGGCGGGTGCGGCTCCCGGATGCGGGCGCGTCCGGCCACGCCGAAGCGCAGGGTCTCCCGCAGCCGGACCGGGCCGTCGGTGTCCCCGGACCGGGCGGCGTCCCTCAGTTCGCGGGCCATCGCCTGTGCCTCGGCCGCCCAGCCGTCCAACTGGTCGGCGACCGGACCGGCGTTGGCGGTCAGGATGCGGGCCCAGCGTTCCGGGTTGGCGTCCGCGGTCCTGGTGACGTCCCGCAGGTCCTGGCCGGCGAGCCGTACGGCCGACTCGTCGCCGCCGAGCAGCCGCGCGGCGACCAGGCTCGCGACCAGGTGCGGGGCGTGCGAGACGAGGGCCACGGCGCGGTCGTGGGTCTCGGGGTCCAGCAGCACCGAGACCGCCCCGCACAGCGCGACCAGTTCCAGCGCGCAGTTCAGGGCGAGGTTCCCGGTGGCCTCGGTGGGCGTGAGGGCCCAGGGCCGGCCGTCGAAGAGGTCGGCGCGGGCCTGGACCGGGCCGCTGCCGGCGACCACCGGGGCGCCGCCGACCAGGGAGGTCAGGTCGCAGCCGTGCGCCCTGACCTCCCGGTGCAGACGCACCTTGACGCCGGAGACGTCGGTGTAGCAGCGGGCCGTGCCGAGCTTCTGGTGCTCGGCGAGCACCGGCGCGACCCGGTCGGGCGGCACCGCGAGCACCGCGAGGTCGGCCTGCCGCGGCGGCGCCGCCGCGAAACCGGCCCCGCAGCGCTCGCCCGCCAGCGCCGCCTCGGGGTCGGCGTCGGTCAGGTACGTGGTCACGCCGTGGCGCCGCAGCGCGAGCCCGACGGAGCGGCCGATCACACCGGCGCCCACGATGACGACGCTGCGCATGCGTCTTCCCCTCCTCGGCCCGGGGCCCGCGCTGCTCTGCCCGGCTCGGCAGGCTCGGCTCAGCCGAAGATCTTGACGGCCTGGTAGTAGGTCCAGGCGGTGCTGTTGCAGGCCGTGTTCTTCTCGCCGGTGTAGGCGGTGCAGACGCGCTTCATGTCCTCGTAGAAGGCGCTGTCGATGCGGCTCTTGTTGGCGTCGAAGCTGCCCGCCGCCTTGTAGTTGCGGTAGCCGAAGTCGTGGCGCGCGCAGGCCGTGTCGAACGGGAAGCCGAACGGGTTGTCGGGCGCCTGGGTGCACAGGTCCGTGGACCAGTCGAACTCGTAGGCGGCCCAGGCGGACTGGTTCCGGTTGGCCGCGAGCCAGGCGTTCTGGCTGGTCGCGCTGGTCTGGGTGAAGGAGGCGAGTACCTCGGGCTTGTCCGCGGGGGCCGCCTGGGCGGGAGCGGCGGCCACGCCGAAGGCGAGCGCCGCACCGACGGCGGCGAGCGTGGTCCGGTTCCTGGTCGTGGTGCGCACGAGCGTCCTCCAAGGTGGGGGGCGGATATGGCTCCACCACCTTGGCGGGACCCGCTATGGGCCCCTTATCGCACCGGTATCGACGAAGGGGCCGCGCTCCGGCAGCCGGAGCACGGCCCCTTGCTCCCCCTGGGGAGCGCGGACGAGTGGTGGGTCAGGCGTCGCGGCGGCGCAGCACCGCGGTGCCGGCGGCATAGGCGGCCAGCGCCCACAGCAGCAGGACCAGCAGTGCGGTGCCGGCGCCGTAGGGGTCGCTGTCCTGGGTCATCAGGACGCTGCCGGCGACGCTCGGCATGTAGTCCGCGGCGGTCTCCAGCCACTTGGCGCCGACGACGCCCATCAGCTGGGGCAGTGCGAGCAGGATCATGATGAGGGTCGTGATGGTGCCCGCGGCGCTGCGCAGGACGGTGCCGAGCCCGATGGCCATGACGGCGAGGAGGGCGAGGTAGGCCCCGGCGCCGAGCGCGGTGCCGAGCAGCTGGCCGCTGCTGTAGTCGCCGTAGTCGCCCATCAGGGGCGCGGCCACCAGGGTGCCCAGCAGGCTGAAGACGAAGCCCGCGGCGACCACGACGGCGGCGACGACCAGGGTCTTGGAGCGCAGCATCCGGCCGCGCCTGGGCACGCTCTGCAGCGTGGTGCGGATCGAGCCGCTGGAGTACTCGCTGGTGAGGACGAGGGTGGCGAGCACCACGATGGTCAGCTGGGAGATGAGGAAGGCCTGCGAGGCGTGGTGCGGGGCGGGCATCGTGACGTCGACGCCCTTCTTCGCGCTGGCGTCGGCGGAGGCGCCGACCATGGCGGCGAAGCCAACGGTGAGCAGCAGGCCGACGGCCAGGTTCCACCAGGTGGCCCGCACACTCCAGAACTTGGTCCACTCGAACGCGACGGCGCCCTTGAAGCCGCCGCCCTTCGCGGGACCCACGAGCTTGGGGACGGTTGTAGTAGTCATATCCAGTTACGCCTTCTGGTGGTCCGGGACTTCGGTGACCTGGGAGAGCGCGGGAGAGCCGTACTCCACGCTGGCGGCGGTGAGTTCCATGTACGCCTGTTCCAGGCTGGCCTTGCGCATGCTGAGTTCGTGGATCGGAACGCGGTGGTGGAAGGCGAGGTCGCCGATCTCCTCCAGGGTTCCGCCGACGACGAGGAGTTCGTCGGGCGCGGAGTCCACGTTCGGCTCGATGCGCAGCCCGAACTCCAGCAGCTCCCGCCTGAGCACGTCGGGCTGCGGGGTCCGCACCCGTACCGCGGTCAGCGAGCTGCCCGCGATGACCTCCTCGATCGGCGCGTCGGCGATGATCTTTCCGCGGCCGATGACCAGGAGGTGGTCGGCGGTCTCCTGCATCTCGCTCATCAGGTGACTGGAGACGAAGATCGTCCTGCCCTCCGCCGCGAGGGAACGCATCAGCTCGCGGACCCAGCGCACACCGTCCGGGTCCAGTCCGTTGACCGGCTCGTCGAAGAGCAGCACCTTGGGGTCGCCCAGCAGGGCGGCGGCGATCCCCAGCCGCTGGCCCATGCCGAGGGAGAAGGAGCCGATGCGCTTGTTCGCCACCTCGGACAGGCCCACGGTCTGAAGGACCTCGCCGACCCGGGACGCCGGGATTCCGTTGCTGCGGGCCAGGCCGAGCAGGTGGTGGCGGGCCGAACGGCCGGGGTGGCCCGCGCGGGCGTCGAGCAGCGCACCGACCTCCCGCAACGGGTGCCGCAGCTCCTCGTAACGCTTGCCGCCCACCAGGGCCCGCCCCGAGGTGGGCGCGTCCAGACCGACGATCATGCGCATCGTCGTCGACTTTCCCGCGCCGTTCGGGCCCAGGAATCCGGTGACCTTTCCCGGATTGATCTCGAACGAGAGGTCCGAGACGGCCGTCTTGTCGCCGTACCGCTTGGTCAGTCGGTCCAAAGTGATCATCGCCTGGTGGCTCCTTCCAAAGTCACGTCCTCAACGCTAGGGAGGGGCAGGGGCCCGAAACATCTGGCGATCGGCAACGACCACAGTCGACTTTCGGCAGATCCGGCGGCCGGGGCCGCTCTTGTAGCGTGCTGGAATGCACCGATGGCAGGCCGTGCGCCGACGAATCGAATCGCTTGTCCGGGTCCTCGGCTCCGAGCGCCCGTTCACCCGGCGCGCCGATCTCGTGCTGCTGCTCGCGCTGCTCGTGCCCTCCGCGTTCGCCACCGGGACGCTCGGGACCGCGCCGGTCGCCTGGCTGACCGCCTGTCTGCTCATCGCGGCCGCGGTCGTGGTGCAGCGCACCGCGCCGCTGCTGTCCCTGCTGCTCGCGGCGCTGCTCACGCTGTTCTATCCGTGGTTCGGGGCGAACCTGTGGCCGGCGATGGCGACGGTGGTGCTGAGCTGCCTGGCGGGCCGCAGACTGACCCGGCTGTGGCCCGCGCACCTGGTGTTCCTCTGTGTCGCCGTGGCCGGGCTCCTGCTGGTGGGCACCGTCGGCCAGGGCAAGGACTGGCTGAGCCTGCTGATGACCGAGTTCGTCGCCTGTGTGCTGCCCTGGTGGGCGGGCAACTGGTGGAGCCAGCGCACCGCGCTGACCCACGCCGGCTGGGAGCACGCCGAGCAACTGGAGTGGCGCCAGCGCTACGTCGCCGACCAGGCCAGGATGAAGGAGCGGGCCAGGATCGCGCAGGACATCCACGACTCCCTGGGCCACGAGCTGAGCGTGATGGCCCTGCTCGCCGGCGGCCTGGAGCTGGCCCCCGGGCTGTCGGAGCAGCACCGGGAGTCGGTGGGCCAGTTGCGGGAGCGGTGCACGATGGCCACCGAGCGGCTGCACGAGGTGATCGGGCTGCTGCGGGAGGACCCCGATCCGTCGCTGGTCCCCGCCGACGAGTCCGTCGCCCAGCTCGTGCGCCGTTTCCAGCGCTCCGGCACGCCGGTCCAGTTCCAGGAGGACGGGGCCCGGGACCGGCCCGGCACGCCGCTGCTGTCCGACCTCGCGGCCTACCGGGTGGTGCAGGAGGCGCTGACGAACGCGGCCAAGCACGCGCCGGGCGCGCCCATCGACGTACGGGTGACGCACACCGCGGACGAGACGGTGGTGTCGGTCGTCAACGAGCGGCCGGAGCACGGCGGAAGCGTTCCGGCGGCCGGGAGCGGGTCGGGGCTGATCGGCCTCGACGAGCGCGTCCGGCTCGCGGGCGGCACGCTGCGCACGGGCCCGCGGGCGGGCGGTTTCGAGGTGTACGCGCGACTGCCGCGCGGCGCCTCCTCGCCGTCGCGGTCCACCGAACCGCCGGGGCCGGGCGCTCCGGGGGCGGCCGGCGGGGGCGGCGCGGCCGGTGGCCCCGGCGACGGCACGGACGACGGCACGGTGCCCGGGGCCGCGACGGCCGGGCAGGAGGGGCGGGCCGTGGCCGACGCGGCGGACCTGCCCGCCCCCTCCGGGCCGTGGCGCAGCGCCTCCCGGGCCGCGCTGCTGCGCACCCGGGCCCGGATCAGGCGGGACGCCCGGCGGGCCGCGCTGATCCCGGCGGTGCTCGGCGCCGCCATCGTGGCGTTCCTCGGCGGGCTCTACGTCTTCACCTCGGCGACCACGTCCCTCGCCCCCGAGGACTACGCCCGGATCCGGGTGGGCGAGACCCGCGCCGATCTGGCGCCCGCGCTGCCGGAGCGCCGGATCAAGAAGCCGCCGCCGGTCACCTCCGAGCCGTCCGTCCCGGCCGGCACGACCTGCGAGTACTACCGGGCGAGCAGCGGCCTGCTCGACTTCGGCGGCGCCATGTACCGGCTGTGCTTCAAGGATGATGTCCTCATGGCCAAGGACACGCTCTGACCACCAGGGAAGGATCGGATGATTCGCGTACTGCTCGCCGACGACGAGACCATCATCAGGGCCGGGGTTCGCTCCATCCTGACGACCGAACCGGGCATCGAGGTGGTCGCCGAGGCGTCCGACGGGCGGGAGGCGGTCGAACTGGCCCGCAGGCACCGGCCCGACGTGGCCCTGCTCGACATCCGGATGCCGGAGATGGACGGCCTGACGGCCGCGGGTGAGATGCGCACCACCAACCCCGACACCGCGGTCGTCGTCCTCACCACCTTCGGCGAGGACCGGTACATCGAACGGGCCCTGGACCAGGGCGTGGCCGGGTTCCTGCTCAAGGCGTCCGACCCGCGGGACCTGATCTCCGGCGTACGGGCCGTGGCGTCCGGCGGCTCCTGCCTCTCCCCGCTGGTGGCGCGGCGGCTGATGACCGAGCTGCGCCGGGCCCCCTCCCCGCGCTCGGAGGTGTCGGGGGAGCGCACGACGCTGCTGACCAAGCGGGAGCAGGAGGTCCTCGGCATGCTGGGGGCCGGGCTGTCGAACGCGGAGATCGCGCAGCGGCTGCATCTGGTCGAGGGCACGATCAAGACGTATGTCAGCGCCATCTTCACCCAGTTGGAGGTCCGCAACCGGGTGCAGGCGGCGATCATCGCGTACGAGGCGGGACTGGTGAAGGACAGCGACCTCAACCGTTAGACAGCGCCCGGTCCTTGACGAAGCGGGCCAGCCGCGTCGCCCCCTCGGCGGCGCGGTCGGTGGTGAGGTAGCTGCACGAGAGGCGGATCTGCCGGTCGCCCGCGTCGTCCAGGTGGAAGTGGCGCATCGGCGTCCAGATGACGCCGTACTTCTCGGCGGAGACGTCCAGCGCGGCCTCGTCCGCCTCGAAGGGCACGTCGAGGGTCAGGAAGAACCCGCCGTCCGGGTCGTTCCACCGCACACCGTCCGACTCCGGGGAGCCGGGCGGCAGTTCGGCGGCGAGGGTCTCGCGCAGGCACCGCATCGTGGACTGGTAGTGGCGGGCGGAGGCCTCGTTGGCCGCCCGCAGTCCCCCGCCGTTCCGCAGCAGCAGTCCGGCGACCGCGGCCTGGCTCAGGGTGGGGGTGTTGACGGTGACCATGCTCTTGACCTTGGCCAGTTCGTGGGCGAGCAGGCCGGGCGGCCGCCCGTCCGCCCCGGCCACGAGCTGGTCGGCGACGACGAAGCCGACGCGGGCGCCCGGGAAGGCGGTCTTGGCGAAGGAACCGAGGTAGACGACGCGCCGTTCGGTGTCGAGGGACTTGAGGGTGGGGCGGCGCACCCGGCTGAACACCCCGTAAGGGTTGTCCTCCAGGAGGAGCAGGTCCAGCCGCGCGGCGGCGTCGAGCAGGGCGGTGCGGGCCTCGCGGCGCATGCTGACGCCGGTCGGGTTGGAGCAGTCGGGCACGACGTACAGGCACCTGGCGCGCCGGCCGCTCGCCTCGATCTCCCGGACGGTGCGTTCCAGCCCTTCCAGGCTCGGCCCGTCGGGGGTGCCGGGCACCGGCACGACGGGGATGTCCAGCAGGCCGGCCGCTCCGGTGATGCCGACGTAGGCGGGGCTGTCGACGAGGAGCACATCGTCCGGTCCGGTGAACAGGGCGCGCAGGGTGAGCAGGACGGCCTCCTGGCAGCCGACGGTCACCACCACGGAGGCGGGGTCGACCGTCACGTCCTCGTCCACCTCCAGCATGCGGGCGACGATGTCCCTGATCTGGCCGGCGGTCTCGCCGTACTGGTAGAGCGCGGTGCGCACGCGTTCCTCGGAGTGGCCGCGCTCGCGCAGGTGGTCGAGGTAGGTCTCGATGTACCCGGGGACGCGTGCGACGTCGAAGTCTCCCTCGTAGGGGCGTCCCGGGGCGAAGGAGATCGCCTGCGGGTAGCGGAGGGTCACCTCGTTGAGGAAGTTCATCGTGTCCAGCAGCGGGGCGGACAGGCTGGGGTGCAGGGCGGACCGCGCCAGGACGCCGTCCCGGTCCGTGCGCGCTGGGGTGGTGGTCATCCGTGGCTCCTGTCTCGGTGCGGCGCCGGGCGGGGCGCGGTGGGCGGGCCGTGGTGCGGCGGGGCCAGGGTGTCCGGACCGATCGTGCCGGTCGCGGCGTGGCCGGTGAGCACCATCGTGTCGGCGAAGTCCTCGGTCAGCAGGCCGAGCATCCGGCGCACGCCCGCGGCGCCGCCGACCGCCAGCGCGTACAGCGCGGGGCGCCCGACCAGGACGGCACGGGCGCCGAGGGCCAGGGCGGCCAGGACGTCGGCGCCGGTGCGGACGCCGCCGTCGAGGAGGACCGGGCAGCGGCCGCGCACGGCGGACACCACCTCGGGCAGCGCCTCCAGGGTGGCCGGTGCGCCGTCGAGTTGGCGGCCCCCGTGGTTGGAGACGACGACGCCCGCGACGCCCGCCGCGACCGCGGCCTCCGCGTCCGCCCCGGTCAGCACGCCCTTGGCCAGCACCGGGAGGCCGCTGGCCGCGCCCAGGCGGGCCACGAAGGACCAGTCCAGGCGGCGGTCGAAGGCGAGCCTGCTGTGCGCGCCGGGGCTCGCGCTGCCGGCCGCCGCCGTGCCGGTCAGGTTGGCCGGGGCGATGTGGGCGGGGACCGCGAAGCCGTTGCGCAGGTCGCGCAGCCGGCGGCCGGTGAACGGGGTGTCGACGGTGAGCACCAGCGCCTGGTAGCCGCTGTCGCGGGCCCTGCGGGCCAGGCCCAGGGTGGTCTCGTGGTCGCGGAAGCAGTACAGCTGGAGCCACAGCGGCGCGCTCGCGGCGCGGGCCACCTCTTCGAGGCTCCGGCTCGCGAAGGTGCTGACGACGAGCGGCAGTCCGAGCGCGCCCGCCGCCGCGGCGGTCGCCGGTTCGCCGTCGGGGTGGGCGAGTTCGTGGTAGGCCACCGGCGCGATGCCCACGGGCGCGGGCCACCGGGCGCCGAGCACCTCCACGGAGGTGTCCGGCTCCTCGATGCCGGGCAGTGCCCTGGGCCGCAGCCGTACGGCCCCGAAGACGGCCTCGTTGGCGGCCAGGGTCCGCTCCCGCCCCGCGCCGCCCGCGATGAAGTCCCAGGTCGCGGTCGGCAGTCGCCCCCGCGCGAGCCGCGCGAAGTCGTCGAGCGCGAGCGGCTCCCGCACCCGGCCGCCGTCGCCGCCCGCCGGGCTCCCGGCCGCCACCGGTGCCGGGCCTTCGGGGTCCGCCGGATGCCGGACGGCGGAGGTCATCGGCCGGCCACTTCCCGCTCCCGCTCGACGGCCTCGTACAGCGCCTTGATGTTGGAACTGCCGAAGCCGCGGGCGCCGTTGCGCTGGATGTACTCGTAGAAGAGGGTGCCGCGCGGGTAGGGCGAGCGGGTGAAGATCTGCAGCAGGTAGCCCCACTCGTCGCGGTCCGCGAGGACGTTGGTCTCGCGCAGGTCCTCGATGGCGTCGGCCATCGCGCCGACCCGCTCGGTGAGCAGGTCGTAGTAGGCGCCCGGGGTGCGCAGGAAGGCCACGCCGCGGTCGCCGAGCGAGCGGACCGAGCCGACGATGTCGTCCACCAGGAAGGCCAGGTGCTGGACGCCCGGCCCGTCGTGGGCGCTCAGGAACTGGTCGATCTGGCCCGGCACCCGGGTGTCGTCCGGCTCGATGAGCGTGAAGGTGATGCCGCCGCCGGCGTTGCGCACCACGATGGAGTCCATCGCCTGCTCGCCCACCTCGATGTACTCGGAGGAGTAGTAGGGCATGTCGAAGGCCGCCTCGTAGAACTCGGCGGTGCTCCGCAGCGTGCCGGACTCCAGGCAGACGGCCACGTGGTCGAGGAGGGGCCGCGGCCCCGTACGGCCCGTGGCGGCCGGGAGCAGCGCCCAGTCCCGGTCGGGCGGCAGCGGTCCCGCGCCGTTCCCGCCCGCCGCCGGGACCAGGGTGTGCCGGATGTCCCCGAAGCCGGAGACGGTGGCGAACCACGCGTCCTGGCCCGCCCGGTGGGAGGGCGTCGGGGCCTGCAGCGCCTCGGCACCGGCGAGGACCGCGCGGTCGAAGCAGGAGCGCACGTCCTCGCAGCCGAAGGCGAGGTCGGCGATGGAGTCGCCGTGCCGCTCCACGTACCGGGCGACCCGGGTGTCCGGCGCCAGCGCCTGGGTGACCACGAGCGTGACCTCACCGCTGCGCAGCACCGTGGACCGGCGGTCGTGGGTACCGGTGGCGGGGCCCGCCACCGCCAGGGGGACGAAGCCGAGGCTGTCGACGAGGAAGCCGGATGCCTCCCGGTCGTCCGCGACGTACAGCTCGGCGTACGCGATGTCACTGGGCGGCATGGCGGCTCTCCAATGAAGGAAGGGGAAATGAAGGGAGCACTGAGGGAGCGCCCGCCGGGAAGAGGAAAGGGGACCCCTCTCCTTCTCCGGCAGCGATTAGAAATGCGCGTTGCCACACTCTACAAATGACCCGTATAACCTCGCTATCGAGTGGTTATCAAGGCTCCTACCTGCGGTTATCTACTCGAATAAGCATATTGACCAGCTCGTCGCAGCCTTGCTAGCGTCCCAGTTCGCTCTCAATTGAATGCCGTCCGGTAAACAGCCGTACGGGCACACATCTTGTTTGTTTTGCATGGTGAGGAGACAGGTGTCTGAGAACTCTTCGGTTCGGCACGGTCTGACGAGCGCGCAGCACGAGGTGTGGCTCGCCCAGCAGCTGGATCCGCGCGGCGCGCACTACCGGACGGGATCCTGCCTGGAGATCGACGGACCACTGGACCACGCGGTGCTGAGCGCGGCCCTGCGGCACACCGTGGCCGATACGGAGACGCTCTGCTCGCGCTTCCTCACCGACGGGGAGGGCCGGCCGTACCGCGCGTACTGCCCGCCCGCGCCGGAGGGTTCGGCCGCCGTCGAGGACCCGGACGGGGTGCCCTACACACCCGTGCTGCTGCGCCACATCGACCTCTCCGGTCATGAGGACCCCGAGGGCGAGGCCCAGCGGTGGATGGAGCGGGACCGCGCGACGCCGCTGCCCCTGGACCGGCCCGGCCTGAGCAGCCACGCGCTGTTCACGCTCGGCGGGGGCCGCCACCTGTACTACCTGGGCGTCCACCACATCGTGATCGACGGCACCAGCATGGCCCTGTTCTACGAGCGGCTGGCCGAGGTGTACCGCGCGCTGCGGGACGGGCGTGCGGTACCCGCGGCCGCCTTCGGGGACACGGACCGGATGGTCGCGGGCGAGGAGGCCTACCGCGCGTCGGCGCGGTACGAGCGTGACCGGGCCTACTGGACCGGCCTGTTCGCCGACCGTCCCGAGCCCGTCTCGCTCACCGGGCGCGGCGGCGGCCGGGTCCTCGCGCCGACCGTGACGAGCCTGGGCCTGCCCCCGGAGCGCACGGAGGTGCTCGGCCGGGCCGCCGAGGCAACCGGTGCCCACTGGGCCCGCGTGGTCATCGCCGGTGTGGCCGCCTTCCTGCACCGGACGACGGGCGCCCGGGACATCGTGGTGTCGGTGCCGGTCACCGGGCGCTACGGCGCGAACGCCCGGATCACCCCCGGCATGGTCTCCAACCGGCTGCCGCTGCGGCTGGCGGTGCGCCCCGGCGAGAGTTTCGCGCGGGTGGTCGAGACCGTGTCCGAGGCGATGAGCGGCCTCCTGGCGCACAGCCGCTTCCGCGGCGAGGACCTCGACCGCGAGCTGGGCGGCGCGGGGGTGTCGGGGCCCACCGTCAACGTCATGCCGTACATCAGGCCGGTGGACTTCGGCGGTCCGGTCGGCCTGATGCGCAGCATCAGTTCGGGTCCCACCACCGATCTGAACATCGTGCTGACCGGCACCCCCGAGTCCGGCCTGCGCGTCGACTTCGAGGGCAACCCGCAGGTGTACGGCACCCAGGACCTGACGGTGCTGCAGGAACGCTTCGTCCGGTTCCTGGCGGAGCTGGCGGCCGACCCCGCCGCCACGGTCGACGAGGTCGCGCTGCTGACGCCGGACGAGCGGCAGCGGGTCCTCGACGGGTGGAACGACACCGCCCACGAGGTGCCGGAGACCACGCTGCCCGAGCTGTTCGCCGCGCGGGCCGCCCGCACTCCCGGGCACGAGGCCCTGGTGTACGGGGGCACTTCGCTGACGTACGCCGAACTGGACGCCCGCGCCGAGCGGCTGGCCGGTGCGCTGGCGGCGCGGGGCGCGGGCCCGGAGCGGTTCGTCGCGGTCGCCGTGGAGCGGTCGGCGGAGCTGGTGGTGGCGCTGCTCGCGGTGCTCAAGTCGGGTGCGGCGTACGTCCCCGTGGACCCCGGCTATCCGGCCGACCGCATCGCGCACATCCTGCGGGACGCGGGCGCGATGCTCGTGCTGACCACCCGGGACACGGCGGAGCGACTGCCCGCAGACGGCACGCCCCGGCTGCTGCTCGACGAGCCGGCCGCGCCGGGACCCGCCACGGAGGGGCCCGTTACGGCGGGATCCGCCACGGAGGGGTCCGTTACGGCTGGGGCGACCGTCCCGCCCGTCGCCGTCCCGCGGGCGGTGCCCGGCCCCGGCCACCCCGCCTACGTCATCTACACCTCGGGGTCCACCGGCCGTCCCAAGGGCGTGGTGATCTCCCACCGGGCGATCGTCAACCGGCTGGCCTGGATGCAGGACACCTACGGCCTGGAGCCCTCCGACCGGGTGCTGCAGAAGACGCCGTCCGGCTTCGACGTGTCCGTGTGGGAGTTCTTCTGGCCGCTCGTCCAGGGCGCCACCCTGGTCGTGGCCCGGCCCGGGGGCCACACGGACCCGGCCTACCTGGCCGACACCGTCCGGCGCGAGGGCGTGACCACCCTGCACTTCGTGCCGTCGATGCTCGACGTGTTCCTGCGGGAGCCCGCCGCGGCCGCGCTGGGCGCCGCGACGCCGGTGCGGCGGGTGTTCTGCAGCGGCGAGGCGCTCCCGGCGGAGCTGCGGGCCCGTTTCCGGGCCGTGTCGGACGTGCCGCTGCACAACCTGTACGGGCCCACCGAGGCCGCCGTCGACGTGACGTACTGGCCGTGCGCCGAGGACACCGGCGACGGACCGGTGCCGATCGGACGGCCGGTGTGGAACACCCGGATGTACGTGCTCGACGCCGCGCTGCGGCCGGTCCCGGCCGGTGTGCCCGGCGAGCTGTACATCGCCGGTGCGCAGCTGGCCCGCGGCTACCTGGGCCGCCCCGCGCTGAGCGCCGAACGCTTCACCGCCGACCCGCACGGCGCGCCCGGCAGCCGGATGTACCGCACCGGCGACCTGGCGCGCTGGAACCACGACGGCAGCCTCGACTACCTCGGCCGCGCCGACCACCAGGTCAAGCTGCGCGGCTTCCGCATCGAACTCGGCGAGATCGAGGCCGCGCTCGTACGGCAGCCGGAGATCGCCCAGGCCGCCGTCGTCCTGCGCGAGGACCGCCCCGGCGACCAGCGCCTGGTCGCGTACACCGTGCCGACCCGGGCCCCGGACCCCCGCACGGGCACACCCGCGGACACGGGGACACGCCCCGGGCCGGACGGCACGACCGCGAAGACCGACGCCGGACCGAACGCGGACGCGGACGCCCGAACCGGTACCGGCGGACCGGGCGCCGCACCGGACACGGACGGGGCCGTGCTGGCCGCGCGGCTGCGGGAGTCGCTGCCCGGCTACATGGTGCCCTCGGCCTTCGTCACTCTCCCCCGGCTGCCCGTCACGCCGAACGGCAAGCTCGACCGGCGGGCCCTGCCCGCCCCCGCGGAGTCCGGGCGCTCCGCCGGGCGGGCGCCGCGCACGCCGGGCGAGGAGCTGCTGTGCACGCTCTTCGCCGAGGTGCTCGGCGTGGCCGAGGTCGGTGTCGACGACGACTTCTTCGACCTGGGCGGCCACTCGCTGCTCGCCACCCGGCTGATCAGCCGCATCCGCGCCACCGCCGGCGCGGAGGTGCCGATCCGGCGTGTCTTCGAGGCGCCGACCGCGGCGGAGCTGGCCCCCGCGCTGACGGACGGCGGGCGGGCCCGTGCCGCGGTCACCGCCCGGCCGCGCCCCGGCCGCCTGCCGCTCTCCTTCGCCCAGCGGCGCCTGTGGTTCATCCACCAGTACGAGGGGCCCTCGCCGCTCTACAACATCCCGGCCGCGCTGCGGCTGGCGGGCCCGGTGGACGGCGCCGCGCTGTCCGCGGCCCTCGGCGACGTGGTGGCCCGGCACGAGAGCCTGCGCACCGTCTTCGCCGAGGACGCGCACGGCCCCCACCAGGTGATCCTGTCCGCCGAGCGGGCCGCGCCCCGGCTGGAGACGCTGGACAGCGCCCCGGAGCGGCTGGCCGCCGACCTCGCGCGCACCGCCCGGCACACCTTCGACCTGACCCGGGACGTACCGCTGCGGGCCACCCTGCTGCGGGTGGCGCCCGAGGAGCACGTGCTGCTCCTCGTCCTGCACCACATCGCGGGCGACGGCTGGTCGCTGGCGCCCCTCGCCCGTGACCTGGGCACCGCCTACGCCGCCCGGACCGCCGGCACGGCCCCCGACTGGGCGCCGCTGCCGGTGCAGTACGCCGACTACACGCTGTGGCAGCGTGAACTGCTCGGCGCCGACGGGGACGGCGTCGAGGAGGGCGGTGCGGGCACCGGGGACGGCGGTGAGGGTGCCCGGCAGCTCGCCCACTGGCGCGAGGCGCTGGCCGGACTGCCGGAGCGGCTGGAGCTGCCCAGCGACCGGCCGCGCCCGGTGCGCCGCGACAACTCCGGCGCGCGCCTGGACGTGTCCGTGCCCGCCGAGCTGCACCGCTCGCTGGCCGCGCTCGCCGCGGAGACCCGGACCAGCGTCTTCATGGTGCTCCAGGCCGCGCTGGCGGGGCTGCTGACCCGGCTCGGCGCGGGCGAGGACGTGCCGATCGGCTCGACCATCGCCGGCCGCACCGACGCCGCCGTCGAGAACCTGGTCGGCTTCTTCGTCAACACGCTGGTGCTGCGCACCGACACCGGCGGCGACCCGGCCTTCCGCGAGCTGCTCTCCCGCGTCCGCGAGCGCGACCTGGCCGCCTACGCCCACCAGGACGTGCCCTTCGAGCGGCTCGTCGAGGCGGTCAACCCGGACCGGGCCACCTCCCACCACCCGCTGTTCCAGGTGATGCTGACCTTCGACACCACCCAGCAGGACGCCCTCGGCGAGCTGGGCCGGCTGCCCGGGATCACGACGTCGCTGCTGCCCGTGCACACCGGACTGTCCCGGTTCGACCTCGTGTTCGCCTTCGACGAGCGGCGGGACTCCGCGGGCGGGCGGGCCGGTCTCGACCTCGCGGTGGAGTTCAGCACCGAGCTGTTCGACACCGGCACCGTGCGCACCCTCACCGAGCGGCTGCTGCGGCTGCTCACCCAGGTCGCCGCCGATCCCGGCGTGCGCCTGGGCGACCTCGACGTCCTCGTCCCCGGCGAGCACCACGACCTGCTGGTGACCGCCAACCGGCCCGGCACCGCGCCCGCTTCCCCCGCGCCCGTTCCGCCCGCACCGGTGACGGCCACGCTCCCCGAGCTGTTCGAGCGGCAGGCCGCCCGGCACCCGGACCGCACCGCGCTGACCTTCGAGGACACCTCGCTGTCCTACGCCGAGCTGAACGCGCGCGCCAACCGCCTGGCCCGGCTGCTGACCGCCCGCGGGATCGGCCCCGACGCGCTGGTCGCCCTGGCCCTGCCGCGCTCCGTCGAACTGGTCGTGGCCCTGCTCGCGGTGGTCAAGTCGGGCGCCGCCTACGTGCCGCTCGACCCCGGATACCCCGCCGACCGGCTCGCCCACGCGCTGTCCGACTCCGCGCCCGCGGCCCTGCTCACCGACCGCGCCACCGCCGGCCGGCTGCCCGCCCACGAGGTGCCCCGCATCGTCCTCGACGCCCCCGCCCCGGCGGACGGCGGCGCCACGGGCGGCGACCCGGCGGACGCGTACCCCGCCACCGACCTGGCGCAGGGCGAGCGGGTCAGGCCGCTGGACCCGAGGGGCACGGCGTACGTCATCTACACCTCCGGCTCGACGGGCCGCCCCAAGGGCGTGGCCGTGCCGCACGGCAACGTCGTACGGCTCTTCTCCGCCACCGCGCCCTGGTTCGGCTTCGACGAGCACGACGTGTGGACGCTCTTCCACTCGTACGCCTTCGACTTCTCGGTGTGGGAGCTGTGGGGTCCGCTGCTGCACGGCGGGCGGCTCGTCGTCGTCCCGCACGACGTCACCCGGGACCCCGCCGCCTTCCTCGCCCTCCTCGCGCGCGAACGCGTCACCGTCCTCAACCAGACGCCGTCCGCCTTCCACCAGCTGGCCGCCGCCGACCGCGAGAGCCGCGCCGAACTCGCGCTGCGCACCGTGGTGTTCGGCGGTGAGGCCCTGGACCTGTCCCGGCTGGCCGACTGGTACGAGCGGCACGCCGAGGACGCGCCCGCCCTGGTCAACATGTACGGCATCACCGAGACCACCGTGCACGTCTCGCACTTCGCCCTGGACCGGGCCACCGCGGCCGCCTCGTCCGCCAGCACCATCGGCGTCAACATCCCCGACCTGCGGGTCTACGTCCTCGACGACCGGCTGCGCCCCACCGCTCCCGGCGTCACCGGCGAGATGTACGTGGCCGGTGCGGGCCTCGCCCGCGGCTACCTGGGCCGCCCGGCGCTGACCGCGGACCGCTTCCCCGCCGACCCATACGCCGCCCTCTTCGGCGAGCGCGGCACCCGCATGTACCGCACCGGCGACCTGGCCAGGCGCCGCACCGACGGCGGACTGGACTACCTGGGCCGCGCCGACCAGCAGGTCAAGATCCGCGGCTTCCGCATCGAGCCCGGCGAGATCGAGGCCGTGCTCGCCGCCCACCCCGCCGTCGACGACGTGGCCGTGGTGGCGCGCGAGGACGTCCAGGGCGACCCGCGGCTCGTCGCGTACGTGGTGACCGGCTCCGGCGCGACGGCCCGCGCGCTGCACGACCACGCGGCCGGGCACCTGCCGGACCACATGCTGCCGTCGGCGTTCGTCACCCTGGACGTGCTGCCGCTGACGCCCAACGGCAAGCTCGACACCAAGGCGCTGCCCGCCCCCGCCCACGCGGGGCAGGTGACCGGACGCGCGCCGCGCGGGCCGCGCGAGGAGATCCTGTGCTCCCTGTTCGCCGAGGTGCTCGGGGTGCCCCGGCTGACCGTCGACGACAGCTTCTTCGACCTCGGCGGGCACTCCCTGCTCGCCACCCGGCTGGCCGCCCGCATCCGCAGCACCCTCGGTGTGCAGCTGTCCGTACGGCGGCTGTTCGAGACCCCCACGGTCGCCGGGCTGTCCGCCGCCCTCGACGGTGCCGAGCGGTCCGGCACCGGCCCGACGGCCGGTGCGCGCCCGGAGCGGCTGCCGCTGTCGTACGCCCAGCAGCGGCTGTGGTTCCTGCACCAGTTGGAGGGCCCCTCCCCCACCTACAACATCACCGGCGCGCTGCGGCTGACCGGTGACCTCGACCCCGGGGCGCTGCGCGCGGCCTTCCAGGACGTCGTCACGCGCCACGAGAGCCTGCGGACCGTCTTCTCGGAGGACGGGCACGGCGCCCGGCAGACCGTGCTCGACGCCGCCGGTGTGCGCTTCGAACTGCCGGTCGCCGACGTGACCGAGGACCGGCTGGACGCGCGCCTCGCGCAGGCCGCCCGGCACTGCTTCGACCTGACGGCCGACATCCCGGTGCGGGCGGAGCTGTTCCGGCTCGGCGCGCGGGAGCACGTCCTGCTGCTGATGGTCCACCACATCGCCGGTGACGGCTGGTCCCTCGGCCCGCTGATCCGCGACCTGGCCGCCGCCTACACGGCCCGCGCGGCCGGTCGCGCCCCCGACTGGGCACCGCTGCCCGTGCAGTACGCGGACTTCGCCCTGTGGCAGCGCGCCGCGCTCGGGGACGCCGCCGACGCCACCAGCCCGGCGGGCCGGCAGCTCGCGCACTGGAAGGAGGCCCTGGCCGGGCTGCCCGACCGGCTCGAACTGCCCGCGGACCGGCCGCTGCCCGCCGTCGCCTCGCACCGCGGCGGCCAGGTGCCGCTCACCGTCCCCGCACCCCTGCACAGCGGTGTCGCGGAGCTGGCCAAGGAGTCCCGCACCAGCGTCTTCATGGTGCTCCAGGCGGCGCTCGCGGCCCTGCTGACCCGGATGGGCGCGGGCGAGGACGTCCCGCTCGGCACCCCGGTGGCGGGCCGCGGCGACGACGCCGTCGACCAGGTCGTCGGCTTCTTCGTCAACACCCTGGTCCTGCGCACCGACACCGGCGGCAACCCCACCTTCCGCGAACTCCTCGACCGGGTCCGCGACACCGACCTGACCGCCTACGACCACCAGGACCTGCCGTTCGAGCACCTGGTGGACGTCCTCTCGCCCACCAGGTCGCTCTCCCACAACCCGCTGTTCCAGGTGCTGCTGAGCCTGGACACCACCCAGCAGGACGCCCTGGCCGCGCTCTCCGCAACCGGCCTCGGCGTACGCCTGCTGAACGTCGCCACCGGCGTCGCCAAGCTGGACCTCGCCCTGGAGATCGCCGAGCACCGCGACACCGACGGCACCCCGGCCGGGCTGGTGGGCGCGGCCGAGTACAGCGCGGACCTCTTCGACGAGGGCACCGTCACGCTGCTGGTGGAGCGGTTCCTGCGGCTGCTGGACGCGCTGGTCGCGGACCCGTCCCGGCGCATCGGCGACGTCGACGTGCTCGGCCCCCGGGAGCGGGAGCGGGTCCTGACCGAGTGGAACGACACCGCCCGCAGGCCGGTGGAGGGCACCTTCGCCGACCACGTCGCCCGGCACGCCGCCGACCGCCCCGGCCACCTCGCGGTCGAAACGGCCGCCGCCGCGGCGCCCGACGCCGCGCTGACCTACGGCGAACTCAACGAGCGTGCCAACCGCTTGGCCCGCGCCCTCCTCGACCTGGGCGCGGGTCCGGAGCGGTTCGTGGCGGTCGCCCTGCCCCGCTCCGCCGAACTGGTCCTCTCGGCGCTCGCCGCCTTCAAGGCGGGCGCGGCCTACCTGCCCGTGGACCCCGCGCACCCCGCCGAACGGATCGCCCACCTCGTCCGGGACGCGGCCCCCACCCTGGTCGTCACCACCTCCGCCCTGGCCGCGAGCCTCCCGGACACCGGCACGCCGGTCCTGCTGCTCGACACCCCCGAGACCGCCGCGACCCTCGCCGCACTCCCCGGCCACGACGTCACCGACGCCGACCGGCCGGTACCGCTGCGCCCCGAGCACCCCGCGTACATGATCTACACCTCGGGAACGACCGGCCGCCCCAAGGGCGTCGTCGTCACCCACACCGGGCTGCCCGGCCTCCTGGACATCTTCACCCGCGACTGCGCGGCCGGCCCGGACAGCAGGATCCTGCAACACCTCTCCCCGAGCTTCGACGCCTCGTTCTGGGAGCTGGCGATGGGCCTGCTCACCGGGGCCACCCTGGTCGTGGCGCCGCCGGAGACCACGCCGGGACCGGAGCTGGCCGAGCTGGCGACCCGGCACGCGGCGACCCACCTGAGCCTGACCACGTCGGTCCTCGGCCTCCTGCCGCCGGGCTCGCTGCCCGACGGGCTGACCCTCGTCGTGGGCGCCGAGGCCATCCCGCCCGAGCTGGTGGAGCGCTGGTCGCCGGGCCGTACGATGCTGAACTCCTACGGTCCCACCGAGACCACCGTCTGCTCCACCATGAGCGGCCCGCTGTCCGGCCCCGCCGTCCCGCCCATCGGCTCGCCCGTCGCCAACAGCGCCGTGTACGTGCTGGACGCGACGCTGCGTCCGGTCCCGCCCGGTGTGCCCGGCGAGCTGTACGCGGCCGGAGCGCATCTGGCCCGCGGCTACCACGCCCGCCCCGCGCTGACCGCCGAACGGTTCGTGGCCAACCCCTTCGGCGAGCCCGGCAGCCGGCTCTACCGCACCGGCGACCTGGTCCGCTGGCGGGCCGACGGCCAGTTGGAGTACCTGGGGCGCGCCGACACCCAGGTCAAGATCCGCGGCCTGCGGATCGAGCCGACCGAGATCGAGGCGGTCGTCACCGAACGCCCGCACCTGGCGCGGGCCGCCGTGATCGTCCGCGAGGACCGGCCCGGCGACCGACGGCTCGTCGCCTACGTCGTGCCCGAGCCCGGCACCACCGTGGACACCGCCGAACTCCGCGCCGCACTGCGCGAGACCCTGCCCGACCACATGATCCCGACCACGTTCGTCGTACTGGACGCGCTGCCGCTGACCCTCAACGGCAAGCTGGACCGCAAGGCGCTGCCCGCCCCCGACTACTCCGCCCGCACCTCGGGCCGGGCCGCCCGCGACCCGCGCGAGCGGCTGCTGACCGGGCTGTTCGGCGAGATCCTCGGCGTGGAACCGGCCGGTGTCGACGACGGCTTCTTCGACCTGGGCGGGGACAGCATCCTGTCCATCCAGCTCGTCGCCCGCGCCCGCGCGGCGGGCCTGGTCCTGTCGGTGCGGGACGTCTTCGAGCACCAGACGCCCGCGCTGCTCGCCCGGTCGGCCGCCGCCGCACCCGCCGGGGACCGCCCGGCGCGGGACTCCGGCCTGCCCGCCGACGGCCCGGCGCCGCGCACCCCGATGATGGGCTGGTTCGCCGCTCTCGGCTCCGACCTGGCCGCGTTCAACCAGTCGCTGGTCCTGCGCGTACCCGCCGCCCTCGACCCCGGCGCGCTCGACACCGCCCTGCGGGCCGTGCTCGACCGGCACGACGCGCTGCGCATGCGGGTGGCCGACGACTGGACCATCGAGATCCCGCCGCCGGGCTCGGTGACACCGGCCGACTGCCTGGTCCGCTTCGACGCCGTACCCCTCGACGAGTCCGCCGTGCGCTCGGCGGTCACCGAGCAGGCACGGGCGGCCCGCGACCGCCTGGCCCCGGCCGACGGCCGCATGCTCCAGGCCGTCTGGCTCGACCGCGGCGCCGACCGGAACGGGCTGCTCGTCCTGGTCGCCAACCACCTGGTCGTGGACGGCGTCACCTGGCGCATCCTGGTCCCCGACCTGGCGGCCGCCTACGCGGGCGAGACCCTCGCCCCGGTGGGCACCCCGTGGCGGCACTGGGCCCTGTCCCTCTCCGACCTCGCCGGGCAGCCGCGGACCGAGGAGGAGCTGGACCACTGGCACTCGGTCCTCGGCGACACCCCGCCCACGCTCCGCCTGGACCCGGCGCGGGACACCCACGCGACCGCGGGCGAGATCACCGCCGAACTCGACGCGGACACCACCGAGGCCCTGCTCACCTGGGTCCCCGGCGTCTGCCACGCCACGGTCAACGACGTCTTCCTGAGCACCTTCGCCCTGGCCGTCGCCGCCTGGCGGCGCGGGCGCGGCGAGGACCCCGACGCACCCGTCGTGCTCGACCTGGAGAGCCACGGCCGCCACGAGGAGGCGGTCCCGGGCACCGAACTCAGCCGTACGGCGGGCTGGTTCACGTCGATGTACCCGGTCCGCCTCGCACCCCCCGCCGCCTCCGGGGACGGCTCGGCGCTCCGCGCGCTGAAGGCCGTCAAGGAACAGCTGCGCACCGTCCCGGGCGACGGCCTCGGCTACGGCCTGCTGCGCCACCTCAACCCCCGCACCCGGGACACCCTCGGCGCCCTGCCCCTCCCCGAGTTCGGCTTCAACTACCTCGGCCGGCTCGGCCGGGAGGGCACCGACGAGGCCCCCTGGACCATCGAGGGCGGCGACGTCGCCGGTATCGACGGTGCCATGCCGCTGGCCCACCCCGTGGACGTGAACGCCGTCGCCCGGGAGACCGCCGACGGCACCCGGCTGCGCGCCCGTTGGACGTACTCCCGCACCGCGCTGGAGCCCGAGGACACCCAGCGGCTGGCCGACACCTGGTTCCGGCTGCTGCGCCGCCTCGTCGAGGAGGCCCGGCAGCCCGGCGCGGGCGGCCTCACCCCCTCCGACATCGCCCACCCCGCTCTCGCCCAGGACGAGATCGAGGACCTGGAGCACACCGTCCCCGGCCTCCAGGACATCCTGCCCCTCGCCCCCCTCCAGGAGGGTTTCCTCTTCCTCAACCTGTACGACGAGAGCGCCCGCGACGTCTACGTCGGCCAGCTCGCCTTCGACCTGGAGGGCTCCTTCGACGCCACCCGCATGCGCGCGGCGGCCGGGGCCCTGCTGCGCCGGCACGCCAACCTGCGCGCCGGGTTCCGGCAGACGACGTCCGGCGCATGGGTACAGGTGGTGCCCGCCGAGCTGGGACCCGACTGGCGGGAGTACGACCTGACCGACCTCGCCGACGAGGCGGAACGGGACGCGGAGGCCGGACGGCTGGCGGCCGGGGACCGCGAACGCCGCTTCGACCTCACCCGCCCGCCACTGATGCGCTTCACGGCGATCCGGCTGTCCGCCGACCGCGTCCGGCTGGTGATGACCAACCACCACATCCTGCTCGACGGCTGGTCCATGCCCCTGCTCTGGCAGGAACTGACCGAGCTGTACGTCTCCGGCGGCGACCCCGTGAGCCTGCCCCCGGTCCGTCCCTACCGCGACCACCTGGCCTGGCTCGGCGCCCGCGACCGGGACGCCGCCCGCGACGCCTGGCAGCGGTCCCTGTCCGGGCTCGACGAGGCCACCCTCCTCGCCCCGGACGCCGGCCCCGCCGAGGCGGCCCCGCTGAGCGTCCCGTTCGGCCTGGACCGTGCCGCCACGGCGGCCCTGTCCGCGTGGGCGCGGGGTCAGGGCGTGACCATGAACACGGTGGTCCAGGGCGCCTGGGCCCTCGCGCTGGCCCAGGCCACCGGACGCGACGACGTCGTCTTCGGCGCCACCGTCTCCGGCCGCCCGCCCGAGCTGCCCGGCGTCGAGTCCATGATCGGCCTGTTCATCAACACCCTGCCCGTCCGCACCCGCCTCGACCAGGCCGAACCCCTCGGCGACCTCTTCCGCCGCCTCCAGACCGAACAGGCCCGCCTCCTGGACCACCAGTGGCCCGGCCTCGCCGACATCCAGCACTGGGCCGGACACGGCGAACTCTTCGACACCGCCATGGTCTTCCAGAACTACCCGGTGAGCGCCGACACGACGAGCCGCCAGCTCGACGGGCTGCGGGTGGCCGGTTTCGACGCGGTCGAGAGCACGGACTTCGCCGTCAACCTCGTCGCCCACACCCGCGACGACGACCTGCGGCTGCGCCTCGACTACCGCCCGGACGCCTGCGCCGACGACCTGGTCCGCTCACTGGCGGACCGGATGCTGCGGGTACTGGAAGCACTGCTCACCGACTCGGACCGTCCCGTGGCCCACCTGGACACCCTCGACCCGGCCGCGCGGGAGCGGGTCCTGGTGGAGTGGAACGGGGCAACGACTGAACTTCCGGGGACGCCGCTGCACGAGTTGATCAGCGAGCAGGCCCGCTTGACGCCGGACGCTGTAGCGGTGGTGTGCGGGGAGAACTCCCTGACCTACGCCGAGCTGGACAGGCGCGCCAACCAACTCGCCCGGCACCTGCTGGGAGAGGGGCTGGGTGCGGAGCAGTTCGTGGCGATCGCGCTGGCCAAGTCGCTGGACGCGGTGACCAGCATGCTGGCCGTGCTGAAGACCGGCGCGGCCTACCTGCCGATCGACCCCGACTACCCCGCCGAGCGCATCGCCTACATGCTCGACGACGCCCGGCCCGCCCTGATCCTCACGGAGCCGGTGGACGCCGCTGCGTATGCGAGCCGTCCCAACGGTCCACTCACGGACGCGGAGCGCCGTAGCCCGTGGTCGGCGCGGCACGCGGCCTACATGATCTACACCTCGGGCTCCACCGGCCGCCCCAAGGGCGTCGTCATCGAACACCACGCCCTGGCCACCTACCTCCACCGCGCCCGCAACACCTACACCGCCATGACCGGCGTGACCGTCCTGCACTCCCCGCTGGCCTTCGACCTCACCATCACCGCCCTGTGGACACCCCTCACCGCCGGCGGAACCGTCCACCTCACCAGCCTCGAAGAGTCGGACACTCAACCGAGTCTGATCAAGGCCACCCCCAGCCACCTCCCCCTGCTCACCACACTCCCCGAGACGGCCTCCCCGTCCCACACCCTCATCCTCGGCGGCGAAGCCCTCCACACCGACCACCTCGCCACCTGGCGGGCCCAGCACCCCGGTGTCCAGATCATCAACGCCTACGGCCCCACCGAATCCACCGTCAACATCACCGACCACCACCTCGACGGCACGGAGGAAGGCGCCGTCCCCATCGGACGCCCCTTCGCCAACACCCAGGCCTACGTCCTCGACTCAGCCCTGCGCCCCGTCGCCCCCGGCGTCACCGGAGAGCTCTACCTCGCGGGCGAACAGCTCGCCCGCGGCTACCTCGGCCGCCCCGCCCTCACCGCCGAACGCTTCACCGCCAACCCCCACAGCACCACCCCCGGCACCCGCATGTACCGCACCGGCGACCTCGCCCACTGGAACCACCACGGCCACCTCACCTACGACGGACGCGCCGACCACCAGATCAAACTCCGCGGCCACCG